>CAMAVS010000013.1 GCA_945861665.1 Chitinophaga pinensis | reverse complement strand
AAGTAAGTGGCAGAATAGTTAAATTAGAAAAATACAGCAATACCAACATGTTGAGTTTAGATTTATCAGAACTTTCAGCAGGAATGTATTTTGTAACTGTTAAAACAGATAATCAATTGAAACAAGTGAAGTTAGTGAAGAACTAATTTATAGTATAGTTTAAATAAAAAGAGCTCTCGAAAATCGGGAGCTCTTTTTTTATGGGTGAATATTTTACTCCTTTATCAATTTGCAAATTCCATACTGCCCGTCTGCATCTTGCTTTTTAATCAAATAGAATCCTGGATTAAGAGAGCTAATGTCCATTTGTATAGCATTTGAAGTATAATTAATCCAATTGCTTTCTATAACTGATTCACCAAGTAAGTTCAGCACAATTATTTTCGATAGGTTTAATTGTAAAGTCTCCCAATGAATGGTAATTGTATTTAAAGCCGGATTAGGATACACTCCTATTGTATATGAATCTATTTTATTGTTTGGAAAGTTGCAGTTGAAATTGTGCAATTGCAATTCTTCTCCTGCCCATACCCTCCTTTTAGCAATGAAAGGAAATATTCCAGGGTAGTCAATATTGAATGCAAGTCCCGTTCTGGGAAATTCAATTTGCTCCCTAGATACTTGTGTTAATGAATGGCTGAAATTTTCAATGCTGTTTATTTTTTTTTCATCTTCAATAAGGGCATCTGCGATTAAGTCTTGCCAACGAATTACAGTGGGTGCTATTTGTTCGGTTTGAAATTTGCCGGAAAGCATTTGGCAAACAATATTTAAATACATTTCATTCCATTCAGGAACACTGAAAATGGCTTTCAATAAAGGCCTTTTGTCAAATGAATTGGTTGGAATCAAATACTTGTAGTCGCTGATAATTAATTTAAGAAGCAACTTGTGGTCTTGCATAGTTTCGTTGAAGTCCCAAGGTAGCCATCGAATTTTTCCATCGGGATGTTCATATAAATAAAAATTGTTTCCTCCTCCCCAATAACTGTCCCAGCTAAATACCAATTTTTCCACTGCCAGGTATTTTAAATATCCTTCCACATCAAATACAGCACCTAGCTTTTCTTTCATTTCAGCAGCGGGAGTATTGTTTACGATGTCTACAAAATGAAAAAAGGTAGACCAATTACTGCTATCTTCATTTGTTTTTAAAAGAAGTCCTTCGTTTATATATGGCTTAGTGTCGTTACCAAACCAATTGAGTGATACACCTGCACCCCTGTCGGTTTTGTATAAATTACCATTGTTGTATGCTTTTCCGTATTGGTCTTTTAAAAAAGTTTTATCAACGTTTTCAATAAGTATATAGAGTCCCCAATATTCATCATTAATGTAAAGTTTTGCATATGAAGTTCTACAACCGGGCAATCTCTCATCACGCATTAGTTTAAACACAATTGCTTCTCGTACAAAGCTGGGGTCGTCAGTGCCGTTGTTTAAATTTATTTTTTTGAGACCATTGTATTTTTGATCTTTAAATTCATCGAATGATAATTTAAAAGGTTTTTTCTTTGAAGCATTGTTGATACTATTTGAGTAATTCCCTTTTTCTCTGAAACCAACCGAGTCAAGCTTTTCGCCATCAATGGTAACATTGCACATCCTGTAAATTTCAGGGTAACTTTCGGGTTTGTTTAAATTTCCTTTAAAATCCGATTCTAATGTTTCAAACCAATCAGGAATATTTATTTCTACTCTTATTTCGTGCAGAACACTATCGTTCAGTAGGCTTTTGCCTGATTGAGCAAACAGACTTGTGCTAATAAAGCAAGTAAGTAAAAAGTAAACTACTTTTTTCATTACAAACTTTTTAGGGTATTTAAGCGTTTGTAAAACTGCTTGTATTCTTTACTGAATCGTATGCCCATATTAAATTGCAGTCCTTTTCCTTTGTGAATATTAAAAACTGTTCGTTGATTCGATAATTCCATAAAAAATCGATTGTGTCTTTTTGTATTGTATTCAATACCTGCCTGCAAACCAAAGCTAAAAAAGGGATTGGTGTTATTTGTTACCGAATTCATATCAAATCTTCCACCGATATAAGAAGTAACATTTTTTGTATAATCGTTGGGTAAATAATAGTTGAATCCTAGCCCCATTTTAAATATGCTGTAAGGTTTGTAGGGCATTAAGGTAAGTTGTAAAAATGATGCACGGTGTTTGCGCCTCATTTTGCCAATTTTTACACCGAAGCTCATTCCACTGGAATGGACTACATCATACCTAAAAGTAGACCAATAATTTATACCACCCAAGCCGATAAAGGGCGAAACAAAAAGTGTTTTATAGGATAAGCCTGTAATGGTATCAATTGATTTCCACAATAATTCCGATTGAGAGTAATCGTATTTTCGCAACATGATTTTTACAGAATCCGATTGTATTACTTTTCCGGTAAGTACTTCACCACTATTTAACACCACCTTATCTCTCGGCATATTACGCTTTTTTACTTGTGCGTAAGTGAGTTGAATACTTAGAAGTAAAAAGAGAGTGGAATAGTATTTCATTGGTTGATCTTACAAGTAAAGATACAAAACCCTTTTAAACTCAATACTTATGGAGAAAACAGCATATAAAGATTATAATTTGCCTAACATCTTGTTGATTTTTTTATTTTTACATAAAATTAAAGTAATATGACATTATACCGTGCGGCAGCTATTTTTAATAAATACAAGACACCCTTTTATTATTACGATTTAAATTTGTTACAACAGACCATTGATGAAATAAAAAAGTATTCAACACAATACAACTATACCGTTCATTATGCATTAAAAGCAAATGCGAACAACAAAATACTAAGCATAATTAAAAATGCGGGATTAGGGGCAGATTGTGTAAGCGGTAACGAAGTTAAAAAAGCTGTTGAAATGGGTTTTGCTTCCGACCATATTGTTTTTGCAGGTGTTGGTAAAAGTGACGATGAAATTAATTATGCCTTGGACAATGATATAAGTTGTTTCAATTGTGAATCCATTCAAGAAATGGAAGTGATTAATCAATTGGCAGTCAACAAGAATAAAATGGCTACTATTGCTTTGCGTATTAATCCGAATGTGAATGCAAATACTCATAAGTATATTACCACAGGTTTGGAGGAAAATAAGTTTGGAATTAATACTTGGCAGTTAGACGAATTACTTGAAAATTATAAGGGTTTTAAAAATTTAAAAATTATCGGATTACATTTTCACATTGGTTCTCAGATTACCGATTTATCTTCATTTAAAAGTTTATGTATGAAGGTGAATGAATTGCAGCAGTATTTTATAAAAAATAAAATTAGTCTGCCAACCATCAATGTTGGCGGTGGATTGGGGGTCGATTACCATCATCCGGATACTAACAGTATAGCCAATTTTAAAGATTATTTTGATTTGTTTCATCAGTTTTTAGAGTTGCAACCCAATCAACAAGTCCATTTTGAATTAGGAAGAGCCATTGTTGCACAGTGTGGTAATTTAATATCTAGGGTATTATATATAAAAAATGGTATCAATACCAATTTTGCTATTTTAGATGCCGGTATGACAGAGCTGATTCGTCCAGCTTTGTATCAATCATATCATAAAATTGAAAATATATCCAAGGCTAGGGACTTGACAATGAAATATGATGTAGTTGGTCCGATTTGTGAATCGAGTGATTGTTTTGGTAAAGCGGTTGATATGCCTTTAACTGAACGCGGTGATTTAATAGCCTTGCGAACAACAGGTGCTTATGGTGAAGTGATGGCTTCGGGCTATAATTTGAGAGATAGGGTAGTGGCGTATTATTCAGATGAACTTTTTAAAAATTAAAAAATGGAAAAAAATTTCAAGCAAATATTACCCGGCATCAAAGCTTTTGTTTTTGATGTGGATGGGGTTTTAACAGACGGTTCGGTAGTATTAATGCCTGATGGTGAGCAAGTACGAACAATGAATATTAAAGATGGTTACGCACTTCAATTGGCCATTAAAAAAGGATACTATGTTGCTATTATAACTGGAGGGAAATCGGAGGCAATTAAAATGCGTATGGAGGGTTTGGGTATTTCTGATATTTATTTAGGGGCACATAATAAAATAGATTCCTTGAATGATTTTATGTCTATTTATGATATAAAACACGAAGCAATATTGTATATGGGCGATGATATTCCCGATTATGAGTGTATGCAAAAAGTTGCTGCATCAACGTGCCCTTCTGATGCAGCGCCAGAAATAAAAGCAGTTAGCATTTACATTTCGCAGCAGCCCGGTGGGAAGGGTTGTGTGCGCGATGTGTTAGAACAAGTATTGCGTGTGCAAGGTAAGTGGTTTGATGGTGATGCATTTAATTGGTAAATCGATGATGAATTTGTTGCGTTTAGTTCGCTGGAAGAATTTATTGATAATTGCATTTACGATGTATATTATGCACAATTGTGTCATGTTTTCAATGTTACACATCAGTGAATTTGAACTTCAATTAAATGGATTTTACTTTTTTCTATTGTGCCTGTCTGTTTTGTTTATTGCTGCTGCCGGATATATCATCAACGATTATTTTGATACAGGAATAGATACCATTAATAAAACCGAAAAAGTGGTAATTGGGAAAAGTATTTCCAAGGACAATGCTATGAAGCTTCATCTTGCATTCAACTTTTTAGGTATTGGGTTGGGTTATTATATTGGTTATAGGTCGGGATTAACCAAACTTGGTTTTATTCATTTAATTTCAGCAGGTTTATTATGGTATTATTCTTGCGATTTTAAAAAACAATTTCTCGTAGGCAACATTATTGTTTCCACTCTCCCTGCATTTGTTCCTCTTATTCCAGGATTGTATGAAATGCCATTGTTGTATGTGAAATATGGAAAAATACTCGAAGAAGTAGGGGCCAACTTTAATTTTATCGCCTATTTTTTATTGACTTATTCGGCTTTTGCTTTTGGAATATCGTTGATAAGAGAAATTGTAAAAGACATTGAGGATTGCATTGGTGACAAAGAATTTGGCAGAAACACTTTGCCTGTTTCTTTGGGCGTTACAAGTACAAAATGGATAGTTGCTGTTTTGATAATTGCCATAATGCTTGGAATAGGCTACTTTCAACAAAAGCAATATGCTGCCAATGACAAAGCATCCTTTTATTATTTGTTGTTTTTATTGCAAATGCCTTTTGGATTTATCCTTTACAAATTGATGAAATCGCAACAAGAAAAGGATTATGCCTTTATTAGTACCATTCTTAAAATTACCATGTTGTTGGGAATAAGCTATTCGTTTTTATTCTCTTATTTGTTACTTCACTAAAAGTATGTTGCCTAATAATTATAAAATAATTTTGGCATCACAGTCGCCACGCAGGCAAATGTTGTTGAAAGAAATTGGTTACGATTTTGAAGTACGCTTAAAAAACATAGAAGAAGATTTCCCTCCACACCTTAAAGCCGAAGAGATTCCCTTGTATTTGTGTGAATTAAAATCGGATGCTTTTGTTGCAGAATTAAATGAAGGAGAATTGCTCATTACTGCCGATACAGTGGTGTGGGTAAAGGGACAAGTGTTGAATAAACCTGCAAGTAAAGTAGAAGCAATTAATATGTTGGAGCTATTATCAGGTAATATGCACGAAGTGTATACTGCCGTTTGCTTGCGAAGTAAAAACAAAAAAGTTTCATTTTATGCTTGTACAAAGGTGTATTTTAAGAAGTTGACAGTTGCCGAAATTGAATTTTATATAGATACCTATAAGCCTTATGATAAAGCAGGTTCCTATGGTGCACAAGAATGGATGGGTTATATTGGAATCGAAAAAATTGAAGGCAGTTATTTTAATGTAATGGGTTTGCCTACAAAAGAATTGTATGAAAATCTCCAGAAATTTTAATTCGTAATGTCAACAACGCTTCCTCTGCTTGATTTTTTAAAAGAAGCGAAAGATACTATTGTGCTTGATGTTCGCAGTGAAGGAGAATATAAGCAAGGGCACCTTCCCGGTGCAATAAATGTTCCATTACTCAATAATGAGGAACGAAAAATTGTTGGCACAACCTACAAGCAAGTTGGCAGTGAGGCTGCTGTTATAAAAGGTTTTGAGTTGGTTGGGCATAAGTTTTCCGACTATATAAAATTGGTTCAAAAGCTTTCTTCTTCTAAAAATATTACTGTGTATTGTTGGCGTGGTGGTATGCGCAGCAATTCTATGGGCTGGTTGTTGCAACTGTCGGGTTTTAATGTAACGGTATTAAAAGGTGGCTATAAAACATTTCGTAATTGGGCTTTGGAGATATTAAAAGAAGAAAGAAATGTGATAATATTGGGTGGTAAAACCTGTACTGGTAAAACGGAGTTGCTTAAAAAATTAAAAGAAAAAGGAGAGCAGGTTATTGACCTCGAGCAATTAGCTTGCCACAAAGGCTCTACTTTTGGAGCATTGGGACAAGCTGCACAACCGTCAAACGAACATTTTGAAAATGTATTGGCATTGGAATGGTATGCTTATAATAATAAAAATGTGATTTGGCTTGAGAATGAAAGCAATAGGATAGGAGGAATAAAAATACCGGATACGGTTTTTGAAATGATGCGAAAGGCAAAGCTAATCGATGTAGAATTGCCACTGGAACAGCGTATAAAACGTGTTTTGGATGAGTATGCAGTGTTTTCTGTTGAATTATTAGAAGAAGGTACAAGGCGACTTGAAAAGCGTTTGGGGAATTTAAGAATGACACAAGCAATTGCTTTTTTAAAGGAGAATAAGTTGGAGCAATGGGCAAAAATGATGTTGGATTATTATGATGATGCTTATGAACACAGTAATTCTAAAAGAGAAACCGGAACCGTTAAAACATTAGCAATTGATGATATAGTAGATTTGAATGTAGTAGAACAGCTAATAGTATTAGCAAATAAAGCGAACTAATGGAGGATATTAAACTTACACAATATAGTCACGGTGCCGGTTGTGGATGCAAAATTGCACCTTCTGTACTTGATAAAATATTGCACAATACTAAACCTTTACAAGAATTTAAAAACCTATTAGTTGGTAACGATACGAAAGATGATGCTGCCGTAATGGACATCGGAAACGGGCAAGCAATTATTTCTACCACCGATTTTTTTATGCCTATCGTTGACGATGCTTTTGATTTTGGGAGAATAGCTTCTGCAAATGCTATCAGTGATGTTTATGCAATGGGTGGAAAACCTTTGATGGCAGTTGCTATACTTGGTTGGCCTGTTGAAAAAATCCCTGCAGAATTGGCTGCTAAAGTATTGGAAGGCAGTAGAGAAATTTGTAAACAAGCCGGAATTCCTCTTGCTGGTGGACACAGTATTGATAGTCCAGAACCCATTTTTGGTTTAGCGGTTACAGGCATTATGCCTATTTCAAACTTAAAAAAGAACAGCACAGCAAAAGAAGGTGATTTGCTATTCCTCACAAAGCCAATTGGAACAGGTATTATGGGGACAGCTTTAAAACGAGGCTTGTTAAACCAGGAAGATTACCCTACCTGGGTAAATACAATGTGTAAGTTAAATAGTATTGGCGAAAAATTAGGAAAGATAGAGGGCGTAAATGCACTTACTGATGTAACCGGTTTTGGCTTGGTAGGTCATTTGATAGAAATGGCAGAAGGTAGTGGATTAAGTGCAGAAATAAGCAATAGCTTAGTTCCATTACTTAATGGTATTGAAAAATACACTTCACAGTTTTGTTTTCCTGATAATACAACACGCAATTTAAATTCTTATAAAGATAAAATAGCAGGAATTGATGGCTTGGAGTTCATTACCTTGTGTGATCCTCAAACAAGTGGTGGCTTGCTGGTTTCGGTTAAACCGAGTGCCGTTTCAGAATACATAAATTTAATTAAAAGTGAAGCTTATTCCGATTTATTTTGCAATCCGATAGGGAAGATGGTAATGAAGCAGGAAAAGGTGGTAACAGTTTTGTAATCACCTATTAATAATAAAAAGTAAGCCACTGGTTTTGTGCCAACTTATTGAGAACTTCTAAAACAATTACATTTGCTTTTTCCTGAAATTATACTAAATTTGTTTAGCATTCAATTTCATAACTCCTACCAATTATGAGAAACCTATTCTTTATTTTATTAACAGTGCTTTCGTTAATAGCTATACAAAATGCAACCGCACAAGCACCAGGAGTAATTTGCCCTTCAGTCATTACAATAATCCCAGGTAGTTTAAGCTGCAACAGCGAAGCAGCATTAAAAAACGAAGTGTGTTTTTATAGAATTACAGTAAACAGCTAAGTTGTTGTTACCAATAAATTAGTAATAATTAAATAGCAAACGGAGGCAAATTTGCCTCCGTTTTTTTTAATAAAAAAAGCGATATTTATATTATTTGTAATTAATATTAATACTATATTGTTAGCACAAAATAATTTAGTGATAAATCCAAGTTTTGATGATATCTCTGCGTGTCCGATTAATATGTATGATATTAAAAATACACAGGAGGATGTAACGTTGGTTAGGTAGGGCGGATTACCTTAACTCTTGATTATTGCATCTTAATACTTGAATTTATTAATACATCTTAACCGACACCGAGCCTCCCGATTCAATTTTAAAGTCGCGCTCAATGGTGTAAATAGATTCTTTGGCACCTTTTGGTCGATATACGATGCGGTATTTACCGGGCAATAACACAAGGTTTTCTCGTGTTACTGATTCAGGAAAATTATAAATCCATCGTAGTAGATTATTTTCTTCAACATATAAACTTCCATATCCCGAACCAGTCATCAACACATTGGCAATACCAGGTTTAGGAATTTCTACACTGGTTATTTTGCTTTGCGATACATCCACATCAGGAATCAGCAGGCGAGGCGTAGTAAGTATTTCCAAATCGTATTTTCCAACAATGTATTTTTCTATTTTAGCTACATCCTGCACCATCAAGGTATTCATTTCGCCTTTTTTGCGGACAATAAACTGTAGGTTCTTAAAATCATTTACACCGTTTGTTTTTAAATTTAATGATCCTTGCGGGGCATCTGTGGCAATAATTGTATGTTTTCCTGCGGTAAGATCAATGTTATTTTTTTCAACAGGAGGAATGGTGTGTACCACCATTTTATAGGTAGGCAATGGGTCGAGTGGAATAGTATCAGGAACTCCACGGTTATTAATTGTATGCACAAAGTTATATCGAAGCAAGCCTGTATTGCTATCGTAAAAACTCATATTTACGTTTGTTTCGGTAGGCTTACCATAAATATCTAACAAATTTACTTGAACGGTGGTAGAGTTCAGCGCTTGCGAAATAATAATATCCATTGCTGTTTGAAAGGATTTTTCATTGGCAGCATCAAAATATTTACCGACACAGGAAAAGCCGGCCGTGAATTTATCGTCCAAACCAACACCAATCACAAAAGGCTTAATGATAATTCCTTTTGCTTGTAATGCTTTTGAAACAGCACAAGGGTCGCCTTCACATTCTTCTTGGCCATCGGTAATCAAAATAATAATGTTTCGACAATCAGCACATTCGGGAAAGTCATTGCTGCATTGTTCTAATGAATAAGCAATGGGCGTGGTTCCTTTGGGTTGAGCTTGTTTGATTTTTTCTTTTAATGCATTGTAATTTCCTTTGGAAAAAGGAACTTCCAATTTGGTGTCTTTGCAATCTCTTTCGGGCTGAAGTCCGTGTTGATGGCCATACATCCGCAAGGCAACCTGAACGTTTGGAAGTTTATTCAGACTATCAATTGTTTTATTGAAAATACGTTTCGAAACATCCATTTTAGTGCCGCTTTCCCAACGTCCCACCATACTCAAGGAACAGTCGAAAACAAAAAGTATGCGCGTGGTAGGTACTGTTTTGTTTTTATTGGCTTGAGCAAAAACAAAAGTGCTTAAAAAGGAAAGTAATAGGAGTGAAAAGAAAAAAGTAGAGTTGGCTTTGTTTAGCATAGTTTATTAATAATCACCTTTGTGCTCGGCGTTCTGACTCAAAGCCTGTGCCAATTGTTCATTATTGGGTGCTATTCCGTGCCATTTGTGGCTTCCCATCATAAAGTCGATGCCATTCCCCATTTCCGTTTTCATCAATATCATCACCGGTTTTCCTTTTCCTGTGTGGGTTTTTGCCAGTTTAAGCATATCAATAACTTCGGCAATATTGTTTCCATTATTTAAACTCAATACATCCCATCCAAAAGCATCAAATTTTGCTTTTAAATCTCCCATAGGTAGCACTTGGTTGGTGGAGCCATCTATTTGCTGGCCGTTTACATCTACTGTTGAAATAAGATTGTCTACCCTTTTTCCTGAGGCATACATTGCCGCTTCCCAAATTTGACCTTCTTGCAACTCGCCATCACCGTGTAAGCTGTATACTATTGAATTATCCTTGTTTAATTTTTTGCTGAGGGCAGCACCAATGGCAACCGACATACCTTGTCCCAATGAGCCCGATGACATACGAACACCCGGTAAACCTTCGTGCGTGGTAGGGTGTCCTTGTAAGCGTGAATTTAACTTACGGAATGTTGCTAATTCCGCTACATTAAAATAACCACTGCGTGCTAATACACTGTAAAATACAGGTGAAATGTGTCCATTCGATAATAAGAAAACATCCTCGTTTGTACCGTCCATATTGAATTTGGAAGGGGAGTGTTTCAATATTCCAAAATACAAGGCAGTGAAATATTCCGTGCAGCCCAGAGAGCCACCCGGATGTCCCGAGTTTACAGCGTGAACCATTCTAACAATGTCTCTGCGTACTTGACAGCAAATTTTTTCTAATTCGGAAATGGAAGGCATAATAGTATATTTTGTTCAAAAGTACCTTTTTTTAGCACTGAGTATTAGCTTGTTAATAATATGCCAAAAATGTTGAAAACTGAATAAAAATAAGCGAATCGAAGAATTAATAAATTGTGGAATTTGGTATATTTGCCTTCTGAAAAATAGTTGAAGATAAAAAAATAGTATGGCATTAAAGTGTGGTATAGTAGGTTTACCCAATGTTGGAAAGTCGACCTTGTTTAATTGTTTGTCGAATGCAAAGGCGCAAGCTGCAAATTTTCCTTTTTGCACCATTGAACCCAATTTGGGCGTAATAACGGTGCCTGATGAACGTTTGGCGAAACTGGAAGAGTTGGTAAAGCCAGAAAGAGTATTGCCTACTACAGTAGAAATAGTTGACATTGCCGGATTGGTAAAAGGTGCCAGTAAAGGAGAAGGTTTAGGGAATAAGTTTCTTGCAAATATTCGTGAAACCAATGCCATTATTCACGTATTACGTTGTTTTGATGATGATAATGTGGTTCACGTTGATGGTTCAGTAAATCCGGTTCGTGACAAAGAAATAATCGATTATGAGTTGCAAATAAAGGATTTAGAATCCATTGACGGAAAGATAAAGAAGGTCGAGAAACTGTCAAAAACAGGCAATGACAAGGATGCTAAAAAAGCATTTGATGTGTTAATGACTTTTAAAAATCATTTGGAGGCGGGTAAGTCGGCACGTTCTGCAGCAGTGAATGTGGATGATTATAAATACGTGGAGGACATTCATTTACTTACCATAAAACCAGTAGTATATGTTTGTAATGTAGACGAAGCATCGGCTAAAACAGGTAATAAATACGTTGACGCAGTTAAGGAATTGGTGAAGGGCGAGAGTGCTGAAGTAATTGTAATTACGGCAGCAATGGAAGCAGAAATTACCGCTTTGGAAACCTATGATGAAAGACAAATGTTCCTTTCTGAAATGGGCTTGGATCAACCAGGCGTAAATAAATTGATTAAGGCGGCTTACCGTTTGTTGAATCTGTCAACGTATTTCACGGCAGGTGTAAAGGAAGTGCGTGCTTGGACTATTACCAAAGGGATGACTGCCCCACAAGCTGCGGGTGTAATTCATACCGATTTTGAAAAAGGTTTTATCAAGGCGGAAGTTATTAAATACAACGATTTTATTTCCTTGGGCTCGGAAGGTGCTTGTAAAGAAGCGGGGAAATTATCCATAGAAGGAAAAGAATACATTGTGGGAGATGGAGATGTAATGCATTTTAGGTTTAACGTTTAAAAGGTATCAATGTGCCAGGTATCAAGTTGTAAGACGGAACATTTAACCAAATACTTGATACAGAATACTTGATAATATAAAAGAATGGCAGAAAAAGAAGCAAAATACAACGAAGACAGTATTCGGTCGCTGGACTGGAAGGAGCATATCAGGCTTCGTCCGGGAATGTATATTGGTAAATTGGGTGATGGTACTTCGCAAGACGATGGAATTTATGTATTGTTGAAAGAAACAATTGATAATTGCATCGATGAGTACGTGATGGGTTACGGGAAGAATATTGATATTACAATTAAAGACCGCACCGTAAAAGTGCGCGATTATGGTCGTGGTATACCTTTGGGAAAGGTTGTGGATGTGGTATCAAAAATAAATACTGGTGCAAAGTACGACAGTGAAGCTTTTAAAAAATCGGTAGGATTGAATGGCGTAGGTACTAAGGCAGTAAATGCATTGTCGTCCTTTTTTCGTGTACAATCAATACGAGATGAAAAATCAAAAGCCGTTGAATTTTCTTGCGGTGAAATAGTAAAAGATGAGAAGATTGAAGATAGTCAGCTTAGAAAAGGCACCCACATTACCTTTATTCCGGATGAAAAAATTTTTGGTAATTACCATTTTTTGAATGAGTACATTGAGAAAATGTTATGGTATTATGCTTATCTAAATACCGGACTAACACTCAACTACAACAACAATAAGTTTTTATCGGAGAATGGATTATTAGATCTTTTGAATCAAAATTTAAGTGGTGATATACTTTATCCGATTATACATCTTAAAGGCAATGATATTGAGATTGCTTTTACACACGGTAGTCATTACGGTGAGGAATATTATTCATTTGTAAACGGACAACATACTACCCAAGGCGGAACACATCAAGGTGCATTTAGAGAATCGGTTGTTAAAACCATTCGCGAATTTTATAAAAAAGACTTTGAAGCCATTGATGTACGCACCTCTATTGTTGCAGCTATAAGTATTAAGGTACAAGAGCCTGTTTTCGAATCGCAAACAAAAACAAAATTGGGTTCGCAAAACATTGCACCTGATGGCCCAGCCATACGCACTTTTATAAACGACTTTATAAAAAGTGAATTGGACAATTATTTACATAAAAATCCTAATACAGCTGACTTGTTATTGCAAAAGATAATGCAATCGGAAAGGGAAAGAAAAGAACTTTCAGGTATACGTAAAATTGCACGCGACAGAGCAAAAAAATCAAGTTTGCATAACCGTAAATTGCGTGATTGTCGTGTTCATTTGGTTTCTAATGACGAAAGAAAATTAGAAACAACCTTGTTTATTTGTGAGGGTGATTCTGCAAGTGGTTCTATCACCAAAACACGTGATGTGAATACACAAGCAGTGTTTAGTTTAAAAGGAAAGCCTTTAAATGCATACGGTTTGACAAAGAAAATAGTGTACGAAAACGAAGAATTTAATTTGTTACAAGCTGCTTTGGACATAGAGGAGGGGATAGAAACTTTGCGTTACAATAATATTGTGGTTGCAACCGATGCGGATGTGGACGGTATGCACATTCGTTTATTGTTACTAACCTTCTTTTTGCAATTTTTTCCTGATTTAATAAAAAATGGACACGTATACATTTTGCAAACACCTTTGTTTAGGGTTCGGAATAAAAAGGAAACTATATACTGCTATTCCCAAGATGAGAAAGTAAAAGCAATGGAGAAGTTAGGTGCTAAACCCGAGATAACTCGTTTTAAGGGTCTTGGAGAGATTTCACCCGATGAGTTCAAGCATTTCATTGGAAAAGATATTCGTTTAGATCCTGTGCTTATTGGAAAAAACACTTCCATTGATCAAACACTTTCGTTTTATATGGGCAAAAATACTCCTGAGCGTCAAGATTTTATCATAAGTAATTTGGTGGTTGAAGATAAGTTAGATATAGAATTGGAAGAGGCGGAGTAGTTATTAATACCCTTTTATCAACTAATTTTAGACTTATACCTTTTAAACTACAAAAAAATAATTATTTTAGCAGAAGTTTAAACAAATAATTGAAATATGAAAAACATAAAATTGATAGTTGCGTCGGTAGTATTGTCATTAGTATTTACTGTGTCGAATGCGCAATGGATTAACTTCGGACCGCGTTATGGCGTCAACATTTCAACCATTAAAGGAGCAACGGGTAACGATTCTCTTTCTACAGTAAAGGGGAAAACAACTATTCCTATGGGTTTGTTTTTAGTATACGGTAACAATGCACACCATAAATTAAGTGCCGATTTTATATATTCGCCAAAAGGGATTACTTATGGTTATACTGCAATTAAGAATGATTCGGTTTCTATTAAATATAATTCCGATTTGACATTTAATTATATTGAAATGCCAATGCAGTATACTTATTGCTTGTTTAACGATAGTAATAAACTGCGTGTTCGATTATCAGCAGGTATGTCATTCGGTGTGCGTTTAAATGCTAACAGGCATTACGAATCGGAAACATCCAATACTTTTGTAAATAAGGATAAAGAAATCATCACTTATAAATCAGACTTTAATCCGGGTGCAAGCTATACTCCGGTTGATTTTGCTGCTGTTGCAGGTGTTGGTGTGAGCTATTTGATTACAAAAAATATATACATTAATGCAGATGTGCGTTTTACCCGTAGCATCCAAAATATAAGTGAGCGTGAAGTAACGGATCTTCCCAAGGTGCATAACCAAACCATTTCTGCCTTTATTGGTGCAGGTTGGTGTTTTTAAAAAAGCAACCTTTATTAAACAAAAAAGCACGGAAAACTCCGTGCTTTTGTTTTAAATGATTTTATATTAAATATGTGCCGAAACGATTTCGTTTATGCCTTGCGTTCTTTTTTGGAAAATAAAAGTAGCGCGTGTAAATTTATCTACCGGCCAGCCGCCCCATAATACATAATTTCCGGAGGCATCTTTGTAGTTGTATACACCTACTGAAGCATCTGAAATTTCCCATACCATGGTATCGTATTCACCGTCTTTTGTTTTATTTTTCCCATCTGCATTCGGGAAACTTACGCTTACATGAAGAAATTTGTGGTAAATGGTTTGTTGTAACCACCCGTTTCCAACATTAAAAATAGTAAGTAAATCGGATAGTCCACCTGCTATAGCTGTTGCTTGTAATTTACCTTCAAGAGTAAACTCCTCAACACTACCTGCCTCTACAAAAAATTCACCCGTGTTAAAACGAAGGTTTGCATAATCAAACAATTGAGCAATTTTTGCAGATGCTGTTACCCAATCTTTTCCACCGTAAACCAAATATGTAAACATTGGGCCAATAGTACCAACCATTCCATTGTCGTCAGTTAACTGCACTACTGTTATAGGGAAGGCGATTTTACTGGTAATGTCTGTGCCGGCAGCATCTGTTCCGGATGTTAATTCCCAGTTACCTTGCATAAGCGTTTTTGTTGGAGGCGGTTCTTCAACGCAGCCTACAAAAATAGTAGTAAAAAGTAGAGTCGTTAAAAATAGCTTTGAATAAATTTTTGTTTTTTTCATTGTAGTGGTTATTTGCGGTTATGGGTTTAATATTACTTAATATTGTTTGCGCCAAAAATTAAATTACATCTGTATAATTTGTTCTCATTAGTTTTGTTAAATCGGTATTAAATGGTATTCAATATCTACTAAATCAAAATGCTGCACAAGCCAAAGCCTGTCTTTTTCCAGTTTTTTTATTTCCCAAATTAAATTATCAGATTGTGACCAAGTAATTAAAATGGATTCTTTGTTATTAATAAAGTCCCATTTTCCATCAATAACGTAATACATATGTGTGTGTGCCATTATTTCTTGATACTTTCCATCTTTTGTAAACTCGTATGTTAGGTACATACTATCAACTGTTGAAGTACGATCCATATTATTAAACATAAATTTTTCAATTTGCCACTTTTTACACAAGCGTTCCTTTTTAGAAGCAAGTGAGAAGGCGGGACCCTCATCATACTTTTTACAAGATGATAAAAGTATGCTTAATAATACCAGCGTATACAAAATACTTTTTTGCATTCTTACTTAATGAGTGATAGCTTTTTTGTTATTACGTTATTGTTGGTGAAAAGTGTAATAAAATAGACTCCTTCCGGCTTATTCTGCATATCTATTTCTACTCTTGTTCCGTTGGTAATATTTTCTTTAATATGAGTGACTGTTTCTCCTAATGTATTTGTAACGGCTAATTCAATATGTTGTGTTGTTAATTTATCAATATCAATGTATAGTATGCCGTTGTTTGGATTTGGATAAAGGTTAAAAATTACTTTATCGTTTTCTTCAACACCCGCCAAATATTCATAAATTGTAAAATCGTCAATCATAGTACCTTCTAATTGGAGGGAAGAATTGGAACTATGGTTAAATCGGAATTTTACAAAACTTTGTCCAGCAAAAGTGGTTAAATCATGACCATATAATTGCCAGCTGTCATTCGTACCTGTCCATTGCGATCCGTTGCAAATATTGCCGTTGTTTACACTGCTGTTGTACCAACCTAAGTCGTTTGATGTTCCAAGTTTTTGCCAAGAAGCACCGTTGTTTAAAGAATATTCAACGGTAAGTGCGTCACCGTTTTGTTCAATATCGTAAGCCATATAAAACTCCATTCTCGGATGGGTCAAGTTCGTAAAGTCATAGCAAGGTGTTTCTAAATAGGAGTATGAGTTTGCCGTATAATTTCCTGCCAAGTTAGTTGCATATACTCGTGTACCTGAATGTGCATTTGCTAATAAATTACCCGAAGGGATGCCCCACGTCCAAATATCTATAGGACTTATTCCTGCAGCATTATGCTGCCAATAATTGGCATTTGAATTAAAGGTGTTGAGGTAGGTAAACGTATTGATTAGTGTTACCGTAAAATTAACGGTGCTAATTGCATCGTTATTTATGTTGCCGTCTGCTTTATTGTTAGGATAGGTAGAGTAGGCATTAAATGTATGGTTGCCTGTACTTACTATAACCACGGGAAGAGTAACATCTACGTAGGCTCCTGTAGTAAGATTTCCTGACCAATAATATGTTTGAATGTTTCCGTCAATTGCATATTTTATAGAATCGGAAACAAGGTTGTTAATCCCATTGTTTTTTATAAGTACGATAGGAGCAAAGGAGGTGTCGCACATATTTTCGGAAGTTGGGTAGCTGGCATTTACAATCGTTGCATCTTCGTTAAACAAGGCTACAGTATACACATCGCTTTCCCAAAGCCCTCTGCCATAGGTAGCAGCTCTTAACTTTCCTGTTGAATATTGTATTTCCAATTCATTTACAATCACATTTGGCAATCCGTTATTGTATGCAACCCAATTGCTCATGGTATTGTTGAAATAGTAAACACCTAAATCGGTTCCTATATAAACTGCATCAAAGGGTGAGTTTTTTTCATACTCCACACAGTTTATAGGAATATTTGGCAGTCCTGTTAAGCTTACATTTGTCCAGGAAACACCACCATTATCGCTTCTGTAAATTTTATCGGCAACAAAATAACCTGAAAAGGTTACCCATACTTTATTTGCATCTGTATTACTTGTTGTAATGGAGCTTAGATAAACATTTTGTATGGGTAAGTTAGCAGTAACATTTGTCCAACTAATACCACCATTGTTGGTTTTAAACACATATCCCGAACTCATTGCATAAATTGTTTTGCTGTCGGATGGAGCAACAACAAGCCCAACAAACTGCTGGCCTCCGCCTAAATTAGGGGCTATCTTTGTCCAATTCCAGCCTTCATCAGTTGATTTGTAAATGTCTTTGTATCCTGCATATAGCACTTGATTGTTATTTGGGTCTAATACATAGGGTGTATTCCAGCCACCATTGTTATCAGGAGCAATTGGATTGAAATTTGCTCCCCCGTCAACTGATTTGTGAATATCACCATAATACAATTCTGCATACATTTTGTTTGCATCGGTATAGTCTACAATACATTCAAATCCATCACCACCCAATATTTTAGCTATTGTACCTGCATTGTATAAGTTGCTGCCGTTATCCTGAGACCCAACCAATACTATATTCGAATTGCTTTGTGAAACCCCTAAATTGTAATATTGTGAAATTTGAAGTCCTGCACTTTTATCGCTCCAAGAGTTACCAGGTTCTTTTTTATACACTCCGCCATCGTTAGCGGCAAACAAAGTTGCGCCATTGCCATTAACTACTTGATATTCCAAGGCGTGTTGATCAGCGTGAACATAGGGTAAACCATTGTCACCGTACCAATGTGCCTTTATACTCCAACTTGTTCCACCGTTAGTAGATTTCCAAATATTTATACCACCTACATACACATCATTTTCATTCACAGGAGATACTGCCAAGGCAAGGTCGTACCAACCTTGTCCACCTGAATCATTACCGTCCCAATCATGACCTAATAAGTTCGGGGTAGTTGCTTTTGTTGTCCAGTTAGCTCCTGAATTGGTTGATTTGTAGAGACCTTTAAAGGTGTAGTCGGTTCCATCAGCCATTAAAATATACACTGCGTTTGGGTTGTTTACTGTTACGCTAAGTGCCATACGTGCAATATTGGTGTTCGGTAATCCATTAAGTGGAGGGTTAATCCACGAAAACCCTCCATCACTGGAAATCAAAAATTTCCCATCATCTACAGCATACACTGTATCTGTATTGGAAGGTTTAAATTCAACATCGAAAAAATCACCTGCATTTAATTGTGTCCAATTATTACCACCATCGGCAGTAATGTATAAGGCAAAGGATGTAGCTGCAATTATGGTATCGGGGTGAATAGGATTCAATAATAACTTGTGTATTTTTCTGCCTTGTGTTATGTTCCAGTTTAAACCTGTCTGATTCCAAGATAGACCTCCATCCATTGATTTTAATACACCCACACTTTTTGTATCACCAAATTGTGCATCACCATCTCCTGTGGCAATGTACATAATATTAGTGTTTTTAGGGTTTATGGCTACATCGGTAACACCTAATACAGGTAGTTGGTCGGTATTGGTCGACCAAGTATTTCCATTATCGGTACTTTTCCATAGTCCACCTGCAGGAGTCCCCGCCCAAATAGTAGTACTTGTGTTAGGGTCGAAACGCAAACAGTTGACTCTGCCAATGCCATTTGTGCCACCTTGAGGAACCGCGTTTATTGGTCCCAGTAATGACCAGTTGGCAGACGCCACACCCAATGCATTGTGTGTTTTTTGATTTTCCTGTTTTTGAATCTCGTTGTAAAAATGTTGTGTGTTTGGAAAGTTTCCTGTAGGGTAAACACGTGGAGCCATCATATACTCCCAGCGTTTAAACTGTTCCCATCCCGGTTTTTCTTGCTCTGTTTTTTCTTTTTTCAAAAAAATCCACCTATCCTTTGCCTTCCAATAATTATTGAACTCTTTTTGAATTTCGTAAAAATTCGGATTTTTATATTTTTTCTTAGCTTTGTCTACCCAAGGCTGAGCTGAAGCAGTAAAACAAGTAATAAGCAATATAAAAAATAATCTGTAACGAATTTTGCGGAATATTTTCATATACCAAAGCTAGTTAAAATAGTGTCAATTTTAAATGTTAATTCATTTTTGTTTTGCACAATAAATAAGTAAATTCTTGCGTACTTTTACATACTATGAGTTTCTTCAAAACTGTATTCTTTTCAATTTCATTTTTGTTTGTAATTACAACAGTGTCTTTTGCTCAGAAAAACATTAAAGAGAAAAAGCTCATCCAGTTTTCGGGCGTGCTTGTTAGTGGTGATAGTTTGCAGCCAATACCCTATGCAAGCATTATGATTAAGAATAGCTACCATGGAACTATTAGTGATTTTTACGGATTTTTCTCCTTTGTTGCTAACGAAGGGGATGTAATTGAGTTTTCTGCTATAGGATTTAAAAGCGATACGTATATTATTCCGGATACTTTAAAGGAAAGTAAATGTTCCTTGATACAAGTATTGCTAAATGATACCGTTTATTTAAAACAGATGGTTGTTTTTCCTTGGCCAACACGTGAACAATTTAAACAAGCATTTATGAGTTTGAATGTGCTCGATGATGATTTGTTACGAGCGCAAAAAAACTTATCGCCACAAATTATGTTGTACCTTGCAAAAAATGTAAAAATGGATGGTAGTATGAATCATAAAAACTATATGCAGCAAATGAGTAGCAAGTTGTATTATGCCGGACAGTTTCCTTCTAATAATTTGTTAAATCCATTGGCTTGGTCAAAATTTGTGAAGGCATGGCAAAATGGCGATTTGAAGATCGAGAGGTAAGGTTTTATCGGTATGTTTTCTGTTAATTATTTCTTCTTTTTTCTTTTTACTAATGAATTGTATGTCGTCAAAGTAATTTGAACTTTTCACTAAGGAGTGTTTTTGTTAATTCAAAACTAATTTATTTTTCTATTATTTATTTAATTGTTAATTGTTTTGTGGTTTCAAAAATCTGAAATTCTTTGTCATAATTAACACAAAGTCTCTTTTTATGCTTGTTGATTTCTAATTCTTGTTCTTCATTCGTCTGTTTATTTTTAGCACTGTCGTCTTTTAGGTTGAGGTATAACGTTTTGCGGCTTGGCGAAAGTGGGGTTTAGAAAGTACCAAAGTTCAAATTTAGTACAAAAGCTAATAGAAAGTACAAATGTTCAGCCTAGAACTAAAGCCCCACTTTTGCCAAACGAATGTTAGGTTTAGGGCACTTTGATTTAGTCTAATAGTATTTTTTTTGTCAATGTAACTCCTTCTGTTTTTACTAAAGCAAAATATAATCCTTTTGGAAATTTAGATAGGTTTATAGGATACGTTTTAAATGGGCTTAGATTTTGTTGTTCGTAGATTACCCTCCCTATATTATCTATTAATTTAATATTATAATTTCCAGAAATATCTTCACTCATTTTTATATTTAAAGTACCAACTTATACTTCCGCCCGCATTTTTTTTAGGTACTGTTATGGGAAGGGCTATACTCAGCTAATTTATTTTTCGGTATTTAATAATAGTGTCTGAAATTACATACAGGAACCACAAGGATACAATAGTTAAATATACATCAAGGTCATTCCGCAGAAAGCAACACATATAAGAGAAAAAAAACTTCCCAAACGTTTTGCTATGTATGGATGAAAAAAAATCTATATCCAAGTACCACGATAATCGTATAAGTAAGTAAGGCAAAAAGAATAGAAAATGTAAAAACAAGAATAGAATGTATGGAATTAAGAAGTATTGATCCCATCCTTTTTTAAACATAACGCATTGTGTTTGAAACCTGTTTTCGCACAATAGAATTATTGTAGATGTTTATGCCTCTTTGAATGGAAAAAGTATCCTTACTTTCGTCTAATCCGCTTTTTACTATTTGATTGATATTAGCTCCAAAAAATAAATCTCTCCTGGAAATACCAAAAGCAGTACCGGCAGCTCCGAAAAGAATATTGCCGTAATCGTCATACCGAACCAAGGTGTCATTATAGATTGACCATTCACTGACAGCCGAAGGATGGAACTTCTTTCTTTTTATATCAAGATGTTTATAATCATTTACCATTGATCCCCAGAAAATCATTTTTTGAAAATAATTATCTTCAAAGCTTGGTTTTAATTCTGAAAAATATTTTATCCAATATTTCAGAAGTAGATTAAATTTTTTGGTATGGTCTTGTAAATTATCCCAAAGTACTGGCTCGCCTTGCTTACTTGGCCGCCCTCCTGCTTTTCCTTCCAATTTTTTAATGCAATGAAAAAGTGGTGAACTGCTCTGCCAACCTTCTTTTGCACCATAGTTTTTAGTTACAAAAATGAAATGTGGTTTTCCAATATTTTCGATAACTTTTCCAGTGTTGATGTTTACAAGCAAGGAATTCTTTTTAGGAAGATTTTTAGTATAAGAATAATCACACACATCTTGTGTAAGCTTATTAATAGTATATCCTATAATACTTCCTGCTATCAGACTATCACCCCAATATTTAACGTGTGGTTTATTTGAACGCCTCAAAAACATGCCAGGTAATAAACCAAGTAACAGTTTTATATCTGGATTGTACTCTTTTAGATATGATGTTTGTATAATCGAAACTCCAGTTGTTGCTAAGAGAAATGAATTTCGTATTTCTTTATTTTTCATGATTTTTGATTCTTTATTTTTTAATTACCTACCAATGTTATGCCATTATTGATTCTATCTTTTTGTCAGTATGCTGACTTTGTTATAGCCTTGCCCATAACGTTACTTCGGACTGGAGAAGGGTCGCAAAAATGCTCCGGCTTTTGTCCTTGCAATAAAGATAATAAATTTTTGCCAACTTTCTTCATAGAGCTACTCGCGACCTTTCTCCAGTCCGAAGTTAGGTGTAGGTTGATGTACCACTCCA
>CAMAVS010000012.1 GCA_945861665.1 Chitinophaga pinensis | reverse complement strand
TTTTTTACGGGCATCTGCTTCGGCCTTAGCTTTCGCATCGGCTGCTAGTTTTGCTGCAGCATCTGCATCGGATTTTGCTTTGGCATCGGCTGCTGCTTTTAGTTTCGCATCGGCTAGAGCTTTCGCTGCTGCATCGGCTGCTAGTTTTTGTTCTGCGGCTAATTTCGCTGCTGCTTCTGAATCTGCTTTTTTACGGGCATCTGCTTCGGCCTTAGCTTTCGAATCGGCTGCTAATTTTGCTGCAGCATCTGCATCGGATTTTGCTTTGGCATCGGCTGCTGCTTTTAGTTTCGCATCGGCTAGAGCTTTCGCTGCTGCTTCGGCTGCTAGTTTTTGTTCTGCGGCTAATTTCGCTGCTGCTTCTGAATCTGCTTTTTTACGGGCATCTGCTTCGGCCTTAGCTTTCGCATCGGCTGCTAATTTTGCAGCGGCATCTGCATCGGATTTTGCTTTGGCATCGGCTGCTGCTTTTAGTTTCGCATCGGCTGAGGCTTTCGCTGCTGCATCGGCTGCGGCTTTTTTCCTTGCCTCTTCTTCTGCCCTTTTTTTTGCCTCTTCCAAAGCCTTTCTACGTGCTTCTTCTGCCAAACGCTCAGCTTCCTCTTTTTTCTTCAGCGCCATTTGCTTTTGCAATTCTACTAATTGAGCCTGCATTGATTTTGTATAGGCTTCATCGAAATCAAAATTTTGGTCTGCTTTGCTATAAAATAATTTTCCAATAGGTTGATTTAAAATAGAAACATCCAAATTTGCAACCTCCTCAAACAGTGTAACGGAAATAGGGAAAACGTAGCCTTCCTTAACCGCTTCTTCGGGTGGAACATTTCTGGTATTGACACTCAGTAATTTACTAACGTGTCCAGGTTTTGAGATTTTTATGGTGTAATCTGCATCCGGCTCTAACTTAAACATAAATTTTCCGGTAGAGGAAGTATTTATTTTTTCTTTTTCTGAACCATTCTTCAGAAGAGTCACTACTGCACCGTCAAGCCTTTTAGCATCTTTTTCCACTTTCCCATCAATAGCTAAATACCAAGTTGCCTGCGCAAACACTTGTATGTTTCCTACATAACAAAAAAGAAACAGTAAAAAAATAATTCGCTTTGTAAACTGCGAAATACTATAATTTGTAAATATCATAAACTAAAAAAAACTTGCATAAGGTTGCTATCACAATCAAATATCGGTATTTCTTTATTAAAAGGAAAGGATTATCTTTATAAAGAATTAACAAGTTTTCAGCCAAATTTAAATGGATTTAAGTTATTGGGAAAAAAAAATTTTTTTAAAAAATATTGATGTTGCCATAATTGGGAGTGGAATAGTTGGTTTAAATGCTGCCTTTAACTTAAAAAAAAACAATCCTTCGCTTAAAATAATTGTACTAGAAAGGGGGATATTGCCGTCAGGAGCAAGCATTAAAAATGCAGGTTTTGCTTGTTTCGGAAGTCCGACCGAACTGCTTGAAGACCTAAAAACTATTTCCGAAAATGAGCTGTTTAAATTGGTTGAAAAACGATACCTTGGATTAAAACGTCTCCGAAATAATTTAGGAGACAGTTTTATTGATTACCATAATTGGGGAGGATATGAATTATTTGACAATGAGGCAATTTACACCGAATGCTCAGAGAAAATAGATTACTTAAACAAAATGATGGCGGTTATAACAGGTAAAAAGGAACTCTATGTGAAAGCTGACCACCTGATAAAAGAGTTTGAATTCGAACAAATAAAGCATCTAATTTTAAACAAAGGTGAGGGGCAAATCGATACAGGAAAAATGATGTTAAGACTACTGAGTAAGGTACAGCAATTGGGTGTAATAATCCTTAATGGTATAAATATCACTAGCTTAAATGACAACGAAATTCAAGTTAATAATGAATGGAACATTTCTGCAAAAAAAATTATTGTTGCCACAAATGGTTTTGCCCAACAATTACTTGGAAATAATTTGGAAGTAACCCCTGCAAGAGCACAAGTAATAATTACTTCTCCTATCGAAAATCTTACCATAAAAGGAACCTTCCATTTCGAAAAAGGCTACTATTATTTTAGGAACATAGAAAACAGAATACTTCTAGGAGGTGGCAGAAATTTGGATTTAAAAGGCGAAACAACAACAGAGTTTGGTTTAACTGAAATTATACAAAACAGACTTGAAGAAATACTTTCCGGCATAATTTTACCCCACAAAAAATTCACAATTGAACATAGGTGGAGTGGTATAATGGGGCTGGGGAATGACAAAATGCCTATTGTAAAAAAACTAAGTCAATATACTTATTGTGCTGTTAAAATGGGGGGTATGGGCATTGCAATTGGCAGCCTTATTGGCGAAGAAGTAGCCACATTGGTAGATAACGATTTATAGTGTTTTTTTAATTCTGTCATTTTATTCCGATATTTACATTTATTAAAAACTCTTAGCCAATGGAAGAATTATTAGATATCGCAAAATACATTTTACCATCAGTAGTTGTTTTTGCAGCTTGTTTTTATATTATTAAAACATTTTTAACAGAAGATTACAGAAAAAAAATGCTCGAATTGAGAATGGGGAATCAAAAATTAATTACTCCTATTAAGTTACAAGCATATGAACGAATAGCATTATTTTTAGAAAGAATAGCACTAAACAATCTTATTGTTAGGGTATATAAACCGGGTATGAGTGCCCGTTTACTTCAAGCAGAATTATTAAAAGCTATACGATCTGAGTTTGAGCACAATCTCTCACAACAAATATATTTATCAAATGATTCCTGGAATGCAACTAAAACTGCAAAAGAGGAAATAATCAAAGTGATAAATATTGCATCTTCAAAGGTCAGCGATGAGGCAAATGGTACCGACCTAAGTAAAGTTATTTTTGAACTTATTACAAAAGTTGATAAACTACCTACAGAATACGCCTTAGAGTTATTGAAAATGGAAATACGACTTGTATTTTAATAGCCTTATTTCCTTTTAAGTAATTTCTTAATATTGGCAGTAATCCCTTCAAGCGAATCTAGCATTTTTTTGAGCATATCGAAATAAAGCGTTACAGCCATAGTGAGTGACATAAACCAAATCACTATCATATTTACCCAAAAAGTATCTACATATTTGCCAAACATCATTTTACGAGGTGCATAAAAATGTGCATTAATAAAACTGTCCTTCTTAGGGTCGAGGAAAACAGGATCAGCTCTTTGAATGTATGCACCACCGATTTCTAAAATATTATTTACCTCATTCTTATTTCGCACCAAATCAGCCAAGGCTTCGTTTTGATATTGGTCTTGTAGCAACAAAAATTTATCGTGTTCCTGGGGTGTTTTATTAAACTCCGCAATCTTTTTATCCTTATTAGAATTCGCATTGTTATACTTTTTTTTATAGTATGTATTTATATTTTCAACATAGGCTTTTAGCTTATGACCTATTGCAGTATTGAATGAACTAGTTGTTAAACTCTCAATTTCGGCAAAACCGATATCCGTTAACTTGTACTCTTTTACAATTTCACTTTTCAAGAATGTTAAATCATATTTCAATTCTTGTTTTTTAGTAACATCTAATAAGTTATTCTCACATCTATCAATTTTTGCTCTAATGTTTCCTATCCAAAAATTCTTTTTAAAATCACAAATACTTAATTCTTTATCAAACTTATAAAAATTTCTTTCGTATTCATTTTTTTTGAATTGGTTAACTGCCAATGCTTCAAAAGCCCAACGAGATGTCATAATCTCACCGGCAAATGGAACAGAATTTTGAGAGGTAATTGCAGGATTCAATTTTTCGAATTTTACAATTACACCACTTAACAACAATTGTGGAATAATAAGAAATGGAATTAAAATATAAATGGTAACTGCTGAATTAAAGCTTGCTGAAATATTCAATCCTAACATATTTGCAAAACATGATGTTGTAAACAATACAAACCAATAATCAAGATACATTCCTTTTATTTCTAAAATACTATTGCCGACCAATACAAAGGATGCCGATTGTATAGCAGATAGTAAAAACATTATACTTATCTTAGAATACAAGTAACTGCCCTTACTTAGATTCAAAAACGACTCTCTCTTTAATATTTTTCTATCGCGAATGATTTCCTCTGCACTAACTGTAAGACCAATAAACAATGCAACAACTACGCTCATAAAAATATACGCAGTCATATTCTCATTTTCTCTAAAAATATAGCCTACCTTATTACTAACATCGGTATTGTAGTATTTTACTAAGTAGGCTAATATAAAACCAAGTACTGGTGCCTCAAACAAGTTAATGATTAAGTATTGAGTATTCGTTAATTTAGATCGAACATCTCTAGTAATAAAAACCTTAAACTGCTTGAATTTGTTAGGAATATTAAAAGTACTCTTAGGAACATCTGTATAATCTGTTATCAATTCACAAGCAACCTCATTTTTCTGTTTGTAATTTTCATACCATTCTTTGGGTGATATTTTTCTATTAGTAGTTTGCTCACCGTATTCATCAATTACCTTTGATTCAATAATATTGAAAATTTGTTCGGGATTAACATTACCACAAGCAGGGCATTCACTTTCATTTGCATTTACATGATTCACCAAGGATTTAAAATACACAATTGCCTCAACAGGGTTGCCATTATATATAGGATAACCACCCAAATCGAGAATAATCAACTTGTCGAACATTTTAAAAATCTCGGAAGATGGCTGATGAATAACCACAAATACCAATTTACCTTTTAGGGCTAACTCTTTTAGTAAGTCCATTATATTTTCAGAGTCACGCGAAGAAAGCCCTGAGGTTGGTTCATCTACAAACAAAACAGAAGGCTCTCTGATAAGCTCTAAACCAATGTTTAATCTTTTACGCTGACCACCACTTATGGTTTTTTCAAGCGGACTTCCTACCTTTAAATCACGTGTTTCGTAAAGACCAAGGTCGGCTAATAAGTCAAGTACTATTTTAGTAAGTTGCTCATCCGAATACCCGTCAAAACATAATTTTGCATTGTAAAAAAGGTTTTGGAAAACGGTAAGCTCTTCTATCAATAAATCGTCCTGCGACACCATACCAATAACACCTTCAATTTTATGTTTTTCCTTGTGTATGTTTATTCCATTAATATATACTCCACCTTTTGAAGGAGCGTCATTACCATTTAAGATATTTAGTAAGGTTGATTTACCTGCTCCACTACCTCCCATAATACCCAACATTTTACCACTCTCCTCAATCATATTGTAATCATTCATACCCACTTTTCCGCTTTTGAAACGGAACTCAACTCCCTTTGCTTGAAAAACAATTTTTGACTGTGTGGTATCCGACAAGAATCGTCCGATTATATCACTATAATAAATAGGACTTACTCTAGAGCTTCTAATAGATGCCCCCGGGTTAAGAATAGCTATTTTATCATTGCTAAGTGGTAATCCATTTAAATTTAATTCGGTTTTACCAAAATAACGTAATATGTACATATTTACGCTATTGATACTTAATACGCGAATTTCACCAGACAGCGCTTCGTTGAAAATATGCTTTATATTAGAATAACATTCTTTAGAATTGTTCAGCACTAATATATTCGTAGAGTCGGGAATGCTTGTTTCTGTAGAATTGATAAAACTTATATAGCCTTTAAACTCTTCGTCACTGATATTAAAAGTAGAAGAAACTGTTTCAACAAACTCTAATTCTTGTTCAGTTATTTCGCTACTTGAGTTAACAAACTCTATCAATCTTATAACAACAACTACTTTTTGCTTTTGTGTTAATTCTTGGTTTATCTCAGTACAAATTTTTAAAACTTTAACAGAGTTTACTGAAGTTCTCTTTTTCTTTTTTGTAACATCCGATAAATTATGATAGCCCTCTATAAATTGATCAAACAACTTTAAATACTCATCTACCAACTCTTGATTGAGTTGTTGTTTCAAAAATGCTTGTACAATATCTCTACCGGTATTGGTAATTCCATCAACTTTTGCAACAATTGCAAAAAGTTGCATTAAAGCTTTTAGTATACGTTCACTCACCTTTTACTTTTTTAGAAAAAAAAGACATTACTTAAAGTAGAATTAATATCTACATTCAACAGAATGCCTACTTTCAATATTAATAAATTACGTTACTGTTTAAAGCTAATCAGCAATACAGCGCAACCCGATGAAAGGGTTGAATTAAGCTGTGCCTCAATACTACAATCTAAGGTATTTGTAACTTTAAAATCCCAATACGGTGCATTTTGATAATCCTTGTTAGTGAACAAAACATTTTTTTCTTTATCAAAAATAGTAAACACTAGGTTACCATCACTTTTTCCGCTACAAGCAGCTAAACGATACGTAGAATTACCATAGAAAGTGGCATTAAATTCGGCTGACTCTTGGTCGAGCAATAATGCACGATACTGTTGTCCATCTGAAATAAATTGAGCCGTCATGTGTTTAACACACATAGTAGCAATAGAATCACATTGAGCAAATGCGCTGTTTGATAATGTGATTGCAAAAAGGGCAATAGTAAATGTTATAATTATCTTTTTCATAATACTTGCTTATCCAATAATTGATGTTCTAATTTTATCTACCTTTTCAGTAATTGCATTTAACTGATCGTCAGTAATTACAATTTCTGATTTACTGTTGATGGTAGTTATTTTGTTTTTTGCATCCGTTGTAGGTGCAACAAAAGTGTATTTCATTTCAATGCCATCAAAATCGTAAGCTAAGTCAATCAAGGCATCAATAAACTCTTTATACTCAAGATCTTGGTAATATGGTGTAAGTAGTTTTATTAAATTATCCAAGGCCTTTTTTTGTTCTGCAATTCGTTGAATCACATCTTTATTGCCTTTATTCTTTTTAGCAATTTTAGTTGAAAAATATAAACTCTCAACCCATCCACCGGCAATTATCAAACTGCTAACATCGTCACGTTCATTGTTCTTCAAATAGGCATCACTTGCTCTGTATGCCGATGATACCAAAACCAACAAGGAATCTTTATTACCTAAATTTACTTCAAAGCGTTTCATCAAAGCAGCATCAAAAGCTCCTGAAACTCCTAAATCATCGCCCATTTTCTTCACTGCTTGTAGATAGCCAATAGCGTCTTGAGTTTGTTCATATATGGTTACATATCCTAAATCGGCACCATAGACGCCCATGTTAACTGCTTTTTTAAAATTGGTTGAGTAGTTTGCGCTATTTTTATTAGAGTTTAATATCTCCTTGTTGTAGTTTGCCCCTGTTTTCTTCAATAAAATTGAGGTTTGTATAGGCGAAGGTATACTAAACAAAGCACCACCTATGTTAATAATATCGGTTTTATTGCTATCAATAACAACTATCGGCTTATCTTCTTCGCTATCACCAGTGCTAACGCAGCCATAAAATGCTGAAGCAACTGACATAAACAAGATTAACTGGTTGAGTTTTACTCGCTTTAAAAACATAATTAAATTTGTTAGTGTTTTGAAAATATTATGCAAGTAATGAAAATTTTGCGATATATACAAATATATTTCAAGCTCATTTTAACAACAAAAAAGGCTTACCAATTGCGCTTTTTGTGTCCCATAGTTGCATAATAGAGAATGAAAAGATAACAAGGAATTAATATTAAATAAGCTTTTTGAGGATCCAATACATCGGCCAATCTGCCATATAATAATGGCAACAAGGCACCACCGGCTATACCCATAATTAACAGGGCTGAACCAATTTTTGTAAATTTGCCCAAACCATCAATTGCCAAAGGCCATATAGCCGGCCACATTAAAGAATTGGCTAAACCCAATAAGGCTATAAATAATACAGAAGTTGGGCCTTTAAAAATCAAAATAAAAAGTGAAAAAATAATTCCCAACACCCCCGATACTGCAAGTGCTGTTTGTTGTTTGATAAATTTTGGGATGGCAAAAATGCCGATAACATACCCGATTATCATTGCAATAAGTGTTAAAGAAGTGAAATTTTTGGCTATTGAAAGCTCAATCCCTTGATAATGGCCATAGTTGCCAATTGTGTCGCCAGCAATTACTTCGGCACCCACATAAAGAAACAATGCAGTTACGCCCAGCACTAAATTAGGGTAGTGCCAAACACTTTTTTTACTGTTTACCCCTTGATTAACTTCCTCTTCCTTTGCAATCTCGGGAATACCCGAAAAATATACCATACACCCCAATATTACTAGCACAACCGCCATTATAGTATAAGGAGTAATAACCCTTTGTGCCAATTCATCTAACTTAACAGCTTTTTGAACTGCATCCATCACGCCTAATTCAACAATAAATTTATCTACGTCTTTTAATATAATTGCACCCATAATGATGGGAGCCAATGTTCCTGCAATTTTATTGCATATACCCATAATACTTATACGCTTTGCAGCACTTTCAATTGGGCCAAGTATAGTAATATATGGATTAGAGGCAGTTTGCAATAAAGCCAATCCGCTCCCTATAATAAACAAACCTAAAAGAAATAAATAATATGTTCGACTACTTGCGGCAGGAATAAACAGTAAAGCCCCAACTGCCATCACGAATAGCCCAATCATCATTCCCTTTTTAAAACCTGTTTTTTCTAATAGCCAAGACGATGGCAAAGCCATAAGAAAATAAGAGATGTAAAATGCAAATACAACCAAATAGGACTGAAAATTATTGAGCTCACAGGCAATTTTTAAATAAGGAATGAGCGTTCCGTTTAACCAAGTAACAAAACCGAAAATAAAAAATAAGATACCCAATACAATGATGGGGAAAATGTTGTTTTTAGCTGTCATATTCTAATTTTTAACGAACATAGTGCCTATTTATGAATTATGAAAATATACTTATTCTCACAAGTTTGTTAATAAAACCGTTTAGCCCAAAAACAAATACTTTAAAAAAACCTAATACCTTCAATTTGACAATTGATAAATATGCTTACTTAAACTAATATAAATAGCAATGTTCTATAGCCACGCAACCCCCACCACTGTAAAGAAATAGTAACAGAATTAGGAAGGAGAGGTGCCCTTCATAGCTTTAATTGGCACCCAAAACATTTATCCTACCTTTGTAGACTGTGAAAAACAAGGAAGAATTATTTTTAATGACAGCGAAAACGCTGTTTGGCTTAGAGCCTATACTTGCCGAAGAACTTATTGCTATTGGCGCTACCGATGTTATTGTACATAACCGCGCGGTTAGTTTTAAAGGAACTACCGAAACATTGTACAAAGGAAATTACTTGTGCCGAACAGCTTTGCGCATTTTGGTGCCTATAAAAACAGCCGAAGTAAGTACACAAGAAGAATTATACAAAGCTATTTCACAAATAAATTGGGAGCAATACATTGATGCTACCGATACCATTGCCATTGACAGCGTAGCAGGTGAAACTACAGGCTTTACCAATTCAATGTTTGTTTCACTTAAGGCCAAAGATGCTATAGTTGATCAATTCCGAGCAAAACACGGAGTACGTCCATCGGTTGATATAGAATTTCCAACGCTAAGAATAAACATACACATATTTAAAAGCACTTGCACCATTTCACTTGATAGTTCGGGGAAATCCTTGCACAAACGCGGTTACAGAGTAGATGCAAGTAAGGCGCCTTTGAATGAAGTGTTGGCTGCCGGACTTGTTTTATTAAGTGGCTGGGATAAAAAATCGAATTTTTTTGACCCTATGTGTGGTTCAGGAACAATCCTCATTGAGGCAGCAATGATTGCAAAAAACATTCCTCCTGGATACTACCGAAAAGAGTTTGGATTTGAAAAATGGAAAAACTTTGACAAAGAATGTTGGGAAAATATTCTTGAGGAAAGTAAAAAAAACATTGTTGAAACAAACACAGTTATTTTGGGAAATGACAATGCTACTTCTACCATTAAAATTGCTAAAATAAATTTGAAAGAGGCCGGATTTCGCGATGCAGTAAAATTGGTACAAGAAGATATGCGTGAGATGACACCTCCTGAAGGTGGCGGTACAGCAATCATTAATCCGCCATACGGTGAACGATTGGACAAAGACGATATTCTTGAATTATATAAAAGTATAGGCGATACACTTAAAAAGAAATACGAAGGTTATAACGTTTGGATTATTACTTCCAATTCTGATGCTGCTAAAAATATAGGATTAAAAACTTCTCGTAAAATACCCATATTCAATGGTCCTTTGGAATGCCGTTTCTTGAAATTTGAAATGTATAGAGGAACAAAAAAGTTTAGGCATGAAGAAGGTTCTGTAGAAAAAATGGATAGTTAAAAAATAAACTATTTTTTGTTTACCATATTCAAATACACATCTACATTACGCATAAAATATTTGAGGGTGCTATTCTCTTCCACATCAATCATCATATCGTAATACTGCTGATACTTTTCATTGAACTTACCAATTTTAAATTTGGCTTTTGAAAATGCAACCATATATAACAACGACAAGGAATTGTCGATATCAAAATTGATAATTACATCAAAAGGCTCCTTCACAAAATTAGTTACATCAACCCCTGTAGGTGAATTATACCAATTCAACTCTTTACGTGAAATAAAATCATACTCCAACTTTGAAAGTTGATTTTGAGGCACTTCTTTAAAATCAAAAAACCCAATCGATTTTACTTTCTTTTTATTTTCTTTTAAATAGGTAATATATTTTTTTACCAGCTTAAAATTATCTGTATTCGTAGCATTAAAAACAATACCAATGTAATTAGCATCATAAAAATTAACAACCGATTTATCACGTTTTTTAAATAAAAATTCTTTAGCAAGCATATACTCGCCAACCTTTAACTTTATTTTTTTTATAATTCCCACTGATTACGTTAAACGATTCGTTTTCCATTTTGATACTAATTCCACCTCATTAACACTAACAACCGTATTTTTTGCTAGTTGTTGATGGAACAATTTTGCTGCAATAATTGCTGCCACTTCCATCTCATCATCGTTAGAATGGACCAGCACTTCGGGAGTAAAGTATTTTTTTACAAAATGCGTATCAAAATTTCCACTTACAAAAGCTTCGTGCTGCAAAACAAATTTACAAAAGGGCAAGGTAGTTTGAACACCTGTAATTTTATAATCATCTATGGCACGAATCATTCTGTTTATTGCCTCTTCCCTATCCTTTCCAAAGGATATTAACTTTGAAATCATCGGATCGTAATATATTGGAATATCCATTCCTTCTTCAAAACCATCGTCTACACGAACACCTAATCCTTGAGGACGCCTATATGTGTTCAAACGACCTATATCGGGCAAGAAGTTATTTGAAGGATCTTCAGCATACACACGTACTTCCAAGGAGTGCCCTTTGATGGTTAAATCATTTTGCGAGAATGAAAGTTTTTCACCTCTTGCTACTTTTATTTGCTCTTTTACCAAGTCGATTCCCGTTACCATTTCCGTTACCGGGTGTTCCACTTGTAAGCGGGTATTCATTTCCAAGAAATAAAAATTAAGGTTTTCATCAAGTAAAAATTCAACTGTACCTGCCCCAACATAGTTACAAGCACGTGCTACATCAACTGCACAACGACCCATTTCGGCACGCAACTCAGGTGTTAATACACTCGATGGCGCTTCTTCAATTACTTTTTGATGTCTGCGTTGTATGGAACATTCACGTTCAAACAAATAGACAATGTTTCCGTGTGTATCACCCAACACTTGTATTTCAATGTGACGAGGGCTAGCTAAATATTTTTCAATAAATACAGCACCATTACCAAAAGACGAAGTTGCTTCACTTACTGCCAAATTCATTTGTTCTTCAAAATCTTCAATGCTGTCGACAATACGCATACCTTTACCACCACCACCTGCTGATGCTTTTATCAATATAGGAAAACCTGCTGCGATAGCTGCTTTTTTTGCAACATCTAAATCATCAATAGCACCATCAGTACCTGGCACCATAGGAATTTTATATTTCTTTACTGCTGCTTTGGCCGAAAGTTTATCGCCCATAATGTTCATTGCCTCAGACGAGGGTCCGATAAAAATAATTCCTGCTTTAGTAACTTTATCAGCAAAGGATGCATTCTCAGATAAAAAACCATAACCTGGGTGTATACCATCCACCTTCAATTGTTTACACACTTCAATTATCTTATCACCTAATAAATAAGATTGATTGGATGGCGGTGGACCAATACACACAGCCTCATCGGCATATTTTACGTGCGGTGAGTTACGGTCGGCTTCGGAATAAACTGCAACCGTTTTAATTCCCATTTCTCGACACGAACGCATTACTCTCAAAGCTATTTCGCCTCTGTTTGCTACTAATATTTTTTTCATTTACTGAAAATGTTTTTTTATTTTTTCTAAAAACCAATCTGGGGCTGCACAAGGTTTATTTGTACTTTTGTTAATGAACACCAAGGTTGTTTCTCCTTGATTGAGCTTCTCTTCTTTTTCATTATAAATTTCATAATAAAAATGTATACGTGCCGATGGCAATATTTTAATAAGTGTTTTTACAGTGAGTAACTCGTCATAAAAAGCGGGCTTAAAATACTTGATAGTGTAATCAATTACGGGCAATAAAAAGCCACTATCTTCCATACTTTTGTAACTCACTCCAAGTTCACGCAAAGCTTCAACTCTTCCCACTTCATAGTATGTAGCGTAATTACCGTAATACACATAACCCATTCTATCTGTTTCGGCATAACGTACGCGCACTGTTGTGGTATTAATAAACATATATAATTTTCACACTTACAAACATACGATTTTTGAAATTGACAAATTGCGCAACTATTTGATCGAGATAAGCGTCTCCGGGCTGTAAATTATGAGTGCCGGCACCAGTATTGTTATTAGGTCCTTGTGGTCCATCGGGAGCAAAGATTGTTCCAGTAGTCATTACAATACCACTATCCAAACCCAGATTTGTATTCTCTTTAAAAAAACCAATTGCATTTGGATCTCCTACATAAGTAATATTGGTAGCTACAATCCCATTTCCCAAGAGTACATTTTGTACCAATTGAGTGGGAGTCATTGAAGATGTAATTAATTGCGCAAAACTATTGCAAACAAAAAAAGCAGAAATAACTAAAAGTATTTGTGGTTTTTTAGAGAGTATTGTCATTCCGTTATAATATTTAATTAAACGAATATACAAAAAAGGGACAATTGTAATAATTTATCCTACTTTTAAAAACCGAAAATTGAACTTTAATTTAAAGACAATGTAAGTTGAAAAAAGATATTTAAAACATAGTAGACATTAAACTATTGGTATATTCTTTTTATTCGAATTAAACAAGAATAAGCTACTATTAAAAGCTTTTGACGGATATGTTATTATAGATTTGGATTAGCATTTACCTAAAATATATAATTTTTAGTCTATATTATTAATCGGAATAATGAGTTACAAAGGATAACATTTCCTCAACATACAAAACTTGGAATTAATGAAAAGCATTTTAAAAGATAGTACCCATTTTTTATTCAAACGGTAAAAGATAATTTTGAAGGATTTGCTGCAAATATGTCTATTGAGAGAGCTAAGAGTATTGTCACTATTTTTCAATATAAGCTAGGATTAAACCCGATAAAGAATTAAGAAAATATTTTTATAAGAATTGTATTATCTATGCAGATTTAAAAAGCACGAAACGAATGTAGCTAAGCATCGTTTTAAAAACTTTCATTTTCGACTTACCTTTTCTTTGAGCTGAATTCAGCATCATTGGAACTTCAAGAATAGTAGCATCCGATTTTATTGCTTTTATTAATATCTCAATCATACATAAAAAGCCTCTTTCGGCTATAATAACTTTGTGTTGAACCTTAATCTTTTTTAGCAATACAATAGAATAAACTCGGTAAAACGAACTAAGGGTTTGAACTTTTATATCAAAGATAAAACGAAGCAACAAGTTGGCAATGGAAGAATAAAATTTTCTAAGAAAAGATGTCTTATCGAAACCACCTCCTTGAGAATACACAGAAGCCAATACCATACTAAAGCCCATACGATTATTACAAACCATTGGGTATAAAATATTCAAGTCGGAAGTATTGTCTGCCTCAATGGTTACTACAATATCTGAATCGGTTTTTGATTGGTTTAGAATCCATTCAAAACCAACATTAAAGGCATGTCCTGGACCGTGATTTGTTCCATCTCCCAATACTGTGTAGTCCAATCCCTTAAACAACTGGTGTATCTTTTCAACCGACCCATCGGAAGAGCCATCATCTGCAAAAATAAAATACTTCTGCTCATCGGACAATATGGAACGCAAATTTTCTGAGAGCAAGTTTAAGTTTTGCTCTTCATTAAATATAGGGATGAGAAAATAAATCATGCTCAAATTTTCCTTTTAAAATTTATTCTTGATTTTTAATTTGCCATTCTATTGCCTTTTGCAATCCTTCTTTCATCATAAATTTTGGCTCGTAGTCTAGCATAGTTTTTATTTTTTCAATACAAGGAACTCTTCTCATTACATCCTCATAATTTCCAAATGAAGCATACGGTATGAACTTTACATCGAGTGCTGTACCCTTGCCTTTCATTAAATCCCATATTAAATACGCAAGATCCTTAATGGTAATTTCCTCGGTTGGGTTATTCGCAATATTAAAAACTTCATTTTTTGAAGCAGGATGAAAAATACACTTCATTACCCCTTGCACAGTATCCTCAACATATGTAAATGTCCGTGTTTGCAATCCATCACCATGAAGTTCAATCGGCTTACCTTCAATTATATTTTGTATAAAAACAGATTGAGGTCCGCCCCACCAAGTCATATTCTGATTAGGTCCGTAAGATCCAAAAAAACGTGTAATGGCAAATTCGAGACCAAACTCCTCACTGGTTGCAAAAATATATTGTTCACTGTATAATTTAGAAATAGCATAGGCCCAACGCTTAACAGTTGGTGGCCCCATTACCAAACTAGAATTTTCGGTAAAAGGCAATTCTGTGTTTTTTCCATATACATCGGATGTGGAAGCGAATACTAATTTTATTTTGTCATGCTTGCATTTATTTACAACATTCTTCAACATCACATTATTATCTTCTAAGGTTTTAAATGCATTGGTATAACGTGGAATTTTTTGAGATGCCAAATGAACTAGGGCATCGCCTTTTATCGACTTAAACAAATCAGGGTTGTTAACATCCCCTTCAATGAATTGAAATTGACTGTTATTTTCGTATGGTTCGATGTTTCTCTTATAGCCGTAAGAAAAGTTATCAATTCCTATCACACTGTGTCCTTCACTTAAAAGAGACTTAACCAAATTCGAACCAACAAACCCAGCTACACCTGTTAGTATTACTTTCATTTTATGGAGCTTGTTATTTCGTAAAAATAAAAAAGATTATTGGTATGGAGTAATTTTATATCGAATCTGTTATTGATAGGCAATTTTGAAAGGATATAATCTATTTTAAAATTGGAATATAAAGGGAGTTTTTTTTTAGCAGAAACACCTTTACTTTCCATTGAAAGCGAGTATCGTATAGGATTATTACCTGTACTTGCGACCGGCAAGGCGGCATAAAAAATGGCAGCGGGAAATTTATCGATAAAAAATTCATTGGGGGATAATTGTACCGTACTTACCTTCTTTTTAGGATCTATAAAATTAACTATACTTTTAATTTCTTGTACTTCGACACTATACCTTCCAACCAAATCACTGTGTGATTTCTTTCTTTCTTTCACAGTATTATAACTTGTATAAATAGTAAGCGGGAAACAAATGCCCAGCGACAATAAATAAAACCACTTGAGTTTAACCTCGTTCAAATAAACCGCAATTATAAAATTTAGAATAAAAACCGAAGTGGTAATTTTCATAAAATATGGGTATTCAGGTACATACATTACTAACATAATTGTATAAGTAGTAACAGAAATTAGCAACACAGAAGCAATGAGTTTATTTTTAATTTTTACAGCTTCGAATAAATAGTAAGCCATTGCAATGAGTGTAATGTACTTTGAAATATTCCATATTAAAGGTGCTCTTATTCCGTAAGATTCAAAACTAAATACAAGTTTTGTTAGGTTGTGAAAAAACTGCATAAATGAGTTTAGCAGTAAGTTAACGATATTACTTCCGGTAGTTAGGTTGGTTAATTCCCTACCAAGACCAACAAAAGCGGGGGCACAAAAATATTTACTATATAAAAATGCGATGGTTGTTAAAAGAAATATAAAAGCCACTTTTGCCGAAAAATCGATTTTGTTCTTTGCATAAGGTAGTATGGCAACTAGCCAAAATATCCAAGTTAAACGAACAAAACAAAACAAAAAGCAGAGTGAAATATATAGTAGTATATACGAATTCAATTTCTCTGAATCATTGTACTCGTAAATTTTTATAATAAAAAAACTTAATACTGTGCCCAACATTATATTCAGCAATTCCGGAAAATAGGTAAAGGTGAAAACAAACACCATATTAAACATCAGCAAAAACACTATCATATTTAATTTTTGAAATTTAGAGGTATTTATTTTAGTCAATATAAAAATGGACAGCACCAAACAAATTATATTAACAAAAATGAAGTACGTGCTATTAATACCAAATACATAAGCAATTAAACCGTAAAATAAATTATAAAATATACCATACCAATTTGCTTGAAAAATGATGGAAACTTTATCATCGAAAAAGATAGGTGCAATCACACTTTGTGTTTTTGAAAAAAGATCGGCAATTTTATAATAAATAGTTTCATCTTCGTGAGCGGGGAAATAGTTGAGGTCGAACAAAAACCAAGCAAAAAAAGAAAAAAAGCAAAGAGAAGCAAATGCCAACAGAAATGTTAGGTAAGCAGTGTAATACGCTTTGGAAAACAATTTGTTTATAAAAGAAAAAACGCTTGAGTTTTGCTTCATTTATATTATCCGTATAAAGGATTTAACTCTCCCCTATTAATTATTACACACTATTGATACTTTAGCCAACCCTATTATTTAATCTCTCAATTCTAAAAATAATAAAATAATTTATAATTGTATTGTTTTAAACTTTTGAAGATTCAAATTAGGTCATTATTAAAAATAAAAAATCCCCTGCAAGCAGGGGATTTTTCTACAAAAATATATTAAATACTACGCTAATTTAACATTTACTGCATTTAAACCTTTTTTGCCTTCTTGAACTTCGAAAACAACCTCGTCATTCTGACGAATTTCTTCTTTTAGTCCTGACACGTGTACAAAGAACTCTTCTCCTGTATCATTTGCTTTAATGAATCCAAATCCTTTTGTCTCGTTAAAAAATTTTACTACTCCGTTTTTCATTTTGTTTGTTTTTTTTGTTGTTACTATTTGTTGTTATTTATTAAAGCCTTGTCACTATTTGACAAAAGCCGTAATGCTTTTATAAATACAGATGTTATTTAAAACAGCGGTATTTTTGATATTTTTTAATTCTATAAATACTAATTTTATTGTTATTATACTTTATAAAGAAAAATGTAAAGTATATCGAATTGCAATTGAAATTTACAAACAGATTGAGATACAATCTTCATTAGAAGTATACAAATGTACACATATTATCGACAATAACCTAATTATATATAAATGGGGCTGCAATGTAACGCAACAACTACGATGAAATTTCCATCTTTATTTTTCTGTTTTTGATTTTTTCCTCCTTAATCAATTGGAGCATCTCAGCAATCTTGTTCGATTTTATGGCAGCATAGGCTGAATGGTCTAAAACTTCAATTCTGCCTAATTCACCTTTTTGCAAAGCACCTTTTTGCAAGAGCATTCCAACAATGTCTATTTTATTGATCTTATCTTTTTTGCCAGCTGCAATATATAAGGTTTTCCATTCGCTTTGTTTGGGTAATAAGCGCTGTTTGGGTAATACTTCTTCTATGGGTTTAATGTCCAAATATTTTGGCAAATAATCGTTCTGGTCCAATAAAAAATATACTGTTCCATCAGCATTCATTCTTGCAGTTCGTCCATTACGATGTATCATAACATTTTCGTTAGCAGGCAATTGATAATGAATAACGGCTTCAATTTCTGGAATATCCAAACCTCGAGCAGCTAAATCCGTTGTAACCAATATATTAACGCTTCCGTTTCGCAATTTAATCAGTGTTTTTTCCCTATCAATTTGTTCCAAACCGCCATGGTAAAAGCCATGTTCTACTTTATAAAAAGTTAATTGTTCGGAAATTCTATTTACTACCTCACGGTGATTACAAAATACTATAACCGATTTAGCATCAATGACTCCTAGCAATAGCATTAGGGCTTCCAATTTATCATCGCCCTCTACCCTCACCGATTTTATTGTTAATGAAGGCTTTAGTTGTCGATGTTCGCTTGTATAATTCAATTCAACGCTGTTTATTAAACCTACAAAGTCAGGTATTTCTTTCAAGGCTGTTGCTGAAGTTAAAACACGCTTTTTCAGACTTGTACACTGTTGAATGATATATTCCATTTCATCCTTAAAGCCCAACTCTAAGGACTTATCAAATTCGTCCAATATCAATATATTGGTATCATCTACAAGCACATTTTTACGGTGCAGATGATGTGCAATTCTCCCGGGAGTTCCCACTAAAACTGTAGGTGGGTGCTGGAAATTATTTTCTTCTATACGAACAGAATGTCCACCATAACAGCAATTAATTTTATAGGCGGCTTTCATTTGTTTAAACACCTGCTCTATCTGAATAGCCAATTCGCGTGTTGGAACAATAATTAAAACTTGCACTCCGATTTGGTTTGAATTCAATAATTGTAGAAGTGGCAATAAAAAACCCAAGGTTTTTCCTGAACCGGTTGGCGAAATTAAAATCACATCATTTGGCTTGGGAATGGCTTCCATTGTTGATTTCTGCATCTCATTTAATTCAGAAATATTGAAATTGGGAAGTATGGAAGTGTAATTCATAAGTAATTATGTTGTTAAAACAAATGTAGTATTAAAAATAGGAAGGCTTATTTAACGTTCAATTATCAGTATCCGATAGAATAGCTTTCGAAAATTCAGGGCAGCCATCTGATATTTTAAAACCTCATTTTCAGTTAAATAAACTAAATACGCTCGATATTTTAGAGGCAAATAAAAAAATTCTTTACAAAAATAGTTGATATAGAAAAGCAATTAGTGGATAAATACGAACAAGCAGAAAATAAGTGGTTGCATTTCAGAGACGAGATTTCAGAGGCATATTCTCATCTAAAGAATGCCTTTGTTAGTTAATTTCATTAAACTTTACCTTACTATATAATCAATACAAGAGGGTGATTTCTAGAAAAGGATCCTTAGTAATATTGATTATTCTGCTTTGTAAGGGTATACAAACGCTCTTTTTACAATAAGCTAAACAACCTTGCTCCTATTAAAATTACAAACAAGCAGCGCTAAAACTGCAAGAAAGAGGAAAAGTGGTTTTTTTATCAAGAGTCGTTCAGTGTAGACTGCAAAGTTAATAGAATGCTTTGCTGTTTCTATCTATCACTAAAAATAGTATAATTGCAGGATGAAGAACTACCTCCTAACCAAAAAATTAGCATTAAAAACAACTGTCTGGGCTGGCGGTACCACAACACAATTAGCCATATTTCCGGAGGATGCAGAATACTTGAAATTTAACTTTGATTTTCGTATCAGTTATGCTACTGTTGAAGTGCCTGAATCAACTTTCACTTTTATGCCAGGTGTTACAAGGCATTTAACCATTTTAAAAGGCACTTTACACATCCATCATATTGACCGTTACCAAAAACAATTAAACCAATTTGATACGCATATCTTCAGCGGTGAATGGCCAACAAAAGCAAAGGGTCAAGTAACTGATTTTAATTTAATGAAAAGAGGAGGTACTGTAGGGGAAGCTGAAACACTTGTGCTACCTGATAAAACAAAAAACACAATTACGCTCGAAGAAAAGCACTCTCATACTGGTTTGTATTTATTTAGCGGAAACTTAACTATCAAAGTAGATTCTGAAATTGTTACTCTTGACGCAGGAGATTTTATTTTATTTAAGCACGAAACGGCAAAAGAAATTATACTCTATTCAAAAACAGTTTGCGAGAGTATTCTTTCTAAAGTGATTATGAAATAAAATTATTTCCCGATACAGAATTTCGAAAAAATATTACTAAGCAACTCATCGGAATGTATCTCACCTGTTATGTTTCCAAGGTGATTTAAGGCTGTTCGGATATCGATGGCTAAAAAATCGCCTGCTAAATTTTGACTTAGTCCTTCTAAAATTTTACTTAAAGCAATGTTGGTTTTCCTGAGCTCTTCTAAGTGTCGGGCATTGGTCACAATGGTTTCGGTAACGTTAATGGTTCGGCTATCGAACAATGTTACCAAATATTGTTTCAATTCATTGATTTGTTGCTTTTCCTTTGCCGATATAAAAAGGATTTCGCCCAAACCAAAAAATTCTTTCTTGGTATATTCCAAATCTTCTTTGTCAATTTTATTTCCTACCACCACCAACTCTGCTCCATTTAATTTCGTTGATAAATCATCCAAAATAACTACTAATTCATTGCGTGAAATCTCGTGCACATCAAACAAATAAATCACAATAGCCGAATTGTGTATCTTTTCGTATGTTTTTGAAACACCCAACGACTCAATAGTATCATTCGTTTCGCGAATTCCTGCAGTATCAATAAAACGAAACAATATTCCGTCAATACTTATTTCATCCTCAATAGTATCGCGAGTAGTTCCTGCTATTTCCGAAACAATAGCACGCTCATCATCTAAAATGGTATTAAGTAAAGTAGACTTTCCTGCATTGGGCTTTCCCACAATAGCAACCGGTATTCCATTCTTTAATACGTTTCCTACTTCAAATGAATCAACAAGTCTAACTACTATATTCTGTATAGTAACGATCAGTTTTTTTAAATCACCCCTGTTTGCAAACTCTACATCTTCCTCACTAAAGTCGAGTTCCAACTCAATGAGTGAAGCAAAATTTACTAAGTTTTCGCGCAATGTTGTTATTTTACTCGAAAAACCTCCCCTCATTTGTTGCATCGCTACTTGATGAGAAGCTGCCGAATTAGAAGCTATCAAATCAGCTACTGCTTCGGCTTGGGATAAATCGAACTTCCCGTTTAAAAAAGCGCGAAGGGTATATTCACCTGCATTGGCCAATCGAGCACCTTTCTTTACCAATAAATTTAATAATTGCTGTTGTATAAACAAGGAGCCATGACAGGATATTTCTACCACATCTTCACCTGTATATGAATTCGGTGCGCGGAAAATTGTAAGCAATACCTCATCCTGTATTATTTCATCATCGTGAATAACTCCAAAATGAACCGTATTTGACAATTGTTTGTGTAATTCTTTGCTGTGCATTGAACGACTACCAAAAACACTATCGGCAATAGAAATAGCATCCGAACCTGATAATCGCAAAACAGCAATAGCTGCCGATCCGTGAGCGGTAGCAAGTGCTGCAATCGTATCTTTATTAAAATGGTAATTGTTCAATGAATCTATTTTTCCACAAAATTATCAAATATTGTTGGCATATGTACTTTAAACATCTAATTTAGCATCCTCTTAAATAAAAACACAATTGAAATGAGTGTATTGGTAAATAAAAATTCAAAAGTTATCGTTCAAGGATTTACAGGTAGTGAAGGGACTTTTCACGCCACACAAATGATAGAATTCGGAACCAATTTGGTTGGTGGAGTTACCCCCGGAAAAGGAGGGCAAACACATTTGGATAAGCCCGTTTTCAACACAGTAGCGGATGCAGTTGCTAAAACAGCTGCCGATGTTTCAATTATTTTTGTTCCACCCGTTTTTGCTGCAGATGCTATTATGGAAGCTGCCGAAGCAGGAATAAAAGTTATTGTTTGTATTACTGAAGGAATTCCTACAAAGGATATGATTGCAGTAAAGTCCTATTTAACAGGAAGAAATTGCAGATTGGTTGGTCCTAATTGTCCCGGTATTATTACTGCAGGCGAAGCAAAGGTGGGTATTATGCCTGGCTTCGTTTTTAAAAAAGGAACAATAGGTATTGTATCTAAATCGGGCACCTTAACATACGAAGCAGCCGACCAAGTAGTGAAAGCAGGTTTAGGAGTTACCACCGCAATCGGTATTGGTGGCGACCCTATTATTGGTACCACTACAAAAGAGGCCGTTGAATTATTGATGAACGACCCCGAAACTGAAGGTATTATTATGATTGGTGAAATTGGTGGTGGTATGGAAGCGGAAGCCGCCCACTGGATAAAAGCACACGGCACAAAACCTGTTGTAGGTTTTATTGCTGGACAAACAGCGCCTCCTGGACGAAGAATGGGACACGCTGGAGCCATTGTTGGAGGAGAGGATGATACTGCTGTTGCAAAAATGAAAATTATGCGTGAGTGTGGTATACACGTAGTTGATTCACCGGCCATTATTGGAAAAACAATGGCAAAAGTTTTGAGAAAAGTTATTGCATAATTTAAAATATGAAATGATTAATAAAAGGAGACAGTTTTTAGATAAATTGCCTCCTTTTTTGTTAAAATTAATATTGAGAAAATACTCTTCACAAGGTTTATAAAATATTAAAACACAATTTAAACTATATGACAAAAGTCCACAATTTTAGCGCAGGTCCAGGAATATTACCTGCCGAAGTACTTCAACAAGCTTCAGAAGCTTGTATCAATTTCGACAATTTAAATCTGTCATTGCTAGAGATTTCACACCGAAGCAAAAATTACGAAGCGGTAATGAATGAAGCACGCGCAACAGTAAAAGAATTACTAGGATTGAACGATGGATACAAAGTATTGTTCTTAGGTGGCGGAGCAAGTTTACAGTTTGCAATGGTGCCTTACAACTTATTAAAAACAGGCGGAACAGCGGGTTATGTAAACACAGGTGTGTGGGCAAGTAAAGCTATCAAAGAAGCCAAACTTATTGGTGAAACAAAAGTAATCGCTTCATCAGAAGATAAAAACTTCAACTACATTCCAAAAGGTTACGGCATACCTATGAGCCTTGATTATTTACACATTACCTCCAACAATACCATATTCGGAACACAAATAAAACGTTTTCCTGTAACACCCGTTCCATTGGTTTGTGATATGTCGTCCGATATTTTTAGTCGCAAAGTAGATGGTAATTTATTTGGACTTATATACGCGGGAGCACAAAAAAATATGGGGCCTGCCGGTGCTACAATGATTGCAGTAAAAGAAGAATTGCTTGGTAAAACAGGTCGTGATATGTTATCTATGTTAGATTACAGAGTACACATCAAAGGCGATTCGATGTATAATACTCCACCCGTGTTTCCAATTTACGTTTCTCTTTTAACGATGCGTTGGTTAAAAAAGAATGGCGGAATTGAATGGATTGAAAAAGTAAATCAGAAAAAAGCAGAATGCATTTATACTGAAATTGATCGTAACTCGATGTTTGTTGGCACAACAGCCCTTGAAGATAGAAGCACAATGAACGTAACCTTTGTAATGCATAAGCCTGAATTGGAAGCGGAGTTTGATAAAATGTGGAAGTCGGCTAATATCAGTGGTATTCGCGGACACCGTGATGTTGGGGGATACAGAGCATCACTTTACAATGCATTGCCTTTGGAAAGTGTGCAAGTGTTGGTAGATGTAATGAAAGAATTTGAAAATAAATTTGCTTAAATAATCCTTTAGTAGAGTTTAAAATGGGACGTGTATTCGAAAAGAGAAAATATAAAATGTTTGCCCGCTATGATAAAATGGCGAAAGGCTTTACAAAACTTGGAAAAGAAATAGCCATTGCTGTTAAGTTGGGAGGTCCGGATCCTGATGGTAATCCAAGATTAAGGGCCGCAATGGCAACAGCAAAGGGTATCAATATGCCCAAAGACAGAATTGAGGCTGCCATTCACCGCGCTTCCACCAAGTCGGAAAAAGAAATGGAGGAAGTTGTTTACGAAGGATACGCACCTTATGGTGTAGGCATTTTGGTTGAATGCGCTACCGACAATCCTACACGTACCGTTGCAAATGTGCGTATGTATTTTAACCGTGCCGAAGGAGAATTGGGAAAAACAGGTTCATTGAGTTTTATGTTTGAACGCAAAAGCGTTTTTAAAATTGAGAACAAAAATGTGAACCTTGAAGATTTGGAACTGGAACTGATTGATGAAGGATTGGAAGAGATAGAAATAGTAGACAACGAAGTGTATATTACTACTTCCTTTAATGATTTTGGATTGATGCAAAAAGCATTAGAGACAAGAAAATTTAATGTACTGAGTGCCGAAAAAGAACGCTTTGCAACTTCCTATAAAGAAGTAACAGAAGCACAACAAGAAGAGATAATGAAAATGATTGACAAGATGGAAGAGGACGATGACGTGATGGCTGTTTACCACAATATGAAATAAGAATTTATGGGAAAAACAATTTTAGCAAACGATGGTATTGATGCAACAGGAAAAGCCTTGTTGGAAAAAGCAGGATTTACTGTTATTACCGAAAAAGTAGCACAGGAAAATTTAGCACAAGCAATTAACGACAATGGATACATTGGCTTAACAGTGCGCAGTGCAACCAAGGTACGAAAAGATGTTATTGATGCTTGTCCGAATTTAAAATTAATTGGTCGTGGTGGTGTTGGGATGGACAATATTGATGTTGACTATGCACGAAGCAAAGGAATAGAAGTAGTAAATACACCTGCTGCATCTTCGCATTCAGTAGCTGAATTGGTGATGGCTAGTTTGTTTAATATGGTTCGTTTTTTATACGATTCAAACCGCCAAATGCCGACTATTGGAGAAACACAGTTTGATGTATTGAAAAAGAAATATGCCAAAGGAATAGAGTTGAAGGGAAAAACATTAGGCATTATTGGTTTCGGAAGAATTGGTCAGGCTGTTGCAAAAATTGCATTGGGTTGCGGTATGAAAGTAAAAGCATACGATCCATTTTTAGATAAAGCTACATTGGATTTAGAAATTGAGGGTGCAGGAAAAATTCAAGTAAACATTGAAACTGTAACGTTGGAAGCTGTTTTAGGAGAAAGCGATTTTTTAACCTTACACGTACCGGGTGGAAAATTGATTACATCCAAAGAAATTAATTTAATGAAAGATGGAGTATGTATTGTAAATGCAGCACGTGGCGGAGTTATTGATGAATGGGATTTAATAGGTACACTTGACTCAGGAAAAATTGCACACGCTGCGCTTGATGTTTTTGAAAATGAACCAACCCCCCGAAAAGAATTGTTGCATCACCCAAAAATATCACTCACACCACACATTGGTGCTGCTACCGAAGAAGCACAAGAAAGAATTGGAATAGAATTATCAAATTTAATAATTGCTAAACTGCGTTAGTGATACCCAACAACTAACAACCAATAACTAACAACCAAGAATCAATTGGCAAAAATAATCCCTTTCAAAGGCATACGTCCCGCTAAAGACAAAGTACACTTAGTAGCTTCTCGTTCCTTAGATGGTTACAAAATTGGAGACCTTAAAGATAAATTAGAAGGAAACCCCTATACGTTTTTACACATTGTTCATCCCGATTATAACGACTCCAAAAAAACAAAACCAGGTTCAGCCGAACGCTTACAAAAAACAAAAAGAAAATACCTTGAGTTTATTCATGAAGGGATATTGGAACAAGATACCCAAGCAGCCTACTACATATACCAACAAATAAAAGAAGGCAATACTTACACGGGAATTATAGGCTGTAGCAGCATTGACGATTACCTAAGCGGTGTTATAAAAATACATGAACAAACACTAACAGAACGCGAACAAAAATTGAAAGAATATTTGGAGGTGTGTGACTTTAATGCCGAGCCTGTCCTTTTTAGTTATCCTAACGATAAGGTAATAGATACTATTACACAAAGAACAATTGCAAACGATGCAACATTTGATTTTACAACAACCGATAGAGTAAGACACAAATTATGGGTATTGAATGATACCAAACAGGTGAAAGAAATAGAAAAAAGGTTTGCGAGCATTCCTGCCATTTATATTGCAGACGGACACCACCGTTCAGCATCATCGTCATTGCTTGGAAAATCGAGGAAAGAAAAAAACAAAAAACATACAGGAAACGAAGCATACAATTTTTATTTGGGCGTATTTTTTCCCGAAGATCAATTAAAAATATACGATTTCAACCGCGTTGTAAAAGATTTAAATGGATTAAGCACAGCTGATTTTTTGAAAAAAATTTCCCAAAAATTTGAGGTACAAGAAAAAGGAAAAGAAATTTATAAAGCATCCACCTTGCATAATTTCAGCATGTATGTAGATGGAAAGTGGTACTCCCTTACTGCTAAAAAAAATACAATTGACAACAATAGTCCCGTTGGAAGTTTAGATGCTTCTATTCTTACAGAACAAATACTGTCACCTATTTTAAACATACACGATTTAAAAACAGACAAGCGAATTGCCTTTGTAAGTGGCATAAGAGGCATGCAAGAATTGCAAGCACAAGTTGATTCAGGAAAAATGAAAGCAGCTTTTGGATTATTCCCAGTTGCTATGGCTCAACTAAAACTGATAGCTGATACCAATAATATTATGCCGCCAAAATCAACTTGGGTAGAACCAAAAATGCGCAGCGGATTGGTAATTTACAGCTTAGCCGATTAATGCTGTATCGCAAAATGAGCATACAACAAAATCTACAAAAAATAAAATCAGATTTGCCAACGCAAGTAACACTCGTTGCTATTTCAAAAACAAAACCGGTTGAAGCAATATTAGAAGCATACAATAGCGGTCAACGTATTTTTGGTGAAAACAAAGTTCAAGAAATGTGCGACAAGCAATTGCTTTTGCCTACTGATATTCAATGGCACATTGTGGGTCATTTGCAAAGCAACAAAGTAAAATATATTGCTCCTTTTGTTTCCCTTATTCACGCGGTTGATAGTTTAAAATTGTTGCAAGAAATAAACAAACAAGCGGCAAAAAATAATCGTATCATCGACTGCCTTTTGCAAATATACATTGCCCAAGAAGAAACAAAATTCGGTTTTAACTTTGAAGAAGCAGAGCAGTTACTATCCTCTCCTACTTTCCAAGATCTAAAAAATGTTCGCATTGTTGGTTTAATGGGAATGGCTAGTAATACTGACAATACAGAGCAGGTAAGAATGGAATTTCGATCATTAAAAAACTTTTTCGATAAAATTAAGAATCAAGACTCAAGACTTGAGACTACCTACACAATACTCTCCATGGGAATGAGCAGCGATTATACTATAGCCATCGAAGAAGGAAGTACAATGGTGCGAATTGGCAGCAGCATTTTTGGAGAAAGGGGCTATGCTCACTAATTATTACGGAGAATTTATTGCAATCTGCACTGCCTTAAGTTGGAGCATTGGCATTTTTCCTTTTACAGAAGCAGCACGAAGATTAGGGCCTAATCCGCTCAATCATTTTCGTATAGCATTAGCGGTTGTTATAATTGCAATTTGTGCATTTGCATTTTTTCATACATCACCCATTCAACTTTTTACTACCCCACTTTCCTACCATTGGATTTGGTTTGGCGCTTCGGGAGTAGTAGGACTTGCATTGGGCGATTATTATGGCTTTACTGCCTTTGCTATTTTAGGACCGAGAATCGGATCGTTGTTTTCTACACTGGCACCAACAGCAGCTTTATTCCTTGGTTATTTCGTTTTGGATGAAAGAATAAATTTTATTGGCATCCTAGGAATACTAGTAACCATTGCAGGAGTAGCTTGGTTAACACTTAGTCGCAAAGACGATAACACCAATATGCAAGTTCATTTCGGAAACAAAAAAAAGGGAATTATTTTTGGAGTGCTCTCCGCACTTTGCCAGGGAGCAGGCTTGGTAATGGCAAAAAAAGGATTGCAACATACAATTGATGGGACTGAAATAAGTGTGATACAAGCCACCTTCATTCGTATGACAATTGCAACAGCAGTGATGTATTCAATTACCCTAGTGAGAGGAAAATTAAAAGAAATGACACAACCCATACTTGAAAATCAAAACAAAGGGGTTCCCTATATGATTGCCGGCACTTTCTTCGGACCCGTTCTTGGTGTTGGTTTATCAATGTATGCCGTTTCATTAACAGCTGCATCTGTAGCACAAACTATTTTTTCTTTGGTACCAGTAATGGTATTGCCATTGGCATTTTTTATCAAAAAAGAAAAGATAACAACCAAGGCAGTGTTGGGTTCATTATTGGCTATTGTTGGTGTGATAGTATTAGTGTGGCGCGATAAAATTCAGCTTTTCCTCAGTTGATATCTTAGGTAATTCTATTCATTAATTGTGTTAAATTTGTAGTCTTATACCATAACTATGAAAAAAATATTACTTGCACTTGCAACAACATTTTCAATAACTGTTTATTCACAGGTATTCACTTCGTCTAATTTGCCGATTGTAATTCTCACTACCAATAATAATCAAGCAATTCTAAACGAACCAAAAATAAATGGGACGATGAAAATAATTTATAATGGTCCAGGTGTTAGAAATTATGTAAGCGATCCTGCCAACAATTATAATGGAAATATAGGCATTGAAAAAAGAGGAGCATATTCTTCGTCCCTTCCTCAAAAACCATATAGCATTGAATTGCGCGATGCACAATTATTACAAAAAGACACAGTTATTTTAGGTATGGACCCTGAACACGATTGGTTGTTAATTGCAAATTACAATGACAAGGCATTTATGCGCAACACACTTCCTTATAAATTATCGCGCAAAATGGACCATTGGGATGCACATTCAAAATTTTGTGAGGTAACATTGAATGGTAATTACCAAGGTATTTATCTATTAATGGAGAGCTTAAAACGTGATAGTAACAGAGTAAGCATTGCAGACTTAGATACAAATGAAAATGCAGGTATCGATGTTACAGGTGGCTACATCATCAAAAACGATTATTGGAATGCAGGCAACAGTTGGCTTTCTAACTTTCACCCAATAGACCACCTTAATTACAATGTACATTTAGTGTATCACCAACCAAATCCACTAAACATTACTACCCAACAAAAAACATATATTCAAACATTTATTAACGATTTTGAAACAGCATTGTATAGTCCCAATTTTGCCGACTCGCTTACAGGCTATCAAAAGTATATGGATGTAAATTCCTTTGTAGATTATTTAATAATAAATGAACTTGCTCGAAACAATGATGGTTTTAAAAAGAGTTCATACTTTCATAAAGACAAGGATAAATTAACACATATAAGTAAATTAAAAGCCGGTCCTGTTTGGGATTTTGATTGGGCTTGGAAAGATATTCCTTCGGGTGGTTGTATTTTTGATGCAACAGACGGCTCGGGATGGGCACACCACATAAATGACTGTGGACCCGATGTAAATTCACCGGGATGGTTTGTACGTTTGTTGCAAGACACAAATTTTCAAAATGTATTTAGATGCCATTGGGAAAAATACCGCACAACAATTTTAGATACAAACTATCTATTTAGTTATATCGATTCAAATGTGGTTTATTTAAACGAAGCGCAACAAAGGCATTATGCAAAATGGGGGCATATGGGACAAGCTACAGGCACCCCCGAAGTACAACCACCAGCAAGTTCATTTGCACAAGAAATTTATAACTGGAAAGCTTGGATATGGCGTAGAATTGTTTGGTTAGATGCTAACATACCGGGACACGCTGTTAATTGTGATTTTACAGCAATTGCAGAACAAACAAATACAAATAGTAACATAAATGTATTTCCAAACCCTGCTAACAATATCCTCACCATCCAATCTACGAGCCTTCTTAAAAACAACCGCATTGAAATTGTTGATATAACAGGAAAAGTGATGATTAATTATAATTTTACAAATACAAGCAATAGTGATAAAATAGATATATCTGGTTTGTCGGAAGGAATATATATTTACATTATTTACAATAATAACAATATCGTAAGTAAGCCAGGTAAATTAGTAGTTATACATTAAAAATGAAGAAGCTCTCACTCGCTTTTATTTTTGCTTTTTTTAGTGGTGCTTCATTACTAGCACAAACACCAGATTGGGAATGGGCAAGAACGGCAGGAAGTTATAATAATGATAGATGCCTCGGACTTGCTTCGGACACAAATGGAAATATATATTCAACCGGTTTTGGTGGCTATGGGTCACCAATAGTATTTGACACTATATCGCTAAATTCCCCTTCTTATTTTGTTTCAAAACATTCTCCTTCAGGTAATATTCAATGGGCAAAAGGGACAACTGGTGGAAGTGGATCTGTAGGAACTTCAATAACGACAGCCTCAGGTAATATTTATGTTAGTGGTGATGACGGATTCGGTACAATTAATTTTAGTGGTTACACTTTAAATTGTAATGGAATATTTCTTGTTAAATACAAAGAAGACGGCACAACTGTGTGGGCGAAAAATCTTGCAGGATTAGGAGGAGACAGCGCTAATGTTAGAAATATTGTTAGTGACAAAATTGGCAATATTTATGTCACAGGTTTTTTCAATAGTCACAAAATATACTTCGGAAATACAATTCTAGTTAACAAAGGACAACCTGGAAGTTCAAAAGATGTTTTTGTCGCAAAATACGACTCTTCCGGAAATGCATTATGGGCAGTGAATGCTGGAGGAAATGGATACGATTATAGTAATGCAATAGCAATTGATGGGTTCGACAATATATACATTACTGGATTTTCTACAAGTCCGTCAATGGATTTTGATGGGATTATTATTCCATACAATGGAAACAGCTACCATATTTTTTTCGCAAAATATGACTCAAATGGTATTATACAATGGGCAAATGGATTTGGCAATAGCAATACTGTTATTGGAAATTCTATCACTGTAGATGAATTAAATAATATTTATTTAGTAGGTTCTTACAGTGGTACTAGTATTACTTTTCAAAATTCAACTATTGTTAACCCTGCTCAGTATGGTGGTTTTGTATCTAAATTTGATGGTTCAGGAAATGTAATCTGGCTAAAGAATATTTCTAGTAAAGGTGATATCGGAATACAAAAACTAAATATTACTTCTAACAAAAACTCTTTTATCATTAGCGGCACCTTCACAGACTCGCTTCTTATCGGAAATGACCAATTAGTAGGAAATCAAGATATTTTTGTAGCAAGGTATGATTTATCGGGAATTCCATTTTGGGTTAAACAAGCATTCGGAAATAACATTGATGCTGTTACTGGAATTATTAATATAAAAGATAATATATACATATCAGGTAATTATAAAAGTGATTCGCTATTCTTTGATAATATTACTTTAGTTAACACTTACCCTCCACCAAATTTTGGCAATGAGGATATGTTTATTGCGAATCTCTTTGATTCAACACTTGCAAAAGTATATGAAATAGAAAAAGAAAATATCTTTTACATTTTCCCCAACCCTGCAAACACAAGTATTGCCATTAAGCTCAATAAAAATTTACAAGAGGTAAGTAGTTTAAAAATTATGAATATGCAAGGCGAAATAGTAGCACAGCATAAGCTATTAAAAAACAATTACGATGCACAACAAATTGATATATCACAACTACCAAATGGTATATATGTATACAGTTTATTTAGCAATAACAAACAGCTTGGCAAACCCGGTAAATTAGTAATATTGCATTAATTCAACAAAATGAAAAAACAAGAAATAGATCCCGAAAAATTATTCAATACCAAAGAATACAATACCATTATTATTGATGCCAACGGAAAAGTGGCGGATGATAGTGCGGTTGCAAAATTGGTAAAACTATTGAGTGATAAGGACACAAGAGTGGAGTCATTGAAAACACTTAAGGAAGAAAATTGCGATCAGTTATTGGTGGATTGTATCAGTGTAGCAGAAGACCAAAATCACAAACAACTATTAACTGCAGCTGCTTGGGAAAGCGATTTGAACTTTAATAAACACTTGGTGTTTTTTGTTAGCTTAGCAACTACCGAGGATTATTTAGTTTGTTTGGAAGCAATAACGGTTATTGAAGAAAATATGACGGGTAAAATTGACAATGCCATTGTGGATGAAGCGCTTCAAATAATTGAAAAAAGTTTTAGAACTGCAAACAATACTGAAAAAAGTGTTTTATTGGAAGGCCTTGCCAATACTATCGAGAATTTTAAAACGGAAGTTACTGCTTAGGTAGTAAAGTTCTTATTGCCAACGCGGCTATTTCAACATCCTGATATCTATCGGAATCAAAGTGCTAAGCTGTGCGGCTTTGCCTCACAACCAATTACTTTTTTTCTTGATAAAAAAAGTAATCAAAACCCCGATAGCTATCGGGGCAAGGCAAACGCCATTTTAAGATTTTGTTTGTCGCACAAGCCCCCAACTATCCCTATCCACAAAATCTGAAAATCGCACCGTTTGCTCATTTGCTCCCCACCTTTCTTACATTATTATTCAAATCACTATTAGTATGGCGCGTTTGCCCGAACAAAAGGCGAGCGTGTGTTTGGCAGTATGTAGGCAGCTTCTTTTGTTCTTGATTTTTTGTTTCTTTTGTATTAAGACAAAAGAAAATGCCCAGCGGCACAGAGCGAAAACAAAATAAAAAAGATTAAGTATTTCGATTAGACGATATGAATTTTATCGCAAGCAGAACTAATTTACAAGTATCGATTACTCATCAAATAATTCTTCACATAATCCCCTACCCCATCCTCCAAGGTATAGAAGGGCTTATCGTAACCAATTGCTTTTAACTTGCCCATATTCGCTTCAGTAAAATACTGGTATTTATCACGAATATCAACGGGAGTATCAATAAAATCAATTTTAGCTTCACGCTGCATTGCCTGGAAAGTAGCAGTTACCAAATCCTTAAAGGTACGCGCAGTACCCGAGCCAAGATTATATATTGCTGAATCTTTGCGATGATGAAGCAAAAAATAACAGACTTCCTCCACATCCTTTACATACACAAAATCACGCAACTGCTCACCATCTTTGTAGTTGGAATTATGTGACCGAAATAATTTCATTTCACCTTTCTCGGTTATTTGTTTGTATGCGTGCATCACCACCGAAGCCATTCTTCCTTTGTGGTATTCATTAGGACCGTATACATTAAAAAATTTAAGTCCAGCCCAAAAATAAGGTTTGCGTTCCTGCTTCAATGCCCACTTATCAAAATCATTTTTTGATTCGCCATAAGGATTCAACGGTTGAAGTTTTTCAATGATGCTGTGATCATCCTTGTATCCGTATTCACCCAATCCGTAGGTTGCTGCAGAAGAGGCATACACCAAAGGCAATCCAAATTCTACACACAGGTTCCACACATCTTTGGAATAATTTAAATTAAGCGCATCAAATATTGCTTTGTCAAACTCTGTAGTATCGGTACGTGCACCTAAATGAAAAACAAATTGCGTTAGTTTATGATTCGCTCGAAGCCAAACAATAAAATCATCGCGGTGTACTTTTTGGGAAAATTGCTTTCCTTCAAGATTCTTATTCTTTTCACTGTTTGAAAAATCATCTACCACAACAATGTCAACAAAGCCTTCGCTGTTTAGCTTACTTACCAAACAACTTCCTATAAAACCTGCTGCTCCTGTTACAATTATCATTCGTTACTTTTTGTCAAAAATAGTTCTTTTTCAATTTTATTTATCACACCCAATTGCTCTGCTTTACTAAATAATGTTTGAATGGCTTTTCTCCCAATTGTTCCCAAATCTACTGAATAACTGTTTACATACAACTTAATATGGTTGTACATTACTTCTTCACTCATTTCCTGAGAATGCGCCTTTACATATTCCAAACTTGCTTTCGGATTTGCAAAGGCATATTCCACACTTTTGCGCAATACCCTGTTTACTTTTTGCTTTATGGCATCGGGCATTGCTCTTTTTATCACTATTCCACCTAGTGGAATGGGCATCTTTGTAGTACTTTCCCAGTATTCTCCTAAATCGATTATTTTTTTTAATCCCTTTGCCTGATAAGTAAATCTGTTCTCGTGTATAATCAATCCTGAATCTACTTCATCGTTTAGAACCGCTCTTTCAATATCCGAAAAAACCATTTCTACTTTGTTCATAGCATTCGGATAAGCCAAGCCCAATAAAAAATTAGCAGTGGTGTATTTACCCGGTATTGCAATTTTTAATGTCGAAATATCCTCATCGGCAGCAATCTCTCTTTTTGAAATAAGCAGGGGACCGCAGTTATTACCTAAAGCACAGCCTGAATCCAATAACACATACTCATTTGTGAGATGTGCATAAGCGTGATAACTCAATTTTGTAACATCCGTTGTTCCTGCAAATGCTTTCCTGTTCAATGTTTCAACATCCTCCAGCAATACATCAAACTCTAATCCTTCTGTATCAATTTTGTTGTGAACCAAGGCATCAAAAATAAAACAGTCATTCGGACAAGGACTAAATCCCAAGGATATTTTTGAAGAATGTGAGTTAACGCTCATTTAATTTATTGCCTTAAAATGCATTCAATATTTCTATTGCCTTTTTATTCAAGTTCGCAATTGCTAAGGGGATGTTCCAATTGTTCCTATTTCTTCTTTCAACATAATTGGATACAGCACGTATTTGAACACAGCGTTGATTTGCACTTTTACAAGCAAAGAGAAATGCTGCACCCTCCATACTTTCAGTATAGGGATGAAAACGATTAATTACAGTATCTATGCTTTGTTCGTTACCGTGAACAGTGTTCACCGTAATTCCACTCACTTTAGAAAGTGCATCAATAACAGAATTATTGGTTATAAGTTCATTTACAATTTCAGACTCACCTTGCAAATTCATTTCTTCCAATGATAAAAAGGAGTTTCCATCCTCGGCACCCAATTCAGAAAATCGGTCGGAGTAAATATTAACGATGCTGCCCATTTCAATATTGCGATTAAAAGAACCGGCAATGCCCAAGTTAATTGCTAAATCGTATTTGTTATGCAAGTGTTTCCCTAAATAAAAAGAAGTAGCAACCATTCCGATTCCGGTAATCAATACATCAATAGAAATACTGTTAAAAGAAGCTTGGTACAAATTGCTACGCTCCTCACGAAAATCGGATAACTCACTGATTAAGGGTTCTATTTCATTGCGAGTAGCGGATACAATAAGTATGTTCATCCTACATTATGAAATAAACGATTTTGCTTTTTCCAAAGCAGCAGAAATCCCTTGAATATTTGTTCCGCCTGCTGTTGCATAAAATGCTTGTCCTCCTCCTCCACCTTGTATTTCTTTACCTAACTCACGAACAATAGTACTTGCATTCATATTTTTTTCTTTTACCAAATTATCCGAAATAATAACGGACAAAGTTGGCTTTCCTTTTACTTCGGCACCCAACACCATAAACAAATTATCAATTTGGTTACGCAATTCAAAGGACAAATCTTTGATAGCATCTGCTGAATCCAATTCAATACGCTCTGCAATAAAATGTATTCCGCCAACAGTTTGCTTCTTCGTTAACAATTCCGCTTTCAATCCCTTTGCCTTTTCACGCAGCATTTGCTCTATCTGTTTTTGTAAAGTAGCATTCTCTTCCATTAATCCCTGAACACTTTTTACTAGGTCCTTAGAATTTTTTAACAACACTTTCACCTCGCTTATTAAGTGACTTTGCTCATTGAAAAATGCTTCCGCCTTTACAGAAGTAATCGCTTCAATACGTCTTATACCTGCAGCAACGGCTCCTTCCGAAATTATTTTAAATACTCCAATCTGACCTGTTGCAGCAACGTGTGTCCCGCCACATAATTCTATGGAATAATTTTTATCGAAAGTTACCACACGCACCGTATCACCATATTTTTCACCAAACAATGCCATTGCCCCTGTTTTACGTGCTTCTTCAATCGGCATTTCTTTTATATCCGATGCGATGTTTTCTCTAATTTTTTGGTTAACGATTGTTTCAATCTGCGCAATTTCCTCGTCTGTAACTTTTGAAAAATGAGAAAAATCAAAACGCAAATAATCCTCATTCACCAAGGAACCTTTTTGTTCCACGTGTGTGCCTAACACATTACGCAATGCTGCGTGCATCAAATGTGTAGTGCTGTGATTATTTTCTGTTAAATGACGCTTCTCAACATTTACTTTGGCTGTAAATGTTTGTGTGAAATTCTCGGGCAATTTATCCGCAAAATGGATAATAATACCATTCTCCTTTTTTGTATCGGTAATATTAATTGTCTCGTTCACAGATTGCAACACTCCTGTATCCCCCACTTGTCCACCACTTTCAGCATAGAATGGTGTTTTGTCCAAAACAAGTTGAAACTGCTCTTTTCCTTTTGCTTTAACTTTTCTGTACTTAATAATGTTGCATTCTTGCTCCAACTGTTTGTATCCAACAAATACAACATCTTGATTCTTATTTCTTGATTCTTGACTCTTATTCACTTCCAACCAATCATCTGTTTCAATTATACTTGCTTCGCGCGAACGCTTTTTTTGCTTTTCTAACTCCAATTGAAAACCTGCTTCATCAATACTCAACTCATATCCACGAGCAATCAATGAAGTTAAATCAACAGGGAAACCATAGGTATCGTACAATTCAAAAACAGTTACTCCATCCACCACTTTCTTTTTTTCATTCGCCACATTGATACACACTTGGTCTATCCTTTTTAATCCATTCTCTAATGTTCTGAAAAAAGAAATTTCCTCTTCCTTTATTACTTTTTCAATCAACATTTTTTGCGAAACAAGTTCTGGAAAAGCCTGTCCCATTTGATGTGCAAGCACCGGTACCAAACGATACATAAAGGGCTCTTTCATATTCAATGATTGATAACCGTAACGAATAGCGCGTCTCAAAATCCTTCTGATAACATATCCTGCTCCTGTATTTGAAGGTAGCTGACCATCAGCAATACTAAATGAAATAGCACGAATATGATCGGCAATTACACGCATTGCAATGTTAACAATAAGCTGCTTCTTATGTTTCTCTTCGTCTTGCGGCTTGTATCGATGACTTGATAATTCTTCTATTTTATTCAACAAGGGACTAAAAACATCTGTATCGTAATTCGATTGCTTATTTTGTAATACACGAACCAAACGTTCGAAACCCATTCCTGTATCAACGTGTTGTGCAGGCAATTTTTCCAAGCTACCATCTGCCTTTCTGTTGAACTCCATAAACACGTTGTTCCACACTTCAATCACTTGTGGGTCGTTATTATTTACGCACAATGCACCACTTACTTTTGCGATATCTTCTGGACTTCTCCCATCGTAATGTATTTCGGAACAGGGTCCACAAGGCCCAATATCACCCATTTCCCAAAAATTATCCTTTTTATTTCCGCGCAATATCCGCTCTTCGGGAATAAATTGTTTCCAAATATCATATGCTTCCTGATCGAAGCCCAAACCATCTTCCACACTGCCTTCAAAAACGGTTACATACAAACGCGATTTGTCAATTTTATATACTTCCGTTAATAATTCCCATGCCCAAGTAATGGCATCCCTTTTAAAATAATCGCCAAAGCTCCAATTACCAAGCATTTCGAACATTGTATGGTGATAGGTATCCACACCCACTTCCTCTAAGTCATTATGCTTTCCACTTACACGTAAACATTTTTGAGTATCGGCAATACGTGAATATTTTATTGGCGCATTACCCAAAAATAAATCTTTAAAGGGTGCCATACCGCTGTTATTAAACATCAGTGTAGGGTCGTTTTTAACAACCATTGGTGCCGATGCAACAATCTCGTGTCCCTTTGATTTAAAAAAATCTAAAAATGTTTGTCGTATTTGTATTGAATTCATAATGCTGTATTTAGGTTAACGATTTTTAACATACCGCCCACCTGTAACGGATTGCAAATTTAATTTAAAATAATTAAGTTTGTATGAAGAGTAAGCCTAAAATATTGAAAGTAAAATTTTATTATAATACCAAATCCCTCAAGTACGAAAAGGTACACATTAAGCTATGGGATAGACTAAAGCGGGTTTTGTCCGTGCTGGCATCGGGTTTGGTATTTGCTACCATTATTATTTATATTGCCTACACTTACTTTGACTCCCCAAAGGAAAAGCAACTAAAACGTGAAATTGAGCAACTAAATTACCAATACGAGCTAATGACAGGTAAGTTAATTCAAATGGATAAGGTATTGTCCGACCTTCAGGATAGGGACGATAATATTTACCGAGTAGTATTTGAAGCGGAGCCTATTGCAAGTAATATTAGAAAAGCAGGATTTGGTGGCGTTGACCGATACAAAGAATTGGAAGGTTATGATAATTCGAAACTTATCATAGAAACAACTAAAAAACTAGATCAAATTTCAAAACAACTCTATATTCAGTCGAAGTCTTTTGACGATGTGATTAAAATGGTAAAAAATAAAGCTGTTTTGCTTGCTTCTATTCCCGCCATAATGCCTATTTCAAATAAAAACTTAAGACATCAACCATCTGGTTTCGGATGGAGAACACATCCTATTTATAAAACATCAGAATTTCACCCGGGAATGGATTTTGCTGCACCAACGGGCACACCTATTTACGCTACAGGAGATGGTGTAATTCAGAGAGCCGATGCTGCAGCACAAGGTTATGGAAATCACGTTGTGATAAATCATGGATACGGGTACGAAACGCTATACGGACACATGAGCAGGATTGCTTGCAAGGTTGGGCAAAAAATAAAACGAGGTCAATTAATTGGATATGTAGGCAGTACTGGTCTATCTACTGCCCCGCACGTACATTATGAAGTGATGAAAAATAGCGGAAAACTTAACCCCGTTAACTTTTATTATAATGACCTAAGTCCAGAGCAATATAAGGCTATGATTGAGCTTTCTTCTAAATCACAACCAGCATTCGATTAATTTTTTGAATTTGGTTTGATTCTGTTGCAAATGTTACATTTGATTTTCTAATTTTACATTGTAAACATAAATTGAAAGTCCATTGCCTTACAAAGAAACCGATACGTTAAAACTATACTACACCATAGGTGAAGTTGCCGAGATGTTCCATGTAAATGCCTCCCTTATTCGGTTTTGGGAGAAAGAGTTTTATATTATACAGCCAAAAAAAAACAAAAAAGGGAATCGACTTTTTACGCAGGAAGATGTAGATAACTTTCACGTTATATATCATCTGGTACGAGAAAAGGGCTATACCTTACAAGGTGCCAAGGACAAGCTTAAAAGCAATAAAAATGAAACTTTCAGCGATCACGAGATGGTAAAGTCGCTAACTAAAATAAAAGATTTTTTACTGGAACTAAAATCCAATCTGTAAGAATCTATGCAATCATTTTTAGAAAAAGTTGCAGCCCATATTCACTCAAAATATCCTACCCAATTAAGTAATTTATGTATTGTGCTTCCTAACCGAAGGGCAAAATTATTCCTAAAAGAATATCTTGCTAAAAATATAAATGCTCCCATCTGGATGCCTGAAATGCTATCCATTGAAGATTTTATTCGTAAAATATCAAATACAGAAGTAATATCCTCCACACAATTGATTTTTCAATTTTATGATGTATATAAAAAAATTGAAAAAGAAAAAGCAAGCACTTTTGATGAATTCAGTTCTTGGGCAGGTACACTTTTACAAGATTTTAATGAGATAGATAGCTATTTAGCGGATAGCCGTGAGCTTTTTTCCTACTTGCGCGAAACACGTATTATTGATGTTTGGAATCCTTCAGGTAATGCTCCAAGTGATTTTCAAAAGCAGTATTTGAAACGTTTTGAATCATTGGGGACTTACTATAATGCCTTTACGAAGCATCTAATAGAAAATAAATTGTCATATCAAGGCTTAGCTTATAGAATGGCTTCTGAAAAAACGGAGGAAAAAGTAAACAAAGAAGGTTGGCACAAAATAGTGTTTGCAGGTTTTAATGCTCTTAATGCTGCCGAAGATAAAATAATACAATGCCTAATCAATGCTGATTTGGCAGAAATTATTTGGGATACGGATGTGTATTATACTAAAAACTTGGAACAAGAAGCAGGGAAGTTTATACGCTCACACAAAAGCAAATTAGCATATAGCAGCACCGAATTTAACTGGGAAGAAAATTCACTGAAAACAGACACAAAAAACATACATATCATAGGTGTTGCTCAAAATGTAGGACAAGCAAAGCTTGCAGGAAATATTATTGAACAAGTTCAAGAGACGAATAGTGATTTGACAAAAACAGCTCTTGTTTTGGCAGATGAGAACTTATTGGTTCCTGTTTTGAATTCACTTCCTTCAAACGTTGAAAATATAAACATTACAATGGGCTATTCGCTTCGTAATGCACCATTGTTTACATTAACCGACACTATTTTTAGCTTATACGAAAACACACGCACACAAAACAATAGTGAATTATTATTCTACCATAAAAACATAATTAAATTTCTTGGGCACCCCTATATTATTTCACTGCTAGGAAATAACGAACAAGGTATTCCTATTTCAATGATGGTGTCAAAAGACATCGCTGATAATAATAGAGTATATATAAGCCGTAAGTCTTTACAAAATTTACTGAACTATTTTTCAGAAGGATGTTACGAAAAAATAGCACTGGTATTCGAACAAAATGAAACTACGTTAATTGTCTCATCTATAATAAATCCACTTAGCCTTAAATTAAGAGAGCATTTTATATCAAAAGGCATTGAGAAACATACTTTAGAACTTGAATATTGTCATCAATTTTCACTTATTGCGACTCAGCTTCAAACATTAATTGAACAGCATTCACTCACATTAGAAATAAAAACACAACACGCACTTTTTAATCAGGCCATTCGTTCCCAAACACTTTCTTTTTATGGTGAGCCACTAAAAGGACTTCAAATAATGGGAATGCTGGAAACCCGAACACTTGATTTTGAAACCATTGTATTATTATCTGCAAACGAAGATGTTTTACCGGCAGGAAAAAAAGAAAACTCATTTATACCTTATGAGATAAAAAGAAAATTTGGTTTACCTACATACAGTGATAAAGACGCCATATTTGCTTACCACTTTTACAGATTGTTACAACGCGCAAAAAATATTTATTTGTTATATAACACCGAAACAGATGAATTTGGTAGTGGTGAAAAAAGCAGATTTATAACTCAGTTAGTTGAAGAATTGCCCAAAGTAAATAAGAACATTACCATAACAGAACAGCTTTTTTCAATACCATTGCAAGCATCACCATCGGATAGTATCTCATATTTAAAAACCGAAAAAGTGCTGGGAAAACTAAAAGAAATTGCTATATCAGGATTTTCTCCATCGAGTTTAAATACATACCGCAACTGCAGTCTTCAATTTTATTACCGTCACATAGCGCGTTTAAAAGAAATAGATGAAGTAGAAGAGTCTGTTGACTCAGCTACCTTTGGAAATATTGTTCACCAAATTCTTGAAAACTTTTATACTCCAATAATAAATATTCCACTTTCGAAAGATCTATTACTAAAAATGATTTCGCAACTGGAGGAACAAACAGACGCAGCGTTCAAACAACATTATAAAAACAGCGATATCGATATTGGTAAAAACCTTTTAACACTGAATATCGTAAAAAAACTCGTTAACGACTTTTTAAATCAAGAACTAAAATTAATAACAGAACTTGCTTCAGAGAATAAACTACTTAGCATTTTAAAATTAGAGAAAGAATTGTATTCAAGCATTGAAGTGCAAGGCGCTCATATTAAAATAAAAGGGAAAACAGACCGCATTGATTCCATTACCGGAATCATTCGAGTTATAGATTATAAAACAGGAATTGTTGAACCCAAAGAGTTAAAAATGGACAATATTAGCGATTTGGAAGGAAACACTACATTAAACAAAAGTTTTCAATTGCTATTATATGCGTACCTCTATAAAAAATCATACCCTATCGATACAAAACCTATTTATCCTTCTATCATATCCTTTAGAAATATAAAAAGTGGTGCTCAAATGTTAAGTATAAATAAGAACAAAGGTGAAGTTGACCAATCAATATTAAAGGAATTTGAAAGCCATCTTAAAAATTTGTTATCCGCTATTTTTAATACAGAAATTCCTTTTTCACAAACTACAGACAAAAAAATCTGCTTATATTGTCCTTATAAAAAACTTTGTAATAGGTAATACTTAACGAACCAATGCCCCCCAACAAAAAAACATATTACTTAATTTCCTTTGTAGAAGGTGGAATAGTAATGGGAGCCGAGCTGCTTGGTGCAAAAATGCTAGCCCCGTTTTTTGGTTCATCGCTTTATGTATGGGCAACGGTATTGGCTGTAACATTGGGTGGGCTAGCAGGAGGGTATTTTATTGGTGGTATACTTTCGTATAAAAGCAAAAATAAAAACATATTATTTTATATTTTATTAATTGCTGCTGGTTTTACCTCCTTGATGCCTTTCATTTCTAAAATAGTACTTCAGCTGGTAAACAGTGATATGCTTCTGTTTTCAATTGTTGTATCCACAACCATATTTTTATTGCCACCTGTTTTTTTGATGGGAATGGTATCACCATTGGTAATTAAAGAAGTAACCCATAATATAGAAGAAGCAGGTAAAGTGGCAGGAAGTATTTATGCCATCTCAACTGTTGGTGGAATTCTTTCTACTTTTTTATTTGGGTTTTATATTATCCCAAACTTCGGCTTATCGATTCCTTGCATTTTTAGCGGTATTTTACTTTCAGTAATTCCTATTGTAATGCTTGTTAAAAAAGAAAAGAGTGTTGTTTTATTTATAATCCTGCTTTTTTCTGTATGTACTTATAAAGCATTAAGAAAAAATACTACTTCAGATATAAAAATACTCTATGAAAAAGAAGGATTATTAGGACAACTGCTTGTTGCTGACTATCCAAATTACGATTCAAAAGGGAAAGTAATATCCTATAATAGGATGCTTTTTAGCAACCGTATTTGTCAAACCTATTATAGTAAATCAGCTGATTCAAATATTTACTTGCCTTATGTAAAAAAACTGGTATCGCTTACTGAAGGTATACCTAAGGGTTCTAACGCACTTATACTAGGACTTGGAGGTGGTAGCATTGCCAATGAATTAATCAAAAAAAATTACCAAGTAGATGCAGTAGAACTAGACAAACGTGTTGTGCTGGCTGCCAAAGAATATTTTGAATTAAACAAAAATGTAAATACATATATTGACGATGCAAGACATTACATTAAAAGTTGTTCGAAAAAATACGATGTAATTATTTTTGATGTATTTAAAGGTGAGGAGAATCCAACTCATATAATAACAGAAGAAAGTATAAGTGAGGTAAAAAAAATACTCAATAAAAATGGCAAAATTATAGTAAACTCAAATGGATATTGGGAGGAAGAAATTGGATTGGGAACACAATCAATAGCACAAACAATACTATCAGCAGGCTTTCAAATAGCTGTTTTCCCTACCTCTAATGAACCCTCACAACGAAATATATTGATGCTGGCATCGAACGGCCTACTTCCATTAAATGATTCATTATTGACTCTTGCATTATCACTAAAGAATATGAAAGGGATAGTTTTAAAAGACGATTTCCCTATTTTGGATATCCTAAATTACAAAGCGAACAAAGCGTGGAGAACGGGTTATATCAACAACTCAATTGCCTACTTTCAAAAAAGCAATATTCCTTTGTTTAACTAATTCGGCTTAGAAACTGCTTGAAACGGTAAGTGATATTCCATTTGAGGCAGGAACATTTCGGCAGATACCTCCTACACAAAAAATACCTGCACGTTGACGACCATAGTTAATTGAAATACGAGTAGAATTCTGAATGTAACCAATAGAGCCAAAATAATAATGTAATCTCTTTACAGAATTTGAGTTCCCATAGTTATACTGGTCCAAGGCTGAAAAAAACCAATGCGGAGAAATAGTATATTCCAATAGTAAAGAAGCCCAATCTCCGTCATCTTGATCAGTTGTTAAGCTTTGCATTTCAGTACGCAATGCGTGTTTAGAATTAAATTTATAAGTAAAATCCAATACAACTATGTCGGAATAAATAGTACCAAAGCCACTTAAGCCTTGTACAATATCCTTATTGTATACTTGATTCGCATAGAATAAAGTAAATTTAAATGACTTGGAAAATTTGCGTGTAATTTCAATATTAAAGTCTTTATAATAAACATCTTTACCTATTTTGGTATAATCTGAATTATAACCATAATCAGGATCTACACCTACTGTATCTTTGTCAATCGAATTTGCGGTGGAGTAATTTGCTATGATAGTTGTACCGTATTCACCACCCAATAAAGAGCCCTTCTTGATGGTGTAAACAACTTCCGTTTGAAACCCTATCTCTCCATTTGGTTGCGTTGCATATGGGTACAATGTAGCTAAGTTATAGGTATGTTGTTTTGTTAAGGCAGGAAGGTAATTAATGTTCAGTGAATTCCCTAAGGCTGTTCTGTCAGAACGATAAGCCATATTATCAATTCGTTTTACGCTGGAAGATATACCCAATCCTTTTTGAGCATAAGAAACTTGCAACAATTCAGCATCACCAGGTTTATAAATAAAACCATTAATTGTATTTGGGTCGTTTATTTTGTAAGCAAACTCACCGTTGATATTAAATTTACCGCGATTAATACTAAAACGCTCAGCCCAAGCTCCCACATTCTCAGGTAAAATATAGGTAGGATCTTGATCTTCTTGAAACTTACTAATAAAAGAACCACCTAAAGTTACTCGTGTTTTAGATTCATTCCATTTAGGAATCATTTCATTCAAATTCATCTCTCCATCAAAACCTCTAACAATGCCCGGTCCTTGAGTAAAAAAAGCACGTTGCTTTGCAACAAATCCTTTTAAATATAAACCATTTGTAACTTTGTATTTCAATCGAATACCATCCATAGCATTATCATATAACAAGCCTCTTTCTTCATAACTTCTAAAAATAAGTCCACTTCCAAACTGATCATAAAAATTCCCCAACGTAACTTCTAAATTATCTATGTTATAACTAGCGTAACGATAAGGTATTCCACTTCCTACATACCTCTTATCGAACCCTTGCAAGGCATTCAAATAACTTTCATAACGCACTCCTGCCGAAAAATTATTTCGGGTATAAATAACATTCCCAAAACCGTTCATCAACATCTTTTCAGGTACAGGTGGGGCGCCAATCAATGTATCGGGATTATAATATTGCACATCCGTTTGAAAATTTCCATGGATTTCTCCTACTGGAGTATTTTGCGAAAATACAGCACTTACACTAAATAGAAGGGAACAAGAAATAATTATTTTTTTCATCGAATAAAATAAAAATATGAAAACGTATCGTTAAACTAAAAAGTTATTTAATTTCCTCTCCTTTGGCTACTTTTTTTAATAGTTCAAAAATTTTATCCTCATCACCGGGTGCCGAAGAATTTTGTTGCCATACAATTTCACCTTTACCATTTAAAATAAAACTGTGTGGTACGTTATTCACATTCATTGCGCGTTTAAAGTCACCATTTGGATCTAACAATACCTCGTAATCCCAATTTTTACCACTCACATAGGGTGCAACTTTACTCATATTTCGTGAATCATCTATTGAAACAGCAACTACTTTAACGCCTGTTTCTTTTTTCCACTCATCGTAATCTTCAGCAATAGCATTTAACTCTGCCTTACAAGGACTGCACCAAGTAGCCCAGAAACTAATAAAAATTGGTTTCCCGTCATTTGCAATTGTAGAAGTATTCACATTCTTACCCTCTAAGTTTTTAACTTCTACTGAAGGTAATTTTCTGTCGTTTGTTTGAGCATTTCCGGTAGAAATAATTACCCCTAACACGGACAAAAGAAGGATTATTTTTTTCATAGATTTATATATAATAAGATTGATAATATACTCACTTTACAATAATAAGACCAAAGCTAGTAAATAATTTTAAAATTTGGATAAAATTAAAACAGCCCCAAATTGGGGCTGTTTTATTAAAAAAGAGAATCTTTCAATTATTTATTTAATGTCACTTTCTTAGTGTATGTTTTTTCACCTGCAGTAACATTCACAAAATACATACCAGATGAAAGATTTGTACCCTCAACGATAACTGAATGTACGCCCGCAGCCATTTGCCCTTGACTAACAGAATATACTTTTTCCCCAACAAGGTTATAAACGTCAACTTTTACTTCTTGTGCAGAAGCTAAAGAAACTATAACATTAGTAGTATTTGTAAAAGGGTTAGGATAAACAGAAACAACTTGCTCGTTACCATTTTCATCTTTAATACTGTTAGGAGTTAAAGATATGGCTGCTTGCATTACTTTCCCTGATGTATTGTCTTGAACAAAAGCAACAATGCTTAAGTCTGAAGAAACAACCGGAGCTCCCGCCACATTGGCAATTGTCCAGTTACCTGTATATGTAAATGTTTGGTTTGCCATTTGGTTTGTCAAAGATGTACCTGCAGCACCAGCAAACATTTTTCTATTCACATCATGAAAAGTTGTTTCTCCATTCGATTGTGGAGAATGCACAACCTCATTTTCAACAGCTACAACGTGTAATTTCATACTAGATGTAGGCAAAATATCTGCTTTTGATGTTGTGGTTACATCAACAAATACTTTCGTTCCAACTACACTCCATTTAATGTCTATATCATAAACGGCAGTTTTAGGAGTTTCTGCATCCAATATTCCTTGATTAAAATTTGCAGGATGTCCTGCATATGTTTTTCCATCCATTTGCATGTGGGGAATACCTTGTACACCATAATAATTATGTCTGGTTGTATTTTCTGCAAGGTAACATGGATCGCCAGCTGCCGGGTAATCCATTTGGTATTTAATTGCAGCAGTAGTAGAAGGATTATTATCTAACAATTGATTAAATGCTGGATTTGCACCAGCACAAGGCCCACAAGTAGAACTTGTAAATTGTTCAATCAATACAATTCTTGGATATACACTTGGCATACAAGAAACCATACCGCTTGCTGCAGTATCGTTAACCGCATTTAAGTCGGCATTTCCGTTTAATGCCGAAGCCCAAACTTTTACAGTGTGAAAGCCCGTTACAGCAGTCCAATTGGTTGGGTGTGTATAGTTATAAGAAGCCAATGGAGCAATGTTTAATCCATTAACAGTTTGTGTTACTACTGAACCGTTATCCACTTTATAATTAAGATCCATTGTAGTAATTGCAGTCCCACCGTAGTTAACCAATGTACCGCTTACAGGAGTAGCTCCTGCAGCGAAATAGGTTTCAAGATTCACACTATTTGTAGCTACATCGAAGGCCAATGGTTGATATGCTCTAAAGTTATCAATTGCAGCACCAAATAAATAACCTGCTCCATCATTATATAGAATAGAAATAGTAACACTTGGTTGATTTCCATAAGCACCTAAATCTAAAAGCAGCGGAGTCCAACTAGCTGAACCAGTAACTGTGGTTAATGTAGTCCATGGTCCACCTGCACCTGCAGTAGAAACCTCAATTTTTAAACTTTCAGAAGCTCCTTGGTAAGTACCTTGTTGAAAATACATATCCATTGAAAGGTGTACACTTGCTATTCCAGTAAAATCCATTGCCGGAGAAATTAATCTGTCTGCACTTTTATCGCAGTTACAAGCATCATCATTGGTGCCGACCATTTTTGTATGTGCAACAACAGGCCAACTAGCACTTTGAATAACAGTGTTAATTCCAAATTTGTAGCCGCCATCATTTGCAAGGGTCGTTTGTGACCAACCTGCGGGCATTGCACCTGATTCAAAATCCTCGAATAAAACATTTTGAGCTTGCAACTGCAAAGCCATTGAGCTAAGTATTGCCGCAATAGTGAGTAATCCATTTTTCATTTTATATAAATTTAGTTTTTGTTTAATATTCAATTTCCAATCAAACATACGTGTTGAATTCGAAATATTCAAAATAAATCGCTCCATTTCGACAATTATTAAGTGTCTTTTAAGTTTCTATTTTGTTCTACTGGGATTTTTAGAAATAAAAGCAGACCACCCAGAATAATTCGATTTTTCGGTTCCAGAAATTCTATTTTGATAATGATGGCAGACTGCGGCAGCTAAACCATCGGTTGCATCCAAATCCTTGGGCAACTCTTTTATTTTAAACATATTTTGAAGCATTGCTGCAACCTGCTCTTTTGAAGCATTTCCATTTCCTGTTATAGATTGCTTTATTTTTTTGGGAGAATATTCAAAGATTGGAACATTTCTATACATTGCGGCAGCTATTGCAACACCTTGTGCCCTGCCCAATTTAAGCATAGATTGTACATTTTTCCCATAAAAAGGTGCTTCCACTGCTAGTTCGTCAGGTTTATATTCATCAATAATCCCCAAAGTTCTTTCAAATATCTTTTTCAATTTCAATGGATGATCATCTATTTTAGAAAGCGTTAAAACTCCCAATGCTAACATTTTTATTGAGCTACCTTGAATATGTATAGCACCATAACCCATAATGGTTGTACCGGGGTCAATTCCAACAATTACTTTATCTGTATTATTCAAATTAATTCACCTTTAGGAATTTACCAATACTCAATCCATTCTCGGAATATGTATTTATAAAATATAGGCCTTCTGAAAAAGAGGATATATCTATTTCCAATTTTTTCGTGGAGTTAACTTTTGACCCTTCTAGTATTTTATTTCCTTGTGCATCAAAAATAGAATAGGAATAAATAAAAGAATCTGAAGTAATGTTTAACTCTTTACTTGAAGGATTTGGTGAAATTGTAAGTACTTGAGGAGTCATATTTTCATATCTATCAACCGATGTTACAGCATTCTCATTAATTTTCAAAAGATAAGTTTGATTGTCATTGGCAATCAATGAAAAGCCGACTATCAAACAACCTCCTGTTGTTGAAGGAATAATTTCATATCCAATATTTATGTTATCACCTCCATAATAATTTGTATATATTTCATTCCCCAACGAATCGGTTTTACACACCATTACCTTAATTTGTTTTGTATTATCATAGGAATTCGAATATCCAGTAATGATATATTCCTTTGTTGAATTTTGTACAATGGAAAATCCTGCATCAGCTCCTTGCCCCCCAATATATTTTGTCCATTGTAGCAAACCTGCTTCTGAAACTTTTACTAAATAAATATCAAAATAAGGATTGGCAACCGTGGTCGATTCACCAACTAAAATGAAATCACCATCTGTATTTATAATAAATCCCAAATTACCATTTTCATTATTATCACCAATAATCAAGTCCCAAATTTTTGCTCCAGATGCATCTAACTTGATAAGATAGTTATCAATATTGGTTTGCTTTGTTTCACCAGCTATTACATAATTCCCGTCTATTGATTGATGCACAGCATTTCCTACATCATTTAAAGCTCCACCGTATTGCTTGGTCCATTCTACATCGCCTAAAGCATTGTATTTTACTACAAATATATCATTGCCTAATAAATCAAGTTGTGAAATATAGCCACAAGCAATGTAACCAAAGTCCGCTGTCTGCTCAACGTTCATTAAAAATTCAGTGCGGTGTGTATTTCCTTTTAAATTTTGCCATAGAATACCCCCTGAAGTATCTAATTTTGAAAGAAGATAATCCGAATCCCCATTTTGCTGATAAATAACACCAACAGTTACTAATTTATTATCCTTAGTTATTATCAGATGCTCTGCTCCAATTGGATTACCTAGTACGTTACCGTATCTTTTCAACCACAATACATTTCCCAATGAGTCTAATTTTGTTAGTGTTGTGAGGGCATTATTTAATGTATCTGCTCCATGTCCCAATACATAAATACTTCCATCGGGAAATTGCTTTACAGAATGACCACTTTCATATGTATTGGTATCACCCAACCATTTTTCCCAACTAAAAATATTCTGTGCCGAGGCATTATAAGTTAGACCCGACAAAACAAAGTAAACAAGAACAATTTCTATTTTAAATATCATAAACAATAAGGTATTACCGTATGTTACAAATGTAATTAATAGTTATAAACCATACGACTAAAAATAACGTATCTTTGTAAAAATTGTTAATATTGATATTGGATTAACAATACGATTAAGAATAAATCGTTGGCGTATAGTCAACAATATAAACGATGGAAATAAAAGCAGGTATTCTACTCGAAAATATAAAACACCCTTCAGATTTAAGGAAATTAAATCCGGAGCAACTTGAACAAGTTTGCAATGAATTAAGACAGTTTATTATTGACATCGTTTCTGTTAAAGGCGGTCACTTTGGCGCCAGTTTGGGCGTTGTTGAGTTAACTGTTGCCTTGCACTATATATTCAATACTCCTTATGATCAGCTTGTTTGGGATGTAGGGCATCAAGCATACGGACATAAAATTTTAACCGGAAGGAGAGAAAATTTCCATACCAATAGAATTTACAAAGGATTAAGTGGTTTTCCGAAAAGAAGCGAAAGTGAATATGATACTTTTGGTGTAGGACATTCTTCAACCTCTATATCGGCAGCTTTAGGAATGGCCGTAGCTTCGCATTACAAAAACGAAAAAGAAAGACAACACATCGCCATTATAGGAGATGGCTCAATGACTGCAGGATTGGCATTTGAAGGGCTAAACCACGCAGGAGTTGAGAACACAAATTTGTTGGTAATATTGAACGATAATTGTATGGCAATTGACCCAAATGTGGGCGCTTTGAAAGAATATCTAACAGATATTACAACATCGCACACATACAATAAAGTTAAAGATGAAGTTTGGAAACTATTGGGAAAAATAAGCAAGTTTGGACCCAATGCACAAGAAATTGCTTCTAAAATTGAAAATGGTATAAAAGCTACTTTACTCAAGCAAAGTAATTTATTCGAATCACTGAAATTTCGCTATTTCGGTCCCGTTGATGGTCACGACATAGAACGCTTAACAAAAGTATTGGCTGATTTAAAAGATATTCCAGGACCAAAAATATTACACGTTCTTACAGTAAAAGGTAAAGGATACAAATTTTCGGAAGAAGGAAACCAAACATTGTGGCACTCTCCCGGGCTATTTAACAAAGAAACTGGTGAAATAGTAAAGGTTACAGCCAAAGAACCACAAGCACCAAAATACCAAGATGTATTTGGACACACCATTGTAGAATTGGCTGAAAAAAACCCGAAAATAATGGGCATTACTCCGGCAATGCCTTCGGGTTGTTCGCTCAATATTATGATGAAAGCGATGCCGACTCGTGCATTTGATGTAGGTATTGCTGAACAACACGCGGTTACTTTTTCAGCAGGATTAGCGACACAAGGAATGATTCCCTTTTGCAACATATATTCGTCCTTTATGCAGCGTGCTTACGACCAAGTAATACACGATGTAGCATTGCAAAAACTAAACGTTGTTTTTTGTTTAGATAGAGGAGGAATTGCAGGTGCTGATGGACCAACACATCACGGAGCATTCGACATTGCCTATATGCGCTGTATTCCCAATATGGTTGTTTCGGCACCAATGAACGAAGAGGAATTAAGAGACTTGATGTATACCGCGCAGCAAGATAATATGGGTCCATTTTCAATCCGCTATCCGCGTGGAAACGGTGTAATGCCACAATGGAAAACACCACTAAAAGCTATCCAAGTTGGCAAAGGACGAAAGGTGTGTACAGGGGCTGACATTGCAATATTATCAATTGGTCATATTGGCAATGAGGCAGTAAAAGCTTGTGAAGAATCAGAAAAAATTGGTATCAGTGTAGCACATTATGATATGCGTTTTGCAAAACCCTTGGATGAAATATTATTACACGAAGTATTCGGGAAATTTACCAAAATTATCACCTTAGAAGATGGTTGTATTGTTGGAGGAATGGGGAGTGCTATACTTGAATTTATGGGTGATAATGGATATTCAGCCCAAGTAAAACGATTGGGTATTCCCGATAAATTTATTGAACACGGTGAGCAAAAAGAATTGTATGCGGAATGTTTGTATGACTCACAATCAATTTTTTCAGTGGTAAAAGAAATGGTTGGTGAAAAAAATAATTCCTTAGTAGGATAGTCATTTATGCAAACAAGTCAAAAAATAGCGGTACTTGGTGGAGGAAGTTGGGCAACAGCAATTATTAAAATGTTATCCAATAATTGCGAAGATATTGGATGGTGGGTACGTAACAATGCTACTGTTGAATATATAAAAAGCTATCACCACAATCCAAATTACATTAGTTCTGCTGAATTAAAAACCGACAGATTGGTTATCAGTTCAACTATTTCTACTGTCATTCAAGAAGCAGATATTATTATAATGGCAATTCCTGCCGCATTTTTAACTGATGCTTTGAAAGATATTAAAAAGGAACAATTTGTTGGCAAGTCAATTTTTTCTGCCATTAAGGGAATTGTTCCTGAACAAAATCTTATTGTTGGAGAATTTTTTAATTCGATTTACGATGTTCCTTTTACCAACATAGGTGTAATTACAGGACCCTGTCACGCTGAAGAGGTTGCATTGGAAAAATTATCATACCTCACCATTGCATCACAAAATGCTACAACGGCAACAATTGTAGCCAAGGCGCTAAGTTGCCGGTATATTAAAACAACAGTTAGTGACGACATATATGGTACAGAATATTCTGCAGTCCTCAAAAATATTTTTGCGATTGCAAGTGGAATTTGCCACGGTATTGGTTATGGTGATAATTTTCAAGCTGTACTCATCTCGAATGCCATACAAGAAATTAAACGTTTTGTTGATGCTGTTCACCCTATTGAGCGTGACATAAAGAGTTCGGCATACCTTGGCGATTTACTCGTTACGGCATATTCTCAATTTAGCCGTAATAGAACCTTTGGAAGTATGATTGGAAAAGGCTACTCTGTAAAATCAGCTCAATTGGAAATGAATATGATTGCTGAAGGTTATTATGCTGCAAAATGTATTGATCAAATAAATAAAACACACAAGGTAGATATGCCAATATCAAAAGCTGTATACAATATTTTGTATGAAAGAAGTTCTCCGATAGCTGAAATAAGGGCACTGACAGAAAAACTAAGTTAAGGCTTTCCCTATGAATCCAACTAACCCCTACAACATAAGAGTATACGCACTTATTGTAGAGAATGGTAATGTATTAATTACAGATGAATTCCGAATGAATAGACTCATCACAAAATTTCCAGGCGGAGGATTAGAATTTGGTGAAGGTCTTATTGAATGTATACAACGCGAATGTATTGAAGAATTAGGTCAAGCTGTAGAAATCATAAGCCATTTTTACACTACTGACTTTTTTATTACATCGGCCTTCAACAAAAAACAGCAACTTATAAGTATTTACTATTTGGTAAAGACCATTGAACCATTGAAAATAAAAATAAGCAACACACTTTTTGATTTTGAAAAAATTGATGGTGCTCAAAGTTTCAGGTGGCAACCTATACAGACACTAAGGGAGAATGACTTTACCTTTGCCATAGATAAAAAAGTAGCTATGTTTCTCAAATCAGAATTCGCATTATGAAATTATTTAAAATCGCATTCTTCTTTTTATTCATATACTCTTGTGCTCCTTCGCGTTTTGTGAAACCATTACAAAAAAAAGAGAAAGCATTAAATTTATCATTGGGTGGTGAATTAATTCGATATGGGAATGCCGTTATTCCTATTCCGTTTACAAGTATCGTTTATGGTCAAGGGATTACAGACAAAACTACAGTATTTGGAAGTATACATACAACCTCTGCACTGTTTGGCAATTTCCAAACCGATATTGGTATAGTTCAGCAATTATACAAAAACGATAGCTTAAAAATAGGTATTAGTGCTTCGCCTGCGCTTAATTTTATGTGTCATCAATTTAAATCGGACGCGCGATTATTTCCGCAATTAGACCTGAATTTTTATTGGAATTATAGTAAAAGTAAAAACTATATCTACGCGGGAATGATTAACTGGTTGGACTTTACCAAAACAAAAGCACACAATGAAAAACAAATAAATCACTATTTCTTTGCTCCTCAAATTGGACATACCTTTGTAAAACAAAAATGGAATTACAACCTCGAATTAAAGTATATTTCACCAAATTTAAGAAATAATTTTGTGGTCGCTGACTATTATAACCCATTCGGCTCAAAGGGTGTAATAGGTATTTATATTGGCATTTCAAGAACATTTTAACGAATGAAAAAAAAAAACATATCTGTAACTTTTGTACTTTCATTAAGTATCTTTTCATCGTGCTTGCGCTTAGATGCTAATTTATTTAATAACGACAATACCATTAAACAATATTTATACGATGACTACAAGGGAGAAGTTGATTTTATCCTAGACAGCAGCTATAAAATACCCTCTAGCTTAATAACAGAATTTACTTTAAACTCTCAAGCTGATGAAGAAAATAACTCCACCGTTATTTACGCTGTATATATCGGTGACATGAGCAAAATATCAACAGATACTGTAATTGTATACAATCATGGGACTCGCGACCATAATGATTTTTATTGGCAACGGGCAAAATTAATGGCAAATACTGGCTGGAAAAATCGCTTTGGTGTATTAATGATAGACTACAGAGGTTATGGCTTATCACAAGGGAAACCAACAGAAGAAGGGATGTATGCCGATGTGACCGCTGGATTACAGTGGCTGAAACTAAAAGGGCTAAGTAACGAACGATTAGTAATGTATGGTTTTAGTTTAGGATCAGCACCAACCTGTGAACTGGCTGCAAATTCTGGCATGATGACTCCTTCAAAAATAATACTCGAAGCGCCATTTGCCTCTTCTGCAGTAATGGTACAAGATGCGGCAAAACTTAATTTACCTGCATCCTACTTTACCGATCTCAAAATAGATAATGCCGAAGAAATAAAAAAAATAAAAAAACCCTTTTTATGGATGCATGGTATTGACGATAGCTTTTTAAGCATTACTTCACATGGTGAGATAATATTTAAAAATTACTCAGGAACAAATGGAGTACCAGTGAGAATAACTGGTGCAGAGCATGGAACTATTCCACAAACCTTAGGGTTTCGGGAGTATAACAACACTCTTTTAAATTTTATACTAAAATAATATGACTATTTCAGGAGCGCAAAAAACAGTTGACAATTGGATTAATACAAACGGTGTTCGTTACTTTAATGAACTTACCAACATGGCAATACTTACTGAAGAGGTAGGAGAAGTAGCTCGCATTATTTCACGTACCTATGGTGAACAATCCTTTAAAGAGACTGACGCAAATAAAAACCTGGCAGATGAGCTTGCCGATGTATTGTTTGTTACAATCTGCCTAGCAAACCAAACGGGAATAAATCTTACTGAAGCATTGGCTAAAAATTTGGAAAAGAAAACATCCCGTGATGCTGACCGTCATAAAAACAATGAAAAGCTAAAATAAATACCTATGTTACATATTCGTTCGGCCACATTAAACTACCTTCCCTACATCAATGACATTTACAACGATGCTATTTTAAATACCACCGCTACCTTTCATACAGAAGCCCGTACCATCGAAAACAATACCGACTGGCTAATGGAGCGTGATAACGACCATCCGGTTATTATTGCTGAAATGAATGATATTGTAGTTGGATTTGCTGCATTAAACAAATGGTCGGACAGAAGCGCATACGATATTACTGCTGAAATGGCACTTTACATTGACAAAAAATACCGAGGAAAAGGTATTGGACAACAATTGCTAGCACAGATACTAGCTCTTGCAACAGAAACGAATCTCGTTTCCATAATTGCCCGCATTACTGAAGGCAATGAACACAGCATTTATTTGCATAAACAACAAAACTTTGAGGTAATGGGCACGATGAAAAAAGCAGGATTAAAATTCGGGAAATTATTGGATGTTACTTTTTTGCAAAAAATGCTGAAATAATCAATGCTCAAAAACTCAATGCAGCATTTTGAAAATAAGTTCTTTGTAAAGTTCACCCTTTTCAATTTCGCCTGCATCTACACCCTTTGATTTTAAATCATACTCACGTAGGTAGGATACAATACGAATAAGCTTTGCAGGTGGATAGTTTTTTGCAGCTATTTCATAATCCTTCACAAAAAAGGGATTTACTTTTAAAAGCGATGCTATACTTGATTGCGACTTATCAGGAGAAGTATGATATAAAATGAGCTTACTAAAATAACTGTACAGTATACCCATTACCATTGGCATAGGATTCTCCTTTTCATTTGCTGCAAAATGATTTACTATTTGATTTGCTTTTAGAACATCCTTTCGTGCAATGGCATTTTGCAATTCGAATACATTATAATCTTTACTAATACCAATATTGTTTCGAATATCTTCATCGTTTATATCTTCCCCGGTCTTCTTGTTTATCACTAATTTATCCAACTCATTTACAATACGCGACAAATCATTTCCAACATACTCTGTAAGCAATACAGATGCTTTAGGAGTAATACCAATCTTTTTTTTCTTGCAATAGGATTCTATCCAAGCGGGTATTTTATTATCGTAAAGTTTTTCAGAAGTAAAAACAACACCAAATTTTAACAATGTTTTACTTAGCGATTTGCGTTTATCAAGTGATTTATATTTGTAGCAAAAAACAAGAATTGTGGAAGACAATGCATTTTTTGCATACTCTTCCAATAAACTCAACTCCTGCTCTTTTCCATTGATCTTTACCTTAACAACTTTATCAATATCCTTAACCTCTTGTGCTTCACGAATCAACACAAGCTGTTTATCCGCCATCATCGGAAATCTTTTGGCGCTGTTCAATACAGTGGCCATATCGGTTTCCTTTCCATACAAAATAGTTTGATTGAATTCCTTGTCGACCCCATCCAAGGCATTTTCGGTAATGTAATCGCCAATAAAATCAATAAAATAGGATTCCTCTCCCTCCAAAAAATAAATGGGACTAAAATTTTTACTTTTCAAATCAACCAATAACTCTTCAAATGATTTTTTTGCCATTTTTGATACTAAATCACAAAGCTAATTATTTCAGTGTTGAGTCACTAAAAATTAATAATTTTACATAAAATAACTTTTACTTACTGAATGTATCGTAAATCGCTGATTCTATTTATATTAACATCTTTCGTGTTTCTTTCTTGCGAAAAAGATCATCGCTGCGATTGTTTAAAAAGAACAGGAAGTCAGGGGGAGTCAAATAGGACTCTCTCTGATTTTTCAGAAATAATTTTAGAAAATAAAATCAACTTGGTTTTAACCCAAGGAACTGAAAACACTATACGCTTTGAAGCAGGGGAAAAATTATTGAATGGTATTGAAAGCACTATTAAAGACGGGAAACTAACAATTAAAAACACAAACATTTGTAATTTTTCAAGAAGTTTAAAAAAAACAATTACTGCCTATCTCACTTTCAAAAAAATAACAAAACTCTTTTATACAGGTGCGGGTGATATATCAACAACAAATACATTAAAAGATTCCTTATTTACCTTTTATACAGAAAATGGTGCAGGGAAAATTCAACTGGCATTGGATGTAAAAGTATTAGTAGTAGCTCTTGGTACTGGCCCATCTGACATTGTAATCACCGGAAAAACAAACGACAGCTTTATTTACAATGCAGGAAACGGTTATATTCATCTAGAAGACTTAGCTAGCAAATATACTTCTGTAATTTCAAATTCAACAGGCGACTGCTATGTTTGGACTACCGATTTATTGGATGTGACCTTGGGTTATTCAGGCGATATTTATTACAAAGGAACACCCGTTGTTCGAGACCCTATATTAAAAGGCACAGGAAAATTAAAGCGAATTTAAAATGAATAAACTAAAAAAAATTGTCACAATTTTATTTTTCATACAACTATTCTCTACCTATATATTTGCACAAAATGATAGTACATACGATTATTTCAAGAAAGATTTTTTTAGGTACGAAAATGCTGTTTACAAACCGAATATCCGAACTGTTCAGCTTGCTATGAGCAGTTGGGAACTAACCTCGCCAATTATTGAACTAAATTCAGAGGAAAAATTAAAACTTGGATTTGATGACATTGACATAAACATCAAGCAGTACAGTTACAGCATTATCCATTGTGATATGGACTGGAATCCGACCAATATTTCACCAACTTACTATATTGATGGCTACCAAGATGAACTCATTTCCGATTACAGAAATTCCTTTAATACAATTCCTACATATATACATTACCAACTTGTTTTCCCGACTGATGTAATGAAAATTACCAAATCGGGCAATTATGTGTTGAAAGTATTTATGAATGGTAACAGCGAAGATGTTATTATTAGTAGACGTTTTATGGTATATGAATCAAAGGTTACAATTGATGCTAGAATACATCAAGCAAGCATAATCAGCGATAGAAACAATAAACAAGAAATTGATTTTAATATTAACTATCAAGGCTACACGATCGCAAACCCTTATGAAGACATTAAGGTTGTTTTAATGCAAAACGACAGGTTCGATAATTATATAACTAAACTAAAACCGTTGTTTACTAAACAAGACCAACTTGTATATGATTTTGATGAAGACAATGTATTCAATGCAGAAAATGAGTTTAGGTATTTTAATTGCAAATCTTTGAAGCTCAAAACTGAGAATATTAATTATTTTGAATATGATTCATTAAAGCAAGCGCACGTATATTTGCTTAACGATGAAAGTCGCTCGTATAAAAGATACATCACACGAAGTGATATAAATGGCAGGTATTCTATACAAGGTGAATTTGCTAGAAATGCTAGTACAGACTGCGATTATGTGAATGTGCATTTTTTTCTGCCCTATGACATTCCTGTTACAAATGGGAATATATATGTTTTTGGCGGTTTAAGCGATTGGCAATATCAACAAAAATTTAAAATGATTTATGATGAAAAACATAGGCGTTATACATTAATAGCAAATTTAAAACAAGGTATATACAATTATGAATATGTATTTTTAAAAGATGAAGAAAAAACAGGTAACGCAAGCTTTATTGAAGGAAATCACAGTGAATCAGAAAACGATTACCTTATACTAGTATACCACCGAACAATAGGTGTTTTTTACGATCAGCTTATTGCCTGTAAAAGAGTAAATTCTATTTTAACCAATCGATAATTTTTTGGTTTAAGCTAAAAGTATGTTATACTTGTCATAATTTTTAATAGCAATGGAAGTAAAAGTTACTCAAGGAATAAAAATTTCTGTTCAGCACCAATATCGCGAAGATTATTCACGACCTGAATCAAAACATTATTTTTTCACTTACCTCATTACTATTGAAAACATCAGCAGCTATAGTGTTAGACTCCTTAGAAGACATTGGGTTATTTATGATTCTGCAGGCATTCATAGCGAAGTGGAAGGAAAAGGTGTTGTAGGAGAACAACCGGAAATTCAACCTGGAGAAATGTACCAATACTCCTCCGGATGCAATTTAACAACTGAAATTGGTAGTATGCAAGGAACTTATCTTATGCAACGAATGGCCGATACCCAAACATTCGAAGTAACCATTCCAAATTTTCAACTAATAGTTCCCTACCGTTTTAATTAAGATTTTTTAAGAAAGGGAATCTTACAAACTTTTGCCTTAATTGCTTTATCACGAATTTTAATGAAGATTTCTGTATCAGGTTTTGAAAATGCAATGCTTACATACCCTAATCCAATGGCTTTTTGCAAAGATGGCGATTGTGTACCAGAAGTAACCTTACCAATAATATTACCGGAAGTATCGATTATTTCGTAATCGTGGCGAGGAATACCTCTTTCAATCATCTCAAAACCAACTAATTTTTGTGATACACCTTTTTCCTTTTGTTCGAGCAATGCTTTAGAATTAACAAAATCCTTTGTGAATTTAGTTATCCAACCTAATCCTGCCTCAATAGGCGATGTTGTATCGTCAATATCATTACCGTACAAACAAAAACCCATTTCAAGTCGCAGTGTATCTCTTGCACCCAACCCTATAGGTTTTATACCAAATTCAGCACCTGCTTCGAAAACAGCATCCCATAATTTTTCGGCATCATTGTTCGTCACATACAATTCAAATCCACCGGAACCGGTATAACCTGTATTTGAAATAATAACATTATCAATTCCCGCTAACGTTCCAACTATGTAAGAATAATATTCCAATGAACTGAAATTAACATCCGTAAGTTTCTGCAACGTAGCAATTGCCTTAGGTCCTTGTACAGCTAACAAACTCATTTGATCTGACATATTTGTCATCTCAACTCCATAAGTATTGTGTTGCATTATCCAATTCCAATCTTTATCAATATTGCCTGCATTCACAACTAAATAATACTCATTTTGTGTGTATCGATACACTAACAAGTCATCCACAATTCCACCTTTATCATTTGGTAAGCAAGAGTATTGGATTTTTCCATCCGTTAACTTCGAAACATCATTGCTTGTAACTCGCTGAAGCAAATCAAGAGCATTTTCGCCTTTCAACATAAATTCACCCATATGCGAAACATCAAAAACTCCTACTCCATTTCTTACTGTTAAATGTTCTTCATTTAAACCTGCGTAAGATACAGGCATACTAAATCCAGCAAAATGAACCATTTTAGCTCCCAATGATATATGTTTGTTTGATAATGCAGTATTTTTCATAAAGTATATAATAAAATTATTTTTATGAGAACAAATGTATAAAATTGCTTGAATTTGAGCTTACATAATAGTCATTTATTACTTTTTTTCTAATTGCCTTAATACCGGAATAAATGCATCAATGTATTTGAAAGTAGAATGCGAGTCTATCCTTAATATAACAAGGGGTTCGCGCAAATTGTTCTTGATTTAAAAATGGAGCTTTACTAAAAAATCATTTTCATTAATTCTTACTATATAGCATCCATTAACAACAAAGCGTTGTTTTTATTTTATATTTGCATAACCATATTTACAATGCTAATACTTAAAGGGAATACACCACGGTGGATAATTTTTTTGATAGATGTATTCATCTGCATTTTTTCAATTGTACTTTCTTACCTTTTACGCTTTAATTTTACAATGCCTGAAGGAAGTTTTCATGATATTATATACGTTACTTCCTACGTATTATTAATTCGCATAATTAGTTTTTTCATTGGAAAAACTTACTCCGGAATAATAAGATATACCAGTTCAAAGGATGCTCAGCGAATATTTACAGTAATTTCAATTGGCTCCATTTTCTTATGCATCACAAATTTGGGAACATTTTACTACGATGCATTTTATTTTATACCATTTTCAGTAATCATTATCGATTATATGGCAACGGTGTTTATTATGATTGCTACCCGAACAGTAGTGAAAGTTGTTTATTTTGAATTAAAAAACCCCAATAAACAAAAAACAAATGTACTTATTTATGGTGCTGGAGAAGCTGGTATCATAGCAAAACGCACACTTGATAGAGATGCCGGAACAAAATATAAAGTGCTTGGATTCATTGATGATGATGCTAATAAAGCAGGAAAAAAATTAGAAGATGTAGGTATTTATCCATACGAAAAATTAGAATACTTATTAAAAGACAATACTATTGCACACGTAATCATATCAATACAAGATATGCCCAAAGCGAAAAAACAAGACATTGTTGAGAAGTGCTTTCCTTACAACGCGAAAGTTTTAAATGTGCCTCCTGTAACAACATGGATAAATGGCGCATTAAGTTTTAAACAAATTAAAAAAATCAATATTGAAGAATTGCTTGGACGCGAACTAATTAAACTTGATACCGAAAAAATAAAAAAACAATTATTAAACAAAGTAGTACTAGTTACAGGTGCTGCAGGCTCTATTGGGAGTGAAATTGTAAGGCAAATAGTACGTTTTAATCCTAAAAAAGTAATACTACTTGATCAGGCAGAATCGCCACTATACGAAATTGAATTGGAGTTGTTAGAGAAAACGATGAATTGTGAAATTGAAGTTGTAATGGGTGATATACGAAACAAAGATAGGATGGATAATATGTTTAGTACATTTTTACCCGAAGTAATTTATCACGCGGCAGCATATAAGCATGTTCCTATGATGGAGAACAATCCTTCGGAAGCAATCCTTACAAATGTTTTGGGGACAAAAAATATGGCAGACCTTTCTGTAAAGTATAAGGTAAAAGAATTTGTAATGGTATCAACTGATAAAGCTGTAAATCCAACAAATGTTATGGGAGCTTCAAAACGAATTGCGGAAATATATATTCAATCAATAAATAAAACAAGCACTACCAAATTTATTACCACCCGATTTGGAAATGTACTTGGATCAAACGGTTCAGTTATTCCTCGCTTTAAAAAACAAATTGACAATGGAGGACCTGTTACCATAACTCATCCTGAAATCACAAGGTACTTTATGACAATTCCTGAAGCCTGTCAGTTAGTATTAGAAGCGGGTGCTATGGGACAAGGTGGCGAAATATTTATTTTCGATATGGGTAAATCGGTAAAAATAGTAGACTTAGCTAAAAAAATGATTCGCCTTTCGGGACTTACTATTGATCGTGACATACAAATAATTTATACTGGATTACGCCCGGGTGAGAAATTGTACGAAGAATTATTGAATGACCAAGAAAACACATTACCCACATATCATTCACAAATAATGATTGCGAAAGTGATGGAATATAATTTAAAAGAAGTTTCTGCAAACATCAATCAATTGGTTAAACTATTTAATGAACAAAACAATGAAAAAATTGTTGAAAAAATGAAAGAAATAGTACCCGAATTCAAAAGCAACAATTCCATTTTTGAAAAACTGGATAAGTAATTGTAATCTTATCTACGTTTGCTTTGTCATATGTGCAGCGAATCATTTCAGGCAGTATCGTTTGCTGTCAAAAACGAGTTCGCATTTTTATGCGAAGTTTCATTAGTGGATATTCCGAGCAAACAGACCCCTCTTTTCCGCTGTAAAGAGACCCCTCATTTTGAACTGCATTTTTTAATATAATCACTCGTTGTTTTTTGCATTATTCTGCTAAGTTAATTTTTTAATTTATCAAAGTTTACTTCATCATACT
>CAMAVS010000011.1 GCA_945861665.1 Chitinophaga pinensis | reverse complement strand
TCAAGCACCTGTAATGTTACGTTGCTTGTTTCATTCAAAGTAAAGTTCACATTCGACAAAGACTTAGCAGGATTGGGATAAACAGTAATACTTGATTTAAAAGAAACTGCATTCTTATCATTTTCTTTTACACCCATCAACGATGCTGTGCTCCAAAAACCTCTACCGTAAGTTGATGCATAAATAACACCTGTATTTGTTAATCCCGGCCAGTTCCAAGGTTTTTGTTGTTGACGAACCATTGTTACAGGCGCATTTGGAAAGGTTAAGTCTTTTACCCATACCGGATTTGCAACTGTAATGTCGCTTGTGTAATAAATACCAAAATCAGTTCCTGCAACTACCTTTTTGCCATCTGTAAAATCGATTATCGCATCGTATACAGGCATACCCGGTATCTTTGTAACACCTGAACCACCTTTAGCTACAAAAGAATTTTGCAAATGCCCATCGGTATCGGCAGTTGTTGAATAATAAATGTGGTTATTGGAATTACCATCATAACCTGCCAAACAAACCACCACTTTACCACTGTTTTTTGGGTCAACTCCAATACCTGCAACAGCATTTGAAAATGAAGCTATCAATGTGCACGTAACCTGACTTGCAGCATATCCTGCTTCACCAGTTTGCCAATCCGACAAACGATTGTTTCTAATTGTACTTAAATTACCGATTCTATACAAAGCACCACCTGATCCAACATATAAATTGTTACCATCTTGCGAAAATGCCATACAACCGGCTCCTCCGGAATTAAATTTGTCAGGAGTAAATTTTGTACTACTGGCAATTCTTATCCAATTTATATCAGATGAAAAATCAGTCGCATTTTTTGCCAACCATACACTGTTGCCAATACCAACCGCAAACTTCGACTGAACAATATCTTTCACCCACACAGTATCATTTGCTAAATAACTTTGGTTAGTAGTGTGAACAAGAGGGTAACTATTTGTTTTACTAAAAACATTTATCACTGTTCCGCTCGGAATATTAACTTTAGTAATGTATGGGATTGAATCGGGGCTGCTTTGATCATTTAGACTTTCCCATAATTCAAAAGGCGTAATAAAAGCTGAGCCCCCTAATTGCAATGCTGAATCAAGTCGTGCACTAAAAAAACCTGCAGAAGAAGCTCCTTTATTTGACGATCGTTGAAGCGAAGCATTTTGTGATTCTACAAAGAAAGCATTGGGATAAATGTGAGAAATCTCAGTATAGCCACCATCTCCTCCACCTACATCCTTGGCTGTCTGAGGTGTATTTCCAATGTAATCAATATAAGATGTTCCATTATCCTGTGCACCTCCAATTACCTCACCTGTTTTAGAAAAACCTATTGCATAAAATTGCGTTACATTATAACCTCTATTCATAGCTGAAAAAGTAGCTCCTGCATTTTGTGTTTTTGCAATACCTCCATCCGATCCAAAATAAATAACGTTGGTATCTTTTGTACTCCAAGTAATTTCATGCTTATCAGGATGGCAATAGGTTGGTGAAGCATTTCCTCCCCAATAAGAGGATATTTGTGTCCAATTTTGTTGGTTAATTAAATTAAATGAATGCAAGTTTAGTCCACCACCAAATACAAGGTTTTTATTTTTTGGATGTACACCAAGTATATTATCATAGGTTCCTTGACCACCATTTCCTGCTTGAAAAGCAAATGGGTCCCAACCGGCACCACCACCAACAGATTTCGTCCATGTTGTTCCTTTGTTAGTTGAATAATATGACCCAACCAAACCTCCACTTCCACCCGCACACCAAGCATAAATATAATTGTCATCGGAAGGTGCGAATGCGAAATCAGTACGAGCTGAGCCTGAAGGGAGTTTTGTATTACCTGCACCAGAGAGAGCTGTAAAACTATTGGCTACCGCGTTACCGGTTGCCGAAAAATACCCCTTGCCTCCGTATGAAAAAATTACTGAACCATCCATTGCAACCTCAATATCCTGACCTCCTCCTGAACCAACAATGGGTGCTTTGGTCCAAGTGCCACCACCATTATCCGAGACATATAATCCGGATTGGTTGGTAGCATAAATGCGCTGAGAATTTACTGGACTCACTTCAATATCATTTACTACTGCCCAACCCGTAGTACTATTTACGGTAGGTTTTGTTTGAGGATGTAAAGGCACAAAGGTAAGACCCTTATCTGTCGATTTAAAAACACCAAGACCGACCATACCTCCTGAGATACCTTGAAAACCGCACAAACCTTCACCGGTTCCATAATAAATATCACCGTTCGAAGCTTGTGCAATACACGACACAGCTAAATTTTCTTGCAAGTCGTTCACTTTCGTCCAAGAACCACCAGCTGTTGTTGATTTCCACAAACCACCAGCTACAGCACCTGCAAAAACAGTATTGCCAGTAGGGTCGTTAATTAAATCTATTAAAATAGAACGTGTTCTGCCGCCAACGTTATCAGGACCTAACTCTTTCCAGGATAAAGGAAATGCATTTACTTTGTTCGCTGCTACTGCACTTAGTGCCACTTCTTCTTGTGCTTGAGCAATTGCGTCAAAATCTAACTGACCTGTTTGTGGATTTTTACGCAAATCAAACCAATGCTTGTTGGCACCTGCGGCTTCCTCTTTTTCATTTTCCGCTCCTACTCGTGGAGTATATTTTGCAGTATTATCTAAAAGGATATATGCTGAAATTAGAGACCCGGCAAGTGCTGTTGCTAAGCCTAATTTTATATAGTTCGTTGTTTTCATAATAACAAATTTGAATTTTTCGAACACTAAGATACTATTTATTGAAGCAAAATGCAAATAGTAAAAAAGGGGATTTTTTTATTCTACAAATAGTTAATAAGATTTGGCAAACAAAACACGCTGGGTTGAAATTTTACCTGAATAAATACACTTACCCTCCTCTTTCTTGTTGTTCAAAGGAATGCACCGAATGGTTGCTTTTGTTTCCTCTTTTATTTTCAATTCTGTTTCCGTTGTTCCGTCCCAATGAGCGTAAACAAATCCTCCTTTTGTTTCAAGTATGCTCTTAAATTCATCATAACTGTTAGCGGAATGTGTCATATTGTTTTGAAGTGCAAGTGCTTTTTGATATAGGTTTTCTTGAATTTCAATTAACAATTTTTCTACTCTTTCCGCAATTCCCTCTTTTGAAACAGTCTCCTTCTCTTTTGTATCTCTGCGGGCAATTTCCAATGTTCCGTTCTCCAAATCCCTACCACCAATTGCAATTCTAACCGGAACTCCTTTTAATTCATATTCAGCAAACTTAAAGCCTGGACGCTGTGTATCTCTGTTATCATACTTAACACTTATTCCCTTATTTTGCAAAGCTGTTTTTAAAGTAAAAGCTATGTCATTTATTTGATTTAATTGTTCTTCTCCTTTATAAATTGGTACAATTACAACTTGTATAGGTGCCAATTTGGGTGGCAAAACCAAACCTTGATCGTCACTGTGTGTCATAATTAAAGCACCCATTAAACGAGTTGAAACGCCCCAAGAAGTGGCCCAAACATAATCTTGGGCTCCATCTTTTCCAGTAAACTTAACATCAAAAGCCTTGGCAAAATTTTGTCCTAAAAAGTGTGATGTTCCTGCTTGCAAAGCCTTTCCATCTTGCATCATTGCTTCAATACAATAAGTTTCAATTGCACCTGCAAAACGCTCATTGGCTGTTTTAATTCCTTTAATTACAGGTATAGCCATATATTTTTCTGCAAACTCAGCATACACATTTAACATCTGTTCTGTTTCGGCAATTGCTTCATCGGCTTTAGCATGTGCTGTATGACCCTCTTGCCACAAAAATTCGGCTGTACGCAAAAATAAACGTGTACGCATTTCCCAACGAACCACATTTGCCCATTGATTTACCAATATTGGTAGATCTCTATATGATTGTATCCAACCTCTATATGTATGCCATATAATTGTTTCAGAAGTTGGTCGTACAATTAATTCTTCCTCCAATTTTGCATCTTCGTCTACAATGATTCCACTACCATCCTCTGCATTCTTTAGCCTATAGTGAGTAACCACGGCACATTCTTTTGCAAAACCTTGAACGTGACTTGCCTCTTTTGTAAAAAATGACTTGGGAATAAACAAGGGAAAATAAGCATTTGAATGCCCTGTTTCTTTAAACCGTTTATCCAATGCGGCTTGCATCATTTCCCAAATTGAATATCCATAAGGTTTTATTACCATACAACCCCGTACTGCAGAATTTTCTGCCAAATCGGCTTTTAGTACTAAATCGTTGTACCATTGAGAGTAGTTTTCGCTGCGTTTAGTAAGGTCTTTACTCATTTTTTGAATTTTGGTATAGTATTTGTAAATTTAACGGAAATTAACATTAATTGAGCTAACAAAAGTAGTAATTAAACGATAAACAAAATGAGCAGTCTTATATATAAAAACAAAATAGTTATGAAAACTTCAATCTACACTGCAATAGTAGCGGTATCATTACTCGCAGCATCTTGTTCAACTTCAAAACAGGCAAGTAAAAACTCAGACGATGATGTTTATTATTCGTCAAAAGATGCGCCTAAGGAAAAACCTCAAGAATACAGAGAGCCTGAAAAGACCTTGAACAATAATTCAGGGAATGACGGCAATGCAGCAAGTCAGGATGACTATGCAAATCCGAACTCATCTTCACGAAAATCAAATTCAGAAAAACGTACAGATGAAAATGGGAATACTTATGTAACCAATAATTATTACGATGATGGTAGTAATTTTGATTATGATGATTATTATGATTATGCTTACTCTTCACGTATTAGAAGATTTCATAATTACAACAGCGGTTGGGGTTACTACGACAATTATTACACAAACAGTTATTGGTATAACTACAACCCAGGTTGTTGGGGTACAAGTATTTATTTAGGATATAATTTTTGGGGACCTTCTTATTATAACTATTGGGGTCCGAGCTATGGGTACGGAGGTGGATGGAATAATAGATACTATTCTAATTGGGGATACAATAGTTGGGGGAACAATCCATACTATGGAGGTGGATATTGGGGCAATAATTATGAATGGAATAGCTATAACAACGGATATAATCATGGATATAACAATGGATACAATGACGGCTTTACTAACAATAATAATAATTATTACCATAATGATTTTGACAGAACATCACATTACTATGGACCAAGAAATTCATACAGCTCAGATGGTGGAGGAAGAAAAGCTAATCCAAACCAAAGCAGACAAACAACATTTGCTCAAAGATATGAAACTGCAACAGGTGTTGATAGAGGAAATGTTTCGAAAGTAACTTTTGACAATGGAAATTCTGGTAATGTAAATAATAGTAATAATACAGGCAGGTCAACTAATAATGCTGGTAATACAGATGTTGCTAAACCAAGAGGATTTACAAATGGGAAGAATGGTGTGAGCAATGCTCCTAAAGGAAACAATAAGATGAACAACAATGATTATTCGACCCCTAAGGGAAGTGACGCACCGGTTCACAACAACAATGGTTATTCTACTCCAAAAGGAAATGATGCACCGGTTTATAACAATACTCCAAAAAATAACGGAGGAAATGATAATGGCTATGATGGTAATAAACCTGCAAAAAATTATGAATCAGCACCAAAGGAATATAATAAACCAAATAGGTCGAACGAAAGTGCTCCAAAAAATAATTCACGACCAAGAAACAATAATGGTGGTGGAAATACCTCACCACGTAACAATGGTGGAGGTGTTAATACAGCACCAAAATCGAACGGGGGAGGATATAGCCCAAGAAATTCTGGAGGCAATGGTGGCGGCAGTTCAACGCCAAAATCTTCAGGTGGTGGTGTTAGCAGAAGCAGCAGTTCCTCTAAAAGTTCAGGTGGCTCAGTAGGAAGAGGCCGATAAAAATGATTCAAATAACACGGTGGTGTTTTCGTAAAATGCCATCGTGTTTCATTAATAAATTTTGTAAAATATAAATTATGAAAAAGTTTTGTAAACTATTAAGTTCTGCTATTCTAATACCTTGCTTAGCAATGGCTCAAAATGAAGTAGATGTGTTGCGATATTCACAACTTACTTTCGGTGGAACATCTCGTTCCGTTGCAATGGGTGGAGCTTTTGGAGCCTTAGGCGCAGACTTTTCTTCATTGAGCATCAATCCGGCAGGAATAGGCTTGTACCGAAAATCAGAGGTTTCTTTAACACCAGGATTCTTCACTCAAAAAACAATATCCATTTATAATGGTGAGACAAATTACGATAGCAAACCAAATTTTTATTTTGGTAATTGGGGAATGGTTTTTAACTCAAAAATTGGGAAAGACGATGATTTACCTGAGTGGAAAAGTTTAAGTTTTGGATTTGGTTACAACAGGACAAATGATTTTAACAACCGCTTTTTGATTCAAGGAACCAGTAATAGTTCGTTGTTGGATGTATATTTGGGAAATGCAAATGCAAATATTCCTGAAAATTTAGATCCATTCTCCACTAAAATGGCTTTTCAAACTTATTTGCTAGATACATTTCCGGGATACAAAAACAAGTATTTCACACAAGTACCTTTTGCCGGAATGCATCAACGAAAAGCAGTTACAAATAGTGGAGGAATGGGTGAAATTGTTCTTTCATTTGGAGGAAATTATTCCAATCAACTTTTTGTAGGAGGTACAGTGGGTTTTTCTAAAGTAAGATATTACGAAACATCTTCGTATGAAGAAACAGATGAGAAGGATACTATCTTAAACATTAAAAGTTTTAAAGTAAGTCAAGATCTTTCTACATTGGGAAATGGTTATAATGTAAAATTTGGAATGATTTATAAGCCATTTGATTTTGTAAGAATTGGTGCTGCAATTCATTCAGCTACCTACTACACGCTAACCGATACTTACAACTCAAGTATAACATCAAATTTTGATGATGGACAAACTTTTTCCGCAAACTCACCTGACGGAAAATACAATTATACAATGTCGACTCCATTTAGAGCAATTGGTAGCCTTGGATTTGTGATTAGAAAAATTGCCATAATCGATGCCGACTACGAGTATGTTGATTATTCTTCAGGAAGATTAAGAGGTTCAAATTATTCTTTCTTCAATGAAAATGATCAAGTTCAGAAGAAATATATGACAACCAGTAATTTAAGAGTTGGTGCTGAAGTTAAATTAAGTCCGATTAGTTTACGTGTGGGTTACGCTTTGTATGGAAGTCCATATAAAGGTGGTGTTAATTTTGGAACACGCAGCAGTTACACCGGAGGATTTGGATTTAAAGGAGACTCTTACTTTTTTGATGTAGCGTATGTTTATTCACAGCACAGTGAAAAATATTACATTTACAGTTCTAAATTAGTAAACGCAACCGGAAATTACTTTACTTCAGGAAGCATTCAAGCTACATTGGGATTTAAATTTTAAGAAATTGGCATTAATAAAATCGGTTAACGGAATTGAACCTGTATTTGGAAACAACTGCTATTTAGCTGAAAATGCAACTGTTGTAGGTGATGTTGTGATGGGTGAGAATTGTAGTGTTTGGTTTAATACTGTGGTGAGAGGTGATGTAAATTCAATAAGGATTGGCAATAAAGTAAACATACAAGATGGTGCAGTGCTTCACTGCACCTATCAAAAAACAAAAGTAGTTATTGGCGACAATGTGTCTATCGGTCACAATGCCATAGTGCATGGTTGTACCATTTATGACAATGTATTGATAGGTATGGGTGCAATTGTAATGGATGATTGTATCATCGGAAGCAATTCAATTATTGCCGCAGGTGCTGTATTGCTTGAAAAAACAGTTGTTGAGGCGGGCAGCATCTATGCAGGTGTTCCTGCAAAAAAAGTAAAAGATATTTCTCAAGAATTAGTACACGGAGAAATTAATCGCATTGCCGATAATTACATTATGTACTCCGGTTGGTTCAAAGAATAAATTAGTCTTCAGTACTAATTTTTAATTTTTTATAAACTACTTCTTTCTTCAGTTCACGCACATCACCGGGTTGCATATTCTCTAATCTTATATCTTCAATTGCGACACGAATAAGTCTTACCGTAGGAAAACCTACACCTGCTGTCATTCTTCGCACCTGCCTGTTCTTACCTTCTGTTAAAACAAGCTCAATCCAACTAGTGGGAAGTGTATCCTTTACGGGATGACCCCTTAATGGTAAATTCTCTGGTGGATTAATACGCTTTACTTTTGCAGGCTTAGTAAAATAAGGTTCACTTTCCACACTAATAGCAAGACCTTCTTCGAGTTTTTTTATTGCTTCACTAGTTATTTTCCCCTGTAGGTGTGCCCAATAAATACGCTTGTGTTCAAATTGCGGATTCAATAACTTATGATTTAACTTTTTGTCGTTAGTAAGTATTAATAAGCCTTCACTATTTTCATCCAATCTACCAACAGGATATACATCTTTTGGAAATACAAAAGATAGCTCATCCAAGCACTTCTTTTTGTGCGAAGAAGTAAACTGTGAAATCATTTTATACGGCTTGAAAATTATGTAGTAGTTCATTTTTTTATACTATCAAAACGGCTATTACTCACTAAATACACTCCAACAAAAATAAGTATGGTGCAAACTACTTTTACAAAAGTCAACTCATCTTTACCCAAACTTACTGCTATAAGAGCAGCTAAAAGTGGTTGTAAATAAATATAAATACTCACCACAGATGCACTAAGGTGTTTCAAAGCAAAAGTATTAAAAAGGTATGCAAAAAAGGTTGTGGCTACTACTACAAAAATAACTTCCCATACTATAAAACTCGACATTGTTTCCCATTTAACAGCCTGTAATTCGCCAAAGCCAAAAGGAAACACAATGACAAATCCAAAAAGAAAAGCCCACTTTATAACTGTTAAAGTATTGTATTTTAGCATCAATGGTTTTACAATTACCAAATAAATTGCCCACGAAGTAGCATTAATTAATACACACATATCACCCGAAAAAGTCGCTTCCCCTATTTTCGAAGATGAAGAATGATTGATTACAATAAGCGCTATGGCACCCGCTAAACCTAGCACTATACCAACAATTTTTACAATTTTAATTTTATCCTTTATTAAGAAAGAAGAAATAATTACAACAAGTATCGGTGTACAAACCATCATTATTGCTGCATTTATTGGCGAGGTAGTATTTAATCCTTTAAAAAACAATAGCTGATTAATAGCAATACCAAATAAACCACACAATAATAAACGAGGAAAATCCCTTTTGTCGACCTTCTCATTTTTTATGACAGTAGCCACCAACCAATAAAGTAACAAGGCTCCGGAAACACGCAATAAAATAAAACCAAAAGGCTGAATATAATTAGGCATCACATCCTTAGCAATGGTAAAATTCGCTGCATAAATTAAATTTGCAGCAAAAAGAGCACAATGTGATTGCGTTATTTTATTCATTGAGAAGTGGCAATTGCTGACTTAGCAGCAGCAATCGTATTTTTTGAATTGCCTACAAATATTTTTTTACCATAAATCAATACCGGCCGTTTTAGAAAAGTATACTCTTCTATAATATACTTGCGGTAATCTTTTTCCTCCAATTTTTGTTTATTCAAGCCCAATGAACGGTACTTAATAGCAACACGACTAAACAATGCTTCATAACTACCCGCCAACTTAGCCATATCATCCAACTGATTGGGAGTAATTTTTTCGGTTTTTATTTCTTGCATCACTACATCTTTTCCTAATTCGAGCTCTTTAATAATGCGAATACAAGTAGAACAATTTCCCAAGTAATACGATTTTTTCATAGAATAATTTGAGGTTAAAAGTAAGTATAAATTTATCGTATTGTAAAACACATTTCAAAATCAAATTGTTTACTTTGTAATAGCATTTGCTGTATGTCAAAACAAGAAAAAGATATTGCTAATTTTTTAAATCCGGGTAAAATAGCCTTGCCAATAGTTATTGGACTTGGCGTTGCGCTCTATTTACTACTAACAAATGTTGATACGAAAGCTTTCGCAAACATACGATGGACTTGGTTTTCTTCTTTTTGCATACTGGGAGCATTTTGTATGGTAGTAGTTCGTGATTTAGCCTATATGATTCGTATCAGAGTACTCACTAGCAATGCTCTTAGTTGGCGAAAAAGCTTTGACGTGATTATGATTTGGGAATTTGCATCGGCTATCGTTCCAATGATTTTAGGTGGTGGATTTGCTTTTGCGATTCTAGTGCTAAATCGCGAAAAAATTTCAATGGGGAAAAGTATTTCAGTAATCATGTTTACATCCTTTTTAGACGGAATGTTCTTTGCATTATTTGCCCCACTTATTTACTATACTATAGGTCAAACAGCTCTTTTTTCAACTATAGACAGCACTTCTATACAACAAATAGCCCACGGAAAAGAATTGTATTATACCTTTTGGTTTATCTATTTTGTTGTATTGGCTTATAAATTATTAGTTGCATACGCCTTATTCATAAATGCAAAAGCTGTTAAGCAGTTTTTTATCAAATTGTTTTCTATTGGGTTTCTGAAAAAATGGCGGAATAGAGCCGAACAAACAGGTGATGAAATGGTAATGGCAGCAATAGAACTACAAAACAAAAATGGACAATACTGGTTACGATCTTTTGTTGCGACTTGCGTTAGTTGGACTGCTCGTTTTTTAATAATCAACTTTATAATTGCTGCTTTTAGTAGTAACGACCTAGACCACTATTTGCTTTATGGACGACAAATTGTAATGGGAATATTAATGATTGGAAGTCCGACCCCAGGAGGAACAGGAGTAGCAGAAATTATGTTCTCTAATTTTTTAGGTGAGTTTATTGACAATGCAGGACTTACAGTTTCTTTGGCAGTACTTTGGAGATTAATAAGTTATTATCCATATTTGTTCATCGGTGCAATTGTATTGCCACGTTGGATAAAAAGAGTTTTCACAAAAACAGAATTGAAAAATACCCATTAAACATAAAACAGGTATGAAAGACGTAACAAAATTTAAATTCGGAACAAAAGCAATTCACGCGGGACAAGAACCCGACCCAACTACAGGTGCGATTATGACACCCATCTTTCAAACATCAACATATGTGCAAAAAAGTCCGGGTAACCACAAGGGCTATGCTTATGCTCGTGGTAAAAACCCAACTCGTACTGCATTGGAAAAAAATATTGCAGCATTGGAAGATGCTAAATATTGTTTATGCTTTAGCAGTGGAATGGGTGCTGTTGATGCCGTTGCTAAATTGTTACGACCGGGTGATGAAGTTATTACTGGAAATGATTTGTATGGAGGAACATATAGAATGTTCACAAAAGTATTTGAACCATTTGGAATAAAATTCCATTTTGTAGATTTAAAAAATCCGGAAAATATTACAGCGTACATAAATAAAAATACCAAGCTGTTATGGATTGAAACACCTACCAATCCAACAATGCAGATAATTGATATTGAAGCGTGTTCGGTAATTGCTAAAAAAAACAATTTGATATTAGCAGTCGATAATACTTTTGCATCACCCTTTTTACAAAATCCACTTGCACTTGGAGCAGATATTATTATGCACTCAGTAACAAAATACTTGGGTGGACACAGCGATGTAATTATGGGAGCCTTGTGTTTGAATAGCGATAGTTTATACGAGCAGCTTGCTTTTATACATAATTCTTGCGGTGCAACACCTGGACCAATGGACAGCTTTTTAGTAATTCGTGGCTTAAAAACATTGCACATACGTATGGAACGACATTGTTACAATGGCAGAAAAGTTGCCGAATATTTAAAATCACATCCCAAAATTGAAAAAATATATTGGCCAGGATTTATTGATCACCCCAATCACGAAATTGCAAAAAAACAAATGCACGATTTTGGAGGAATGGTTTCTGTAGTGATAAAAGGAGATAAGGAAGAAACATTCCGCATCGCATCTAATTTTCAAGTATTCTCTTTGGCAGAATCATTGGGTGGAGTAGAATCCTTAGTGAATCACCCCGCAACAATGACACACGCATCGATACCAAAAGAGGAAAGAGAGAGGGTTGGTGTAGTTGATTCGTTGCTACGTTTTAGTGTTGGCATTGAACACATTGATGACTTATTGGAAGACCTTAAACAAGCATTGAGCTAAAGAATTTTGTGTTACTGATTTTTTATTGTAAATTTATTGGAGTTAATCACTTGATATGAAAAAAATAATTGCCTTCAGTTTAGTATTGTCACTTTTTGTTACTGTAACAAAAGCGCAACAAGTTATACCTTGTTACACGAATGAGATGATGCAAAAACTAATAGATAAAAACCCTTCTCTACAATATCGAAAAGATCATTTTAATGAGTGGCTTGAGAGTTTACCTAAACCTAAGCCTGATTTGCAAGTCCAAATGGCTGCTCGTATAATACCTGTAGTTTTTCATATTATTCACGAAGGTGGTTCAGAAAATATTCCGGCATCTTGGATTAGAAATCAGATTGATTCATTGAATAAGGATTACAGACGACTGAATGCAGACACAATAAATACACCATCCCCATTTAAGCAATTATCTGCAGATTGCAATGTGGAATTTCGTCTAGCTCAGTTGGACCCAAATGGAAATTGTACGGATGGTATTGTGCGTGTTTTTTCGCAAGAAACTAATCTTGGAAATGATGATTCTAAAGCATTGAGTTATTGGCCTAGCAATAAATATTTAAATATTTGGGTAGTAAAGTTTATTGATAGTCAAGGTGGGGCTGGGACAATACTAGGGTATGCACAATTTCCTGGATTTGGTCCTGCAGCAACAGATGGTGTGATGCTACGTTCAGATGTGGTAGGCTGTATAGGTCCCGACCCATTCAATTATAAAGGCCGAACCCTTACACACGAAGTGGGTCATTGGCTTGGTTTGCGACATATATGGGGAGATGCTCAGTGTGGCAATGACAATATTAACGATACTCCAATTCATTATGGAGCCAATAATGGATGTCCTGCTTTTCCTCATAATCCAAATAATGTTTGCGGAGCTGGTGTGAATGGTGAAATGTTTACCAACTATATGGACTATAGTGACGGTGCTTGTCAAAATATGTTTACAATAGGACAAAAAGCTCAAATGGATTTTGTGTTTAATGTTGTTAGAACTAATATTATTTCGGCAGGGAATTTAGCTGCTACTGGAACAAATGGTATTCCACCTATTTTGTGTGCACCTGTTGCAGATTTCGCACCGCAAGAATTACTTTACATTTGTGCAGGCAACTCTATTAATTTTGTAGATGGTTCGTATAACGGACTTCCGGCTACTTGGAGCTGGGCATTTCAAGGAGGAACGCCCGCGACTTCGAACTTACAGAGCCAAACAGTACAATATAATACTGCAGGATTGCACAATGTAAGCTTAACAGTTACAAACGCTGCAGGAACTGCAACAGAAACAAAAAACAGTTTGGTATTTGTGAGCTCAGCTGCAGCAATGTTCAGCGACTGGCATTATTATGAACCATTTGAAAGTGGTGCAATTCCAAATAGTAATTGGCTTGTAAATGATGAAACAGCAGACAACAATACTTGGAAACAAACTACATCTGCTTATTATAACGGAGCAGCTTGTGCAAAATTGGACAATATGGTTGGTGATTTAAATTCAACAGATATGCTTATAAGTCCTTCTTATAATTTTACAACCATACCGAATCCTATATTGTATTGGAAAGTTGCTTATGTACAAAAAACAAGCTCCCTTTCTACTCAAAATAAATTACAAATATATGTAAGCGCCAATTGCGGAAAAACCTGGACCTTAAAAAGTACACGCAGCGGAAATACACTTGCTACAAGTATTGCCCAAGATTTTGCATTTGTACCATCGGGTATTTTTGAATGGCGTGAAGACTATATTCCATTATCAGGATATGCAGGAAATAATAATGTACGGATTATGTTTAAGTTTACAAATCAGGGAGGTAATAATATTTACTTGGACGATATTAATATCTGGAATCCAACGGGTATTGATGAACTTTCAACCAAACTACATTTTTCTTTAATGCCAAATCCGGCAACAGAAAACACGAGCATCTCCTTTAATTTATTAAAGGAAGAAAATGTTAGTTTAGCTGTATACGATATGCTTGGAAAAGAAATAAAAAGTTTGCACAATGGCATATTACAAGCCGGGTTACAAACTTTTAATGTATCAACAGAATCATTTAATTCGGGAATTTACCTTGTAAAACTTAAGGTAGATCATCAAGAATTGAATACTAAATTGGTTATCAATAAATAACTAATTAGTTTCTTTTTGGTTTTAGCAAACTGCATTGGCGGCAATCCAAGCCGTTGTCCAAGCATTTTGAAAATTAAAGCCTCCAGTTATACCATCTATATCCAATACTTCACCTGCAAAAAATAAGTTGGGGACTATTTTACTTTGCATTGTTTTAAAATCTACTTCATTTAAATTAATTCCACCGCAGGTAACAAATTCTTCCTTAAAAGTCGTTTTACCTTTTACTGTATAGACATCTTGTTGTAAGCAATTTAACAACAAGCTCAATTTAGCATTTGAAAGATCTGCCCAACGACTGCTTTCGCTAATCTGAACCTTATTTAAAAAATAACCCCATAGGCGTGCAGGAATTTCCGTTGGTTTTGAATTTATGACTAACTTATTTCCCAACTCTTTTTTATTGTTCAACAATTTTTCTTTAAACTCATTTTGAGTATAAATTGGGAGCCAATTTATAGCCAATTGAAAATCATAATTCAATTCATTCAACGTACGTGCTCCCCAAGCTGATAATTTTAAAATTGCAGGGCCGCTAAAACCCCAATGTGTTATTAGAAACGGACCTTCTTGTTCTAATTTTGTTCCAACAATTTTTACTTTCACATTGGATACTGAAAGACCCATCAGCTTTGTTATTTCTTCATTTGGAATATTAAAAGTAAACAAGGAAGGAACAGGTTTTTCGATAGTGTGCCCCAACTGTTTTAACCAATTATAACTTTCCTCCTTTGGACTACCACCAGTTGCAATTATTAATTTATTTGTTTCAAGCTTATTTCCTTCTCTTAAGTATAAATTAAAACCAATATCAAGCTTTTCAATTCGAATCACTTCGGTACCCATTTTAATTTCCACTCCATATTTTTTAGCCTCTTCTAACAAACAAGCAATTATCGATTCAGAATTATCACTAATCGGAAACATTCTTCCATCAGCCCCTACTTTTAAATTAACTCCCCTGCTCTCAAACCACTCAATAGTATTCTTTACAGAAAAACGACTAAAGGCACTTTTTAATTCCCTTTCACCGCGAGGATAATTTTTAACCAATACATTATTATCAAAACATGCGTGCGTAACATTACACCTTCCACCACCCGAAACTCTTACTTTGCTAAGAAGCTTGTTGCTTTTTTCAAGTAAAACTACTTTGACATTTTTGTGAATAGAAGCGGCATTAACAGCAGCGAAAAAGCCCGCTGCTCCACCACCAAGTACCACTATTTTCAACTCATTTCCTTTTTGCTCCATTTTGTTGTAAGTATATGTATTTTCTAATTATATTTGATTAGGCACTACAAATATATATTTACAAAATACTTAAATAAACTAAAATGACAATTGAAACCACTACCATACAAATAAAAAATATGGTTTGTGATCGCTGTATTAAAGTAGTGAACGATGTGTTAAAAGCACTCGGAGCAAATGTAGTATCTGTAAATTTAGGAAATGCTACTTTTGTTTCCAATAAGAGTATATCAGTTGAATCGATTGAAAATTCATTGTATAAAAACGGTTTTCAAATATTATTGAGCAATGAAGAAAAAATGGTTGAAAAAATTAAGAATGCCATCACTCAGCTTATTTACCAAAACAAAACAAATAATGCGAATTTTTCCCTTTCAAAATATATTACTGATATAACAGCAAAATCATACAATCAAGTAAGTACTATTTTTTCAAAAAACACAAAAATTACGATTGAGAAGTATGCCATTCTGCAACGTATTGAGAGAGCAAAAGAATTAATTGAATACAACGAAAATTCTTTCGCTGAAATAGCATACTTACTTGGATATAAAAACCCTCAACACCTTTCGAATCAATTTAAATCCATAACCGGCCTATCAATGGGCGAATACAAAAAACTGGATATTAAAACTCGAAAGCCGTTAAATATATTATAACGAACTTAAAACTATTTACAACAACCCTTCTTTATAAAAATTGACGATAGTATACTTAAAAAAGCAAGACCAATCTTCTTTATCATATATCTATTATTTTGAACAATAAATGTTTGAAAATTTTATTGCTTAATAAATTTTTGAGTAAACAATTTATTGTTCTCTTTTAAAAGAAACACATAAATTCCACTATTAAGTTCTGTTAAGTCGACTTTTACAGAATTTAAAGAAATGCTTATATTTTCAATTAAAACAACCTGTCCGAAAACATTTATTATTTTTATTTCTGCATTTTTAAAATCAATAGCTGATTGTAATGTAATTGTTGATGATGAAGGATTAGGGAACAATGTAATATTTCCTTCCCAACTATTTTTTGAAATAGCCGATAATGTTGTATCAATCACAATAAAGGAACCCATCATACCATCGTCCTCGTGATGAAGTAAGTGGCAGTGATACATATAAGGGACTGTATCATTTGCAAAATCTTCAAACTTGGTAACAAACTCAACATATTGATTCGGCAGTACCAATACAACATCTTTTTTTCCCATCTCACTTTTAGGAACTGCAGCTCCATTTTTATTCAATAAATAAAAATGCATATCGTGGATATGGAACGGATGTGCAATGCCCGTATTGTTGGTTACCCGCCATTTTTCAATATCATTTAGATGAACAGTATCATTTACAACATTCATATCAAAATGAAATCCATTGATATTGAATGGACCTTCTACTTGCGCTTGAGCATTCATCATCGTATCTGGGCGAAGGACAAAATTTCGAGAAACAGTATAAGCTCCCCAAGGAGCATTCGTAATTAATGTTGTTGGTAAAGTAAGAATAGGATTTGCAAATTGAGCAACAACATTAATTTTAAGTATTCCAAAATCGGCACCATTCAAAGGGTTTAAATTGTAATCAGGAATTGTTCCTCCCATCATACCTATAACAGTTGCAGCACCATATATCCCGTTTTGCAGCTCCGAACTAAAACTGTTTAAAAAAATTGTTTGCCCTTGCATTCCTTGTAAATCGAGCAGTATTTCAGCTCTTTCACCCGGACTCAATAAAATTCGGGTAAGTGTAATAGCGCTGTCCAATAGCCCCGCATCAGTGGCAATCATTTTAAAGGACTTGTTTGCTGTGAATCCAAAATTATATGATCTTGTAGACGATCCATTTAGTAGTCGCAAACGAATTACTTGTGATGGTGCATCTAAATAAGGAAACATAGTTCCATTCACACATATTGCAGTATCTTCCTCCGTAGAAATTGCAATTTGATTTAACACATCAAATGCTTTTGATTGGACTATAATCGGAAAATCATCCACTCCATAAGTTCGAGGTAAAGTAAGTGCGGCCTCAGTTGGGTCTTTCACAATAATCATTCCTGCAATTCCTTTCGAAACGTGCAAATCGGTTTTATTATCACCGTGTGGATGATACCAAAATGTACCTGCATTATTCAATATTTGAAAATTCGGGCTCCAAGTACTCCCTTGAGGAATTACCTGATGTGGCCCACCATCGTCCATTGCTGGCACGTGCAAACCATGCCAATGTATGGTAGTTGAATTGCCAAATCCCACTAAATTATTTGTTACATTCAAAGTTACAACATCCCCTTTATTTACAATCAAAGTTGGTGCAAGTAAGGCACCATTAATACCATAGGTAGGTGTGTTTATTCCCGGATAGAATTGTGTTATTCCGTTTTGAATATCCAAATTGAAATTTAATCCAGTAAGAGTAGGTGGAATAAAAAGTGGATTTTGCGAATACACAAAAGAAGTGGCAACGATAAATATAAATGCCACTCCTATTATTATTTTACAACTAAAAGCCTGCTTCACTTTCAAATTAATGTATTACTGTAAACTTATGGTTTTGTGACTTATTTCCATCATTCACACGTATAAAATACGTACCGTTACTTAATGCTGTTGTTGGAATTTCCTTTCTTAAAACACCTTCTCCAATTTTACTTTCGTATACATTTGCAACTACCTCTCCTAACAAATTTACCACTTCAATTTTTATATATGAAGACTGAATAATATTTAATTCCAATTGTACTTTGTCGTTTGCGGGGTTTGGATATACAGAAACATTTGAAACAAAATTCTGCTCCTTACTTATTCCTGCAGGACCATATAACAAGTTTAAGATTGAATCTCTCATAATAAGCGTATCGCTTGTTGAAAAACTTTGAGTAGAAAACATCACACGATGATTTGTTCCTCCCAATAAAACTATGGTTGGCATACCAAATCCTCCGTAATTGGCTACTTGTGTTGCACCACTATCATATGGCATATATAATGAAAGACCATTTGAAGAAACCCAAGATGCAGTAGCTGCACAAGTTGTAGTATTATTGTAAGGCATTGCATAGGCAGTAATTTTGCCAGGATGTGCTAATAATATTCTGTTTGCCATTGTCTGAATTTTTTGTGCAGGTGGCGGACAAGAGCCACAATTTGGCATAAAAAAGTGCAGTATTACAGCTTTTCCTGCATTTAAATCTGCATACAAATCGTGCATATTTCCATTACAGTCGGCTCCGTTTAATTGCATTACATTTTGTGCTTTGGAAATCACAACTGTAAACATCAAAGCGATAATTAGTAAAGATTTTTTCATTTTTGATTTATTTGTGTTCAAAGTTACAAAAATGTTAATTATAAATTTAAAATTCCTTTTCAACCTTACACTATTGTTTAATAATTTTTTGCATAAACAAGTCATTATCCTGTTTCACTCTTATAAAATAAATCCCATTTGCCAATTTTGAAGTATTCACTTTACTTTGACCATGCGCATAAAATACATTTTCACCTAAAGTATTTAAAATTTCTACTGAAAAATCATTGGTAGAATTAAGTTTAATGTTTATTTCATTTTCGAAAGGGTTAGGATAAACCGAAATGGTTTTCTTACCCAAATCATTACTAATCCCAGAAGGAATAAAAGTCCCTTTCGAATATTTAACTGTACCTGAGCTATTATCTTGCCATACAACGTGAACAGCACCATAGCCAATTGCTACATCTGCATTTTCAATGTCGTTCGCCATACTACTAGCAACGGTATCAAAACCTGCTATAAATCCATTTTGAATATTGGTTGAAAATTTTAATGCTATCTGTGCATCTCCTCCAGTTACAACCTGCTTCCATACTTCAGCTGCTACATAACCATTATTCGCAATACGTGGAAAATTTTGTTGTATAATGCCAGGAAGCACACCTGTAATATTAAGAGCTAAACCTCCTTGCATTGCAGATAGAGATGCTTTGCCGGAATATACCAAAGCCGGACCGTTTGCTTGATTCATCAGAACTGAATAAAGCGTATCACCCACTATAATTCCATCAGGACCAGTTGAAGGACATGCATTCACCATCCAGTTATTTTGATCGATATTCATTCCACTTGGAAATGAAGTTGCGCCATTTGTTGAAACACCCGCCCAAATATCACGCATATTATTCAGGTTATCACGGTAAAGCATAGCAACGTTATTACCAGAAGCAACGATGGCACCGGGGCAACAATCACATATATCGCCATTTCCTCCGGAATAACCACTTGCCAATACATCCATTGAAAAGGTGCTTCCATAATCAGTAGACTTTACAACTACCCACTTTGGATTCATAAAATTTGCATCAATTTTCATAAAAGCCACAATAGGGTTCCCTATATTGTCTACGGTAATTGTAGGAAACCGAGATATTTTATTCCCAATCATATCTACACGAATGGGTGCAGAAAAATTTGCTCCTCCATCAAAAGAACGAACTATATAAATATAATTGGTATCATAAATTTCAGGCTCTCTTTTAAAAACCACATAAACGGTATCTCCTTTGGAAGCAAAATCTGGTCCTGCCCAAGAAGATGTAAAAATATCTATCGGTGAAGGATTCAAATACACAGGTGTCGTAAATGTATTCCCGCTCCAACGCGAAAAAGCTACCTTTTTTGTACTGGATTTACTCCACAGTACCATAGGCTCACCACTTCCATCCAACATAATACGAGGATGAAGATTGCTGTACATATTCATATTTGAAACACTAACAGCTGGTGACCAAGTAATACCAGTTTGTGCCGTGGCGAAAAAACTGACACTTAATAAGATAATTAATAATTTATTCTTCATGGTTTCCGAGTTTATTATCAATGGTTAAAATAGATGTGTTTTATGTGCAATATTAAGGCTTTTTTAATAATCAAGTAATTTTCCCGTCTTCATTGCAAGCGCAAATAATTGATTCTGATGGCAAACCTTTACCAACCAGTATTAACTCCGATACTTTGGTTCTAATGCCAGGAGAACGTTACGGAGTAATGCTAACTCCTACTTCACAAATTACAGATAGCATCATTGTGCATTATAAGAGTATGAATACTGATTCTACTTACGGAACGGAATACCCACCTGTTGTGATTAGTGGTTTTTTTGCTGTTCAAGAAGATGAATCAAAATTTAAAATCTCTGTTTATCCAAATCCAAACAATGGGACTTTTACAATTACAGGAGTACAAAATGCAAATGTAGAGATAACAAATACACTCGGTGAAGTAGTACTAAAGAGAGAAATTAAAACCATATCTCCAGCTCAACTAGATATCAGCAAATATCCAAAAGGAACTTATTTTATTAAAGTTATAAATTCGAAAGGCGTTTTCACCACCAGAATAATTTCTATTTGATTATTCTTTAAACAGCCCACCTGTATGAATCACCAATATTCTTGACCCTGGGATAAACCTGTTTTTACTAGCAAGGTCAAAAACGCCATACATCATTTTTCCGGTGTATACATAATCTAATTCAATGTTATGTTGATGATTAAAGCCTTTTATGAAATCCATTAGCTCAGAAGTGCTTTTTGCATATCCACCAAAATGATAATTTGTTTCGATACTCCAATTGTGTAAACCATTACCGACATAATTCTGAACCTCTTTTTCCAAAAAAGTTCCACCCTTTAAACTTGAAAAACCTATGACGGCAGTATCACGTTTCAATGAAAGTGCTATTCCAGCAAGTGTTGTACCTGTACCACAAGCACAACAAACAATATCACAAGGGATATTTATGCCATTTAGAATTTCCTGACATCCCTTTACAGCTAATTGATTAGAACCCCCTTCTGGCAAAATATAGGTTTCATTTGAATCAACAATTTCAGTTACATAATTCATCAATCTGTCTTTATCTCTATACAATTCTCTTGAAACATAGTGTAATTTCATTCCCATTTCAATTGCAAACTGTAATCGTTCATTCGGTTCCTTTAATTCATCACCTCGAATGATACCTATACTTGAAAACCCAAATTCTTTTGCTGCTGCCGCAGTTGCAATTATATGATTGGAATAGGCACCGCCAAAAGTTAACAAAGTCATTTTTCCCAGCTTTTGAGCTTCTTCTAAATTGTATTTCAACTTGTACCATTTATTTCCGGAAATATATTTGTGCAATAAATCCAATCGCAATACAAACAATTGTAGTTTTTTATTTTTTAAACCATCATCATGTATTTCTTGTATCATCGGTTCGCCTATGACTATACCCATATGGTAAAAATACTTAAATTTGCTGTGATGGAAGAGTTCTCTAATAAAAAACAATTGGATCCTGAAGATTTCTACTACAGTGAAGATGGGTATATTGTATTTACCGAAAAACACCATTTAAAAAGAGGCTATTGTTGTAAAAGTGGCTGCAAACATTGCCCCTATGGATACAACAAAAAAACAGGAAACATAGATTTACAAAAGAAATAAATTCAATATGACCAACGAAGAATTTAAAAAACAAATTTTACAAGGTATTCCAAACGAGTTACCGCTTATTAAGTCTTACGATACGAATACCAATCACGCTCCTAAAAGAAAAGACATTTTAAGTGTAACGGAAAAAAAACTAGCCATCAGAAATGCCCTACGTTATTTCGACAAAAAACACCATCCCATTTTATCTAAAGAATTTGCACAAGAATTAAAGGAATACGGTAGAATTTATATGTATCGTTTTCGTCCCAATTATAAAATATACGCACGACCAATAAACGATTATCCGTTTAAATCAACTCAAGCTGCTGCAATCATATTAATGTTGCAAAACAACTTAGACGATGAAGTTGCACAACATCCTCACGAACTTATTACATACGGTGGTAATGGTTCAGTTTTTCAAAATTGGGCACAATACCTATTAACCGTAAAATATTTAGCGGAGATGAGCAATGAACAAACATTGGTTATGTATTCCGGTCACCCAATGGGCTTATTTCCATCGCATAAAGATGCTCCACGTGTAGTAATCACAAACGGTATGATGATACCAAACTACAGCAAACCCGATGATTTGGAAAAATTTAATGCTTTGGGTGTAACGCAATACGGACAAATGACAGCAGGGTCATACATGTACATTGGTCCGCAAGGAATTGTGCACGGAACAACCATAACAGTGATGAATGCAGCACGTAAAATTTCTCATTCCGAAGAAGATAGAAAAGGAAAGTTATTTGTTACCTGTGGTCTTGGTGGGATGAGTGGCGCACAACCCAAAGCAGGAAAAATTGCAGGATTAATTACAGTGGTTGCTGAAATAAATCCAAAAGCAACAAAAACGCGACATTCACAAGGATGGGTTGATGAAGTATACGATGATTTAACAGCATTGATAGTACGAATAAAAAAAGCTCAAGCATCAAAAGAAGCTGTTTCTATAGCATACCAAGGAAATGTTGTGGATTTATGGGAAAGACTAGTGGAAGAAAAAATCAAAGTAGATATTGGTACCGACCAATCATCCTTACACAATCCTTGGTCGGGAGGTTATTACCCTGCCGGTTATTCCCTTGAACAGTCCAATGAAATGATGGCAAAAATGCCGGAGCAATTTAAAGTGGAAGTTCAAAAAACATTGATTCGTCATGTAAATGCAGTGAATACATTAGCAATAAATGGGATGTATTTCTTTGATTATGGAAATGCTTTTTTGCTGGAAGCATCTCGTGCAGGAGCTGAAATTGTAAATAAAGATGGAACATTTATATACAAATCTTATGTTCAAGATATTTTAGGTCCGATGTGTTTCGATTATGGTTTTGGACCCTTCCGATGGGTGTGCACCTCTTGTAATCCGAAAGACCTTGCTATCACAGACAAAATAGCACTCGAAGTATTAGAAAAAATGTATGAAACTGCACCCAATGAAATTAAGCAACAGCTAAATGATAATATACTTTGGATAAAAGATGCAATGCAAAACAATCTTGTGGTTGGTTCGCAAGCACGGATTTTATATGCAGATTCAGAAGCACGTATAAAAATAGCAGAGGTATTTAACAATGCCATTAAATCAGGGACAATTTCTTCACCTGTAGTGCTTGGCCGCGACCATCATGATGTATCCGGAACAGATTCACCTTATCGTGAAACATCGAATATTTATGATGGATCGAGCTTTACAGCCGATATGGCAGTACAAAATTTTGTTGGAGATTCATTCCGAGGAGCAACTTGGATTTCTTTGCACAACGGAGGTGGAGTTGGATGGGGCGAAGTGATAAACGGGGGTTTTGGGATGGTGTTAGATGGCAGTGAAGACAGTGACAGACGCTTGAAGTCGATGTTATTTTGGGATGTAAATAACGGAATTGCTCGCAGAAGCTGGGCTAGAAACGAGGAAGCACTGTTTGCCATAAAACGCGAAATGGAACGTACACCGGATTTAAAAATCACCTTGCCGAATAGCGTAGACGAAACAATCATTGACAATATTTTTTAAATCAAGGAATGGCATAAAAATTGCGAATAAGAAATACATATATAAAAAACATGAATCAATATACAAAACCCTTAAAATATTCACTATTTATAATTGTACTTACTCTTACAGCGTGTACAAAAGATGAAGAATCTACCCCAATTGACCCTCGAGATAAATATATCGGGAGTTGGGTATGTGCTGAGAACAGCAAAATAAATGGGCAAACAACCTTTAATGTAAATATTAAAAAGAATACTACAGATGATACGCAAATACTGATAGATAATTTTTACAATTACGGTTTTAATAAATCGATATTCATCACTTTAAGTACGAGCACAATTACAATTACACAACAAATTTTTTCAGGAAGTAACACTGTAAATGGGACTGGAATAGTATCAAGTTCTAGTAAAATTAATCTTACTTATTATGTAAACGATGGCGCAAGCACAGACACGTGCACTTCTATTCTTACAAAGTAGAGCTTTGTAGTTCTTATGACATTTCCTATTACGTGTAAAATAGACAAGATGGGCGTTTTACTTCCTCCTTCATTCTCAATTGTAATAGCAAATATTTGTGCTTGCATTACATTTTTCACTTTTTGAACAGCAACACTAAATTTTGTGCTATTTGTAATTTTTTTAAAACCTCATCACCATTTGAATTTATCTCCTCCACTTGTTGAATTATTTTTTCGTCTTTAGAACGAAGTCGTTGCGATTTGCGATCTCTGTTTCGGTAGCTTTTAATTTTTCAAAGATATTGAAGATTGTAACAAAGTTATTTCATAAAAAAGGATGGCAAATTTGCCATCCTTTTTAAAATAATCAGAGTATAAATTAGTTCTTCGCGAACTTTTTAACCCCTATCTTCTTACCATCTTGGTACACTTCCATAAAGTACAAACCACTGTTTAAGGTAGCAACAGACAATGAATAGATATTTGCACCTGGAATTATTTCAATTTCTTCCTTAATTACAGCTTTCCCTTGAATATCATACACCTTAAACTGTCCTTTTGTTGAACTGTTTGAATTGAATGTTACATTTAAGTTTTCCTTAGTAGGATTTGGATACGATTTTAAATCAACTGAAAAATATGGTGTTACTTGCACACTTGCCGGATTCACAATGGCATTGAATGATCCTATCATATTGGGGTGAGTAAAACAAGTATAGCTATAGGTTCCTGCCGTAGGTATTACAAACAAATAAGTTGCAGTTTGTGCAGTAAATGTAAAGCCCGTCAAAACTAACACTTCTTGTAACGGCCAAGGACCTGCTAGAGCACCTACAAAATGCTGAGAACCTGAAAACCATTTAAACTCAATGGTATCTCCAACAAAACAAACTAGATTATTTGAATTAAATGCATTGGCTGCTGCACCTTGTGCATTTTGACCAACAAAAACAGTTCGTTTTATTTCAAAAGCAGCGTTAGCCATTGAAAATATTACAAATGAGAATAATAATGTAGTAAAGATTTTTTTCATAATATTTAGTTTTTAAGATTAAGCTACTGTAAAAGTAAGTATATTTTCTCTAAAATCAAATGCTTAATAACCTGCTTTTCCGCTTCCTATATTTTCTATTGGATGCCAGGTTGTTTTTATTTCTTGAAGATTATTAATGTAATAGGGGGTTTGCTCTTCTTGGCTATAAAAATCAACATCGTAAACAAATACTCTTTTTACATTTTTTGAGGCCTCACTTTTAATAAGTTTTATTTCATTTGGAATGGCTCCACAATAAACAATGGCATTTACATCCATATGTGATGCAAAAGGTGTCATTAATTCGCTTCTTTTACCTGTCAATATATTTACAACTCCTTTGGGTACATCTGACGAGTTGAGAACTTCTGCAAATGTTACTGCACATAGTGGCAGCGATTCTGATGCAAGTAAAACACAGGTATTTCCTCCTGCAATAACTGGTATCAGTGTAGAAACCAATCCAAGCAAGGAACTTTCCTCAGAGGAAATTACACTTACCAAACCCATCGGCTCGGGTACAGAAAAATTAAAATGCGAGGAAGCTACCGGATTAACACTGCTATATATTTGTTGATATTTATCGCACCAACCAGCATAATAAACGATTCTATCAATTGACAACTCTAATTCTTTATTTGCATTCGTTTTGCTATACCCTTGCCTTATCAATTCTTCCATAAATTGTGCTCTTCTACTTTCAAGCATCTCTGCAATACGATATAATATTTGACTTCGGTTTAATGCAGAGCGATTACTCCAACCGGAAAATGCATTACGAGCAGCAACAACTGCGTTTTTAAAATCTTTTTTTGATGATAAACAGATATTTACAAGCATATTGCCTTTGGTATCATTTAAAGTATAATACCTCCCCGACTCTGTTCTAGGAAATTGACCATCAATGTATATTTTGTAAGTTTTTAAAACATCCAAGCGTTTCATAGTAAAAATTTATTTTGATAAAGTTACTTTTTTTCTTTCACATATGATTTCACCAAATAAACATTTATACATTTGTATCGTTATTTAATTAAAATGCACCCTTCTTCACAAAAACCCGTTATAATTTGGTTGCTTACCGGCTGTTTATTAGTATACGTAATGGTACTTGTAGGTGGAATAACACGATTAACACATTCGGGCTTATCTATCACCGAATGGAAAGTTATTATGGGCACTTTGCCTCCTTTAAATGAAGAACAATGGCAGCTTACTTTTGAAAAATATCAACAAAGTCCAGAATTTAAAATAGTTAACAATCACTACTCACTTTCTGAATTTAAGTCTATTTTTTGGTGGGAATACCTTCATCGATTGTTGGGTAGAATTATTGGACTAGTATTCCTAATTCCTTTTATCTATTTTTTAATCAAGAAAAAACTGGATAAAAAAGTGACAAAAGACATGGTTTTAATTTTTATATTGGGAGGTCTGCAAGGCTTTTTAGGTTGGTTTATGGTAAAAAGCGGACTAGTTAAAAACCCTGATGTCAGTCATTATAGGCTTGCAGCACATTTAATAACAGCCTTTGCTGTTTTTGGATATATATTTTGGGTGGTACTTAATCTAATTTATGCTAAAGAACAAAACATAGTTAGTAAAACAGGAAATTCGCTTTCTAAAATCTCAAAATGGCTTTTTGCTGCAGTTGTATTGCAAATTATTTATGGTGCTTTTGTAGCAGGACTAAATGCGGGTTTGGTGTATAATACTTTTCCGAAGATGGGAACAGAGTGGATTCCTGAAAGCGTTACTGCATTAAATCCTTTTTGGGGAAATTTTGTTGAAGGGTTGGCAGGTGTTCAGTTTATACATCGTTACTTAGCCTATGCTATTGTTGTATTGGTATTTATTGTTTGGTATAAAGGAAAAAAAATAGCTCTTACAGAAAGACAACAACAAGCAATTGCTTTCTTACCAATAATTGTACTTTTCCAATTCCTTTTAGGATTGTTTACTTTGCTTTACTCGGTACCGGTTGTATTAGGAATATTGCATCAAACGGGAGCATTTTTACTGTTTTCAAGTGTAATTTATCTATTACACAGCATTCGAAAAAACTAATTACTTTACCTTATTAATTTTTATAATATAATCTTCTAATGCCATCGTCATAGAAGGGAATTTTGTCGTAGGGGCATGAATATCTAAATTCAAACCAGCCTCTTTAACAGCCTTAGCAGTTGTAGGACCAAAAGCAGCGATGCGTGTTTTGTTTTGCTTAAATTTTGGGAAATTTTGGAACAATGATTTTATACCTGAAGGACTAAAAAACACGAGTATATCAAAATTTACATTTGCTAAATCGGAAAGATCGCTGCAAACGGTTTTGTACATAATGGCTTTTGTATAATTCAGTTTTAATTCGTCTAATACATCGGGAATTTCTTCCTTGTATCTATCGGAACAAGGCAACAAAAAAATTTCGCCTTTGTGTTTTTTTAAAATATCAACAAGGTCGGTGAATGTTTGTTTTCCGTGAAATATTTTTCTTTTTCGGTATTGAACATACTTCTGAAGATAGTATGCAGTTGATTCTGAAATACAGAAATATTTCATATTCTCAGGAACAGTAACGCGCATTTCTACGCACATTCTAAAAAAATGATCTACAGCATTGCGACTTGTTAATATTATTGCCGTATGGTCCAGTATCGCAATTCTTTCTTTGCGAAAATCAATACCCGTTACTCCTTCAATGTGAATAAAGGGACGAAAATCAATCTTGATATTACACTTCTTCGCCAAATCCAAATAAGGTGATTTATCACTTTCCGGCTTGGGTTGAGAAACAAGTATACTTTTTACTTTCAAGGCTGATTATTTTAACTAAAAAATGAGCAAGGAAAAAATTACATTTTATTTATCAATACTCTAGTAATCACTAACAACGGTAAAATTTCCAAGGTGCAAAGATACATAAATAAATATGATTTTGCAATACCACTATTCCCTCCCGCAACCCTTATTCCTCTTGCTGTTCTGTATAAAAAACTAAGTATCAATAAACAGAATCCGAAAAAATAAATATTGCCAGGGGAAGTCATTGGATAAAAAACAAGGCAAACTATAATCGGAATAAACGCCAAGCCTATAAATTGATTAAACAAAAATAAATTAAATATATACTCATTCGTTTCTTTCTCAATTTTGAATATTACCCCAAGTATGCGATGAATAATTATCTTTAAAAAATAGAATAGGAACATATACCACAATAAGATAAAATACCCTAAAAATCCGCTTTTTTTAATAAGATTTAATTGATAGTAGTTATGCAGTTTAAATGCAAATAGGGTGAAGGATAATATAAATAAAATGGATAGGAATATAGATGCTCTTTGTGATAGTGCATTTTCTTCGCGTATGATTTGATTAACATAACGAATATTGGTTATTGCATTAAAAAGCAATCGTAATCTCTTATTGTATAATGTATTTATAATACCGAATAGAACTAAGGTACTAAGTATTATTACTAAAGTCCAATCTTTGTTTTCAACGGTCTTTATGATAGGTTGAATTTTTGAACAATGAAGTAAGTGCCCATTGAATAAACTCTCGTTTAAGGTATCTTTTGTCTTTAAAGAAATTGACTCCGTGAATATTTTTGTGGACTTTACAACATCCTGTTTAAACGGTTCGTTTACAACTAAACTATCTTTAACAAAAAACTCTTTTGGCGACTCGCTTTTTACAACTGCTACACCCACCCTTTCATCTTTTAGCAGCTTTTGTTGATCTTTTTTGACTGTTTCATATTTTTTCTTCTTCGCCTTTTTTAAGATTGCTGTATCGCTTTCCTGCTGCTTTATGTCTATCTGATACAGCTGTTTTTCAGGAGGAGAAAACAATAAAATCGGAATATTCGGTGCGTTGGGTAAGGATATTTTTGGTGAGACAAAACCAGTATCTTGAGGAGAAATCAAAGAATATAAGATAGGTTTACTCATTGAAAATAAATCACAGTCACAAATTTAATGTAAAGATTTACTGTTTCAGAATAAAAAATATTATTTTTTTCTTTTTAAAAACTCCGATTTTCCTGCATCCAACCATTTAATATAATTCTCAATGTCGGGATCATAGTTAGTTGGTTCCGACAATAATCGCTCATTATGGTCAAGTAATATGTACTGTGGCTGTGTATTTGTTTTAAATTTATCGGCTTGCAAAAAACTCCATTTGTTTCCGATGGTTTTTATTTTAAAATCTCTATCACCCATTTTTTTTACCGTTTGTTGATCCAGTGGTAATTGATTTTTATCATCCACATATAGAGAAACAAGTACCACATCATTTCTCAAGCGTTTATCAACTTCTGAGTCCGTCCAAACTTGCGACTCCATTTTACGACAATTTACACAAGCCCACCCAGTAAAATCTATCATTAATGGTTTACCAACTTTTTTTGCGTAGGCAAGTGCCTCATCATAATCGTGAAAACAAGGTAAGTTATTCGGGCAATGCTCTTTTTTATGATTCCCCATATCAGAAGCAGATGAAGCCTTATTAACCACAACTTCAGTCGTTACTCTTGACCCTCCAAATCCGCTTGGCGATTCGCTATAAAAATCTGGTGGAGGAAATCCACTAATTAGTTTTAAAGGCGCGCCCCATAATCCAGGTATCATATAAATAGTAAAAGCAAATGTAAGTATTGCAAAAAATAAACGAGGCACAGATAAAAATAACAAATCACTGTCGTGAGAAAATTTTATCCAACCCATTAAATAAATACCCATCAACCCAAAAATAACAATCCAAAGTACCAAGAAAACTTCTCTCGTTAGTATACCCGCTTGAATAACCAAGTCGGCATTAGAAGCAAACTTAAGTGCCAAGGCCAACTCTAAAAAGCCTAGTACAACCTTTATGGAATTTAACCAACCACCTGATTTAGGCAACGAGTTAAGCCAACCCGGAAATGCTGCAAACAGTCCAAACGGCAAAGCAAGTGCTGAAGAGAAACCTAACATACCCCAAAATGGACCTTTAACCCCTCCATTTACAGCTGCATCCACCAATAATGTTCCGATGATAGGACCGGTACAAGAAAAAGAAACTAAAGATAATGTAAATGCCATAAAGAAAATGCCTATAAGCCCACCTCTATCAGATTGCGAATCAATTTTATTTACAAACGCAGCAGGCAGTACTATTTCAAATGCTCCTAAAAAGGATATGGCAAAAATAACAAGGAGTAAAAAGAAAAATAAATTAAAATAAATATTAGTGGAAAAAGCATTGAGTGCATCCGAACCAAAAATCATTGTCACGCCCAATCCTAAGGCAACATATAAAGCAATAATGGCTACCCCATAAATAATTGCATTGCTAATCCCTTTTGCTTTTGTTTTGCTACTTTTGGTAAAAAAGCTAACCGTCATCGGTATCATTGGAAACACGCAAGGAGTAAGTAATGCTGCTAAACCTCCTAAGAAACCTGCTATAAAAATTGCCCACCACGTTCTGTTTTCATTAGAACTTTCCTTTTTTTGAGCTACAATCTGTGTGTTTTCTATAACTGCATTCTGTAAAACGGCAGCACTTGTATCAACAATATTCGCTAACGACAAGCTTGCTTCTGATGTATCAACAAATTCTTGCGATACTGATTCGTCAATACACTCAGCAGTTCCCATTACAATAAATTCAAATGGTGTTAGTGGCGGAAATATGCATTTTTCATCTGTACAAGCTTGATACTCGAGCTCTCCCTTAATAACTAGTTTCTTATCTGTTTTTAATTTTATTTTTTGTTTGAAACTTGCCTTTTTTTCAAAGTAAAGTACTTCGCCTTCAAACATCTTATCAAATACTTTTATCGCTTTCCCTTCTTTTGTAGAGCCAAGCAATTCATATCCAGCAGCAACATCAAAACGAAAAGAAGCCGGGTTAGGGCCATCCTCAATTGTTTTTTTCTGTGAATATAAATGCCAATGATCTTCGATTACTGCATCAAGAACTAATTCGTATTCGCAGTCACTTAGCTTTTTTGCAGTAAATTTCCATTTCACCGGATTATTCAATTGAGCCTTAACTGTACTCATACAAAACAAAAACAACACCAATAAAAGATAGTACCTATTTTTCATACGCATAGTATTAAAACGAACAGCAACTTTTTATAGATTCTGTTAGTGAATTATTTTTATTTAATTGCATCCAGTGCCTTTTTTGCTTTTTCATTATTGGGATCAATCTCCTTTACCTTTAACCAGTATATTTTAGAGTTGGCGTTATCCTTCTTGATGTAAAAATAATACCCTAAATAAGCGTTCGCTTCAATTATATCGACTTTGTTTTTTACAGGATCGGGACTCATTTCCAAAAACTTTTCATACCAAGGCTTTGCCAAACCTTTTGTCGATTCAGGGTCGAGCTGTGTTTGTGTTTTAGCTCGCCATATATAGCCGTTTGTTATTTTAGATTGTAAACTTATTACCATCCCAAAAGAAGTATCTGCTTTCATATAATCTTTCATAAAGTAAGCTGCCTTACCTATGTTATAATAGTCGTTAGCTGTTACAAATTTTTTAGCAGCTACCTTTTTTTCAAAAGCGCTTATGGCTTCTGTATTTTTCTTTTGTTTCAAATATATCGCACCTATCTCTCCATACAATTCTGTTTTTGTGGTATCAAACTCCATCGCTTTATAAAATTCGATTATTGCCAAAGAGTCCTTTCCTGTTTTAGAAAGCAATTTTCCACTGTACTCAAAATCGGAGGCCAATACTTTTGTTCCCTCATTGTTAGCGCGACTAAAAAATTTAGTGATACTCATTGTTCCATTCACATAATCACCTTTTTCATAATAAGAATAAGCCAGTATTCTGTTCATAATGTTGTTGGATGAATCCAATTTTTGCACTTCAGTAATTTCTGTAATAGCAGCAGGGTACTCCTTGCTTAAATACAAGAATGAGCCATAACGCATACGCGCGCTTAAATTGTTACTGCCACATAAATCAAGATAACGCTTGTACTTTAATTTTGCTTTATCATATTGTTTTGATAAGTAAAGTAACTCCCCTTGTTCTCTGTAAGCAGGAGCAAAAGTTGAATCTACTTTTGCTGCTTGAGAATAAAAATCAAATGCCAACGGATAGTTTTTCGCTCTTCCATACAATTTACCAATTCTTAGTAAAGCCTTTAATGAAGACTTATCCATTTCAGCCGTTTTTTTATACAACTCAATCGCTTTACTTCCCTCTCCCATTTCTTGGTATACATCACCTTTCAACAGGTAAATCTCTGTATTTTTAGGATCCAATTTCATTGCTGCATCCAATAATTGCATTGCTTGCAATAAATTCTTTTGTGGTGTTAGAGTATATGTTTCTGCAACTTTCAGTAATACCAAAATGTTCTTACCTACTCCTAATGCTAAGGCTTTATCTATATTAACTTTGGCTTCTGTTTCCTTCTCCTCAAATGCCTGACATTTTCCAAGACCTATATAATTAAGCGGATTACTAGCCATCACCTCTATTCCCTTTGTATACATTTTAAGGGCTTCTGCAGATTTTTCTGAATTAAAATAATTTTCTCCCCAATAAAAATAGTTGTCACCATTCGTTGGTTGCTGCTGCACCAATGCTTCAAATGCCTTGCCTGCACTTTCGAATTGTTCATTATCGGATAGCTTAATGGCTTCTTTAAGTGTTTGTGCTTGCGACAAACTTATCGATGTAAAAACAAGAGCTAAAATAAATTTACACGTTTTCATATAGTATATAAAGTTTCAAAGTTAAAAAAGAAAAGAAAAATTCAGCGATTAATTCACTTTTATAATTCTTACAGGCATAGTGGCGGGTACTAATCCAGATTTAAGGAAAATACGCTGACCTTTATCGCCTGCAACAAACGATACAAAGCCTGTGCCAAGTCCGGCACGTGCCTCACGACTTATGGTATATATATTTCTACAAAGCGGATAAACACCTTGTGCTATGTAGGCTTGGTAGGGTTTATAATGTTCTTCGGAACTTGCCGTGCTATCTTGCGATAAGTCGACCACTTTCACCTTTTTCAGGAAATTTTCCACCTTGGGGTCGTCACGGTCACTAATCCACGAAACACTTATTATTCCTATTACATTCTTGTTTTTATTTACATACTCAATTACTTCGGGGTTTGACTTTACCGCAAAGCAGTTTTTCGGAAAAGGTCTTCCTTCCAACAATCTTTCTTTTATTAGTCGGGCATTTCCTGAATTCTCATTATCGAAAACCAATTGCATTTCACCTAGTTCAGAAAGGGGGTTAAGCTGTTTCCAATTGGTTATTTGACCTTCCAACATTGCTTTGATATGTTGAACAGAGAATGCCGTGTCAATATTCTCATTGTTTACAATAATAGCAATTGCCTCAATGGCTATTTTAGTAATGCGGGGTGTTATTACTATTTTTTTAAAGTAATCAGTTTCATCCTCCTTTAATTCACGACTTATAACAATAAGCCTTACGGAATCATTGATAAGATCTTTTATTGCCTGGGATTCGCTGCAATAATTTACGGTAATATGCGCCCTGTCATACAGCGATTGAAAAGTATACAGTTGAGAATCGATTAATAATTTATATGATTCATCTGAACTAATTGAAATAGTACCTGCAGTAGGAGTATCATCATAATGTTGCCCACCACCTTGATTGCAAGAACTAAACAAAAAAGAAAAACCTGTAACAGCAATTATAAAAGCTATTACAGGTGTTGTATTATTTACATTATACATTCTCAAACTCAATTAATATCATTCGCTTTTTCTTTGGCTCTTTTTAGGCGCATAGTAAAATACAGCCTAAAAATACCGTATAATACAATGGCTACACCAATAATAATTCGGTTGTTAGGAATTACCTCAACAAGAATATTGGTAAAAGCAAGGATTAATCCAAACACAATATATAAACCAACCATAGCCCAACCAAAGTAATATACTACGTTTCGAAGTGTTTTGTTTTTATCTTCCATTTTTGAGTAAAACTTAAAATTATTTCAATACAAACTTTACAGGTATAATATGTGAAACACTTACAGCACGGCCATTTTGTTTTCCTGCACTCCAAGTTGGCATACCCTGTATTACGCGTAATGCTTCTTTTTCCAAGGCAGCCCCACCTTTTACACCTCTTTTTATTTTAACATCGGTCGCCTTTCCTTCTTTATTAATAACAAAATCTACCCATACTGTACCGGAAATACCATTATCTTTCTCCATTGCCGGATATTTTATATGCACGCCTAAATATCGGAACAATGCCTCTTCTCCACCTCCTGGAAATTGAGGCATCTCCTCTACATTTATAAATATTTCTTCTGGTTCATTTCCTACCGATTCATCACCGTTTCCTAGCGGTAAATCAACTACTCCTTCTTGCCCATCTTGTGTGGTTGTACCGGGATTAGATTCCTTCAAATCTTCTTGAGTAGGAGGAATTTCGTCTGTCGCTTCCTCATCAGGAACTGGCTCAGGTGGCACAAACTTAATAGACTCCTGAACAGGTGGTGGAGGCTCAACAGGTGGCGGTGGTGGTTCGTCCTCATTTAAAGGAGGAGGTTCTGATAAATTCACCTCTACTTCTACCGGTTTTTCAACATCGGGAACCATTGAACTTATCCAAGAAGAAACCACAGGTATACTCAAACACACCAGAAAAAAAGCAATGGAGAAAATTAATGCCATCATTACGCTTCGGTTGTATTCCTTGCGAATAAAGTAGGCACCGTACTCTTTGTTTTTTTCGGCAAAAACAATGTCGTTACGACCCTCGTAAACAACGTTGTTCCAATCTTGGGATAGAATGTTGTTAGCCATTTTTATTATTTTAAGTTCTTAATCATTTCTATTTCTACAGGCGTAATATCTACTAAAGCATATTTACCCACAGTACAAATTGACATCTCGTCCAATATATCTACCACATTCTTGTACTTCGCCATATCGTCTGTTTTTATCAACACCATAGTCGAATTTTTATCACCTTTTACTTTGTTCATCGCTACTTTCATTTCCTTTTCAATCGCCTTTTCGTCCTTCTCTTCAGTTGCAGCTTCTATTTTAGGTTCAAACTCTTTTCTGATTTTTTCTACCGCATCAATCACAGTTTTATTTCTTTTCAACAATACCTTGCGTATTCCATCCGGACCAAAATTGGTTTGCTCTACTTTAGGATCTGTTATGCCATAATAATAATATATCTTGTTCTTATCACTTAAAATAATTGTCATAACTGTAGACTCAGCAATTTTTGGAGGAGTAATGGTAGGGTCTTTCAATGGCATATTAATTTCCATTGCATTGGGCTTACTGAAAGTAGTGGTAAGCATAAAGAATGTGAGTAATAGGAACGCCAAATCAACCATTGGTGTCATATCTATTTTAGTAGAATTTTTTTTAGCCCGCTTTTTACCTTTTTTGCCGTGGTCGTCACCACCGCCTGTATCTACATCTGACATTGTATGTTTTTTATACTGTTGTTATAATTTTTTTATTTGGCTGCAGGGGCAGCACCTGTTTCCATACCTGTAATTAGGTTAAACTTATTCACTTTGTTTTTTTGCAATATTTCAATTACCTTTTTTACTGTAGGATAAGGAGAATTACCATCACCTTTAATAGCAATCCTAAATTTTGGATTGGCATAACGGCTTTGCAAAATCCAATCCGATAATTGATTGTTTAATGAATCGTATGGTATTCCCTTTTTTCCTGCGATTTGTATTACATCATATAAAGCCTTACGCTCCAACTCCTTTTTGGGCAAATAATTTTTAAGTTCTGTTATTGGCATACCGAAAGAAGTAATGATAGAAAAACGCTTTATTTCATCGGGAGTAAAATTTACCTTATACTTTTCGCCCATTTTAGCAAGTACCTTCGCACGTGTTTCTTTACCATCAATGTTAAAGAAAACTTGTCCTTTATCATCAACGGTAATAGTCATCACATCAATTTCCGGTATTTTTATTTCGGCAATAGATGAAGGCATATCCACAATCACAGGTTCGTCTGCACGAAACTGCGTAGTAAGCATAAAGAAAGTTACCAAGAGGAACGCCAAATCCACCATCGGTGTCATATCAAGAGAAGGGCTGCTTCTCGGCATTTTCAATTTTGGCATTGTATATTTTTTATAATGTTTATACCTTTTCTATTTGTATAGTAGATGCTACTAATTATTAAATTCCATAAAAGAAATAAAACACGTCCTAAATGACTGATTACTTGTTCTTTGAAGCAAATGTTTGTACGATTGTAAATCCTGCCTCATCGATACTATATGTTAATGCATCTATTTTAGTAGAAAAATAGTTATACATAATAATTGCTATTGCCGAACCAGTAATACCAAAAGCTGTATTGATAAGTGCTTCAGAAATACCGGTTGCAAGAGCTGTAGCATCAGGTGCGCCTGCTTGAGCTAAAGCCGAGAAGGCTTTAATCATACCTAATACTGTTCCAATCAAACCCAATAAGGTTGCAATGGATGCGCAAGTTGAAATAATCACTAAGTTTTTAGATAACATTGGCAATTCTAGTGAAGTAGCTTCTTCCAATTCTTTTTGTATAGCAACAATTTTACTTTCTTTGTCCATTGTGTTATCGTTCTCCACCATCTTGTATTTCTCAAGACCAGATTTAATAACATTTGCAGCGGAACCTCTTTGACGGTCACATTCTGCAATAGCCTCATCTAATTGATCGTTTGCCAACATTTTTCTAACCTTTTGAATAAATGCTTCAACTTGACCATTTCCTTTTGCTTTTGAAATAGTCATTGCGCGTTCGATACAAAAAGTTACGATAATGAGAAGTACTGCTATCAAAATAGGAACAATAGCAATACCTCCTTTATGAATTGTTCCAAGTACATTAATCGGATGATTTTCGGAGTTTCTGCCTTCAAAATTAGCTCCATTTCCCAAAAGGAAAATATAGATTAAATAAGCCATCAGTAAGCAAATAGGTATTGCAAGTGATGCAAACGCTGCTTTAATGCCTGAATTGTTTGATTTACTCATTGTGATTGGTTTTATTTGGTTATTAATTAATTTTTTAGGTTTTAAAAGTGGCAAGTTTAGTGAAAATTACTAACATAAAAAACACCTTATTGTTAATTTTATTGTACAAAGTTAAGCAATTGTATATAATCTTACGATTCCATTAATATCCATACTTTTTTAATTATTTTTGGAAAATGAACAAACCGTTTTCAATTAAGGCACTTCACCAAAAAGTAGAACAAGCAATTAATGCACTTTCATTAACAAAAAAACCGCAAGAGCTATATGGGCCTATACGTTATTCCTTAGCTATGGGAGGCAAAAGAATTCGTCCGATTATGTTGTTGGCTAGCTGTAATTTATTCGATGAAAATATAGATGTCGCAGTAAATGCTGCAGTAGGCATAGAAATATTTCACAACTTTACTTTGTTACACGATGATATAATGGACAATGCTCCTTTGCGAAGAGGAAATCCTACTGTTCACAGTAAATGGAATAATAATATTGCCATGCTGTCTGGTGATACTATGTTTGTAAAAGCAAGCGAATTGATGACGCAATGTGATGATAACAAATTACGGGAGGTGCTTGAAGTATATCATAAAACAGCAATAGAAGTTTGCGAAGGACAGCAATTGGATATGAATTTTGAAACGACAGACAACGTTTCGATCCCTCAATACATTCAAATGATAACACTTAAAACAGCAGTATTGGTAGCTGCCAGTTTAAAAATAGGTGCCATACTGGGTGGTGCACTGCCAGAAGATGCTGAGAATATGTACCTTTTTGGGAAAAATTTGGGAATTGCATTTCAATTGCAAGACGATATTTTGGATGTTTATGGAAGTCCTGATAAATTTGGGAAACAAATTGGTGGCGATATAATTTTAAATAAAAAAACATACCTTTTGCTTAAAGCCTTTCAAATTGCGGATAGGTATAAAAAAGAAGAGTTGGCAAATTGGATTTTTGCCCCTCAATTTGACGCCATAGAAAAGGTGCAGGCTGTTACAGAAATATACAACTATTTAAACATACGCGAATTAGCAAAAAAGGAATTTGAAAAATATTATGCGCTGGCATTTTCCCATTTTGATAAAGTTCCAGTAAATGAGGAACGCAAAATAGAAATTTTATCCATAAGCCGCTCTTTGTTAGGAAGGGAAGAATAAAATCTTGCTCATTTCCAAAGAAAGACATGACTTTACTCATTAAAAAGAACAGGTATATTATTTAATTACAAGCCATTAATGAGCAACGGAGTGTTAACTTTTTCATATATCTATTTTTAATTATTTATTACATTTACCAAAAGGAGTATCACTAGAAATATATCAATATATGGCTCAACTCAATCCAAGCTTGTTTCATTTTTTAAAAACGCTGAAAGAAAACAATAACCGCAACTGGTTTTTGAACAATAAAAGAGTATATGAAAAAACAAAAAATGAGTTTGCATTATTTATTGAAGAATTAATACAAGGGATTAAAAAATTTGATAAAACCATAGTCGATATTGGTGCAAAGGAATGCATGTTTAGAATAAATCGTGATGTGCGATTTTCGAACGACAAATCACCCTACAAAACGAATATTGGCGCAGGTGTAAGTAAAGGAGGAAAAAAATTATTTACAGGTGGGTATTATCTTCACCTTGAACCCGAAAAATCTTTTATTGCAGGCGGTATATATATGCCACCTACTGATATTTTATCGGCCATACGTCAGGAAATTGACTACAATCCCTTAGCATTTAAAACCATTGTTTACAATAAAAGTTTCGTTAATCATTTTAGAAAACTAGACGATTCTGACAAACTAAAAACTGCTCCGAAAGGTTATGCAAAAGACCATCTGGAAATTGAAACACTAAAATTGAAAAGTTTTATTGTATCAAAGTCTTTCAGCGACAAACAAATTTGCGCCCCCGATTTTTTACAACAATGTATTGATGTTTTTAAGGCCATTAAGCCTTTAAATGATTTTTTAAATAAAGCTACCGATTAAAAACTTAGGCAGATAATTCATTTATTGCCATCCACGCCATTAATCCACTGCTTACCAGCAATGCATTTTCATCAATATCAAAAGTTGGAGTGTGTACACCGGACGTAATTCCTTTGTTTTTGTTTGCTGTTCCCAGTCTATAAAAACAAGCGGGCATAACTTGACTGTAGTAAGCAAAATCTTCGGCAGTCATTCTGAGAGGCAATTCCTCGACATTATTTTTTCCTAAATAATCAATTGCATAGCCAATGCTTCGTGTAGTTAGCAATTCATCATTTACTAAGTAAGGGTAGCCTTTTCGAACTTCAAAAATGCACTTCCCTCCTCTTTTTACAGCAATTTCTCTTGCTATTTTTTTCATTTTAATATGCGCTACTTTTCTCCATTTTTCATCCATAGTCCTAAACGTTCCTTCTATAAATATTTTTTCTGGAATTACGTTGGTTGCACCATTGGCATTTACTTTTCCAAATGCCAATACAGTTGGAATAGCTGTTCCCTTCTTTTTAGGAATCATAAATTTTGTATTCAATGCTAACAGTATTTCAGAGGCAATTAAAATAGGATTTATATATTCCGCAGGCATAGCAGCGTGACCACCTTTGCCTACCACAGTTAAATACAACTCATCGGTTGATGCCATATACATTCCCTTTTTGAAGCCTACCTTACCAGCTTCCATCGAAGGAAAAACGTGCTGAGCATATATGCTTTTTGGGGCAGGGTTTTTAAGTGCCCCTTCCTGTATCATTAAGGATGCACCGCCCGGCAATACTTCTTCGCCAGGCTGAAACATCAGCTTCACTGTTCCTTCAAATTCATTGCGTAACTTGTGTAATATTTTTGCCGTTCCTAGCAAAGAAGCACTGTGCACATCGTGTCCACATGCATGCATTGAGCCTTTGTTTTTTGAACAATAAGGCACATTGTTTTCTTCTGTAATGGGTAATGCATCCATATCGGCTCGTAAGGCGATTATATTTTTTGATGGATTCTTACCTTTGATAATAGCTACAATTCCTGTTTTAACGTATCCAATTTTAAATTCGATACCGTACTCTTTTAATTTTTGAGCTATATATTGTGATGTTTTTATTTCCTGAAAAGATAATTCGGGATGTTGGTGTAAATGCCTCCTTATGTGTATAACTTCCTTTAAGTTTTCAATCGCAAGGGCTTGTATTTTAGTCTTGACAGATTGTAAGGCAGATGGCATTTTCATTTTTAGTATTCAATAAATCTAAAAGGAATATCAAAAAAAACTCTAAAAAATCTCCCCAACAATTCAAACGTATTTTGTTTTGCATCAAACACAACAGTTGGCTGGTCTTCTGTTGCTTCAATAACCAATGGATTCATGGGGTAGCTGATAAATTCTCCTAAAGGTAAAAAAATAAACTAAAGAATGGCGGATTTGAAAATTAAAATAATTACATCTCCATCAATTGACATTCCTATGGATGTGAAGAAGACATTTGAAAAAAAGCTGACAAATGGCATATTAAAAAGACAAAAAGTAGAGAGGGGTTGGCAAAGAAAAAAAGCAATATTGATCGGTTCATATTCCTCAATTCTTTTAAATAGACGTATAAAAGAAAGATAGAAAGGTAAACTGTTTTATTTTATCTAAATTCGCAAAATGGAACCTAACAATGATAAAAAGCTTTTTTTACTTGACGCCTTTGCATTAATTTACAGGGCTTATTTTGCATTTAGCAACAACCATAGGATAAATTCAAAAGGACTTAACACATCGGCAATGTTAGGTTTTACCAATACTTTACTGGATGTACTCAAAAAAGAAAAACCAAGCCACATTGCTGTAGTATTCGATACAGCAGCTCCAACACAACGGCATATTGATTTTACAGCCTACAAAGCGACCCGTGAAGAAATGCCAGATGATTTAAGAAAATCGATTCCATATATCATTAAAATTATAGAAGGCTTTAACATTCCAGTAATTGGTATTGATGGTTACGAAGCAGATGATGTAATTGGAACATTGGCAAAAAAAGCAGAAAAACAGGGTTATACAACCTATATGATGACTCCCGATAAAGACTTTGGGCAACTGGTTTCGGAGAACATTTTTATATATAAACCTGCTCGCTTGGGTAACGGAGTAGAAATTATGGGCATTGCTGAGGTGTGTAAAAGGTGGGACATAAAACGTATCGATCAAGTTATTGATATGCTTGGACTAATGGGAGACAAAGTAGACAATATACCCGGCATACCGGGCGTTGGTGAAGTAACTGCAGTTAAGTTACTAAAAGATTTTGATAACATCGAAAATATACTTGCTAATACTGATAAGTTAAAGGGGAAACTGAAAGAGAAAGTTGAGAACAATAAGAATATGGCAATATTGTCAAAACAACTTGCTACAATTATTTGCGATGTTCCTGTTGAATTTGAAGAAGAGAAAACACTGATTGGAGAAATTAATAAAGAAGCACTTTTTGAACTATTCAACGAACTTGAATTTAGAAGATTAGCAGAACAAATATTAGGAAAAAATGCTGCAACTAGTAAAAAAGATACTGCAGAACCGATTGCAAAAGTAAAAAGAACAGGAACAGCACAAATGGATATGTTTTCGGTTGCAGATGCTGAAAAAAATGCTGGAGAAGCACAAGAAGCCATTATTATACATTACAAAACAATTAACGACATTCCCCACAACTATCATTTGATAGATACGATTGAAAAAAGGAATAGGCTAATTGGAGATTTATTGACCCTGAAAAAATTCAGTTTTGATACCGAAACAACAGGATTGAACGCGCATACAGCTGAGTTGGTTGGACTGTCATTTGCCTTTACTCCTTTTGAAGCTTATTACGTACCTATTCCTGAAAATCAGGATGAAGCAACCCAATTAATAAATGAATTTAAACCCATACTCGAAAATTCATCCATTGAAAAAATTGGTCAAAATATAAAATACGACATAAGTGTTTTAAATCATTACGGAGTTCAATTAAAAGGAACATTATTTGACACAATGATTGCACATTTTTTAATACAACCAGATATGCGGCACAATATGAATGTGCTTGCAGAAACTTACTTGGGTTATTCTCCCGTTTCAATTGAATCACTTATCGGAAAAAAGAGTCGTACAAATAACACTCAAGGCAGTATGCGCGATGTTGCCATTGAAAAATTGGTAGAATACGCTGCCGAAGATGCAGACGTTACCTTGCAATTGCACAACAAGTTTGTTCCTATGCTTTCAGAATCTGAAAATGTAGCGCTATTTGAAAAAATAGAAATGCCTCTAGTCCCTGTTTTGGCTGCAATGGAAGCAGAGGGAATAACCTTGGACATACAAGCACTAACCGAATATTCGGCCGAATTGGAAAAAGAAATTAGTATAATTGATGAACAAATCCAAAAGTTTGCAGGAACTCAATTTAATGTTTCATCACCCAAACAAGTAGGTGAAGTATTATTCGAATATTTAAAAATTGTTGAGAAACCCAAAAAAACGAAGACCGGACAATATGCTACGGGTGAAGATGTATTGATAAAATTAGAAGGTAAGCACCCCATAGTAAATAAAATACTTGAGTACCGTGAATTGCAGAAATTAAAAAACACCTATGTAGATACATTACCCTTGCTTGTTAATAAAAATACGGGCCGTATACATACATCGTATAACCAAGTTGTGGCAGTTACAGGTCGACTTAGTTCCGATAATCCCAATTTACAAAATATTCCAATTCGCAGTACAAAAGGGCGCGAAGTAAGGAAATCGTTTGTTGCAAGAAATGAAGATTATATGCTGTTATCTGCCGATTATTCACAAATTGAGTTGCGAATTATAGCCGCATTGAGTGACGATGAAGCGATGATAGAGGCATTTCATTCGGGACTAGATATCCATGCTGCAACAGCTGCTAAAGTATATGATGTGAGATTAGAAGAAGTGACATCGGATATGCGCAGAAATGCTAAGATGGTAAATTTTGGTATTATTTATGGTATTTCAGCATTTGGATTATCGGAACGATTAAATATTCCGCGCAAAGAAGCTACTACAATTATCGACAATTACTTTGCAAAGTATCCTGGAATTAAAACGTATATGAATGATAGCATTGACCGTGCGAGAGAGAAAGGTTATGTAGAAACAATTATGGGTCGAAGGCGCTACTTGCGCGATATCAATGCTGCCAATGCCGTGGTTAGAGGATTTGCAGAACGTAATGCCATTAATGCACCCATACAAGGATCGGCTGCTGATATGATAAAAATTGCAATGATAAATATTCACGCTGAATTTACAAGACAGAATTTTAAATCAAAAATGTTATTACAAGTACATGATGAATTGGTATTTGATGCACACAAAGATGAGTTGCACATTATTAAACCTATCATTGAAGACAAAATGAAAAATGCCATTCAAATGAAGGTTCCAATTGAAGTAGGAATGGGCGAAGGTAAAAATTGGTTACAAGCACACTAAGCAAGTAACTTTTTTAGATATATTTTTAACCCCTTGTTTTATTTACCAACCGAAAACTTTCCGGTATACAGCAGCATATTTGATTTATCTAATACCCTATATATATATATGCCTTGATCGAAAGCAGAGGTTGAAATCTGTGAAGTTTTTTTATTCTCAGCAACAAAAGTTCCAACCATTCTTCCTGTGACATCATAAATATTTATGCTGGCAGCATTTTTATCCGTATTGATATTTACAACATTGTTTGCCGGATTTGGAAACGCGGGTATTTTAGCATACACACTGCTTTCTTCTATGGTATTTGGCACACCAAAAGAAACATCATCCACAACAAGCACACTGCTATCTTTAGGGTGAACCAATTTACTAGAGGAAAAATAAACGAGAGCGCTATCGGGCATTACCCAAGCTCCCACATATGTTATAGGAACATTAAATTGAGTAAAATTGACAGTTGCATTTATGGGTAAAAAACCTGACCCCACAGTATCTCTCATTTGTGTATTCGGATTTTTTCTGGTAATTAATACCCAAGCAAAACCAGTGTCTCCTGGCATAGGAGCATAGGTTGCATAAAAACTCATTGAGCCCGGGCGAGATGTAAAAGGTGTACCATACTTTATGGTAGGCGGCAAGGGTTGTAAAATAATAACTCCTGTTGCCAGTATACCAATTGTGTCCGGCACATTGTTTTGAGGTGGACTAACAACAACAGTTGTAATTTTTGCAGCAAATGCTCCTGTATGTGAAGGGCTTGCTTTTGTAACAGAAATTGCGGTTTGCGTAAACGAATTTAACACATTAAAGCTTACCCATCCTGTTGGGTCTTCAATTTGTGGTGCTAATGGTCCGTAATTACCCCACGTATCAAAAGAGGGGTTTATTACTTGTTGTTGAGCAAAAGAACTTGCTGCTACAACAACAATTAGAGAAAACAAGATAAGTGATTTTTTCATATTTGATTATTTTACGATATTAAACTTTCCATTGGCCGTAATGGTATTTGAATTATTTACTAATTGATAAAAATAAATGCCTTGTGAGTAATTACTTATATTTAAGTCCAGGTGAGTAGAATTAAAAAGCCTCTCTTCTACCTTATTTCCAATTATATCAAAGATTACCAATGTTTTATTGTTCAAGTCCATTGAATTCGTTACAAAAGATATTTTATCTATAGCTGGGTTTGGAAATGCATACATCATATTACCCGCAAATGCATCCCTTATTCCAACGGTGCCACCTGTTAATGAAACATTATCAGCATATAAAACACTTCCCGGTACAGCTGGATAACCGCCAAAAGTTGCCCCTCTACTAGAGGCTAAAATAATAGTTAATGAATCGGGTATGTTTGCCGAATAATAAAAAATAGGCGATACTCCCATTGTGTAGTTAGGTGCAGCATTTAAAAAAACTCCTCCTTCACCAACACTATCAGAGTGCATAGTATTAGGATTCCATTTTGATAATCTCACATAAGCAAAACCTGTATCGTTATCTACCGGTTCATATTTATAGTAAAATGTAAATGTGGCAGGTCGAGCTACATAAGGAATACCTGATCGTTGCGAAATATTTTGGTTTGCCGACAATATTGCCATACCCGGAACAGTATCAGGAATAATGCCCGGAAAAGGATTAAATGCTAAAGCTTTTGTTTCCATTTTCACTGCAAATGAGTCAAAACAAGCAACCTGACTTTTAGTGGTTGAATTAGCCGAAACAAGGTTTGCCGTAACCCAATTAATAGGTTCTCCGGCACCCCAAAATTCAAAACTACCGTTTGGAACAGATTGTCCACTAACAGTTGTAATCGCAACTAAGCTTATAAAAAGGGAATATAGTGTTTTTATTTTATGAATGTTATTAGAACAAATGTAAGAAAATTTATCCTAAAAAGGTCGATTGGAGAATGTATAATTTCCCTAAATTTATTTATACCTTTGCACAGTATGGAAAGTACTCGTCAGAAAAAAGTAGCTCGCTTGTTACAAAAAGAATTAGGAGACATCTTCCTTCGAGAAAGCACTGCTTTATTTTCGAAGGCATTTATTTCGGTAACAGTTGTTCGTGTTAGTGCAGATTTATCGTTCGCAAAAGTATATTTGAATATTTTTGGAAAAGACAACAAAGAAGAAATATTCAACAAAGTAAAATCTGTTTCAAAAGAAATAAGAAAAAAAGTGGGTGACAATATAAAACAACAAGTTCGCATTATACCTGAATTTGCTTATTATATTGACGACTCAATAGATTACGCTCATAAAATTGATGAATTACTAAAAAAATAAATGCATTACGACCCTATAAAACGTACGCTGGGAGGTGTTTTCAATAGCGCTTTTTTAAGAAAATTATTTTACAACTTGTTGGATTTATTACTCCTAAGAACTTGGCACATTCAACGTGAACTAAGGGCTTGGATGAAAAACAATGTTGGCAAGACAACCATTTTGGACGCAGGTATGGGTTTTGGGCAATACTCCTTTTATATGTCAAAGAAAGTACCCAACTCCTCTATTTTAGCGGTTGATGTAAAGCAAGAACAAGTGGATGATTGTACCCGATTTTTTAAAAGGATCGGTAAACCCAATGTGGAATTCACTGTTGCCGATTTGGTAAAATACAACAAGCCAGACACTTACAATTTAATTCTTTCAGTGGATGTAATGGAACATATTTTAGAAGACATTCAAGTATTTCAAAATTTTCATTCATCTCTTAAGAAAGGTGGGATGTTACTTATTTCAACTCCTTCTGACCAAGGGGGATCAGACGTTCACAGTGATGGTGAAACATCATTTATTGAGGAGCACGTTCGAGATGGTTATAATGTAAAAGAAATTGAAGATAAATTGAAATCAACTGGGTTTTCAAAAATAGAGGTATTGTATTCGTATGGAACACCGGGTAAAATATCATGGAAGCTTTCGATGAAATATCCGATTTTAATGTTGGGCGCAAGCAAATTGTTTTTTGTGATTTTACCATTTTACTATTTAGCAGTTTACCCTTTTGCATTTGTACTGAATTATATAGATACATACTCTGTTCACAAAACAGGAACAGGATTAATAGTAAAAGCATTTAAATAGTTTTTGTATATTTAAGGCACTAATTTTTTTACGTGTTTAAACCCGATTTTACTTTATTTATTGCCAATCGTTATCTTTTTTCTAAAAAGTCGCACAATGCTATTAACATCATTTCCATCATTTCTGCCATTGGTGTTTGCGTTGGAACAATGGCTCTTATTGTAGTACTTTCTGTTTTTAACGGCTTTGAACACCTTGCAGGCTCTTTACTTAATTCATTTGATTCTGATTTAAAAATAATGGCTGTAAAGGGGAAAACATTTGATGCTTCAAAGGCTGTTTTTAATGAAATTAGAAAAATGCCAGAACTTCATTATTATTCTGAAATAATTGAAGAAAATGCTTTGCTTAAATACAACGATAAACAGTGCATTGCAACAATAAAAGGAACAGATCAACAATTTATCAATAACAGTGGTATTGATACTATGCTAACCGAAGGGGATGCTATACTTGTGAAAGACAGTATACCGTATGCTATTGTTGGACAAGGAATAGCGAATAATTTGGGAGTCAACACTAATGATTTTTTTAGCCCTTTAATGGTATACATTCCTAAGCGAGGTATCACATTGAATACAGTTAATATGGACGATGCTTTTCGTTTTAAATCACTTTCCCCATCCTCTGTATTTGCAATACAACAGGACTTTGATGCCAAGTATGTGCTTGTGCCATTATCCTTTGTTCGAGACTTATTGAATTATACTACACAAGCAAGTTCCATTGAAATTGGTTTAAATAATTCGGTTAACGGTGAGCAAACCAAAGAACAAATTGCTAATCTATTAGGTTCTGATTTCAAAATTCAAAACAGATATGAGCAACACGAAACAATTTACAAAATAATGCGTACTGAAAAGTGGGCTGTGTTTTTTATTCTGGCTTTTATATTGGTGATTGCAACCTTTAACGTAATTGGTTCGCTTACAATGCTTATTATTGAAAAACAAAAAGATATTTCAATACTGCGCAGTATGGGTGCAAATAGATCGAGCATTCGCAAACTTTTTTTAACGGAAGGTTTGCTTATTTCATTTATTGGAGCTGTAATAGGACTACTATTGGGTTATTTAATTTGTTATTTACAAGACAAATTCGGAATAATTAAATTGCAAGGAAGCGGATCTTTTGTGGTAGATTACTATCCAATAAAACTAAAGTTAATCGATTTTATAAACGTAATTTTTGCCGTTACAATAGTGGGTTTTTTATCCTCCTGGTATTCAGTAACGAAACTAATAAAAAAAGAATTCTCCATACGCTTAACGACCTAATGAAATGAAAACAGGACTCTTTTTCGGCTCATTTAATCCTATACACAATGGGCATATGTTGTTGGCAAATTATATGCTTTCGTTTACAGATTTAGAGAGTCTTTGGTTCATTGTTTCGCCACATAATCCACTAAAAGAAAAATCATCGTTATTGGCGAATAATCACAGATTAGAACTTGTAAAATTAGCTATTGGGATCAATAATAAAATGAAAGCCAGTAACATTGAATTTAAACTAACACAACCTTCTTATACTGTTAACACATTAGCACACTTGCAAGAAAAATTTCCTAAAAATGTTTTTTCACTCATTATGGGTTCAGATAATTTACAATCCTTTCACAAATGGAAAAATTACGAACATATTTTGGAACATTATCAATTGTATGTTTATCCGCGCCCGGGCTATGATGGTGGCGCATTACGAAACCATAAAAATATTAAATTAATAAATGCCCCTCTAGTTGAAATAACTTCCTCGTTTATTCGCGATGCAATAAAAAACAAAAAGGAGGTGCGCTATTTTATGCCAGAATCCGTATATGAATACCTGAGCGAAATGAATTTTTACAAAAAGTGATTTATTGTTTGCTTACCTCTGCCTGCTTTTTACTCAATGCAATAATTACTTCCTTATAAATTTCATTTATTTCCGCCAGGTTTTCTGAATAACATTTGAAGCTTTTATTAAATTTAGCCTTAGTTACTTTGTGTTGTTTAAAAACTTGTGCATATAACTTCTGTTTATCAAAATCTGTGGCACTCATATCAAAACTATTCAATGAAATTGCGGCATCAACAATGTGTAAATCCGTAATAACAAGTGCCATTGTATCTTTGCTGATAATAGAATAAGGACTTTCTCCTTGCTTTTTAGAACAAGAATAAAATACTGCCAAGGCAACTAAAGCAACGATAAGGCTATTTTTCATTCAGCAATTTTTGACATAATTCAGGCAATCCATTTCCTGCATTTTTTTTAATATAGGTAAATCCTTCCTCTATAACAAGGCTCACATCATTTGGGTCTATAATGTATTTAGCCGATTTTTTTGGTGCGTACTCAAGCAAGCCAGCAGCAGGATAAACATTTAACGAAGTTCCTGTAACAATTAATATATCGGCATTTTCTACTAATAAATAAGCCAATTCCATATTCGGAACGAGCTCCCCAAACCAAACAATGTGTGGTCGCAATTGCGATCCATTTTTACATTTATCACCATGCAAAAGGCTCGAATTTTGCAGTGTATGAACAAGCGATGGGTCGGCTGTACTTTGAGCCTTCATTATTTCACCGTGTAAATGCAACACATTTTTTGAACCGGCCCTTTCGTGCAAATCATCCACATTTTGGGTAATTATTTGCACATTAAATTTTTGCTCTAGCTCAACAAGCGCTTTATGTGCAGAATTTGGTTTGGCCTTCATTACTTGCTTTCTACGCGCATTGTAAAAATCGAGCACCAAAATTGGATTTCTTTCCCAAGCTTCGGGAGTAGCAACGTTATTTAAATCATATTCATCCCATTGTCCGCCACTATCGCGAAAAGTTTTAATACCACTCTCAGCACTTATTCCTGCACCTGTAAATACCACTACATTTTTCACCCTAATTTGCTATTTTTTGATAAAAGTACCTGTCCTAAATTAAAATATGCAATATTTTTCATAATTTATTAACTTCGCAAGTTCAAGTTATTTAGAAAATATTTAGAAAACAAATAAATAGATGGCTACAAAAATAAAAAAACAAGATGCGCTTGATTATCATTCACAAGGCAGACCGGGGAAAATTGAGGTAATACCAACCAAACCATATAACTCCCAACGAGACCTTTCATTAGCTTATTCTCCAGGGGTTGCCGAACCTTGCCTTGAAATAGAAAAAAATCCGGATGATGCTTATAAATATACTGCAAAAGGAAATTTAGTAGCTGTTATATCCAACGGAACTGCAGTGCTTGGCTTAGGCAATATTGGCCCACTGGCATCTAAGCCCGTTATGGAAGGAAAAGGATTGTTGTTTAAAATATTTGCCGATATAGATGTGTTTGACATTGAGGTAGATGCGGTGGATGTTGACTCGTTTGTTAACACTGTAAAAGCTATTGCACCCACTTTTGGTGGTATTAATCTAGAAGATATAAAAGCTCCTGAGTGTTTTGAAATAGAACGGAGATTAAAAGAGGAATTAGACATTCCACTGATGCACGATGATCAGCACGGAACAGCCATTATTTCGGCTGCCGGTTTGTTAAATGCCCTGGAATTAGTCAATAAAAAAATAAACAAAATAAAGATAGTCGTAAACGGTGCTGGGGCCTCAGCAATATCTTGTACAAAGCTTTACCTCGCCTTGGGTGCTAAAAAAGAAAACATCATTATGCTCGATTCCAAGGGCGTAATTTCAGTAGACAGAAAAGACTTAGATGACCAAAAAAAGTATTTTGCAACGAAGATTAAAAATATTAAAACATTGAAAGATGCCTTCAAAGGAGCCGATGTTTTTCTGGGTTTATCGAAAGGAAATGTGGTAAACAAAGCTATGATTCAATCAATGGCAAAAGATCCCATTGTTTTTGCTCTTGCTAACCCTGACCCTGAAATTACTTATCACGAAGCAATAGCTGCACGAAAAGACATCATTTTAGCGACTGGTCGTTCCGACTTTCCAAACCAAGTAAACAATGTACTTGGTTTTCCATTTATATTTAGAGGGGCATTAGATGTTCGCGCAAGTGGAATTAACGAGGCAATGAAACTGGCAGCAGTAAAAGCTATTGCTGAACTTGCAAAAGAACCTGTTCCAGAGGCTGTTACATTGGCTTATAACGAAAAAAGTATGGCTTTTGGAAGAGATTATATTATTCCAAAACCCATTGATCCTCGTTTAATTTATACGGTAGCTCCAGCAGTTGCAAAGGCCGCCATCGATTCGGGCATTGCACGATTAAAAATTACCGATTGGGAAGGATATAAAACCGAATTGATGAACCGCTTAGGACTTGACAGTAAGTTAATGCGTTACATCACTATTCGTGCAAAACAAAAATTAATGAAAGTGGTTTTTGCTGAAGCCGATAATCACAAAATTCTAAAAGCTGCTCAACAAGTGCGTGATGAAGGAATTGCAATACCTGTGTTATTGGGTAATAAGGAAAAAATAAATGCTTTAATGCTTCAAAACAATATCGACCTAGGCGATACTGTAATTATAGATCCGCGAAACAAAGAGCAAGATGTGAAAAGAAATGAATACGGTGATTTGTTTTTCAAAAAACGTAAACGCAAAGGATGCACCTTACCTGAGGCTCGCAAAGCTATGCGTGAACGTAACTACTTTGGTGCAATGATGGTGGAAACAGGTGAAGCGGATGCATTAATATCGGGAGTAACCAGAAAATATCCAGATACCATTCGTCCTGCCTTACAAATAATTGGCACTCAAAAGGGGGTTAATCGAGTAGCAGGAATGTATATTATGGTGAATAAAAAAGGTCCGTACTTTATTGCCGATACTACTGTAACCATTAATCCAACTGCCCAAGACTTAGTAGATATAACGTTGCTAACGGCCACTGCTGTGCAACAATTGAACATTATTCCAAGAATAGCACTGCTCTCCTACTCCAACTTTGGTTCAGTAAACAGCGAGGAATCAAACAAAGTTCGCGAAGCAGTAAGTATACTGCACGAAGAACACCCTGAATTGATTGTAGATGGTGAAATACAAGCAAATTTTGCGCTCAACAGTGAAATGACAAAGGAGCAATTTCCGTTCAGTGAATTGGCAAAGGCTCCAGCAAATACACTTATTTTCCCGAATCTTTCATCCGGCAATATAGCCTATAAAATGCTGCAAGAAATGGGAAGTACTGAAGCTATTGGGCCAGTTTTACTAGGATTAAGAAAATCGGTACATATTGTTCAGTTGGGAAGTTCGGTTAGAGAAATTGTGAATATGGTTACCATTGCAGTTGTGGATGCGCAAGTTAAACAATCTGCCGGAGAAGATATATAATATGATAACACACATTGAAGGTCGCTTAGCTGAAAAAACACCTACTTATGCAGTAATAGACTGTTCGGGCGTTGGGTATATGCTAAATATTTCATTAAACACATTTTCTAAACTGGGTGCCCCAGGTGATAAATGTAAATTATATAGCCACACCTTGGTAAACACAATGGATTATACACAAACCATGTACGGTTTTTCGGAAGAAAGTGAGCGCACTTTTTTCCGACATTTAATTTCCGTTTCGGGCGTAGGAGGAAACACAGCACGTATGTTTCTTTCTTCTTTTGCTCCATCGGAATTACAACAAACCATATTAGCAGGGAATGTAGCAGCATTGCGCTCCGTAAAAGGAATTGGCGACAAAACAGCACAGCGAATTATTGTTGATTTGAAAGATAAAGTAGGAAAAGAAGACACTGCGAGCACATTTTCGATGATGCCACACAATACAATTCGAGAAGAAGCGTTATCTGCTTTGGTAATGCTAGGCTTTGCCAAAAATTTAGCTGAAAAATCATTGGATAAAGTAATTCGAGCGGCAACTTCCGAATTATCAGTAGAGCAAGCTATAAAACAAACATTGAAAAATTTGTAGTGACAATTATACAGTGAAGATAGAGCGCAGCAGCATACCTTTTTACTTTTTTGTTAGCACACTGTCATTGATTATATGGAATTCGAGTGCAATGGTAAATCGTTACCATCGTTACGTTGTAAGTCCGGCAAAAACGCTTCCTGGTGACACAGGAAAAACAAAAGACACAAAACTTCCTTACCCATTTAAAGACGACTCCTGGGACCCTTCAGACAAAGGTCACGTGGGCGGACTTTACGGAAACAACCCTACCAATATTAAAGATGAATTAGAGTACGACCCAAAAACCGGCCAATACATTTTTAAACAAAAAATGGGCGATATAAATTATCGCAATCCTTCCTATATGACTATGGAGGAATACCTGGACTACGATATGAAAAAAGCATTGAAAGACAATTGGAAAAAACGTCAAGATGCTGAAAATGTTAACAATCCTAAAAACAATCTTATACCGCCCATACACGTAGCAGGCGATGCGTTCGATAGGATTTTTGGAGGCAACACCGTTGATATTCGCCCACAAGGTTCGGCTGAACTAATTTTTGGTGTAAACACATCGCGAAATGAAAATCCTGCGTTAACGGAAAAACAACGAAAAGTAAGCACCTTTAACTTCGACCAAAAAATTCAAATTAACATGATTGGGAAAATTGGCGAAAAATTAAAACTTACACTCAACTATAATACCGAAGCTGCGTTTGATTGGGAAAATCAAACAAAATTAGAATACACAGGATTCGAGGATGAAATCATTAAAAAAATAGAAGCGGGAAATGTTAGCTTACCACTGAATGGAAGTTTAATTACAGGTAGCCAAAGCTTGTTCGGTATAAAAACTAAATTGCAATTTGGAAGATTAACAGCAACAACAATTTTCTCACAACAAAAAGGAAAAAAGAGTGAGGTGGAAGTTAGCGGTGGAGCTCAGGTTACTAAGTTTGAAGTGTTGGGTGATAATTATGAATCGAACCGACACTTTTTTCTTTCACAATACTTCAGAGACAGTTACGAAAAAGCCCTGTCCACTGCTCCTATTTTAAGTTCTAAAATTAACATTGCACGCGTTGAGGTATGGGTAACAAACGAAAATGGTGTGACCGACAATACACGAAACATTGTTGCTTTTGCGGATTTAGGTGAATCAAAACGAACCAACTCTCCTTCCAATTTCCCAAATCAATCGTGGTTTGCACAAGGTTTTATTAACGACCCTGCAGCAGCAAATGATTCAAAAGGATATCCAGACAATAAGGGTTCGAATGATTTATATACGCACATGAATACCTTACTTCCCGATCGCGGCTTTTTTAATGCCATCAATACCTTATCTATATACAATACACCGGGTATTAATTTTGCACCCGTACAAGATTATGAAGTAATTGAGAACGCCAGAAAATTATCAGAATCTGAATACACCTTTCACCCACGCTTAGGTTTTATCTCGCTCAATTCAACCTTAAGCAGCAGCGCTGTACTTTCTGTTGCCTACCAATATACTGTTGATGGAAAAACCTATCAAGCAGGAGAGTTTTCAAACGATGGCGTTGCTGCACCAAAGGCGCTTTTTCTTAAAATGCTAAAAGCAACCAGTGTGCGTATTAAGTTACCGATTTGGGATTTGATGATGAAAAACGTATACAGTGTTGGAGGTTACAACATCAATGAAAAAGATTTACAACTAAATGTTTTACACGCAAACATTGAGAGAGGAGTTGATGTGAATTATATTTCTGAAGGCGCCATCAACGGAAAAATATTACTTCAAGTTTTTAAATTAGACAGACTAAATAGGCAGGGAAATCAAGGCGCTGATGGAGTCTTAGATGTTATTCAAGGAGATATAATTCCTATCAATTTAAAGAATGGAAAATTATATTTTCCTGTACTAGAGCCTTTTGGTAGTCACTTACGAAATCATTTCTCTGAGGGTGAACAACAGCTTGCAAATAAATATGTGTTTCAGGAATTATACGACTCAACCAAAACAGCGGCACAGCAAATTCCTGCCAAAAATCGTTTTAAAATGCGTGGTAGCTATAGTTCTTCATCCGGTTCTGAAATTCCATTAAATGCTGTTAATATACCCCAGGGGTCGGTAAAAGTTACTGCTGGTGGTGCACCACTTACTGAAAATGTCGATTATACAGTTGACTATGCACTTGGTCGTGTAAAAATTATAAATCAAGGTATTTTGGAGTCAGGAAAACCCATAAAAATATCGTTGGAGAGCAACGCATTATTTGCCTTCCAAACCAAATCGCTTATTGGAACACATTTAGACTATCAATTTTCCAAAGATTTTACACTGGGTGGTACTTTTATGAATTTAACAGAAAGGCCCCTTACACAAAAAGTAAACATTGGCGATGAGCCCATATCAAATACTATTGTTGGCTTAGATGGAACCTATAGAACAGAAGCCCCATTTCTTACTAAGTTGATTGATAGAATCCCCTTGATTAACACAAAGGAAATGTCCACATTAACAGTTGCCGGTGAGGTTGCCAGATTATTTCCCGGACACGCCCGTGCAATAGGAAAAGAAGGTATTTCGTACATCGATGATTTTGAAGGTAGCCAGTCTGCCATTGATTTAAAACAGCAGCAATCGTGGACACTGGCAAGTGTACCTCAAGGTCAGATCGACTTATTCCCAGAAGGAAATTTAACCAACAACTTAGCTTACGGATACAATCGTTCAAAATTAGCTTGGTACATTATTGACCCTTTGTTTTTTAGAAACAACAACCTAACACCCGATCACATTAAAAGTGATAAGGTTGCGCAATCAAATCATTTTGTAAGAGAGGTATTGGAAAAAGAAATTTTTCCAAACAGGCAAAATCCAAATGCCATTGTTACAAATTTACCCATACTCGACTTTGCATTTTATCCCGATGAAAGAGGCCCTTATAATTTTAATGTAACAGGATTGGCTGCTGACGGAAAATTAACAAATCCTACTTCCACTTGGGGAGGTGTTATCCGAAGATTAGAGACCACCGATTTCGAAGCATCCAATGTGGACTATATCCAGTTTTGGATGATGGACCCATTTAACGATGATAACCTTACAGCAGCCAACACAAAGGGTGACTTATATTTTAACATCGGTGACATCTCAGAAGATGTATTAAAAGATTCCAGAAAATCGTTTGAAAATGGATTGCCTTTTGCTAAACCTTACGACACAAACGTGCTTACAAATACCAATTGGGGGCTTGTGCCGTTAACTCAACCAATGGTAAATGCATTTGATAATGACGCTGAAAAGAGACAAAAACAAGATGTGGGATTAGACGGTTATAGCAATACAGATGAAGCAACATTTTTTGCAAACTACATTAGTTCTGTTGAAGCTGCTTTCGGAACAAATTCAATCGCAACAACAAATGCAAAAGCCGATCCATCAGCTGATGATTACAAGTATTTCAGAAGCTCAAATTGGGACAATGCCAGTGCTCCTGTTTTAACTCGTTACAGTGAATACAATGGATTGGAAGGAAACTCTACCACCGAGCAACCCGATGGCTATCCAACAAGTTCAAACACTACACCAAATACCGAAGATATAAATAGAGACAACAACCTTACACAATCTGAAAATTATTTTCAATATCACATCAATCTTGCTCCCGGAAGTATGGTACTTGGACAAAACTACATTACCGATGTGGTAGAAGCGCAAGCAGTAACGCCCAACGGTACAAGAAATATAAAATGGTACCAATTCAAAATTCCTATTCGTTCGCCTGAAAGAATTGTTGGTGATGTTGATTTGCGCTCAATGCGATTTATGCGTATGTTCTTTAAAGGATTCGACCAACCGATTGTATGTCGTTTTGCACGATTAGAGCTTATCCGTGGCGATTGGAGAAAATACAATTACTCTTTGTTGTATCCCGGAGAATACATTCAGGACGATAATGCTTACCAAACAACTTTTAATATTGCTGCAGTAAACGTAGAAGAAAACAGTTCAAAAAAACCATTCAACTATGTGCTTCCTCCTGGTATTGACAGACAAAGAAATTTACAAACTACTTCACAAGCATTGTTAAACGAGCAATCCTTATCCTTAAGTGTTTGTAATTTACAAGACGGTGATGGAAGAGCTACTTATAAAAATGTTTCGTTAGATATGCGTAACTACAAACACTTAAAAATGTTTGCACACGCTGAAGCAGCAGGTAAAGAGGCACTTAACACAGGAGACATAAAAATGTTTGTTCGATTAGGAACCGACTTCGACCAGAATTATTACGAGTACGAATATACCTTGTCAGTTACTCCTAATGGCTCCACTTCGCGCGAAGATATTTGGCAAAGCCCTGTGAACAACATGGACATTACCTTCTCCGATTTGCAAGATGCAAAACTAAAGCGCAATCAAGACATTATTAATAAAATACAAGGCATCAATTTAATAACACCATATGTTACCACATTCGACAACGGTGCTCACCTGATAACCGTTGTAGGTAATCCGAATTTAAGTGCCGTAAAAACAATTATGATTGGTATTCGAAATCCAAAACGTATTGCCGCAACCGACTTTAAAGATGATGGTGCTGCAAAATGTGCGCAAATATGGGTAAACGAATTAAGCTTGGAAGGTTTTGAAGAAAAAGGCGGATGGGCAGCCCTTGGTCGTGTACAAGCCAAGCTTGCCGACTTCGCTGATATTACACTTGCATCGGGAATTAAAACACAGGGCTTCGGCAGTATCGAACAAAAGTTGAATGAACGAGCTTTGGATAATACCTACAATTATGATCTTTCATCGAACATACGTTTGGGTAAATTTATTCCTGAAAAAGTGGGCTTAAATATTCCGATGTATGCAGGTTATTCCGAAGGTTGGATTGCTCCAAAATACAATCCACTCGATCCGGATATTACAACCAAAGCCACCTTGGATAATTATCCAACATATATGGAACAGGAGAGAGACTCCTTATCTAAAATCATTAAGGATTATACACGCAGAAAAGGTATCAATTTTACGAACGTAAAAAAAGAAAAAAAGGGATCGGGCAAATCACATTTTTACGATGTTGAGAATTTGTCGGTATCCTACGCATTTAATGAAGTGTACAAGAGAAATATAAATACGGAATACAACCGATTAAAAAATTATAAAGGGGCCCTTGCCTATAATTTTAATGCCAATCCCAAAAACATAAAACCTTTTTCAAAATCGAAAAAACTAAGTTCCCCGTATTTACAATTGATTCGTGATATTAATTACAATACTGGCCCTTCCCGTCTATCCTTCCGAACGGATGTGGATAGAAATTACAACGAAGTAAAAACACGTAATACTACTGATGGTGCTGAAATACTTATTTTACCCACTTACAATAAAACATTTGTAAATAACAGGGTGTATGATTTTAAATACGATATAACAAAAGCATTATCCATTGACTTCACGGCAAGTAACAATGCTTCCTTGGATGAGTTAGAGGGCAAGGCATTCCGCAGCTACGACAAAGAAATAGATAATGAGCGTGATTCCATCAACAAAATAAAATCGGTGCTAATAGACAATGCTAAAAAGTTTGGTAGAACTACGACTTACAATCATCGTACAAATACTACGTGGAATGTGCCTATCAATAAATTCCCGCTTTTAAATTGGGTAACCCTTACAGCAAAATATTCGGCCGGCTATGATTGGACGGCAGCACCATTGGGGTCTGAAATTATAGGTAACAATATTTCAAACTCCAATCAAAAACAATTGAATCCTCAATTGAATATGGTAACACTTTACAACAAAATTCCGTACTTTAAAAAAGTAAACTCACCCAAGCCAAAAGCACCCGTAAAATCAGTTGTAAAAAAGGGTGATAAGAAAGATGAAAAAGACCCCAAAAAGTTAGAAAACGAAAAGGATAAAAAACAAAAAATACCAAAAGATACTGTCAAAACAAAACCCAGTGACAGTAAATTTTTAGCTGGCATTGCTAAGTTTATCATGACCGTTAAATCTATTTCGGGAAGCTACTCCGTTACCAATGGAACAATATTACCGGGCTACTTACCAAAAACTACGCTATTTGGAATATCGGATGGAAGAAATGTACACAATAACTCTGATTTCCTGTATGCTCCAGGTTACGAATTTGTATTCGGAAAACAGAGTGCCGGTTTTGCCGAACAGGCGGGTAAAAATGGGTGGTTATCAAAATCGGAATATGTGAATACTCCATTTACACGCACATTTAATGAAAATATCAACGCGAAAGCAAGCTTAGAACCCTTCAAAGATTTAAAAATTGAACTAACAGGAACAAGAACAAAAACACGCAACAATCAGGAAATATATAAGTACGACCCACTAACGGATAGCTACTATGGGCAAAGTAAAACCGAAACAGGAAGCTTTAGCGTTTCGATTATAGCCTTGGGAACATCTTTCGTAAAGGATGATAAGGGCGATCACTCATCACAGGTATTTAAAAATTTCTTGGCAAAACGTGAAAAGTATTCTAAAAAATTGGGCGAACAAAATGCACACTCACTGTCGGTTTTTGACGAATTTAGTGATGGCTACAACTCAACGGCACAGGATGTATTATTGCTTTCTTTTGTAGATGCTTATAGCAATGGTTCGGCAAATGCAGGAACTATTGATGCCTTTAAACTAATTCCAAAACCCAATTGGCGCGTATCCTACGATGGATTAAATAAATATGCTTTGTTCAAAAAATATTTTAAAACCATTTCGGTTACGCATGCTTACCGTTCATCCTTTAATATTGGCTCATACACTACTAACTTAAATTATTTGCAGGACGAAAATGGAGCGGACTTAGCGAGAGACATATCGAACAATTTTATTGCAAAACGACAAATAAATGTGGCAACTATATCAGAACAGTTTAGTCCTTTGCTTGGATTTGACATGACCTTGCAAAACAGTTTACTTGCTAAAGTGGAGTTAAAGCGCGATAGAAACATTTCACTTTCAATGGCAAATACCCAGATAACAGAAGTAAAGGGCAATGAGATAATAACGGGGCTTGGCTATCGATTTAAAGATGTTACTATACCTTTTACAATTCAAGGAACTAAGAAACAATTAAAGAGCGATTTGAATTGCAGAGCGGATGTATCGATTAGAAAAAACAACACGTTGCTTCGTCAAGTAGTAACTGAAATTAACCAAGTAACAGCAGGGCAAACGGTTATTACATTGAAATTTACGGCCGATTATATAGTAAGCGAACGGCTTAACATTCGTATATTTTACGATAGAGTAATTACGAAACCTGAAATTTCAACTTCCTTTAAAACATCCAATACCAGCTCGGGAGTTAGTATCCGCTTTACTATTCAATAAATTGTTTCTAAAAATTGAATAAAAGAGTAAAGATTCATTTATATTTGCGACACAATTAAAAAAAACAGAATTATGAATTTTCCTGAAAATTTAAAATACACAAAAGACCACGAGTGGATAAAAATAGACGGTAACATTGCAACTGTAGGAATTACTGAATTTGCACAAAGCGAATTAGGTGATATTGTGTATGTTGAAATAGAGACCGAAGGCGAAACTCTTGCTCACGAAGAAATTTTTGGTACCGTTGAGGCGGTAAAAACTGTTTCGGACCTTTTTATGCCTGTATCTGGTAAAGTGGTGGAAGTTAACAAGGGCCTGGAAGGCAATCCCGATAAAGTAAACAACGACCCTTACGGTGATGGCTGGATGATTAAAATTGAGTTGACAAATGCAGCAGAAGTAAGTGCATTGCTGTCGGCTGGGACTTACAAGGAATTAACAGGACACTAATTTTACTTTAAAAAGTATTTTGTTCCCGCATTTTTGTGGGCACTTATTATTATTGTTGTATGCGGAATATCCTGTCGGGTATTCCGCATATTTCATTTTTAGAAATGCTCAGTTTCAATAAATAGGTGTACATCACCCTATTTTATATTTATTTTTACACTTGTTACTATTGTTTATGGTAGAGACACTGGAGCTCATTCAAAGGGATAATTTTTAAGAAGCGCAGTGCCGATGTGTATGACTTTATAGTCAATTCCTTAGGTGCAATACTGACTTTTTTTATATAAAAAGTTGAATACCTTTGTGTTAAGCAAGTAACATACTAAATTTTAAAATCAAAGAGTGTACTGGAGCATTAAACATTTTAAAGAACTTAGCACAACAGAGCTGTACGATATATTTACAGTACGCATTTCCACTTTTGTAATGGAACAAAACTGCCATTACCAGGATGCCGATGGAAAAGATTTGAAAGCCTACCACCTACAAGCACACAATGATAAAAACGAATTGGTTGCATACGCCAGAATACTGCCTCCGGGGGTTTCCTATAATGAAATTTCTATTGGGCGTGTATTAACCACAAGTAAGGCACGAAACCTCGGTATTGGTAAAGAATTAATGAGTAAAACAATGTTATTTATAAAAGAAAAATGGGGGGAAGTTGCGGTATGCATATCAGCACAATGTTACTTGATTAAATTTTACGAAGACTTTGGTTTTGTATGCCAGGGAGATGAATATTTTGAAGACGATATTCCGCATATACAAATGCTGTTTTCGGGGGTTAAACTTTAGAATTAAACAGGAAACAATATAAACATAAAGGGAAACAAATAAACAAAAAAACTTCCTCAATACGTCCAAATTGGAGATATTGAGGAAGTTTTTAGAAGAAAAACTTCCCCTATAAATGAGTTATGCGTCACCCTATGGCGACCGACAGCGCTAACATTAAACGACAAAAAAATGAACAGAAAAGCCAACGCTTCAGCAAAATCAAAAGAGATGCAACGCCACCCACAAGCCGAAACACAGTTGCACCACATTTGCTTTTGCCCGACCGCACCACAACAATCACAAACAGACACTGACATATGAACGAACTATTAATAGCGACAATAATTTTTGGACTGTGGACAGTTTTCAGCATTATATTCATTTGGAAATTCAAGCATTACCAGACTACCGCAACGGCAGACAAAAAAAGTTTTTGGAACAATAGCTACATCTTTGAAAGTATTCCGCCTGTGTTTCCAACACTTGGTATCTTTTGCACCGCTTTAGGTATAACATTTGGACTTTCTGGGTTTGACACAGAAAAAATACAAGAAAGCCTTCCTACTCTTTTACAAGGCTTGCGACTTGCTTTCTTTGCGACAATGGCAGGAATTATTGGGCTAATCGTTTTTCAAAAAATAAACGCAATCATTCAGAAGCAAATTGACGATGACCCAAACAGACCAGTAAAGCAAACAGACGAACTTTCTGCAATTGCAGCACTGACATTTGAAGTAAAAGAATTAAAGAATGACAATCAGAAACAGATTGAAAAGCTTATTAAATCATTCGGAACAGATTTAGAAACTAAAGTTTCTTCAAAACTTTCAACTCTTGAAAAGGAAGTAATCAATCTTCAAAAAACAGCAAACGAAAATCAAAAAACAACGACAGAAGGACTAACTCAAATAAACACAACATCAAACAACAGTAGAATTGAATTGACAGAACAATTCAAAAATTTAAGAGAAGAACAAAAAGCAACATCAGAGAAAGCCAACAAGAATACCGATGAAATAATAAAAGCAATGAGTGAGAACAACAAACTCACTTCAAAGAAATTTGATGAGTTTTCTGAATTGCTTCGCAAGAACAATACAGAAGCACTTGTTGAAGTAATGAAAAAGGCAACGGAACAATTCAATGAGCAAATGAGTGAATTGATAAACCGATTAGTAAAAGAAAATTTTGCAGAGTTGAATAACAGCGTAAAAAGTTTGAATGACTGGCAAAAGCAAAACAAGGAACAAGTTCAAAAACTCACAGAGCAGTTTCAAAAGACAACTGAAATGTTTACCATTTCAGCGACAACGCTGCAACAAGTTGCAGACAATACAAAATCACTTACAGACGATGATAGCAAGTTGAGTCAACTGGTTGCCGAGCTAAAGCGTGTAATGATTGAAGACGGTAAGTTTCAAGAGATAACAAACAAACTTACCAAGACGATTGAAACGCTTGAAAGCACAACAGAAAGTTTTGATGAAACAACATCAAAACTAAACGAATGGGTTAAGACAGAAAAGAACTTTAAGGAAGCCGCACAAATTCTTATTACCAAGTTAGAAGAGTTCAGAGATTTCAACGGTGATGTTTGGGATAAATATCGTAAGGAAATGAATAAAGCAGTTTCTATTGTAAAGGAAACAAGCACCCGATTAGGTGGAGATTTGGAAAATATAAACTCTGAATTCTACGAGAGGTTAAATGATACTCTTGCGAACCTTGACCAGTGTATTCAAAGATTTGTCCCAACTAACCGCAAGTAATGAGTAAGAAAGATAGTTTTTGGATACCCTATGCAGATTTGATGACCGTTTTGATGGTTATCTTCTTATTTATTTCACTAGCATATATGGGACTTGTTCAATACAAACAGCAACAGCAAGATAAAATATTTGAAGAATACAAACAGACAAAAGAAAATCTATACAACGAACTTAAAGAAACATTCAAGAATGATTTTCAGCGATGGAATTTAGCACTTGACCAAGATTTGTCAATTAGATTTACTAATCCAAATGTTTTGTTTGAACCAGACAAAGCCAACATTCGACCTTTGTTTGAGCAAATATTAAATGAGTTTATTCCAAAATATTTTAATGTTCTAAGGCAAGCAAAATACCAAAACAAAATTGCTGAAATTAGAATAGAAGGACATTCAGACCCTTCGGCAAGAACTCCAACTGGTTATCAAAACGAAAACGTTGGTTACATTGAAAATCTTCAATTGTCTCAAGACCGTTCCTTGTCTGTGATGGACAATATAATACGAAGCACATATTATAATCAACTTCCTGCCACAGATAAAAAATGGATTAGATTTAGTGTTACTGCAACTGGACTTTCTTATGGCAGAACATTGGATAATGAAAAAAAATACAGTTACAAAACAGGAAAGGATATAAACTTTGAATATTCAAGACGAGTGGAATTTAGAATTGTGACAACAAGCGAACTTTTAGTAGAAAAGGTAATTCAACAAATGCAAAATAAATAATGCTCTACACTTTTGATAATCTTGCACAACGGCTGACACAGCTTGGATTTCCCGAAGCCACAGAAAGTGGATTTCGTGTAATCAGGCGTGACTTAACTCAAGAGGAACGAGCAGGCAACATTGACTTTAGAGATGACGGAATTTATTTGACAATTGACGGTAAAGAATACAAAGGCTATATGTATATCAAGCAACCCTTTATTGTGAATTACGGAAACAAGTTCCCAAAATTTCATATTACCAATTGCGAAACAATTCAAGAACAAAGAGCTAAAGGAAAATTTGAAAATCGTTACTATTGGCACAACTCAAATCTTGTTGACCTAACTGATGCTCAAACAGGAGCAAAGTTCGACCAAGTATCTATTGAACTTTGTTCAAGATGCCAACAGCAATCTGACATTGAAAATTATAACGACACAGAAGGCTTTTTTAGTTTACTTGACCAGCAAGAGATTGAAGACACAACAAGGGACATAGAACTTGATATGTTTAATAGACCGCTAGATTGGGATAAAATCAGCAAAGAATATAGACAGGAACAAAACTACACTTGCGAAAATTGTGGTTTTGGTGGAGATATGCTGGAAAGCCGCAAAGACAGAGAGTTTATTCACACAGACCACATTGTTGCTTGGGAGCTTGCTAATATGCGTAGAAACAACTTACAATGTCTTTGCATTTTGTGCCATAGTCAAAAAGACGATGTGCATAAAGCAAACTTTTCAAAACCAGGAATGCGAAAACGAATTAAACGGTTTCTTGACAAATACAGAACTAAACTTATTGAACTTGGAAACGAATATATTGACGACATATAAGCCAACGCATTTGGTAGCACATTTGCATTTTTGCCAACGCAAGAGCCAAACAAAAAAATGCAAAAGAGCTACCAAGCCAACGCACAACAACACGACAATGGACACACAAACAATGACCGAGAAAGAAGGGCGAACGCATAACACGGGTTTGGCAAAAGTGGCGGCTCAGTGCTCCGCAGACACATTTGTGGTTAATCAAAGTTTGGTTCTCCGCATCAACATTTGTGGTAAAAATTGCCACCTTCGCCAAGCCCGAAACCGTTATGTGTTATGGTATAACGAAACTCACAGTAAAAATTTGACCATTAAATAAAAATTAAAAAATATGTCTAAACTTAATGTTGACCAAAAAACTATCATGTTGCTTTTTTCCGACAAGAAATCGGATTTTCTAATACCAGATTATCAAAGACCTTATGCTTGGGAAGAAAGCCAGTGCCAAACGCTTTGGGACGACATTTTTGCATTTGCTTTTCCTGATAACAATTACGAAAAATTTGAAAAAAACGAAGAATACTTTTTAGGTTCGATAGTAACTTTTGAAAATGAAAATAATAAAAAAGAAGTAATTGATGGACAGCAACGTTTGACAACTTTAATGTTGTTATTACGAGCATTTTATGCAAAATTTAATAATATGCAAGATGACAATTCTAAAAGCACACGTGATAGAATTGCACAATGTTTATGGAAAACGGATGAATTTGGCAAAGCAGATCTCAATGTACTAAAAATAGATTCAGAAGTAGCTACCGATAATGACAAAGATGAATTCCTTGATATTTTGAAAACGGGTTTTGTAAGTAAAGATCAAAAAAGTAATTATGCGAGAAATTACATATTTTTTCAACAAAAAATTGATGATTTTTTGAGTGAGTTCCCGTCTTACTTTGCATACTTACCTGCTAGAATTCTTGGGAACTGTATTCTTTTGCCTATTGAAGCAGAATCTCAAGATACGGCTTTAAGAATTTTTTCAACTTTAAATAATAGAGGACTGCCATTATCAGATGCCGATATTTTCAAAGCACAGTTTTACAAGTATTACAGTACAAAAAATCAAAAAGATGATTTTATTGAAAAATGGAAAGAACTTGAAGAAATCTCGGGAAAGATTTTTAGACCTTTAAATGGAATTCCGATGGATGAGCTATTCACTAGGTATATGTATTTTATACGATCAAAACAAGGAATTAAATCTAGTACAACAGAAGCACTTCGTAAATTTTATGAAAAAGGAAAATATGCAATCCTTAAACAAGATGAAACTTTAACTAATCTTAAAATATTAGTAGATTTTTGGAATGATATTTACAATCAAAATTCCGAACGATTTCAACCGAACATTTTAAGAAAGTTATTTATTTTAAATTACGCTCCAAATGGAATGTGGACTTATTTTTTATCAGTGTATTTTTTACATAACAAAAATGGGAGTGACCAATTAGAAGAAAATAAACTTGATGATTTTTTAAATAAAATAATAGGTTTTGTTTGGGGATTTTCTTTTATCAATCCAGGTGTAAATGCACTACGAACACCTGTATATGCAGAGATGATTAATGTAGTTACGGATAAAGAAGTGAATTTTGATGAACATAAATTTGAAGAAAATACATTAAGGATTGCAATAAATAACTTTGAATTTAAGAATGGAAGACCAATAACAAGATCAATGTTAACTTGGTGGGCATTTAATAATGACATTCAAATCATCCCAACAATAAACACAAATTTTGATATTGAACATATTTTTGCTCGAAAGCGTCAAGAGAACGACAAAACTTTAGTAAACACTAAAAATTTAGAGGCCTTAGGTAATAAAGTACTATTAGAGGATAAAATAAATATTAGAGCGGCTGATTACCGTTTTATTGATAAAATAAAGTATTATGAAGGATTTACCAATGACAAAGGACAACAAAAAACAGGTACAATTATATCAGAGCTTGTAAATTTAGCTTCAAATAATACTGATTTTACAGAACAGGATATAACAAAAAGAACAGAAGAAATTACAAACCAATTCATAAATTATTTAAAGGAAAATCAATTGATAAGACAGAATTGACAAGAACCACATCACATAACAGCGTGTAAGCAATATTGCCTTGCCGCAGGCGCAACACAAGGCAACATCGCCTACACGCAAACCGTTATAGCCAATGGTAGGACGACCGTTCCAAAGACGACAAACCGACTAAAATTTAAACATTAAAACAAAGACAAACCATTTTGACAGGTGACCAAAAACATACAGACCATATTGAAATTGGAAAGCGAGTACTCCGACACTCAAGCCGACCCAATGTTTTTTATTTTTTTTCCCACCGCACTTCTTTAAAAACAATTTTAGCCAGCCGCACAAGTGGCACATTTGGTTTTGCCCCGACACACAAAGCAAGCCCTTCGGCAAAACCAAAAGAGCCACTTTTTAGCCAACGCACCTATAACGATAATAAACTTGACAAGAATAACATGTTGAAAAATATGTTCAATATATTGCACCTTTTAAAAGTGAAATTTATATCTTTGACGCACTAAATAATTTAACAGCGGGGGCAACGCTATAAATTCTGCACATAGACAAATGAGACCAAACAAAATTGGACAAGTAGCAAAGTTTCATACACCGCTACCAGACGAAAACCCCAACCAACTTTACGTTGTTTTAGAAATTATCGAAGACGATGAAAGACCAAGGGCTGACATCAAAGCATTAAATACAGGACTTTCCTTCCCTCCCATTAACACAGTAAAATTAGACGACCTCGAAGTTGTAGAGGTTGACACTGCTGACCTTGTTGGACACAATGTAACTATCAACAAAGCGGACTATTCACAAGCAACTGGAAAAGTTGTAAAAGTAAGTGAACAGAAAATTATGCTTGACTTGACCAAAGGGGTTAAAGGAGTTGAAACAAATGTTTATCTGACAATTGAAGACGAAAACGGTAAAGAACACACAGGAACTCTTTTTGTGAATTAACAAGCAATTCTATGAAAGCAGAATTATCAGCAACAGAAGAACAAATTAAAGATTACCGACTAAAACTTGGTGACAAGATTAGAATTGTTCGTGAGAAAAGAGGATACAGCCAAGAACAGCTGGCAGAAAAAATGGACATAAACCGTTCTACCATTTCAAAAATTGAAAATGGAAAATTTGGAATTACAGTTGATTACTTAGTTCGGTTTTCAATTTTTTTGGATTATGAATTTAAGGTAATAGAAAGATGAATCACAAAATAGTTTTATCAATACAAGAAAATAAAAGTGAGCAGAAAAAGAGAAATGGAAATTAAAAAAGAAAGAAGCCTAACATTTATAGATTTATTCGCAGGTCTTGGTGGTTTCCATATTGCATTGCATAGTTTAGGCCACAAATGTGTTTTTGCAAGTGAGATAAATGATGACCTAAGGAAGTTATATAAAATTAATCATGGTATCCAGTGTACTGGAGATATAAATGCTGTAGAAGTTAAAGACATTCCTAAACACGACATAATATGTGCTGGGTTTCCTTGTCAACCATTTTCTAAAGCTGGTAAACAAAACGGGCTAGAGGATTTAAATAATGGAAACTTCTTTAATCGTATAATGGAAATTGCAGATTTACACAAACCCGAGTTCATTTTTTTAGAAAATGTTCCAAATCTCAAAGGGCATGACGAGGGTAACACTTGGCAGTATATTTTTGATAAACTTTCTATAAAATATGAAGTAAAGGAAAAAGTTATTTCACCTCATAAGTTCGGTGTTCCTCAACATCGTTCAAGAATATACATTGTGTGCCGATTAAAATCTAAAGGAGGTTTAAAAAATTATGAATTGCCAGAAGGTGATTTTAAAGGAACACTTTCAATAAAATCAATTATTGAAAAAAAACCAAAAGAATATACTGGAATAAAACCCGATTCTTTAAATCACCTTAAAGTTTGGCAAGAGTTTTTAGACAATCTTAAAAGCGAAGAAGTGCCGAGATTTCCAATTTGGGCAATGGAGTTTGGAGCAACTTATCCTTACGAAAATAAAGCCCCAATCAAACTTTCAATAGATGAATTAAAAAAACACAAAGGAAAGTTCGGTAAAAAAATCAAAGGACATTCCTTTGATGAAGTGCTTGAATGCTTGCCAATCTATTCTCAGATTGACCAGAAAGAATTTCCTCACTGGAAAAAATATTACATCAGAGCTAACAGAGAATTTTATTTGAAACATAAAAAATGGCTAGACAATTGGATTCCAAAAATTCTTGATTTTGAAAACAGTCACCAAAAATTTGAATGGAATTGTGGTAATAAAATCCCTTTGGTAATTAATGACAAGATTTTACAATTTAGGCCTTCGGGTATTAGAGTAAAGATACCTGATTTTTCTCCTGCCTTAGTTTTAACATCAACTCAAATTCCAATTTTTCCTTGGCTCGGCAGATATATGACGCCAAGAGAGGCTTCAAAACTACAGTGTATGGAGGAACTCAAAGAATTGCCAAGCACTACGGCAAAGGCCTTCCGTGCATTTGGAAATGCTGTAAATGTTTGTGTTGTAAAAAATATAGCTAAAAATTTACTGAAATAGAATTATAATGGAAAAAATTAATAAAGTATCTATCAAATTCAAACCCGATTTTTATGGGCAATTTGAAAATTTTAGCAATAAAATTTGGAATGTTATTGGTGAGTACGTTGATAATGCTTGGCAAAGTTATCACAGCAATAAATCTTTGCTTAAAAAAACGCATCACGGAAAATATACGTTAGAAGTTCGAATTACTCTTGATAAAGAGAACGATCTGATTATAATTTCAGATAATGCAGCTGGAATAGATTCTGTAAATATTGTACGTGCCCTAGAAGTAGCAAATACACATTCAGATGTTAGCGGATTAAATGAGTTTGGAATGGGTTTAAAGACTTCTTCAAATTGGCTATCAAAATCCTGGAGTTTAAGAACAAAGGCTCTAGGAGAAAATATTGAAAGATTTGTCAATTTTGATTTAAAGGATGTAAAGGAAAATAAGCTAGAAGAATTGCCAATAAAAAGTAAAACAGTTGATGTTAATGAGCATTATACAGTTTTGACTCTTTCAAAACTTACCAAAAACGCACCCTCAAATCACCAATTAGATAAAATCAAGAAGCATTTAGCAAGCATATATCGGAAGTTTATTAGAAAAGGAGAAATGAAGTTGTTTATTAATAATGAAGAATTAGTTTATGACGAGCCGGAAATTTTAAATGCGCCTGTCTATAATAACCCAAACGGTAAATCAATTCTTTGGAAAAAAGAAATAAATTTCTCTTCAGGAATTTATAAGGTAAATGGCTTCATTGGGATTTTAAATACAATGAGTACAAGTGAAGTGAATGGATTGTCGTTATTTCGAAGAGGAAGAGTTATTGAGGGGAGTCACGATGAAAAGTATAAACCAAAAGTCCTTTGTGGACAAGTCGGCTCTCCAAGACACAAAAGGATTTTTGGTGAGTTAGAATTAGAAGGATTTTCGGTAAGTTTCAATAAAGGCAGTTTTCAAGAGCAGGAAGATTTGGATGCTCTAATGGAAGCTTTACAATCAGAAATTTCTTTCAAGAATTTTGATCTGTACACACAGGCAGAAAAATATATAAAACCAAAGACACAAGAGAATAATAAACAGGTTGCAAAAAAAATTATAAATAATTTAAGAAAGCTAACAAAAGAATCTAATTTAAAAGAAAATGTCGAAACATCACTCAAAGAAATCGTTAGTAAAGAAATAGCAACGCAAAATGAAAGAATATTAAAAAAATCTGTGGCAATTGATTCGTATGAGGATTTTTTTGATTTTGATAATGAAAAGTTTAAACTTAAATTAGAACTTATTACCGAGCCCAATTTGCCTATACTCTATTCTATGGAGCAAGAAGATGATGAATTATTTACTAAAAAAATACTCTACAAAATAAATCTTGCCCATCCATTTTTTATGCGTTTTGAGCAATTCAAAAAGGAGCAAGATTATCAGCCCATTATTTCTATCATTCGTTCGTTAGTTTTAGCAGAATTAAAGTCACCTTCACAAGGCACCAAACATGCTGGAAATGTTAGAATTAATTTTAATCATTTTCTAAGAAATATTTAAGCTATGAGTGAAACAATTAGAATAATCCAACCCACTGTTTCAAACTTTCAAATTGCAGAAGGTTCGAGAACAAGAGATTTGATAAGCCGTTTAACAAAACTGGATTCTGACGAAAGAGATAATCTGATAAATGAAACAACAGAAATTCTTTCGCAATGCGTTAACCCTGTAAACACAATCGGTAGTACAACAGGTATTGCTATTGGGTATGTTCAAAGTGGTAAGACAATGTCATTTACAACATTAACTGCATTAGCTCTTGACAATGGTTTCCGCATTGTAATTTATTTTGCAGGAATAAAGGTGAATTTGCTAGAGCAAACGACAAAACGTTTGAAAAAAGACCTTCATACAGATGGCGACAATGCAAGATTTTTTAAAGTTTACCAAAGCCCATCCGTTATTGATAATGTTCATGGTAAAATCCAAAGTGCATTAAGGTTAAATCATAAGCCAGCTATTCTGATAACTGTATTAAAGCATTACAAGCACATTGAAGAACTAACCAAAATATTCAAAACAGCTGAAGTAAGTGAAGAATTAGGAAACAATGGTGTTTTAATAATTGATGATGAAGCTGACCAAGCAAGTTTAAATACTTATGCAAGAAAGAATAGCAAAACAGAAGATTGGGAAGATGATGAATTTAGTTCGACATATTCAAGTATTCTTAATTTAAGAGCATCGCTTTCAAATCATTCATATATTCAATATACGGCAACACCTCAAGGTCCATTATTGATAAACATTATGGATTTACTTTCCCCAAAATTTCATGTGGTATTAACTCCTGGGAAGTCTTACACTGGTGGTAAAACATTTTTTGAGGATAACACAGACCTAATAATTACAATTCCTGATACAGAAGTATATCATCATAAACATAATCAACTTGCAGAATGTCCTCAAAGTTTAATAGATGCTTTACAATTGTTTTTAATGGGTGTTGCAATTACTGTGAACATCGAAGGGAAAGAAAATTTTCTTTCGATGATGATTCATGCAGATAGGGAGCAAGATGCAAGTAAGCAATTTTATGATTGGGTTAAAAAACTAATTGGGGTTTGGGCGGAAAGGCTAAATCTAACTGATACTGACCCAAGTAAAATTGAGCTAGTGAAAGAATTTAAAGAAAATTATATTGAAGCAGTTAGAAGAATTGACAATCCTCCAAGTTTTGATTTAGTGATTCAAGAAGTATTGCAAGCAATACTTGATACAAACATGGAACTGGTAATACAAGGTTCAAGAGAAATTGATTGGAGCAACGCATCATCTCATATTTTAGTTGGTGCTGACATGCTAAATAGAGGCTATACAGTAGAAGGATTGTCTGTTTCATATATGCCTCGATATAGCATAGGCAAATCAAATGCAGACACAATACAACAACGATGTAGGTTTTTTGGTTACAAACTAAACTATCTTGAAAGTTGTAGAGTTTTTCTTCCAAATGATTCTATTATTGAATATAGAGAGTATGTAGAGCATGAGGAAATCATGCGAACTATGCTGAAAGAAAATACACTTGCACAACTTGAGCAGTTGTTAGTTTTAAGTAGTGCAATGAATCCAACGAGAAATAACATTTTATCATCGGAATTGATAAAACAAAAAATGAACGGTTGGAGGCAATTAAATGCTTTGCAACACATTCAAGAAAACTATTCTTTTGTTTCTGAATTTCTGAATTCACAATCATTTAAAAATTTCAAAGATTATAGAACAAACGACCGAAATCATAGATATGTAAAACTTGAAATAAGAAAAGTAATCGAATTTTTAAAGGATTTCAAAATAGCCAATATGCCTGATGCTTTGCGTAAATCCTCAACTATTCAGTATTTAAGATACTTAGCTGACAATAAAGGTATAAAAGAAGCCTACGTGTTTGAAATGAGTTTTGGCGTAGCAGAAGGTAGAAATAGAAGTTTGATAGATGACAAAGGAAATTTGAAGATAAACAATATTTTTTCAGGTCCAGACCCAAAAGGGTTTGAAGTATATCCTGGAGATAAGGGAATCAAGTTTGAGGATTCGCTTTGTATACAAATTCATAAAATAAGAATCAAAGGTGATACACTTTCTGTTAAATGGGGCGGTCAAGTATTATACACTTTAGGTATTTATTACCCCGAAGATTTTGCTCATTCATTTGTTGGTATCAAAAAGTAAAATGGACTCAATTTTTAAAATATTCCTAGAACTTAAAAAACAATCGTCAGTTAATGGCGACAGTTTTAAAGTTGGTTCGTTGCCATTAATCAAAAATCATAAGATTGGTATTTCTCAAAACGAGCAACCAATGTTTTTTATTAAATGTGCAGATTCAGCAAATGTGAAATCAATAGACAGCAACCTTGAATTTATATCAGTTCAATTCAACCGAAAGTGCCTACTGAAAACCGCTAAAAATAAAATTGAGGAAGATGTATACAGTATAATTTCGCTAAAAACCGACTCCATTGAATTACAAGAATATTTTTTAGAAATAGTTTATCTAATTATAAAAAAGCTATCGGATAAACCTCTGCTAAAAGATTTGAAAATTGAAGTGGATACACTTATAAACTTGTTTAGCAAATTCTCAAATCCACCAGTTAAAACTATACAGGGCTTGTGGGCTGAACTTTTAGTAATTGAACAATCAAGAAACCCCGATTATTTAATTCAAGCATGGCATAGCTCTAAAAGTGATAAATTTGATTTTAATGATGGTTCAGACAAGTTAGAAATAAAAAGCACTTCAAAAAGCAGAAGAATTCATAACTTTTCAATTGAACAACTTAATCCAAATGAAAATTCAAATTTAATTATTGCATCTATTTTTGCTGTAGAAACTGGAGTTGGCAAAAATATTTTTGGATTGATTGAATTAATCGAAACAAGGATAAAGGATAAAGAATTGTGTTTTCGCATAAATGAAATAATTGCTCAAACTTTAGGGAAAGATTTTGAGAAATCATTTGATGTATTCTATGACTATCAACTTGCTGTTGATTCTATAAAATACTATTACAGTGAAATTGTTCCTACAATTAATTCTGTAAGTATTCCGACACAAATAACAAACGTTAGATTTGATTGTGACCTAACAGATATTCTAGACGTGAAATCTTGTAAGAATAAATCGCTTCTTCATAGTTCACTTTTCAAAATGTAATTATTGATATGAGAAAAATATTAGCAAAAGAACTAAAGATAAAATTTATTGAAACCTTGAGTGATTTGGTGAATTTTAGTTACGAAGACGGGAATCCATTTCTAATTAAAATAGGAACAAAACGATTTTTCATATTTCTAAAAAATCTATCACCTGCATATTTTAAAAACTCACCTGATGTTACACGTGTTCAGTTACCATACAGCGACCACTTCTCAAAAATATTTAAAGCAGATATACCTTTTATCATACTAGGATATGATGTTGACAACGACACTGTGGTTTGCTGGAATCCAAAGCACGTTAAACAGCGATTGAACGCAAAGAGTAATGTTTCTTTATACTCACGTGAATCATTACAAACAAAAGTTAAACCGAATGAATTTAAGTCTGGTTATCTATCAAATGGCGAAAAAATTATCATTTTTAAACGAGTTAGTTTGACAAGTTTCTTTGACAACATCCCAGCTCTTTTTAAAGAAGTAAGAGGGGAAAATGAAGATGAAAAAACAAACATTGTAAGCGAACCTTTGACAGAATATATTACTGATAGACTGCTTGACATTACTGACAAATCCCTAATTCTTGAAATAAAACCACTACTGAAAAAAAATAAAGTTTTAGAGGCAGTTGAAGTTTGCACTCAATTTTACAAAGGCAAATATAAAAGCATGACATTTAAAGACTGGTTTAAAATTGTAAATAAACATTATCAAAAAATCAACGCACAGGTTTAAGCACATTTACAATTCGCACAAACCAACGCTTAACCAAAAATTGTAAAAGAGCTTTCACCCTTCCAACCCAAAAGAAAAATTGTTTTTAAAAATTTCTAACGCTTCAAAAAAATAAAAAACGCAACGCACAGCTGACACACAATGACACAGAAACTCAATACTGACAATGGTTTGCAAGGACGGTGGACAAGAACCACTGGCTATAACACGGGTTTGGCAAAAGTGGCGGTTCAGTGCTCCGCAGACACATTTGTGGTTAATCAAACATTGGTTCTCCGCATCAATATTTGTGGTAAAAATCGCCACCTTCGCCAAGCCCGAAAACGTTATATGCCATTATGGAAGTCCATACTCATTAAATAATTGAAAATTAAATAAGTAAACAATATGAAAAAAGAAGATATATTATTAGGATTAGGTACTTTAATTGTTATGATAGGTGCTATTATGAAAGTGATGCATTTATCTTATGGTAGCCTAATTTTGTCAATTGGACTTTTCAGTTTGATTATAATTCAAAATTGGACAGTAAAACAATTAAAATCAAGAATTAAAGAATTGGAAAATA
>CAMAVS010000010.1 GCA_945861665.1 Chitinophaga pinensis | reverse complement strand
TGGAGTGGTACATCAACCTACACCTAACTTCGGACTGGAGAAAGGTCGCGAGTAGCTCTATGAAGAAAGTTGGCAAAAATTTATTATCTTTATTGCAAGGACAAAAGCCGGAGCATTTTTGCGACCCTTCTCCAGTCCGAAGTAACGTTCAGAATTATTATTATTCACAAAACCAAAAGAAAACAGATTCTCTTAAAACAGAATTACAAAATGCAAAACAGGATACTTCACGATTGACGACATACTTGTGATGGGTGTGAGGGTGTGATGTGAAATAAAAATTAAAAAAATGGATAACGAAAAAATAACAGAATTAGAAACAAGAATTTTTTCTGCCGTTTCATCCAAAGACAAGGTGGATGCGCTAAATGAGCTTGCCTTTGAGATAAGGAATACAGAAACAGAACGTTCTATTTCGCTTTGTAAAGAAGCACAGCAACTTTCAGCAGAAATAAATTATTCTGACGGAACCGCCACAGCACTTACGAACGAAGCATTCTGTTCTATTCAGATTACTGAATACGAACTGGCACTCAAAAAATTATTTGAAGCACTTAAGATTTTTGAAGAAAATAAAAACGAAAAGGGAGTTGCACAGGTTCATTATAATCTTTGTCTAGTTTATTTTCGTTTAAGCGATTTCAGTAATGGACTGGACAGCAACATCAAGGCACTTTCGTATTATCAAAAAGTGAACAACAAAGCTGAATTGGTACGCTGCTACTTTCAAATTGGATTATTATATAATGCTCTCAACGACAATACGAGTGCTGTTGAATATTTTAATCAAAGTATTGAACTGAGCAGGGAAACTAAAAACAGAACCGCTGAAGCTGCATCAATAATGGGATTGGGACAGGTTCATTTGAATTTAAAGGACTATGAAAAAAGTGCAATGTACCTGAAAGAGAGCATGGCTATTCGTGAAGAAATAAAAGATTGGAGAGGGTATGCCGCAGCATTGTATGCTTATATGACAGTTTGCGTGGAAACGGGGAAATTTCAGGAAGCGGAGGAAATTTCAATTCGAGGAATTAAACTGACTACTGAACTGGGCGAGAAGATGGGTATTTCACGCTTCATGCTTGCCCATGGTAAAATTTTTTTAAAACAAAATAAAATACCTGAAGCCGAAAAAACAATTCTGGAAGCATTACAAACAGCTGAGAAAATTAATTTAAGAATGGCACTTCTTCCTGCACATCTTTCTCTTTCGGAAATTTACCAGTCGAAAGGAGATTTTGAACAAGCACTGAAACATTATCAGCAATTTCATAAAATGAAAGAAGAATTGCAGAACACAAATGCTGCCATAAAAGCTAAAAGCATTCAACTGTTAAGCATAATTGAAAACGCACAAAAGGAAGCAGAAATTAACCGTTTGAAAAATGTGGAATTAAAAAGCGCATATGAAGTAATTGAAAAGAAAAACAAAGACATAACAGCAAGTATTACGTATGCAAAACGCATACAAACAGCCATACTACCAAAACAAAGAATTGTAGAAAAATATTTAGAAAACTCTTTTATACTTTATAAACCCAAAGATATAGTAGCAGGAGACTTTTATTGGATGGAAACTGTTGACGATTTAGTTTTAATAGCTGCTTGCGATTGTACAGGACACGGAGTACCTGGCGCAATGGTTTCGGTAGTGTGCCACACTGTACTTAACAGGGTGGTAAGAGAATTTAAATTAACTCAACCTGCCGCAATACTAGATAAAACAGCAGAAATAATTACTGGAAAATTTGCGGATAGCGAGGTGGAAATAAGAGATGGGATGGATATTTCGTTTTGTACTTATAACACAAGAACAAAAATACTGGAATGGGCTGGTGCGAATAATCCTTTATGGTTAATACAAAATGGAGAGTTAACAGAAATCAAACCAGACAAACAACATATTGGGAAAGATGAAAATCGGCACCCTTTTACCAACCATACATTTTCTATAAATACAGGGGACAGTATTTATCTTTTTACAGACGGCTTTGCAGACCAGTTTGGTGGAGAACCAAAGCAAAAGAAATTAACAAAGAAACGATTCAGAGAATTAATTATGTCCGGCCAGAACAAGACAATGCAAGAACAAGGTATTGCATTAGAAAAATTCATAACAGAATACAGAAAAGAAGTAGAACAAATAGACGACATACTTGTAATGGGTGTGAAAATATAACACGAAAAAAGACAAAACTTCTGCTAACATAAGATTTATGAAATTCGTAATAATCTCAGACTCTCATGGACAACAAGATAAATTGAATCTTCCGAAAGGTGATGTGATTATACATGCAGGTGATATAAGTCAGCGAGGCGGAGAAAATGAGGTGATTGATTTTTTAAACTGGTTCACAGACCTTGACTTTAAATATAAAATATTTATTGCTGGTAATCATGACTTTTATTTTGAGCGGACACCCGAAGAAGAAATAAAAAAAATAATTCCCGACAACGTCATCTATTTATGCGACAGCGGAACGACTATCGAAAATATAAAAATTTGGGGCTCTCCTATTACTCCTTGGTTTTTTAACTGGGCGTTCAATCGTCATCGAGGTGACCAAATCGCGAGGCATTGGGACTTAATTCCATCAGATATTGATATATTGATTACTCATGGACCTGTATTTTGTAAACTTGACAAAACAAACGATGGGCAAAACGCTGGTTGCAAAGACTTATTGGAAAAAGTCCGAGAACTAAAACCAAAATTTCATATTTGCGGCCACATACATGAAGCTTACGGACAAACAACATCTTCTATGACAAATTACATTAACGCTTCTGTATTAGACGAAAATTACATTCTGAAAAATTCCGCAATAACTTTCGACCTTTGAGCAACAGCAGCTAACTCACTCTAAGCAAACAGTTTGGCAGACATCAAAGCTTTTGCAAAAGCGGTCGCTCCGCGAAAGGCATTTATTTTCGCTTTGCAAAAGTCCATTAAACATTTATCTTTGTTAATAGCGTTTCGGCAAGATACAGTTTCAAATCAAACCGTTGCTTAGCGCGAAAACGTTATGCCCAATGCTAAAAACCAAAGAAAAGTATTAACTTTGTAATCAAAATAAAAAGTATGGTGTCATCACTATAAACACTGACGACAATAAAATGAAAACAACAATCAATTTTATACTTGCTTCACTAATTCTATGTTCAAGTTTGTCTGCACAGCAAATTGGACACACAACCGTTACATTTATTGATTCGTTGCGAAACAATCGCCAGATTGCAACAGAGATTTATTATCCTGCAACATCGGCAGGCAACAACACTCCGATTGCGGCAGGAGTTTTTCCGCTCATCACATTTGGTCACGGTTTTGTTATGGTATGGAGCGCCTACCAAAACTTTTGGGACTCACTTGTGCCCGAAGGATATATTCTGGCGTTTCCAACCACAGAAGGCAGTTTCTCTCCAAGCCATGCCGACTTCGGAAAAGATCTTAAATTTCTCATTGCAAAAATTCAGAGCAGCGGAGTGGGAGCAGTTATTCCATCAGCAAGCGTTGGAACTACATCAGCCATCATGGGACATTCTATGGGAGGCGGATGTTCTTTCCTTGCCGCAGAAAATAACCTGATGATTACAACCATGGTTTCGTTTGCCTCTGCAAACACAAGTCCGTCTTCAATAACTGCATCGCAACAGGTTTCCGTTCCAACTTTATTGTTCAGCGGAACTAATGATTGCGTAACACCTCCTTCACAGCATCAGGACATTATGTATGATTCTACAGCCGCAGCGTTCAAAACACAGGTGAACATAACTGGGGGCGGACACTGCTTTTTTGCAAATTCAAATTTCAACTGCACATTCGGAGAAAACACATGTTTACCCAGTCCAACCATTACAAGAGCAGAGCAGCAATCGGTAACATATAATTTCCTTACACTTTGGCTTGCGTATTTTCTGAAAAATGATTGTCAAAAGGCACAGGATTTCCAGGATTCATTGTCTATGAGTTCTAAAATAAGTTATCGTCAAAGCCAAGCCATTGAATGTTTTACAGGAATAACCAACTCGAATTTTTACCCGTACCCATTTAAAGTTTTTCCAAACCCTTTTTCTACACAGACAACTTTACAGACAGACATTCTTTTACATAACGCAACTTTCAAGGTTTACAACTGTTTCGGGCAGATAGTAAGGGAAATAACAAATATTTCAGGCAACACAGCTACATTTTATCGTGACAATTTACCCAATGGACTTTATTTCATTTGGCTGACACAGGACAACAAACAAATTGAAACAAAAAAATTAATCATCATGGACTGACATGGAAGATAACAGCACTGAGCATAACACCTACAAGAAATTGGCGGTTCAGTGGTTAAATGAAGTTTTGTGCTTCGTATCAAGTTCATTGCTGCCAGATCCGCCGCGGCGGATGCTTCGAAATCACCAACTTCTTAAATCCGCAAAACCTTTATGCGGCAGTTTAAAAAACGATAGTGCAAACTTTAAATTGACTGCAAAAAAACAACTTTGACAAATTAAAAACGGAGAAAGCTGAAAACCGATTAGAGTAAGCCAACAAAAAAATAACGATATAATGAATAAATTTATGATTGACATCCTTTTACAAGGACTAGACAATGAAACAAGAATGAAATTATTACCGAGAGAGCAAGAGCTTGTTAAGGAGTTAGAACAAAATGGAACTATTGTAGACACCTTTATTAAACTTGATATGTCTGGAATTTTTATTGTTATGATGGCGACTGATTCTGAGGATGTTCATTCAAAACTTTCAACTTTACCTTATTACCCATATATGAAAATTGAAATTATTCCTGTGAGAGTAGTTAACAGCATTAATCAATAATGCTAAGTCAGAAAGGTTATAAGCAATAAATACCACGATTGACAATTCGTGTTAATAATTTTTGGTTTATACAATCCGTAATTTATTTTTCATGAATAAAACACATCAATTTTTGTCGCTTAATTAGTTAATTTTGATGTATGAAATCGACAAACAAAAAAGTAAATTTTATACTCTATGTTTATAATTTTTCGGCAACAAATTTTTAGGTAAATCTTTCCGAAGCAAACAATAAGTATGCGCTGGTTCAGCGTATTGATCATTGCTGATATAAAAATTCCGGATAAGATATTCTCTAAAATTCCAGTCATTAAACATATCATCTGGGATAATTACAATATCTCCAGTTACCAAATTAAAAACATAACAAAATGATAAGCTAAAGCGAATAAAATTATTGATATATTTACATAGTTTTGAAATAATTTAAGCAATATAGATAAAATAAAAAATGATTAAGTGGAGGCCATAAGCCACTAAAAAAAACGGAACGGATTTCAAAAGTCTAAAATAAAAAAACAACTATTAAAACCTACTCATTATGAAAAAAAACAGTACAATAGCGGCTATAGCTCTGCTAATAACAATGACAAGTTTTATTGGATTTAGCCAAAACGCAAAAGATCTATAAATTCAATAGTAACATTAAATAAAATCAAACATGAGCAATTCAAACGAAAGCAAATGTCCTTTCCCACATGGACAAATGAAACAAACCGCAGGCACCGGAACTTCTAACAAAGATTGGTGGCCTAACCGATTAAATTTAGGAATCCTTCGCCAGCATTCTGCCTTATCAGACCCAATGGACAAAGGATTTAATTATACCGAAGAGTTTAAGAAATTGGATTTGAAGGCAATTAAAAAAGACATCTTTGATTTAATGACCACTTCTCAAGATTGGTGGCCTGCCGATTATGAACATTATGGCCCGTTGTTTATTCGTATGGCTTGGCATAGTGCAGGCACGTATCGTATTTCAGATGGTCGTGGTGGTGCAGGAACAGGTAATCAACGTTTTGCTCCTGTTAATAGTTGGCCTGACAACGGCAATTTAGACAAAGCCCGTTTTTTACTTTGGCCTATTAAACAAAAATATGGCAATAAAATTTCTTGGGCTGATTTAATGATTTTAGCTAGTAACTGTGCGTTAGAATCTATGGGTTTCAAAACTTTTGGATTTGCTGGCGGTCGTGAAGACATTTGGGAACCCGAACAAGATATTAACTGGGGTAATGAAACAGAATGGTTGGGAGACAAACGATACAAAGGTGATAGAGAATTAGAAAACCCTTTAGCAGCCGTACAGATGGGTTTGATTTATGTGAACCCACAAGGACCTAATGGCAATCCAGATCCTTTAGCTTCTGGAAAAGACGTTAGAGAAACGTTTGCTCGTATGGCAATGAATGACGAAGAAACTGTAGCCTTGGTGGCAGGTGGTCATACTTTTGGAAAAGCTCATGGAGCAGCAAGCGATACCAACGTAGGTCCTGAGCCTGAAGGGGAAAGTATTGAAAAGATGGGGATGGGTTGGATAAATAATTTTGGAACAGGCAAAGGTGGCGATACCATTACCAGCGGAATAGAAGGTGCTTGGAAACCAAATCCTACTACTTGGGATAATGGCTACTTTGAAACACTCTTTAAATACGAATGGACTTTATCAAAAAGCCCTGCTGGCGCTCATCAGTGGACACCAACAGATGAAAGTGCAGCCACTACAGTTGTAGATGCTCACGATGCTAATAAATTTCATGCACCGATGATGACAACCGCTGATATGGCCTTGAGAATGGATCCTATTTACGCACCTATCTCAAAACGCTTTTTAGAAAATTTTGACCAATTTGCTGATGCTTTTGCCAGAGCTTGGTATAAATTAACACATCGTGATATGGGACCAATTGCTCGTTATTTAGGTTCAGAAGTTCCTAAAGAACCATTGATTTGGCAAGACCCAATCCCTGCTGGAAACAATAATTTAACCGATGCAGACATTGCAACTTTAAAAGAAAAAATTCTTGCTAGTGGATTAACTGTTTCGCAATTAGTTTCTACGGCTTGGGCTTCTGCTTCTACATTCCGTAGTTCAGATAAACGTGGCGGTGCCAATGGTGCTCGAATTCGTTTGGAACCTCAAATAAATTGGGAAGCAAACAATCCTACACAATTAAAAACAGTGTTGACTGTTTACGAAAACATACAGAAAGAATTTAACAAAAACGTTTCAATGGCAGATGTGATTGTATTGGGCGGATGTGCCGCCATTGAAAAAGTAGCAAAAAATGCAGGTCAAAATATTTCTGTTCCATTTACACCTGGCAGAGGTGATGCAACTTTAGAGCAAACCGATGTAGCATCATTCGCAGTATTAGAACCAAAAGCTGATGGATTTAGAAATTATAAAAATGCTAAGTGTGTTTCAGTTACTGAAGAAATGTTCGTTGACAAGGCTCAACTACTTACTTTAACAGCACCAGAAATGACGGTTTTAGTTGGAGGCATGAGGGTATTGAATGCAAACTTTGACGGTTCTAAGTATGGTGTATTAACCACTATTCCAGAAACACTTAGCAATGATTTCTTTGTAAATTTATTAGATTTAAGTACTACATGGAAAGCCACGAACGATGCGGGTGAAATTTTCGTAGGCTCAAATCGTAAAACAGGAGAACCAAAATGGACGGCTACTCGTGCTGATCTTATCTTTGGTTCGAATTCTGAATTGCGTGCCATTTCAGAAATATATGCTAGCAATGATTCTAAAGAGAAATTTGTTAAAGATTTTGTGGCTGCATGGAATAAAGTAATGAATTTAGATAGGTTTTAATCCGTTATTTTAAAAAAAAATTAAGGTAAACTAATACATTTTCAAGCAAAAAAAAGGCGAGGGAAATACTCCTCGCCTTTTTTTGATATAATGTTTTTATAATAAATTAATCTATAATCTTAAATTCAACTCTTCTGTTCAGTTGCATTCCATTTTTATCAGGTTTTCCATTCGGAAATAAATTGGGTGTCATTGGAGTTGTTTCACCATAACCTTTTGCTAACATTCTATCTTTAGGAATACCCTTTTTAATGAGATATGCTTCTACTGATTGAGAACGGGATTGAGATAGTTTTAAATTAACAGCATCGTTACCTTTACTGTCTGTATGTCCACTTATTTCAAATCGAAACTCAGGATACTTTTTCATAATATCATACAAATTCTGCAACTCCGTTTTTGATTCTTTTCTAAGCGTAGCTTTATTGGCATCAAAGAAAATATTTCTCAAAACAATTTTTGAACCAATCCTTATTCTCTCCAACTCAACATCCTTTTTTATTTCTGTATAGGTTGCGTCTTTAGGAATATTTATATTGTTGGAATAAAACAAATAACCTTCGGCTTCGTAGGTTATGTTTAAATCTTGCCCCATTTGCGCTATAATATAGTATTGGCCATTTACATCTACCGGATAATTCTGGATGAGTGTGCCTGTTTTATTATCTTTAACAATCACCACAGCCTTTTTAACAGGAGCTTTCATTTCTTTGTCTGTAACAGTTCCAAGCAAAGCAACGGTTCCCGGTTTTAGATTCACAAAATTTATGGTTTTTAATTTTATTTCTTTACCAATGTCTTGATATGATGTTCCAGGTTCAACACGCACTACCAAACTTTGCGGTGTAAATCCATCCGCTTCGTAACTCGCAGTATAACTTTTACCCGAACGGCCAGGCTTTAAAAGCAAAATGTACTTACCGGTGATACTATTCATTTTAACGGCAGGCAATTCCGACTGCGACTCGTTGTCAACCACGGTTAATCTTACATTTGGTAAATTATCAGTCCCTCCATTTAATGTCACAAAACCTTTAAACAAACTAATCGGCTCGGCAACTGATTCACTCGAAGTAATCATATAAATATCTTTCTCTCCAAATCCTCCTTCCTTTGCAGAAGAATAATAGCTTCGTCTTCCATCAACCGAAACAACATAAAATACATCGTCATCGGTTGTGTTGATAGGGAAACCCAAATTTATGGGTGGCGACCAAGCACCTGTTTCTTCATCTTTAAAGGTTTTTAAAATATCAAATCCACCCATGCTCTTGTGTCCTTTAGAACTAAAAAACATCGTCACACCATTTGGGTGAACAAATGGGCCATCTTCATCGTACTCTGTATTTATAACCGGGCCTAAATTTAAGGCCAAACTCCAATTTCCATTAGGTAATTTCACACAACGCCAAATATCACTTCCTCCAAATCCACCTTTTCTATCACTTACAAAATAAAGGGTTAATCCATCGGGAGTTAAACAAGCACTAGGTTCCCATGAATTGGTGTTAATGTCAGAAGTCATTTTTGCGGGAACACTCCAAACATCACCATTTAAATCACTTTTGTAAATATTTCCATCCCCATTGTCGTCTTTGTAAATAAGCAATTGCTGCCCATCTGCAGATAAACCGACAGAAGCATCGTTTTCAGGAGTATTGATGTTTGAGCCAATTTGTACCGCTTTGCTCCATATTCCATCGTTATTATAGGAAGCATATATATCTTCAGGATAAGTTCCATCCAAACCCGGTCCATCACTACCTGTACTACCTTCCCTTCTGGATGTAAAGATTATCATACTTTCGTCTGCCGAAATAATGGGTGCAAAATCGGGATATTTACTGTTTATACTATCTCCCAAATTGGCAACAGTTACGTCATTGGGTTTTTTCACAGTCTCTTTACCAAAAACACATTGTTGTATCTCGAGATCAAGTTCCTTTATAATTTCTTTGTCTCTGCCAGATTTAAACAATACTTTATACTTTTCCAAAAAAGATATTGCTTCGTCAAATTTATAATCGAAATGGTAGGCTCGACCTAAATGATATAAAGCAGAGTAAGGTGCGTCTTTTTCATCTAAATCAATGTCGTCATAGCCTTTCGACATTTTAGTAACGGCCAATTCCAAAAAGGGTACAGCCTTATTTTTTTCAGAAACGGATTTTAAATAACATATCCCTATTTTATAATTCAGGTTTGCGTTGCTAGGATCGGAAGTAAATACTTCCAAATAAAGTGGCAATGCCAATGCATAATTATTGCTTGCAACGTGAAACTCCGCATCAGAATATTTTTTTTTCACTTCATTACTCTGCCCATTAACAACACTGTAAACTGAAAGAGAAAGCAATACAAACAAGTAATTTATGTATTTCATCGTTGAGGTTTATTTAAGCACTTATACTAACAATTCTACAAATTTAATTTTTAAAAACCGAATAATAAAACTTTAAAATGCTCTACTTACAGATATTAGCCATCTAAATTTAACATATTCGGGGCTTACATTAGGTGTATTACTTATAAAAAAAGGCATATCAAAACGAAGGGTAAGTGGCTCTACCATTTGTAAGGCTCCCCATTTTTTTATCGTAAAGGCTGTTCCAAGTCCCGCATCGAAACGAGGTTTCGAAAAACTCTTTTTTTCAATAATGTTTGTATAATCTATTACTCCTACATCGCCAAACAAATAAGTGTTCACTTTAAAGTAATTTCTCATTCTGCTTGGCATCACCTGAATCAACCTATCAAACCCTAGCTCGGCATTCACAGCTGCCCCACTTGTGCCCTTGTAAATAAAGGAATAGCTGCCATCTGTTTGCACTTGAGGCATAAGATACCCTGCATATCCACGCATATTTAAACCTCCACCATACTGAAAACTACTTGTGTTTATTCCATAAAATCCAACAGTAGCATTAGGTACAAAGCCCGCTGAACGAAGGTATTTATTTTCCATCATTTCTTCGGGATTAGCACTAGCAAAAAACAGGGCTGATTCGCTTGGTTGGTTGTTACCAAAACCATATTGAAAAAAGGTACGTGTGTTGAAATCAAATTTACCAAATACATTTTTATTTACAACGGTCATGCTTATTTGAGAGTAGTTGTAATCGCTGCCCAGTGCAGACGATTTAACATTTAGGGTTATATTACCAGAGCCTCTTTTATATAAGTATTTATGATCTATACCCAAATTAATAGTATTATTAAATTTACCAGAACCCCATTCAGCGGGATACAATAAATAATTATTGGCATAAGAATTTTGTCGCCACATTGCTTTATAAAAACCATACATATGATTTACGTCCTTTTTATCCTTCACTTCAAAGCCTATTCGATGCAAATTCAATCCATCCAAAAATCTACTTGAAAAATAAACCGAAGAATTTTTTACAAAAGAATTTGTGGCTGTTTTATAATAAAACCGATATGACATTACATTGTTGTGCTTGTTCCCCGAATCGGATGAGCTTTTAGTGTATTGCCCTAATCCGGTATTGTACCAAACAGCTGCATCAAACTGGTGAAAATAGTTCAAGTAGCTCCCATTTACCGCAACACCTGTTTTTATTCCATCGTAGGCATTGTACCACACATCTGGTCGCATAAAAATTTCGTAATTTTTTCTATCGGGAGTATTGTAAATACGATGGTCAAGGCTAATAGTTACTGGATATTGTTTGCTATTGTTTAACATATTGAGGTCTGCCAAACGATAGCTTGTATCAATGCGCACATCGCTTATACCATTTGGTATAATGACTTCTGCCTTATATTCTTTTTGTATATTATCCCATCCTATCCATCGAGGGAGGATAGTTGCATTGGTACTTTTTTCGAACCAATTGTTAGGAATATAATAATTATATTTTTTGCCATCCTTCGCTGTTACTTGAAAATCGATGGGCATTTGCATTCTTCCTTCACGATTAAAAGTAATGATATATTCATTTTCCTCTTTTCCCTTTTTAACGCGGCCAACCTTATAATCAATTATTTTAGTGGTTTCCATCCACTGGTCAAAAAACCAGTTTAAATCAACTTTTGTGAAGCCAATAACAGAACTTCTAAAATCTTCCATATAGGGATGGCAAATTTTCCATTGATTGAAATAATGTTGTATTGTTTTTAAAAATAACTCATCGCCCAATACGTATTGTAAATTATACAACATGGTAGCTGTTTTATAATATACCTGCCTGTAACCTCCACCGTGATGAATAGTGCCGTTAAAACCATCAGAATGGGTATTCAAGGTGGCATCACTTCCTTTGATAGCATCAAAAACATAGCCTCTGTATACTTGATTTTCTCTCACATCTTCCACTTTTAAATACTTTCGAATATAATTTGAAACCGGTACTCCTTTTATTATTTTTTTACCATCAATGCGTTCAAATGTCCAAGCAGTAAGAAATTGAGTAAAGCCTTCGTCCATTGCTGCTCTATAGGTTTCATTATTACCCACCATTCCAAAAAACCAATTATGACTAATTTCGTGAATGAGCAACGTTTTGTAATCGGGGTCGCCACCACCATCCAAGGTAAGCATTGGATACTCCATTCCATCTTGTGCATCAGCTGCAATCATTTTAGGATAAGCATACATTCCAAAATCTTCGGAGTTCGATTTAATAATTTTCGCAACGTATTCGGCAGTTGTTTGCCAGCGTGAGGCATGTGATTCTTGAACCAAAGCAATGCATTTAATACCATTCCACTCTGCTTCACCAATTCGGTAAGTGGGATCGGCCGTGAGTGCAAAATCATGTACATTTTCAGCGTGGAATTTCCATATTTTTCGACCGCCATCAGGTTTAATAATTTCCGATGGACGTGAATTCCAAGGTTTGTTCGCGAAATTTTTAATATCTAACTGCTTTCTTAGTTCAGCAGGCAATACCTCCTCTGGGTTAATCAAAATACCCGTTGCATCCAACACATAGTTATTTGCAAAAGTTATTTCAACATCAAATGTGCCGTAATCGCCATAAAACTCGTGGTCTAAATGTTGATCGGTATCCCAACCCATTTTTCTATCGTATACAGAAATGCGTGGATACCAATGAACCAAATCGTAATGTTTATAGCCAAAAGCATTAAACATTTTCATTCTGTTTCGAATGGTACCTGTATCGAAATAAGTTTTAAAATCTATATGGAATGACACTGATTCTCCAGGCATTAAAGACTTTTGAAGAAACACTTTGAGTACCGTATTATCCAACTCCATTTTTAAATCACGACCAGCACTCGCAATTTTTTCAATATTAGTTCCAAGATTTTGTTGTTGGTATTTACCGTAAGTCAAAGTAAGTCCATTGTTCTTGAACAAGTCGCTCAAATAGGACTCTTTTACTTGTGCATTGCTGTATAAATGGAAGTAGACATAATTCAGCACATCGGGTGAATTGTTGTAATAAATAAGTTCTTCCTGGCCACTAACGATATCTGTTTTTTCGTCCACATCGGCACTAATTTTATAGTGCACATCTTGCTGCCAGTATCCTTCAAAAGGTTTTCTATTTTTCCAATAATATTCATTTTGAGCTGACTGATAAGCACTTCCAGGAAATCCACTAAAAACAGGTTTTACTTGAGCATCAACAGTGAATGCAATAAATGCAAATAACAACAAACAAACAAAGCGCATCATAGATTTTGCAAAATAGAATACGAAGTTAGTTTTTTTAAGTAAAAGTAGAAATGTCTTAAGGTATTTTTATTCCCACCAAATTGAGATATACCTTTAAACGCGAATATATCTCTTCCGACACACGCATTTTAACAATAAGTATCCAAAAAGCAATAACAATTGGTGCACTGTGTAAAAAAATGTTTACAAAAAAATTATCGAAATAGGGAATTAAACTGCTTAGTGCAAATACAGTGATTGAAACTAGCAGCACTTTCAATGATTGCATATTGTAAGGTTGCATCCCAAACTTTAAAAACAAAAACAAATACCTAGCTACATTAAAGGTTGCAATGGTAACAGCCGATGCGATAGCTGAACCTATTATGCCATAGATAGGAATAAAAATGATGTTTGTGATGATGGTAATGCCAATTAATGCAACCATAAAGAAGGCATCGTACTTATAATATTTTGAATTAGCAATAATAATTCCGTTTACACCAGTTGCCATTTCCACCAAATTACCCAAGCCAATAAAAAAAATAATGTACTTCCCAACGGCATACTCCGGAGGCAGTAAAATTAACACGCTATCAATGTTGCACCATAATCCTAAAAACAAAAAGGAACCTATTAATAATTGTGTGATACAACTTTTACTATAAATTGATTTAATAGATTTAACATCGTTTTTTTGCCAAGCATCGGCAATTACAGTACTTGAAATTCTATACAATGCTCTTGCAGGTAAAGCAATAATAAGTCCGAAACCAGCTAATATTCCATAAATACCAGCAGCAGAAAGGCCTAATTTTTGATTCACCATAATGCTTGCTATTTCGGCAATGGTAACTGATGCAACACCGCTTAATATTGAAAATAAACCCATACGTATCATATCAGAAGCAAGACTTTTACTTAATTTGGAAGTATCGGGTTTAAGGCTCCACTCCCCTGCTCGGATTAAGTACACAGCTAAAACAATAGTTGGAATTGCAAATGAAATAATATAACCTATTACCATCCCTTTAAAATTTATTACGGAAAAGAAATACAATAGAGCAGAAATAATAATAAGTACACGTTGCAATAATTCTTTTAAAAATATCCCAACCACTGAGCTGTAAACAGCACGAGCATAAGCATCCAACACGTTAAAGAACACCAATGAAAAAACAAAAGGGATAAGGTATAATATATAGTCGGCAAGGAGTTTCGACTTCTCGGAATTCATTGAAACGATATCTGATTTAAAAATCAAAAAAAGAATAAGCCACAACGAAAAGCCAATGACAGAAATAATTACAGGATAAAATAAAAATCCGTGATGCTTGTTTTCTTTGCTTCTAAAATGACTAAAAAAACGGATGGTAACGTTGCTGAATCCTAAATTAGCAAACTGAGCAAACAATAATGCGATTGATGTTATGACGATACGCAAACCATTTTCATCGGTACTAAAAATATGTGGAAAAAAGAATGAGCTGGTTAAAAAGCCCAACACAGCACCTAAATAGGTGTAAAAAGTGTTTTTAATGGCTTGTTTTTGAATTATTCCCAAAGTGCAATTTGATAATTTGAAAATATAACAAATTGAAAATTATTTGTACCCTTTACCATTAACAATTTTTCATTATCCATTATCTACTACCTTATAAGCGTTACATCGCCATTTTGCTAAAACTCCAAACCATCATTGTATTTACCATAACAATAATACACAAAAAGAGCACCATTTAAATTATTGCCTTTATAAGTACCATCCCATCCATAATTCTTATCCGTTGTTTCAAATACTTTTTCGCCCCACCTATTGTATAAAGGAGAATTAAGAACGTTAATGCTAAACAAATATAGCATAATTTTTCAGAAAATAAGCATTCAACAATGGGCTTACAACAAGCTTCCAAACATCACAACATACCTTCATCACCAAAACTATAATAGCTTTTTTCTCCTATAATGAGATGGTCTACCACAACAATATCCATAACCCTTCCCGCTTCCTTTAAATTTTTTGTAAGTTTTAAATCAGCATCGCTAGGTTTCAAATTTCCGGAAGGATGATTGTGACACAATACAATGGAACTTGCTAAATGCTCAAGTGCGTGTTTGAAGATTACTTTAGAATCCACCACAGTTCCGCTCACACCGCCTTTGCTTACGTTTATTTTTTTAATAACGTGATTGCTTCTCGACAACAATAATATCCAAAACTCTTCGTGATTTAAATCCATCAAATCGCCAATCAAACAATTATAAGCGTCATTACTGGAAACAATTTTTATACGCTCATTTTTTTCTATGTATTTCCTTCGTCTGCCTAACTCCAATGCAGCAACAATACTTACAGCTTTTGCTTCACCAATACCTTTAAATTGCATTAATTCTTGTACCGATACTTTTGCCAATACATCAATATCGTTCTCGTAGTGTTTAAGCATTTTTTTAGACAACTCTACTGCCGACTCTTCGCGTGACCCACTGCCAATAAGAATAGCAATTAACTCGGCATCACTTAATACTTGCCTGCCTTTTGAAATGAGTTTTTCTCGAGGTCTATCGTCCTCTGCCCACGATTTTATTGTAAATTTATCCGAATAGGTTTTCATCTTTAATTAAAATAAAAAGGCTTCCACAAAAAGAGGAAGCCTTTAATTCTGTAACCACGAAAAAATTAAAGTGCGCTAACGAGTTTTGTTAACTTCGATTTTAAATTCCCAGCTTTGTTTTTATGAATAATATTTTTCTTAGCCAATTTATCAACCATAGAAATTACTTCAGGAAGTAATTTCTCAGCTTCTTTTTTATCCTTTGTGGTTCTTAATTTTTTAATAACCGTTCTGGTAGACTTAGCTTGGTAATGATTGCGTTCGCCTTTTGCTTCGTTGGTCCTTATTCTTTTTATGGACGATTTATGATTTGCCATTTTTTATTGTTATATAATTTATACTTTTTACTCTTTATTTACTCTATTTTGTAGCCCGTAGGGGAATCGAACCCCTGTTACCAGAATGAAAATCTGGTGTCCTAACCCCTAGACGAACGGGCCAAATTTTAGTTTTCAAAAAATTGGACTGCAAAAATACGCTTTTTTAGACGCTTTACAAAAAAAATCTTGAAATTCTGTTATTTCGCCCCGTTATCCTCTGCCATAAACTGAAAGCCAAGACGCTTTCCGGTCTTTATCAGCACATTGTTTGCAGCTTCTTGAATTTCCATAACACTTATTTGCCCCACACTGTCAAAAGGTGGTGTATACAAATCAAATTCCAAACAATACAGTATTAACGATTCTATTATGTCTTTTATAGCAACTTTATCTATCTTAAAATTCACAAAATCATTGTGCCTTAATCCAATTTTCCTTTTACCTTCAACATAATAATGCAATTCTCTATTTATAAATATTCGGCCAATTAAATAACCAATATCGTTAATACGATTATATTTGAATGAATCTGACAAGAAATTGTATACATTAATAACACCACAATACGAGTTATACACATTACTTTTTACATAGGATGTTTTAGTAATTGGATGACTTGTATCGAATTTAAAAACGTTGGTATGCATTGAAAAAATCATTATATCCCCTGCAACTTTTAAATGCATTTCGTATTCACTTTTATCAATAAATTCGATGGCTATACGTTTATCTGTTTGGGCCAATTCTATTCTATAAGCAGCCACAGTTTCCTTCATTACGCTCTTAAAATCATTAAAAACAGCAATGGTAGTATGAAAAACATCCTGCTTTAGGGATGATTTTTCATTCAGAATTTCGAGTATTCTATCACTATTTTCTTTCTTTTCCTCCATTACTTGTTTAAATTATGAAGGAATAAAAGTAAAATTAATATTGGAAGAAAAAAATTGAAAATGCAGTAAATGTCGACTTCCAACTTAAAATTTTATGCAAGTAAATTCTAAAACCCTATCTTTGCGCTTCAATGGGAGACACAAAAAAAGTAGCTTTTTACACCTTAGGCTGTAAACTCAATTTTGCTGAGACATCAACCATTGGTCGTAGTTTTGTAAAAAATGGCTATCAAAAAGTTGAATTTACAGAAATTGCCGACATTTACGTTATCAACACTTGCTCTGTAACGGAAAATGCTGATAAGGAATGTAAAAAAATAGTAAAAAATGCATTGGCAACTTCTCCTAATGCATTTATCGCTGTAGTGGGTTGCTATGCGCAACTTAAACCTGAAGATATTGCAAAAATTGATGGCGTAGACCTGGTGTTAGGTGCAACAGAAAAATTCAACATCGATCATTATATAAACGACCTCTCAAAAAAAACACTCACAGAAATTCATTCATGTGAAGTAGAAGATGCTGATTTTTTTGTTGACTCTTATTCTATTGGTGATAGAACACGCGCTTTTTTGAAAGTTCAGGATGGTTGCGATTACAATTGCTCATATTGCACCATTCCACTTGCCAGAGGTATTAGCCGCAGCGATAAAATGGAGAATGTACTAAAAAATGCACGCGAAATTGCCCAACAAGGAGTAAAAGAAATTGTATTAACCGGTGTAAATATTGGGGATTATGGGAAAGGTGAAAATGGAAATAAAAAACACGAGCATACTTTTCTTGAACTTGTAAAGGAGCTCGACAAAATCGAAAATATTGAGCGTATTCGAGTATCCTCCATTGAACCAAATTTATTAAAAAACGAAACAATTGATTTTATTAGTACTTCAAAGCGATTTGTTCCGCACTTTCATATTCCATTACAATCAGGCTCTGACAAAATATTGAAACAGATGCAAAGGCGATACTTGAGTGATTTGTACTTAAACAGAATAAATAGGATTAAACAGCTTATGCCACACTGTTGTATAGGTGTGGATGTTATTGTTGGTTTTCCAGGTGAAACTGATGAAGATTTTTTAGAGACCTACCACTTCTTAAATATGCTCAATGTTTCATACTTACACGTTTTTACATACAGTGAAAGAGCAAATACGGTGGCAATTGAAATAAAGGAAGTTATACCCAAAAATATACGCCACAAAAGGAACAAAATGTTGCGTGTGCTTTCTGCAAAAAAACAACATGCATTTTATGAAAGCAATTTAAATAGCACTCAAAAAGTGCTATTTGAGGCTGACAATAAAAACGGATATATGTCAGGCTTTACAGCAAACTATATAAAAGTGAAAACAGAATACGATGTTTCACTTATTAATAAAGTTACACTAGTTACATTGAGCCACTTTGATATCGATGGAACAATGTGTTGCACATTAGTGGAACAAAACGCAAAACAATCAGCATAAAATTATGTATCCAACTATCACCGATCTTTTAAAAGACCTTTTTGGAATTAACCTTCCAATGCCCATTCAAAGTTTTGGATTTTTTGTTGCCATTTCTTTTCTATTAGCCAATTACTTTTTTGGAAAAGAATTATTTCGAAAAGAAACAGAAGGATTGATGTTTACTAATATGAAAAAAATATTGGTGGGTAAAAAAGTCTCTGTTATTGAACTTGGAACATCTTTCTTGGTAGCATTCTTATTAGCTTATAAAATTGTTGGAATGATTTTAAACTACGATGAATTTACCCACAACCCACAACATTTCCTTTTATCATATGAGGGTAGCTTTATTGGAGGTTTGTTAGGTGGAGCCATATCTGCTTATTTAAAGTTCAAAGAAAAGGATAAAGAAAAATTAGCTACTCCAATATGGAAAGATTTAGTGATGCATCCACATGAATATGTAGGAAACATGACAATCATAGCAGCTATTTCAGGAATAATAGGGGCTAAAATTTTTCACAATCTCGAAAATTGGGATGAATTTATGGCCGACCCCATAGATGGTTTAATATCATTTAGTGGTTTAACCATGTATGGAGGTTTAATATTGGGTTCTATTTCTGTAATTTATTATGCCAATAAAAACAACCTTTATGTTCCTCACGTAATTGACTCTTCTGCACCATCTATTATGCTGGCTTACGGAACAGGTCGTATCGGATGCCAGCTTTCGGGTGATGGCGACTGGGGAATTAACAACCTTGCACCTAAACCAAATTGGATGAGCTTTTTACCAGACTGGATGTGGTCGTTCAGCTACCCGCACAATGTTATTAGCGAAGGAATACCAATATCGGAATGTGAAGGTTCACATTGTAATATGTTAGCAAACCCAGTATGGCCAACTCCTTTTTACGAAAGCATTATGTGCATTGTCTTATTCTTCGTTTTATGGAGCATTCGTAAAAAAATAAAAACCCCGGGCGTATTATTTTCTATTTTTCTAATTCTCAACGGCACTGAGCGCTTTTTAATTGAAAAGATACGTGTAAACACAGAATACAACATTTTAGGTGGTGTTACCCAAGCCGAAATAATTTCTACTATTTTATTTTTCTTGGGAGTGGTAGGAATATTTTATTTCAACAAGTTAGAAAGGAAAAAGCAAACTATAGCTCATTGAAAAATTATAACCTAGAATTTATTTGTAAAAACGTAGTTGAACTTTGCCACGAAACGGGCAAATTTATTTTGGAAGAAAGGGGTAAATTTAAAAGCAGTTCTATCGAAGTAAAAGGACAAAATGATTTTGTTAGCTATGTTGACAAAACATCCGAAAAAAAATTAATTGCAAAACTTTCCGAATTTATTCCAGAAAGTGGCTTTATTGCAGAAGAAAATACAATCGATAAAAAAGGGGAACATTATACTTGGATTATCGACCCACTGGATGGAACCACCAATTTTATTCACGGTTTAGCTTGCTTTTGTATTAGTATTGCCTTAAAAAAAAACGATGAATTAGTGCTTGGTGTTATTTATGAAATTAACGCACAAGAATCTTTTTATGCTTGGGAAAATAGTCCGGCCTATTTAAATGGAAAAGCCATACAAGTATCAGCAGTTAGCAAATTAAAAGATTCATTATTGGCAACCGGTTTCCCCTATTACGATTACAGTCGTCTTAATGAATACATAGAATTGTTTAAATACTATATGCAACACACACACGGTATTCGGAGGCTAGGCTCAGCTGCAGCCGACCTTGCCTATGTTGCTTGTGGAAGGCTTGACGGATTTTATGAATATGGATTAAAACCCTGGGACGTTGCAGCAGGTATATTTATAGTGCAACAAGCAGGCGGAAAAATTTCTGACTTTAAAGGCGAAAACAATTATCTTTTTGGTGCCGAAATAGTAGCATCTAACGAGCTCATATTTGATGAATTTGCAGATTCTGTAAAAAAACATTTTACGGCACAGTAAATTCTTAAAACTGAAAATAAATAAAGGGTTGTAACTCTGCCGACTTACACTGTATTACCATCCAAATAACAATAGCAAGTAAAATAGACTGTACAATTAAAGGATAATGAATCACTTTGTTTTCGACAAACTGATCCCAGGTTTTAGGTGTAATATGAAGTAAATATCCAATTAATATAAATAAAAATACTTGCTTGTAACCCACAAGTACATTCACAAACAATTCGCCTTTAAAGGATGTAAACACTTGTGTTAATAAATCTATAGCTGTTTCAAACGAATCGGCACGAAAAAATATCCAACAAAATGCTACAAAATTAAATGTAATAATTATACCTACTACTTTGGTAAACAAATTGCTTTTAAATTTAACTACATCGTTAAAGAATTTGTCAATTGCCAAGCCAACACCGTGCATACCCCCCCAAAACACAAACTTCCAAGAAGCACCATGCCACAATCCTCCAATCAACATAGTAATCATTAAATTAATGTATTGTTTAAACTTTCCTGTACGATTACCGCCCAATGGGATGTACAAATAGTCACGCAACCAAGAAGAAAGTGAGATATGCCATTTGCGCCAAAATTCCGTTATACTCGTTGATCGATAAGGTGCATCAAAGTTCAAAGGAAGTTTGTAGCCTATGAGTAATGCAATTCCAATTGCCATATCCGAATAACCCGAAAAATCACAATAAATTTGAAGTGTATAACCGTACACCCCCAATAAATTTTCTACCCCCGAATACAAAGCAGGGTTATCAAAAATACGATCGACAAAATTGCTACTAATATAGTCTGAGATAATTGCCTTTTTTACGAGTCCTGCCATAATTAAAAAGACTCCCCTTCCTACATCTTCTCGTGTAAGTTTTAGCTTCGCATAAATTTGAGGAATAAGTTCTTTAGGTCGTACAATAGGTCCAGCCACAAGATGTGGGAAAAAAGAAACATAAAAGCAGAAATCCATTATACTCTTTACCGGTTTTATTTTTCGATAATAAACATCTACACAGTAACTGATAAGTTCAAAGGTGTAAAAGGAAATTCCCAATGGTAGAAATAACTGTGCAAACTGTACGGGTTGTGTTCGAAAATTATTAACGATACCAATGATGAAATTAGTGTACTTAAAATAACCCAACATTGACACAAAAATAATTACAGAAAATACCATCAAGGCTTTTCGTTTACGGTAATTACGAGTGAGGTAAATGTATTGGGCTAAATAATGTGCCACAAGAGAAGAAATTATCATCAACAAAAAATACCATCCGCTCGACTTGTAATAAAAATAAACAGAAAATGCTACAATGAAAAAAATTCGTGCCCTTATACGGTTCTGAATAAGTGAATAAATCAATAAAAAAAACAAAAAGGTAAACAGAAAAAAACCGCTATTGAACAACAAAGGGTTCTTCTCGTTGTACAAAAATTGTTCTACTATTTTATCAATGTGTATGTTCCTTATAATCGAGGTATCCATTTTTTAGTGCACGGTATAATAATTCACCTTGTAATGCGTAACCCTTACTACTGAAATGTAATTTATCCTTGGCAGTAAGTCCTTTTTTAAACCATACTAACATAGATCCATAACCACCCATAATATAGTACAAATCCCAATATGCTAAACTGTGGTGATAACAATAATCTTGTATAGTTGCTCTTGCAATTCGCATATCCGGGTTTTTTAATTTTCTTTTCCTGTAGGAATCTGCAGGAGTTGTGAGCAAAAAGTCGGCTGTAGGATTCATTTTTTTTAAAGTCGATACCAAAGAATCAATTTGTTTATAAAATTTAAAATTATCGAATTTGGTCGAATAGGCCTCATTGGTTCCCATCGAAATAATTATCAAATCAGGCTTTAAGTATGCCATTTGCTCATTAAAATATTCCGATGAATTGAAGTGTCGGAACTCAGCACCATTCACGCCTACGGTATTGTACAAAAGTCCAGGTTTGCCATTTTCCAGTAAAATTCCATATACCTGTGAATATTTTTGCAACACTGAATCACGTTGATAATTTTTAAAATAAATTTCTCTCATTGGTTTTAATAAATGCTCGCTTGATGTAAAATTACTGCCTGTTTGGGTACTTGAATTAATGTAACCCAACACGCAATTCTCATCGTCACACACAATAAAATCGAATGCGTTGATACTTTTATCATGAAAGAGCGTCACCTTTGTAAAGGAATAATCCAATCCCGGCTGATCCAATACTTTTATTCGTAAAATTGCTGAAGTATCCATACTCTTAATGGTTACTCCACTTAAGCCAATCGGAATAGTATCGTTCTTCACTACATTTCTTCTTACCTGCCATTTACTGTTGGTAGAAGTTTGGTATGAATTAGGTTCATTGGTTCGTGCAACGTGATATGGAATAACCAGTCCGCGACCTGCATTTCCAAATTGCAATTGCAAATCTTGTCTTACTTTACCAGAAAAAAAATCGGCCTGTATGTGTGAATCGCCTATATGTACAACACATACCCTAGGAATGTTTGACGTTTCTAATTGTAGTAACTTGGAATAAAAACGAATCAATCCTACTGAATCATTTTCAATCTCATTAAATTCGGTACACACAAATGGGTATTCTTTTTCGATGGAATCGTTAAAAGTCTGTTGTGCATTTACACGCAGTACAGCTATCAACAATAGAAAGGAAAAACTAAATACCCTCTTTGTTTTTCTTATATTCATCCAACTCTTTGTTTAATTCGTTATACAACATAGTAGCTATTTTTGTTGCTCCCTTATAATTGGGATGTGTATAATCTTTGTTTGCAAGTGCGGTATCGGCTGTTACCCACGTAACCATCGAATTATATCCACCCATTGCTTCGTATAAATTCCAAAAAGCAACTTTATTTTTTTCAGCCACTCTTTTTTCAACATCTACAATAAGCGGCACACTTGGATCGGTTATATACTCACCGTCCTTTTTATAACTCTTATCGTTTACACTAACTACTAAAATGCTTGTATTTGGAAAAGCATTTTTTAAATGCGCCACCATATTGTTTAAGCCTTTTTCATACCAACTATAGTCAGTTACTTTCGGGTTCGTTGCATTTAATCCGTAATGTAAAATAATAAGATCGTAGTTTAAGTAATTGTTGAAGCCGCTCAAAACGCTGTATGGTATTTTTGTAAGTGGCATCCCGGAATTTCCCCGAAATGCGAAATTGTCGACAAAAGCACCACTATCGCTTTCAAAGCTCATTGCAAAAACGGGAGTCGATTCCTTACAATTAAAACTTCCGTAAAAACTTTGAGTAGGAACTTTTTCATTAAGTATTGCTTCATTCACGCTGTTAGTGCCGTTTAGTTTTGCTGTTTTGTTTCCATAACCGTTATTGTATTCTAAATAATTTCCTTCTTTTGATTTTCCGTAATACAATTTTATGGTATGAAATTTATCTAAACCTACACGTTGAACAGCTGTGTATTTTATCCAACTATTATTTTCAGGAAGACTTATTGAATCACCATTGTTTTGTTGTGGAATAAAACCAAAACCTGTTAGTCCCAATGGTTTATCTGAACTTATTTTGTCGAGCAAAGAATACATTTGCCAATTTTCAGAAAACGAATGTCGTATACTTTGCCTAAATCCTGCATTATTACTCGTTATAGGAACTACCCCTACACCCTTTCCACCATATCGTTGTTGCAATAATTTACGAAGATCTTGAGTAAGTAAATCACCTTCAATCATTGAGTCGCCAAAATAGGCTACTCGTATTTTTTTATGTGCTCCCTTATGGCTTATTAACATCTCAAAAAAGTGTGCAAGTCCTATACCTGTACCTTTTCCAAAGTCTTCTATCGCCATTGAATCAATTGCTAAAATTGATAAAGAGTTTACCAATGTAGTATCCTTTAAAAATACTGTATCGTTAACGACTGTTAAGTGCTTTTTCGATTTTGATTTAACAATATCTGCGAATAAGCTGAAATTTTTTATACTAATCTCACCTCTTTCATATTCCATATTTATGAGTGATATGCCTATTAGTACAACAATAGAAACTAACAACATTAAGAAGGGATATAAAAATGAACGAGGTGTCGGATTACTCATTTTTATTTTTTATTACGCATCACCATTTGAATCGTATAACGGCTTCGTTGTTCCAATAATACTTCTTTCTTAATACTTACACGGTCTATTGTGGCTTTGTCGTAATAACGTACAGTTGCCAATTCTACATCCTTGTTGTATAAAACCCTAAATTCCTTTTGCAACAATTCAATAACTCTCAGTATTTTCTCTTCATCGTAATCGATACACACCGAAAAACTAATAGCAGATTGTTGCATTAAATTTATTTTCACATTTAAGCTTGCAAGCAATCCAAAAATGCCGCTAAGACTCTCTTCTGCTATAAATGAAAAATCCTTTGGAGCAATGGAAATTAGTACTTGATTTACTTTAAAAATAAAACAAGGTGTGGGCAATCCTGTTTGTTCATTATTTATAAGTGTTCCATTTTCTAAAGGCGAAACAAAAGACTTTACACAAAGTGAAATGTTTTTATTCTGTAAAGGTTTTATCGTTTTGGGATGTATAACCGTTGCACCATAGTATGCTAACTCTATCGCATCCTGATACGAAAGTTGTGGAATAAGAACCGTGTCGTTAAACCATTTCGGATCGGCATTCAAAACTCCTGGCACATCTTTCCAAATTATTACCTCTTCAGCATTGATACAATACGCTAAAATAGCAGCAGTAAAATCGGACCCTTCGCGGCCCAAGGTAGTAGTGTAATTTTCGGACGTTCCCCCAATAAAACCTTGCGTAATAATAATATTTTCATGAATAAGCACAGGCAATAATTTTTTTACTGCGTTTTCCTGTGTTGTTTTCCAATCTACTTTTCCTTCACGATACGTATTGTCTGTTTGAAGAACATCGCGAACATCCATCCAATTATTTTTTACCCCTACTTCATCCAAATAAAAACTAAGAATTTTGGAAGAGACAATTTCACCCAGCGAAACAATTTGATCGTAATCGTGGTCGTAGCTATGAATTGGTGTTTCTTCAATAATCCAGTCTAATTCAACAAATGAATTAATTATTTCATTATAAATAGGATGTTGTTTATCAACAAATAATTGACTGATTATATCAAAATGAAAACTCTTTATTTCATTCAAAATTTGATTGGCATTACCTTTTTGAAAATAATACGCATCGCATAAATTTTCGAGCGCATTGGTTGTTTTCCCCATTGCTGAAACAACAATTGCTAATTTCTGCTTTTGATAATGCCAAAGAACTGTTGATACATTTTTTATCGATGCTGCATCTTTTAAGGATGCGCCTCCAAATTTAAATACTTTCATTTTTCTTAGATGCAACTAATAAGAATAGGGAATTAATCAAAATATTTCTCAATCTGCTCTTTCGTTAATTTACAGTTTATCCATTCATCATCAAAGTTAGCATTTAACTTTTTATAAAAAGCGATAGCCGGTTTATTCCAATCCAGCACTTGCCATTCCAGTCTCTTTACTTTTAATTGCTTTGCAGTGAATACTACTGCGTCAAATAATTTTTTGCCGGCTCCCATTTGCCTATAAGGTTCATACACAATAATATCTTCCAAAAAAACACATTTCCCTTTCCAAGTAGAATACTTGATATAGTACAATGCTATTCCAATTATTTTTTTTTCATACTCAGCTACAAAAAAATAAAAAACGGGCGTGTCTCCAAAACAATCGCTCTTCAACTCATCAGCAGTAACCACTACTTCATCAGGAGCTTTTTCATACATTGCTAACTCTTTTATTAACTCCAAAAGTGGTTCTATGTCATTTTTTTCACCTTTCCGTATAAGCATAACCAAGTTAATTTAAGGCAAAATTAAAACAATGTTTGTACTTAATCCGCTTTGATTGAGCTATACCTTAAATGTTTTAAACAAGCCGCTTTTGATAAATGCAGAATCTAAAAAAATAAAAAATCATTTTTTTTAATACTTTTGGTGTATAGAATGCTACAACGTATTCTTAGATACGTTTAGTAAATTGCTAAGCGTCAAACTAAAATGATATATTTCAAAAATAATTAAAGTTCTTTTTAAAACCATATGAGCGATAAACAACATACTTTAAAAACAAGTGTTTCTATGTCGGGTGTTGGACTACATACCGGCAATACTACTAACTTAACCATTAAGCCGGCACCTGAAAATTATGGTTTCAAATTTCAACGCATTGATTTGCCGGATTCCCCAATCATAGAGGCAGATGTTGATTTTGTTGTGGATACATCACGTGGAACAACCTTAGGAAAAAATGATGCTACTGTTCATACTGTTGAACACATTCTTGCAGCATTGGTTGGATGCGACATTGACAATGCCTTAATTGAACTTGATGGGCCCGAAATTCCTATTATGGATGGCAGTGCTAAACCCTTTACAGATGCCATAAAAAATGCAGGAAAAGAAACACAAAATGCTATACGAGAATATCTTATCTTAGACACTAATATTACATACGAAGACAAAGCTAAAAAAGTAGAGATGTTAGCCGTACCTTCTGATGAATACCGCCTTACTGTTATGGTTGATTATAATTCTCCGGTATTAGGAACTCAACACGCTTCTATGTATAATATTGGGGAGTTCAATACAGATATTTCACCCAACCGAACATTTTGTTTTTTACACGAATTGGAACAATTACTTGAACACAATCTTATCAAGGGTGGCGATTTAAGCAATGCTATTGTAATTGTCGACCAAGATGTTACCCAACAAAAACTGGATGAACTGGCAACTTTATTTAAAAAACCAAGTGTAAAAATAAAAGAGAAAGGGGTGTTGAACAATGTTGACTTACAGTTTCAAAATGAACCCGCTCGTCACAAATTACTGGATATTGTAGGTGATTTAGCTTTAGTGGGCATTCCCATAAAAGGACACATTCTTGCTGCAAGACCAGGTCACGAAGGCAATGTAACCTTTGCAAAAAAGTTAAAGGAGTTTGCTAAAAAACAAAAAACTTCCAAAAAAAATGTGATTCCTAAATTTGATTTAAACGCACCTCCATTACTTAACATAAATGATATTCTTAAAATATTACCCCATCGTCCACCCTTTTTATTCATCGATAAAATAATTGAGCTTTCAGCAACGCACGTTGTAGGAGTAAAAAACGTTACTATGAATGAAGCTTTTTTTGCAGGACATTTCCCTGGAAACCCTGTAATGCCTGGAGTATTACAAATAGAAGCGATGGCACAAACCGGTGGGATTTTAGTATTAAAAACGGTTCCTGACCCCGAAAATTATCTTACTTATTTTATGAAGATAGAAAATGTAAGGTTTAAAAATATGGTGTTGCCAGGCGATACTATTGTATTTAAATTAGAACTTTTAAGCCCAATTCGCAGAGGTTTATGCCATATGTACGGAGTGGGTTATGTAGGCAATAAAATTTCCATTGAAGCTGAAATGTTAGCTCAAATTGTTAAAGTAAAATAAACTGTATGATAAGTCCACTTGCCTACATTCACCCTGATACAAAAATTGCTGAAGGCGTTACCATAGAACCCTTCACCACCGTAGCTAAAAATGCAACCATTGGAGAAGGAACATGGATTGGTCCGAATGTTAGTATTATGGAAGGTTCCAGGATTGGCAAAAACTGTAAAATATACCCGGGAGCTGTAATTGCCGGTAATCCCCAAGATTTAAAATATGAAGGAGAAGACACAACCGCAGAAATTGGTGACAATACAACAATAAGAGAGTGTGTTACCGTAAACAAGGGAACAATTGATCGTCACAAAACAGTTATAGGTAGTAATTGCCTTATTATGGCCTATGTTCACGTTGCACATGATTGTTTATTGGGAAACAACATTATTTTAGCAAACGGTGTAAACTTAGCCGGACACGTTGAAATTGAAGATTTTGCCATTTTAGAAGGAATTGTTGCTGTACAACAATTTGTTAAAATTGGTGCTCATTCATTTATTACAGGAGGCTCCTTGGTTCGCAAAAATGTGCCACCTTTTGTAAAAGCTGCTCGTGAGCCATTATCCTATGTAGGAATTAACTCCGTAGGACTTAGAAGAAAAGGATACAGCAATGAATCTATTCTGCAAATTGAAGATATTTACCGTACCATTTATGTAAAAGGATACAATGTTACCAATGCCGTTAATATTGTTGAACACGAAGCTCCTTCATCACCAGAAAAAGAACTAATCATGAAATTTATACGAGAATCTACAAACGGCATTATGAGAGGAACAATGTAACAACCCTTCATGAAAATTAATCTCAGGCAGCTAGGAAAAAAATACAACAACGAGTGGATATTTAAAGATATAACACTCGAATTCTCTTTAGGCAATCACTGCGTAATACTTGGAGGAAATGGTTCGGGAAAATCTACCCTGCTTCAAACAATTTCGGGATTTCAAATTCCAAGTTTAGGTACCGTACAATATACTATTAATGGGACTGACGTTTCCGTGGAAAATATTTTCAAACACATAAGCATTGCCTCACCTTATTTGGAACTAATTGAAGATTTTACGCTGCAAGAAATAATCGACTACCAAGCAAGGTTTAAACCTTTTAAAGAAAAAAACATAGTCGAAATTATGCAACTTGAAAAAGCAAAAAATAAAGCTATTAAATATTACTCTTCAGGTATGAAACAACGAGTAAAACTAGCATTGGCAATACTTTCAAAAAGCCCTATTTTATTATTGGACGAACCACTATCAAACATCGATAAAAATGGTGTTGAATGGTATAAAAACATGATTACGGATTACTCCTCCAATAGAATTATTCTCGTTTGTTCTAATAACCAAAAAGATGAGTATGAATTTTGTACTGACACCCTTTTTATAGAAAATTACAAAAAATAAATCCTTAATACTTGCTTAATTTTGTTGAAAAATTCAACGAAAGGATCATTTCGCAAACAATTACATAACTCAATAAGCTGTAACCAATGCTTGTTATAATAATATTTTTCACTATTTTTATACAAAACTTAGAATTAACAATTATATAAAATTATTGATAATGAAATTTAAAATCCATTTAGTTAGTTTGTTTTTTTTAATGATATTTTCATTAAACGCATCAGCGCAAATTCAACAAATTCAGTTATTTAACGAAAACTGGGAGTTTGGTTCTGGCGCTTGGACACTAAATGGAAACGGAATAGGCTCACCGGCAGGTCCAAACAAATTTATTGTAAACAACAGTTATTTGGGTTTACCCGCTTACCCTAACAACTCCGATCAATCCCAAACATACGGAGGTCAAATAAGCTTTGCTCCAAATAGTAACTACTTGCATATTCATGATGAGGTTACGGCACAAGGGCAAGGCATTGACAATTCCAATTACAACCCAAACAATGCCTCAGACCGAATTGCATTAATGAATTCGGGGTTTTGTACCATGGGTATTACCAACGTGGTTTTTTCTTTCTTTTATATGTGTGACGGAACTGCTAACGCATTTGGTGAAATTTATTACAGCAAAAACAATGGTCCCTGGATACAATGCGGGCAGCAAAAGTACAGTGGCAGATATATGTGGAAATACGAGGCACTTTCCAACCCTGCTTTCGACAATGTAAATGATATACGTTTTGGATTTAGATGGGTGAATGATGCAGGAACGCCTCCTGCTCCCGGATTTGAATCCGCTTTTTCAGTTGACGATATTAACGTAATTGGTGATTATGACCCAATCAACCACGCACCAGTTGACATTACGATCACGAACTTATCTTCCGATACTGTTTGTCGCGACCATTATTTATCTATATTTTTTCAGTTAAGCGATACACTTTGTGACGGTACTTACGAGGTTGAGTTATCTGACCCTATGGGCAACTTTAATAATCCTACTAACTTAGGTGTTTTTAGTATTTACTACCCTACAACAACCAGTGGCGTTACGGTTCACATTCCTATAAATATTCCTATTCCTGCAGGCAATTGCTACAAAGTACGAATAAATAGAATTTCTCCTGCTCCGGTGTTAGTTGGTATTGCCAGTGTTTGTTTCACTATCGTTGACTGCCCTAACGTAATAGTCACGAAAAAGCCGGTAGTATTAAACGATACCAATGCTATATGTATTAATAGTGTTATAGACATCCCATTTACCTCAACAGGTATTTATACAAATAATGTTTACATAGCACAGTTGTCAGATGTAAACGGAAATTTTGGAGTGAACCCAACGGTTGTTGGAACATCAGTAGATAATACAGCATATGACCCTGCTTTAGGAATCCCTCCGGGAAATGTTTCAGGAAAAATTCCAATTGTACCTCCTGGCTGTAAGTATTATTTAAGAATTGTTTCTACCAGTCCAAATGTAATTGGTAGTTTATATGGTCCATTCTGTATTCGTGAATGTGACGCGGAAACAAATTTAACGCAAGACATACACGTTTGTTTAATTCCTAATGGTCAAGGTTGGGATACGCTTGTAACGATAGATGTTGATCATTTTGTAAACGGTGTTCAACAATACTTACCTGGCAATGAATTTAAATTGGAATTGCTGTCAAAATTAACTTTTGCACCTGTTGGTGCATTGGGGGCATTGGGTTCGGTAACTGCTGTGAACGATACCTTATTACACATTGTTATTCCAAATTTAGCCGGTCTAATAGCACTTGGTATTGCGCCAAAAGGATACTATGCGAGAGTAGTTGCTACCAAGGCAACTGACCCAGATAATACATTGGGGACATTAATACGTTTAACCATTGGAGCACCTGCCGATGCAGGTGTACTAATCGAATCGTACATTTTACCTTCGTACATGCAAGAAGACACTTTCTGTGTTGGTGATATTGCCGCCTTGTTCTTCCAGCCTTACAATTCTGATTCTAAATATATGTGGACTTGTAACGGAATTGGTGGTGGTCAACCATTTGCTTCGCCATCAGGATATAACAGTTTATATGTAAACCTCGGTGGACAAGGAAACTTAACATTCTCTGTTCAGGAAAATAATTTTGGTTGCTTAGGGCCTTGGTCGCCTGTTAAAACTATTGTAGTTGACGGGCCACCTTCTGTTAACATAACGGGGCCTTCAACAGTATGCTTGGGCGATACAAACCATTATAAAGTACCTTTTGGAGTAAACACCTATTATGGTTGGACGGTACCGAACAATGGAACTATTGTGGATACTGCTGCAAACGAAATTGATGCAACCTTTAATCAAGTTGGAACCTATCAAATTAAGGTTACAGCGATTAATCATTGTGGTACAGGTTCGGGTGTTAAAAACGTAACTGTTAGGCCATATCCCACAATGATCCCATTGCGTGATACAACTATATGTGAAGGTGAAACGGTAAATTTTGCTGCCAATACGGGCGTTAACTACCTGTATAGTTGGAGCGATGGCGGTGTTGCATTTTCAAACATTAATAATATTAGTATTACAGCAAATGAAACATATACCTTTTATTTATCGGTTACATCTACTGGAGGTTGTAAAAAAACAGATACTGTAACTGTAACTGTTCAACACAAAGATATGCTTGAAAAGAAAGATAGTATTTGTCCTGATAAGAAAGCTATACTTGATGCAGGATACGAAGGACAAGGTGCTACTTACTTATGGGGAGATGGTTCTACTGCACAAACTAGAGAGGTAGGCGATTCCGGAATATATACAGTATTCGTCTATTTACCGGGTCAAGCTTGTCCTAAAATGTTAAACTTCAATATCGACAATATTATTTGTGAGCCGTCTATTGAATTCCCTAACGTATTTACACCGCAAGGAGATGGGGCGAACGATAAATACCATGCATTTGTAAAAGGTAAGTTTGATGAGTTTTATGTAAAAATTTACAACAGATGGGGTAATGAAGTATACACTTCAACCGATGCTTATTTTGAATGGGACGGAACCAACAAAAATGGTAAAATTTGTTCTGATGGAACCTACTATTGGGTTGCTTATGGAATGTACCAAGAAAATGAATACAAGTTTAGCGGATTTTTAACACTGATTAAATAAGTAAAAAATATTAAACAATTTAAAAAACATTAAGAGCGCCAATTAAATGGAACGCCATTAAAAAATCTTATACTTACCAAAACAATGGAGACATCAATTTTACATGGCAAGAAAAATAAATAAATACGCAAACTGCAACCTCACTTTAGTTGTATTGTTTTTATTTATAAAATAATAAATGTGCAGCCAGAAGCACAAAAAAACGGGGCGTAATCTGAAAAGCCAATGAGTAAGAGCAAACTAAACCAATTAAAAAATGAAAAAATTAACAATAAATATTAGTGCAATTTTCATTGCAATAATTCTTTTAGCAAAGTTGTTCTAAAAAACCAGAAGACGCATGTGGTTGTATTCAAAAAGCCGCAAACGATTTTATGGTTCAAGGTGTTAATATTGAATCAATAGATGATTTAAGAGAGCCTTTTAAAGATTTATTAGATCATTTTAAAGAAGATGCTGCAGCACGTGCAATAATTCTTTCAGCAGGTGAAAAGGTATTTGAAAGTTTAAAAAATAAAGAGTTAATAAAAATTGAGGGTGAAGATTTACCAGTCTTACCTACCTATACTTACAATACGATTAGTGAATTCAACGAAGAAAGATTTAAAAAGGGTGGCCAATATAAGTTTTTTAGAACTCATATTACAATAAACGAAGTAGTTTATTTAGGAAATCATGATGTATACAGACAAAACACAGCTTTTTCATCTTCTAATAAAAAAGCGAACATTTATATTACTTTGGACTCTGTAATGAAAGAAAATCTTTTCTTCAAAGGCATTATGATTGATGAGTTTTATTTGCTAGTAGATACAAAATCACATAATTTCTTATTAGATAGTAGTAAATTAGATATTGCCGCAAACACAATCCATGCTTTCAATTGGAACGAAGGTTCTATCGGCGGAATAACTGGCAGTGTAAATGCATTCAATGAAATTGAAAATGTTGCAGGCTTTAATAATTTTATTTCAGATTTAAAAAGTGGTCGATATTATAGGGTTGGGAATTTAAATATGGATGGAGGAGATACAAAGGAATTTCAAAACCAAGCATCAAATTTAGATAATGTATTCGGAAAAACAATGTGTTTATCTAAAGCATCTGGTTTTTCTGGTATTTATGAAGGTAAGGCTATTACAATAGATAAGATAAATAACATTACAAAATTACCACCACCTAAACTGGAGTTATTAAATAGAACAGGTGAACAATTGGATGTTAAATCGGCAATAAATAGTTATTTAAACAGAGATAAATCGACAGATTATATCGGTGGCTCAGGTTACTATTAATTTAAACTTGTGAAACATTTTGCTCTTCTAATTAATATTAGTTTTTTGTTATTCGCATGTAACACAAATAATGATACAAATAAATCTCCAACTGTTTTATCTGATGAGGTTAAAACAGTTGGTAAATTTATGGATACCGTTGCAAAGAATAAATCGGAAACAATAGCTTTAAAGGAAAATAAATCCATTGAATTTATTACAATTGATAACCTCGATGTTACCACAAAAGATCTTGGCTTTTTTGATTCAAAACAAGCTGATATAGCATGTCAAAAACTTGGTGATGGTTGGCTGATTACCATCTGAAGCTGAATTGAATGTGATATACGAACAAAATGATAAGTTAGGCACGTTTAAAACTAATTATTATTTAGGATTGGGATATGAACCTGATGCTTACAACGAAAATGGGGATGTGAAAATGTTCCTTAGAATATCTATCATCAATGGCGAAGTTGTAATGTTGCAAAGTGATCAAGAGTTATTTTCTGTTTATGGTGTAAGAGCTGTAAGAGATCATAAACTTTAATTGATCGAAAAATAATAAATTTTCCCGTTTTATATTAATATTTTAAATTGAGATTATTACATTAAAAAAACAAACAATTACATCACTGCAGCCCCAATTCACTGACGTATATTAATTTTGAAAATTGAAAAATAAATTAATTTAAATTAAAGTTATAACACCATTTACCTATAAGTTCAAATAACAAATAAACAATAATGAGATTACTTTACCTTTTATTTTTTTTGATCACATTTTCAATAGCAAAAGGGCAATTAAATTCTCCTAATGTAATTTGCAGTTCAGGATTTTATTTTTCAAACTCTACTTTTTCTAATTCATATTCTATTGGAGAAATGTGTTTGGTAGAAACGGTTAATATAAATAGTGATTTAATTACTTAAGGTTTTCAGCAACCAGATTATGAAATTGAAGTTATTGATGAGGATTGTGTAATACCAAATGGATTTTCTCCTAATAATGATGGATATAATGACTATTGGGAAACCCCTTGTTTAAACAATTATTCGGACGCAACAGTTAAAATATTTAATAGGTGGGGTCAAGAGTTATTTTCTGCTCAATCGAATATAAAATCTTGAGATGTTAACTTTAATGGACAACCATTGCCCGTTGCAGATTATTATTATGTAATACTCATTGAAAAATTAAACAAAAAATTAACATTCCCCTACTTCATCATCGGCACTTTTGCCTTTTCGTCAATGGGGAAATTTTTACTAATACCAAAGGCGCGTACTTTAATAAATCCTTTTACATTAACATTGGAAGTGCCATTGGTAGCAATGGATAAAAGTGACGACAATCCTCCCGACAATAAATCACTTGCCGAGGAAACTATACGAAAAGTATGTGATTTTTCGGAATTGGCAGGAACTTTCACTTTACCTTTTAAGTGTGCCTTGCCCATATTTATTTTTCCTAATTGAACATCCAAGTCGCCCCCTGTAACAGTAAAGCCCATACTGTTTGGATTTTTCAATTTCATCATCAACTCAATTTCTATTCCCTTGGCATCCATTGTAATAATTTTAGCCGATTCAATGCCGACAATTTCTACCGGTTGTAACTCTTTACATGATGTTGCAAACAATGCAAGCGTAACAAGAAATAAAAATGAAATTATTTTTTTCATACAAATGCGTTATCCAATATTTTACCCATTTTTTTGCGGTACACTGCCGGAATATTTTCGTAAAATCCTAACAAATTAGCAATGGTAGGAAGTACATCTATGCTTTCGCCACTTTGCTTTTCAATGCTGCGATTTTGCTTTATTACATTATCGGGTCCCAACATCAAACAAAACAATTCGCGCGAAGCAGTATCGCCTGTATGATCCAATCCTTCAAAACCATTTACATCAATAATACTGTTCCCCTTTTCATTTCTGCCGTGTTCGGGCAAGCTTATAAGCACCGTATTGTTTGCCATTCCCGGGGTGCTTTGTATTTTATTCCACAAGCTATTTAAAGCATAATCCGCATTTTTAATACTTTCGCAATAAGCTGTAAAGTTAGAGTGTGCAATGTCCGCATCCTGCATATTTACCACCAGCAATTCAGGTCGGTATTTTTCAATGATGTTACAGGCGTGCAATACATTACTGATATCATTGCTGTAGAGGTGAAATTTTTCTTGAGGCAAATGAAATTGTGAAGCAAACTCTTTACCATAAGCCCAATCGCTGCTGTGTGTGAGCGATGGGTACGGTCCTAGTATATTGGAAACCCACCAAGCATTTTGTTTATTTTTGCTGTGCTTTTTATAGTATTCAAACAGCGTTGGGTAATCGGGATTTTTCTTTACGTTTAAATCTTCCTTTGTATAAATACCTGTTAAGAGTGCGGTATGTGCGTTATAATGACCTGTTGGTCCATTAGCGTAGGTAAAACCTTTGAAGAAAGTTCCTTGCTGTTTTAATGTGGAAAAAATATTCGGCATTAAGTTTCCATACTGCATCCCAATTGTTTCGCTGTTACGCAAACCGCCTCCCATTATACACAATACTATGTGTTTTATTTTTTGATTGCCGGATGCGGCAAATAAACTTCCCGCAGGTAGAATAGCAGGAGCAGCAATAGCAGCCATCAATCCTGTTCCGCTTTTTTTCAAAAAACTTCTACGACTGTTTGTCATTCGCATTATTTTTTACTTAGCTCAGCGAAGTACTGATAAAAATAAGGGATGGTTTCAATTCCTTTTAAGTAGTTAAAAACACCGAAGTGCTCGTTGGGTGAATGTATCGCATCGGAGTCTAATCCGAAGCCCATTAACACACTGTCTAATCCTAATTCAGATTTAAACATTGCTACAATAGGAATACTTCCGCCTGAACGAAATGGAATAGGTTTTTTACCAAATGTTTTTTCCATCGCCATACTTGCTGCTTTATAGGCAACAGAATTGGAAGGGGTTACCACAGCCTCGCCTCCATGATGCGGAGTAACTTTTACTTTCACAGAGGGTGGAGCAGCCTTTTCGAAATAGGCAGTAAACAGTTTTGTCATTTTATCGCTTATTTGGTTTGGAACCAAACGCATAGAAATTTTTGCATAGGCTTTTGACGCAATGACCGTTTTAGCACCTTCTCCGGTATATCCGCCCCAAATACCATTTACATCCAATGTTGGTCGAATGGAAATACGTTCATTTGTGCTGTATCCTTTTTCTCCGTTAATATCACTCAAGTCAAGTGCCTTTTTATATTCATCTAAACTAAAAGGAGCTTTTGCCATTTCTGCTCTTTCTTCTGTACTTAACACTTCAACATCATCGTAAAACCCGGGAATGGTGATGTGATTATTTTCATCTTTCATTCCTGCTATCATTTCACACAACACATTGATGGGATTCGCAACAGCTCCTCCATACAATCCGGAGTGCAAATCGCGGTTAGGACCTGTTACTTCAACTTCTAAATAACTCAAGCCACGCAAACCTACCGTTAGAGAAGGAATATCGTTTGCAATAATACCGGTATCGGAAATTAAAATGATATCTGCTTTTAGTTTCTCTTTGTTGTTGGCAACAAAAATCCCAAGATTATCAGAACCAATTTCTTCCTCCCCTTCAATCATAAATTTAATGTTACATGGCAAAGAATTTGTTTGCATCATAAACTCAAATGCTTTTACGTGCATATACATTTGCCCCTTATCGTCACAAGCACCGCGAGCGTATATATTCCCATCTTTCAAAACAGGCTCAAAAGGAGGTGATGTCCATAAATTAATTGGGTCGGCAGGTTGAACATCGTAATGCCCATACACCAATACAGTTGGTAGTGAAGGGTCGATTATTTTTTCTCCATACACAATAGGATAGCCTGCAGTAGGGCAAATTTCTACCGTATCGGCACCTGCTGTTTTTATTTTTTCTTTTACTGCTTCTGCGGTCTTTAACACATCAGCCTTGTATTTACTGTCGGCACTAACAGATGGGATTCTTAATAATTCGAACAACTCGCTTATAAAACGATCTTTATTTTTTTCAATGTATGGAAGTGGTTGCATAATTTTTTATTCAGACTTTACGATTGATTTTGTAATAACAGATTGGTTGGTAGATAATTTTAACAAATACACTCCGTTCGAAATTTTATCCAATCCATCTATATTTTTTTGGTAACTACCCGGTTGCTGTTCACCTAAATCAATTGTTTTAATAGTTTCACCTAGTGCATTTACCAATTGAATAGAAACCTTTGATTTTGCAGATAAAAAGTAATTCATACTGATGGTACTATTGCTAGGATTGGGGTATACACTTAAGGAAGATTCTAAGGCCTTGTCGTCCCCATCTAATCCAACACTGTAACAGGTTCCCGGCCAATTATCGTCAAGCCAAGGGAAACGGTTGTGATTCCAGGTTTTAAGTGCATCCAATTCTCCCTGATAGCTGGTTGGTATTGGACTTGGATTCGGCCAAGTATAAATTCCAATTATCGGCCAGCGTTGAAAATGACGTTGCTGTGCTTCGTTCAAATAATTACCCAATGAATCAATGTAAGTATCTAAATAATTTAAATCAAGTGTTTTTGTTCTAAGCCAATCCCAACGACAACGTAAACGGTTGTTATAATTTGAATCGGTCATTAACTTAGGCCAAAAAGCAGGCACATCCAAACCTCCACCACAATAGGCATTGAAATCATACATCCAACCATCCACCATAAACCCCCTGCAATAATCGGCATTCCACCACGCCAAATTAAAGTCCCAAAGTGGACCAGCAACCAAGTTACCGCCTTTGCTGTACTTATCTTTGTGCAAATAACTACTTATTCTATAGCCGTCAACGTTCCTGCTTATCTCATTTACAATCATAAAATCAATAAAAGAACCTACTTTAATATACTTTTTGTATCCAACAAGTGTATCGGCAAAATTAACGCCATACATCGCATTTTCAAAGGAGTCAACAAACTGCTTGATATATACCTTTTGCTGCACTGTCATATCAGATCCATCCGGATAATGATACTGATAGTTGTAATTATTGTAATAAGCTGAAGGAAAACTTCCGCCAAAATTCCCTGTTGTTTTGTCTACTTTAATAATGTAGCCTCCTGTAAGTGAATCTCCAGCATTATCATCCAAATCTAATTTCGAAATATTTACACGATTATTCCCTTTCTTTACTTTTTCCATCAACACATAAATTCCTTCATAGCTGCCATTCACTACCAACTCACACAGCACGGTGCGTGGGGCCCATTGTCCCATTTCGCGACCAATTTTAAAGGTTAATATATTTCTGATACAGGTTTTATCATCGTAAGGAGCATACAGCGCCCAATCATTATCGGCAGGCATACCCAATAATGAAACGTTTAAAGCAAGACCCTGCAAATCTTGCGTACGAATACCGTATGGCTTTTGTGGCATCCATTGGGAACTTGACCCTCGGTACTCAATACCAATTTTACCATTATAGTTATTAAAACTATCTGTTAAGTTGTTACGCACTCCCACACCGTTATATATAATACCCATATCGGCTACAATTTTGGGTTCATCTACAATGGTTAAACCATTTGTATTTATTATAATGATTGGAAGATTGGAAGATGTTAATACTTGTGCATTCAAGTTTATGCTAAAAAATAAACCAACAATGGCTGTTATTGAAAAGTATTTTGTTCTCATAGGGATAATTTTACTTGATAAAGATACTAAAAAACTTCAATGTACTCTTTCAAAAACAATATGCTATAGAATACTAATTTGTTGAAGAATATGCAATCCTATTGCTTTAAATTGTAATTTCGCACTGTGTCAATTACCATTATAATTGTATTAATTACTTGTACCGTTTCGCTAGCTGCTTTTCAACGCAAAGATGCAATGTACAAGCTTAAATTTATTCCTACTGTTATTCAAAGCAACAAAGAGTGGCATAGGTTTTTCACATACGCTTTAGTACACGCTGATATACCTCACTTGTGTATCAACATGTTTGTACTTTACTCTTTTGGAGAAGTGGTGGATCATTTTTACTCTGACTACTTTGGCTCAAAATCCTTACTTTATTTCATACTCTTATACGTTGGTGGAACAGTAACTTCGGTAATTCCGGCTTATAAAAAAAACAAAACACATCTTTGGTACAGCGCTGTTGGTGCTTCAGGAGCAACATCAGCAGTAGTGTTTACTTGTATACTTTTGAATCCAATGGCTTCAATGGGATTCATTTTTATTCCTTTTCATATGCCCGCTATTGTGTTTGGTTTATTGTACCTTGGATACTCTTTTTATATGGCAAAAAAGAACAGTGATAACATTGGACACGATGCGCATTTTTTTGGTGCACTTTTCGGTATTATGTTTACTATACTTCTTGACAGACATATTGCAGTTGAATTTATAAAACAAATTAGACTGCATTTCAACACATGAAAAAGGTTATTTTTTTGGACCGTGATGGTGTAATAAACGAAGAGCGGGGAGAATACACTTTTAAAAAAGATGATTTTAAATTTGTTACGGATATTTTCAAGGCTTTAACGGTTTTACAAAACAAAGGTTTTGTTTTTATTATTATCACCAATCAAAGTGGTATTGACAAAGGTATTTATACTCATAAGGATGTGGATGACTTGCATACCTTTATGCTTGATGAATTCATAAAAAACAAGATCGCAGTATTGGAAGTATATTATTCTCCTCATCATCCCGAAAAAGGAAAAAGTATAAGCAGAAAACCCGACTCCTTGCTACTTGAAAAAGCTATAGGCCGTTTTGATATTGATGTGACTAAAAGTTATTTTATTGGTGACAGAGAAAGAGATATAGAAGCAGCTGCAAAGGTTGGGCTTAATAGGATATTGGTTAATTCCAACCAATCATTATTAAGCATAATAGATACTATTAACTAAAACAATGGAATCCTTTTATTTAAATAAAAATTTACACGAAAATTCTCAAAACCCTGTATTTACTATTCACAACCGTTCCTTTAGGTATGGAGATGGTTTTTTTGAATCGATACGAATTCTAAATGGAAAGGTGTTATTTTGGGACAAACATTACGAAAGGTTATTGAGCTCACTCAATATACTTCAACTGCATATTGACACTGATTCACTGTCAGCCTTAGAAGAACAACTAAAAACACTCATTTCTAAAAAGAATATATCCGCTGGCGGAAGGGCTAGGATTACTTTTTATAGAGAAGGAGAAGGAATGTATGCCCCACAAATCAATAATGCAAACTACATTATAGAGGCATATCCTTTGGAAAAAAATCTATTTGAGCTAAACAAAAAAGGATTGCTAGTAGACTTATATACTGATTTTAAAAAATCATTGAACGGGCTTTCTAATATTAAAACGAATAATTGTTTGACCTATGTATTAGCTAGCATATATAAAAACAATAAGCAGTTAGACGATTGTATATTGCTTAACGACAAAGGGAATATTACTGAAGCCATAAGCTCCAATTTATTCATTGTAGTAAATGGAACATTATACACGCCTACCTTATCGGAGGGCTGCTTAAACGGTGTTATGCGAAAAGTGCTTTTGGAAAATGCTAAGAAAAATGGCATAAACGTATACGAAAAAGAACTCAGACCCAGTGACCTTTTAGGAGCCGATGAGCTTTTTATTACGAGTACGGTTAGGGGTATTAACTGGGTAGGTTTTTATAAAAACAGGCGTTATTTTAATAACGTATCTAAGAAACTAATTGATATTTTAAATTCAATGTCAACTAATTGAGTTGTGGATGCTCCGGAAAATTTGACAATAAAGCAAATTCGTTGCCCATTGTTTTCAATACATTACCCCACAAATTTTTATAATTATCCGACATAACATTGTCCACATTTGCTTCACTCACTATCCACGATTCACTTTCCAGTTCGCCTTCTAATTGTCCTGGTTCCCAACCTGAATAGCCGATAAAAAACTTAATATCACTCTCCTGTAACAAATTATTTTTTACCATCTCAGCAACCTTTTCAAAATCGCCTCCCCAATACAACCCATTTTGTATTTTAGTACTTCCCGAAATTACTTCCCCTTTAGTGTGAATATAAAATATATTATCGCGCTGCACTGGGCCTCCAAAATAAAGGTGATGATTAAAATTTTCAAAATGATTTAAGGCCTCATTTATTTTCATGTCTACTACCTTATTTAAAATAAATCCAACAAAGCCTGTTTCGCTTTTTTCGGTGATAATCACTACTGATCGCTTAAAATAATTATCAACCATCATTGGTTCCGATACTAGCAAACTGCCCTTGTGTAGTTTTACATTTTGTGTAGACATATTATTCTTGTATTAAATTAAAAGTATGGCAAGCAACCAAGGCTGCTGTCTCAGTTCTTAATCGGCTATTTCCTAAACTTACGGTTTCAAATCCGTTTTGGATTGCAAAGGCAACTTCCTCTTTTGTAAAATCGCCTTCAGGACCAATTAAAATAAGTGTATTTGAGTTGAGGTTAATTGTGTTTTTGAATGCTTGTTTTTCACCATCCCCACAATACGCAATACATTTTTTACCCACAAACATTTTATTTTTCTCAATAAACTTTTTGTAAGGAATAATCTCATTGATAAGAGGCAAATATGTTTTTAATGATTGCTTTATGGCAGAAACTGCAATTTTTTCCAATCGTTCAATTTTAATTACTGCCCGTTCTGAATTAGCCGATAGTAACATTGATATCTCATCTATGCCTATCTCTGTAACCTTTTCAACCAACCACTCCATCCTGTCCATATTTTTTGTGGGTGCAACAGCAAGGTGCAAACTATTTTTGCTCTTTTCCGTTTGCTCTTTCTTTACAATGCTAACGGTACATTTTTTAGGATTGGCATCTGTAATGTTTGTTTCATACATTCCCCCTTTTCCATCTATCAAATAAATTACATCTCCTACTGTCAAACGCAATACCCTTATTGCATGCTTGCTCTCTTCCTCATCTAAGGTAAAGGTTGAATTTTGTATAGTAGGTGTAAAGAATAAATGCATCAATCAAAAGTAAAAAAGGAATTATTTAGCGATTATACTTGTTGATATCTAAGGAAAACTTATTTTTGGCATTATATTTGAAATCAAAAACAGAAAAACACTCATTATGACACTATTTAACTTACCTAGCAAACTGTTTATCGGACTTTGTATTGTTGTAGCCGGGTGCGGTAAATCATCCACTTCTATACAAGTGCTACAACCTGCCGACATTACCCTTCCCGACCACATTCAAAAAGTAGTGATTATGAACCGCACCTATCCCGAAAAAGGGAGTAAGGGTTGGAATATTATGGAAGGGATACTAACGGGAGAAGGTATTGGAACAGACAGAAGGGCTTCCGAAGATTGCTTGTCGGGCTTGGTTGACATAATGAAACAATCTCCTCGCTTTCAATTGGTTCGCCCACCATTAAAAAATATGGAAGGAACAGGTACTGGACAATTCCCAACACCTTTACAATGGGGAGTTATTGAAAACTTGTGCAACTTGCAACAAGCGGATGCCTTGATATTATTGGAAGCGTTTGATTCCGACTCACGTCTTGATTTTACTCCCGGAACAAGAACTGCCAGAACTCCAGAGGGAACAAACATTGAAGTACCTATTGTAAATGCAAATATGCGTATGAATATTACAAATGGTTGGAGAATATACGATCCTAAAACAAAACAAATTATAGATGAAAACCGTTCGGATGATTTTTTAAATTTTGGAGGAAGCGGAGATAATCAGGCCCAAGCTGTATCAAAAATACCTAGCAGAATGGAGGCTCTTTCAAAAGTAGGATACCATGCTGGACAACGTTATGGTAGAAGAATTAGTCCGATGTGGATAAATGTTTCACGGATGTATTATAAAAAAGGAAATGGTTGGATGGAACAAGCCGCACGTAAAGCAGAAACAAGAGATTGGAAAGGAGCAGCTGAAATGTGGAAAAAAGAGGCTCTGAATACCGACAAAACAATTGCGGGTAGAGCTTGCTACAATATGGCGGTTGCATCGGAAGTGGAAGGAAAATTAGATATTGCAGTAAAATGGGCACAAGATTCTTACACTAAATTTGGAAATAAAAAAGCAAGAGGCTTTGCAAATGTTCTTCAACAACGCATACAGGACAATGAAAAAGTGAAAATGCAAATGCGAAGTATGGAGCAGAAATAATACATAGTAGGCAAAAAAGTAAAGCCCTTTTATCTTACCTTTGCAATGAATGAACAAAAGAGATATAAGGGCTTTATCGTTGGAAGAAATCACCGATTTTTTCAATACCAATAACGAAAAAACCTTTCGTGCAAAACAGGTATACGAATGGCTTTGGAAAAAGTCGGCAATACGTTTTGATGAAATGACAAACCTCTCCATTACCACACGCGGCTTATTGGAAAACAATTTTGTAATAAATGCAGTCACAATTAACGACCAACAAATAAGCAGCGACCGCACCATTAAAAATGCCTTTAAACTGTTCGACCAACACGTTGTTGAAGGTGTTTTAATTCCTACTACTAATAGGATGACAGCTTGTATATCATCACAAGTGGGTTGTAGCTTAACTTGTAAATTTTGCGCTACAGGTAAGTTACAACGTTTACGTAATTTGAATGCCGATGAAATATACGACCAAGTAGTTTTGCTCAAAAAACAAGCTGAAAATAATTACGAAACACCACTCACAAACATTGTGTATATGGGAATGGGCGAACCCTTGCTCAACTACAGCAATGTTATAAAATCGGTTGAAAAAATTACTTCACCTGAAGGTTTGAATATGTCGCCACAGCGTATTACGATATCCACTGCCGGAATAGCAAAAATGATAAAAAAGTTAGGCGATGACAAAGTAAAATTCAATCTCGCTGTTTCTTTACACGCAGCCAACGATGAGAAAAGAAGCCATATTATGCCCATCAATGAACAAAACTCATTACAGGCTTTAGCAGAAGCATTGGTTTATTTTTATGAAAAAACAGAGTGCCGTGTAACATACGAATACATTATTTTTAAAGACTTTAATGACACTCTATTTGATGCAAAAGAGTTGGCTGATTTTTGTATGCACGTGCCGTGTAAGGTGAATGTAATTGAATACAACCCCATTGATGACAGTGAATTCCAACAAACTACCGAGCCTCGTTTAAAAGCGTTTACAAACTATTTGGAAAGTAGAAATGTGATTGTTAACGTTAGAAGAAGTCGTGGCAAAGACATTGATGCTGCTTGCGGACAATTGGCAAATAAAAACAAAGCGGTACAAAAACCAGTATATAAATAGGTTAGATATTTTAGATGTTGGATGCTAAATGTTCGATAAAAAATTATACTAGCTTCAACACATTTGAAACATCATTCAATTTCAGACCATCCAAATTTGAAATTAAATTTAAGCCCGGTTTTTTCCCTACTTCAATAGAACCTATTTCATTTTCAATGCCTAAAAAAGCAGCTCCATTGAGCGTTGACCAGGTAATTAATTCCGCTAAAGAAATCTGGGGATAGGATTTTTGTATACTCTTTAGTTCGTCTAAAATAGACAAGCCCCAATTGGAAGCTAAACTATCCGTTCCAATACAAATGGTACAATTATTTTTTACAAAAAGCGGAATATTGGGCAATCTGTTTTCAATATATAAATTGGCATTCGGACAAAAGCACCAAAAAATATGTGTGTTGAATTGTTGCGCCCATTCAATATCTTCCTGCCTTGTAAAAGTATTGTGTACCAATAATATTTTATCGCATTTTGTAAGATGTATCAATGCCGATTGCAATGAACTAAAACCGCTAGGTTCAAAAAAATCAGTGTCAATTCCAAATTGCTTTAACCGTTCAAGAATTTTTCCTTTTTTTTCTACAAATAATAAATTCTCATCCTCGCTCTCCTGATTGTGCATTGAGATAATACTTTTATGTTCTCCAGACCAGTTATTAATTTTCGAAAGCAATTTTGTTGATGCCGAATACGGTGCATGCAAGGTAATTGAACCTAGCCCTTGCAATTGTTTGTATAAACTCAAACCAATTTCAAGTGCTTTATCAGCTTTATCGGGATGAAAACCCAATAATTCAATAAAGGTATGGTAGTATATATTTTTTTTCTCTTTTTGTTTAAATGAATGAGCAGTGTTGGAAATGTCGCCAACTGCCACAATGCCGTTTTTTATCATCTCTACCTCCGCTTCCTCAATAGCAGAAAAAATTTCCTTTTCTGTTGCGCCCCTGCTCTCTTCTATTTGTTTTATGAAATTATCAAGACCTGTTCCTTCCGTTAACTTTCCTTTTAAATGAGAAAGTTCCAAATGGCAATGAACATTTACAAAACCCGGACAAATAATTCCCTTGTAAAATTGAATATGTGTTTTATTACCCTTGAAATTTTCGGGAGAGTAAATTGCTAAAATTATGCCTTCCTCATCAACTTCTACAATACCATTTTTAATGGGTGGGGTTGATACAGGAAAAATATAATCAGCAGAAAACAGCATATATTAATTCATATTTAATGCTTCGTCAATGTATAGATATAAATCTTTGGGGTGTTCTCCTATTTTTTCTTTCGAACGCTTATGACCCAAACGCACTATTATCATATTCCTATCGGGTATTGCAATAACATACTGACCTAATATTCCGCGTGCATAAAAAATAGAATTACCTTTGTAATTCAGCAGCCACCAACTATAGCCGTAGTAGTCTATTTTATTTCCTTCTTTATTTATTAAATCAGCAGGTTTAATAGAATTAAGAACATATTGCTCATTCACTAATTGTTTTCCGTTCCAGCGACCGGAATCTAAATATAATTTAGCAACCCGTGCAAAATCACGAGCATTTGAGTTAATACAACAATAGGCCTTTTCTGTTCCATTTTCGTGATCTAAACTCCAAAGTGCATTACTGCTTGCCCCCATAGGTTTCCATAATTTTTCGGAAGCATAATCACTTAGTGTCTTACCAGTTGCTTTTTTCAATACAAATGCCAACAGTTCAGTATTCCCACTTAAGTATTCAAATTTCTTTCCTGGCTCTGTGGTGAGTTTATAAGCCAAAGTAAGTGTTGTAATGTCGTCCCCGTATAAACCCCTTGTAGGGTATGCCAGTGGATTTATATAATCTTCGTCAAAATTAATTCCTGAACTCATATTGAGTAAGTGCTGAATAGTAACTTTTTTATTATTGCCTTCATTGTACTGAGGAATAAAATCTCCAACTGCCTGATCAACACTTTTTATTTTTCCTTCATCAATAGCGCAACCAACCAATATGCTTACAAAACTTTTTGCCATTGAAAAAGAATTGGTCACTGAATGTTCAGAATAAGTGTCCCAATATTCTTCGTATTGTATACTATCATTTTGAATCACAAGAAAAGCAATTGGCTTATACAATTCAAATTGTGTCTTTGTATTGGCAGGGATATTATACTTATTATAGCTCTTAGCAATCGACCATTTTTGCTCGGTAGCCGTTTTTATTTCACGATTACTAAATATAGCATATTCATCGGATGATGGCCCTAACCGTCCCTTCAAAATGGTATTTGAAACTGTCTTGTATATGTAAAGATTACCTGAAAACAAAATACATACATTCAGTAACAAAATTACCGCTAACAAATACATACCTATCCTCTTCAGGACTTTCATTAATTTAATTCAGCGATTAATTCCATTTCGAACAAATCTGATAAATGCTTTTTCAGTATCCCTTCCACTTCTCTCATTTCAATTTTTCTTCCTAATTCCTTTTCAATAGAAGTCACTGCCTTGTCATTAATACCACAAGGGACAATGTTTTTAAAATAATCCAGTTCCGTATTTACATTAAACGCTAATCCGTGCATTGTTACCCAACGACTACACCTTACTCCCATTGCACATATTTTACGAGTTTTTTCAGGAATGGTTACATCGAGCCATACACCGGTAAATCCCTTAAAACTCTCACCGTGTATTCCATAATCTGCGAGAGTAAGAATAATAGCCTCTTCCAAAAAGCGCAAATATTTATGAATATCTGTGAAGAAATTATCTAAATCTAAAATCGGGTAAACAACTAACTGTCCGGGGCCGTGATATGTTATATCGCCACCACGATTAATTTTATAAAAAGAAGCATTCGCATCCTGTAACTGATTTTTATTCACAAGTAAATTATCTTGCGAGCCACTTTTACCTAGTGTATATACGTGTGGGTGTTCGCAAAACAGCAAATAACTCTTTGTTGTTTCTATGACATTTCCTCCAACTCTATTTGCTAACTTTTGTGCGATTATAGTTTGAAATAATTTTTCTTGATAATCCCAAGCTTCTTTATAATCAACTGAGCCAAGGTTACGAAAAACTACTTGCTGCATTGTAATAATATATAAGGAAAGCTATTCAATTTTGAAACTAATCTAACTTTGAAAGTTCATTTTTTAAGTGATTGATTACCTGAATTTCATTGGCATCGTAATCGCCCTTTTCGGCAAGGAAATAGGAAGTCCAATCGCCCAAATGGATAAAATAAATTGCATTTTCAATAGGTGAATTTCCTATTGAATAAACATCAATAACCGAACTGGTATACTTACTAAAAACTTCTTTGCTAATACGAATTCGTTCTTGTGTACGAACATAATCTGATTGATTACGAAGTATAATTACAGCTAAATGATTATTTTCTTTTCTCCAACCAACCAATTCATTATGATTTAATTCGGGGAAAATGTGATGCCAACCTAATATTTTAGAATTTTCATTTAACTGCTGACGAAGCCTTATTGCAATTCCTTCGTAACCAACGGTTGTATATATAATCGGAGTTTTTAAATGAATAAGTTCTGCCATTTTTTTAGCTTCATCTATAATGTACCTTTCATTTTCTACAATGTTTTTTATTGCATCCTTTAGCTGACCTTTATATCCATCTGAAATTATTCCAAAAGCATTCAAAATAAAAAAAAGTTGAGTAAGGGAGTAACCTAAACATGCTCTTGGAGGCATTCCGGAAGGTATTTCAATATAATCGAACTTGTTTTTTAACGCTATTTCTCTTATTTTTCCTCCGGAAGAGATACAAACTATTTTTGCTCCTCTTTGAATAGCAAACTTCATAGATTGAATTGTTTCTTCGGTATTTCCTGAATAAGATGAAATAATGACAAGTGTTGATGGCCCTACAAATGCAGGAATAAAGTAATCTTTATTCACCATTATAGGCACTGAGGCATCTTTTGATACCAATTCAGAAACAATACTTCCACCTATCCCGGAACCACCAAGTCCAGAAATAAGTACATTGCAAATTGTACAATTTGCTTGTGTAAATTTACTACTGTTACCAATTTTTATCGCCTGCTCCAATTGGTGAGCAAAATCGGCAATTAAATTTTTCATAATCTTTTTGGTCTTAAAAAAGAAAGTAAATTTAATAAAAAACTTAATTGGTTGTATTTAAATACCCAATACCACCATAATTTGACACCTTAATTTTATATTTGTAAAAAATACAATTGTATGACACCTGAATTAAGTGAACAAGAAATAGTAAGAAGAAAATCGCTGGAAGAGCTTACTAATATGGGCGTCAACGCCTATCCTGCCGACCTATTTGAAATAAATGTTTCTGCCAAAGAAATACTGGAGAAGTATACTGCGGAGAATCAATCCTATACAAATGTAAGTATTGCAGGGCGTGTAATGAGTGTGCGTGATATGGGAAAGGCATGTTTTTTGAGTTTACAAGATTCGAGTGGTAGAATACAGTTATATATAAGACGCGATGATATTTGTCCTGGAGAAGATAAAACATTGTACGATATTGTATTTAAAAAACATACCTACATTGGTGATATAGTTGGGATTACAGGATATGTATTTACTACAAAAGTAGGTGAAATATCTATACACGCAACTTCCTTTAAAATGTTAAGCAAAGCCTTAAAACCTTTGCCTATTGTAAAAAGAGACGATGAAGGCAATGCATTTGACGAGGTTACAGATCCTGAATTCCGTTACCGTCAGCGTTACGTTGATTTAATAATTAATCCCGAAGTGAGAGAAACCTTTAAAAAAAGAACTGAAATTATTCAATCGTTGCGTAATACTTTTAATGCAAAAGGATATATTGAGGTTGAAACACCTATCCTACAGCCTATTCCGGGAGGCGCTGCGGCACGTCCGTTTAAAACGCATCACAATACCTTGGATATGCCTTTATACCTTCGTATTGCCAATGAGCTTTATCTAAAGAGACTCATCGTAGGTGGTTTTGATGGTGTTTATGAGTTTGCAAAAGATTTCCGCAACGAAGGAATGGATAGAACACACAATCCCGAATTTACTGTAATGGAAATATATGTGGCTTATAAGGACTACAATTGGATGATGGATTTTACAGAAGAAATGATTGAAAAAGTAGCCCTTGATTTACATAGAGAAACGAAGATAAAAATGGGTGATAAAGAAATTGATTTTCAACGCCCTTTTAAGCGAATTACAATGTATGATTCCATTAAGGAGCATACAGGAATTGATATTTCGGAAATGGATGAGGGTGCACTTAGAAATGTATGCAAAGACTTAGGAATTCATACCGAAAAATCAATGGGGAAAGGAAAACTTATTGATGAAATTTTTGGGGAGAAATGCGAAGGTAATTATATACAACCAACATTTATTACCGACTACCCAATTGAAATGTCACCCTTATGCAAAAAACACCGTAGCAAAATAGGCTTGGTAGAACGCTTTGAATTAATGGTGAATGGAAAAGAGTTGGCAAATGCTTATTCGGAATTAAATGACCCCATTGATCAACGAGCGCGCTTTGAAGAGCAACTTCGCTTATCCGAAAAAGGTGATGATGAAGCAATGTTTATCGACTATGATTTTATTCGTGCTTTGGAATACGGTATGCCACCTACTTCAGGCATGGGTATTGGAATTGACAGATTGGCTATGCTAATGACCAATTCGCATTCTATTCAAGATGTATTGTTCTTTCCGCAAATGCGACCTGAGAATATTTAAATTATAGTTTAATTACCCAACCAAATTTATCTTCGGCTTTACCCATTTTAATTTCGGTAAGTGCTTTTCCTATTTTGTTCGCAACAACAAAATTGGCAGGGTTTGGTAAAACATAATCTTTTCCATTTGCTCCAATGAGTGCTATGGGTGCAACATTCGCTGCTGTTCCAACGCCAAATGCTTCTTGCAATTGTCCCTTTTCGTGCGCCTCAATTACCTCATCTACAGTAATGTTTCTTTCTTCTACCTTAATTCCCATATCAATCGCAAGTTTTAAAATACTATCGCGTGTTATTCCTGCAAGTTTGCTGTTACTTAATGAAGGTGTAACTAAAACATCGTTTATAACAAACATCACATTCATACTTCCCGACTCCTCAATGTATTTATTTTCGATGGCATCAGTCCAAATTAACTGGTGGTAGCCCTTTTCCATAGCCAACTTTGTTGGATACATTGCGCCACCATAGTTTCCAGCAGCTTTTGCGTATCCGGTTCCTCCTTCACTGGAGCGAGAATAGGTTTTTTCGACCAATACTTTTAAAGGTTCGGAATAATAAGCACCGGTTGGTGTGGTAATAATTACCAACCTGTAATTTTCTGCAGGCTTTACGCCAATAACTTCATCAATTGAAAAGTAAACAGGGCGAACATATAATGCTTTCCCCTCTTGGGTAGGTATCCAATCTTTATCAATCTCAATCAATTTTTTTAATCCCTCAATAAAAATATTTTCAGGTATGGGAGGCATACACATTCTTTCGGCAGAACGATTCATACGATTAAAATTATCATACAAACGAAAAAACATTATATCCCCTTCTTTGTTCTTAAACACCTTCATTCCTTCAAAAATGGATTGAGCGTGATGAAATGCCGATAAAGAGGGCTTTATAAGCATATCGCCATAAGGCAATATTTGTGGTTGCTGCCAAACACCATCTACAAAATCGACAATATACATATGATCGGAAAAATATTTTCCGAAAACCAACTTGTCAAAATCAACCTGAGAAACCCTTGATTGAGCAACTTTATTTATTTGAATATTCATTAAATCCATGTTTGATAGCGCACAAATCTAATAAAATAAAGTTACGAATTCATTACATAGCAAAAAAGTGACAAAAATCTACTTTTTATCTATGCTGCGCATCGTGTTTCTGATTGTGGATTGCCTTGCTATTGCGGTTTGCCTCCCTATTTAATTTTGCCCTTTCGGCTGGAGTCACTTTACCGTCTAATTTAGCTATTTTCTTATCTCTTTGTAATTTTGCTTCACGTGCGCGCAATGCTGCAGCTTCTTTTTTGGTAAGTTCGCCACTTTTCACCCCCTCATTGATACGTGCATGTTGATTGGCTTGCTTTTTTGCAACTTTAGGTGTGGCAGTTTGAGCAAATGCTATTCCTGTAATTAACATTCCGTTAAATAAGAACAAAAAGAATTTAGTTTTCATAAAATATAGTTTTACAATTTTTATGTTTTGATAAAGAAGAATACAAAAAGTTTAACGTAAACGAATAAAAAATAATTGTTTTTTATTCGCATTATTTCTCTGTTTAGCCAGTGCCACCAATTTGGCTTTTTCTGCAGGAGTCAAAACTTTGTTAATGTTTTTACTCTTTTGCAACATTGCCGATCGAGCTTTTAATTTTGTCGTTTGTTGCGGAGTTAATTTTCCGCTTTTTAATGCCTGATTAATTGCAGCTTGTATATTTTCCGGTTTCGGTTTAACTGTTTGTGCCGACACATTATTTAAAAGTGTTATACCTATAAATACCAAATAGAATATTCTTAACTTCATTTGATTTTCTTTAATAGTTTTTTATACGTCAATTCAACCTCGTTTTAACCAAAATTGTGCCACAAATAATTTTGGGTGCTTTTTGTTTAATTGTTTTTCCTTTCTAAAACACATTTCATTGACTAGTTTGGCTACTTTCAATTCTGTTCAATATATACATTGACCTTGTTCGGATTAATTCTTACCTTCGCAAACAAATGGAAAATATTAGGAATTTTTGCATCATAGCACACATCGACCACGGAAAAAGCACACTTGCCGATCGTTTACTGGAGTATACAAACACTATCAGCAAACGCGATATGCAAGCGCAAGTGTTGGATGATATGGATCTTGAAAAGGAGCGAGGTATTACAATAAAAAGTCACGCCATTCAAATGGATTACGAGCTGAATGGTAAAAAATATGTATTGAATTTAATTGATACCCCCGGTCACGTTGATTTTTCGTACGAAGTTTCACGTTCCATTGCGGCTTGCGAAGGAGCATTGTTAATTGTTGATGCAGCACAGGGTATTCAGGCACAAACTATTTCTAATTTATATTTGGCATTAGGCAATGACTTAGAAATTATTCCGATTTTAAATAAAATTGATTTGCCCAGTGCAGAACCCGAGGCAGTAAAAGATCAAATTGTTGAATTGTTGGGTTGCAAACGAGAAGATATTCTTGCAGCATCCGGAAAAACTGGAATGGGTGTACACGAAATCTTGGCGGCTATTGTAGACAGAGTTCCTGCACCAAAAGGCGATCCAAAAGCACCTTTACAAGCACTAATTTTCGACTCTGTTTATAATTCATTCAGAGGAATTATTGCCTATTTTAAAATTGTGAATGGAACAATTAAAAAAGGTGAGAAGGTGAAATTTTTAGCAACCGGAAAAGAATACAATGCCGATGAAATAGGTGTGCTACGTTTAAAACAGGAACCCCGCAATGAAGTTAAAACAGGAGATGTAGGGTATATTATTTCGGGAATAAAAGATGCAAGAGAGGTAAAAGTAGGCGATACAATTACCACTTTTTTAAACCCTTGCGAAAAAGGAATACAAGGTTTTGAAGATGTTAAACCTATGGTTTTTGCAGGCATTTACCCTGTTGATACAGACGACTTTGAAGAATTGCGTTACTCGATGGAAAAACTTCAGTTGAATGATGCGTCCCTCACTTGGGAACCTGAAGCATCTGCAGCCCTAGGTTTTGGTTTTCGCTGTGGATTTTTAGGAATGTTGCATATGGAGATTATTCAGGAAAGATTGGAGAGGGAATTTAATATGACAGTGATAACAACTGTTCCCAACGTATCTTATTTTGCGTATACCACCAAAGGAGTAAAATTAACTGTAAATAATCCTTCCGACTTACCGGATGCCAACTTTTTAGAAAAAGTGGAAGAGCCTTATATACGCGCTCAAATAATTACCAAATCGGAATTTACAGGTGCTATTATGTCATTGTGTATTGGTAAACGAGGAATACTAACCAATCAAGTTTACCTCACTACGGATAGGGTAGAATTAATGTTTGAAATGCCTTTGGGAGAAATTGTTTTCGATTTTTACGACAAATTAAAAACCATATCAAAAGGCTATGCTTCTTTTGATTATCAACCATTAGAGTACAGAGCTTCTCACTTAGTAAAACTTGACATACTGCTTAACTCAGAACCGGTTGATGCACTATCTGCATTAATACACAGAGACAATGCACATAATTTTGGAAAAAAAATATGCGAAAAATTAAAGGAATTAATCCCGCGTCAACAATTTGAAATTCCGATACAAGCTGCTATTGGAGCAAAAATTATTTCTCGCGAAACAATACGTGCACTTCGTAAAGATGTTACTGCAAAGTGTTACGGTGGTGACATTTCTCGTAAACGTAAATTACTCGAAAAACAAAAAGAAGGAAAGAAGCGTATGCGTTCGGTGGGTAATGTAGAGATACCACAATCGGCATTTATGGCAGTATTGAAATTAGATTAAAAAAAGATGAAAAAAATTATTTCTCTTTTATCACTCACCTTTTTGCTTTTAACAATTTCATCTTGTAAAAAAGTAGAATACAGCAAAGCACTTATAGGAGTTTGGTATATGGATAAATTTACTGAAAACGGAAGTGACCGAACTAATTTCTTCAATACCAATTTCCCAAATTATTCTGTTACTTTTAATAAGGACCATAGTTTTAGTGAGCATACTACTATATTGGGATTGAAAATAAATGTTTCGGGTACTTGGAAAATAAAAGGAATGAGCGACAAACTTGTTTTAAAAACAACATTGCCAACCAGCAGCACCCGAAGTTTTGACATGAAAAAATTAACGGCTACGGAGTTTTATGGAAAGCTGGTACAAAGCGCAAACAAACAAGAATATTTTTTGAAACGATAAATCCTTAAAACAAAATACAATGAAAAAAATTATTTTATCTGTCCTGTTTTTAGTAACAAGTATTGCATTGTTTTCCTGTGGGAAAATGGCCTATGAAAGAAATTTAGATGGTAGCTGGGTAGTTTCAAAGTATACTGAAAATGGTACCGACAAAACTGCTGATTTTAAAACAGCACTGCCTAATTACACAATAAGTTTTTCGAAAAGCAGTCATACCTTTACAGAAATTGCCACGGTATTATTTTTCACGATTGCCGTTAATGGTAATTACTCTTTCGAAAGCGGTAAATCTCAACTTAAGCTAACAAACACATCACCCAATAGTGATGTACGTTATTTTAATGTTGTAAAAATTAAAAGTCGTTCCTTGGAATTAGAAGAAACAGGCAATGTTGCAAAACATTATTACCTAATACCTAAATAGAATAAGTTTTTAGAATTTTTTTGCCCTCACTTCTTCTACCCAAGCTTTACCCCATTCTTCTATTTCTTGCTTGCTCCACAATGCGGGATAAAAAATTCGTTTTTGAAAACGAGGAGGCAAATACTTTTGCCAATTGGTACCACCTGTTGCAGGAACATCTGAATTATCATTACCCAAATAACGTGCTGCCGATTTATAATGCACCAAAGGCCATTTCACATTTACGTTCACATCCAACTGCCTTAATGCTTGTAATACTTTATCATCCTGTTGATCCTCCTTACTTAATGACTTATATTTTGCCCACAAATTTTTGTTTTGATGTTCTTTTGCTAAAGCAATTAAATCGCTAGAGTACTTTTTTTCGAATTGCATCAAGGTCAATGTTTTTTTGCCTGTTGCTAATTCTGTGGCACCTTGCTTCCAATAAATATGCTCATACATTTCTTCTATGCTTGCCTCTTTTCCCTCAAATTTTGCTCTTGCATCTTTGTCAACCAAGTTAAACATATCGGTGCTGCATATTTCAACCTTTCGGTATTGTGCCGATTGAAAACCGCTAGCGGGAAGCAATGCCATACGGTAGGATAAAAATTGTTCCTTTTCCATCCCATCTATCATAATGGAAAAAGATTTTGTAAGCGATTCAAAATAACGGTTGATTCGGGTTACGCGAGCAACAAAAAAATCTTTATCCAATTTATCTTTCCACCCTTTGTCTTCACCATTCTTCAACACATTGCGACCATTGTTCGCTATTTGCTCCATTTCGTGAAGCGATAACTTAAAATACAATTCCGTTATTTGGTGGTAAACAATAAAAATAAGCTCGTCAGGAAAATCTGTTTTAGGAGTTTGAAGCATCAATAACTTATCTACGTTTGTATAGTCCCAGTATGTAAGATAGTTGGAAAGCAACAAACCGTCCAAATAATTTTCGAGACTTTGTCCCATCAATTTATATTTTTCATCCAAGAGCTTTATTCGCTCTACTATTTCGGGTCTTAGGTCCATATTTATTTTTATTTATCAGGTTAAAAGTAAAAAGATTTTTACAATCTGCTTTATGATTTTCATCATAGTCCTTAAAAAAGCCATTATGCCCTATAAAATGAACTGTTTATCGATTTAAGAAAAAGAAATACAATATTTACCGACTAAAATGGTTTTTATTGTAAACTTTGATTGTTATAAAAAAGCCAATATTCTCTTTCAGGATTTAGGCAATACAAAAGTGGGATACCAAGTTTTGGACTTGAGTATCCCACTTTAGTGGTACCCACTGGGATCGAACCAGTGACACAAGGATTTTCAGTCCTTTGCTCTACCAACTGAGCTAGGGTACCTACTCAAATGGGAGTCCAAAATTAACATTTTTTTTAATCTAAAAAAATTTTTACCCCTCGAGCACCATATTTTATACCTTTGTAGGATGCAATTAGCTATTGACATAGGGAATACTCTCATTAAAACAGGGGTGTTTAATGGGAAAATTTTAGTTAATTTTCAACATTTCGAAAGCTTACAGGAGTTAAAACAAAGCACCCTTTTCTCAAACCATAAAATTAAATCCGCAATCATTGCATCAGTGGTTGATGATTTTCAAGCAATTGCTAAATATATTGAATCACAATGCTCACTTATTATTTTCTCAAGTACAACTCCCATCCCAATAAAAAATACATACAAAAGCCTACCAACATTGGGTAGCGACAGGATTGCTGCCGCAATTGGGGCCTACTCTATCTCACCCAATATTAATGCTCTGGTGATAGATGTAGGTACTTGTATAAAATACAATTTTATTAATCGTAATAACGAATATATTGGAGGGGCTATATCACCAGGCATCTCAATGCGTTTTAAAGCATTAAACAATTTCACCTCTAAATTACCGTTAATACGATTTAATCAAAAAATTACAAAATTAGTTGGAGAAAACACCGAAGAATCTATATTGAATGGCGTTCAGCTTGGAAGTGTGATGGAGATTAAAGGATTTATTTTAGAATACGAAAAAAAATACCCCGGCATTAACATTTTTTTAACCGGTGGCGATTCTACTTTTTTGGAACAAGCACTAAAAATGAGCATCTTTGCAGAGCCTTTTTTAGTATTAAAAGGCTTAAACGAAATACTACTTTACAATCGTAACACAAAAAAAAGTGATCAATAAATATAGCGTTCTGTTTTTTTTAGCATTTTCATGTTCCTTCTTCGCTTCAGCTCAAACACTTACTAACTCCGCTTATTCAAGATACGGAATTGGTGATTTACAATTCTCATCTTTTACAGCAAACAAAGGATTTGGAGGAGTGTCTAAAGGCTATCAAAGTTCATATATTATCAATTATAATAATCCTGCCAGTTATTCTTCTCTTAAACTTACGGCTATCCAAATTGGCGTTAGCACTAATACTTACGAACAAAAGACTTTGGCTACAAAACAAAAAATAAACAATACCAATTTCTCTTATTTTACGGCAGCATTCCCTGTTAAAAAATGGTGGGGAACAAGTGTCGGGCTGCTACCATACAGCGCAATAGGATATAAAATTACAACGGCATCGCCATCTAATATTTCAGGCAGTACATTATCCTATTTATACAAAGGAAGCGGTGGCCTCAATCTTTTTTATTGGGGAAATGGATTTACTCTGTTTAAAAATTTTTCCATCGGCGCAAACGCGAATTTTCTCTTCGGAAATTTCACAAAAGAAAGACGTGCCTATTATTCTGATGGCAGACTATTCAATGTTCGTGAACAAACAGTATCTAACATTAAAGGGTTGGAATATAATTTTGGTACACAATACAATCTTCAGTTAAACAAAGTCTGGTCTATAGCAATTGGTCTTACTTATGGTTTAAAAAGCATCTTAAGCACATCAAACAATAGTATTGTGCAAACATACACTGAAGTGAATGAAACCATTTCAGTAAAAGACACACTCCAATACATTACTGATATTAAAAACAACATTATTATTCCGCAAAAAATTGGTGGGGGAATTGTATTAAAAAAATCGGAAAAATACTTTGTCGGACTTGATTATACTTCTCAGAATTGGAAAGATTTTAAACTAAATGGAAAAGACGACTCACTTACAAATTCTAATATAATTGGTATTGGGTTTCAGTACATACCCGACCCAAATTCATTAAAAAGTTTTTTCAAAAAAACACAATACAGAGCCGGATTTCATTACAGCAATACCTATTTAAAAATAAACAACACACAGTTGTCTGATTATGCTTTTTCGCTAGGATTTGGTTTCCCATTAAAAAGAAGCTTTTCAACAGGCAATGTAGCTATTGAATTGGGCAAAAGAGGAACCGTTCAGAATAATTTAATCGAAGAAAAATACTTAAAATTTAGTTTAGGTTTAGTTATAAACGACAAGTGGTTTATTAGGCGCAAAATAGATTAATCAATTTAAAATGCGCGACTCAACAAAAACAAAAACATTATTCATACTATTCTTCTCTATAGCTGCCCTATTTACATCCTGCGAAAATGATATAGAAAAAGTAAAATCACTTACACGCAAAAAAAATTCACCCGCTATTTCTTCACGCAATTCCGAAATATTTATCAGTGATTCGGCACAGATAAAAATAAAACTAAAAGCACCACAAATAGATTATTACGAAGGCGATGAACCCTATCAAGAATTTGTGAAAGGGATTGATGTTTCATTTTTTGAAGATGGGAAAGGACTTACCAGTAGAATTACAGCTAACTACGCTATACACAAACAGAATTCGAAAATAATGGAGGCAAAGGGAAATGTTGTAGTAATAAACGAGAAAGGGGATAAGTTAAATACGGAACATTTAATATGGGAAGAAGAAGGTGATAAAATTTCTTCCGATGCCTTTGTGAAAATTACTACAGCCAATGAGATTTTAATGGGTGAAGGTCTTGAATCTAATCAATCGTTCACAAAATACCGAATTAAAAAAATTAGAGGAACCATACCTATATAAGATGCTTAGAACAATAAAAACACTTGAGTATATATGGCTTTGCATTTCTGCTATTGCTTTATCTATAGGCATTTACAAAATAATGTTTGGTGATTATTACAGTAGCATATATTTTTTTGTGATTGCGGGTATTGGAACTTTAATATATCTTTCAACTATAAAAAACAATAAAAAAATAGACCGACAAGGAAACAAGGAAAAATAAAATGGATAACTGGATAATCATACTTATTACCCTTGTTGCCTGTTCCTTTTTTGCTGGAATAGAAATTGCCTTTTTAACTGCCAACAAATTACGGATAGAGCTTGAAAACAAGCAACAGTATTTACCCGCACGAATCTTGTCCTATTTTGTAAAAAACCCTTCTAAGTTTATTGCCACAACACTTGTTGGAAACAATGTAGGTTTAGTTATTTACGGTATTTATATGGCTCAAATACTTGAGCCCTTTATTGCTCAATATATTCAATCAAAAGTTGGGATTGTAATTTTGCAAACAATAGTATCAACATTGATAGTTTTGGTAACAGCCGAATTTTTACCCAAAGCACTGTTTCGGATTAATCCAAACCGTGTACTTAATTTGCTATCCATCCCTTTCATTATAGTATACTACCTGTTTTACCCAATTGTTTTTTTAACTATTGGACTAGCAGAATTTTTACTTAAAAAAGTACTGAGAGTAAATCTTGAAAGTGATAAAATTGCATTCGGTAGAATTGATTTGGATAACTATGTGAAACAATTTACATTTTCTTCAGGTGAGCACCAGCAGGAATTAGACAATGAAATAAAAATATTTCAGAATGCGCTCGATTTCTCGGGTGTAAAAATCAGGGATTGTATGGTTCCTCGTAATGAAATTGTTGCCTTGGATGTATTGTCAACTATGGAAGAGTTAAAGAGTAAATTTATTGAAACTCATTTATCAAGAATTCTTATTTATGAAGATAGTATAGACCACATTATTGGTTACACACACTCCTATGAATTATTTAAAAAACCAAAAAATATTCGATCAGTTTTATTGCCTGTAGCTATTGTTCCAGAAACAAAACCTGCAAAAGACATCCTTAATTTACTTATTGATCAACGTAAGAGTATCGCTGTGATAGTAGATGAATTCGGAGGAACATCGGGAATGGTTACCATAGAGGATGTTATGGAAGAAATATTTGGGGACATTGATGATGAACACGACAAGGATGATTTGACTGAAAAAAAAGTATCTGATTCTGAATATGTTTTTTCCGGCAGATTAGAAGTAGATTATTTGAACGAAGCATATAAACTCAATTTACCAACCTCTGATGATTACAAAACCTTAGCCGGATTAATTATTCAATACCACCAGAGTATTCCCGAACGAAATGAAGAAATTGAATTAGATGGTTTTAAATTAAAAGTATTGACTGTAAGTGCCAATAAAATAGATCAAGTACAACTTACAATTTTCGATTAAGCTATTTCGGTAATTACTCTTTTATTATAAATTGGAATCTTGTTCCATACAAATTATATACATCAATATTCTCCTCGACTTTTAATACCTTTCTTAATCGAGCGATATAAAAAGCCATGCTTTTCGCAATAAAAAAATCGCCATTACCCCACACCTTATTCATAATAAAACTACTATTAAATATAATATTTTTGTTCTCAATACAAATATGCAGCAAACCCTTATTTTGTAAGAATTAGAAAATAAAGTACACTTTAAAAGTTTAACTTTGAAAAAAACTAATCATTCTAAAATGAAAATGCAGCTCTTGTTACTGCACCTTCATATACAACCGTACCGGGAACAAGTGGCGTTTGGGTAGCAGCTCAATTACAATTCAATACAACTGATGTACCGGTTGGTGCTGCCAGTCTGCATTACTAATGCAACCGAACTTTTCCATATGGGTATTATTCACGGAGGTGCAAGTTCGGGATGCAGGTATGGGTATTTTTCAAATTTTAACAGCATTGTATTGAATCTCGTTAACCAAGTTTCTTTCTGCCCAGGAGAAACCTACACCATTGATGCAGGAGGAGGGAAAGACAATTATTTATGGAATACAGGTGATACAACTCAGACACTAAGTGTTTCAAATGAAGGTGTATATTGGGTTAGTGTTACAAAAGAAAATTGTATAGGGTCAGATACTGTTTATGTATCCATTTTACCGGAACCCATTATTAATTTGGGTAACGACAGTACTTATTGCAATGGCCCTGTTTTATTAGATGCAAAAAATATGGGGACAAAATATCTTTGGAATACCGGTGACAGTGCACAAACAGTCAGTGTATGCAAAAGTGGTTCCTATTCAGTAACAATCGACAATGGTTTATGTAAAAAGAACAGTAAGGTAGAAATTACTATAAAAGATTATAAAACATTCCCAAGCTTACAGAACATATTCACGCCCAACGGAGATGGGATTAACGACCTTTTAGATTTAGGCACTTTTGCTGCCGATGAACACGATGTTAAAATTTATAGTAGGTGGGGTAATCTTGTATTCCAAACTACGGATGAAAATAATAATTGGGATGGCAAAATAAAAGACAAACTGGCCGACATCGGCACGTATTATATAATACTAAAGTATAAATCATTTTGCACAAATAACGAATTTATAACTAAAAAAGGGTTTGTCACCTTATTAAGGTAGGGTATTCCTATTTAGCATAATTCATAAAATAAAACACCCAGATAAACGAGAGTGTTTAACTCATGAAAAATAGTTTTTTTTAAGCATTAACAGCATCCGTTTTAGGTGCTGCTGCCATTATTTCATCGTTAGCAGCATTTGCATATTGCTCAAAATTCTTAACAAATGATGCGGCTAATTTGTTTGCAGTAGCATCATACGCATCCCTGTCCCTCCATGTATTACGAGGATTTAAAATATCAGATGGTACATCTGCGCACTCAATGGGCGTCTGTAAACCAAATATAGGTAATATTTCGTATTTCACACTGTCAAGTTTTCCAGTTAAGGCAGCCGTTATCATTGAGCGGGTATATGATAATTTCATACGACTTCCAACACCATAAGCCCCCCCTGACCAACCAGTATTTATCAACCAAACATTTACTTTATTCTCTTTTAATTTTTTACCTAACAATTCAGCATATTTTGTTGGGTGAAGCGGTAAAAAAACTTTTCCAAAGCAAGCCGAAAAAGTAAGTGTAGGTTCTGTAATACCCATTTCGGTACCTGCAACTTTTGCCGTATAGCCCGAAATAAAATGGTACATCGCTTGTCCTGTCGTTAATTTAGATATTGGCGGTAACACCCCATAAGCATCACAGGTAAGGAAAAATATATTCTTTGGAATATTGCCCATTGACGGATCTATAGCATTGTCAATGTAATGAATAGGATAGCTAACGCGTGTATTTTCCGTTTTTGAAATATTTGAAAAATCTACCTTAGATGTGTTTTCATAAAAATTTATGTTCTCCAATAATGAACCAAACTTAACCGCACCAAAAATTTCCGGTTCCTTTTCTTTCGTTAAATCAACACATTTAGCATAACATCCTCCTTCAAAATTAAAAACACCATTGTTACTCCATCCGTGCTCATCGTCACCAATTAATCCCCTATTAGGATCGGCTGACAATGTTGTTTTTCCCGTTCCAGATAAACCAAAGAAAATTGCAGTATCGCCATCCTTGCCAATATTTGCAGAGCAATGCATAGAAAGCACTCCTTTTTCGTGCGGCAAAATATAATTCAATAATGAAAAAATTCCTTTTTTAATTTCACCTGTATAACCAGAACCACCAATTAAAATAACCTTTTTGGTCATATTTAATACAGTAAAATTATGCTGACGAGTACCATCAATTTCAGGTGTTGCCCTAAAACCGGGAGCACAAATTATGGTCCATTCCGGACTAAAATTCATTATTTCTTCTTGTGTAGGTCTTAAAAATAAGTTATTTGCAAATAAGTTCGACCAAGGGTATTCCGTTACAACGCGAATATTCAAACGGTAGGCTGGGTCAGCACAAGCATACGAATCTCTTACATATACTTCTTTACCTGCCAAATAAGCACAAATTCGATTGTATAACACATCAAATTTGCCAGCATCAAATTTAAAATTTACATCTCCCCACCAAATAGTTTCTTTTGTTTTCTCGTCCAACACTACAAACTTGTCCTTAGGGGAGCGACCTGTAAACTCCCCTGTATCAACTGCCAACGCACCTGTATCTGTGAGTACGCCCTCGCCTCTTATCAACGTTTCTTCAACTAATTCAGCCCCATTCAAATTCCAATATGCAACCGATACATTTTCTAAGCCTAAATCTGCTATAGTAGCATCCTTAGCTTTGATTCCGAATTCGTTCATTTTTAAAAATTTAGTTTAACTTTTTTATTATTAAAGGTGCAAAGGTAATTAAAAATAATTGCGATGTAAACCATTAGCCTACTTCATTTTATGGGTAAAATATTCATTTTCATACAGTGCAATTAATTGATTATCTAAAAAATAACTTTTAACATTTACTGTAAATTTTTCCTTCATTTCTTTTGATAAATTAGCAAGGCTAAAACAGTATTCAGTTTCACCTTCTCTACCCCAAGCAATTCTCTTGTAAGTTATTATTACATTCTTATCTTGCTGAAAAGCAATGATAAAATTATCTAAAATTTTTACCGACTTACCGTCAATGCCTGAACCTATACTTATAAAGGAAACAATCAAGTCATACATTGGACCTTGGTCCTTTTTTGCTACAGTATCTTTAATAACAACGGAATCAGTTACGAGTGATTCCGTTGACTTGGCCGATATTGTTTCATTTTTTTTATTTGACTTTGACGTTTTACAAGCATACAAAGAAACAACAACAATAAGTAATGAAATTGATATTCCTTTTTTCATATTCACAATTAATATTTCGTAAATATCAGTCTTTTAAAAAATTAATACATTTACAAGTTAATAACTATTTAAAAATTTATGCGAATAATTGGCGAAATACCACACCCCGACTGTAAAATATCCATTTTTTATATAAATCAAAAATACATTGTGAAATTTGAGAAGGGAAACTTTGAGCAATCATATAAAATAAGCGAATTCGACTTTTTAATAAAAAGTATAGAGGATATAAAAACGATTGTAGATACCCTATTCATTGAAAAAGTAAACATACGATTTCAAGAAATGAATGAGCAATTTAATGAAGCACTAAAGGACTATTGATTAGCGCACTAAGGTTACAGTTCGAACAAGATTGAATTTTTTATCAAAAACGTTAGTTAACTCTATTTTGTAAACATATACTTCCATCTGAACCTTTTCCCCTTTGAAGGTACCATTCCAACCGAAGTTCTTATCGTTTGTTTCAAAAATCAACTCTCCCCAACGATCATAAATTTTCATATTAAACTCTTTTACTCCAAGCATAACTGGTAAAAAGACATCATTATTACCATCACTATTCGGTGTAAATGCATTTGGAACCCAAAAACGGTATTCAGAACTTATATAAACAGTACTATATAGCGTATCAGAACAACCAAATTCATTGTATACTATTTGCTTTACATTGAATAATCCTGTGTCTCTATAGGTATGTGTAACATCGCAGGTATCGGAAGATGTTCCGTCACCAAACATTAAAAAGCAATCGGTGTGATTCAGTCCTTTATCTGTAAACGAAATGAAAGGTTCAAAAATAGATGCCTCAGTAGGATTAATATCAATGCCGGCCATTGGTAAAGGATACACAGTAATAAAGTTTGGCTTATTCAGTGTTAAAGTTTGAACGCAGCCGCTAATAGTACGAATTGTTAGTGTAACAGAATAGGTGCCAATTTTAATATATATATGTTCCGGATTTTGAATATTAGAAGTATCGCCATCGCCAAAATCCCAATGATAAATAATAGCAGTAGCTGCGAATGAGCTATCCAAAAACTGAACAGTAAGTAGCTCACAACCTTCCCTTGGAATAGCACCAAAATTAATAGTGGGCATTGGGAATAGATGAACCGTATCAGTTATAGTTTTCACACATCCATTTTCCGACATTGTTAAAGTAATAATAAAATCGCCAACTGAATTAAATACAATGCCTGTAGGATTCTCTAAATTAGATACGGAAGGATTGGCATTCGGACCAAAACTCCAAGAAAAAATTGTAGAGACAGTATACGTTCCACCAGCAAAAAAATCAAAAGTGTTGCCTAAAATACACTGAGGACCAAAGGGCACAATTTGCGGATCGAGTAAAGGATAAATATAAAATGTAAGATAAGAAGTATCAATACAAATCCCTTGGTTTTCAACTACCAACATTACTGTATAAACCCCACTGTCGGAGTATGTAAAGGAAGGTTGGAAAAGATGCGAGGTATCACCCAATGAAAGTGGGTCACCGAAATTCCAAAAATAATTTTGCCCATTTAAACTCTGGTTAGTAAAATTGATGGTATAGCCTGTGCAAAATTGAGTTTGTGGACCAATGATTGAAGCAGGAGAGACATACACATCAACATACTGAGTGTCTGCTTTTACACAACCAAATTGCGAAATAGTTAGTATCACCATATAATTTCCAGGAGCATTAAATGTAACGCCCAAAGGATCTCTTTGTATAGTTGTAACAGGATTAGCATTGGGACCAAAGTCCCATAAAAATGTTGCTGTTGGATCAAATACTCCACCAGCAGTAAAATTGAAGCTATTTCCATTTAAACATTGAGGAGGTGGTGAAAAAAATGCCGGATCTAATTTAGGATATAAACAAAACGTAGTGTAAACGGTATCGAAACAATTATTGTTTTGGTTAAATGCTACAAGCATAGCAGTATAACAACCTGTATCGGGATAAGTATACGTTGGTGTCGCTTGATTGGAAGTATCGTTGTTGATATTATTCACACCAAAATCCCAATGATACCCAGTAGCATTTACACTGTTGTTGGCAAAATAAACCGATAAGCTATCGCAAAAAATACTTAAGTTAGGAATTGCTAAAGCAGCAATAGCATTGGAACAGTTTAGCACATTGAATTGAAAGTCGCGTTTATTTACACTGATTAATTGCCCGTTTCTGTATTCCGATACACACACTGCTACTACATATTGTCCCATTTGAGTTGGGACACCAGTTATAAAACCTGTATTTGGATTAATTGCAATAGCCGGAGCAGAGTTGAGCGGGTATTGTGCATTATAACCTGCAACGTATTGAACTAAATTAATGGGTGGTGCTGCCGGAGGATTGGGTGCCGGATTATTTTGTGATGCCCCTTCAAAAGCATCGCACAAAGAATAAACAAGCACATCTCCATCGGGGTCTGTTGCTGCGTGATTAAAATTAATGGGCGTATTGGTACATAAAAAAAGCGGGGGGAATTGAACATAACGAGCACTGCTATTACAAACAGCTAAATTGGGATCGGGTATATGTGCCATATAAGTTGCACCCGTTGCACCCGGATTTTGTAAATTTATTATTGTCCCATTTCTACAACAACGTTGATACAAAATATCGTATCCACCTGGTATAGGTGGTAAATTCACGGGATTTGAAATATAAATGGCTTCTTCAACACACACATTTTGAGGAGCAATCAAACAAGGATAAGGCATTATTACTGGTAATTGAGTAAAGCCGGGCAAAGGAATTAACAAGGTTTGTATCAAATTTCCATTGGTATCAAAAATACCGACCGGAGCTTGGGGATCGAATGGGGCTTGACCATTAAAGCAATCCCTGTATACCTTTAAGGTAATTCGATAGTTATTATTTCCTAGACAATCATAGTATATTTCGCCCCCAACAATATGCGTAGCAAAAAGACGCAAGGAGAAAAATGCAAACAATATGACTAACCTTAATTTCAAGTGATACTATTTTATCGTATAAATATAATTAAAAATGGGGTTTGAAATAATTCTATTCCACTTTATTTAGCTTACGGTAAGAAGTCTAATAGAATTGAAATCAATTCTAAGAAAAAAGAAGTCAAGTATTTATTGTTTTTCTATTTTTGAAGTAGGCAATTCGGTCAATATCCATTATCTTTGCTTGAATTATGCAAGAGACTATTTTAATTTTAGATTTTGGCTCACAATACACACAACTAATAGCAAGAAGAGTAAGGGAGCTAAATGTTTACTGTGAAATTCATCAATACAATAAAATTCCGGAAATAACAAAAAACATTAAAGGCGTTATACTTTCGGGTAGCCCTTTTTCGGTACGCGATTCACTATCCCCAAATCCGGACTTATCTGCTTTTAAAGTTAAATTACCTTTATTGGGAGTTTGTTATGGTGCTCAACTAATGGCACAAAAATTTGGAGGAGAAGTAAATGCTTCTCAACACCGTGAATATGGCAGAGCTAACTTGTCCTACATACAAAAAGAAAATATTTTATTTAAAGGCATCAGTAACAACTCGCAGGTTTGGATGAGTCATGCTGATACGATTACTAAAATCCCTGAAAACTATTCCATAATAGCCAGTACAAGCGATGTAAAATTTGCAGGCTATGAAATTAAAGGGGAACAAACATTCGGAATACAATTTCATCCAGAGGTATACCACAGTAGTGAAGGAAGTATTTTATTGAAAAACTTTGTGGTAGCAATTTGTGGCTGCTCTCAAAACTGGACAGCCAACTCATTTGTTGAAACAACAATTGCAAACTTAAAAACCAAAATAGGAAATGATAAAGTTGTACTGGGACTAAGTGGAGGTGTTGATTCCAGTGTTGCAGCAGTATTATTACACAAGGCTATTGGGGAAAATCTTTATTGCATTTTCGTAGACAACGGCTTATTGCGAAAAAATGAATTTGAAAACGTCCTTAACTCATATAAATATATGGGCTTAAACGTAAAAGGTGTAAATGCAAAAGAATTATTTTACAGCGCTTTGGCCGGAATCATTGACCCGGAGCAAAAACGCAAGGCCATCGGCAAAGTTTTCATTGATGTATTTGACGAAGAGTCGAAGCAAATTAAAGATGTAACATGGTTAGCGCAAGGTACCATTTATCCTGATGTGATAGAGTCGATATCTGTAAATGGCCCATCTGCAACCATTAAATCGCATCATAATGTGGGGGGATTGCCCAACTATATGAAACTAAAAGTAGTTGAACCACTTAATACCTTATTTAAAGATGAAGTACGAAAAGTTGGAAAAGCATTACAAATTGATGACGCTATTTTAAATCGACATCCCTTTCCAGGACCAGGCTTAGCAATTCGAATTCTCGGTGACATCACATTAGAAAAAGTAAAAATATTACAAGAGGTAGATGCCATTTTTATCGACAATTTAAAATCCTCTAACCTATATAAAGATGTTTGGCAAGCAGGTGCTATTTTTTTACCTATTCAGTCTGTAGGAGTAATGGGCGATGAGCGCACTTATGAAAATGCAATTGCATTACGTGCAGTAAGTAGTACCGATGGCATGACTGCAGATTGGTGTCATTTACCCTATGAATTTTTAGGAAAAGTTTCGAATGAAATTATTAATAAAGTAAAAGGTATAAACAGGGTAGTTTACGACATTAGCTCTAAACCACCCGCTACTATTGAATGGGAATAACAAAAAACATATCATATAAATCAAAAATTAAAATGCATTCATCTGTGTTTCTTATTTTTTGCCTTATGTTTTTCACACAAACTTCATTTAGCCAAGAGTTAAGAAAATCAACAACAATTGAACATATTGATGGTAAAAAGTGCTACATACATACTGTTGAAAAAGGACAAACGCTTTATTCGATTTGCAAGTTGTATGAAATAAGTCAGAATGATTTAGTGTTTGAAAATCCTGAACTAATAAGCGGATTAAAACCAAGTCGAAATTTAAAAATACCTATTAAAACGAAAGATGCAAAAGAAACTTCCACAGTAATAAACGACAACAACTCAAACAACGCCAATTATCATACCGTTGAAAAAGGAGAAACTTTCTACTCCATTTCAAAAAAATATAATTTATCAGTTGATACACTCCAAAAGAATAATGCCGCCTTCAATGGAACAATTACAAAGGGAGATAAAATAATATTATCTAAAGCTAACTTAGACAAGGTAATTTCTCCTACTCCTCTGCCATTAGCAGGAACTAAAAAAAAGATAACAGGCAATGAGATTTATAATGTTGGATTATTTTTACCTCTTTACCTCACAAAAAATGACAGTGCATTTATCTATGAAAATAAAAATGAGCAAAAAACAATTTACCCTAAATCAGTTCCCGCAGTTGAATTTTATGAAGGATTTTCATTGGCATTTGATTCACTAAAAAAATTAGGCATTCATTGCAATATATTGGTATACGACATTCCAAGCGACTCAATACAAATTGAAAATTTTCTTAAAAAGCCAGAATTAAAAGAGTTAAATTTAATTATTGGACCTTTTCACTCGGATGATGTAAGCATTGTTACCGCTTTTTGCAAACGCAACAAAATAACAATGATAGCACCTTTCTCTCAAGCAAGTAAACCGTTATTGGGAAACCATTATCTGTGCAAGGCTTCACCCTCTAGCTCAACCCAAGTTGAACAATTGGCGAACTATATATCCTTTAATAATAGAGGAAGCAATATCATTGTTGCTCATAATAATTTGAGCAAAGAAAAAACATCTGCAGAAATCTTCAAAAACAAAGCGAATAAAATACTTGGAACCGACTCTGTAATTTTACTAGTATATAAAACCATCGGGTTAAAAGGGTTAACAGCAAAACTATCAACTACAAAGAACAACATCATTTTTGTTCCATCTAACGATCAAGCTTTTGTTACCGATTTTTTAAATAAAATGAATACACTTACAAAAGATTATAAAATTATCATAGTTGGTATGGAAAGTTGGATTGGCTATGAAAATTTGGAAATAAATACCATTCAAAATACCCAATTGCATATCCCCTCCAATAACTTTGTTAATTACGAAAATCCTGAAACGAAAAAATTTATTCAACGATTTCGTGAAACATACAAAACGGAACCAAACAAATTTGCCTATGAAGGGTACGATATTGCTATGTACCACCTTTTAGCATTAAAAAATTATGGGATTAGCTTTATGGAAAAATCAATTGAAATTAAAAGCAATGGAATAAATACGCAGTTCAATTATTTTAAAACTGGAGAAGAAAGTGGTTACGAAAACCAAAAAGTATTTATTTTAAAATATCAAGATTTTAGTTTAACCCCCGCTAATTAGTTAAGCAATAGATGGCGCACAAAGAAGATATTCAAGAACGTCTAAAAAAAATACAAAACGAAATTTGTTCTGCACTCGAAAACATTGATGGTAAAGCTCGCTTTATTGAAGATAAATGGATACGAGAAGAAGGTGGTGGTGGTATAAGTAGAATAATACAAGATGGAAAAGTGTTTGAAAAAGGTGGGGTAAACTTTTCTACTGTTTACGGCCCTATTCCTGAATTTCTAAAAAAAGAATTGGAAGGAAAAAGTAAATCAAATCAGTTTTTAGCAACCGGGCTATCTATTGTAATACACCCTCAAAGCCCAATGGTTCCAATTATTCATATGAATGTACGCTATTTTGAAATTGACGACAAAATAAAATGGGTTGGTGGTGGAATTGACCTAACTCCTCACTTTGTAAACGTAATAGATGCAAGCTACTTTCATACAGAAATAAAAAAATTATGTGACACATTCTCATTAGAATATTATCCTGCATTTTCAAAAAATGCGGATGATTATTTTTTCATAAAACACAGAAATGAAACGCGAGGGATAGGAGGAATATTTTTTGATAAGTTGATGGAATCGCCGGATTGCAGTATGGATAAGCTACTTGAATTTATTACAGCACTTGCTAAAGTATTTGTACCAATATACATGCATTTGGTAGAAAAAAATAAAAATACTCCTTTTAATGAAAGGGAAAAAAAGTGGCAATTAATAAGACGTGGACGCTACGTTGAATTTAACTTAATTTACGATAGAGGAACTAAATTTGGCTTAGAAACAAACGGGCGCGTAGAGTCAATTTTGATTAGCCTACCAAAAATGGCATCTTGGTTGTATGATTTTATTCCTGAAAAAAATTCGAAAGAAGAAAAAACATTGGCCTACCTTAAAAAAGGTATAAATTGGGCACAATAACATTAGCAAAATGAGTATTGAAGAAACAATAGCAGTTGCACTAGCATTGGTATATGTAATTTTCGCTATTAAAGAAAATAGTTGGTGTTGGTATGCAGCATTTGTCAGCGTAGCTATTTATGTTTTTATTTGCTACCAAAGTAAATTATACTTGGAAACAATTTTGCAGATTTTTTATTTAATAATGGCTGTTTATGGATATTTACAATGGAAAAAAAAAGACAAAAAAAACGAATCACTGCATATAAGTACTTGGAGTAATGAAATGCTAATCTACACTATTATTTCAGCATCTCTTGTCTCAATAATCGTTGGGTATTTATTCTCTACCTATACTCCAACTTCAATGCCCTATTTAGATGCACCAATAACCATTTTCAGTTTACTCGCCACCTATATGGTTTCAAAAAAAATTATTCAAAATTGGATTTTTTGGGTATTTATTAATATTGGGTGCATATTGTTATACGCTTCAAAAGGTTTAAACCTAACAGCAATTCTATACGGATTATATGTTATTATAGCATTTATAGGTTATTTTGAATGGAAAAAAAAATTAACAGCATAATTCGTATTGCATTAGTTGGTCCGGAAAGCACTGGAAAAACAACCCTTACAAATGAGTTGGCAAATTATTACAATACCACGTGTGTAGATGAATATGCAAGAGAGTACATTGGTAATTTAAAACGCAAGTATACTATAAAAGACATTGAAATAATTGCTCAGCAACAACTGATACAAGAGGAAATTGCAGCGCAAAAAGCAAACCGACTTTTATTTTGTGACACAAATTTATTGGTAACTAAAATATGGTGTGAATACACACTGAAAGAGTATTCTGAAACCATTAATAAAAACTACAAACCTTGCACATATAAATTGCATTTGTTAACGGATATTGATATAAAATGGCAAGCGGATAGCCAAAGGGAGCATCAAAATCTAATTGACAGAGAACAATTGTTTTTAAGTTATAAAAAAGAACTCGAAAAGGCACTTACTCCCTATACTGTTATTAATGGTACAGGGACCGAACGACTAAAAAATTCAATAATAGAAGTAGATAAAATAATTAGTTTATGATGTCGCAAATTCTGATTACTTTTGCCTTCATATTTTTTTAACGTATGATTGATTTTAGTGCATTTCTTACTGCCGATGGATGGGTTAGTCTTTTAACTCTTTCTTTATTAGAAATAGTATTAGGAATAGATAACATTATCTTCATCTCACTTATTGCAGGCAAACTTGAATTAAACTCGCAACGTAAAAAAGCCAGATCCATTGGATTACTCTTAGCCTTAGTAGTTAGAATTTCATTATTGTTTGGAATTACCTGGATAATTGGGTTGAAAGAGCCACTGTTCTACATTGGCGCATTTGGTTGCACCGGTAGAGACTTGATATTATTTGCAGGAGGAGTGTTTCTTATTGTAAAAACAACAATGGAAATTGTTGAAAAAATAAAACACAAAGAATCATTCGGTCCCACAATTAAATCCTTAACGGTAAAAAGCGCAATTCTTCAAATTGTTTTTATTGATATTATCTTTTCATTCGACTCTATACTGACTGCGGTAGGTTTGGTAAGTAATGTTACTTTAATGGTATTCGCTGTAATAATAGCAATGTTAGTGATGCTAGCTTTTTCAGAAAAAGTAAGCGGATTTATTTTCAAACATCCAACAGTTAAAATGTTGGCACTTTCCTTTCTAGTAGTTATTGGTATTGCACTAGTGCTGGAATCACTTCATTGTCACGTTGAAAAAGCATACATCTATTCTGCCTTAATATTTTCAATGGGAGTTGAGTTGCTTAATATAAAAATGAGAAGCAATTCCCACAAAGAAAATCATTAGATGAGTGATTTTAAACAACACATTTTTACTCTTATTTGTTTTCCACTATTAATACTGTTAACTTTATCGAAACAATAAAAAAAACATCATTATGCAATATATTTACATTCCAGTTGTATTAATAACCATAACAATAATTTTAGGTTTATTTGTAACAGTTCAGCAAGGTAACATAGCTGTAATTACAATTTTTGGTAAGTATAGAAGAATACTTACACCTGGATTAAGTGTTAAAATTCCTTTTATTGAAAAAATATATAAAAAGATTTCTATACAGAATCGTTCGGTAGAGCTGGAGTTTCAAGCAACCACACTTGACCAAGCAAACGTATATTTTAAAGCAATGCTACTGTACGCTGTTGTTGACCATCATGAAGAAACAATTAAAAATGTAGCGTTTAAATTTATTGACGATAAAAATTTAATGCAAGCCCTTATACGTACCATCGAAGGTTCTATTAGGGGATTTGTGGCCACTAAAAAACAATCAGAGGTACTTTCTTTGCGTAATGAAATAGTAGGCGATGTGAAGGAACAAATTGATCAGTCTCTTGAAAGTTGGGGATACCACCTTATTGATTTGCAATTAAACGACATTACTTTTGATGAAGCAATTATGCGTTCAATGTCGCAGGTTGTTGCATCCAATAACTTAAAAGCTGCGGCTGAAAATGAAGGGCAAGCACTGCTTATTACAAAAACAAAAGCTGCAGAAGCGGATGGTAATGCAACAAAAATTGCTGCGGAAGCAGAGCGTTTGGCTGCACAATTACGTGGACAAGGTGTTGCTTTGTTCCGTGAGGAAGTAGCCAAAGGTATGAGCCAGGCTGCAAAAGAAATGGAGCAAGCCAACTTGGATACTTCAGTGATACTTTTCTCAATGTGGACAGAAGCCATCAAAAATTTTGCAGAATACGGTAAAGGCAATGTTATTTTCCTTGACGGTTCAAGCGAAGGTATGCAACAAACTATGAAGCAAATGATGGCTATGAGCACACTGATGGACCCTAAAAAAGACAAGTCGCAGTAGTGTTAATAATAAATTATTACAATTAAATGAAGTCGTGTGATCCTGATACTATGGTTTAGTGTGGATTAAACAACAGCAGTTCAAAAAGCAAACAGCAAACTGTCAATTATTGTTATTGCTAAATATGGCTTTTCCCATTAAAATAATTTATAATTCATTAACCTGCCGACACATTCGTAACTTTTTAAAGAACTGGGCTAAAAAAACAAAACGTCCCACAATTTGTGGAACGTTTTGCCATTATTAACCTAACCTAAATCTTACTTTTTATCTTCCTTCACCTCTTCAAAATCAACATCGGTAGCTTCTGTATTACTGCTTGCTGATTGTTGCCCTCCTGCTGTTGCATCAGGTTCTGCTTGTGCACCACCTTGGCTAGCCTTATACATTTCTTCAGATGCAACGGCCCAAGCTGCATTAATTTTTTCAAGAGCACTGTCAATTCCTGCTATATCCTTAGCTCCGTGAGCTGTTTTTAACTCCACAAATGCAGTTTCAATTGGCTCTTTCTTTTCAACAGGTAATTTATCACCGTATTCTTTTAATTGTTTTTCTGTTTGAAAAATCATTGAATCAGCTTGATTAATTTTGTCTGCTTCTTCTTTTGTTTTTTTATCTGATTCAGCATTTGCTTCTGCATCCTTTTTCATCTTCTCTATTTCAGCGTCTGACAATCCCGAAGATGCTTCAATACGAATGTTCTGTGATTTACCAGTGGCCTTATCTTTAGCTGAAACATTTAAAATACCATTCGCATCAATATCAAAAGTTACTTCAATTTGAGGTATGCCACGTTGTGCGGGTGGCAATCCATCTAAGTGAAACTTACCTATGGTTCTGTTTTGGGCTGCCATTGGTCGTTCACCCTGTATAATGTGTATTTCAACTGAAGGTTGATTATCCGATGCAGTAGAAAAGGTTTCTGATTTTTTAGTCGGAATTGTTGTGTTAGACTCAATCAGTTTAGTCATAACACCCCCCATTGTTTCAATACCCAACGAAAGTGGAGTAACATCTAATAACAATACGTCTTTAACTTCACCCGTAAGTACACCACCTTGTATAGCAGCACCAATTGCAACCACCTCATCAGGGTTTACACCTTTTGAAGGAGCTTTACCGAAAAATTTCTCAACGGCTTCCTGTATAGCAGGAATACGAGTTGAGCCCCCCACTAAAATTATTTCATCGATGTCAGCAATGGTATAGTTTGCATTTTTCATTGCCGATTTACAAGGTTCTATCGTTCGCTTGATTAAATCATCAACCAATTGTTCAAACTTAGAGCGTGTTAATGTTCTTACTAAGTGCTTTGGGATACCATCCACCGGCATTATATATGGTAAATTTATTTCTGTGCTTGTAGTGCTTGATAACTCTATCTTCGCTTTTTCAGCAGCATCCTTCAATCGCTGTAAAGCCATTGGGTCTTTTGTTAAATCTAAACCTCCATTTTCTGATTTAAACTCTGCCACTAACCAATCAATAATCTTGTGATCAAAATCGTCTCCACCCAAGTGTGTGTCACCGTCAGTTGACTTTACTTCAAATACCCCATCACCAAGTTCCAAAACACTCACATCATGTGTTCCGCCTCCGCAATCAAACACAACTATTTTAATATCCCTATTTTTTTTATCCATACCATAAGCTAAAGCCGCAGCCGTAGGTTCATTTATAATACGTTTAACAGTCAATCCTGCAATTTCCCCAGCCTCTTTCGTTGCTTGACGTTGAGCATCGTTAAAATATGCCGGTACAGTAATAACAGCGTCAGTTACTTCAGTTCCCAAATAATCCTCTGCTGTTTTTTTCATCTTCTGCAAAATAATCGCAGAAATTTCTTGTGGAGTATACAACCTTCCATCAATATCTACACGGGGGGTATTATTATCTCCCTTTTTTACTGAATAAGGCACTCTAGCAATTTCTTTTGCCACTTTATCGTAAGTTTCACCCATAAATCGCTTTATAGAGAATATTGTTTTTGTTGGATTCGTGATAGCTTGACGCTTTGCAGGATCTCCTACTTTACGTTCGCCACCATTTACAAAAGCAACTATTGAAGGCGTAGTTCTTTTACCCTCACTGTTAGCTATTACAACCGGTTCGTTACCTTCCATTACTGAAACGCAAGAGTTGGTTGTTCCTAAGTCAATTCCTATTATTTTTCCCATTTTTATTAATTTTTGTTTTATAAGCTATGACAATGTTTGTGCCACTGCTTTTACCAGCACAATTTAGGTAAATGTGACACATATCATTGTATTTTTTGGCAATTGAAGGAATAAATATCTGCTTTTTTGGCAGTTATTATTCAGTTTCGATACTTTGCTGCACCTTATTAATTGCATCGTGCATTTTTTTGAAAAACTGAAAGCGCTGTTTTTCAGAGACTCCGCTAATTAACGCAGACTTTTTGATGAGGTTTTTCATCCAGCCTTCGTTCACTTCATAATAATTTTTATTGTTAGTGGAAAGTGAATTAAAGGTATTAAAAGACAATCTTGCCAATCTTATCCCTTCGGTAGCAATAAGCACAGTATTATTACCAATCATTAATTCACTAATATATAAATTGAAATTTGCTTCCTGGTTGGATTCAGGTTTTTGACCCGGTAAAAATTTAAAACCTAATTCTGCCTGTTTCTCAAGGTGATTGAGCATTTGATGAAAATCGCTGCAAACATCCAAGGCATCCTGCTTTTGTTTAAACTCTCCCGATTCCCAATAAAAAGTCAATTGCCTTAAGGTGCTCAAAAACGTATCTTCAGTCCACACTTCAGTAGAAGAAACCTTAGTATACTCTTCAAATATTTTTTTTGAAATTGCCTTTGTTTCTTTGTGTAAAAAGTTTTTATCAAATTTCTCTCCATCCAATGCCGGGTCATTCAGAATAGATTTTTTCCAATAATAAAATTTAAAAGCCCCTAGGCTGTCTGAGTAAAAATGATGGAACACAGGTATATCCTCTGCAGCAAAATAAATATGTTTTTCTTTAAAGGAGTTAACCATTTCAAGATCCTTTTCAATGCCCTTAAAATAGAGATCCAAATCCATATCATCCTTCCCTAATGATTTATAACTAAAAGTAACACTGTCTTGTGAACTAGCAGATATTACATCCAAGGGTATTTTAAAATGTCGACACAATTCTAATGTTTCATCAATACTAAGTGCCGTCTCTCCCCTTATTCTCCTATAAGCACTGTCATTACTTACTTTAAGCAAGTCGGCAATTTCATCGACCAATGATATATTTGAAGGGGCTACCTTTTTTAGGTGTTCAATAAACCGCATTTGAATTCCGTTCTTATTCGAATTATTTGCCATAAGCAGTAAAAATTAATGATTAAATAATAATTGTGCATACAAATTAAGTAAAAAATGCACCTAATGCAAATTGCAGTTGCAAAAAATGCAAATACAACACTTTTTTCACTGTTTTATTTTCAAAATTGCAAATCCTGCAAAAAAAATAAATAGGCTTGCATTTATCCGTTTTAGTAATAGTTTAAGCCGAACTACTTTTGCTTCATCAATAATAAAACAATGAAAAAAACACTTCTTCCTATAATTCTCTTTTTTACAATAAATTGGGTTGATGCTCAAAACAAAAAAAATGATTTAATCATAACCGGGGGCTGGGGAATTAATGCAAAATCTATTTCACAAACGGTACACTATGACATCCCAGATTATTGGGGCTATAATATAAATGTAGATCGTCATCTGTCAAAGCGCACTTTGATTGGCTTGGGCTTTATGTACCAAGAGTTCGAAAACTACCGTAATCGTACAGAAGCACATTATTATGGAAAAAATTATGCAAATGCTCGTGTTCGTTTGTTGGTTAATTGGATCAATAAGCCTTCAATAAATATCTATTCCTGTTTAGCTGCAGGATTTACTTATGATAGTGAAGAGTTTGATTTTGCAAAATACCAACTGCAGGGATTGATAGGCTCACGTTACTACCTTAACGAATCAATCTCCCTTAACCTTGAAGCGGGTTTAGGTTACCCTTATTTTGCATCTGCTGGAGTATCCTATCGAATTAGAAAAAATAATTAATCAAATAAATAAACCAAAAACAAAACAAATGAAAACAAAAACCAAAACCATTGTCTTATCATTGATACTTATGGTAACTGCAGTATTTTGCCCTACTGCTTTTGCACAAGAAAAAAATGCAGGTTCAAAACCAAGACTCACTGTACTGAATATTGATATGAAGGGTCTTACAATGGATCAGGTACAAATGGGAAATTTAGTGAGAATAGAATTGGATAAACTTCAACAATTTGAAGTAATGGACAAATACGATGTTGCGAATGTGGTAGAAAAAAACAAGCTTACAATAAATAATTGCTATGGTAAAATATGCCTTGTGGAAATTGGCAAGATTATTAATTCAGAAAAAATGTTCACAGGAAATGTTGAACTATTGGGAGAAAAGATAGTTGTTTCACTTAGGCTTATAGATGTAAAAACTGAAACAATTGAAAAGTCTCAGGTAACAGAATTTTTAAACTTGCAGAAAGAAATACAGTCTATGATATCAGTTACGATTAACCAAATGTTTTCATTGCCTAATCAAGAAGCAACAGTTGCTTCCTTAACGATAAAAAACAGTTTCGATAATGCTGTTAACAACCCTTCAAAAAACCGTCTACGTTTGGATGGACCAAGAATGGGAGCAACTGTATTTACAGGAACTACCGCAAAAATACTTCAATCTCCTACTACACAAGGTGGATATGGAGCTGTACCAGTTATGTTTCAATTTGGTTATCAATTTGAAAAACAATATTTGAATAGTGCTAATATACAAGCATTATTCGAATTCATTCCAATGGTAACAGGATTAGATCAAGGGCTTTTTATTCCTTCGTTTACGTTTATGCACGGAATAAGGTCGAACAAAAGTGGCTGGGAGCTTGCCTTTGGGCCATCATTTAGTCTTGTTAAAAAAGCGAAGGGGTATTATGATTCAAACAACGACTGGCAACTATCCGAAGAATGGAATCAAAGAAATCCTTATAATAAACCTGAACCAGTCTTCATAACAAGGTTAGATAGCAGAGGTCGCACTTATTTAAACAGCTCATTTGTATTGGCTGCTGGAAAATCATTTAAGTCGGGCAAATTAAATATTCCTGTTAATATATACGTTATTCCTGGAAAAGATGGAATACGCTTTGGAACCTCTTTCGGTTTCAATGGAAAAAACAAGTAAGAATTGTGTTATAAAAAAATCGCCCCACAATTTGTGGGGCGATTTTTCATTTTATAAACTAGATATTTTATCTCACTAAATGAACAAAACCTTTATGTTCAACCAATGTTGCGTCAATCGGACAGCGAGGCTTATAATCTGACATCCAATAGTAAACTCCATCCGGCATATCTTTCCCATTTTTGTTTTTACCATTCCAACCGTCTATATAACTAGCGCTTGTTTCGTATACAATATTACCCCATCTATCAAATATTTTTACACTAAACGCTTCAGCATAATAGTCAATTTGTTTTTGTGTAATCAACAAATGGTTGTATGGGTAAAAGCGATCATTTTTAGAATCTCCATTAGGAGTAAATATGTTTGTTAAGGCTTTAGGATTAAACAACTCATCAGTAATTTTACGAATTATGGTTCTTGCCTTTCTACGACAACCGTTGACCAAAAAAACAACGGTATAATCTTTCATTTTTTTAATGTCGTAAATGGTAATAGAATCAGCATTTTCTCCTCCCAAATCTATTTCATTCATATTCCATTGGTATCCACTTAATCCTTTTGGCGCATGAAGAACTGTTGCTGTGTCACCATCACAAAAAGTGGTTGTTATTTCCAAGGTATCCAATGGATAAGGAGGTATTGTAATAGTCACCGTTGAAGCACAGCCCGCAGTAGAAGTCATTACAAGTGTATAAACTGTATTTTCTATAGGCTGAGATAAACGCAATGAATCATTTGTGCCTTCTGGAGCCGGAATATTATTTCCACTAGGATCTTTCCATTGATAATTGTTAAACCCTGGAGTCCCGACCAATAAAGCGGTAGTATCGCCCGGACATAAAGTTTTCACTACATCACCTTTCAAGTTAAAACAACTTGCATCAATGTAAGAATATCCAAAATGACCGCCATAATCACAATCACCTGTTTGAAATGTTAATGTTATTACTTGACCTACATAGGGGGATAAATCAATCCCGCCTAAAGTCCATTTTTTGTATACAATTGCACCTCCCTGACTTTGAACAAAAGCAGTATCAAAAGCAGCCGAATCTCCTGTTACAGAGTATATCCCACAAGGGCCACCTGCAGGTTGATTTAGTGAATCAGTAACACTTATTCTCAAATAAGGCTGAGCGTTGGTCGGATGCCCTGAAGGATTCTCCAAAACCACGGCATAAAGAAAAGTAAATCCAGTATTTGAAGGAGAAACAAACAAAGAATAAGAAAGCCTTTCAACCTCTGCTCCATTTACTGCATTTCCTAAACGTACCGAAACTCCACCACCTGCTGGACATAAATAAGGAATATCAGACTTTAATGTTATTGGGTTTATTGCAACTGAATCCCAACCAACCAAAGCACCATTTGCTGGATCATTATTCCCGGGAGGTGTAGTTAGCATTGTTTGGCGTGAAAGTGGATTATATTCATCCGCATTCAATATATTCATTATCCCACCATTCCAAGTTGGAACTTGCGGACCTGAACCAGTTTGCCCAACCCAACCAACAAAATTAGTATCTTCAAAGCTCATATTGTTACATTCAGGATTACCCAATATGCTTAAACCACCATTCTTCTTATAGGTAGGTTTATCAACACCAAACTTATAATCAGGATGCTGTTGAATAACATAAGCATTTTTTAAATAACTCATATATCCCGCTTTATCAGATTCTGGAATTTTTTTATCAATCATTGTTTGAATGGCTGCTTTTTCATCGAAACCAATCAATAAACTTACAGGTAAATCTCTGAAATGTTTATGGGCTTGATGTTGGGCAGTAGCAATCTGAAAAACTGATATAGCAAGAACAAAAAGTAATACGTTTTTTATTTTCATTTTATTAGATTTAAATGGCTTGATACCAATTATTCGACTAATGTATGGTTTAAAATTTGAACTTCAAAAATTCCATTGCTTAAATATACTTAACAAATTCTTAACTTGAAAAAAACAAAACTTGCAGATATCAATACTAGCAAAGCTTTACAGACAATTTTACGATTGTTAACTAAATAAATTGTTCCAATTTATTTAGTTAACGGACAATAATAAAAAAGTATTTTATGTGAAAAAATTATTTTCAATTAACTATTGAATAATACAAGCACCTACTGTTACATAACTTGTTTCATCAATTAAAATAGCTCCTCCATTGGTCCGCAATTTCGCATAAGAGTCTACTACCATAGGTGCAGCAGTTTTAACAGTAACTTTACACACATCGTTTAATTGAATGGATTGAACATTTTGTTCCTTCTCAAAAGTATTTACGTTCAACCTATATTCAATATCTTTTATTACACACCTTGTTTGTCGTGCATAATGCTGAATGATATATTTTGATCCCACTTCCAATGGTTTAGAATCCATCCAGCAAAGTATCATTTCAATATCTTGCGTAATAATGGGAGGATTTTCTTTGTTTACAATTGTATCACCTCTGCTTACATCTATATCATCTGTTAAATGTATTACCACACTTTGAGGCGAAAAAGCCTCCTCTACTTCTGTATTATTTGTTTCAATTGCTTTGATGGTAGTTGATAAACCTGATGGAGCAATGGTTACTACATCCCCCTTCTTAAATATACCGCTTGTAATTCGTCCTGCATAACCTCTGTAATCGTGCAACTCCTCTGTTTGTGGTCGAATTACCCACTGCACAGGAAAACGTCCGTGCGTAATGTTAACATCCGAATTTACTGGCACATTTTCCAATATGTGCAATAAAGGCTCACCCTTATACCAGGGCATTTGATTAGACTTATCTACAATGTTATCTCCTGCCAATGCCGATATCGGTACAAATAAAATTTGCTTTAAATCCAATTGCTGTTGAACTGTTTTATACTCTTCAACTATATTGTCATACACTTCTTTTGAAAAATTCACCAAATCCATTTTGTTTATAGCAACCAAAACATAAGGAATTTTCAATAAAGATATAATGATAGAATGCCTCCTTGTTTGTTCAGAAACACCTTTTCGAGCATCAATAAGTATAATAGCTAAATCCGAATTGGATGCACCAGTAACCATATTACGTGTGTACTGAATGTGCCCGGGTGTATCGGCAATAATAAATTTTCGCTTATCAGTAGAAAAATATTTATGAGCAACATCAATCGTAATTCCTTGTTCACGCTCAGCCCGAAGTCCATCTGTAAGTATGGCTAAATCAATTTCCCCTTCGGCAACATTTTTACTTTGCTTCTCAATGGCTTCCAATTGATCGGCTAAAATTGATTTGCTGTCATAGAGTAATCTGCCAATCAAGGTGCTTTTCCCATCATCAACACTACCTGCAGTAATAAATTTAAGTATATGCATTTTATTTCAATAACTTGTTAAAAGTAACCACCTTTTTTTCTATCCTCCATTGCGGCTTCCGATACTTTATCGTCAATACGCGTTTCGCCCCTTTCACTGATGCGTGAAATTTTTATTTCCTTCACAATATCGTCTATTGTTGAAGCTTCCGACTCAACAGCAGCAGTACAGGTCATATCACCTACGGTACGATACCTTACTCTTTTTGTTATAATGGTGTCACTTTCATCAATCTGAATAAAATCTGATACAGCCACCAGTTGATTCTCTTTTGTAAGAACACATTTCCTGTCGTGTGAAAAATATATTCCAGGTAGTGGAATATTTTCTTTTTGAATGTAAGTCCACACATCCAATTCTGTCCAGTTACTAATAGGAAAAACACGTACATTTTCTCCCTTGTGAATTTTGCCATTGTAAATATTCCACAATTCGGGGCGTTGACGTTTAGGATCCCACTGTCCAAATTCGTCTCGAACAGAAAAAATGCGTTCTTTAGCCCTTGCCTTTTCCTCGTCTCTTCTTGCACCACCAATGCAAGCATCAAATTTAAATTCCTCTATCGTATCCAATAAAGTATATGTTTGAAGTCCATTTCTACTGGCAAATTTACCTTTTGGTTCGGTCATTTTTTTTGATTTGATAGTATCTTCAACATATCTAACAATAAGTGTTTCGCCAATGCTCTTTACATAATTATCTCGATATTTAATTGTCTCCGGAAAATTATGTCCTGTATCAATATGTACTAATGGAAATGGGAATTTACCTGGACGAAACGCTTTCTCTGCAAGCCTTACCAAAGTTATAGAATCTTTGCCACCTGAAAACAACAAGGCAGGTTTTTCAAATTGTGCAGCAACTTCCCGCATAATATAAATTGCTTCCGACTCTAGTTGCTCCAAATAATCTAAACGGTATTTATCCATAATTTTTTATGTTGACTGGTGTAAACCACATTCTTTTTTACTTGTATCTTCCCACCACCATCTTCCCGACCTAAAGTCGCCCCCATCCTTTATTGCACGTGTGCAAGGTGCACAACCAATACTAACAAACCCTTTGTCGTGCAATGAATTATATGGAATATTGTGTTGATTGACATAAGCCTTTACTTGTTCAAAACTCCAATTCAATAAGGGGTGATATTTAATAATTTTATTGCCCTCATCCCACTCTAACTCTTGCATAGCTGTTCTATTTCCGGATTGCTCGGAACGTATTCCTGTTATCCAAACAGAATAACCACTCAAGGCTCTTTTCAAGGGCTCCACTTTACGAATAAAACAACATTCTTTTCTGTTTTCTATAGATTCGTAAAAACTAAAAGCCCCCTTTTCTGTGAGTAATGTTTCAGTATTGCTTGTATTCGGATAAAAAACAGAAATCTTCTTTTTATATCTATCCAGAGTAATATTAAGCACTGAATATGTTTCTTGAAACAATCTACCGGTGTCCAAAGTAAATATCTCTATCGGCAAACTATTGGAAGCAATTAAATGTGTTAATAATTGGTCTTCATATCCAAAACTGGTTGAGAAAATTACTTTTTCAGGAAATAAAAAGACAACCTTGTTCAATGCTTTTTCAATCGACAAATTAGCTATTTCACTTTTTATTTTCTGAATTTCAGAATCCATTTTGTCCTTAAAATTTTATTACTTTAAAAATGCAAAGATAATTATTCGCATACTAATTATTATTACAAGCATACCTAAAATGATAAGCCCCCATTTTTTGTAATTTTGGTGGATATTTTTATAGAAAGAGGGGCAGCAATCACCGACCCTATAATTAAACCAATTATAATTTCCTAATAACTCAATCCAATAAAAGCAATAAAAGTGGCAGTACTTGTCGTACTTCTTCGCTTCGTGGACTTCAAAGTTAATTATTTAGTTTAGTTTTAAAAATTTCATATGGTGTTTTTCCTTTAAAAGATCCATGTGGTCTGTTGAAATTATAAAAATGTTCCCATTCGTTTAATTTTTCATTTAAATTTACATCATATGTGTAAGTCAAAAGTTGATAGAACTCTTTTTTGTCTGTTAAATGCGACCTTTCTACTTTACCATTTAATTGTGGTATCCCAGCTTTTATAAATCGATGCTTCATTCCCAAATCTTGAACATGCCAATGAAATTTTGATTGAAATTCATATCCATTATCGAGCGGAGTTGAGAACCGAGGGAGGCACAAACTAAATTCACAATAAAAAAGCCCTACATTTTGTAGGGCTTTTAAAAATATATTTAATTACCCTTTATTCTAACACAATAAATTTAGCAACAGCTTTTTGAGTTCCAGCTAACATACTGATAAAGTAAGTTCCTTGTTGTAAATCCAAATTAATAAACTTATAGGTATTGTTACCTGCTGTTCTTGTTCCTAAATTAACCGATTTAACAAGTTTACCCTGTATATCAAGCACCTGTAATGTTACGTTGCTTGTTTC
>CAMAVS010000009.1 GCA_945861665.1 Chitinophaga pinensis | reverse complement strand
AAAGCTAAGGCCGAAGCAGATGCCCGTAAAAAAGCAGATTCAGAAGCAGCAGCGAAATTAGCCGCAGAACAAAAACTAGCAGCCGATGCAGCAGCAAAAGCTCTAGCCGATGCGAAACTAAAAGCAGCAGCCGATGCCAAAGCAAAATTCGATGCAGATGCCGCTGCAAAACTAGCAGCCGATGCAGCAGCGAAAGCTCTAGCCGATGCGAAACTAAAAGCAGCAGCCGATGCCAAAGCAAAATCCGATGCAGATGCTGCAGCAAAACTAGCAGCCGATGCGAAAGCTAAGGCCGAAGCAGATGCCCGTAAAAAAGCAGATTCAGAAGCTGCAGCAAAGCTATCTGCAGAAGAAAAAGCAAAACGCGATGCGGAAGCAAAATTGAAGGTAGAAGAAGATGCTAAAAATCGTTTATTAGCAGATCAAAAATTAAAAGAAGAAAGTGATGCTAAAAAGAAAGCCGAAGCAGAGGCTGCAGCAAAGGCTGCAGCGGAAGCAAAACTGAGAGTAGAGGCTTTTGCAAAGGCTAAGTCTAATGCTGCTCAGAAACAGAGAGAAGATCAAGAAAGGATGGCTGCAGAGATGGCTGCTAAAGGCAATAAAAGAAATCTGGAAGTTGTTTCTGAGAAGGAAAAGAAAGAAAAGGAATTATCGGAATTAGCGAAAAAATATCCCGAAGGAATAACTATTGAAAACGTAGATGGTCAAAATTGTAAAATAGAAAGAATAATAGTGATAAAAGACGCTATGGCGAATGAGTATAAAAAAATAATATATAATTGGGGTGGCGTTTATTATAAAAAGAATGATTTAGATATTTCAGAACATAAGTTTACTAACGAAACAAAATAGCATTTTACTCTTATTTTTTTCTTTAAAGTTTTTTTTGAACATAATGTTATTTATTACCAGCGATGAAATTTCATCTTCAATTTCCTATTACTCCTTTTTTAAAGAAGATACACTATTCTGATAAATTATTATTTATTGGTGGCTGTTTTGCTGACAATATAGGTAAGTTTCTAACTCTTTATAAGTATAAAACACTTATAAATCCTAATGGAATTAGTTATAATCCTATTAGTATTGCAATATCAATAAAGGGCTATATTAAGAATAGTTTAGTTTCCGTAAATGAACTTTTCCTTTTTAACGAGTGTTGGCATAGTTGGGAGCACCATAGTACATTTTCTTTTCAGGATAAGATCCAAACGTTGAATAAAATAAACAACGAAATAAGTTTAGCTCATAAATTTATTAAGACAGCAAACTATTTGTTTATCACTTTTGGTAGCGCTTATGTTTATAAGCATAAAGATTCCTCTAAAAGAGTTGCTAATTGTCATAAAGTACCGTCAAATGAATTTACAAAAGAATTAATTTCTGTTGAAGAAATTGTTGTTACTTACACCAACTTACTAAATGATCTTAAATTAGTGAATAACAATTTAATTGTAATTTTTACGGTTAGTCCGGTTAGGTATATTCGCGATGGTGTAGTTGAAAATAATCTTAGTAAAGCAATTTTAATACAATCAGTCCATAAGATTAAAGAAGCACATACTAATGCATGCTATTTTCCTGCTTATGAATTATTAATGGACGATTTGCGCGATTATCGTTTTTACAAGGAAGATATGGTTCATCCCAATGACACAGCACTTAAGTATGTTTGTGATAAATTTTTAGAGGCTGCTATAGACGAACAATCTCAGGAGTTGGTTGGAGCAATTAGAGAAATAAAAGATGCTATTCAACATAAACCTTTTAATACAAATACTGTTGCATACGAAAAATTTAGAACATTTAATTGTGAAAAATGCAAAACCATTCAAGCGTCTTTTTCTGAAATGGATATGAGTAATGAAATTGCTTTTTTTAGTTGAATTGCCACTGAATTATTATTAAAAGCTAAAACATTTTGGGTTGAGATAAATCACTTTAACGCTAAAGTATTAAAAACTGTGTTGCTGTTCCTTGCTGGTATATGTTATAAATAACAATAATTAACAAAAAAGGGGGAGCTGTTTTATAACACAAGCTCATAATATGCTATAAATCTAATTTTTTAACCAGCAAATCTAATTCTGCATTTGACTTAAACGGAATAATAATTTTCCCGCTTCCTTTGTTGTTGCCTGTTACAATTGCTTTTTTTGAAAAGTGCTTGTGTAACGCATCTTGTAACTCTTGATATTCAATTGGTAAATTCGTTATTTTTTTTGCGAGGCCTGCTTTTGTTTTTTTTAATGTCCTTACTAATTCTTCAGCTTCTCTTACTGATAAATCATCGCTTATGATCGAATTGAAAACTTTCAACTGATTTTCGAAATTTTCAATATTAATCAATGTTCTGGCTTGCCCCATTGAAATTTTTCCTTCACGAATAGATAACTGTATGGATGTTGGAAGCTTCAATAAACGTAAGTAGTTCGTAACAGTTGATCGTTGTTTGCTTACTTTATCGCTTAATTGCTCTTGGGTAAGGTTGCATTCATCAATTAATCTTTTATAACTAATAGCAACTTCTATTGCATCTAAATTTTCACGCTGTATGTTTTCAACCAATGCCATTTCTAGCATTGCTTGGTCGTTTGCAACTCTTACGTAAGCCGGAACGGATCTTAGTCCTGCAATTTTAGATGCTCTAAAGCGTCTTTCTCCTGAAATTAATTGATATTTGTCATAGCCAAGTTTCCGCACTGTAATGGGCTGTATAATCCCGTGAACTTTTATGGATTCAGCCAATTCAACTAGTGCTTCTTTTTCAAAGGTTGTACGAGGTTGAAAAGGATTAGCTTCTATTTGCGCAATTGTAATGTTTGATACACTACCAACTAGGTGTTTGCTGCCATCAACCTCTAATTTGTTACTTGTTACGTCTGTATCGCTACTTTCCAAAAGTGCACTTAATCCCCTTCCTAAAGCTTTTTTCTTAATTGTCATTAGTTTTGATTTATATCAATTGTTTTTTCAGAATCAGTCATTTTTGTAAGCTCGTTTTTTTGCAATACTTCACGTGCTAAATTGAGGTAGTTAATCGCACCCTTTGATGAAGCATCATACATTATAATGGTTTCACCAAAACTAGGCGCTTCTCCCAATTTTGTGTTTCGTTGAATAATGGTATCGAATACCATTTGTTGGAAATGTGTTTTTACTTCTTCAACCACCTGATTTGAAAGTCGTAACCGAATATCGTACATTGTTAATAATATTCCTTCAATTTCTAATTCAGGATTTAATCTCGTTTGAATAATCTTTATAGTTTGAAGTAATTTACCCAATCCTTCCAAAGCAAAATATTCACATTGCACCGGAATGATTACGGAATCGGAAGCGGTTAATGCATTTACTGTCACCAATCCTAATGAGGGTGAGCAGTCAATGATAATAAAGTCATAGTTATCTTTTATTTTTGCCAAGGCTAAACGCATCATTTTTTCCCTGTTTGGTAAATTTACAATTTCCAGTTCAGCACCTACCAAATCTATGTGTGCAGGAAGTAAATCCAAATTCGGGGTTGTGGTATTTAGTATAATATCTTGTGGTTCAATATCGTTCACAAGACATTCATAAATACTCATTTTTATATTTTTTGGATCAAATCCTACCCCTGATGTTGAATTAGCCTGAGGGTCAGCATCAATTAACAATGTTTTATATTCCAAAACAGCCAAGCTTGCCGCTAAATTAATGGCAGTAGTTGTCTTACCTACTCCTCCTTTTTGATTTGCTACCGAAATTATTTTCCCCATCATTTAATTTTTTAAAATTATTTCCTCGCCAATATTCATTAATATTAGTTTTTTTCCGCTATTGTGAAATTTATCAATAGCCTCTTTTTTATCAATCACTATATAACCAAAAGTATCATAATGTAATCCAATAATGGTATTACATTTAATGAAATCAGATGCTATAATTGCATTTTCTACACCCATTGTGAAATTGTCGCCAATAGGAAGCAGCGCAAAATCTAATTTTCTAAACTCACCAATTAATTTCATGTCATAGGTTAATGCTGTGTCGCCAGAATAGTAAAAACAGCCTTGATTCGATTCTATAATAAACCCCATTGCATTTCCACCGTATGTTCCATCCTGCAAACTACTGGAATGTTCAGCCGAAACACATTTTACCTTTCCAAATTCAAACATCCATTTACCTCCAACATTCATGGGGTGTGTTGAATTTACACCTTGCTTATTAAGCCAATTATGTATTTCCCAAGCACAAACTACTTTTGCTCCTGAATTATTTGCTATTTCAACTACATCAGCTATGTGGTCTTCATGACCGTGCGATATTAATATGTAATTTGGAAGAATGTTTTTTATGTCAATATCTTTTGCCAATGGGTTAGGCGAAATAAATGGATCAAACAATACTTTTATGCCGTTTATAGCTACCATAAAACAAGAGTGACCGTAATATGTTATTTGCATAAATAATTGTTTCTTTGTTGTCGAAAATACAATATAAGCGACTGTTAAAATTAAGGCTTATTGCCGATTTTTAGGTGTTAAATGCATTAATTATTTAAACAAATTTCTGTTGATAAAAGAGCCTATGATTACTATTATAAATGCCACCAATCGACCAAATAATAATACAAAAATATTTTCAAAGATGTATCTCGAAATGCTTGAAAATAAAGGAGTTGAAGCGAAATTGTTTTCTTTTGAAGACCTGCCACAGGTTGTTGATTTATTAGAGCTGTATAATCCTTATAAAAACCTTTTTAAACAAATTGTTGACAAGTATATTCTCTCCTCAGATAAACTTGTCTTTGTTATTCCGGAATATAATGGCACTTATCCAGGAATATTAAAATTATTTATAGATGGTTGTAATCCCGAAATATTTAAAAATAAAAGGATTGCAATGGTGGGGGTTTCTACCGGTCGAGCTGGCAACAATAGAGGGATGGATGACTTAACAAATGTATTTCATTATTTAGGGGCGCATATTTTACCCTATAAACTGCCCATATCTTCTATTCTTAAAATTATAGATAATAATAGGTGTAGCGATGAGTCAACGATTGTTGCTATTAATAAACAAATTGATTTGCTTATCGATTTTTAAATGAGAACAGTGCTTTTTTGTTGTAGTAATGCTTCTGGGGAGACCTATATTTATTTTGGAATACTATTTATTAAAATAATTATTTTATTATTTTTTTCCATTTTATTCATTTTGTCTGGCTGGGACAAAGTGAAAAATTACAAACCCAATTTGTTATGGCTTATTTCTTTTTTTAAAGATTCAACTTTCAAAGAAAGGGAGTTGATTCTTTTGTGTTCTCTTACTTTTTTTGAGTTGCTTGCAGGAATTCTTTCGTTTACTGCAATACCATTATTAATTATTGGGAATAATACCATCGGACTTATTGCACTTGCTTTTGCGGCAATTAGTTTACTAAGTGTGTTTTTGGGTCAGCGTGTTGCCAAAGATTATGTTGGTGCAGTAGGAACAACAACTTACTTACTTTTTACCCTTGCTTCAATACTTGTCTTTATTTTACTGTAAGGGTGTATTGTATCAAATTGGCTCCCATTTTTAATGCTTTTATGTGTGATTCAGGAGAGTCTTTATGAACCTCAAAATCTTCCCAACCATCACCTAAATCACATTCATAACTATAAAAGCATACCAATCGGCCTTCGTAAATTAATCCAAATCCTTGAGGCGGTTTGTCTTCGTGTTCGTGTATTTTTGGAAGACCGTTATTGAAGTCGTATTTTTGATGATAAATTGGGTGATTAAATGGTAGTTCTACAAAATCAAGTTCGGGAAAGACCTTTTTTAGTTGTGGGCGTACAAATTTGTCTAGCCCATAATTATCATCAATATGCAAAAAGCCACCTGCAACTAGGTAATTACGAATGTTTTCTGCTTCTTGGTTCGAAAAAACAATATTACCATGACCGGTTATATGAACAAAGGGGTAATTAAATAGTTCACTGCTACCAGCCTCCACAATTCCTTGTTCGCTGTTAATATTTGTTTTAAGATTTTCGTTGCAAAATTTTATTAAGTTAGGTAAGGATGTCTCAATATTCGCATACCAATCACCTCCACCATTGTATTTTAATAAGGCTATTTGATAGGAAGGAGAAGAAGTAAATGAAAACAATCCAACCAATGTCAGAAAGAATAAAATTCTTTTTATCATCCTACAAATATAGAGGTAAAAGGGTATTCTTATAAAGAAAAAAGCCCCACAATTTGTGGAGCTTTTTTCTTTATTTAATGAGTGAGATTACAATTGATTCCAAGTCATTGTAGTTTCACTAGAATTATCATAATTAAAATTAGTAGTAACTGCTGGTGCACCTGAAGTGTTGTTTCCAGTATTAGTTCCTTTGTCTGAACGGATAACTTTCATTTCTTTCTTAGCTAAACGAACCAATTTCCAAATAGAAACATTCTCATTAACATAAAAAGTTTTAGTACTTGTTTCGTTATCTGCAGTAGTTGTTAATATAGTAGTTCCTGAGTTAAAATTGTTGTCAGTATTAACACTAGATTCGGCAACAGTAGTCACATCGCTTAAAGTTGAAACTGAAATTTCTTCTTTGTTTTTAGTATCTTCTTGCATTTTACCTAAGAAGTTCCAAACACCTGAAGTCTTTACAGTATAAGTACTAGTAACTTTGTCTTCGTTAATACTTCCTGCAGGAGGAGCTGGATTTACATTAGCTAAGTTATTAATTGATTCAATTGTAACATAGTTCATTTCTGCAGTCCAAGTTCCAGCTTTATCAAAAGTTATAGAGTATTTAGATACAGTACCAGTTAAAGTTGAATTTGTAATAACTGAAGTTGCACCACAAGTAACAGTGTTTGATCCTGTGTAACCGTATGTAGTATTAGTAATCGTTTCAGTTCCTGTGCTTTTGTCTGATCCTAACACGTTGTTTCCACAGTTAAAGGTGTTGTTGTTAAACGTTGAAACAGTTTTTAAATCTACGATATTCCAAATTCCTTCAACTCTTGCTTTACGAGAGCTAAATGGCATTCCTGGATCCTCAGCTCCTTTTTTACAAGCAGGTAATACTGCAGCAGCAGCCAATAATAGCAATAAACTTTTTTGAATTTTTTTCATTTGTTGTTTTTTAGTGTTTTTAAATATCGGGCAAATATACGATGCTTTTTTTATTTACTCCAAACATTTATCAATTATTATGAAAATATTTATCCGAAAAAAAGTGTTAATCTATTGACTGTTAATTAATTAAAAATAAAAGTTTATGCTCAATTGGCCACCATTATTATCGGTATCAATTCCCAAGCTTGAACCTCCTCCATTAATTAAACGCTTTGATTTTGAGCTACTTGAAGATACATCCCACGATTGTTGTGCACTAAATCCATCGTTTGTATTGGTATATATTAAAGTAATTCCTAACTCGGCAGTAATTGATAATTTTGCAAGTATAAAATATTCGACACCAATAAATCCTCTTACTCCAAGCCCTAAACTTGTGCCTTGTTTTGTTTCTGTTATTCTAGTAAGAGTTGAAGATGAAGTGTAACCTCCTGAAGCTATTGGTAGAGAAAAGTCGGTACTTGTTACCGAAACGTGTGTGCTTGAATAATCGTTACCATAATTTATTTTTGTCTTCCCGGTCGAAACCAATAGGACCCCTTCTACGCCATAGAGTCCTTGTAATCGAGTTTTTCCCTTTCTATTCTCAACACCGAAAGATAAAGTGATGTTTGCTGAAGTTGTTTTTTTTGAATCTTGGGTATAAACAGTATCTATTGTTGAGTTCTGTTCATCAACAACTGAGTTTCGAACAGTGTTTGAAAGTGCTGCCAATCTTACCCTACCTCTGTAGCATTTCTGATCTGCTGTAAAATATTTTCCGTTAATTGCTAAAGGGAAAGCCGATGGATTAGATATATTAGGTGAAGTGGAGCCTGCAGTTGATAATAATCTTCCGGTATAGTTTAAAAACGGAACAGCATCAATACCTATCGACCAATCCTTTGCTTCAGGAAGATATTTCTCCCCTTTTTTTGAAAGTATTTCTTGAGAAAATACTTGTGTTATGCTTAAAATTATAGTAATAGATAAGATTATTTGTTTCATCGATTTTGTTTTTAAAGCCGTATTATAACGCATGTTTTTTTAGTTTATTGTGCTTTTTGTTCAAGCAATGGAACAAATTTAAAGTCTCCGTGTTCTTTTGTGACGAATAAGGTGTCAGTTGTTTTTTTCAAGGAAAACATTTGTTGTACTTTTCCATCTCCAACCGGAATAATAAGCGTTCCTCCAATTTTAAGTTGTTCTTTCAATGCTTCAGGAATAAAAGGAGCTCCTGCTGTAACTATTATTTTATCGAAAGGTGCAAAAGAAGGTAGTCCCTTATAGCCATCTCCAAAAAACAATTTTGGGCTATAACCAAGACTTGGTAACAACAGTTTTGTTTTGTCATACAGCGATTTTTGTCGTTCAATACTAAATACTTTTGCACCTAAGTAGCATAAAATGGAAGTTTGGTAGCCACATCCTGTACCTATTTCCAATATTTTTTCACCCTTTTTAATTTGTAGGAGCTGACTTTGAAATGCTACTGTGTAAGGGTGTGAAATAGTTTGACCTGCCCCAATAGGAAAGGCTTTATCCTGATAAGCAAATTCTAAAAACGCATTGTCAAGAAATAAATGCCGAGGGACGGATTCAAGTGCAGTAATGACCCCACTATCATAAATACCCTTTTCGGTTATTTCTGCTACCATCTGCTTTCGCATTCCCTTGTGCCTAAAAGTATCTATCACTTGCTGTATTTTAGTTTAACTCGACATACAAACATATATAAACTAACAATTATTTGCTAATAAAAAACCAGAGGTTACTAAAAACTAATTGTTAATAGCGCATACTTTTGTATAAAATAGATGTAAAATGAAAATAGGGGTATTGGGTGCAGGTCACCTGGGTAAAATTCACATTCGTATACTTAAAGAGATAAATGAATTTGAATTGGTTGGTTTTTACGATTCGGACGAAGCAAATGCCTCTGCTATCTCAAAGGAGTTTAATTTAAAGGCTTTTTCTTCCATCGATGAGTTAATTGATGCTGTTGATGTTGTTGATATTGTTACACCAACACTTACCCATTATGATTGTGCCGTAAGGGCATTAAAAAAAAGCAAACATATTTTTATTGAGAAACCCATAACCAATACTATTGAAGAAGCAAAGCATCTCATTTCACTTTCCTTGGAGGCAGATGTGAAAGGGCAAGTGGGTCACGTTGAGCGATTTAACCCCGCTTTTATAGCTGCAAAATCTTATTGTTCCAATCCAATGTTTATCGAAACGCATCGATTAGCACAATTTAATCCAAGGGGAACAGATGTTTCTGTGGTGCTTGATTTAATGATTCACGATATAGACATTATTTTAAGTATTGTAAAATCGAATATTAAAAAGATTAGTGCCAGTGGTGTTGCAGTAGTGAGCGATACCCCCGATATTGCAAATGCGAGAATTGAATTTGATAATGGATGTGTTGCAAATTTAACCGCAAGTAGAATATCAATGAAAAACATGAGAAAATCACGCTTTTTTCAGCGGGATGCATATATTTCGGTCGATTTTTTGGAAAAGGAAGTGAGTGTAGTAAAACTAAAGTCAGTTAAAGGCGAGGTTGACCCATTGGCTGTTGTGATTGATTTGGGAAATGGCAAAGGTCAAAAGCAAATCTATTTCGATAAGCCGACCATTCAGCCAATAAATGCTATTAAAACAGAATTGGAATGTTTTTATGAATCCATTAAAAATGATACAATTCCGCCTGTAAGTCTTGATGATGGCTATAACGCCCTTGATGTTGCCTACAAAATAATTGAAAAATTAAAATTAACTTCACAACTTTTATATTCGTAACACAATAAAATGCAATATTTGTCGTTGCAACTGTGTTATTGGTAATTTTGTGAAGTTAATAGATGAGGAAATTTTTACTTAAGAGTGCTTTTTTAGTTAGTTTTTCTGTTTTTTTATTCGCCTGTGATAAGAGTGTAGATGTACCATCTTACATTGTTATTGATAAGATTGATTTAACTGTCGATTATGCAACACAAGGCAGTGATTCAAAAGATATAACAGATGCATGGGTTTATATAGACAATAAAGCTATTGGGGTATTTCAATTACCGGCCAAATTTCCTGTTTTAAAAGAAGGCGAACACACTATTGATGTTAGTGCGGGAATCAAATTAAGTGGAGTGGGTGAAACACGTGCCCCGTATCCATTTTATACAATTTACTCCCAAAAAGTTAATCTAACCAAAGGCGAAGTTACATTTGTAGAACCAACTGTGAGCTATAGCAGCTTCGCAAAATTTGCCTGGATTGAAGATTTTGAAAGTCCGGGAGTAACTATTTCGAAAACAAGCCGCAGCGATACGGATTTAAATGTAGTTTTAATTGCAAGTGATGTTTTTGAGGGTAATAAAAGTGGAGCTGTTTTTTTAAGTGCTTCACAAAACAGAACAAGGTTAGAGTTAAAATCGAACGAAGCTTTTGTGATTCCTACAGCCGGATCGAACGTTTTTTTGGAATTGAACTATAAAATAAGCACTACGGTTGCAGTTGGAATATTTGCAAACACCCCTTCCGAATCAATTCAGCAAGCAGCTGTATATTTGAAAACTACAGTAAATGGTTCAGGAAATTTGGAATGGAAAAAAATATATATCAACTTAACAAGTGTTGTTAGCCCGCAAACTTCTGCAAAAGATTTTAACATTTTTATGTATGCAGAAACGTCACCTGAAGTGCCCGAACCTGTGTTTTATTTTGATAATATAAAGTTGGTATATCAATAATATGAATAAACGGTTACAAACTATTCTTTATATTCTATCCGACTGTATTACTGCATCTGCTTCGTGGGCGTGTTTTTTTGTTTTTAGAAAGTTGTATATTGAAATAGGTCACGAAGGAGGACACGCTCCCATTGAGTTTAATGACACTTTTTACAAGGGCTTGATTTTAATTCCATTTTTTTGGCTGCTATTATATGCAATTACAGGATACTATAAGACACCCTTTCGAAAATCAAGGTTAATTGAACTTGGGCAAACAATTTCCATTACTTTCATAGGGGTAATAATTTTGTTTTTTGCCTTGTTGCTTGATGATTTTATTAATTCCTACAAGGCTTACTATCAATCTTTTTTATCACTCTTTTTTATTCATCTTTTCATTACCTATTTCTTTCGTTTTTGTATAACAACGAATACCGTAAGGAAAATTCAAAGCCGCAGAATAGGATTTAATACCCTTATGATTGGTAGTAATGTCAATGCGCTAAACTTATACAATGAAATGCAATCACAATCAAAATCATCGGGCAATAAGTTCATCGGTTTTGTACACATTGAAAATAAGAATGGTAAAGGGCATTTATTGAAGGAACAATTACCTCACTTAGGTGAATTTGGTGATTTGAAAAACATAATTAATCAAAATAAGGTAGAGGAGGTTATTGTAGCAATTGAATCGTGGGAACATGAGTTTATTGGAAAAATTATTAATGAATTACAAGAATATTCAACTATAATTATAAAAGTAATACCCGATATGTATGATATTTTATCAGGCTCGGTAAAAATGAATTCTATTTTTGGTGCTCCACTTATTGAAATATCGCATCATATAATGCCAACTTGGCAACAGGTAGCTAAACGAGTTATTGATGTAAGTGTGTCCCTTATTGTTTTAATTTTGTTTTCTCCACTGTATATTGTGGTAGCTGTTTTGGTTAAAAGTGGATCAAAAGGATCGGCCCTGTATAACCACGAAAGAATTGGAATGCACGGCAAACCATTCAATATTTACAAATTCAGATCGATGTACATTGATGCTGAAAAAAACGGACCTGCCTTATCGAGCAAAACGGATCCCCGAATTACTCCTGTTGGAAAATTTATGCGTAAAGTGAGGCTCGATGAAATACCTCAATTTTACAATGTATTGATAGGTGATATGAGTATCGTTGGCCCTCGACCTGAAAGACAGTATTATATCGATTTAATTGTAAAACAGGCACCTCATTACAAGCATTTATTAAAGGTAAGACCGGGGATAACTTCGTGGGGACAAGTAAAATATGGTTATGCCGAAACGGTTGAAGAAATGGTTCAACGATTAAAATACGATGTATTGTATATTGAAAATATGAGTATTTTAGTGGACTTTAAAATATTAATCTACACTGTATTAATTGTAGTACAAGGAAGGGGTAAATAAATTCAATTTTTAATTATGAAAAATATTGCAGTTATAGGATCAGGAACAATGGGTAATGGAATTGCTCATACATTCGCGCAATCTGCTTACCAAGTAGCATTGATAGACATTTCTCAGCCGGCTTTAGATAAAGCATTGGCCACCATTTCAAAAAATTTAGATAGAATAATTGCCAAAGGCGCAATCACAGAAGCTGATAAAACAGCAACCTTATCAAACATAAAAACATTTACTTCTGTAGCCGATGGAGTTAAAAATGCTGATTTAGTGGTGGAAGCAGCTACTGAAAATGTAGAAATAAAACTGAACATTTTTAGAGAATTAGATAAGCTATGTGGTGAGAATGCCATTCTTGCAAGCAATACATCTTCCATATCTATTACAAAAATTGGGGCTGTTACAAAACGTCCCGACAAGGTAATTGGAATGCACTTTATGAATCCTGTTCCTGTAATGAAATTAGTGGAGGTTATTCGTGGATATTCAACAAGCAACGATGTTACAAATACCATTATGGAATTGTCTAAAAAATTAAACAAAGTACCTGTTGAGGTGAATGATTATCCCGGATTTGTGGCAAATAAAATTTTAATGCCAATGATTAACGAAGCTATAATTACTTTGTACGAAGGTGTAGCAGGTGTTGAAGAGATTGATACAGTAATGAAATTGGGTATGGCACACCCTATGGGGCCTTTACAATTGGCCGATTTTATAGGATTAGATGTGTGTCTTTCTATTTTGAAAGTACTGCAAGATGGATTTGGAAATCCCAAATATGCTCCTTGTCCCTTATTGGTGAATATGGTTATGGCGGGGAATTTAGGTGCTAAATCAGGACAAGGTTTTTATACCTATACAGCCGGCAGTAAGGAATTGGTGGTTGCTCCTAGTTTTAGAAAAGGCTAATTACTTTCAGGGAATTATTTATATAAATCGGCTAAAAGGTTATCGATACCTTCTACCATTGTGCTCCATTCAAATCGTTTTTTCTCAAATTTTACATTTGCAGAAAACTCATTTTCTCTGTTGTTTGAATAAAAATCAATCAATGAATTCGAAATTTCCGTTGGATTAATTTCAGTTACATACCCCACTTTGTTGTGCGAAACAATTTCTGCCAGTCCGCCTGTATTAGTTACCAAAATTGGTCTTTCAAAATGGTAAGCGATTTGGGTAATACCACTTTGCGTTGCTGTTTTGTAGGGCTGGACTATCATATCTGCTGCGCAAAAATAATCTTTCACTTTATTCGAATCAATATAATGTGTATGAAGAATGACCGAGCTTTGTAAGCTATTTTCCTGAATTATTTTTTCGTATTCATCTGCTTTTTCATAAAACTCACCTGCTACAATAAGTTTTATTCCCAATGCTTTTATTCTACTATCAGCCATTGCTTTCAATAGTAGGTCGAGACCTTTGTAATTGCGAATAAAACCAAAAAACAGAATGTGCTTATCCTTTGTGTTGAGGTTTAAGTTTTGTTGTGCTTGTTGCTTGTTTACTTTTTCTCCAAAAATATCGTAAATGGGATGAGGAATAAGTCGGGTATTTGTATTTTCGGTAAATGTTTTTAAATCGTGTAATACCGATTGTGACATTGCTATAAAGCCATCACAACATTTTACAAAATAGCGGGTGAATAATGTATCTCCAATTCTTTTTTCGTGTGGAATAACATTATCGGTTATGGCAATAACTTTTATGTTTGTGTTCCATTTAATAATACGTGCAATTGTACCTAAGCAAGGACCCATAAAGGGTAACCAATATCGAATAATAACATAATCGGGTTCTTGTTTTTTAATGTGCAGTGCTATTTTTATCCAATTAAACGGATTAATGGAGTTTATTATTGTCTCTATTTTTAAACCTTCGGGTGAATATCCATTGTCGAATTGTGTTTTTCCAGGAAACAAAAAGGAAGGGTATTGCAAAGAGAAGGATACAATGCTCGATTCGATTTGCTTTTTGCCATAGGCTTTACATAAAGCTTCGTTAAAGTTTGCAATGCCTCCACGCAATGGAAAAGCCGGACCAATGATAATGTTTTTCAATGTGTATACTTTAATTTTTTTTGAAAATTAACCAAAATAAAAGTACAAAAAATGCCGAACAGATAAATGGATGGGTATTTATTAGGAATAATTATGGATTTTGTCGCTTTAATATTGCTATTCATATTCGATTTATTTGTAATTGTCTATCAGTAAAACTACATTCGCAATGTAATTTCATTTCGTAAAAATCAGTAAAATATTTTTAACAAAGCCCTATGAAGAAAACAATTTTAATATTCGTTTCATTATTGATAGGTATATGCGACATCTTTGCACAGTCCGATACTGTAAAAGCGATACAATTTTTGGTTGACAATGAGGCAGAAACGTTTTATAACAGTGGTATTACTAACTATAATAAAAAGGATTACCAAGCTGCGGTAACCGATTACGACAAAGCAATCGGACTTAGGGATAATTTTGATAAAGTATATTACAATCGTGGCGCAGCCAAATTTGAGTTGAAGGATTATAAGGGTGCTGTTGCCGATTATAACAAATCTATACAATTACAACCCAATAACGATAAAGCTTATTTCTCGAGAGCTCAGGCAAAAAATGCCATAGGCGATAAAGAAGGTGCAATTGCTGATTATACCTTGGCCATTGAAAAGAATTTAAACTATTCACAAGCGTATTATTACAGAGCCTCAGTAAAGTTTGAAAACAAAGATTATAAAGCAGCTATTGAAGATTATAACAAGGCAATTATTATTAAACCCGATTACGCTTATGCCTTGAATGATAGAGGTAGTGCTAAGCGTCAGTTGGAGGATTATGATGGCGCAATATCCGATTATCAAAAGGCAGTTATAGTAAATCCCGATTTGGCTTTTGTATATAATAATTTAGGGAGTGTTAAAAGAAGGAAAGCTGATTGTAAAGCAGCAATAGAGGACTATGGTAAAGCTATTAAAATTAAGTACGATTATCATATTGCTTATAACAATCGTGGTGCCGCACGTTATGAAAGCGGAGATTACATAGGTGCCATTGAAGATTTTGACATGGCAATTAAATTACAACCAACCTATTATTATGCTTACAATAACAGGGCATCTGCAAAATATAAAATGAAAAATTATAACGGTGCTATTGACGATTGCAATGAAGCAATAAAGTTGGATCCTAATTATGGTTTTGCTTACTTGAATAGAGGCAATGTAAAGGAAATGTTGCGTGATGAAAACGGTTCTTGTTCAGACTGGAAAAAGGCTGCTGAACTTGGTGTTGCTGCTGGAAAAGGATATGCAAGTGAATGTAAATAATTATTAAATAGATACAGTCGATATGAAAAAATTAATTGCACTATTTTTTGTTTCAATTGCTTGTTTGCAGTCAATAGCTCAAATCAATGTGGAGTTTACAAAAGATAATTTTAAGGACAAGAAGGGTGGCTTAAAGATAGCATTGGAAGAAATAAAACTTGGGGACGAATGGTTTGAGCAAGGTGATGTTACTTATAGGTTAGCATTGCCACATTATTTAAAAGCGAATGATTTTAACCCCAATAATGCATTTTTAAATTATAAAATAGGTTGTTGTTATATCTCTTTGAAAAAAGTTATTAAATCAAAAGCAATTCCATATATTGAAAAGGCCTATAAGTTAAATCCAACTGTTTCGCCCGATATTCATTATCTATTAGGGAGAGGATATCACCTAACAATGCAGTGGGATAAGGCAAAGCAGGAATATGCTTTATACCGTAAAATATTAACTTTAAAGGAAATTGATAAAATGAAGAGTGTGGACAAAAAGTTGAGTGAATGTGGATATGGAATCAATTACATGAAAAATCCAATCAGGGTTTTTATTGATAATATTGGAATAACAATGAATTCCCCTTTTTCCGATTATGGCCCGGTAATTTCTGCCGATGAGGATGTAATGATGTTTACGTCACATAGAGATAATTCAACTGGTCGGATAATGGATGAGTTTGGAGAATATTTTGAAGATATTTATATTTCCTACAAATTTAATAAGGAGTGGACACAAGCAAAAAATATTGGCACACCTATCAATACCAATGGAAATGATGCAATTATAGGGTTATCGCCAAACGGACAAAAGCTTTTTATGTATATAGATGATAAAGGAGATGGGAATATTTATGAATGTGATTTATTAGGTGATAAATGGTCGAAACCGGAGAAGATGCCCAAACCAATTAATTCTTCATCTAAAGAATCAGCTGCTACTCTTTCATATGATGCTCGCATTTTTTATTGGGTGAGTAATCGGGAAGGTGGGCTTGGCGGAAGTGATATTTACTATTCTATAAAAAATGAAAAGGGTAAATGGGGAGAAGCTATAAATATGGGTGCAGATATCAATACACCATATGAAGAAGTAGGAGTTTTTATGTTGCCTGATGGGAAGACTATGTACTTTAGTTCTCAAGGTCACACCTCTATGGGAGGATTGGATATTTTTAGCACGGTATATGAAAATGGAAAATGGTCGACACCACAGAATATAGGATACCCTGTAAACACACCCGACAATGATATGTTCTTTGTAATGTCGGCAAGTGGTAAACACGGTTATTATTCTTCTATTCGCGAAGACGGGCAAGGCGAAGTTGATTTATACCAAATATCTTTTCTTGGTGTTGAAAAACAAATGGTGTTGAATACTGAAGACAATTTATTGGCAAATCAAACTGCTCCGGTTTCTGAAACAAACATTGCAGCGCAAGTAGAAGTTAAAACATCGCAGCTTACATTGTTAAAAGGTATAATCACCGATGCACTTACAAAAAATCCGCTGGAAGCTTTGATTGAAATAGTCGACAACGAAAAGAATGTTGTAATAGCCAGTTTCCCTTCCAACAGTAAAACTGGTAAATATTTGGTTACCCTCCCATCAGGTAAAAACTATGGTATTGTAGTAAAAAAAGAAGGATACTTATTCCATTCCGAGAATTTTGATATCCCACTAGGTTCAGGCTATCAAGAAATCACAAAGGATGTTGAACTTAAAAACATTGCGGTCGGTAGTAAAATTGTATTGAAAAATATTTTCTTCGATTTTGATAAAGCTACACTCAGGAAAGAATCTTTTAACGAGTTGGAAAACTTAACTAAATTATTAAACGATGTGCCTTCTTTGAAAATAGAAATATCAGGACATACAGATGGAAAAGGTTCAGCAGCGTACAATCTTACATTGTCTGATAACAGAGCAAAGGCGGTTGTTGATTATTTGGTTGGAAAAGGTATTAGCAAAGATAGGTTGGTTGCAAAAGGTTATGGTTTAACACGACCAATTGCAACAAACGATACAGAGGAAGGTCGTCAATTGAACCGAAGGACGGAGTTCGAAATTCTATCTAAGTAAGTAGAAATTTAAAGCATAATTAAAAAGCAGGAAGGTATTTAACCTCCTGCTTTTTTTGCTTTGTAATTCCCGTCTGTTAATAGTTTCAGGATTTTATCTCGGTGTTCCCCTTGTATCAATACTTCGCCTTCTTTAACACTTCCTCCCACACCACATTTTTGTTTGAGCATTTTTCCCAAGCTTTCCAAATCATCACTAGTTCCAATAAAACCTGAAATACGTGTTACTACTTTACCTCCTCCTTTTCTATCGAGGTAAATTTTAAGCTCTTGTTGTTGTGATGGCAATGTTGTTTTTTGAGTCGTGGAAGATTGGTACTTAAAGTCTTTGTTAGTAGAGTATACAATACCGTTAGCCTTGTTTTTTTTATTCATTGGGTGGATTTGTGCGCAAAGTTATAATTTTATTCATCTTTTTTCGAACAGCCATCCTGTGTGAAAATTACATAAAACAGCCCTTGTAATTTTCCCACTTTCTTTGGTTTTATTTAATTAATTTTGTTCTTTATTTAAAAGGGAAGGCTGTTATGAAAATATCATACAATTGGTTAAAACAATATGTAAATACAAATGCTGAACCGGCTGAAATAGCCGATTCATTAACCTTTTGTGGACTAGAAGTGGAGAGTATTGAAAAACACCAATCAATAAAAGGTGGATTAGTGGGTATGGTAGTAGGGCAAGTATTAACCAAAGAAAAACATCCTGATGCAGATAGATTAAGCATAACAACAGTAAACATAGCGGCAGAAAATGTTCTGCACATTGTTTGTGGAGCAGCAAACGTTGCGGTTGGGCAGAAGGTAGTTATTGCAACCATTGGAGCAACATTATACCCAACTAAGGGAGAACCTTTTGAAATAAAAAAATCGAAAATAAGAGGAGCTTTATCAGAGGGAATGATTTGCGCGGAAGATGAAATTGGCTTGGGAGCTTCTCACGAAGGTATTATGGTGTTAGATAGTGAAGCTCAAGTAGGAATGCCTGCCAATCAATATTTTAATATTTCACAGGATTTTATTTTTGAAATTGGTTTAACTCCCAATCGTGCCGATGCAACTTCACACATTGGTGTAGCACGTGATTTGGTTGCAGTGCTAAACCATAAAAACAATACAAGCGAACACCGCTTGGCAATGCCCGATGTAAATGCTTTTTCGGAAGATAACACAAACGATACAATACAAGTAATTATTGAGGATGCGGATGCTTGTCCTCGCTATTCAGGCTTGGTTATAAGTGGTATTGAAGTAAAAGAATCGCCCGAATGGTTAAAAAATGCGCTGAAAACAATTGGAATAAAATCCATCAACAATATTGTGGATGTAACCAATTATGTATTGCACGAAACCGGTCAGCCACTTCACGCATTTGATAGAGACAAAATAAAAAGCAACATTGTAAGGGTTAAAAAATTTGATGCTCCACTCAAATTTAAAACGCTTGATGCTGTTGAACGTACTATTGGAACAAACGATTTAATTATTTGCAACGATACCGAACCTATGTGTATTGCAGGGGTGTTTGGTGGATTAAATTCCGGAATATCAAAAAGTACAAAAAGCATATTTTTAGAAAGTGCTTATTTCAATTCAGTGAGTGTTCGAAAAACATCAAAAAGTCATAATTTAAAAACAGATGCTTCTTTTCGTTTCGAAAGAGGAAGCGATCCAAATATAACTGTTTATGCGTTAAAGCGAGCAGCCTTGCTTATAAAGGAAATAGCTGGTGGAGAAATTTCATCTGCTATTATCGACATTTATCCTTCTCTAGTTTCGCCTGTTGAAATACCTTTTTCATATGATGATTGTGAACGAATAATAGGAAAAAAAATACCACACGAACAAGTGAAAAATATTCTGCGTTCATTGGAAATTGAAATTGCCTCGGAAGGCAATGATACAATGCTTCTTGCTATACCAACGAATAAAGTAGATGTAAAAAGAGAGATTGATGTTATTGAAGAAGTGTTAAGAATATACGGTTACAATGATGTTGAAATACCCGAAACGGTGAGGTCTTCATTATCTTATGCACAAAAACCAAGTAGTACCAAATACCAACAAGCAGTATCCAATTTTTTAAGTGCAAATGGATTTTATGAAATAATGTGTAATTCATTAACAGCTTCGAAATATGGAGATAAGGAAACAAGTGTTTCTATTTTAAATCCTTTAAGTTCCGAATTAGATGTAATGAGACAAACAATGTTGTATGGGGGATTAGAAAGTATGTTGTACAACATCAACAGAAAAAAATCTGATCTTAAATTTTACGAATTTGGTAAAATATACCACTATAATAAAAGTGCTGATGGATTAAAAAAATATACCGAAACAAATCACTTGGCGATTTTTATTACAGGAAATAAAAGAGATGAAAGTTGGGATGTAAAGACTGAAAAAGCAGACTTTTACTATGTCAAAGGAATTGTAAATACCTTGTTGGAAAAGTTAGGGATAGCTAATTTTAAAACTAACAACATTTCCAATCAATACATTGCCGAAGGATTAAGTTATGAAGTGAAAAAGCAAGTAATTGCTGAAGTAGGGTTAGTTTCTAAAAATGCATTAAAATTGGCTGATATAACTACTCCCGTATACTATGCTACATTTAATTGGGATGGAATAATGCAGCTGTTGAAAAATGTATCAAGCAGTTATAAAGAACTTACAAAGTTCCCTGAAGTGAGAAGAGACTTAGCACTTTTGCTTGACCAAGCAGTCCTTTTTGACGAAGTAAAAACATTGGCATTCACAACAGAAAAAACTTTATTAAAGCAGGTAAATTTATTTGATGTGTATGAAGGAGAAAAGTTAGAGTCGGGAAAAAAATCATATGCTGTGAGTTTTATTTTACAAGATGAGCAAGCAACACTCACCGACAAACAAATTGAAAAAGCAATGGATAAGTTGATGAATGCTTACCGAGAAAAATTGGGGGCCATTATACGTTAACACAAAACAGTATGAAAACAAGCGTAAAAATTGGGAATGTATCGATAGGTGATAATCACCCTCCGTTTATTATTGCTGAAATGAGTGGAAATCATAATCAGTCGCTTGATAGGGCATTGGCATTGGTAGATGCAGCAGCAGCAGCAGGTGCACACGCACTTAAGTTGCAAACGTATACTGCTGATACCATTACTATGAAGGGAGCCCATACCATTGAAGATAAAAATTCTTTATGGGATGGACAGGAATTACATAATTTATACAAACAAGCATACACTCCTTGGGAATGGCACAAAGCTATTTTTGATAGAGCAATTGAAAAGGGAATGCTTGCTTTCAGTTCTCCTTTTGATGAATCATCTGTTGACTTTTTGGAATCACTGAACGTTCCTGCATATAAAATAGCATCGTTTGAAAATACTCACCATCCATTATTAAGGAAAGTAGCCGCTACCGGTAAGCCGGTAATTATGTCTACGGGTGTATCTACTATTTCTGATATAGATGAAAGTATAAGGGTATTGAGAGATGCGGGTTGCACTCAACTTATTTTATTAAAATGTACTAGCACTTATCCTGCTACTCCCGAAAATACAAATTTACTTACCATTCCGCATTTAGCACAATTGCACAATTGTATAGTTGGTTTGTCCGATCATACGATGGGTATTGGAGTTTCGGTTGCAGCGGTTTCTTTAGGTGCAAGGGTTGTTGAAAAGCATTTTACTTTACGCAGAGCAGATGGAGGGGTTGACTCGGCATTTTCGTTGGAGCCGGAAGAATTAAAGAGTTTGGTCGTTGAATCAGAAAGAGCATTTTTAGCAATTGGTACAGTTCAGTATGGTATTCAAAAAGCAGAAGAGAAAAGTGTATTGTACAAACGCTCTATTTATGTAAACATGGATATGAAAGCAGGTGATGTAATCACTGAAAATAATATCCGAATTATACGTCCCGCCTTGGGATTAGAACCAAAGTTTTACGATATTATTATTGGAAAAAAAGTGAAAGGTGATTTAAAACAAGGTGCACCACTTCGTTGGGAAGATTTAATTACTTAAAGTAAATCTATTTAAATAAAAAAAACCTCTAATATTCTTTAGAGGTTTTTTTATTTTCAAAATAAGAGATTTTATTCCGTTCTTTTTTTAATGGCAGCAGCCTTTTCTGGTTGCTCAGTCATTAAATACAATGTTTGCAATGTTTGCAATAATGTTTTATAAGTTACTTTATCAGTACTGCCAACTTGGTCTGCTTTTTCCAGGTATGAAAGCGATTGTTTAAACACATCGTCCGCTTTTTTTACTTCAGCATCGTATTTCTTTTGGTCTTTGATATCCGATGCGGCATTATTAATGTTTGCTGCAATATTAAAATACATTGCACCAATATTATACAAAGCATCAAAATACGAAGGGTTTATTTCCAATGCTTTTTTATAAGCGGCTTCGGCCTTTTCAGTGTATTCTTTCTTCTCAGCATCGGTTGCTTTAGGCTTATCGGTTGTAGTTAAATTATCATAAAGTGTTCCCTTGTTATAATATAGCACTTCATTGTTGGGGTCTTTGCTGATGGCAATGTCAAGGTTGTTAATTGCTTCTTTAATTTTACCCGATAGTAAATAATAATTTAACTCTTCAATAACCAACATTTTATCGTTTGGAAAGGCAGCGCGTCCTTTTTGTATTGTTGCAATATAATTTGCATCGTCTTTTTCCTGTTTGTATAAACTGGCAATGTAGAAGTATACTTTTGCGCCATCTTTTTCTCCACCGTATTTTATATCAATCAGCTTTGAATAATATTCTTTTGCCTTTGCAAAATTATTTGCTTTCTCGGCAGCAACCGCAGCATTGTATATTGCTCCTGTATCAATGATATTAAAATTGGCAGATTTAATATTAATAGACGATTCAAATGCCGCAAATGCATTTGCATAATCTTTATCATTAAAATCTTTAACCCCTTTATTACCATAAATTAAAGCACAATTGTTTAGGAAGTTTTTCGAATCAGCATAATTTCCTTTTGCATCCAATTTTATACATTGAACAAATGCCTTCGAAGCCTCGTCCAATGCAGTAGGCGCTGTTTCTTTTGCTTTGGGATCCTTTGAATTATACAAATCCAAATAAATTTTTCCTCTATAGCTCCACGTTTTTGCATTCTCCTTGGTGTCTACATTTTCTGTTGCCAAATCAATGTATGTTTTTGCATCCAATAAATCGCTTATTCCCTTATCTTTTTGATAATAGTTTAAGTAATTAATGGCACTAACCACATTTTTATTCTGCGCAAGCACCTGCGTTGAAATAGTTGCAAGGACAATAATAAATAGTCGTTTCATAGTTTATGATTCTGTTGTTTCGTTATTTGTTTCTTTTGTAGTATCCGCATCTCCTTCCGTGCCTTCAGCAATATCCGTTCCAACTTCAGTAATAATTTCTTCTTCCCTGTCCACCTTCGTTACAGCAGCAATGTCGTCCGATTCTTTCAAGTTGATGAGTCGCACACCTTGTGTTGCACGTCCAATAACGCGTAAGTCGGCAACCGACATACGTATCATTATTCCCGATCGGTTAATAATCATCAAATCATTTTGGTCAGTAACATCTTTAATGGCAATTAATTCACCTGTTTTATCAGTAATGTTGATTGTTTTAACTCCTTTTCCACCGCGTTTAGTAATTCTGTACTCTTCAATATCCGAACGTTTACCATATCCTTTTTCGGATACAACCATAACGTTTATGTCTTTGTTTTCAACATCAATAGCAATCATTCCAATTACATCGTTTCCTTTTATTCCCGATAAGTTAATGCCTTTTACACCCGATGCATTTCGTCCCATTGGCCTAACACCAGCCTCATTAAAGCGAACTATCTTGCCACCTCGTGAAGCCAACATTATTTCATTTTTACCGGTTGTTAATTTTGCTTCCAACAGCGTATCTCCGTCTCTAACTGTAATGGCGTTAATTCCATTTTGGCGAGGACGGGAATAAGCCTTTAATGTTGTTTTTTTAATTATACCATTTTTAGTACACATAATAATGAAGTTATTGTTGAGATAATCTTCATCCGCTAAATTTTTAACATTGATGTATGCTTTTACTTTATCATCCTGAGGAATGTTGATTAGGTTCTGTATTGCTCTTCCTTTAGATATTTTAGTTCCTTCTGGTACTTCAAAGGCTCGCATCCAAAAACAACGACCTTGCTCCGTAAACAACAATAAATAATTGTGTGTGGATGCAACAAATAAATGCTCAAGGAAATCTTCGTCACGTGTTGCCGTACCTTTCGACCCCTTTCCTCCCCTGTTTTGTGTTCTATATTCTGCCAATTGAGTACGCTTAATGTACCCCATATGAGAAATGGTAATTACGACATCTTCATCGGCAATCATATCTTCTATTTTGAAATCGTTGGCAGCATATACTATTTCTGATCTTCTAGCATCACCATATTTCTCACGTATTTCAATTAATTCGTCTTTAATAATTTTCATTCGAAGTGTTTCGTCTGCCAAAATGCTTTTTAAGTAATCTATTAACTTCATCAACTCTTCAAACTCTGCTTTTATCTTATCTCTCTCTAATCCTGTTAGTACACGCAAACGCATTTCTAAAATTGCTTTTGCTTGAATTTCGCTTAATCCGAAATTATTCATTAAGCCATCTTGTGCCTCGCTAGGCGTTGCCGATGCACGTATCAATTTAATAACCTCATCTAAATGATCAAGCGCTATTAAATAACCTTGTAAAATGTGAGCACGTTTTTCTGCTTGTACTAACTCATATTTTGTTCTTCTTACAACCACTTCGTGACGGTGAGCAACAAAATGTACTATCATATCTTTCAGGGTCAACATCATTGGTCTTCCTGCAACCAAAGCAATATTGTTTACACTAAAAGAGGATTGTAATTCAGTGTATTTAAATAATTTATTCAACACTACGTTCGTTATAGCATCCTTTTTTATTTCGTACACAATACGCATTCCTTGTCTGTCACTTTCATCACGTATGTCAGATATGCCTTCTATTTTTTTGTCGTTTATTAATTCAGCTGTTTTTCGAATCATTTCAGCTTTATTAATCAAATAAGGGATTTCATTTACAATGATTCTTTCTTTGCCCGAAGATGTTTGTTCAATTTGTGTTTGAGCACGCATTACAATTTTACCTCTTCCGGTTTCAAAAGCATCCTTTACACCCTCATATCCGTAAATTATACCACCTGTCGGAAAATCAGGTGCTTTTATATATTGCATTAATCCGGCAACATCAATTTCATTGTTTTCAATGTAAGCTATAATTCCATTTATAACTTCCGTTATATTGTGCGGAGCCATATTAGTTGCCATACCAACTGCAATTCCAGATGCTCCGTTTAATAATAGATTAGGAATACGACTTGGCATAACAGTAGGCTCTTCCAGTGAGTCATCAAAGTTTAAGCGAAAATCAACGGTGTCTTTTTCTAAATCGGCTACTATTTCTTCTGCAATTTTTTTTAATCGCGCTTCGGTGTAACGCATTGCAGCAGGACTATCACCATCAACCGAACCAAAATTTCCTTGACCATCTACCAAAGGATACCTTAAACTCCATACCTGTGCCATACGCACCATCGCATCGTATACTGAGCTATCACCATGTGGGTGGTATTTCCCCAATACCTCTCCCACAATTCTTGCTGACTTTTTATGTGCGCGATTTGACAACACTCCCAACTCAAGCATTCCATACAATACGCGTCTGTGAACAGGCTTTAACCCATCTCGTACATCGGGTAATGCGCGCGATACTATAACTGACATCGAGTAATCGATGTAAGCATTTTTCATTTGCTCCTCAATATTGATTTTGATAATTTTTTCGCCCTCTGCCATTTTTTCTTGTTTTTATGTTTTTAAACTGTGTAAATCGATAATAAAATGTCTTTTATTTTGACGCCCGAAGTTACTAAATAGTGTTGTTTTAAGGGCTTAAAATTATTAATGAGTTATCAACATTGTTAACACTTTTCTGTTTGTAAAATAAACGTTTTAAAACTTTGGCATAGGATTCGATGGTTAATTTTGGAATAAATTATTTTGTTTATACATTGCACACTAATAAAGTATATAAGCTACGCGTTAAATAGTACTAATTATGGAAGCTAAATTTTCACCCAGAGTAAAAGATGTCATTACATACAGCCGTGAAGAAGCGTTACGACTGGGACACGAATATATTGGTACCGAGCATTTGTTGTTAGGAATGATTAGAGATGGCGAAGGAATGGCTATAAAAATATTGAATTCCTTAAGCGTTAATTTAATTGATTTACGAAAAAAACTGGAGCAGTCTATTAAAACACCTTCAAAATCTACTAAAAGTTTACAAAACCTGCCCTTGATAAAGCAAGCCGAAAAAGCATTAAAGATCACATACTTAGAGGCTAAGCTGTTCAAAAGTGAACTGATAGGAACCGAGCATTTGTTGTTATCCATCTTGAAAGTAGAAGATAATTTGGCTGCAAATGTGCTGGCAAAGTTTAATGTTGATTATGATATGGTTAAAACTCAAATAAATAACTATAACGCCAACGGCTTAACAGATACAAAGGCAGAATTCCCCTCAAATCCTTCCGACAATGATCCGGAAGAAGATGAATCGGCCAATTTTGGTGCCGCATCTAAAAAAACAATAGACCCTAAATCAAAAACACCAGTTTTGGATAATTTTGGTCGTGACCTTACTAAAGCCGCTGAAGAAGATAAATTAGACCCTATCGTAGGTCGTGAAAAGGAAATTGAACGTGTTTCTCAAATATTAAGTCGTAGAAAAAAGAATAATCCAATATTAATTGGAGAGCCCGGAGTTGGAAAATCTGCTATTGCCGAGGGATTGGCATTAAGGATAGTGCAGAAAAAAGTATCACGCGTGTTATTTAACAAACGTGTTGTTACTTTGGATTTAGCTTCTTTGGTTGCAGGAACCAAATACCGTGGACAGTTTGAAGAAAGAATGAAAGCAGTAATGAATGAGCTTGAAAAATCGCCTGATGTTATTTTATTTATAGATGAAATACATACCATAATTGGTGCAGGTGGCGCAAGTGGTTCAATGGATGCTTCAAATATGTTTAAACCAGCATTAGCAAGGGGTGAAATACAATGTATTGGTGCCACTACTTTGGATGAGTTTCGCCAATATATTGAAAAGGATGGAGCCTTGGAAAGAAGGTTCCAAAAGGTAATTATTGAGCCTGCAACTGTTGAAGAAACCATTCAGATACTAAACAACATTAAGGGAAAATACGAAGATCATCACAATGTAACTTATACGGATGAGGCATTAAAAGCCTGTGTAAATCTTACACAAAGGTATATAAGCGATAAACATTTGCCCGATAAAGCAATTGATGCAATGGATGAGGTAGGTTCAAGAGTTCACATAACCAACATAAATGTTCCTCCAAATATTATTGAAATTGAAAAAAAGATTGAAGATATTAAAGTAGAAAAAAACAAGGTTGTTAGGAGTCAGAAGTATGAAGAGGCTGCAAAACTAAGAGATACAGAGCGGCAATTACTGGACCAACTAGAAGTGGCTAAAAAGCAGTGGGATGACGATACCAAAAATAACCGCGAGTTAGTTACCGAAGATAATGTGGCAGAAGTGGTAGCAATGATGACAGGAATACCGGTTCAACGTGTTGCCTTGAATGAAAGCAATCGTTTAATAAATATGCTCGACTCCATAAAAGGTAAAGTAATTGGTCAAGACATTGCCATTCAAAAAGTTGTGAAAGCTATTCAACGAAATCGTGCCGGATTAAAAGACCCGAACAAACCTATCGGTTCTTTTATTTTTCTTGGCCCTACAGGTGTGGGGAAAACACAACTAGCAAAGGTGTTAGCGCGATATTTGTTTGATAGTGAGGAGGCTCTTTTACGCATTGATATGAGTGAGTATATGGAAAAATTTGCCGTAACTCGTCTTATTGGTGCGCCTCCGGGGTATGTAGGATATGAAGAAGGTGGGCAACTTACAGAAAAGGTGCGTAGAAAACCATATTCCATTATTTTGTTGGATGAAATAGAAAAAGCACATCCAGATGTATTTAATTTAATGTTGCAAGTATTGGATGATGGACAATTAACCGATAGTTTAGGCAGAAAAGTAGATTTTAAGAATACCATCATCATTATGACTTCTAATATTGGGTCAAGGCAATTAAAGGATTTCGGACAAGGTGTTGGTTTTACAACTTCGGCAAAAGCGAACGATGTGGATGCTCACGCAAAAGGTGTCATTGAAGGCGCTTTAAAAAAGGCATTTGCTCCAGAATTCTTAAATAGGATTGATGATGTTGTTGTGTTTAACTCATTAAGCAGAGAAGATATCCATATCATTATAGATATTGAATTGAAAAATTTATACGGACGTGTTGAGTCATTGGGCTATAAGATTAAGTTAACCGATAAGGCAAAGGATTTTATTGCCGACAAAGGTTACGATGTAAATTTTGGTGCCAGACCATTAAAACGTGCCATACAAAAATATCTAGAAGACCCATTGGCAGAAGAAATTTTGAAATCAAAACTAAGTGAAGGTGATTCTATCGAAGTAGATTTAGCGGTAGAAAAGCAAGAAATTAGGATGAAAACAATTAAAGCGAAGAAGAAAAAAACAAAAGAATAATAATAAATTGTAAAGAGTATAAAAATAAAAAAGGTGCGAGGTTTATACTTCGTCCCTTTTTTTATACTGACATTAATTAGTAGCGTTCTAATTGGGAAAAATAGAAATTCCCCTCTATTTCTACATTTGCATCGCTATCTGATCCGTGAACAGCATTTGCAGCTATCGATTCAGCATATATTTTGCGTATAGTGCCTTCAGCAGCCTCCGTTGGATTTGTTGCTCCAATTAAGGTTCTAAAATCGGCTACTGCATTTTCTTTTTCTAAAATAGCAGCTACTACTGGGCCTGATGACATATACTGTACCAACTCGCCATAAAAAGGACGATCTTTGTGAACTTCATAAAATTTGCCTGCTGCATCAACAGTTAGTTTAGTATATTTCATTGCCACTACTCTAAAACCTGCATCGTTTATCATCTTTAAAATTCCTCCGATGTAGTTCTTTGCTACAGCATCTGGTTTTATCATTGTAAATGTTCTATTAGTTGCCATTTTGTTTGGTTTAGTATTTTGCTAGCAAAAGTATAAAATTATATTGTGTAAAAGAGAAACTAGTTACTAAGTAAACGTGTTACTTCCAATAAAGTAATGCAAAAGCTAATAGTAAGAACCCTCTATTTTTGAATTTATATATGAAAAATATGTATAATGTGTTGAAAACATAGGGGATTATACTTGGGTACCACATCGGTAAATTCCCTATTTTTGCATAGTAATTTAGCTGATATGAAACAATTTCACGATTTAATGAGTCATGTTTTGGAGCAGGGTGTGTTCAAAACAGACCGAACAGGTACCGGGACCAAAAGTGTTTTTGGTTATCAAATGCGTTTTAATCTTCAAGAAGGTTTCCCTTTGCTTACTACTAAAAAGTTGCATATTAAATCCATCCTTCACGAGTTGCTTTGGTTTTTAACAGGCGATACCAACATAAAATATTTGAAAGATAATAGTGTAAGTATTTGGGATGAATGGGCAGATGAAAACGGAAATTTAGGTCCTGTTTATGGTTATCAATGGCGAAGTTGGCCGGCGGCGAACGGGAAGCGCATCGACCAAATAGCACAGGTAGTAAATCAATTAAAAAATAATCCCGATAGCCGAAGAATAATAGTGAGTGCCTGGAATGTAGCTGAAATAGAAAACATGAAACTGCCGCCTTGTCACGCCTTTTTTCAATTTTATGTAGCCGATGGAAAATTAAGTTGTCAGTTATACCAACGCAGTGCCGATATTTTTTTAGGCGTACCATTTAACATTGCTTCATACGCTATGCTAACCATGATGATGGCTCAAGTATGTAATTTAAAAGTAGGTGATTTTATTCATACCCTAGGAGATGCTCATATTTATTCAAATCATATTGAACAAGCTAATCTTCAATTGTCAAGAGAGCTAAGGCCTTTACCTACGTTAAAAATAAATCCGAGTGTATCAAGTATTTTCGATTTTAAATTTGAAGATTTTACCATTGAAAATTATAGCCCTCATCCACATATTAAAGCTGCGGTGGCTGTCTAATTTTTTACTATTTTAGTACAAAATATATTTCTATGCGTGTTACATTTTTTTATTTTTCGATAGTTGTATTGCTTTTAACAGCAATAATTAGTTACTACTATCATAATTTTTTATGGTCATTGTGTATCAGTATGCCATTAATTTTAGTGGGTATAAACGATATTATTCAACCCAGCCAAACTATTCGTAGAAATTATCCAGTAATAGGAAGGATGCGTTATTGGGCAGAGTGGATGCGTCCAAAAATTTACCAATACTTTATTGAATCGGATACAGATGGTGCACCTTTTAATAGATTAAATAGAAACGTAATTTATCAACGTGCTAAAAAAGTAAACGACACTACCCCTTTTGGTACTCAGTTAAATGTATATGAAGTAGGTTATGAGTGGTTAAATCACAGCATATCACCACTTCATCACGATAAGGTAGATAATAATCCAAGAGTAACAGTTGGTGGTCCTCATTGTAAACAACCTTATTCTGCAAGTATTTTTAATGTATCGGCTATGAGTTTTGGCTCATTAAGTAAAAATGCGATTATGGCTTTGAATGGTGGAGCAAAAATTGGAGGATTTGCACACAATACAGGCGAAGGTGGATTGAGCCCTTATCACTTGGAACCGGGTGGAGATGTAATTTGGCAAATAGGAACAGGTTATTTTGGTTGCCGTCACACTGACGGGACATTTAATTATGAAGAATTTGCGAATCGTGCTGTATTGCCCAATGTTAAAATGATTGAGATAAAACTTTCTCAAGGTGCAAAACCCGGTCACGGAGGAATATTGCCGGCTAAAAAAGTAACCGAAGAAATTGCAAAAATCCGTTTGGTTGAAAAAGGCAAGGATGTACTTTCTCCTCCCTCTCACAATGCTTTTTCAAATCCAGTTGAAATGCTTCAATTTATTGAAAAGTTGCGTAACTTATCGGGTGGAAAACCTGTAGGGTTTAAATTGTGTGTAGGAAGAAAAAGCCAGTTTATTGCCATTTGTAAAGCAATGGTAAAAATCAATATTATGCCCGATTTTATAACCGTTGATGGAGGAGAGGGTGGGACAGGTGCTGCTCCGCTCGAGTTCTCTAATTCGGTTGGAATGCCCTTGCGTGATGGATTAGCTTTTGTATACGATACTTTGAACGGGTTTGCTTTAAAGCGACACATTAAAATAATTGCATCGGGAAAAGTGGCAAGCGGTTTCGATTTAGTTAAAAATCTTTCGTTGGGAGCAGATATGTGTAATGCTGCTCGTGCAATGATGATTTCCTTGGGTTGTATACAAGCCTTAGTATGTAATACTAACAAATGCCCAACAGGAGTTGCTACACAAGATAATAATTTGGCAAAAGGCTTAGATGTAAATGATAAAAAGGTAAGAGTAGCTAATTTTCATAGTGAGACTGTGAAAAGTACAGTTGAATTGCTTGCAGCAGCAGGCATTAATCATCCAAGTAAATTACACCGTTCCTATATTTATAGAAGAGTAAGCGCCTCAAATATTCAGACGTATGCTGAAACCTATCCGTATATGTTAAGAGGAAGTTTGCTTGAGCCACCATATCCAATCGCTTACGAATTGGATATGGCAAACAGCAGTGCCGAAACATTTGAAAATTCTATTTCATACGCTTAATGAAATTATCTATTATAGTGGCGGTAGCTCACAACAATGTAATCGGCAAAAATAATACGCTAGTTTGGAACTTACCTGCCGATATGAATTTTTTTAAAGAAAAAACAAGTGGACATTGTATTATTACCGGAAGGAAAAATTATGAGTCCATTCCCGAAAAATACAGACCACTAACCAATAGAACAAACATTATTGTTACACATCAAAAAAACTATTCTGCTCCAGGAACAATTGTAGTAAATACAGTTACTGACGCACTAAAGGAGGCTGAGTTAACAAAAGATGATGAGGTGTTTATTATTGGTGGGGCTGAAATATTTAATCAAACCATAGACAGTGTTAGTACTATGTATGTGACATACATTGACGCATCGTTTGAAGGAGATGTTTTTTTTCCTAAAATTGAATCTTCAAAATGGACCTTAACCGAAACTGTTAAAGGGATAGTAAACGAAAAAAACAAATATGTACATTCATTTATGAAATACGAACGAGTAAAACAATAGCTCTCTACTAGTTTTGCATTTAAGGTTTGTTTTCAATTTCTATTGCATCGTGCTATAAGGCTATAATAAAATTTAGTTGCAAGAAACGCTTAGTGTCACTCAAATAGGTATTTATACAATACCAAATGCATTAAAATTTTGCATTTTTAAATTTTTCATTACTTTTGCAGTCCTTAAATAAGCGAAAGTAGCTCAGTTGGTAGAGCGCCACCTTGCCAAGGTGGAGGTCGCGAGTTCGAGCCTCGTCTTTCGCTCTTTTAGAGAGTTTTTTTAGTACGATTGCCCAGGTGGTGGAACTGGTAGACACGCAGGACTTAAAATCCTGTGGACATTGCGTCCGTATCGGTTCGATTCCGATCCCGGGTACTAGCCGAAAACCACTGGAAACAGGGGCGTTTGTGGCAAAGGTACCAAAAAAAGCCTTCCGATTTTCGGGAGGCTTTTTTGGTTAAGTGCGGAATTTTCAACTTTTCGTCTTTTTTGCTTCTGCAAAGACTGTAAATTCAGTAGATTTGCAGCTATAAATTCCTCTGCTATATCCGATTTATGAGGGGCTAGAAAATAAAAACACCGACCAACACAGAGAAAAAATGAACGACCATTTAGATAAAATTAAAAATGCGATTGAGCCTTTAAGACATCAAATTGTTAATCATAAAGTTTATTCAGCAATAAATGACATAGACGACCTGAAAGTTTTTATGCAATATCACATTTTTGCTGTTTGGGACTTTATGTCATTATTAAAATCATTACAAAATAGTTTAACCTGTACTAATGTGCCTTGGTTTCCAAAAGGCTCGGCAGATACAAGACACCTTATTAATGAAATAGTTGTTGGCGAAGAATCTGATGTTGATAGCTTCGGCAACAGGAAAAGTCATTTTGAACTGTATCTAGACGCAATGCACCAGTGCGGGGCAGATACTTCTCAAATTAAAAAATTTATTGAAGTATTAAAAAAGGCCGGAGATTTTCATTCTGCGTTTATAGCTTCCGATATACCTAAAGAAGCTCGTGACTTTGTTGACTTTACATTTAAAATTATTGGAAGCAATAAGGACTATTTACAATCAGCAATCTTCACCTTTGGCAGAGAAGACCTAATTCCCGGAATGTTTGTTTCAATTGTAAATGACATACATAAAAACTTCCCCGACAGTATTTCAATTTTTAAATATTATCTTGAAAGACATATAGAAGTTGACGGAGACCACCATAGTCATCTTGCATTACAAATGACATCAAACCTATGCGGGACAGATGAACAATTTTGGAAAGAAGCTGAACAAGCAAGTATTGAATCTTTACAAAAGCGCATTGACCTTTGGGATGGTGCATATAGACAAATAATGAATAGAACAACTACAACAGTTAACAGACACCTTGCCAAAAGTGGGGCAGAAGTGAGTAATTGAACACTTGTACATTAATAACCATTAGTTTTGTTTGTCATGTCATGTTATGCTATCGTTTAAAATGATTGCTAAAGCTAAGTATACTGGAGCATTTACATGTGTAAATCGTCAGAGTAAAATGGTTGGGTAAAATGACAAACAAGAATAATACAATTCATATAGAATTACTCCCATACCAGATACTATACTGTTTTAATAGTAAAATAAAAGAATTTTATTTGCAATTTTTCTTGAATGTATCAGTTGCATCAGCCAATTCGAGTTTAACAGCTTTTTTAAAATCATCGCAACAAGTTTTATCACCGGTAGTGCTTTTTATTAATCCTCGCTGGTAATAAGCTTCGGCATAGCCACTGTTCATCTTTAATGTTATGGTATAATCGAGCAGTGCATTCGGGTAATCTTTCTTTCCATAGTGGGCATTACCTCGATTGTAGAAAACATAAGCGGCTGGAAATAATTTGAGTGCCTGATTATACTTATCAATCGCTTTATCGTATTGGCCTTTTACAACTAAAGCATTGCCTTCAAAATACAGATTATAAAAATCAACATTTTGTGCCATACAACACTTCGAAAAACCTGAAATAAGAAGCAGAATAAAAGTTTTTTTCATGTAAATCGTCAGTATAATGTGTACTAAATTTAATCAAATTTAAGAGATTGTTTCCAATAAACCTTTTTTGTTAATGGTTAAAAGAAAATCTAATTCCATAGTCTATTTTTAAAATTGGTGCTAACGTTACTTGTGGCTTTGCGCTACTAAACAAATATACAATTAATATTCAGTTAGTTAAAAGCCGTTTATAATCGTTTGTGATCGTTTGTAACCGACTAAATATTTACTTCTTGAAATTTATTAAACCCCTGGCGCAATCCAATATAAATCATATCCCCATTCCCTCTAACCTCCCCAATAAAATTAATTTTCCCTTTTACACTTAATAAAAAAGTATTCACCAGTTTTTCATCGGCAGCCTTTACTTTATAATGTTTACAGGCAGCCTTTTCAATTCCATTCCAGTTAATGTCATTTAAAATAGCGCGTATGTTACGTATATAAGGCCTACCAACATTTGTTTTTTGGTTTACCTTGATGCCTGTAACGGTTTGTGTCCTGTACTTGCTTTGCAATCGAAGTTTACGCTCGTTCACTTTAAAGCCATTTTCTTCAATTACTTTTTTAATGTCATCAACTGCTCCTTCCGAAACAAAATTATTAGTTGAAAAGCTAAGGTCATCGGCATAACGGCTATATACAAGACAATGCTCATTGGCTACTTCCAGTAATTGTTTATCCAATTGAAGGCAAATTAAATTTGAAATAACGGGTGAAGTAGGGGCACCCATCGGCAAGCGTTTTTTCCAACAACAAATAAGGGCTAGTCCGGTAGCCAAATCGTTTGAAAAGTTAAAAGGGTAAGCTGTAAATAATGCGCGCACTTTAACAGCAGAAATGGAATGAAAGAAATCCTTTAAATCAATGTTAAGAACATACTCCTTGTATATATGGTTTTGTGCATTGCTTATTATTGTTCGTGGATTAGCTTCGTGCATAGCTGCTTGAACAAAGCCATATACCTCATTGGGTTTTATGGTATAGTAAACAGCTTGCAAAAACCTGTTTAACCTGCGTTGTATGTATAGCAATTTTTCATTGGGAGCTTCAATGGTTCTTTTACCTCCTGTTGCCTTAGGAATGGTGAATTCTTTATAGCTCGCATTTTCAATTTCATACACCAAACGCGAAAATTCAAGATTCGGAAAAAGTCGAGATAGGTCAAATACATTCCTCATCCTCAAAAATTGGGCTGCATCAGAATAAATGGTATCTATGGTTTTTTTATTGCTCATTTGTAGTAAAGGGGATGAACCGTTTAGGATTATCTAATTAAAACTGTCCGGTAAATGATTTTTCTTCAAAATTATTTACCGGGATCTCCAGTCAACATTGTGACTTCCGGTTGCAGGTACACAACCCGTTAGCGGTAAATTCGCTCATAATCTTTTTTGAACAGTTCATTCCCCTTGTTTTGTTATTATTAAAATGGATTAGTATTGGTTTCATCAAACTCCCCTTTTCGTATGTTATTAAAATGAATGGTTGGTAAATCGTCTGTAATCCAAGTAGGTTCAATGTTTTTGAAAGAAGAGCAATATGGGTTAAAAGTTAAAGACACATCGCTTAAACCTCCGGCTCTGTTTTTTGAAAGGAGCAGTTGAGCTATTCCGTGTAAATTATTTCCAAATTCGTCTTCTGTTATTCCATAGTATTCAGGGCGATATAAAAAAAGCACTTTATCGGCATCCTGTTCAATGGCTCCCGATTCACGCAAGTCGGATAGCTGTGGCCTTTTGCTTCCACCGGGGCGGTTCTCAACAGCACGGCTCAATTGTGAATTTACAAACAATGCAATATTGTATTTGCGTGCCAGGCCTTTTAGTTCTCGACTAATTTTTGCGATATCTGCTTCACGGTTATTCTCTTTTCGGCTTCGTACTTTTATTAATTGTAAATAATCAATCATTACCAGCTTTACTCCTTTTTCTTTTGCTAAATAATCTACCTGAGCAATGATGTCATCCAATGAAAAACAATTGTCTTCAATGATAATGTTTGCCTTCTCAAGGAGTTTTGTTTTATTGATGATCTCATTTATTTGAAAGGAGTTTAATTCTTTTGATACAATATCCTGAAATGAAAGTTCAGTGAAATTGCTCAATAGTCGTAGCATAATTTGCTGTGCCGAATTTTCAACAGAAATGTACGCTATAGGTATATTTAAAGGAGCTAAATTTGCCATCAAGGACACTAAAAAAGCTGTCTTTCCCATTCCAGGTCGTGCTCCCAAAATTATTAATTCACCCAAGGGCAAGCCGCCAATTAATTTATCCAAATCAGTAAAACCGGTAGGAACAAATTCGTACAAATTGCTTTTCCCGTTTTTAGTAGCAAAAGATAAAATTGTTTCATTGTATAGTTCAGCGAAAGTTTGCTTGCTATTTTCTTTTCTGAATTCATTACTCAGTGATAGTAATTTGCTTGTCCATTTGTTCAGCAGCTCTTGCTCTGAAAGTCCCTCTAATTGGGCATCCTTTTCAATTTGCCGAGAAAATTCGCAGAGTGTTTCTTTAATGTTTTGTTCCATAGTAATTTTATTTGATACAAAGTGAGTGATAATAGCGATTGAAATTTGTCCTGTTCATAAATTGCTTTCGACTGATATTCTAAGGATTAAAATTTGTAAACAATTGTAATTTCTATTTTCTATTCCTAATCCTAAAAAATTGTAATAATATTGAATCGTAACGCATTCTATTTGCGTTGTTCTGTTTATTCAATAGTTACAGGCTTTGCATCAGTTATTTTTTCTGTATTCAAATTGTTATCTATAGTATACAGTAGTCCAATGAAGCCGAATACAAATACAAATGTTAGGGTAAGCATAAAAATGTCCAAAATAGAGTTTTCAGAAAAATTTCGTTTTTTTGCTTCAATACTCAGGTTAATAAGTCCGCTTAATAACCATATAAGGCTTAGTAGATTTTCCATGGCTTTTGTTTTTAATTGGTTTCAACTATTAATAACTGGGATTTGAAAAGGTAACCATCATTTTTCTTGTGCAAGGAAAAAAATAAATTATTTTCAGTTTTTATATTAGTTTTCATGCTTAATCATTTTAAATTATTAGTATCCAATTTTTGCAAAGACCTCTAGTTGAGCTCCTGTTTCCTCATCATTAAATATTTCTGCTAATGTTGCATCGTTAATTATTGGAAGTTTTTTACCCAATGACACTGCAAGATTATTTGCCTTTTGATGCTTTAGTTCTTTAAACTCATACATAGCAATTAAACGCCCTTTTCTTAATAGTGCTTTATCTATCTGAGAAACATCGGTATTGAAGGAACAGATTAATTGTATTTTTAAGCAATCTGCTAAAAGACCATCCGTTAGGTTCAATAAATTTGAGATAGCTGAAGAACCACCTGACTTTCTTGTTTTTATGACATTTTCGGCATCTTCAATAATAATAATTGAATTGGGGAATTCACTTAAAATGGTAATAAATTCAGGGGACGAAATATGCTGAGAGACTTCTGGAGAAAGGAAGATCATTTTTTTATTTACTTTCTTGGTTAAATATCTGATGTAAAATGTTTTTCCAGTCCCTGGTTTTCCATGCAATAACACTAGGCCTTTGTCATTTGTCGTATTTAACCTATTTATAATTTTTGTGTTTATATCCTCAAAGTCATCATTGTAATGTTGTTTTATATCGCAATTTGGCTCAACTACATCATATCCTTTTAAATCAAAACCATAATCGTACTTATGAAGCAAATAAATTTTACCATCATTTAATGGTACATCCTCAAAACCTTTCACAAAGGTTTGTAAGTATTTTACTTTTTCTTTTGGAGTTTCGTTGGAATAAAGGATGCTTGTACCTTCTTGCTCATGTTCTCCGGCACCATGAAAAACCCAGAGATCATCTGTTAGAGCAATCAAATAACTTGAATAACAATATTCTCCTATCCTGCGACTGTATTCCTGAGTAGAAACGACATCAATTTCGTTAATTTTATATTGTTCCAATATTGCATGAAATAATTTTTCAGGGTTTGTATTATAATACATTATTCTATTGCAAACTTCTTTGTTAACTTCATAGAACATTTGATAAGGTTGAATACTTCTGCTTGCACTGAACATTTTATTGAGATCTAATTCTGAGAATGTGGATTTTCTTTTTTTTATTGTTTTTTTCATTTCAATTTAATCAGGTTAGTTTTGTTAAGTTTTGAATAATTTGTAATTTTCTCTCAGGGCTTAATTTTTGCTTAACCCTTATTTTTCTCTAGTTTCCAGTTCATTGCTTATAGCCCAATCAATTTCTTCATCAGCAGAAAATAACATCAATGTATCAAAACGCTTTTTCCGTTTGGTATGGGAAACGCTTCTTTGATTCCATTGTTTACTTCGGTATCAAAGGTGTATTCAGCAATTACATTTACATCATTGCCTCGAAGTATTTCAGTTCTTCGTACGTCTCTTTTATCGACTCCCCTCGTTCTGCTGCTTCTATTAGAGTTGGTCTCCAATGCTGAGGATAGCTCATTATTTCCTTTCTCTGCTCTATCGTTAATGGCTTCTTTATTTTCAAGTCTTCTTGCTGTTTCATATCTTTTAAAATTAAATTCATTTACAAAGTGAGTGATAATAGTGATTGAAATTTCCCCTGTTCATAAATTGCTTTCGACTGATATTCTAAGGATTAAAATTTGTAAACAATTGTAATTTCTATTTTGTAATCCTAAATCTAAAACGTTGTAATAATATTGAATCGTAACGCATTCTATTTGCGTTGTTCTGTTTATTCAATAGTTACAGGCTTTGCATCTGTTATTTTTTCTGTATTCAAATTGTTATCTATAGTATACATTAGTCCTATGAAGCCGAATACAAATACAAATGTTAGGGTAAGCATAAAAATATCCAAAATAGAATTTTCAGAAAAATTTCGTTTTTTTGCTTCAATACTCAGGTTAATAAGTCCGCTTATTATCCATATAAGGCTTAGTAGATTTTCCATGGCTTTTGTTTTTAATTGGTTTCAACTATTAATAACTGGGATTTGAAAAGGTAACCATTCATAATTGTTTTTTCTTAACTCTTATGGAATATAAGGCCCATACAGTTCATTAATTTTGCGGGGTAAAATGGCAGCTTTTGGTACTATACTTATCCAACCCAATGGGTTTTTTTCGTAAAATTCATTTTTGGCTAATTGTATCGCATCATTATGTTTATTATAAATTTCAATCAATGGTTTGGTATCCTTGTACAATATTTTAACGCAGTCATACATGCAGTCCATTTTTTCTTGTGAAAAGTAATCATTGAAGTAATATTCATCTTTCATGTCCCGAAGCAATATACATCGCCACAAAAGATAAAAGGATTTCACTGGTGGCACCTCATGATCTAACCTATAAATATGAAGCAGCTCTTTAATTATCTCGTGCTGCTCTTCGGTTGAATCGTCAATATTGAGTCTCGAAATCTTCAGTTTTAAAAACATTTTTGTTTCGTCAGTTATTTCTAAATTAGATATGTGCAATTTCATAAGCTCTTTTCTTAGCTTCCAAGATGCCCTTATACATTCTAATTCTTTTGCAGATGGTTTCATTGTTAGTTCCTTTTGTTGCGACTTTACTTTATTCATCTTCGCTTGTGCTTTTAATAGTAGTTTCAGCAATTTTGTTTTCTTTGATTCTATCTTCATTTTCTTTTAGTATTTAATTTATAAATTCTTCAACAAGCTAGTATTTTCTATTGCATAATATAAATCAATAGAACCATATTCTTGATCTCCAATCATATAAGGATCAAAGCAATCCTTATTGAATCGAATTAAATGATGGTATTCTTTACTTGTTTTCATCTTGGTTGGTTTTTTCGTTGTTTTGTTCCTGCTTATTTTCAATACTATTGTCTTGAGCACTCTTTTTTCTATTCAAGTATCTGATGCTTGCTTCAACAGAGTCGTCTTTTGTTTTTTCTTCCTTTGGAAAGAACATTAGCGTGGTTGTCCCCAACTTCTCCTCTGTTGTATCTACTAATGTTATTCCTCGCCTTGCCAATAATTCCCTCATAGGTGTTCTCGTTGATTTCAAAGGCTGATTCTCCTTTACATTATCTAAATTTTCAGGTTCATTTTCTTCTGGTTTCATAATTTTAGTTTTAATGGGTTTTACTAATTAATATCTAAATTTATAAGGGAACTATTACTCCAGCTCTTGCTGTCCCTTGCGCCTGTTCAGATTGTGCACCATAGTTTCTACCGAGTCGTCCTGCTCGTTCTTCTGCGAGGGAAAGAACATCAGCGAGGTTGTCCCCAACTTCTCCTTTGTTTTGTCCTCTGTTGGAACTCCTCGCCTTTTCAATAATTCCGAAATAGGAGTTCTCGTTGATGTCAAAGGCTGATTCTCCTTTGCATTATCTAAATTTTCAGATTCATTTTCTTCTGTTTTCATAACCTTTATGTATTACTTGTAAATGAATAATCCTTTCTTCGTTCTCTGCACTTTTAAACCCTTAAGAATAAGTTCTGTAAACCATTCAAAGTTTGAAAGTGTGTGTCCTTGTGGCTGAGAGTAACCTGGTTTCCCTTTTGCCTTTTTGCTTGTGTTTTTCATAGCATTAGTTTTAATTGGTTTCACTTATTAATAAATGAACTATAAAAAGGTAACCATTTAATTTTAAAGAATCTACTTCCTTGCCTCCCACAACCAATTTTTATCGCTTTTAAAGTAGCCTAGTTTGTCGCCTATAATAACACGATACAAGCCTTTTTTTACCAATTGTATGTCTTCGCATTGTGCTTCCAACATAAACTTATCTCCTGGTTTGCTTAAACCAAAAAATGAATTTGCGCTCACAGTGGAAATGCCATCTTTAAAATTGCTCACCCTATCGTATTGGAAAAGAGAAATAATTTCACCACTGTTATCAATTAATTCCCACTTTTTGTCGGTCATTATCCAAGCTACACCATCGTTAAATGGTTTTGCATTATTATACTCTTTCATAAACAAGGCATTGCCATTTTCATCGATGTAACAAAGTTTTCCATTTGCATTCCGCACTATTGCCTTTCCTTCAGAGTATCCACTTTGAACATTAAACCTTGGTTTTACAAGCCACTTACCGTTATTGTCAATTAAGCCGGCTTTATCACCTTCCCATACAAGTGCAGTTGAGTTATTAAAATCGCTGCAGTGATTATAGGAATCCTTGATAGCAATGTCACCGCTTGGGTCAATATAACCATATAAATTGTTGGTTTTAACTTTTGCAAGACCATTTTTAAAAGGCGATGCAAAGTTGAAAGTTGCAGGGATAATTAATTTTCCTGTTTCATCGATATAGCCAAATTTATTTTTACATTTTACTACGGCAAGACCTTCATTAAATGTTCCTATGTAATTGTACTTTCCCTTGCAAACCAATATACCGTCACTGTTATAAAGGTTTTCTTTTCTTCTTTTTTTTGCAATGTAGTTCCCTGTTGCGTTATCGCGTCTGATCACTTTACAGAATGGTTTTTTTATCCATACACCTGTCTCATTAATGAGTCCGTATTTAGAATTCTGCATTACTACTGCTACTCCTTCATTGAAAGGCAAAGCTTGTGAATATATTGGCGCAATTATCCGCTTTCCATCAGTATCAACATAACCATACCTACCTTTTGTTTTCACAGCAGCTTTTCCTTCACTAAAGAATTCTGCTGCTTCAAATGCCGCTTTTATTGTGTAGGTCCCTTCTGTATTAATATAACCCCATTTCCCTTTTCGTTTTACGGCAGCAAAGCCTTCACTGAAACTTTTTGCATCATCGAATATTGGTTGAATGACAAACTTGCCTAATTCATTTACGAAGCCCCATTTCCCGTTTTTTCCTTGCACCAAAAACCTGTTTTCCGACCAAGATTTTACGTTGGAATAGCTAACATCTACTACAATGTTTCCTTTGTTGTTTACAAATCCAAAGCGCGTACTTTCTTTTTTAATTTTAAAGAGTCCTTCGGAAAGGTCCATTAAAGTTACGTCATCGTAAATCGGTGAAATTATTTCAGCAAAGGATTTGTCATAAACACCCCAAAATTTTCCTCTTTTAAATTGGGCATAATCTCCTTTAAAATTTTCTAAATAATCTATCGGTTTATCGCATAGGTGTTGTTCTAAATCTTTTGTTATATAACCCCATATTGCTTTGCTTGAGGTGAGATAATTTTCTGATATATTCATTCTTGAAATTGTGTACCCATTGGCATCAAACCAGTTTACATTGAAGGAAGTTAAATAGTCGAAAGCAGAACACAAGGTTTGCTCACCACTTTTTTTAACAACTTTAAAATGAGCACTTTTAATTATTCTTGCTTGATCTGTATTTGTTTTGTCTATGAAAAAGCAAGGCTTGCTTGTTTTGCCAGTGCGAGGATTAATAAGGACCATACCACCTTCTACAAGAGCAGCAAATGAATTTCCAATAGAGTCGTTGTCCATATCAGGGAGCCTAAAAGCATAATAATAGGGACCAACCAAGTACTTTCCTGTTAGGTTATTAATCAATCCGAAATAGGAATTAGATGAATAAGTCATTAGACCAACATTAATGGAATGGCTAGGGCTTTTAACCTCAACAACTGTAACGTTGAGTAGCGGTTTTACGGTAATGGATTTAAAAGTTGGGGGTATCACTATCGAGTCTCCCTCGATGGTTTTCAATCCCCATTTTTTTGCTTTTGCAGAATAGAACCAAATGAATTTCTCCAATTTCAAATCGGAAGGTATTGTTGTATTTGCAGCATAATTATACGCACCATAACCAATTTTAATCGTACTCAGGTTAGCATACTCCTGAGCTTCAAACAAGTTTCCTTGGGAGTCGAAATTTAACAGCGTAACGGGACCACCTGAAATTTTATACCCTTTAGCAAAGTTCCGGTGTAAATGAATTAATTCATATTCAGGATTGGTTATTTGTTTTCCTGAAGTATTTACCAAACCATATTTACCTATTTTTTTGTACACAAATACATTTACATCGTATAAACTGTTGATCTCATCCGCATAGGCAGGCATCACTAATTTGCCAGTTGAGCTGCTCGCTAAACCGTATTTATTTCCTCTAGTCAACAGATATACATCAGGGTGTATTAGCTCAATATCATTGTATTCAGGCTTTAATTTTATTTCCACTTTAGCATCCATGATTCCCCAAGCTCCATATTTTTGAATCAGAACAAGGTTTTCAGTAAGGGCTGCTATTTCATCAAAAGCCCCATTACTCAATGATTTAGAAGCAATGGAATAGCACTCCCATAACTTATTGTTACGTACTTTAATGAATTTTTTAGAAATAACATCCATTTCTGACCATTCAGGATGTATTAATTCTGTTCCTTCCATATCAACAGCACCCCATTTTCCATCTGTTTTAAAAACAATGTAGCCCGCATAATATTGATAAATGGCTTCGTTGTTGGCAGGAAGAATTTTTTTTCCGATAGGGGAGTATAGTCCCTTGTGAATGTTTAAAATTGTTTTAAAATAATTGTTTCTGTATTGATAAATGGTATCAAAAATGGGTGGGATTAACTTCGCTCCATTTTTATCCAACAATCCAGTTCTTCTTTCAACTTTATAGAGTACGCACCCTCCAAATGCAGGTTGAAGAAGTTCGCAAACAGGAGGTAAGTATTGTTTTCCTGTATAATCAATAACCGCCCACAAGCTATCTTTACGAACGCCTAGCAATGTATCGCTGAGTACTTGAATGGCATTCCAAATGGGTGGAATTATTTCATTGCCTGACTTATTAATTACTCCAAATAAATTTCCTTTTTTGATTACGGCATAGGAGCCTTTGAAATCAACTGCGTGATTGTATACGGGTTGTATAACAACTTCTGCCTTGTCGTTTATGAAACCCCATTTACCATCAACTTTTACAGGTAGTAAAAGGTCGTTTTGCCCAAATAAACAGGTATAAGCTAGGAGTAGGGCGGAGGTTAGTATACGTTTCATAATTCAAATTTTAAATGCTTAATATTTTATGTAATTGCTCAACTGAAGCAACCTTGCTATTTTCCTTTTGCATTTTAAAAGTAAAGTGTGGCTTGTCTTGTCCTTTTAATTCATCGGTGTTAATTTTTTTGAATTCACCAACTGAGAAAGTTGCCACATTGTTGCCGGGCAGTACTGCTATCATACGATTTTTGTCTGAAGGCTTAAAGCTGAACTCTCCCCATGCATATTTTGGATATTTGATTACTGTTCCATCATTTATTACAAGAAATACTGTAATTTCATTTGCCTTGTATTTATCACCAAAATCGAAGTCGGCAGCCAAGCGAATCACATCTTCTTCTTTGTATTGTCTGTCCCAGTTGTAAATTCCAAAGTTGCTCACGGCAAAGCTTCGAATCAAATCCCCTTCGGCTTGTAACCGTGACTCTTCTTTTTCCCTTCCTTCTTTCACCAGACCATAGCTTTCCATTTTTTCTTGGAAACGACTCATTTGTTCCGCGAAATTTTTACCTTTTAGTACAGGTGAAACAATGGTGGTGAAATCTCTTTTGTTTCCTTTTAAGCTCAGTGAATAAAGTCCATTATCCTTATCAAAAGGTTTAATGTTGGCACTTGTCCATGAATGTTTATACACCCAGTTGTTTTTTGTAAGGTCGCTTTCCCCATTTGTACCGGCATATTGCCATACAACACCGCTAAATTCTTGGAGTTCAGTAAGTCCAGTGTAGTCTGCGTCAATATCAAATACAGGGGTCTTACCATCGTACTCTTTTGGCTCAATCGGTTTTGTTGGACAGGCACCCAAGGCTTCTATTTCCTTCTTTTTTTTCTGATTAATAGTAGGGGACAGGCTACCTATATTTTCCCAATTTTTTTCAAGGGTATCCAATGCATAAAAATTGAAGTTGTTGCCAGCTTTGAAAGAAGCCATGCTTACTTGAAGGTTTTTACCATTAGCAATGTAAACCTGTTTATCTCCTTGTTTGGCATTTATTTCAAACATCCCTGCCGATTCAAACTGGATTTTTATTCCAGCACTATCGTACACCATAGGTATTCCACTGGCAATAATATCTGCAGCTGTGTGAAACTCACGGTACTGGAAATTGACTTCTCCGCTTACCATTTTACCATTTGCATCCACAAATGAATTTGCTGGAATAGAAATGCTTGTTCCATTTTCAAGGTCAATTGTTTTTTCTTCGCTGGCATTGAGAACAAAATCGTGAAACGGAACATTCACATTTTTAAAGGGCTGCTTTATACAGGCCATATTTGACTTGTCGACAGAACACATAGTGATCATACTTAGTCCTAAGGACATTGGTATGATGTAAAGGAGGCCAGATTTTGTTTTCATTTTTTTGTGTTTTAGATTTTTTGATTTCTACTATTAATAGCCGAGGCTTAAAAAGGTAACCATACAGAATAAAAATAATGGCAAACTATCTATCCATTACTTGCACCCACATACACTCATTGTGTTTTATTAGGTTTATATGCAAGCCATCTTTGGCATCGAAATAACTTTCGCCATTTCCTAAGTCCTGGTATTTTTCTTTAAACAAGGCAGTGTAATGATTGAACACCTTTTCATCCATCTTCATCGGAATATTAAAATAAGCTAATTCAGAAAGGTTCAATTTAAATTGGTTTTCACCTTTTGAAAATGCTAGTGGGTTAAAATCTTTATCAAATTCCCATTTGTAATTAGCCGTATCAACAAAATGTCCCGGTCCTTCATTTACAATCTGCGCAAAGCCTACATTGGTAAGCAACACTGCGAATACAATTAGTTTTTTCATAGCTTTTAGTTTTAATTGTGTGTTTATTTACTAATTAATAACCAGTCCTATAATAGGTAACCATCATTTTTGCAGAATTTTCGATTTTTATTTCCAGCAAATAATTTAGGTTCCTTAAATTGAATTAGTTCAATAATACTATTGGTATGCAGCCCATTTTTACTAATAGTATGGCCTTACATTGTACTAACAGGATAAATTAATTGTTCAGTTTAATAATCACCTAAACCTAAAAATCAAAGTATCGGGGATCTAAATTTTGTTCAAACAAATAAAGTCTCAATATTGGTTCCGTGACTATTTCTCCCTCTGAATTTTTGTATTTGATATCCTTAAAATAAATCAACTCTCCTCCCTTCACATTTCTTGCATATTCTCGCATTTTCGGGTTTAGTTTTTCAGTAAAAGAACTGTCAGTAGTTATGAAATCATCTATATTTATGGTTTGCCCATCAACATACTTTCCACCATTGTACATTTCCATTTTGAAGGAAATAATGTCTGCCTTAACTCTATAACCTTTATATTTTACATACATTCTTCCTCCACATAACATAAGTTTACTTATTGCTGAATCGCATTGCGAACCGTTAAATACAACCGTAGGGTATTTTACTACAATATATTCCTTGTTCATTGCCGGTTTCTTTATGCCATTGGGTAATATTTCGAAAATGCTTAGTAGCGCCCTTTCTCCAATCAATTCATCAATGAAATAAATGCTATCGTTACTTTTGGTAAGTTTACCATTGTTACATACAACTTCATATTTTTTAATTTTACCAATAGGAACAACCTTTATTTTATTCTTGCAATCGGCAAAAAAATAATTATCGCGTGGTAAAATGGTAAACTTACTTTTAGTTCCTTTCACATTAAACTTCAATACTTTTGCAGTGTCTTTTTGAGCAAATACGCATTTGCTGTTTATTATGATGGTTAGCACCAACAAAATACTATATAAGTGATAGGTTTTCATAACTAAGAATTTATCATTTGCATTATTTCACTCGGACTTACTAGTTTTTTATTCATTTCCAACTTGAAGACGTGTTTTTTTTCTCCTATGTCAATTGATGTAAAATCTTCGGTAGAAAACACTCCAATTTCTGCATTATTTGAAATTACAATCAAGGTATTTGATGATGCCGGATTGAATGAAATCTTTTTACCTTCATATAAATCATACAATGCATTTTTGTTTTTCTCAACCAGGTATACCTTTGATACTGCAATGGCTTCACCATTTTTGTTTTTAAATTCTGCAACCAATAATTGACCTTTTGGCATATTAGCAGGACAATCTGAATTCCATATCCCGAACTGAACGATAGCAAAAGTTCGAGATACAATTACTTCCATTTGAGCAGTACTAATTGACTTTTGGGCTTTATTTTGTGCTTCCATTCTAATAGTTTCAATGTATTTTTGGTTGCTTTTTATTTCAGCTGCCACTTTTGCCTCTTTTTCCAATTTCTGTTTCGCTCTTTCTTGCTGTTTAAATGTATAAATGGCATACAGTTTTTCATAAGCTTTTAAAGCTGCTGTTGAATTGTCGCGGCCTACAACAACCTGGCTTAAAATTGTTACCGAAGTGTCGCCATTCATAAAAGTTATTTTGTATTTTTCTGACCCTGTAATCCTTTCTAATTTTGCATCTTCCCAATCCACATTAGCCCACCTTGGATTAAAATTTTTAGTTTCAGGCAATACTTCAAATAGGGCATCTTCATAAAGTGCCAATTCAGGAAAATAGCTTTTATCAACGCTAATCTGGAAATGAAATCGATCATCATTAAACAAATGCGGTTTTGCCATTTCTGATTTTATTTCAGCTGTGTCTTTTTTTGAAATTGTTTTTATTGAAACTAATTTGGATATTGTAGGCACATCTTCACCAATGTATTTCCAGTTACCTGCAATTGTATCTAGGTAATATTGGTTAAACTTTACACTATCTGGGTTGTCAGAAATCATTGTAACTTCAAGAGTTTTCCCTTCTTTGATAAAAACAGCCTCTCCATTTTTAGTCCCTGTTATTTCAAACATTCCTGCCGATTCAAAATTAAATTGTGTATTTGCAGAATCGTAAGTCATAGGAATACCTGACAAAATAATTTCTCCTACATTGTGAAACTCTCTGTAGGCTATCTCAACTGCGCCATTGATGGGTTTACCTTCTTTATCAACAAAAGTTTCTTTTGGGATATTTATTTTTGATCCATTTGAATTAACAAGGGTAGTATCTTGTTCATTGTTTACAACAAAAACTCTAGCCTTGTTGGCATTGCTTGCAAGCAATGGTTTTACAATGGGATTGTTTTTGCTATCGTTAAATAAAGTTTGGTATGCTACTCCGATACCAATTATTGACACTAAGCCTATAATCTGTAATGGTCTAATAAATGGGGTTTTCGCTTTGCCTGATTTGTTTGATATTTCAATAAAGCTTTCCCCAGTTTTAACTTCCTTAGCGTTAAGCTCGGAATCGTCTGATTTGATTTTTACCTTTTTCATAGCCAAGAGTATTAATTAGTTTGTTTATTTACTAATTAATAGCTTCAACTATAAAAAGGTAACCGTTGTTTATGAAAAAAATGGAATTTTAAATCGCCTTATTTAGAAATGATAAGGGAAACTAGCGAATTTACTCGGATTTATTATTGAAAAAGCAGGTGTAATAATATTAATTTAACCTTTAATCTTAATCTTGATTTGCAATTAGACCCTTTGCTATTAACATTTCTTCAACCTTTTTCCAATCAACGAAAGGTCGTCCAATTTGCTTTAACTCTTCGCCTTCTTGTACAACATTTGTAAGTAATGGGCAACCTAATGCTGCATCATCAATGTAAATTTTTGCATAAGCCTTAGGGCTCTTGGTCCATTCCGCTTGTGAGGGATTGCAATTTATTCCATAGAGCGGTATTTCGTGTTTCGCATACCAGTCAACAGCGTCTTGTAATTCTTTCTCATTTCGCATGGTCCAGAGTATCAGGTTATGATTATTGGCTACCAATTTTTTCAATACCTCAACGGCACCAACAACATTTTCTCCCAGTTCTGGGTATTCGTGCATTACCACTGTTCCATCAAAATCTACTGCTATGTCCATCTTTTACTTATTTTTCTTTCCAATAACAGTGTATTCACTCCATTCTCCTTTTTTTACTTTACCGGCAAAATTTTGGAAATCACTTAAAATAAAGTAGGCATTGAATTTCAATTCCCCCTCATCCGACAAATAAATATTTTTTATTATGGGGTGTTTTTCGTTTTTATATTGTGTTAATTCATACTTATTATTATTTATTTTCTTAGTAATTATTGAAACATAAGATGGATGAACCCTATTACCATTTTCTTGAAAAAAGGCTATTTCATATTTTTTATCTTCAATTTCTCTAATTGCACAAAAAAGCGGTAAAGTATCGGCAAGTACTAAATTTATATGTGTTCTCTTAGTACAAGTCCACTTCCATAAACCTTCAATATTATCTAATTTATGTTTTCTAAAATAATTCCAATAGTCTGAACTGTTTGCATCATTATTACTTACAAACCCTTCTAATAATATAGCTGTTTTTGTTGGAGCAACAACTGCTTTCTTTTCCTTTTTCTCTTCAATAACTGGGGCATCCTCAGTTTGCGCGTTGGTTGCATTGTTTATAGTAGTGTCAATATTATTAACCAAAGTATCGGATGCAACTTCCTTATGGGCAATCACAGTATCGCTTTCTTTTTTAGCAGGGGGCTCTTCTTTTTGGAACAATTCCTTAAATTCCTTTTTAATGAAATTGCGAACTTGAGGAATTGAATAAGCTAGGATAATGCTGCTCACACCAATTAATAGTAAAATGGAGGCATATTTTAAACGATTAGGAGAATTGCTAGTATTTACCTTCGTTACTGATTTTTCTTGTGCCGAAAGCTGAGCAAAATGTTTTCTTAGTCTGTTTCTTTCATAAAGTATGATACCTTCTCTTATTTCATCTTCAGTGAGGTCGAAGTCCTTCATTTCTGACAAAAGCTTCAAACGATTCTTGATAGTTATTCGTTCCTTTTTTTCAATTTCACTTCTCACATCCTCTAAAAAGCTAAGGTGTTCCAGATAAACTTTGTTTTGATTTTCATTTAACCATAGTGTAATTTCCGAAGAATATCCTTTGAAGGCAAGTTCTGCAATGTCTTCAATTATATCATTGGTATGGTTATTAAGATTAATTTCCTTCCCGGACATATTATGCAGGTCAAGAAAGCCACTTAGGAGTATTGTACTATCCTTACCTATAAGGATATTTAATAATTTTAATAAGAAGAGCTGATAATTTTCTTCCGTTTCAAGCATTAATTTTAATGCCCTGTGTTCCCTTTCTGTAAGAATATCCAGAATGACCAAACCAATAATATCGTTTTCTTTCGTTCTCACCTTATTTTTTATAAAATTCAAATGAAAGCTCTTTCAATCTTTTCTGACAGCGCGATTTCTGGTTTTTTGCATTGTCTTGATTTGTGTAATCAAATTCATAAGCAATTTGCTCCATTGATTTGTTTTGATAGAAATAGCGAGTCAATATTTCGTAACATTTACCACCAAACTCCTTTAATTTGTCTAATGCCAAAGCAACAGCTTTGCTTTTTTCTGAGTAACGATCTTCATTTTCAAACCAGTCGTCCATTCGTTCATCAAATTGTTCGGAGTAGTCAGCGTGTTTATTTTCCTTTTTTAGCCTTACTAAAACTTGGTTCCTACATACTGCATTCAGGTAAGTTTGTATGGTGCTTTTATTTGTCAACTCAAAAGTTCCTTTGCATAACTTCTCATACAGCAATATCAATGTATCGTGAAAAATATCTTCGTTCAAGCCAGGATTGTAATTCATTTTATTCATAAAGTTTATACAATACTCTTTATGCTCTCCATAAAGTAGATCAAGGTTGCTACTGCTTTCCTTTATTAATTCTAATATTTCTTTATCTGTCATAGATTAAATATACTAACTATTCCTAGATAACCATTTAAACAATAATTTATTGCATCTGCTCTTTTGGGTAGGGTAGGAGAAACAACAATCCTGACCAAATACTCAAAATTAAACCTTGTTCACCTATTTATATCCGAAGAATAAAAAGGTAACCATTGGTTTAGCTAATTTATTGAAATTGTTAACTACCTACTCCCACTTATCTTTCCTTTTGGCATCCTCAATTGTTTGCCATTGCATGTTGGAATGGGGACAACTTCAATTCACTGGTCAAAAAAGGACACAAAAAATGGACAATGAATAGGTGTCTAAATGCCATTTGGAGATACAAAAGTATACAGGCAATGTGTATCATGAAATGCTATTTGTTCTATAAATGTAGACGATAATGAAGCCTTAAAATAGTTATTTGGTGCACAAACATACAACAGAATAGGATGCCATGCCTAGCTTATAAACATTGATTTAACATGATTTTGGCCCGCATTTCCCTTCATTATTCCGGACCTGTCAGAACTTTCCCGGACCTGTTCGAGTAGGTTTGAATTAGAACTGATTGGCCCGCATAAAAATTGGGGTAGGTTCGGATTGGTTTGGGAAGGTCCGGACTCTATTTCTGTAGTTCGAAAATTTGTCCTTTTTCGTCAACTAAGTGGGCATTCCAATTCAGATCGTGAACTAAAGAAATTCCATTATAAAATGGTTCAATTTGAGCAAACCTTTCTTTATAAAGTTCATTCCCCTTCATGTCAATATGAAACCAACCTTTTTGGTCTCTTGCAGTTGCAAAAACTTTATGACAAGTATAAAATTAATGGTTGGCTGACTTCTCTTGAAAACATAGTAGAGTTGTTTGCTTATTTAACAAGCAAGCAAATACAAATCAACTGCAACTGTTAGACACAGTGGACAAAAAAAGAAATTATTTCAAGGATAGTTTGGATAGAATTAGAATTTTTCCGCCCAAAACTTTTTATGAACAGACAAATCTGAAATTAAGCGAAAGTGCTCCAATTCTCACAGACGAAAAAGATCATTATAAAAGACACAAGAGATGGATGAATTCTTGGATTAAAAAAGATGTTCAAAACGGAAAGGACAGAGTTGTCACAAAACACGAACATCTTGACTTGCGGACAAAGTTGAAAATATAGACGACAGACGAGAGCAATTTATGACACACGTTTGGAGTTTTGATTTTCAAAGAAAATCAATTACGTTCTTTCTGCAATCAACTCCACTTCAGAAGTATTGTTAATATTGCCATTCAGCCAATCCTGTTCTTCTTCTTGTTTTAAAATTACAGGCATTCTTTTTTTGGTATTGTGTATCTCACTCATCATTTCGTTGGCTGCTGTGGTGAGTATAGTGTAGGTTGGAATTATTTCTCCTGTTGCTTTATCTACCCATTCATTCCAAAGCCCTGCAAAGGAAAATGGTTCTTGATTGGGTTTTGTAATTAAATATTTTTGTTTCTTTTTTCCTTTATCATCTAGCCATTGCCATTCATAAAATCCATCAGCTAAAATCATACATCTGTTTTTAACTGAATTTCTAAAACTTGGTTTTTCATTTATGGTTTCATTCCTTGCATTGAGTGTATTGGCTCTAATGGTAGTGTCTTTAGCCCAAGAAGGAATTAACCCCCAATTGAACAATTGTATTTTATTTGTTTCCTTATTTGTTATGATTGGAGTTTTTGGAAATGTAAAACCATTGTAAATAGTTGGGATGTAATTTACATTCGCATCAAACTTTGCTTGAAATCTATTTTCAAGTTCCTGTGCCGATTTGCTTTGCTTGGAATGAAAACACATTACGCATTAATTGAAATTATATCACTTAGCTTGGTGGTATATCTTGGTGAAAGTTTTTCCTGTTTCATTTTCCAAACTCGTTTTAAATCTTGCGAAGCCAATTTTATTTTCTGTTGACCAAAAGCATTATTTATTTTATCAAGCACTTTCATTAATTGCTTGTGCTTTGCATGGCTGTTTTCAAAAAGTGTGAGCTGCGCTTTATCTTCATGAATAAAATCCATGACAATGATTCCAGCTTTTTTGTAATGATAACCTTTACGAAATATTTTATTCAATGCCTGCAAAGCAAACTTTGATAACTCAATGCTTGAGTTGGTAGCAAAAGGAAGTTTAACCACAATGTTGCGACTGTATTGTGGCAAATATTTTCGATTTCCGTTAGTATGCACAAAAAGCATAAACGAGTTGCAACTCGATTGTTGTTTCCGCAATTTTTCTGCACAAGAAACAGCAAAGGTTGAAACACGTTCCTGCAAATCGCTTAACTCCGTATAGTTTTTCTCGAACGAACGAGTGGTAGCAATATTTTTTTTAATAGGTATTTCATCCAAGTCGAGAGTTGGTATGCCTTGCAAATCGTGCTTGAGGCGAAGCCCCACCACAGCCATTTGCTTACGCACCAAGTCATCGTTGAGCAAAGTAAAATCGTAAGCAGTGTTTACATTTATGGCTTTTAATCGTTTGCTATGTTGTCTGCCTATCCCCCACACATCTTCAACAGGAAGCCATTTGAGGGCTTTTATTCTTTTTTCTTCGCTATCAATAATATATACTCCACCTGTTTTGTCTGTATATTTTTTTGCTATTCGGTTGGCAACTTTAGCCAATGCTTTGGTAGGTGCAATGCCAACGCTTGTGGGTATTCCAGTCCATTTTAAAATTTGTTTACGCATTTTTTCTCCATGCTTTTGCAAATCAAAATTCTCAAATCCTTCTAATTTTAAAAATGCTTCATCAATACTGTATATCTCCATTTCGGGGCTGTAATCAGCAAGTATGCTCATTACTCGTTGGCTCATATCTCCATACAAAGCAAAGTTGGCTGAGAACACAAACACTCCATTATCTACAAATAAATTTTCGTATTCAAATGCTACTGCGCCCATAGGTATTCCCAATGCTTTGGCTTCATTGCTTCGGGCAATTACGCAACCATCATTGTTTGATAATACCACAATGGGCTTGCCCATAAGCTTTGGATTGAAAGCCCTTTCGCAGGAAGCGTAAAAATTATTACAATCAATAAGGGCAAACATTTTTTAAAACGATTTGATAACATGGGTTACAATGCCCCAAATGATAAGTTCATTATCGGCAGTAACTTTTATGGGTTTGTATTTTTCATTTGCAGGCATCAGCATCACACAATCTTTTTCTACCTGAATTTTTTTTAATGTAAAATCTCCATCTATACTGCACACTGCAATTTTACCGTTTTGAGGTTCAAGACTTCTATCAATAACCAACAAATCATTATCGTGTATGCCTAAGTCTTTCATGGAGTTTCCGTTTACTCTGCCATAAAAAGTGCTTGATGGATGCTTTACTAAATGTTTGTTTAAGTCAATACTTAAATCTATAAAATCCATAGCAGGCGATGGAAACCCTGCGCTGATGCCTGTTGGCATCATTGGTAGTTTTAACTCTGTATCGGTTGATGAAGAATAAATATCTAATTCTTTTCCACTATGTAATTTAAGGGCGGTCATTTCATCTCAAATCTACAAAAAAGGAAATTATAAATTTTAAATATTAAAAGATTCGGCTACTTTAATTTGCATTAAACCTTTCGGATTGGAGTTTAATTCATCTTTGATTGTTTAGCAAACTTAACTAACTAATCTATGGATTATTGAAAGGAAAATGATTTATTTGAATGTGGCAATCTTTCAGATAATATTTCTTTAAAATTCAACTATACTTAAATTTTGTGAGCTAGCATACGACCTTGTTTTATTTCCTATAGAAACAAAAGAGAAATTCAGTTGTTCGGCCAATACTTTTCCAACCGAACTTTTTCCAGATGCAACTTCTCCTGAAAGAGTTATTCTTTTGTAATTTTTTGTTTTATTTTTTTGCCATTGATAAATACCACCTCTATCAACAAATTTTGAAAAGTCATAGTTTACTTGTTGAATGGCAAGACGAGCTCCAATTTCTAATATGGGTCTGCTATAATTATGTTTACCTTTTGCGTTATCATAAAATCTGCCTGCTGGGTCAACCATTGCATAAGAGCCTTTCATTTAGCTATTTGATTCTGGTATTATATCAGTTATGTTTTCCAAGTTGTTGTGATTTTTTAAAAAGGTTTGAAACTGTTCATCTGAAATTTTGAATTCTTCAATGTTTTTATCATTTTGTCCTGTTATAGTTAGTACTTAGAAGAGTTTCCATCGTTTGGGCTTAGCATAGCGAATAAACTCTGACATATCCTCACTGTAGTTTTTGCTGCTGACCACTGTATTTATTTTTAGACCATAACCATATTGTTTAATACGGTCGACAAGAGATTTATAGTAATCGAGTAGAAGAGCTGTTTTTCCTGAAATAGCCCTTCCTCCGATTTATTGTTACCAATCTTAGGAATTATTTTGGTTACTGGTGTGGTTGTTTATGTGCTGTATTTAAATTCAAAAGAGGAGGAGGAAAAGGCAAAAAATTCTGTTGCGAAAAACTAAAAGATTCGGGATAAGACAAAAAAATAATTGCAAATTAATTGCAAATTATTTTTTGGGGCTTTTTGATTTCGTTAAAACCCTCTGGTAGTAAGTGATTCCGATTGGATTCGAACCAATGGCCTACTGCTTAGAAGGCAGTTGCTCTATCCAGCTGAGCTACGGAACCAATAAGAAACGAAAAAATACATTCAATAATGCAAATTGCATAGGAGAAAAAAGTCGGGATGGCAAGATTCGAACTTGCGACCTCCTGGTCCCAAACCAGGCGCGATGACCGGACTACGCTACATCCCGAATTAGCAAATGATTGCTACAATAATCAATAAATAATGAACTAAATTTAATCTAATCTTTTAACTGGCGGTGAGGGCGGGATTCGAACCCGCGGTACAGTTACCCGTACGACAGTTTAGCAAACTGTTCCTTTCGGCCTCTCAGGCACCTCACCTCTCACCTCCCAAAAAGGGTTTGCAAAGGTATAAATAGTTTTTACTATTCAAAAAAAGATTTCATTTTTCTTGTCTTCAAAAACACAATATTAATCTAAAATAATAAAGTTTATAATTTTGGAATACTATATTTGCATTCCATTAAAAACAAGTGTTTAAATTAAAATTCTATGTGTTTGTACAAATTATTTAAAATCACATTTGTAATATCTGTTTGTATTGTTCCCACTCTGTTTACGGGTTGTTCATCAGGTGGTTCAGATAAAAAGGAAGTGAAAGGTGGTAAGCCAGAAGTAATTATTTGGGAGCTTTCCGATGCCGATATGCTTAATCCTATAATTTATTCAGATGCTAGTTCAGGCTATATTTTAACCAATATGTACTCGCAATTGTTGAATATTGATTTTAAAACGTTGGAATTGATTCCAGTTCTTGCTCTTGGTCGTCCACTTATTGAAAAAACAGAGGATGGAAAGGGCTTAATGATTACCTATGAAATAAGAACCGAAGCTACTTGGGATAATGGAACACCCATTACTGCTAAAGATGTTGAGTTTACGCTAAAAGTTATTAAAAATCCGAAAGTAAAAAATGAAAACAATAAGCCCTATTATGAGTTTATTCGCGACATAAAGTTTTACCCCGAAAACCCTAAGAAGTTTACCCTCATAAGTGACCGTGTATATATATTGGCAGAAGCTTCCAGCGGTGATTACCCTATTATGCCTGCATACTTATACGATACAAAAGGTTTAATGAACGGTTTTACTATTAAGCAGTTAAACGAGGATAAGGATAAGCTTTCCAACGACCCTAAAATAAATGAATTTGCAACTGATTTTAATTCCGAGAAAAGACAACGTGAAAAAGAATATATTGGTGGTAGCGGTGCTTACAAATTAGAAGAGTGGGCAACAGGACAACGCATCGTATTGGTGCGTAAGGATAAATGGTGGGGCGATATGGTAAAAGAGAAAAACTGTTTCTTTGAAGCCTTCCCTCCTAAAATTATTTACCAAACTATTAATGACCAAACAACTGCTTTGGTTGCATTAAAAGCAGGCAATTTAGATGTGATGTATTCCATTAAATCAAAAGATTTTAAGGATTTACCGAATTCGGCAAAATTTACAGAGAATTTTAATGCCTACACTCCAATGCAGTTAGCTTACACATACATTGGTATTAATACACGTTTACCTAAGTTTCAAGATAAACTTACCCGCCAAGCATTTGCACATTTGGTGGATGTTGATAAGATGATAAAAACCATTAAGTATGGTCAAGCTCAGCGTGTGGTTGGTTATGTTCATCCTTCAAAAAAGGATGTATACAACTCATCTATTACTCCATATGATTTTAATCCTCAAAAAGCAAAAACTTTATTGGCTCAAGCTGGTTGGAAAGACAGTAACGGTGATGGCACCTTGGATAAAATGATTAACAACGAGCGTGTAGATTTGTCCTTTGATTTTGCCGTTAACTCCGGTAACGATGAAAGAAAATCGGTGGCATTATTGTTCCAAGAAGAGGCAGCTAAAATTGGAATAAAAGTAAATGTGGTGGCTCAGGAGTGGTCGGTGTATCTCGACAATTGTAAAGCACATAAAATAGAAATGTTTTTTGGTGCTTGGATAGGAACCCCTATCCCAAATGATCCGAAACAAATTTACCATACCGAATCATATAACGGTGGCTCAAACTACACGGGATTTGGAAATAAAGAGTCGGATGCTTTGATTGATTCTATTCGTATTCAAATTGATGAAGTAAAAAGAGGTATGTTAGAAAAGCAATTACAGCAAGTATTACACGATGAGGTTTCTTACATTTATTTATGGGCTCCTACTGAAAGGATAGCCATTCATAAACGATTTGAAAATGCGGAAACATCTGTAACACGTCCGGGCTTTTGGGAAGCAGGATTTAAAGTAGCTAAATAAACAGCCATCATAAAGCTAAATGTTTAAATACATATTTAAAAGGTTACTTATTTTTATTCCCACATTGTTTGCAATATCCTTGCTTACCTTTGTTATAAGTTTAAATGCTCCTGGTGACCCTGTTGATACGATGCTGAACAAGAATGCAGGTGGAGAAGGGCAGGCATCTCAAAAACTGGCAACCGAAAAAGCATACAATGATATTCGTCATCAATTGGGTTTCGACCTACCTGTATTCTATTTTTCGTTTACAAATGCATCTTGTACAGATACCTTACACAGGGTCCCAAAAAAAAATCACCGCGATGTATTGCAGCGCTTGGCTTTTCAATACGGTAACTGGAGTGATGTTGCAAATTACTATATGCAAACAAAAAGTTTCGAGAATACAATTTATGCCTTGCCAAAAACAGAAACGAATGCAACTGCACTGATCAAAGTGCGTGATTACGTAAGCTCATTGTACGATACCTACGATAATGCAAGAATAAAAACAATATTCTCCAACCTTGATTTTGTATTCAATGAAAATCCTGAAATTAGAACCAACATTGGATTTTATATTGCAACAAAGGAGGCATACAATAATATGTGGGTAAACAGTTCTCCATATACACGATATGTTCCAACGGTACATTGGTACGGTTTTGAGAATCAATACCACCGTTGGATATCTCATTTTTTGGTGGGCGATTTTGGTATTTCTTATCAGGATAAACGCCCTGTTTCATCGGTTATTTGGGATGCAGTTAGATGGACCTTGTTGCTGAGTTTAATGTCGATGATATTGGCATATATTTTAGCTATTCCTTTAGGTGTATTGTCTGCTGTAAAAAAAGGTAAAAGGTCGGAAAGAGTTATCACCACTTTCTTGTTTATGTTGTATTCTTTACCCAATTTTTGGATAGCCACTATGCTCATCGTTTTCTTTTGTGGCGGTGATTATTATGATGTTTTTCCTGCATTCGGATTGGGGAATTTGCCTGATGATGCACCTTTCTTTGATCGTTTCTGGGAAACTTCATTCCACTTAGTATTACCTTTATTTTGTTTAACATATGCTTCTTTGGCTTTTATTTCAAGGCAAATGAGAGGGGCTATGTTAAATGTAATCGGACAAGATTATATTCGTACAGCAAGAGCAAAAGGCTTGGATGAAAAGGATGTAGTGTGGAAACACGCATTGAGAAATTCATTGCTTCCTATTATCACCTTGTTTGCAAGTATTTTTCCTTTGGCTATATCGGGTTCTTTTGCCATCGAACAAATATTTTCAATTCCGGGAATGGGTAAAATAAGTTTAGAAGCACTTATCTCTCGTAACTATCCCATAGTATTTACGGTTATGATGTTTACCGCCATCCTTACCTTGGTAGGAAATTTAGTTGCTGATATATTATATGCTGCAATTGATCCACGTATTTCATTCTCCAGTAAAAAATAGATATGAGTGAGGTAACAGATATAGAGAAAAAGCAACAATTGGCTGCATCCGACCAAAGTTTTTGGGCGAATGTAAAAAAGCAATTCAAGAAAAACAGGGTAGCAGTTTTTGCTCTGAAGTTCATTGTTCTGCTAGTTGCCATTGCCATTTTTGCCGATTTTTTTGCCAACGATAAACCCTTGATTGCAAAATACAAGGGCAATACCTATTTCCCATTATTGAGAAGTTATGCGGTTGATTTAGGTTTAGCCGAATGGCAATACGATCTTCAAAATGTAGAATGGAAAAATTTGGAGTACGACTGGGTAGTTTTCCCACTCATTCCTTATGTTCCCAAAAATATCGATTCCGACAATGCACAGTCGGTAAGTCCTTTTGGTGAACAGTCTATTAAATCTACTCGTTGGAGGCATTGGTTGGGTACTGATGAACTTGGTCACGATGTACTATCAGGTATGATTCACGGTACACGCATTGCCTTGTTTGTTGGATTGGTGTCAATGAGCATTGCTTCTTTAATTGGAATTTTACTTGGTTCTATTGCCGGTTATTTTGGTGATGATAGATTGAGAATATCAAGGGGAAGACTTATTTTAAATGTCGTGTTTTTTATGGCAGCCTTGTTTTACGGATTTGGTTCTCGTTCTTACATTTTATCGGATGCCATTGCCATTTCGTTCGGTAAATTTTTCTGGGAGTTTTTAATAAGTATGATAATCATTATTGCAACGATGTTTACTGCTAATTTCTTAGCGCGTATAACAAAGCTTGTTCCTTTCCTTGCTGTAAAAATTAAAATCCCCATCGATATTGTTATCTCTCGTTTAATCGAAATAATGGTATCTATACCTACACTTTTCCTTATTATTTCAGTTGTTGCAATCGCCAAGCCTTCTATTTTTATTGTAATGATTATTATTGGCTTAACAGGTTGGACGGGTATTGCTCGTTTCATTAGGGCAGAGTTATTAAAAGTTAGAAATTTAGAATTTATTGAAGCAGCAAACGCATTGGGTTATTCTGAGAAAAGAATTGTGTTCAAGCATGCTATTCCAAATGCCTTATCTCCTGTTCTCATTGCTATTGCTTTTGGAATTGCATCAGCTATACTTACTGAAGCAACACTATCCTTTTTAGGTATTGGCGTTCCTGCTGAATCACTTACTTGGGGCTCATTACTATCTGCATCCCGACAAAATACAGGTGCTTGGTGGCTAGCTGTATTTCCTGGTCTAGCTATATTTGTTACCGTTACTGTGTATAATTTGGTCGGTGAGGGATTAACAGATGCATTGGACCCTCGGCAAAAAAAATAATTTGCTCCCATGGAAAATAACCAGCAACATATTTACAATCTTCGCAAACAATATACGCTCGAATTGTTGAGCGAAAAGGATGTAAAAGAAAATGGCATAACTCAATTGGAATATTGGATGAATGAAGCTATACTGGCAGAAGTGCACGAGCCTAATGCCGTAATGCTCTCAACTGTTTCATCTGGTGGACAGCCTTCATCCCGTATTGTATTGGTGCGAAATATTTCGGCAGAAGGGATTTTTTTCTATTCCAATTACAATAGTAAAAAAGGAAAGGAAATGAATGCTAATAACAAAATAGCACTTACTTTTTTTTGGCCTCAACTGGAACGACAAGTTAGAATAGAAGGCGAAGTACAAAAATTATCTGCAAAATTATCTGACGATTATTTTAATTCACGTCCGCGCGAAAGTCAAATAAGTGCTTGGGCATCTGAGCAGAGTGAAGTAATTAGTCGTGAAGAATTGGAAATTAAAGTAACGCAATTTGAGAAGAAATTTGAAAATAATGATATTCCACGTCCATCTCATTGGGGAGGATATAGTGTCAGTCCTTACATACTTGAATTTTGGCAAGGACGACCGAATAGATTGCACGATCGGATTGCATATAAATTATTACCAGATAGGAATTGGATAATAACACGACTGTCTCCTTAATATACAGATGAACGATTGGTTTAAAGATTGGTTTAATTCCCCTTATTATCATTTGCTTTATAAGAACAGAGATGAAAAGGAGGCTCGTTTTTTTATGGATACTTTGTTGTGTAAATTAAGCCTTAAAGAACACTCCTATATACTTGATCTTGCCTGCGGAAAAGGTCGCCATTCAAAACACTTAAATGAAAAAGGTTTTGATGTAACGGGTATTGATCTCTCAGAAGAGAGTATTTCCTGTGCTTTACCTTATGAGAAAGCAAACTTGCATTTTTACGTGCATGATATGCGTAATGATTTTAGAATAAATTATTACGATGCGGTTTTTAATTTATATACCAGCATTGGTTATTTTGATGATGCGAAAGATAATGTAAAGGTGTTAAAAGCAGCAAGCAATGCATTAAAAACAAATGGAATATTGGTTGTCGATTTTTTTAATGCAAGTAAAGTAATTGCAAACATCGTATTAGAGGAAACAAAAGCTATAGAAGGCGTTGTTTTTTCTATTAGTAAAAAAGTAGAAGCTAATATTATTAAAAAGTATATTTGTATAACAGATAAAGACAAGGTTATTGAGTACGAAGAAAAAGTTCAGGCACTTACTTTAAAAGATTTTGAAGAATATTTCGCTGTTTGCGGTTTTCAATTGGAGCAAGTTTATGGAAGTTATTTGTTGGAAGATTTTAATCTTGATCAATCGGATAGATTAATATTGGTAGCAAGTAAAAAGCAAAATTATGACAAGTTATAGTGCCTACATATATATCGTATTAACTGCTTTTATAAGTGGTTCGGTTATCTTTTTTATAAAACCCGGAAAGCATCAACTTAAATTATTGCTTGCTTTTAGTGGCGCCTATTTATTTGGAGTAGCGGTGTTGAGTTTAATTCCCGAAATATACCAAGAAGCAAAAGTGCAAACAGGATTGTTTATTCTGATTGGTTTTTTGTTTCAGTTGTTGCTTGAATTTTTTTCGGAAGGTTTGGAACATGGTCACGTTCACGTACACAAGGAAGCAAAATCTACTGTTCCTTTTGTGATGCTAATCAGTTTGTGTATTCACTCCTTTTTGGAAGGAATGCCCATTGTTTCTGAACTTACAACAAACATCCTTACCGATACTTCTCGATCGCTTATTATAGGAATAATTATACATAACATTCCTATTTCTATTGCTTTAACAACTTTATTAATGGAGTTGGGAATTAGTAAAAAAGTTATTTTACTACTATTGCTTGTGTTTACTTTAATGGCTCCGCTTGGTTCGTTGCTGAATTATTTTATTGCTTCCGATGTGAGCAATATAGCTCACTATCACAACTATATTATGGCAGTAGTGGTGGGTATATTTTTGCACATTTCAACCACCATATTATTTGAAACAACCGAAAATCACAAGTTTAACAGGGTGAAGTTTTTGTCTATAGTATTAGGAATGTTTTTTTCCTATCTATTGTGCTAAAATAGCTTAATGATATTTGTTAAACAAGCTTGTAGCATTGGTATAGGCTGCATCGAAATTTGTTTTATTCAAATGCGTATTGATATTTTTAAACGACAACGTTTCCAGTAATTGTTCGGTAGCAATGTTTCCCGTTAAATTATCTGTTGCCATTGGGCAACCTCCAAAACCTTGTATGGCCGAATCGAATCTTTTGCAGCCACTTTCAATGGCGGCATTTATTTTTTCAGTGGCGGTTTCTTTGGTAGAGTGGAGGTGTGCTCCAAACTCTACTTTTTTTAATTCTGGTATCAAATTGCTAAAAAGATAATGTATGCTCTTTGGGGAAGAAACACCTGTTGTGTCTGCTAGGGCAATGATGTTTACTCCTAATTGATTTATTTTATTGCTCCATTGTATGGCAATTTCGCTTCCCCAATCATCGCCATAAGGATTCCCGAATGCCATTGATATATACACCACCAATTGCTTCTTATGTTTTACACACAGCTTTTGTATTTCTTCTACGCGCAGTAAAGATTCTTGTATGCTTGAATTGGTATTGCGTTGCTGAAATGTTTCTGAAATAGAGAAAGGAAAACCCAAATACTGTATCTCTTCAAAATTGCAAGCATCTTCAGCTCCTCGTTGATTGGCAACAATGGCTAATAATTTTGAAGACGATGCAGAGAGATTTAATTTACTCAACACTTCTGCTGTATCCCTTAATTGTGGTATATTTTTTTGCGAAACAAAACTACCAAAATCAATCGTGTCAAAACCGCATTCCAAAATAGAATTGATGTACTTTATTTTTTCTTCGGTGGGTATAAATGTTTCAATGCCTTGCATTGCATCACGAGGACATTCTATCAGTTTCATTGTTGTTGATTATTGCTTTGTTTATTTTTTTTATCAAGCCTGCTCCTTCATATATAAATCCTGTATAAAGTTGTACTAACGATGCTCCTGCTTGTAACATATCTAGTGCATCTTCGGCACTGTGTATTCCGCCCACACCAATTATCGGGAATGCTTTATTTGATTTTTTCGACAAATATTTTACTACTTCCAATGCTCTTTTTGTAAGGGGTTTTCCGCTCAATCCACCAGCACCCATTGCTTCAAGTTTTGTTTTTGTAGTTTGAAGATGTTCTCTTGAGATTGTTGTATTTGTCGCAATTATTCCATCAATGCAGGTTTCTTTTACAATTTCAATTATGTCGTTCAATTGATGATCCGTTAAATCGGGTGCAATTTTTAAGAGTATCGGTTTCCTTTTTTTATGCTGCAAATTTAATTCCTGAACACGCAACAATAATTTTTTCAAGGGTTCTTTTTCTTGTAAGGCACGCAAATTTGGTGTGTTTGGTGAACTTACGTTAACCACAAAATAATCAACACAGTCGAACAACTTTTCGAAACATATTTCATAATCTTGAATCGCATCTTCGTTTGGAGTAACCTTGTTTTTTCCAATATTGCCCCCTACAATAATGTTCGGATTTCTTCCTTTTAGTCTTTCAACGGCAGCATCCACACCGGCATTATTAAAACCCATTCGGTTAATGAGTGCTTCGTCTTTAGGTAAACGAAACATTCGTTGCCGTTCATTTCCCGGCTGAGCATTAGGTGTAAGTGTACCTATTTCAATAAAACCAAACCCCAAGCAGGATAATTCTTCATATAATTTTGCATCCTTGTCGAAACCTGCTGCTAATCCTACCGGATTTGGGAAGGTAATGCCAAACAAGGTGCGTTCTAATTTTTGGTTATTTACTGCCGAAAAACTCTTCACCAATCCTTTTATACCAGGAATGGAGAATAGTGTTTTTAGCAAACTAAAAACAATGTGGTGTATCCGCTCCGGTTTAAAAAGAAAGAAAATGGGTTTTATAATGAGCTTGTACATATCACTTACATTTTATCAGGAACTTCTATTCCCAGCAATTTCATAATTCGTTTAATGGTTTCACCCACTTGCGATGAAAGTTGCAATCGGAATGTTCTTTTCATTTCATCTTCTTCCTTTAAAATTGGGCAGTCGTGGTAAAATTGGTTGTACTCTTTTACCAATTCGTATACGTAGTTGGCAATAACAGCCGGACTATAATTACTTGCAGCTTCAGCTACGGCTTTAGTATAATCGTGAAGGTAACGTATTAAGTTTTTTTCCTTTTCATTTGGAGTAACACCTTGGTCAATCTTTCCTTTATTTTCTCCCGCTTTTCTTTTTATGGATTGTATTCTTGCGTACGTATATTGTATAAACGGACCGGTATTACCATTAAAATCAATGGACTCTTTTGGATTAAATAGCATTTTCTTTTTTGGGTCAACCTTCAGCATAAAATACTTAAGTGCACCCATACCGATTGTATAGTATAGTTTTTCAGCTTCCGCATCACTAAATCCATCAATTTTCCCCAATTCTTTTGTGGTTTCTCGTGCGGTATTTATCATCTCATCAATTAATTCATCGGCATCTACCACAGTTCCTTCACGCGATTTCATTTTACCATCTGGCAATTCTACCATTCCGTATGATAGGTGAAAAAGTCCATCGGCCCATTTGTATCCCAATTTTTTTAGTGTAAGAAAGAGAACTTTGAAATGATAATCTTGTTCGTTACCAACAATATAAATTAAATTATCCAAGTTGGGGTATTCCTTGAAACGCTCAATGGCTGTTCCAAGGTCTTGTGTCATATATACGGATGTTCCATCCGCACGCAACAAAGTTTTTTCATCTAAGCCATCTTTTGTTAAATCAATAAAAGCCGAATTGTCAAGCCTTGATTGAAATACTTTTTTTTCTAATCCTTCATTAATAACATCTTTGCCTAGCAAATAAGTATTCGATTCATAATAGGTTTTATCAAAATCTACATTCATTTTTTTATAGGTTTCGGCAAACCCTTCGTATACCCACCCGTTCATCATTTTCCACAGTTGACGAGTTTCTTCGTCACCTGCTTCCCATTTCAACAACATTGCTTGTATTTCTTTCATAGAAGGAGCATTTTTTTCTGCTTCTTCTTTTGTGCTACCTGTTAAAATAAGTTGTTCAATTTCATTTTTATAGTTTTTGTCAAATGCTACGTAATATTTTCCAACCAAATGATCACCTTTTATTCCCAATGATGCAGGTGTGTCACCATTTCCAAGTTTTTTCCAAGCCAACATGCTTTTGCAAATATGTATACCCCGATCATTTACTAAATTGGCTTTTATAACAGTATTCCCATCTGCTTTTAATATCTCAGCTACTGAGTAACCTAACAAGTTATTTCGAACGTGACCTAAATGAAGAGGTTTATTGGTATTGGGTGATGAGTACTCCACCATAATGGTTTTGGTAGATTTTTTTATAATTGTTTTAGGATTGGATATAAAGTATTCGAGCCAATACGAATCGGATATTACTAGATTTAGAAATCCTTTTACAACATTAAATCCTTTTACTTCAGGAGTGATGCTTAAGGATGTGCCAATTTCATTTGCTGTATCCTCTGGTTTCTTTTGCGAATCTTTCACATAAGGGAATACTACAAGGGTGTAATCGCCTTCAAATTCCTTTTTTGTTTTTTCAAAAGCTACTTTCTCAACACTTAATCCATATAAGCTTTTCAGTGCTTCTTTAACTTTCTCTTCTAAAATATCTTCAATATTCTTATTCATACAATGTTATTCGCTTATAATAATTCTTAATTAATGGACTAACTACACCATAAAGGTCAGCATTGCTATGGTATTAACCTGTATTAGACACCCATTTTATATATAAATATTAATTATCCATTTTACATTATTAGTTAATTAGTTGACTTACAACTTTCTGTAAAATTTCAAATGTATTCTCGGCCATTAGGTTTTCTTTATCAAGTGTAGGATTCACCTCACAAATTTCAAAACAGCATACTTTTTCATGTTGTATTAGCCTCACGAGCAAACTTCCTGCTTCTTTTTCGGTAATACCATTCCTTACCGGAGTTCCTGTTCCCTTCGAAATAGATGAATCCATACTGTCTACATCAAAGGAAATGTATATAAGATTGCAGTGTGTTAGGTGCGATAGTGTTTCGCGAGCTATCTTTTCTACACCGTTTCTTTTTACCTCATTGGTTGTAAATGTTTTTACTTTGTTTTTTTTAAGTAAATAGGTTTCTTCGGGTTCTACATCACGTACACCAATGTAAACTAGGTCTCTGTAGTTTATTTTAGGGTAAATATTTCCAATTCTTTTTAACTTGTTCCACAAATCCAAGGTTTCCTTATCGGGTTTGTTCATTTTATTAGCAGCATTATCTTCACCTAATGAAGCCGCTACTGGCATACCGTGCATATTGCCTGAGGGCGAAGTATAAGGCGAATGAAGGTCAGCGTGAGCATCAATCCATATAACGCCCAGTTTTTGTTTTGGGTATGCCATACGTAATCCTGCAATGGTTCCACCGGCACTGCTGTGGTCGCCAGCTAACACAATAGGGAATCCATTTTTCTTAATGGTGCTGGATACTTCCGCGGCAATTTTCTCACACAAGGTTATTAATCCTTTAATTCTTTTAGCATAAGGGCTGCCGGGATTTTCAAACAATAAGTGATTTTGTGTGGGTATTTCTACCGATTCTACCTTTTTAAAAAGACTACTTCCATAGTCCAAGGCAGCAATTTTTATGGCATCTATACCCAAACTGGCTCCTCTTGTGCCGGCACCGATTTCCGATTTTACTTCAATAAATTTTAATTTTTTCATTGTTATTTATTTTTAAGAACTATTCAGTATAGTTCTTATTTAACTTACTTACATTTACCCATTATTATTAAACTAACTAACTTGCATTAAAGAAATGGAGAACAAGTATTCCGATCTTATTCATCAAACATTCGAATTTCCGCAGGAAGGGTTTAAGGTCGAGGATAATGAACTCTATTTTTATGATATTCCTTTAATGGAAATTATTAAGCAATATGGAACTCCATTGAAGATTTCGTATCTTCCTAAAATAAGTGCTCAAATACAAAAAGCGAAACGCATGTTCAATGTAGCAATGGCAAAGGCTGATTATAAAGGGAAATACACATACTGTTATTGCACAAAGAGTTCGCACTTTTCATTTATATTAGACGAAGCTTTAAAGAACGATATCCACTTAGAAACTTCTTCGGCATTCGATATACCGATTATAAAAAGTTTGTACCAAAGTGGAAAGGTAAACAAAGATACATATATTATCTGTAATGGCTACAAACGTGCCATTTACGCTCAGTATATTTCGGAATTAATTAATGATGGTTTTCACAATGTTATACCTATTTTGGATAATAAAAATGAGCTGAAGCACTTTGAAAAAATGTTAAAAATCCCTAAATGTAAAATAGGTATTCGTGTAGCTGCTGAGGAAGAACCTAAATTTGAGTTTTACACCTCACGATTGGGTGTGCGCTATAAGGACATTCTGAGTTTTTACCACGAAAGGATAAAGGGCAATAAAAAATTTGAATTAAAAATGCTTCATTTTTTTATAAACACAGGAATTAAGGATACGGCTTATTATTGGAGTGAATTAACAAAAAGTGTAGATGTTTACTGTGAACTTAAAAAAGTATGTCCAGAATTGGATTCAATTGATATTGGAGGAGGTTTTCCTATAAAAACATCTTTGAGTTTCGAATATGATTACGAATATATGGCCGAACAAATTATTGTACATATTAAAAAAATATGCAAACAGAATAAAGTAAAAGAGCCAAATATTTTCACTGAATTTGGTAGTTTTACTGTAGGGGAGAGCGGGGCCGTTTTGTTTTCGGCACTCGAGCAAAAGCAACAAAATGATAATGAAGTATGGAATATGATTGACAGTTCATTTATTACCACTTTGCCCGATACTTGGGGAATAAAGCAGCGCTTTATTTTGTTGGCAATAAACCAATGGGACAAAGAGTACGAACGCGTAAATTTGGGTGGACTTACATGTGACAGCGATGATTATTATAACGCTGAATCGCATAAAAATCAGGTTTTTTTACCTAAAATTGAAAAGGGTAAGCCTCAATATATTGGTTTTTTCCATACAGGTGCTTATCAAGAATCCATTGGCGGTTATGGTGGTATTCAGCATTGTTTAATTCCGGCCCCCAAGCACGTAATTATAGACAGGGATGAGAATGGAGAGATAAGTACTAAGCTCTTTGCTAAAGAGCAAAGTTATAAATCGATGATGAAAATACTCGGCTATTAGCTTTATCAATCAAAAAATGGTGTTTGTCTTTTAAAATGATATATTTGTATCCCTACATTTTAAAACACAATTACATTAAATGAAGTTTTTTTTACAGCGTACTTTTGCAATTCTCGTTATTGGTTCTGTTTTTATCTGTAATGGCTGTAGTAATTTTTCAACAAGCAAAATATCGGAAGGTGTTATTGAGTATGCTATTACCTATCCTGTTAAAAGTCCGATGGACGGAATGGGGCCAACAAGTATGAGCTTTAAATTTAAGGATGATAAAACCTACGGTGAAATTTCAGCAGGTATGGGCATATTTGTTATTTCTTTTATTGCCGATTCCGAAAAAAAAACACTTTTACAAACGCTAAAACTGATGGGTAAAAAGTTTGCATACTTTTCTGATACTAGCGAAATAAAAAAAATATTGGATGAAGAACCAAAGATGATTATTGAAAAAGTAGCAGGTGAGAAAATGATAGCCAATTATAAATGCAAAAGGGCAATGGTGAAATTCGAGGATACAACATTGACTCCGTTTGAAGTATATTACACAAGTGATATTGGGATTAAATCTTCTAATTGGTGCAATCCTTTTAGAGTATTGGATGGAGTACTGATGGAGTATAATTTAAAACGTTATAATATCGAAATGCATTTCACCGCTAAGTCGGTAAGTGAGGTGAAGGTAGATGACGAGATATTTGAGCTGGGAGATGATTTTAAAAAAATATCCAGAAAAGAAATGGATGAGATGTTCGAGAATTTCAATTAAAATTTAAAATTTTATAAAATGAAAAAAATCTTCTCATTGCTTGCTTTTGCAGCTAGCACGAGCATTTTTGCTCAAAATTCGTTCCAAGGAAAAGTAGTATTTGAAATGATATACTCGGGTACTGAATTTGATGCAAATACAATAGCAATGATGCCCAAGGAAACTGTAATTTATATTAAAAGCGAAAAAGTGCGCAGTGAAATTTCAATAGGTGGAATGGGTACATCTGTATCTATCGTTGATAACAAAACGAAAACAGCTACTACTTTAATGGATTTGATGGGACAAAAAATAGCCTTTAAAGCGAATGCTGAGGATGTAGAGGGAATTCAAAAAAAGAGCACAAGTGAACCTAGGGTTACTCAATTAGATGAAACAAAATTAATAGCAGGGTATAAGTGCAAAAAGGCAGAAATTGAAACGGAAGTGAATAATGAAAAACTAAAGATATATGTTTATTATACTAATGAAATAACAAATGGCCCAAACAATTGGAGTAGTCCTCAGTATAAAGGAATTGATGGCTTTTTAATGGAGTATGAAATTGCAATGCAAGGGATAAAGATGAGAATGTTAGTAAAAAGTGTTTCAAAGGAGGGCGTAGATGATTCGAAATTCACTATTTCTGCTGGTTATACCGAAATGAATCAGGAGCAAATAATGAAGGCAATGAGTGGTGGTGCCAGCAAATAATTTGTAGTCGTTTCTTTCTCTGTTTAAGTAATGAAAGTGTAATCAATTGTGCGTTTAAGCAATTCGAGTTCTAAACAATTTATTCTTAACAACTATTTTCGTTTATACTATTAGTAGGGCGTTAAACAATATAATTTTGTAATTAACACCATTTGTAGACTTATTTATAATGATCGATAAAAAGGGCAGTACGCTAAAAAATTCTTTTAAAGACGAGCTTGAAGAAAATACGGAGGAGAGGATTGAAATTAAAAAGCCTAAAAAAAAGAATCCTACTTCTGTAAGAACCTTTCAAAAAGTTAAAGATTTTGTAAGCGATGAAAAAACACAAAGAATTTCAGGTGTCTTTTTTATATTCCTTTCGGCTTACTTTGCCGTTGCCTTTACTTCTTTTCTTTTTACTTGGCAAAACGACAGTGATAAGGTAAAGGAGGGTTTATTCTCACTGTTCTCCAACACTGATATTAGAGTAGAAAACTGGCTTGGAAAATTGGGTGCCATAGTATCACATCAATTTATTCACAATGGCTTTGGTATTGCATCTTATTTATTTGTGCTTGTTTTTTTAGTAGTTGGTGTCAAGTTGTTTTTTCGACAAGATATTTTACCCTTTAGAAAAACACTTAGCACTTCGCTATTTTTTTTGCTTTGGGTATCATTGGCACTAGGATATTTTATTGGCCCTGGATTACATTTTTTAGGTGGTACATTTGGCTACCAGTTAAATAATTGGTTAGGTATTGCTCTTGGTGGAATAGGAACTTTATTTTTTATTATATTTTTAATAATTGCCTATTTAATTGTGGCGTATAATTTTACTTTTAAGCTAAAGTCCGACACAGCAGTTGAGTTCGATGATTTATCACCTGTATCTGAAGTTGAAAAGCCAAAAGAGGAAGAAAAAATAATTGAAAATTTACCGATTAACACCTATAAAGATGTAGAGCTTGTAACCAATTTTATTGAATTAACTACTGAGATTAAAGAGGAAAAAACGAATGAGATAGGGTTGCAGCCAGAAATAAAAAAAAACGACACTATTGATAATGTTGAATTCATAGTAGAGAAAATAGAAGAAGCAACAGTAGAAGTTTTTGAAAGTGAAAAAGAACAACTTCCTTTTGGTGAGTACGATTCTACACTCGATTTATCCTCATACCAATACCCTCCTTTGGACTTGTTAATAGATTACGGTAATAAATCGGTAGGTGTAAACAGCGAAGAATTAAATGCCAATAAAGATAGAATCCTAAAAACATTAGGGGATTATGGCATTGAGATAGAAAAAATAAAAGCTACAATTGGTCCAACAGTAACGTTATACGAGATTATTCCTGCAGCTGGTGTCAGAATTTCCAAAATAAAAAATCTGGAAGACGATATTGCTTTGAGTCTTTCTGCACTAGGTATCCGTATAATTGCACCTATTCCCGGAAAAGGGACTATTGGTATTGAAGTGCCGAATCAAACTCCCGAAATGGTGCCAATGAGGGCCATTATAGCCTCCGAAAAATTCCAAAACTGTACAATGGATCTTCCTATTGCTTTGGGAAAAACGGTGTCGAATGAAATATACATTACCGACCTTACCAAAATGCCACATTTACTGATGGCAGGGGCAACCGGACAAGGGAAGTCCGTAGGGTTAAATGCCATACTTGTTTCTTTGCTTTATAAAAAGCATCCTTCGCAAGTTAAATTTGTGTTGGTAGATCCTAAAAAGGTAGAGCTTACTCTTTTTAATATTATTGAAAGGCATTTTTTAGCCAAATTGCCCGATTCAGCTGAACCTATCATAACGGATACAAAAAAAGTGGTACACACATTGAATTCATTGTGTATTGAAATGGATCAACGATACGAATTATTAAAGGAGGCAGCCGTTAGAAACATTAAAGAGTATAACACTAAATTTGTTTCCCGAAAATTAAATCCGAATAACGGACATAAGTTCTTACCATACATTGTGTTGGTGGTAGATGAATTTGCAGATTTAATTATGACTGCAGGCCGTGAGGTGGAAACTCCAATTGCTCGTCTTGCTCAATTGGCAAGAGCCATCGGTATACATTTAATTATAGCCACACAGCGCCCTTCGGTTAACATTATTACAGGTACTATAAAAGCAAATTTTCCGGCTCGTATAGCCTTTAGAGTGACTTCAAAAATAGATTCTCGCACAATTCTAGATTCAGGAGGGGCCGATCAATTGATAGGAAGAGGTGATATGTTACTTTCAACAGGGAATGAACTAATACGTATACAATGTGCTTTTGTTGATACGCCTGAAGTAGAAAAAATTACTGAATTTATTGGTGGACAAAGAGGTTATCCCAATGCATTCCTATTGCCGGAATATTTAGACGAAAGCAACGAAGTCGCTGCAGGAGAAGAGGATCCATCAGAAAGAGATAAGTTGTTCGGTGAAGCTGCTAAAATCGTAGTAATGACACAACAGGGATCGGCATCAATGTTGCAGCGCAAATTAAAATTGGGATATAATAGGGCAGGTCGCATTGTAGACCAATTAGAAGCGGCAGGAATAATTGGTCCTTTTGAAGGAAGTAAAGCAAGAGAAGTATTAATAAAGGATCCTACAAGTTTGGAACAGATTTTGAATAAGGTATAATTAATGCATGTACAATAAAAGTATTTTTGATATTTGCAGTCAATAAAAAACATCGTTATGAAAAAAATATTTTTTGCCATTTTTGTATTAAGTACAATTTCATACGCACAAGAAGTTGTTGATGTGAAGGCGAAAAAAATATTGGACGAAATGAGCGCTAAAACTAAAACGTACAAAACAACTAATACGGAATTTGCCTATACACTTGAAAATAAAGCTAAAAAAATCACCGAAACCAATAGTGGTAAATTATTGGTAAAGGGACATAAGTATAAATTAGAAGTAGCCAATCAAATAATTATATGTGATAGTAAGGTAATATGGACAATATTAAAGGACGCAAGTGAAATTCAAGTAAACAATACTTCAGTACAGAAGGATGAAAATATTACTCCTACTACTATTTTTACCATTTACGAAAAAGGTTTTAAATACCTATATGTAAAGGAAGAAAAGCAAAAAAATGGTGTAATGGTACACATTATAAAAATGTTCCCTATTGATACCAAAAAAAATTACCATACCGTATTTTTAACAATTGATAAAGTGAAGAAGCAACTTGTTTCCATAAAGGTTTTAGGGAAAGATGGAAATGATGTTACTTATATTATAAAAAAATTAGTCGTTGATTTGGATATTCAGGATGCTACTTTTACATGCAACACTAAAAGTTATCCAAAATACGAAGTAATTGACCTAAGAGAGTAAATTAGTCATTCGCCACAAATCGTTAGTGGAAAAAACCAAAGGTATTGATAGAAATTTTCAATCAATATCTTTATTTTTGATAACTTTAACAAGTTTTGTAATATGAGAATATTAACTACCATTTGTCGTATTTTAGTTGGCGCCCTTTTTATAGTTTCGGGTTTAGTAAAAGCCAATGACCCATTAGGTTTTTCATATAAGCTGATAGAATACTTTGAAGTATTCGGAATGCCTTGGCTTAAAGAAGCAGCATTATTGCTGGCAATGTCTATTTGTGTTTTTGAAGTGCTTTGTGGTGTTTTAATGCTAACAGGTACAAAAATGAAACTTTTTTCTTGGCTTATTTTACTGATGATTATGTTCTTTACTTTTCTCACATTTTACTCGGCCTATTTTAATAAAGTAACTGATTGTGGCTGTTTTGGAGATGCACTCAAAAGTATTTTTGGTAGGTCCTTAACTCCTTGGGAGTCTTTCATTAAAGACATTGTCTTACTTATTCTCATTGTTCCTATATTTATTAGTCGTAACCGTATTCATTCCATTTTTTCACCAACCGTGGACATATTAGCGATTGTTATCTCAACCCTATTGACTACATGGTTTACTGTTAATTGTTACCGCCATTTACCTTGGATTGATTTTCGACCTTACGCAAAAGGAAAAAGTATACCTGAAGGAATGTTGTTGCCACCAAATGCTAAACGCGATAGTGTGCAAATGGTTTTTATTTATGCTAAGGGTGGAAAACAAGTAGAACTATCTGAAAAGGATGTTATGACTGTTGACAGTACATATATATTTGTCGATAGAAAGGATAAAATAATACGTCAAGGTGATAAAGCAGCTATTCACGATTTTTCTATTACCAATCCGGATGGGGAAGATATTACACAACAAATACTAACTCATAGTGGTTATACATTTTTGCTTGTTTGCTATAATGTAAATAAAACAGATAAGGATGTACAGCCTGCTATAAATGAATTTGTTGCTCATAGCAGAAAAGATAGTGTTGATTTTTTTGGACTAACAGGTTCGGCACTTCAAGATGTAGATAATTTTAGACATGATGTTGGGGCGATGTATGATTATTGTACAACCGATGAAACAACACTTAGAACTATGATTCGGTCTAATCCGGGCTTAATGGTATTGAAAAATGGAGTTGTGATTGATATGTGGCATAGCAATGATTTACCAACGTACGAAGAATTTAAAGAAAAATATATTACAAAATAACTGATAGCATTGTGTTAAAATTTGTCTCAAAGCGATTGTTTTACGGTTTTTCGGTTCTTTTTGGAGTAGTTGTAGTTGTTTTTTTGTTGTTTAATGTGTTACCGGGTGACCCTGCACGTATGATGCTGGGACAGCGTGCAGATGTTTCATCCATTGAAACCATTAACAGAGATTTGGGCCGCGACAAACCACTTACAATTCAGTTTCTAATGTATTTAAATGATTTGTCACCATTTTCCATTCACGACCCGATTAACAGTAGCAGTATTTTATTCCTAACATCAGAAAAATATCCTTCTGCAGTTAAGCTGTTTTCATTAACTGAAAATAAGCAATTGGTTTTAAAGTATCCTTACTTGCGGAGGTCCTATCAAACCAAAAGGAAAGTGTCCGAAATTATTTTGGAAGCTTTGCCTGAAACTTTCCTTTTAGCCCTTGTTTCAATCATTTTTGCAACCATATTTGGTGTTTTAATCGGGATTGTTTCTGCTATTAAAAAGGGGAAGTTTTTGGACAATTTTTCATTGGTATTAACAGTGTTAGGAATGTCAGGTCCTTCCTTTTTTATTGGGATTATTATTGCTTGGTTTTTCGGTTACGTGTTAAGCGATTATACAGGTTTAAATATGACAGGAAGTTTGTTTACGCAAGATGATTATGGAAATGGTGAATATTTGGACTTAAAGAATTTAATTTTACCTTCCTTAACATTAGGAATTCGTCCTTTGGCAGTTATAGTACAGTTAACACGAAGTTCTTTGTTGGATGTTCTTACACAGGATTATATTAGAACGGCATCCGCAAAGGGGTTAAATTATTACACTGTAATTTTTAAGCACGCATTAAAAAATGCATTAAGTCCAGTAGTAACCGCTGTTTCAGGTTGGTTTGCCGGGTTAATGGCCGGTGCAGTATTTGTTGAATATATTTTTGGTTGGAAAGGTATTGGTAAAGAAATTGTAGATGCACTCGAAAAATATGATTTACCGGTAGTAATGGGTTCGGTGTTAGTAGTTGCAATTATTTTTGTTCTTGTGAACATAATAGTTGATATTCTTTATGGTCTGCTCGATCCAAGAGTAAGGGTGCAATAAATATTTATGTATGCGTAAAAAGATAGTTGTAGCCAATTGGAAAATGAACAACACTCAAGATGAAGCAATCCATCTTGTTACAGCAATTATTTCAAAAATCAATAATTTAACATTAAAAGAAGTAGAGGTGGTAATCGCTCCTTCCTATTTATACATTAAGGATGTTATAGAATTAACAAAAGGTAATCTAAACATAACTGTTGCAGCGCAGAACTGTAGCGAACATTTAAAAGGAGCTTATACAGGTGAGGTATCTTCAATTATGTTACATTCAATTGGAGTTAAGTATGTAATTGTTGGACATTCAGAAAGAAGAGCGTATCAAAATGAAAATAATTTACTGCTTAAACAAAAGATAGATTTAATATTATCAAATCATCTATTACCAATATATTGTTGCGGTGAAAGCTTAGAAGAGAGAAATAGTGATGAGCATTTTTCAGTTGTTGAAAATCAGTTGAATGAAGCGCTGTTCCATTTGCCAATGGAATTAATGAAAAAACTGGTAATAGCTTATGAGCCTGTTTGGGCTATAGGAACGGGTGTTACGGCAACCGTTAACCAAACACAGGAAATGCATCAGTTTATTCGTAATGTAATTTCAAAAAAATACAATTCTAGCATTGCAGATAGTATCTCTGTATTGTATGGAGGCTCTTGTAACAGCACAAATGCTTCTGAACTATTTGCTTGCGAAGACGTTGATGGTGGGCTTGTTGGTGGTGTATCTCTTGCGGCAAATGATTTTGTAAAAATTGTAGAATCTTTTATCGATTAAATCAGTTTGCTCGCTCGCTATAAAAATTATTTTTTATTACACCTCATAGTTTTTATCTGGGGCTTTTCTCCGATACTCGGCAAGTTGATTACTGCTTCTGCACCTGTTATTGTAATCTATAGAATTATTATTGCCCTTGTCGTCATATATGCCTACATGAAGTTTCGTAAAAAGCCTTTGGTAATCGATAGAAAAACACTGATAAAATTTCTACTTACTGGTGCGGTAATAGCTGTTCACTGGATATGTTTTTATCAGGCAATTAAAGTATCCAATGTGTCGGTAACATTGGCTTGCTTTTCAACAGGAACTCTTTTTGTTTCCTTTATTGAACCCATACTTTTTAAACGAAAAATATTATGGTATGAGATTGTGCTTGGACTCATAGTAATTATTGGTATTTACTTTGTTTTTAATTTGGACACGAGTTATCGTTGGGGTGTAGTACTCGGTGTATCAGCCGCTTTTTTGTCGGCTTTATTCTCTACCATTAACGGAATTCTTGTCCGTGAAAACGACTCGAATACACTTTCTTTTTACGAACTTTTGGGTGGATTTATTGCAATGCTTGTTTACTTTTTGGTAAAAGGAGAATTAAGTTTTTCCTTACTTGTTGTTTCGGGTATCGACTTTTTCTACATTTTCCTCTTGGGTTTGCTTTGTACTGCTTTCACTTTTATTGTGAGTGTTGAAATAATGAAGGAGATAAGTCCTTATACCTTAGTCATCACAGTTAACTTAGAAGCCGTTTATGGTATAATACTGGCTTATTTTATTTTTGCCGATACAGAGCGAATGACTCCCGGTTTTTATGTCGGAACCATTCTGTTATTAGCTGTTATTATTGGCAATGTAATACTTAAAAGCAGATGGAAAAAACAGCAATTGCACATCAAACAATAAAGTATATAATTTTCCGTTACTTATAACCTATGGTTATAAAAAGAGAAGTTTTACACGAACAAATTTACTTTTATTCATTGATGCTTTTATTGATAGGATTGCCTCTATCTAAGTTTTTAATGAGTGTTTCGCAAATAATTCTACTTCTAAACTGGATTATTGAGGGACGTTTAGCCGAAAAATTTCGTTCCTTTTTCAAAAACAGGTTGGCGCTTATCTTAAGCTCTGTTTTCTTTTTGCATTTATTGGGGCTTTTGTATACAAGCAATTTTAATTATGCTTTAAACGACATCCGTATTAAGATGCCTCTCTTGGTTTTTCCATTATTATTATCCACTTCAACAATTTTAAGCAGTAAGCAAATTAGTGTCTTGTTGAAAGTATTCGTTGCTTCTGTGTTGCTCGCTTCCTTTATTAGTATGTTGGTAGTATTGGGCATTTATAAAGTAAAAGTTGAGGACTTTAGGCGAATGTCGATCTTTATTTCTCACATACGTTTTGCCCTTCTTATTTGTATCGCAATTTTCTCGAATATATACTTGTTTCGAAATGCTACGAGTAAAAATAAAAAATATATACTTGCAATTGTAACTGTTTGGTTAACTATTTTCTTGTTTATACTTCAATCGTTTACCGGGATAATTATTGTAGCCTGCGCTTTTGTATTATATGTATTAAATGTGGTTTGGAACGAGAAAAGGTGTATACGTAGATGGATTTATTTGTCAGTTCTATTTTTTGTTCCGTTCATTGGAAGTTTTTATGTGTATAGCATTTACCTTAAACTCGAACCGAAAAAGGATCAGCAAATGGGGGAAATAAGTTCCAATAATAATGTATACACTCACTTTTCGGAGCAAAAAATAACAGAAAATGGTTATTATATAGGTTGGAATATTTGTTGGCTTGAGGTGGAAAAAGCCTGGAACAAAAGAAGTGAGATAGATTATGTCTTGCATGATAAAAAAGGACAATTTATTTAAACCACCCTGTTTCGTTACCTTACTTCAAAAGGCTTGAAAAAAGATTCTGCAAGCATAGCCTCATTGAGTGAGGATGATATAAGAAAAATTGAGCGAGGGGTAACCAACTATAAGTATGCCGATTTTAATGGCTTGGAAGCTCATATTTATCAAACCTTGTGGGAATTTAAAAGTTATCAGGCCGGTGAAAACCCTAGTGGACATTCCATTACAATGCGACTTGAGTTTTTGAAGGCTGCAAAAGTAGTATTAAAAGAAAATTGGATGTTGGGTGTAGGCACAGGTGATGTAAACGATGTAACCTTGCAAAAATACGAGGAGATAAAAACACCCCTAGAAAAAAAATACCGCTTGAGAGCTCACAACCAATACCTCACTTTTGCCATTACTTTTGGCATTTTGGGAATGATATGGTTTTTGTTTAGTATGTTTTATCCACTGCGTTTTACCAAAAATGAATACTATTCTCTTTTTGTTTTATTTTTAATTACAGCAAGTTTTTCAATGCTGAATGAGGATACATTGGAGACCCAGGCAGGAGTTACCTTTTTTGCCTTTTTCAATTCCTTTTTTCTATTTATGGGATTGAATAAGAAGAGCTAATTGAAGTTTATTGTGATATTGTTAGAAAGGCGGGGAGCTTTTGAGCAAACGGTGCGAATTTCAGGTTTCGTGGAAATTGATGGCCTGGGCTTGTGCGACAAAACGAAGACCTGAAAATGGCGTTTGCTCTTGATTTTTTGATTACTTTTTTATCAAGAAAAAAGTAATTGGAGCGTGAGGCAAAGCCTCACAGTGAAATAGCTAGATTAATTTAAAGTGAAATTCAGTACAAATATGAGCTTTAATAAACCTTTTTTTCTAATTCTTTTAATGTGGCATATTTGTGATAAGTACCCTGCATCGTTATTTTACAAATAACAAAACCATAATAGCCATCCAGAAACCCAAGCTTTATAATGTAATCGCGGAAGAAACGAAATAGAGGATTTATAAAACGCTTAATCAGAGTGGCTTTTTTTCCTTTTTTGAATAATGCTTTTGCTCCAATTTCGGCAAAATAATTCGATTGTTTGATGTGCCCTTCTATCGAATAATAACTAAAATGTAAAATATCACCTTCCAAGTGCTTTACATTTGTGTCAGCGTCCTTCATTTCGTAACGGTCGTGTGGGTTTACTCCCCCCCAAGCACCTTTACGGCTATCCCATAAACGAAGCTTTGTATCGGGGTGCCAACCGCAATGTTTTATCCATTGTCCGCAATAATTGGTAAGTCTGTTTATTGAATAACCATCTGCCTGCCAATTATTTTTTACAGACAAGATGGATTGTTTTAAAACTTCATTAAGGGCTTCGTCCGCATCCAGCGAAAGAACATAGGGAGAAGATGTATAGGTAATTGCCCTGTTTTTTTGCTCAATGTGTCCATCAAATGCGTGCTGAAAAAAGCGAGCTCCTTTTTGTTTGCAAATTTCTTCTGTTTTGTCGGTAGAAAATGAATCCAGCACAATCACTTCGTCTGCAATTCCAGCTATAGAGTCCAAACATCTTCCGATATTTTTTTCCTCATTAAAAGTAATAATTACAACAGAAAGGCGAATTTGCATACAACAAAAGTAAAACAAAAAGAAGACGATGCGAATCAAAATAGTGCAGCAATAAATAATTATCTTTGCTTAGCAATGAGCGATATAAAAAAATTGATACTGGAATTAGAGCAGGGCGATAAAAAAGCATTGGCTCGCTGTATTACTATTGTCGAGAATGGAATGGAAGGAGCGGAAGATATATTACTATCCTTGAATAGCAAAAGAAGGGTTCCCATTATTGGTATTACCGGACCTCCAGGTGCAGGAAAAAGTACCTTGGTGAATTCACTCATAAAAAAAATGACTGATGCAGGTTTGTTTGTTGGGGTAGTAGCCATTGATCCCACATCCCCTTTTAATTTCGGTTCTATATTGGGCGATAGAATTCGTATGGCAGAGCATTTTAATAATCCCAATGTATATATACGTTCACTAGCTACGCGAGGTTCTTTGGGCGGTTTGTCGGCAAAAATAATTGAAGTAACGGATGTGATGAAGGCCTCCAATTTTGATTACATTATCGTTGAAACAGTGGGTGTTGGACAATCGGAAATTGAAATAGTAGGTTTGGCAGATACAACGGTGTTGGTACTTGTTCCCGAAGGGGGAGATGAAGTACAGAGTATGAAATCGGGCATAATGGAAATTGCGGATATATTTGTGGTGAACAAATCGGATAGGGCAGGAGCGGCATCTTTTTTGAAAAATATTTTGCAATTAATCCACTCACAAACGCTTAAAAATTGGAATCCAAAAGTAGTGAAAGCGGTTGCTATTCGCGATGAAGGAACAGATGAATTGTTGGAAACAATAAAAGAACACCAAGAGAAAACAGTAAACAGCAAGCGGCCTTATTTATTGGCAGAAAAGGCATATAAGCTTATTCAACAACATAGAATGGCTACTGTTAATCGTCAACAATTACGCGATGAAGTAGAAAAGCAAATGAATGTTGAGGGTTTTAATTTGTATGCTTTTGCGAAAAGCAAATATTGATAAATAATGTATCTGAATTTTAGAGTGATTCAATTTACAAATTGTAAAGCAATATTGATTTTGTTAATCAGTATTGGTTTTCATCCTACTGTAAAAGCGCAAAATTTGGTTTCAAATCCCAGTTTTGAAGAATATTATAATTGTCCTTACAATTTTAGTAATTCTTTTAATGATTGTAAAGAATGGTTTTCTCCAAATCAAGGTACTCCTGATTATATGAATGTTTGTGTAGATACTGTCATTCCATACAATACTATGGATGTTCCTAAGAATGGGTGGGGATATCAATATCCAAGGACAGGTGGAGCTTACTTTGGTATTGGATGTTATACTACAAATCCAGGGAATGAAAGTTATAGGGAATATATTCAATCTCGATTAACTGCAATATTAGAAAAGGATAGGTATTACAATGTATCTTTTTATACTGTTCTCTCAAATAATAACAAATTGCCGATTAATAATGTATCCGCTTATTTGTCAGATTGGCCCATCTCACAGGCAAATCTCCTAAATATTCCAGTGAATGCACAAATAAATAACCATAACGGATACCTTATAGATACTATTAATTGGGTTGAAATTAAAGGAATTTATAAAGCAAAAGGTAATGAACAATATATTGCAATAGGAAATTTTAATAATGATAGTACAACTTTCGTTGATAAAAATACATATCCAGGAGAGTATTTTTCCTACTATTATATAGACGATATTTCAATTACAATTTGCGATGTATGTAAGGATACTATTGTTCCTATTATTGAAAACAATTTATTCATCCCCGATGCATTCAGCCCAAATGGTGATGGTAATAATGATAAGTTATTTGTGCGAGGCAACAATATACAGGAATTATACTTTGCTATATACGATAGATGGGGAGAAAAAGTATTTGAAACAATGGATAAAAATATTGCTTGGGATGGCACATATAAAGGCAACCAATTAAGCGGTGCTGTTTTTGTTTATTACTGCAAGGGAAAGTATACTGATGGAAAAGAGTTTAAACAGAAGGGGGATGTAACACTTGTAAGGTAATTGATAATGAATAATTTAAAATGGATAATGAGGTAAGTTTTTCAAGAATGTATAGTATGAAGTATAAAATTGTAATTTTTGTTTGTATTCTCTGCCGGTTCTTATTTATGGAGGCTGCATTGTATGCTTCAGAACCTGTATCTAATCCCACCAATTTAATTTTTGCGAATGTAAAATCATATAGATTAACAATTGCTTTTGCTGCTCCCAACCCCTTGCCCGATGGTGGTTATTTGGTGATTCGAAAAACTGGATTGGCTATTAATGATGTTCCAACGGATGGAAAAATGTATACCATTGGAGATTCCGTGGGGATTTGTAAAGTGGTATACAGCGGTTTTGCAACATCTGCAGCAATAAATAATATAATTGCCTCAACAAGGTATTATTTTGCCATATTCTCATACAATGGAGCAGGACAGCTTACGGATTATAAACAATTAAATCCTTTAAAAGGAAATATTATTAGTTCTGCTTCGATGCAGGGGGCAAATGAGTACAATGGGGTTTCTGCAGTAAATGCCTCTTTTGTGCAGGATGTACACAATAAAATTAATCCACACATATCAATTCCATATAATTCATATGATGAAACAAATATTGCTTTGTTTTCTTCCCGAGATACTACAGCCGGACAAAAAGTAATAACTTGTGCCTACAGTGGCGAACAATTTGTATATACTGCTCCTTTTCAATGGGGTACTTATAGTCGTGAGCACACCTATTGCCATAGTTGGATGCCAACGAATCCTGCTAACAATCCCGAGTTATCCGAGTACAACGATCAGTATCATTTATTTACTACGAATCAAATAAAAGCGAATCAACCAAGAAGTAATTTCCCTTTAGGTATTGTAGTAAATCCAAGTTATACGTATTTGGGATGTAAATTCGGAACGGATGCATTGGGCAATTTGGTTTTTGAGCCCCGCAATCAACAAAAAGGAGATGCCGCTCGTGCCTTGTTTTATATGGCAGTATGTTACAATGGAATAGCTGGAAACAATTGGTCTTTTCCAATTGTTCAAGATCAAGAAGTATTGAAACAATGGCATTGGCAAGATCCACCGGATGGATGGGAAATTGCCCGCAACGATTTTTTGGATTCTTTGCAAGGTAATCGTAATCCTTTTGTAGACAGTGTTAATTGGGTTTGTTATATCGACTTTAGCACAATGACAAAAGTAAACAACCCGCAACCTTGTTTTGATTATGTTTCGATAAAGGATGAAAAGCAATCTTATCCCGAAACTACTGTTTACCCTAATCCAACAAATGGTTCATTCAAGTTGAATGTTTTTTCATCCTATGCACAACAATGCCATATTGAAGTGATGGATGTTTGTGGAAAAAAAATTATTGATAAGCAATTTATTCTTAACTATGGCAGCAATGTTATAGAAGTAAATATTGCAGTTAGCAAAGGAATCTACCTGCTGAAAATAATAAAGGAAGAGCAATTAGAGATAAAAAAAATAAGCGTGAAATAATTCACACGACTTATCGTTAAATTATTTTTCTCCTTTTTAAAATCGATAGTACAAACTAATATTATTCATAAAACTATATTCATTAAAATCATAGTTTGTTGATTTACCATAGTTTGTCGTAGTATTTGTCAACTTATCAGTAAAGCTTGTTTCCCCAAAACCTACAGTGCCACTCATTGTAATTTGCCTAGATACTAAAAAGCATTTCATAAGGTCGTTTTTAGGGATTATGGTTAGATAACGAAACCTGCTATTCAATATTTCTTTTTTTCGTACTTAAAAGCAATAAACCCATAAAAGTTAAGAGTCCGTTAAGTATTAATAATTCAAAACCGAATTTGTAACCATTGAATAATTGAACAGAGTATTCACTCAATACATAACAAACAATTGGCGAGGCAATACAAATAAAAGGAACGGCTTTGTCCATTACTATCCTTTTATTAAAGAGTCCGAAGGCATACAATCCTAAGAGCGGTCCGTAGGTATAACCTGCTACTGTAAATAATTTCGCGATAACAGCTTGATCGTTAATAGCCTTGAAAATAACCACAACTACTAACAGTACAAACGCGAAAGAAAAATGAACGTAATATCGAAGCCTCTTTTTCTTTTTCTCATCCATATCCTTTTTGTCATTCAATCCCAAAAAATCTACACAAAAGGAAGTGGTAAGTGAAGTGAGTGCACCATCAGCACTTGGGTAAGCAGCCGATATAAGACCAATTATAAATACAAGTCCGGCAATTGGTGGTAGGTATTTAAGTGCTATCATAGGGAATAATTCATCCGTTTTTTCGGGAACTCCAATTCCTTTTGATTGTGCATAAAGATATAAGGAAGCTCCGAGCAGGAGAAAAAGGAAATTAACGATAACGAGCACAAAACTAAAGGTGAACATATTTTTTTGTGCCTCTTTAAGGTTCTTGCAACTAAGGTTCTTCTGCATCATTTCCTGATCAAGCCCTGTCATTACAATGGATATAAATGCACCGCTGAGAAATTGCTTTAGGAAATATTTTTTATCGTTGATGTCTGTAAACAGCATTTTGGAATAATCGCTGTCCATTATTGTGGAAGTCAACTTTCCTAAACTAAAGTTCATTTCCTTAGAGATAAAGTAAAAGGAAAGGATTACGCCAAGTAACATAAAGGTAGTTTGTAAGGTGTCCGTCCAAACAATGGTTTTAATTCCTCCTTCGAATGTGTAGAGTATAATGAGTATGATAAAGCAACTTACTGTCACCCAAAAGGGCATTCCCCATTGGTCAAATACAAATGTTTGCAAAACATTTACAACTAAAAACATTCGGAAGGATGCGCCTATTACACGCGATAAAATAAAAAAGAAAGCACCTGTTTTATACGACCAAAATCCGAAGCGTTGTTCTAGATAGGTGTAAATGGAAGTAAGGTTAAGCCGGTAATACAAAGGCAACAATACTGTTGCAATTATAGTATAGCCAAGTAAATAACCTAACACAACCCACATATAGGAGAATTGAGAAGCCCCAACCCAGCCCGGTACCGACATAAACGTTACCCCGGAGAGAGAAGCGCCAATCATACCATAAGCTACTACATACCACCTCGAATTACGGTTGCCGACAAAAAAACTTTCATTGTCAGCATTTCTGCTGGTAAGCCAAGTAATAGCGAAAAGTAACAAGGAATAAAGCAAGACGGAAATAAGAATGAAGCTTGCCGACATATCGATTGTCTTTAATTGATTTAACAGTATTTATGATAAAAGTACTCGGCTTTTCACTTCAAATTCTGCTTATTTTTTTGTAATTTTAACCTTTGATTGTTGAAAAGCCATGAGCATTTACGATAAATACGAAGCTGTTATAGGGTTAGAGGTGCATGCTCAGTTAAGTACTGCAAGCAAAGCGTATTCATCTGATAGTGCCGAATACGGTTCTTTGCCCAATACCAATGTAAGTGTTATTTCTTTGGGCCATCCCGGCACCTTACCCAAAGCCAATAAAAAAGTTATTGAGTTTGCCGTTAAACTGGGTTTAGCCTGTAAATGCGACATTCGTGAGGTAAATGAATATGCACGTAAAAATTATTTTTATGCGGATCTTCCCAAGGGCTATCAAATTACCCAAGATAAAACGCCAATTTGTACAGGTGGTTACGTTACCATAAAAAATAGTGAGGGTAAAGAAAAAAATATTGCCATAACACGAATTCATATGGAAGAGGATGCCGGTAAAAGCATTCACGATCAGGATCCATTCGATTCGCTAATAGATCTTAACAGGGCAGGTGTTCCCTTAGTTGAAATAGTAAGTGAGCCGGAGTTATGCAGTTCAGATGAGGCCTATGCCTATTTAACCGAAGTAAGAAAATTGGTTCGTTACCTCGAAGTGTGTGATGGAAACATGGAAGAAGGAAGTTTGCGTTGTGATGCGAACGTTTCAGTACGAATAAAAGGAGATACTAAATTTGGCAGGCGTTGCGAGGTAAAGAATATGAACTCTATTCGAAATGTGCAACGAGCTATTGATTTTGAGATTAAAAGACAGATAGATGAAATTGAGGCAGGAAGAGAGATATCACAGGATACAAGGAGCTTTGACGCTAATACGGGTACAACTTCTCTCCTGCGAAGCAAGGAAATGGCTAATGATTACCGTTATTTTCCAGAGCCCGATCTTCAGCCTGTGATTGTTTCACAGGAGTACATCAATGCGATAAAATTAGGATTGCCTCCCTTACCCAATGAGCTTTTTAAGAAATACACTGAAAAGTTGAACTTGAGCGAATACGATGCTGCTGTGATCACGGATACCAAGGAAATTGCCTTGTACTTTGAGGAGATGTTAAACCATACATCCAATTATAAGGCAGCAGCCAATTGGTTAATGGGGCAAGTAAAGTCCTATTTAAATGAAAATGCAATCACAATTGACAAGTTTCCTGTTAAACCCAATACTATAGCGCAACTTATTGATTTGATTGATTCGGGTAAGGTGAACACCACTATAGCTACTCAAAAGATATACCCTAAACTTATTAAAGAAAACACTAAGACTCCCTCTCAAATTGCGCAGGAAAATAACTGGTTGCAGGAGAGTGATAACGATGCCCTAAATGAGTATATAAAGCAAGCATTGGCAAAGTATCCTGATAAAGTGGTAGAATACAAAAATGGTAAAGTAACTTTGTTGGGTTTATTTATGGGCGAAGTAATGAAATTATCAAAAGGCAAAGCCGACCCGAAAGTTGCCACTGAATTAGTTAAAAAAGCATTAGAACAATAAATAAATTTATTATACATTTAACACATGAAAAAAGTATTCCTGTTTTTTGCATTGGTGTCTATAGGATTGGTATCCTGTTCAAGCAAACCAAAAACTACCGAGATTAAAGGTAAACTAACAAATTCTACTAGTGATAAAATTTATTTGGAAGAACTCACTACCGGAGCAGTAGTGATGAAGGATTCAGCTGTTGTGAATAAAAAGGGAGAGTTTACAATGTACTACAATGTTCCTACCGTTGGCTTTTATCGCCTTAAGGTAGATAATAGCAATTATATTATTTTAATATTAGATAGCTTGGATAAGATTGAAGTTACTGGTGATGCTACAAAGATGGCTGATACTTATAAAGTAAAAGGCTCTAAAAATTCTGAACAGTTGTGTGAACTGAATATTCAGTTGAGAAAAAATTACATAAAGTTAGATTCCTTGCAAAAGGTTTTTAAAGAAAATCAAAGCAGTCCTAAGCGTGATTCAATTGGCGGTATTTTAGAAAAGCAATACAATATCATTATTGAAGGGGAAGCAAAATTTGTAAAAGATTTTATTGCTAAATACCCTACATCTTTTGCTAATCTTGCTGCCATAGAAAGGTTGAGTCCTGAGAAAGACGTAGAGTATTACAAAAAATTAGATGAAAACTTGTACGCCAAGTATCCTAAATCGGATTATGTACAGGCATTTCATACGCGTGTTGAACAAATGAAAACACAATTGGTTTCAGGCGTTTTAGCACCTGAAATTACATTGAATAACCCTGAAGGGAAACCTATTTCACTTTCTTCCTTTAGAGGTAAATATGTATTAATTGACTTTTGGGCTTCTTGGTGCCGTCCATGTCGTGCCGAAAATCCGAATGTAGTGAAGTTGTTTAATCAGTACCACGACAAAGGGTTTGAAGTGTTTAGTGTTTCCTTAGACAAAGAAAAGGAAGCTTGGGTAAAAGCAATTGCCGACGACAAACTAACTTGGACGCACGTAAGCGATTTAGCTTTTTGGAATTCGTCTGTTGTTAAACCTTATAGTGTTCAATCTATTCCTATAACCTTTTTGTTAGACAAAGAAGGGAAGATTATTGCGAAAGGTTTACGAGGAGATCAATTGGCTGCTAAGTTGGCGGAGTTGATGCCGTAGATTCAGTAAACTTTATTCGTTGGTAAAATGTTATCATTAGTCTTTTAAAAATAAAGAGTCAATCCGCAAAGTATAAAAGTAGTTTGGGAAAGAATGAACATACTTTTTATTGTGTTTGAGTATAGTGGTTTTAAGTTCAATATAAACAACTATAATTAGTTATACAATCTGTTTTTTGTGAAAGCGCTTAGCAAAGTATATGCTAGCGTTTAGTTCAAAGCCTAAGAGTATAATCATTGAATTAAATTCCAGCCACAGCATGATTACCATTAGTGTACCAATGGAGCCGTAAATTTTATTGTAGGCGCCAAAGTTGTTTACATAATAGGCAAAAGCTTCGGAGGCAAGTACAATAAAAATAGTCGCCAGCGTAGATCCAGCAGAAATAAATTTCCATTTAACTTTTGTTCCACTAGTATCGGGTCCGAAATAGTACAAGAAGGAAATGCCGAAAAAGAACAAAGCCACAATGATTAACCATTTACCAATTATAAGTAGATAGTATATAAGGGAATCGTTCAATAATTTTTTACTTTCTAAAAAGTCGAGTGCCGTTTCGCTGAAAATAATGAGTGAAATTGCTACCAATGTTAGTATAAAAAGTATCATTACAAGCATAACAGAAATGAGTTGTTTTTTAAAACTTGAACGCATGTCGGAGGTGTGGTACGATTTATTGAATGCTTGAATCATTGCATTTATACCATTTGTTGCCAAATACAGGGCTGTGAAGAAACCAAAAGAGAGTAGTCCTCCTCGTTGATTTTTAATTAAGTCTTCAAATGTTGATGCTGTAGTTTCATAAGCGCCATGTGGTAAAATATCTTTTAATAAGGCGAGCATTTCTTCTTGAAAGTTATCAATGGGGATATATGGAATTAAGGTTATTAAAAATATTAGCCCGGGAAATATTGCCAAGAAAAACTTAAAAGCAAGTGAAGTTGCTCTTGTGTTTAAGGAACCTTTTACCAATCCTCTCGAAAAAAATAGCACTACATCGTGTAAGGGTATACCTTCAAATCCTGGCAAAACAAGTCTTTTGGATAAAGCAATACTTTTAATTACAAAAGATGTGTTAAGAATTTTTTTTTTTATTTTTCGAAACATTTTATTTTGTTGCTTTTAAACTAAGGTCTAAACTTTTAACAGAATGGGTTAGTGTACCGCACGAAATATATTGTACACCAGTTAAAGCATAACTGCGTATGTTTTTTTCTGTAATTCCACCCGAAGCTTCTGTTTCGTATTTTTTCGGTATAAGTTTTATGGCTTTTTTTAAATCGTTTGTGTTAAAGTTATCAAGCATAATCCGGTTCACCATTCCTACTTTCAGTACTTCATTTATTTCAAGTAGATTACGCACCTCTATTTCAATTTTTAACTTTTTTTTATGTTTCACTAAATAGTCGTTTGCTGAACGAATGGCCTCCTTTATTCCTCCTGCAAAGTCTATGTGATTGTCTTTTATCAAAATCATATCGTACAACCCCTTTCTATGATTATGCCCTTTTCCTATTCGTACAGCTTCTTTCTCCAACATACGCATATTAGGTGTTGTTTTTCTGGTATCCAATATTTTGCAGGATGTATTTATTAGTAATGTATTCATTTTGGTGGTGGCTGTTGCAATGCCACTCATGCGCTGCATAATATTCAGCACCAATCTTTCTGCTGTTAAAATCGATTGCGCTTTACCTGATACAGTAAATACAATATCTCCTTTTTTAACTGAAGTTCCATCTGCCAAGAGAACCTTAATTTTTAGTGTCTCATCTACTTGTTGAAATACCTCTATTGCTGCATTAACTCCAGCAATTATTCCATTTTCTTTAACCAAAAGTTGTGCCGATGATTTTACCGAAGATGGTATGCAGGCTATGGAAGTGTGATCTCCATCGCCAATATCTTCTTTTAATGCTTTTTTTATAAATTCTTTCAGTTGCATATGGTGTGAAACAATTTTATGCAAACCTACACGAAAAAAGCGACTTAGAAAAGGGAAGAAAGGTTATTATGGGTTACTTTTCGGCTTCAATTCGAAACTCCTTTATTTTTAGACCATCAGCTTGTTTTTTTAACAAGAAATAAGTGCGATATTTCCCTCCGGAAGTTTCTAAAATACCAATGTTGTATTGTGAACCTTCATTAGATTGACCATCATGTTTCGATGTATAGTTTTTTGGAGTGTTTTTTGCAAAAAAATCTTTTAGAATTGATTCTGCTTGTACTTTACTATATATCCCTTCATTTCCGGGCAGGTCCAATTCAACATTAGCATTGAAAAAACTTGCAATTGTTCGGTAATTTCCAGTTTTTATAGCAGTAATTATATCACTATTTGTATCTAAAAAAGTAAATGAAGTAGCAATTACGAGTAATAGTATAAATGCCGGACTGTTCTTTTTCATATTATGATTTTAACTTACTTAACAAATATTGAGCCAAAAATAGTGTTTTTGGAAATGTTGGTATCTAAAATCAAATGCTTTATTTTGTTGAATGAAAGTAATTTTTATACAATTGGGTAAAACCAGTGATGCATATATTCAAGAGGGAGTTAGCCAGTACATTAAGAGGATAAAGCATTATGTCGCCTTCGAAGAAAAAACAATTCTTGCATTTAAGTCTGCAAGCAGTATGAGTAAGGATGAAATAAAAAAACAAGAGGGTAAACTTATTCTGAAAAATGTTCAGATAACGGACGAATTGATAGTGTTGGATGAAAGAGGGAAGGAGTTTACTTCGCTTGATTTCTCCATTTTTATTCAACAGAAAATGAATGCAGGCAAACGCAATCTTGTATTTGTTGTAGGTGGGGCTTTTGGTTTTTCGGATGAAGTGTATTCTCGGGCGAATGGAAAAGTATCTTTATCTCGACTTACTTTTTCACATCAAATGATACGTTTGTTTTTTACAGAGCAACTGTATAGAGCGATGACGATTATTAAAGGAGAAAAATACCACCATCAATGAGGTTTGAGTAGTCTTTGTTGCCCATACACACCCGAACGGGTATATATAGTCAGTGAAACTTTCGGCTCCCAATTTAACAGTAAGTTTAGTGATTAGTTTATCATCTGTTCAAACGAAAATTCGATCAAATAATTTTTTTGCAAAATTGAAAAGTGAATTAAATGCTTATCATCAAATAGATCATCTTGTAGGAATATAAGCGACCATGTGATTTTTACTCTGTTATGATTAAAAATTTTTAAACCTTCCAAAAACTCCAAGTGGAAGTTTGTTTCCCTTTGTCGCTTGCAAATACAATTCGCCAGTTTCAAGATTTTTTCCTCCTTTATCTTTTAGTAAATTTTCTATAATCAATGATGAAAAACCTAATGAATACGCATTAAGAATAAGAAAATGCTCATCTTCATGGAGGAGTTGCATTACATTCTCCATCATTTCGGCAATATTATCTTCCAATTTCCATTTTTCTCCATTTGGTCCGTGTCCGTATGCCGGAGGGTCTAATATAATACCGTTGTATTTTTTTCCTCTTTTTACTTCTCTTTTTACAAATTTTAGTGCATCTTCAACCACCCAACGTATATTTGAGAGGTTAGATAATTCCATATTTTCGTTTGCCCAAGTTACAACTTGTTTTATGCTGTCAACGTGTGTTACTTCAGCACCAGAAGCTTTTGCGGCTAGGGAAGCGGCTCCTGTATAGGCAAATAAATTTAGAAATTTTGGCTGTGGATTTTTACAATTTTTTAAGTTATCAAAAATATATTCCCAATTTACTGCTTGTTCTGGAAATACCCCTACGTGTTTAAACGAAGTGAGTGATAAGCGTAGGTTTATTTTCGTGTCAAATAGTAAGTATTCTATATTCCACCTATCATTACAAGGTTTTAATTTATTCCATTCTCCTGCTGAACTTGATTTTGATATAAATTTTAGGTGCGCTATCCCCCCCCATTCTTTAGCATCCATTGTTGAATTCCATATTGCTTGAGGTTCAGGTCGTATAGTAATTGTGTTACCGAATCGCTCTAGTTTTTCGAAATTCCCACAATCGATTAATTCATAATCAATCCAGTTATTAGGCGTCAATAAGTGCATACAATACTTATAATTTTATACCAATAATTAATTATATTATTAACCTGCTTAAGGCTACTTTCCAATTGTTAAATGCGTCTTCAATTTTTTGCTGTTGTTGTTTCATATTTAACAGTTCCAATCCTAATATAAGTTCCTTAATTTGTTCGCCAAAATTGTTAGCTTTCCCTCACTATTTTCGAAACGGTAATCTTGACAATTTCGATGAAAAATAGTTCAAATGTTTTTCTTTGCTATAAAAGTACTTGAAATTTACCGAAAAATAAAAACGGGGTCGATATTCGACCCCGTTTTTCGGTGAGATGACTA
>CAMAVS010000008.1 GCA_945861665.1 Chitinophaga pinensis | reverse complement strand
GGAGGGTTATTTGTTCCTAAATAAACTCTGTATCCAAATGCAACAGAAACTTTTCTCCACCTCATTGAGTCATTACAATGTACGTTAGTTGCCAAGAGAGCAGGTGCTAATTTAGTTGCACAAGGTGGTTGGCAAGGAACCATATAAGCAAATTGGTTTTTACGAAGATTATAAACTTGAGGACTTGGACTATGCCATTGAGTAGCAGTCTCGCCACCAAAAAAGGCTTTACCTCCACCATAGTTCAATTCGGTTAATATTTTTGTGTTTCCTCCAGATCCTGTTTCTAATTGGGTGCCTGAAGGACCATTAATACAATCGTGTGAAAAATAATTTCCAGTCCAAGAAGTACCAACAGGGTTATTCGGGCCATTAAAACTTGGATGCGCATTTTGACCTGCAGTTATTGAAGCTGTTGGGCTTCCGTTAGCACAATTACCGCAACCACCTGGGCCAAGAAAAATAATCACACCTCCGAAACCTACAGGTACATCATTATACCAACCAGCAGAATTCGCATATAAATGTCCTCCATTGGTCACCCAGTTTTGTATAACTACTTGATTGGAGGCAAAGAAATTGGACATTGAAATATCATACGATGCGCCCCCATCGGCATAAATAAAACAATTAGCCGCGCTGAAAAGTGCATTCACATTTACACCTTGGAAGGTAACATTCTGCCAATTGCCAGCGCCAAATGCACCATCCATATCTGTAATATAAGAGTTTGCTCCCCAGGCATTTCCTCCTTGGTCGTGAATATAGGCAACGCCTTGGGCATTAGCATTGGTATTGATAAATGATATAATTATACTTCCTATAAGTATGAATAAGTGTTTTTTCATAATTGTTTATTTTAATAAAGTTAAGAATCCTGTTTTGTCATAGTTTTTTCCACTAACAGAAGTGGCCTTTAATGTATAATAATATGTTCCCGAGCTAACTTCTTTACCGGAAGAGTCTTTCCCATCCCAGTATATTTTAGTGTCATTTGTAGCAAAAATCTTTGTTCCCCAACGATTGTAAATTGAAAAATCATAGTCTTTTATTCCAGTTGATTTTATTTTAAAAACATCGTTGCTTAAATCATTGTTTGGAGTAAATATGTTGGGAATGTACATTTCTTCCACAATAGTAATGATTTTTATAATAGAATCTGCACAACCTTCGTAATTTGTTGCAATAAGAATAACATTGAATGTTCCGGCATCATCATAAAGGTGTGTTGGGTTTTCAATTGTTGAAGAAGTATTGTCACCAAAATCCCAATTCCACGATATCGAATTAGTACTTAAATTATTGAAATGCATTGAATCATCAGCTGTAGAAGTAGTTGGTGTTGAGCTAAAGTCAGCTATAATAGGGGCAACTAATGCTGTAATAGTAACTTGGCTGGTTGAAGGTGGGCAAACTCCATTGCTAATCGTCCAAGTAAAAGTATTTTGCCCTGGATTTAAATTCGTTATAAATGTATTATTAGAGTTAGGATTAACAATTGTTCCTCCACCACTTAGCATAGTCCATATACCGTTTCCAACAGAGGGGTTGTTAGAATTAAGTTGAATTAAATCTCCGCATACCTCAGCATCATCTCCTGCCAAAGCAAGGCTAGGTTGTTCGTCAAATTGAATGATTAAACTATCAACTGTTGTGCAAGAGCCGTTGGTAATCGTCCAGTTAATGATATAGCTGCCATATGCGCTAGCTGTTACTGTTGATGAAGGGCTGTTTACATTTGAAAAATTAAGTGTCCCCGGTCCGTTTAACATACTCCAATTTGCAGAACCAATATTAGGTGTATTTCCTGATAGGGCGGCAGTTAATCCACACAATACTTGGCTTGGACCAGCATTTGATAGAATCGGCATTTGATCAAATGTTATTTGAACTGTGTCTGTAGTTTGACACGCTACATTCACTATCCTCCACACAAACTTAAAAGTACCAAAGTTAGATACGTTTACACCAGAAGTAGGCGAATTGCTATTTCCAAAAGTAGCAGTACCTGGGCCTGAAATTTTACTCCATGTTCCTATTCCAGGGTTTGCTGCATTCGCATTTAAAGTAATATTTAAAGCGCAAAGCGCAACGTCTGGTCCTGCATTTGCAGGTATAGGCGGTTGCCAAAAAGTAACTTTTAGTGTGTCGGAAGTCGTACAATTTCCATTGGTTATTGTCCAACGTACATTGTATATTCCATATGCATTGGCAGTAACTGAAGTGTTATTTTGATTTGCATTTACAAAAGTCAATATGCCGGGACCATTGATTTGAACCCAACTTCCCGTACCAACGTTAGCGACATTTCCATTCAAGGTAGTTGTCAGTCCGCAAATATCTAAATCTAATCCCGCATTTGAAGGATTAGGACCAGGGCTTAATGTTATTGGAATGCAAGTTTGAGGGCTTATTCCGCAAGTATTAGATGCTTTAACGCATATGTTTCCTCCATTTATACCAAAAGTTACAGAAATAGAATTTGTTCCTTGTCCTGCATTAATGGTTGTGCCATTAGGCACTGTCCAAGTGTAAGTTATTGCACCATTTACTGGTGTAACCGAGTAGTTTTTCCAATCACCTGGACAAACAGAAGTTGCTCCTATAATTGGAGATGGTGCAGCAGGAATTGGTGCTGTGGTAAATGAACCAAGGTTACAGCCAATAGCATTACCATATGGGTTTGTGGCAATTACCTTCCAATAGTATTTGGTATTGGGTGTTAAACCCATTGGTACATAAAAGGTATTGTTTACAATGGTTCCGTTTTCAATATTTGTAGGTGGGTTATCGGTTCCAAAATACAATTTATAACCTGTAGGGGTTCCGAAATTTCCTCCGAGTTGCGCTTGCCATATTAATGAGTCGTTGCAAGCCACATTTAGTTCATTATTTGTTGGGTTTAGTAACAGCGCACAATTTGGAGGTAGTAGTGGAGCGCAAATTTTAAGATAATCCAAAATAGCTTTTCGAAGATTATCGGCATCTGGTTGAGGACTGTGAAATGAAGATGATGTCATTCCCCCAAACAATACTTTACCTCCTCCATAAGTTAATTCTGTTAATGTTTTTCCGAAATCACCTGTAATAAGAGGCGTTCCTGCAGGACCATTAATGGTGTCGTGATAAAAGAAACCACCGGTCCAAACAGCACCTGATTGGAATGTTACATTGTTAAAAACAGGGTGCCCATTTTGTCCAGGAATAATACTACCGTTTGAAGATAAGTTATTAGAGTTGTTTAAAACAATTGTAACACCACCAAATCCACAAGTAATATCGGTGTTCCACCCTGCTGAATTTAAAAATAAGTGGCCTCCAGCATTAACCCAACTCTGCATTAACACTTGATTTGCAGTGACAAATGTATTCATAGGAATATCATTATTCATTCCACCCTCAATATATATAAAGCAATTATTTGCAGCAAAAAGAGTATTTGGGTCAACACTTTCATAAAAACTTGTAGTATAACCGCCTTGACCAAATACCGAATCCATAGCATCTTTACAGGAAGTAACTCCCCAAGGTTCACCGTTAACAGCAGGATCGTCAGTCAAATATACAATGCCTTGTGCAAATGAAAATTGACACAAAATCATCAATATAATTGCATAAAAAAATACTTTCTTGCACATAAGTGGTATGCTGAAAAATAATATTGTACGCAATATTCAAAATTTTTTTTAAAAAAGAATAGAATTTATAGGAAATTACTGTTTCGTACCATTTTATTTATTAAACGGGAATTTAACCACCTAAATTAAGGATTAACGATTAATTGAATATGATTAGTTTGACTTTTCTCAATCTGATTTTATCTCAATAAAGTTACAAATCCGGTTTTGTCAAAAATGGCGCCACTTTTAGAAGTTGCCTTTAGAATATAATAGTAAGTCCCTGAATTTGAATCTTTACCAGAGTTGTCTTTGCCATCCCAAAATGTTTTAGAATCGTTTGTTGCGAAAACTTTTGCGCCCCAACGATTAAAAACCAATAATTCATATGTTTTTATTCCGGTTGATTTTATTTTAAATAAATCATTGGATAAGTCATTATTGGGCGTAAAGATATTAGGGACATACATTTCTTCTTCTATAATAATAGTCTTTTGAATGGAATCAGTGCAGCCTTCGGAATTTGTTACAATAAGAATAACACCAAAAGTGCCTGCATCATTATATAAATGGGTAGGGTTTTTAAGAGAAGATGTTGTGTTGTCGCCAAAATCCCAACTCCAAGAAACAGAATTTGTGCTTAAATTTTTGAAGCGTATTGAGTCGTCAGCAGTAGTAGTTGTTGGTGAGAAACTGAAGTCAGCTATAATTGGATCTAAAAGAGCTGTAATAATTACTTGATCTGTTGATGGCGGGCAACTTCCATTGTTAATTGTCCAAGCAAATGTGTTTGGCCCCGGGTTTAAATTTGTAACAAATGTGTTATAAATAGTTGGATTAACAATTGTTCCCCCTCCACTTATAATTGTCCACAAACCATTTGCAGGTGAAGGGTTATTTCCATTTAATTGAATAATATTACCACAAAGACTTATTTCATCTCCAGCTAATGCAGTAGGTAAAGTTAAAGTAGTAAATGAATCCAAATTACAACCAACAGCATCACCATATTGATTTGTAGCAATAATCTTCCAATAGTATTTTGTATTGGGTAATATAGCTATAGGGACATAATAGGTATTGTTTATGATGGTTCCGTTTTCAATATTAGAAGGCGGATTATTGGTTCCATAAAATAATTTATATCCGGAAGGTAATCCATAGTTTACGCCACCTTGCACTTGCCATTTGAGTGAATCATTACAATCCACATTTGTTTCATTTGTTGTTGGGTTTAATAACAGTGCGCAATTGGGAGGAAGTGGAAGGGCACAAACTTTTAAATAGTCTAATATTGCTTTTCGTAGATTATCAGCATCCGGTTGAGGATTATGAAAGGATGTTGAAGTCATCCCACTGAAAATAACTTTTCCACTACCATAAACTTGCTCAGTTGCAATTCTACCTACATCTCCATCAATAAAAGGTTGTCCAACATTATCAAGTATTGTATCGTGTGAAAACCAATTTCCACTCCAGGTTATGCCAGCTGGAAATGTAACGTTATTAAATACTGGATGAGCATTCTGGCCAGGAAAAATATATCCATTGGTAGATGTGTTGTTAAATGCGGGTAGTAATACGATTCTTACCCCTCCAAAACCACATGCAATATCGGTATTCCAGCCAGCGGAGTTTAGAATAAGGTGACCACCTGCATTTACCCAGTTTTGCATTAAAACTTGGTTTGCAGCAATAAAATTATTCATCAAGATATCTCTATCAGCTCCACCTTCAAGATAAATAAAGCAGTTTCCCGGAACAAATAAGTTATTGGCATTTACATTTTGATAATAGCTTGTTGTGTAATTGCCGTTTCCAAAAACACCATTCATTGCATCTACGCAAGATGTACTTCCCCATGGCTCACCATTATTATCGGTAAGGTAAACAATTCCTTGACCAACAGAAACTTTACATAATAAGAGAAACAGAATTGACGAGAATAGAAATGTTTTTTTCATAAATTTATGTTTTAAGTTGAACCTCCTAAATGTTCATAGCTAAGTGAGCCTCCAACGCAATGGGTAGCATAAGAAATTGAAATAAAGAATAGAAAAAGTAAAGACTTTGCCCTCATCAAATACTGATATTAATCAACAAAATTAGAAAAAAGTAAGATAAAGCAATGTTTTAGAATCAAAATTGGTATCTAAAAACACAATTAGTTGTTTTTTGCTTGTCTTTTTCTATCGTTTTCGTCTAAAAGTATTTTTCGCATACGTATTGAATTTGGAGTTAATTCAACATATTCATCGGCTTGAATATATTCCATTGCTTCTTCCAATGAAAATTTTACGGCAGGTGCCATGTTTGTTTTTTCATCGGTTCCGCTAGCCCTCATATTTGTGAGTTTTTTAGTTTTTGTAATATTAATAGCTAAATCATCGGGACGAGTATGCTCCCCAATAACTTGTCCCCCATAAATCTCTTCAGTTGGGTCAACAAAAAAGGAACCCCTATCTTGTAATTTGTCTATTGAATAAGCAATTGCTTTGCCCAACTCCATTGATATTAGAGACCCAGAAATTCTGCCAGCAATTTGTCCTTTCCAAGGCTCGTAGCCTTTAAAACGGTGTGCCATTATTGCTTCACCTGCAGTTGCGGTAAGTATTTTATTTCTTAATCCAATAATACCCCTTGATGGAATGGCAAATTCTAAGTGAATCATATCTCCTTTAGGAACCATTACTAACATATCCCCTTTGCGTTGACTTACCAATTCTATAACCTTTCCCGAAACAGGTTCTGGAACGTCTACCGTAAGTACTTCGATAGGTTCGCATTTTACATCGTCTATTACTTTTATCAATACTTGTGGTTGACCAACTTGAAGTTCGTAGCCCTCTCTTCTCATCGTTTCAATTAAAATGGATAAGTGTAAAATTCCTCTACCGAAAACTAAATAAGCATCAGCAGAATTACTTTCTTCAACACGAAGAGCCAAATTTTTCTCTGTTTCTTTCATCAATCGGTCTCTTAAATGACGGGAGGTAACAAACTTCCCTTCTTTTCCAAAAAACGGTGAATTATTGATGGTAAATAACATACTCATTGTTGGCTCATCAATATTCATTGCAGGAAGTCCTTCTGGATTTTCAAAATCTGCAACAGTATCACCAATTTCAAAACCTTCTATTCCTGTAAGAGCACAAATGTCGCCACATTTAACTTCTTTTACTTTCAATTTCCCTAAACCCTCGAAACTAAAAAGCTCTTTTATTCTTGATTTAGTAATACTTCCATCTCTTTTAACAAGTGATATAGGTTGATTTTCTTTTAAGGAGCCTCTGTTAATTCTCCCTACTGCAATTCTTCCAACAAAAGATGAATATTCTAATGATGTTATTTGCATCTGAACACTACCTTCGCGAATCGGGGCTGCAGGAATAGTTGCAATGATACAATCCAAAAGAGCTACAATATCAGTTGTTGGTTTTTTATAATCTGTACTCATCCAGCCCTGTTTAGAGGAGCCATATATTGTGGCAAAATTTAATTGTTCTTCTGTTGCATCTAAGTTAAAGAAAAGGTCAAAAACATCATCGTTTACTTCTTCCGGCCTACAGTTTGGCTTATCTACTTTATTAATAATCACAATTGCCTTTAACCCTAATTGCAGTGCTTTTTGAAGTACAAAACGAGTTTGAGGCATAGGGCCTTCGAATGCATCTACCAGTAGTAATACCCCATCTGCCATATTTAAAACACGTTCTACTTCACCTCCAAAATCACTGTGTCCAGGTGTATCTATAATGTTTATTTTGGTGCCGTTATAATTTATAGAAACGTTTTTCGATAAAATAGTAATACCTCTTTCCCTCTCCAAATCGTTGTTGTCAAGTATTAGTTCCCCTGATTTTTGATTGTCACGGAATAACTTCGATTGGTGAAGCATTTTGTCGACAAGAGTAGTTTTGCCATGGTCAACGTGGGCAATAATGGCTATGTTTCTTAAGTTTTGCATAATTATGTGTAAATTTTTTGCGGGTGCAAAGTTACGTTTTTAATTTTGTATATAATTTTTTAGTTTAGTGCTATTACTCAAAAAACACAATTTAGCGGGTAAAACGCTCAATAATAATAAAAGTTTTTCTTGAAAATTATAGTTGTACCGTTAACTAAGTAAAGTATTTCTCGGTAATTACGGTGGTATTTATAATAAACTTTTATGTCTATTGAACAATGCTTGGTAGAAATCTTTTTTTATTTGAGCTACATTTGTAGCGATGTACATAAAAAATATAGATAGAGTAGTAATACTTATTATAATTGCGTTGGCTGGATTGGTTACCATACAATTGTATTGGATAAATAGTGCAATTGATATTAAAGAAGAGCATTTTGAACAAGATGTGAATGAAGCATTAAGCCGTGTTGTGTATTATTTACAAAAAAAAAATACGGCAGCTAAAATATCCAAACGAATTAATTTGCAACGTCAAGCGAGTCGTTCCATACTATTAGATAAAAATTTGCTTGATAGTAAAAGTCGATTTGATAATCTATTTCGCTTAAATGTATATGAAGAAACTGTTTCGGATTCAGGTGGTGTGGTAATAAAAAAAACGCGAAATAAAACATATAGTAACGATTCATTATTTAGTAAAGATTTTGGCTTTGGATTGTCATTAAATAAAACAGATAAATTTTCAAGTGCTGAAGTGGATAGTGTCAGTAATACATTGAGCTGGTTTGTTCATCAAAAAAATTTGGTGAACGATATTTTTGATGAAATTGTAAGTGTTAATATTTATAACGGCTCAAGTGGGAAAATAGATACGTTAGAACTCGATTCGGTTTTAAATATGGAGCTGCGAGAACAAGGGGTGAAGGCAAAATATGAATTTGGAATATTAAATGCTTATAAAAACGAGTTCGTATTAGCCCCTATATTGTCTCAAAGAGAGAATCTCCTTAATTCTAGGTTTCAAATAAATCTTTCGCCCGATAATATTTATATACAACCTAAATATCTTACGGTGCATTTTCCAAAAGAGAAAAATTATATTTTAAAAACAATGTGGCTCATTTTGCTAGGATCAGCTTTGTTACTCATTATTATCGTATTTTCATTTTCTTACACATTGATAACAATTTATAAGCAGCGCAAATTGTCGGAAGTAAAAAATGATTTTATAAACAATATGACACACGAGCTTAAAACACCAATTTCTACTATATCATTGGCTTGTGATGTGATGTCAAACGAGGAGGTTCAAAAGGATAAGGGGAAAATTGATCGTTATGTAAAAATGATTCAAACGGAAAACAAACGGTTGAGTACATTGGTCGAGAACGTATTACAAAGTGCCCTTATTGATCAAGGAAACTTTTATTTGAATTTAGAAACAATAGATGTTCATTCTATTATTCAGCAGGCAGTTAAAAACAGTTCACTGCAAGTCGAAAAAAGACAAGGAGAAATAGTTCTCGAACTTAATTCACTTAAATTTATTGTGAGTGCCGACCGTATGCATCTTACCAATATTTTTTTTAATTTAATTGACAATGCGCTTAAATATACTGTGCAAAAACCGCTAATAAAAATTGCCTCGCAATTGCAAGGAGATAACTTTATCATTGACATAAGTGATAATGGAATAGGGATTAGCAAAGAAAATCAAAAAAGAGTATTTGAAAAATTGTATCGAGTATCAACCGGAAATGTACATAATGTAAAAGGTTTTGGCTTGGGCTTAAATTATGTAAAAGCTGTAGTAGAAAAGCATGGTGCAAAGATTAGCTTAAAAAGTGAATCGGGAGTAGGAAGCACCTTTACGATTGTTTTTCCAGCTGAGTTATTATCATAAATTAGTTCACATAAATATACGTTTTAACGATTCGATGATGGCAGTCCTTAGTAATGTTCGAACCACAAAATACAATTCGGTGTTTTTATGGTTAGTAAAACAGAAGCAGGATTTGGAGCAAAAAAAATGCGGCATACCAAGTTTGAATCTTGACTATGCCGCTTTGGTAGCGGAGACAGGATTCGAACCTGTGACCTTTGGGTTATGAGCCCAACGAGCTACCCCTGCTCTACTCCGCAATATGGGATAATATAATAATGATAAGAACTACCTTTGTAAATTGGAGTGCAAAGATATATTTTGTTTCTTTGTATTCAAAGTAAATCGGAGCAATACTTAAAAATAGCTTTAACATTCTACAATTTCTAAATGGATAGTCACAAAGCCGGTTTTGTTAATATTATTGGAAATCCCAATGTAGGGAAGTCTACTTTGATGAATGAATTGGTGGGCGAAAAGCTATCTATCATTACTTCTAAGGCACAAACTACACGCCATCGTATAATGGGGATTGTGAGTGGGGGTGATTTTCAAATAGTGTATTCAGACACTCCCGGAGCCCTAACGCCTCATTATAAAATGCAAGAAGGTATGATGAGCTTTGTGAATACTGCTTTGTCAGATGCAGATATATTATTATACGTTGTTGAAATTGGTGAGTCTCCTAATCCCGAAAAGAATATTTTGTATGAGAAGCTCACAAAAAATGAAGCAAAACTTATTTTAATAATAAACAAAATCGATTTAAGTACCAATGAAGAATTGGAACAAAAAACAGAATTGTGGAAAGCCTCATTTCCCAATGCCATCATTATTCCTGTATCTGCTTTGCAAAAGTTTAATATCAAATTGCTTTTCGATGCAATAATAAAATATTTGCCCAATAACCCCCCTTTTTACGATAAAACACAGCTTACGGATAAGCCAGAGAAGTTTTTTGTTTCGGAAATAATCCGTGAAAAAATATTAAAATTTTATCAAAAGGAAATTCCGTACTCTGTTGAAGTAATTGTAAATGAGTTTAAGGACGAGGAAACTATCATAAAAATAGCTGCCGAAATAATGGTTGCTCGTGAGTCGCAAAAGGGAATTATTATTGGGCATCAAGGCAAAGCAATTAAAAAATTGGGAACAGAAGCAAGGAAGGATATTGAAAAGTTTTTTGGTAAAAAAGTCTTCATTGAATTGTTTGTAAAAGTGAATAAGGACTGGAGAGATAGTGAGATTCAATTAAGAAAATACGGTTACATAAAATAACAATAAATCATGTCGAACATAGTAGCCATAGTAGGCCGCCCAAACGTAGGTAAATCAACTCTTTTCAATCGCTTAACGGAAAGCCGCAAAGCCATTGTAAATGAAACATCGGGTGTTACACGCGATCGCCATTATGGTAAAACAGACTGGAACGGTAAGGAATTTACCCTCATTGATACAGGTGGATATATAACTGGTTCGGACGATGTTTTTGAAGAGGAAATTCGTAAGCAAGTTAAGATTGCGATTGAAGAGGCAAGTGTTATTGTATTTGTGGTGGATGTAACGAGTGGTGTTTTAGATTTAGATACTGCTGTTGCCAATATGTTGAGAAAATCGAAAAAGAAAATATTTTTGGTTGTAAATAAGGTCGATAATGGCGAACGACAAGGTTATGCTGCAGAGTTTTACGAATTGGGTTTGGGCGACATTTATTGCATTTCTTCTATGACAGGAAGCGGAACAGGCGAATTATTGGATGATATCGTTAAGGAGTTGGAAGCAAACGTACAAGAAGAAACTATCACGCTGCCTAAGTTTGCGATTGTAGGTCGACCGAATGTTGGAAAATCATCTTTGTTGAATGCCTTGGTCGGACAAGAACGAAATATTGTTACACCCATTGCCGGAACTACCAGAGATACAATACATACACGTTACAATTCATTTGGTCACGATTTTTTACTCATTGATACAGCCGGAATACGCAAAAAAGGAAAGGTGCATGAAGATGTTGAGTTTTACTCTGTAATGCGTGCCATACGTGCTATTGAAGAATGCGATGTGTGTTTAATAATGATTGATGCACAGGATGGTATAGAATCACAAGACCTTAATATTTTTCACTTGGCGCAAAAAAACAGAAAGGGCATCGTTATTTTGGTAAATAAGTGGGACTTAATTGAAAAGAACAATCACTCGATGGCAGAATTTGAAGAACGAATTAAAGCGAAAATAGCACCTTTTAAAGATGTACCGATTGTATTTATTTCTGTACTAAGTAAGCAACGTATTTTTAAAACACTTGAAGTAGCGATGGAAGTGTACAAAAACAGAACAAAAAGAATTCCTACTCACAAACTCAACGAATTTTTATTGCCAACCATACTTCATTATCCACCGCCAGCAACAAAAGGTAAATTTGTGAAAATAAAGTTCGTCACGCAGTTGCCTACAATGGTTCCTTCTTTTGCTTTCTTCTGTAATATGCCGCAGTATATTACCGATTCGTATAAACGATTTTTAGAAAACAAAATTCGGGATGAGTACAATTTTTCAGGAGTTCCGCTGCAATTGTTTTTCAGACAAAAGTAAAACCAAGCTTATTGTTTGATAAACTTTAGTATTTTGATGTTTGTATCACTTTGCACTTTTACATAATAAACGCCTTGCGACAAATTACTCACATCTGCAGTGATAACATCAGTTAAGTTATTAATAATGCACTTTTCAATTAGTTTTCTTCCTGATACATCCAGTATCTCTACTTTTTTAATCGAATAATTCTTTCCCCAATTAATACTCAATGTATTTGTTGCAGGGTTAGGATACAGTTGAGGTGCATCAATATCATTTAGTTCATCTATTCCTAACCAACAACCATAAGCCGGAAGTTGGGTGCTTAAACTGGCAAGTCGGTTTGTAATGAAGGACTTTAATCCCGGAATATTACCTTGGTTATTGTTGATATTGTTTTCAAAATTCTGATCAGTAAACTGCTTGGCCGTGTCAGCATAAACATCCGCACGAATAGCATTTGCTAAGCTGTCAATTTTTGGACCTAAATACGTAAGGTTAAAATCGCGAGCAAAGTTGCAGAGTGTACTAGTGTAAATTTGTTTATATGTGCCGTTGCTCCACATTTTTTGAGATAGTGGCCTCTGGTTTTGAGGGTTTGGAATAAAATCAATTGGCAAATTTTCTAATTGTTGCACATTCATTCCCATATTAAAATTACCAAATGCCTCATTCACATCCCAAGTAAGCCATTGAAATTTATTGGTAATTGAATCGTGGTATATATAGTAATTGTGACCCGAGCCCTGATACGAATCTAAATTGCCGAAAAGAATATTAGATGCCCAGCAGTTGACATAACTTTGAGTATTCAAAACCATCTCTAGTGAATCATAAAAATTTTGGGTGGGAGTATTGTTTATTTCATCTATCAAATGAACCAAATCGCTCCAGTCATTTGTAATTTCATTAGTTTTTAACTCATATTTATTATAATAGCTGGAAGGTGAATTATTTATCCACGTAAGTATACCTTGTGGATCACCTTTAAAAAGGTTACCTTTTTTATCTCCTAATCTGTCTTTAAGAAATGTTTTACTTACTTGTTCCACTGCTGTATATAATCCCCAATACACATTGTTTAAATATACTTTCACAAAAGTAGCACGCGGCGATAACATGCCATGTGCATTACAAAAATCAAGCATCACTTTTTCACGCAACATACTTGGGTCTTTGAATTCATTGTTAATATTCAATGTTTTTAATCCGTCCAAGGTTTGTGTAGCACGATACTCATCAAACGAAAGTTTAATGGGCTTTTTATTTCCCGGATATGAATTATAGGACGAATTCCCTTTTAACTGAACACCTGTTGAGTCTAGCAAAACACCGTTTACAGTAACACTCGCAAGGATTGCTTTGTCCAATGGCTTGTATGCCACTAAAGAATCCCAATAACCGATTTGCGCAAATTGTATACTTATGGTATTAATGATGGCCGGATTAAAAAATAAGTCGCCCTTCATTTGGGCAGAGCAAAATAAGCTAAGCAACAAATTAGGAATAATTAATAAAGAGCTTTTTTTCATTTTGAATAAGCGAATTTATGAAAATTATTAATTTTTGCACAAAATGTTAACAGTCATGGAAGTGTTAGCTCAACTAAGGTAATCTAACTAGCGTATTGTGAGTATAATAAAAGGTATTTTATAAACGCAGTAACTTATAGTTTGAAACTCACCTCACTTTTTTGTAACTTTGGAATATGGATATAACAAGTAGTAACGTGAATAGCTTAACAGGTAATAAACGAATAAAGAAAGCAATAATACCCAATTATATTGAGCACGGAAAACTACCTCCACAAGCTCGAGAATTGGAAGAAGCAGTGTTAGGGGCATTAATGTTAGATAAAAATGCATTAACATCTGTTATAGAAATATTACAACCCGAAAGTTTTTATGTGGAAGCACATCAAAAAATTTACGGTGCTATTCGTACACTTTTCGAAAAAACACAGCCCATAGATATTTTAACGGTAACCAATCAGTTAAAGCAGAGTGGGCAGTTAGATATTATTGGTGGACCATATTATGTAACACAACTTACCAACAGGGTAGCTTCTGCGGCTAATATGGAGTTTCACGCACGTATCATTTCACAAAAGCATATTCAACGCGAATTAATTCGTATTTCTAATGAAACCATTCGAGATGCTTATGAAGATTCAACCGATGTGTTCGATTTACTCGATAAAGCAGAGCGTGATTTATTTTCAATAGCAGAAAAACATATTCGTAAAAATTACGAGAGTATGAGTTCACTTATAGTGGATGCTGTAAAACAAATAGAAATTGCTCGTACACACGAAGATGGTATCAATGGTGTTGCTTCCGGATTTACAGAACTGGATCGGGTAACGTCCGGCTGGCAAAAATCCGATTTGGTAATTGTGGCAGCTCGTCCGGGTATGGGTAAAACTGCTTTCGCATTATCCTTGGTAAGAAACACCGCAGTAAACTTCAAAAAGCCAGTAGCTGTTTTTTCCTTGGAGATGTCATCTTTGCAATTGGTAAATCGTTTAATTTCATCTGAAACAGAAATTTCGGCAGAAAAATTAAAGAAAGGAGATTTGCACGATCACGAGTGGCACCAGTTAAATTCACAGATAAAAAAATTAACGGAAGCCCCTATTTTTATTGATGATACTCCCGCGTTATCTATTTTTGAACTTCGAGCCAAATGTCGTAGGTTAAAAGCACAACACGATATACAATTAGTGGTAATCGATTACTTGCAGTTAATGACTGCGGGTGGCGAAGGAAAAGGAAATCGTGAGCAAGAAATAAGTTTAATATCGCGTTCCCTAAAAAGTATTGCCAAAGAATTAAATATTCCTGTGATTGCACTTTCTCAGTTAAGCCGTCAGGTTGAGAATCGTGCAGGAGGAAGTAAACGCCCGCAACTTTCCGATTTGCGTGAATCGGGAGCCATTGAACAAGATGCCGATATGGTAATGTTTATTTACCGTCCGGAATATTACCAAATAACCGAAGACAATAGTGGAAACTCACTTACCGGAGTAGCGCAACTACTTATCTCGAAACACCGTAATGGTGCTTTGAAGGATGTTAATTTACGATTTATACCACATTTGGCTAAGTTTGATAATTTAGGTGGCGACTTCAATTCCTTTGGTCAGTTGCCTTCTACAGATATAGATGGAAATGATTTGCCTCAAATTACTTTTTCATCAAAGCTCAACAATATGAAAAACGATGACGAGCAACCATTTTAATTTATTGTTAAAAGCTTACGCCTAATTTGTAAATTCGCAATTTGTAAATACAAGCGAAATGGAATACAATTTTAGAGAAGTAGAAAAAAAGTGGCAACATTATTGGGCTAAAAAAAAAACCTTTAAGGCCGAAAATAAATCAAATAAACCTAAGTATTATGCATTGGATATGTTTCCCTATCCAAGTGGGGCCGGATTACACGTTGGGCATCCGTTAGGGTATATTGCATCCGATATTTTTGCGCGTTATAAACGCTTAAAAGGATTTAATGTATTGCATCCTATGGGATACGATTCATTTGGATTAGCCACTGAGCAATATGCTATACAAACAGGACAGCATCCCGAAATTACCACTAAAACAAACATTGCGCGTTATCGCGAACAGCTTGACAAAATAGGGTTTTCATTTGATTGGGATAGGGAAGTACGTACTTCAAATCCTGATTATTATAAATGGACACAATGGATATTTATTCAATTGTTTAATAGTTGGTACAATCCTGAAACGAATAAAGCAGAGAATATTTCCACACTCATAGAAAAGTTTTGTATAGGCAACCTCACCTGTGGAGAAGACCGAGGTGAGGGATGGGGGGATTTAAATGAAATGCAACAGTCCGATTTGTTGTTGGAATATCGACTTGCATATTTAAGCAATACAATGGTAAATTGGTGTCCGCAATTGGGAACAGTACTTGCCAATGAAGAGGTAAAGGAAGGAGTTTCGGAACGTGGTGGTTACCCTGTTGAGCGTAAATTAATGAAACAATGGAGTTTAAGAATTACTGCTTATGCCGATAGATTGTTGAGCGATTTGGAGGGTCTCGATTGGACAGATAGTATTAAAGAAGCACAACGCAACTGGATTGGAAAAAGTGAAGGGACTAGTTTTAAGTTCAAGATTCAAGAATCTGATGATACGATTGAAGTATTCACTACCAGACCGGATACCATATTCGGAGTTTCATTTATAACACTTGCTCCCGAGCACGAGTTGGTAGAAAAAATTACAACAGCCGAACAAATAAAAGTGGTTAAAGAATACGTAATGTTCGCGAAAAACAGAAGTGAGCGCGACCGTATGTCGGATGTAAAAAAGATAACGGGTGTTTTTACAGGAGGCTATGTGCTGCATCCGTTTACAGGAAAACAAATTCCTGTTTGGATTGGTGATTATGTGTTGGCAGGTTACGGCACAGGAGCTGTAATGGCTGTTCCCGGACACGATACACGTGACTATGCTTTTGCAAAACATTTTGGATTGGATATCATTGAAGTAGTTGCCGGTGGCGATTTATCAAAAGAATCCTATGACGCGAAAGATGGAAAATTAATGAATTCTGATTTCCTGAATGGATTGGATGTGAAAGATGCTATTAAAAAAGCGATTGCGATAATTGAAGAAAAAGGATTAGGAAAAGGGAAAACAAATTTCCGTTTGCGCGATGCTGTTTTCGGCCGCCAACGCTATTGGGGAGAACCAATTCCTGTGTATTATGAAAATGGAATTCCAAAAGTATTGGATGAAAAAGAGCTGCCATTGTTATTGCCCGATGTAGATAAATATTTACCAACCGAAACAGGTGAGCCACCTTTGGCGCGTGCAACAAATTGGAAATATAAGGGTCAATTTGAATATGAGAATTCAACTATGCCGGGATGGGCAGGCTCTTCTTGGTATTTTTTACGTTATATGGATGCACACAATAAGAATACATTTGCATCTAAAGAAGCCATCAATTATTGGCAAAATGTAGATTTATACATTGGGGGTGCTGAGCACTCCACCGGGCATTTATTGTACGTACGTTTCTGGACAAAATTTTTAAACGACCTTGGATTGCTTCCTTTTACGGAGCCTGCCAAAAAGTTGATTAATCAGGGGATGATACTGGGGAGATCGTTGTTTTTTACTAGAATAGAATCCGATTCAAACACATCCACTAAACATCAAATAATTATCTCTTGTGATGATTTTCCAAAGTATTATGAACCAATAAGCAATACGTTTATCGGGGAATATACGAAATGGCATTGCCCTGTTGAGTTCGCTGATGAAAAAGACAGATTTTACAAAAAAAATCTTGCAGCTTTAGTTGATGTATATCCCATGTTTAAAGATATAATTGCTAAAGAAACATTTATTGTTAATTGGAAACAAGATGATAAAGGGGAAGACTATCTCTTGCTCAAATCAGAAGTAGAAAAAATGTCTAAATCAAAGTACAATGTTGTTACTCCAGATATCATTATAGAGCAACAGGGGGCTGATTGTCTCCGCCTATACGAAATGTTCCTTGGTCCACTGGAGCTTTCAAAACCTTGGAGTACTATTGGTATTAGTGGTGTGTCTAATTTTATACGCAAGTTGTGGAGGTTGTATCATAATGGAGGTGTATTCAATGTTTCAACAGAGGCAGCAACAAAAGAAGAATTAAAAACATTACATAAAACCATTAAAAAAATTGTTCACGATATTGAGAATTTCTCTTTCAATACTTCGGTAAGTAATTTTATGATTTGCGTAAACGAGCTTACCGAACAAAAATGCAACAAGCGTGAAATATTGGAGCCGTTGTCAATTATCATTGCACCTTATGCTCCGCACCTTGCTGAGGAATTGTGGTTTAAGTTGGGGCATACTGATAGTGTAACCTACGCCCAATTTCCTGCACACAAAGAAGAATATTTGGTTAATGACGCATTTGCTTACCCTGTTTCCTTCAATGGTAAAACGCGTTTTAAAATGGAATTACCTTTAACATTGGGAATAAAAGAAATTGAACATGCAGCAATGGATTTCGAAGAAGTGAAAAAATTCTTGGAAGGGAAATCTCCCAAAAAGATAATTGTGGTGCACAATAAAATAATCAATATAGTTGTTTAACTAATTGATTTGCAGTTGTTAACTGAAAGTGGTACGTGCTTTGCAATTCCTTTTCATACAAAGAATAAATTTTATGAAAATCACTATCATTACCGTACTTGTTTTATTTATGATGAATCCCATTCACGGTCAGTTACGTAAGGTTGAGAATAATGCTTTTAAAAAAGGGGAGCAGTTGGTTTACAGACTTCACTATGGATTTATTGATGCCGGTGAAGCTGTGCTAGAAGTAAAGGACGAGGAAAAAAAGTACGGAGAACGAAGTGCATTGCACGTAGTGGGTGTTGCCCAAAGTAAAGGAGCTTTCGACTGGTTTTTTAAAGTGCGTGATCGTTACGAAAGTTATATTGATGAAGAGTCAGTGTGTCCTTGGGTATTTGTTAGGCGTGTAGACGAAGGCGGTTATAAAATAAACCAGAATTATGTTTTTAATCCATATAAGAAAACTGTAAATGCCGATGGCAAACCGTTCAATACAAGTCAATATGCACAGGATATGATTTCGTCTTTTTATTATGCACGTATAATTGATTTTTCAAATGCAAAACCTGGTGATATATTTAGTTTCGATGCCTTTGTTGACAATGAAATTTATCCGCTTAAGATAAAATATGTAGGCAAGGAAACCATTAAAACAGATATTGGTTATGTAAAGTGTATTAAGTTTCATCCTGTGGTGCAAAAGGGTAGGGTGTTTAAGCACGAAGAGGATTTAACTGCTTGGATAACGGATGATAAAAATCACATTCCCATAAGGGCCGAAGCGGATATTTTGGTAGGTTCAATAAAAATGGATCTAAAATCGTACAAAGGGCTTGCAAACCCTATGGTATTGGTGAAATAGGAAAAAATAAAAATACTTAAAAGTGCTGTTGTTTAAAAAACAATAGCACTTTTTTCATTTTCTTAATAATTCAATTAGTGTTTAGACGAAGCCGCATTTTTATCGTATTTAACAAATACACTTAAGTAGGCAGTTCTAGAAAGCCGCATTATATAAGGTAAAGAGATTATTAATAGACTGGTGTTGGTAATCAGGTAATAGAATAAACTATTGTCGTTCCATCCCAAACCAAATATCAAATAAAACCAGCCTAAATTAAAAAGGGAGAATGTTATACTTAATCCGCTGCTCATATATCTTGTTCCATACCAAAATTCGTGTTCCAGTTGCAGTTTTACATTACAAGTAAATTTCGGAAACGGTTTAAACAACTTAAAAAAAGGTGCAGTCGTAAAAATGAGATACAAACGAAATTCGATACTAATTTTTGTAGCCCCAAAAGGCAACTATTCAAATTTTATTGATTCAGGGTCTGAATACCAAGTAAAATTATTGATGGTTAATCTTCCAACAGAAGGATCTTCTGATAATAATTCAGGATGATCAATATAACCACTGTGAAGGATATGACTTGGATAAAATACCAGTCTATTCCATTTTGCAGGAATGTGGTTGGTTAATTCAAAATTATCATCACTTACGGTTAGGTATTTTGGTGGAATAACGGGTGGGATTTGCTTTGGAATTAAATTGTTTTTTTTAGTATAAAAACTCGTTCCTCCCAACTTTTCATCTTCAAATAGATATAGAACTGCAGCAATGCGTTTGTGTTTTGTTAGGTCAACGGATGGGTTAATGTCTCTGTGACATATTGTTTGCAGGTGTGTTAGGTTTTCAGGTTTAGTACTCAATAAAGAATATTTTAATACAAAATCACTCATTTTTTTTGCTTCCAAATCATAGGTCTTTCGAAACAGTTCATCAAAAAAGGGAATCAATGTTTTGGATACATCAGTAGGTATTGCTAAAAAGGAACCCGGATAAAAAGTAGGGCTTGCACTTTTAAATTCTGAAGCATTGCTAATAGCATATTCACGAGCGAGTTCCGGATTTAATAAAAAATCATCGATAATAATAGCCACATTTTTTGTGTCTTGTGGTTCTCCAAAACCGAAGGGAATACTTTCGTAGGAAATTTTATAATTGGGATTTATCGTTAGCATATTGAACAGTATTAATATGCTCAAAAATAAGTAAAATCGAACGTTAATTCGCTTTTTTTGAAACATTAATACACTAAGTAAAATTTGGTGGTTTTACTTCACTATCTTTTTAACAAGGAATTGATTGTTGCTATTTTGTATCTTAACAGCATACACCCCTTTCACCCAATTGGAAGTATTAATAGTTGTAGAATAGGTTGACTCGTTTTGGGTGAAAATCAGTTTTCCGTTAACATCAAATACATCAATCTGTTTTATAGAATGGTTATTTCCACTTTGAATGTAAAGCAAATCGTTTACAGGATTAGGATAAACAAGTAAATCTATTGCAGCGATAGCGCTCTCTTTTACTCCTACACTTTGGGTATTAACCGCATTAAAGGAAGTACTCATTACTTGAAATGCCCCTGTTCCATTAGGGTAACGACCATAGCTGATATTTTGTGTTTGTTGTCCGTAGGAAATACTATCGAGAATAGTCCCTTGACCGTTTGACAGATACAATTGTCCCGATGATTTTTCTAATTTGAAATTAGTATGATTGATTACTTGTGCAGAATCATCATCCGTCCAAATTATAAAAAAGCCGTTTGGATTAATAGTGGCTTCGGCAGGGAATTGCCATTTGTTTAAATATCCAAGGCTGTCAGATAAGTATAAGTTAGATAAGGAAATTAAATTTGCTGAATTGTTAAACAATTCAACCCAATCATCGTCTTCATTGTATTCGTCTACTTGAATGGAATTGCTGCTTAAAAATTCGTTTATCACCACTTCACCCATTGCGGCATTCGCAGTTTGAACAGTTAGCGTATAAAATTCGTGCTCGGCACGTTCTGGTGAAAATATTCCAGCGTTGGCATTGTCAGCATAAATGTAATATTGTATCATTCCTGAATTTGCAGTAATGGCAGCACCAAAAACATTGTCTCCCGCAGCACCATCATTGTGTAATCCATCATCGTACATAGGAACTCTGAAAAATCGTTTTGTTTTATCGTATCTAAAACCAATATAAACACTAGTAGCATTGGTAACATTGGCTGTTATGGTAACATTACTACCATAAGTTACTACTGCCGGAATAGTTGCAATGTTTGTGATAATAGGCGGTGTTTGTGTAAATTCGGTGGTTCCTTGCAAATAAAGATTTCTAGCATCCATCAATAACTGGATGCCTGGTATTGAGAAACCACCACCTCCACCACCCCCTGCAATGTTGGTAGTTAAGCTGTTTTGAAATTGTGCATAGGTATAAAATTTATATGGATCAGTATTAACTGCTCCATCTATAATGGTCATTAAACTGTTTGCATCCGTAAGGTAATTTCCATTTGCAAAATTTTCATTCGTTATCGTTCGCATATGAGCTACATACATTTTTCTGAACTGAGCATTGGCAAAAAGTTTTTGAATTAATGGGTGAGCAGCATCGTTTGCATATAGAGGAATCATATTGGCACCACCGGCACCTTGACCGCCCGGGAAACCTCCAAAACTCATATTTACATCCCAAACAGTAGGTACAAATCGGTTATTTAAATCTTTGTATAAATAATAATTCTGTTTAAAACTGCCCGTGTAAGAATCTAGATTTATTAATACATTGTTGAAAGCAAGCATCCACAAGGCGCGGTCGATGTCCATATTATTTTCGAAGAAGGCATTGAAATTATTGAGCGTATCAATCATGTTTTTCAAATCATTCCACCCAAAATCTGATTGCATTTCATATCGTGGAAAATACAAACTGCTGTCAGTTCCTAAGTATTTTAAATCAGAATAGGCTTGGTTTCCGCCACCTGCACCACCCAAGGGATTGCACTTAAAGGAGCTTCCTTCCGAAGAGTAATAATGATCGCCTTCAAATTTTTTATCAATACTTTCCGAGTTACTATACAATCCCCTCAGAGTACCGTTAATATAAACGTTTGAAAAATTATTTTTTGAACAATCCATATACTTTGTAAGGATACGGTAGGAAAGTGCTTCGCGAATAAATGAGGGATCCATATAACCGTTTCCAAGTTTTATATCGTTGTATCCTTCATAATCTGCTTTGTTATGGATATAATCCAACTTAATATGTAACGGATTTTTGTTGTTATTAGCGTTGTAGGAACTATTTCCCTTATACTTTACACCAACTGAATCGTAAGTAATACCATTTACAATAACTGAATCAGCTAACAGATACCCTTCGCTACCATTTTTAGCAGTGTCCATACTATAATCCCAATTTGCTTGTTGAAAGTAAATACGGATATCTTGTATGGTATTAATATCGTATAAGGTCTGTGAATTAGCAATGGAAGAAACAATAAGGGATAGGGCTAAGATTGCTTTTTTCATAAAATTTGTTTCGAATGACTTATTTATCTAAAGGTTATTTTAATATATATTTCACTATTTGTTCATAAATATAAGACACTCAAGAATAAAAAAGGGTTAACGGTGAAAATTTAAAGACGAAAATACATCATTTGGCTTGTTTTCCGATAAAGATATCGGATGTATTTTGTTGATTGTCGATTATTTAATTTTAATACAAGAATGCATTCTTCATTTTAAAAGCAAGAATAGGGTATTTAGGACTTGTTGGATAAAGTGCAAAAGAGTGTAATTAGTATATAGTATATCCATATTATTTTCGTACCTTTGTGGAAGTAAAAAGCTGTATTTTTAAGCTGTTGTATAACCATCGCGGTATCTCTTTTAAATTCTACACCCTTTTTTGAAAACAAAACGAAGTGTTTATGTGAAATTTATTTCAACATAGCCCTTCAAATTAAATTATTAAACAATAACACAACATGAATTTTGAAGATTTAAAATTAATTGAGCCCATATATCAGGCTATAAAAATAAAAGGATATACACAACCAACACCCATTCAAGAAAAATCAATACCACACGTATTAGCAGGGAAGGACGTATTTGGAGTAGCGCAAACAGGAACCGGAAAAACGGCAGCATTTGCAATACCGATGTTGCAACTTATTTACAATAGAAAAAATATTGAAAAAAAGCTGGGCATTAAAGCGTTGATTTTAGCCCCAACGCGTGAGTTAGCAATACAAATTGACGAAAGTTTTAAAGATTATGGTAAAGGATTAAATATAAAGCACACTGTGATTTTTGGTGGTGTTTCTCAAGGCAACCAAGTAAATGCTTTGCAAAGAGGTGTTGATATTGTGATTGCAACTCCAGGGAGATTATTAGACTTGATGAATCAAGGATATGTAAAATTAAATACCGTTGAGTTTTTTGTGTTGGATGAAGTGGACAGGATGCTCGATATGGGATTTATTAAGGACATAAAAAGAATCATTACCAAGTTGCCTTTGAAAAAACAGACATTGTTCTTTTCGGCTACAGTTCCAATAGAGATAAAAGCGTTTGCCGATAGTCTGCTAACTAATCCTGTACAAGTACAGGTTGCAGTAATGTCAGCTCCTGCCGAAACAGTAAAGCAATCGGTGTATTATGTTGAGAAAAGTGAAAAAACAGCAATGTTGAAAGAACTGTTGGAAAGTGAAAAGATACAACACGCATTGGTTTTTACACGAACCAAACACGGTGCCGATAAAGTTGTGAAAAGCTTGAAAGCGATTGGGATTTCGTCAGAAGCAATTCACGGAAACAAATCACAAAATGCAAGACAAAGAGCCTTGTCTGGTTTTAAAGACAGAACAATACGTATATTAGTGGCTACAGATATTGCTTCAAGAGGAATTGATGTTGATAAACTTACACACGTAATAAACTATGAACTTCCGGAAGTTCCCGAAACCTATGTACACAGAATAGGAAGAACAGGTAGGGCAGGAGAGGATGGAACAGCCTTTTCTTTTTGTTCATCGGAAGAATTAGCATATTTAAAAGATATAAATAAACTGTTGAAGCACAATATCAAAGAAATGAACTTAGCGCCCATTGCTACATTTGCCTCAAAGGGTGATGGTGGTAAAAAATCAAAAAGTGCAGGCGCCTCATCTGGAAGGAAATTTTATAGAAGGAGATAGGTTTAGATATAAAGAGAACTATTTCAATTTTCTTTTGTTTCCAATGTTTTTTAATGATTTTATTACTTCTTTTTGCGAATTTACAAGTTTGTGCAGTATTTCTGCTTCTTTTTGTAATCGATCAATCTCAATTTTTTGAGATTCACAGACTTTTTTGAGGATAATTTTTTTCAACAAAAATTGTCCAAAATCATTGGTGACACGTATTTTCTCTATTTTTTTGAGTCGTTGGTGAAGTGATTTTGGGTTGCTAGTTTAGTTGGAAGGTGTGTATAAATAAAAAAGGAGTTCCATTATGGAACTCCTTTTTTGTGCGGATGAAGGGACTCGAACCCCCACGCCTCTCGGCACCAGATCCTAAGTCTGGCGCGGCTGCCAATTACGCCACATCCGCATTATTTATCTTCCTCACAACTCTTGGCACTTTTAATCAATTAGTTACGACTTTACAGTTTTTGCTTCAACGCAAAAATACCACATCCACATTTATCACCCCCGTTAGGCGAAACGGAGCGTAAAATTACGCTTTTTTAGAGATAATGCAAATGCTAATAAATTTAGAATAGCTATTTACCCGATCTTCTGTTCTTTTCTTTAATAATAATGTTAAGTTCTCTCCCTGTTTGGCCTTTTACTGATGTGTTTTCCTGTGCTCTACGTATAAGGTATGGAAGTACTTCTTTTATCGGTCCGTAAGGTACATATTTCGACACATTGTACCCTGCATTTGCTAAATTATAGCTGATATGGTCGCTCATACCAAAAAGTTGCGAAAAGTATATTTGATTGTTTGATCTGGCAATTTTTTGTTGTTCCATTAATTGAGCAAGTAATAAGGAGCTTTTTTCGTTATGTGTACCGGAACATAAACCAATATTGGAAATATTTTTAGCACAAAACTCCAAGGCTGCATCGTAATCTTTGTCTGTATTTTCTTTTGTATCTTGTATAGGTGAAGGATAGTTTAACTCCTGCGCACGTTTGCGTTCTTTTTCCATATAGGCACCACGAACTAATTTTGCGCCTAAAAAATAAGCCCCTTGTTGCGCCAAGGAGTGAGAATGTTTTAAATATTCTAAGCGATCACTTCTATACAATTGGAAGGTATTATAAACAATGGGTTTTTGTTTGTTGTACAATACCATCATCTTATTGGCCATTTTGTCCATTGCTTGCTGTATCCAACTTTCTTCAGCATCAATAAAAATGGGAACATCATTTTCAAATGCTCTTTTACAAATATTGTTTATTCTTTTTTCTACTCTTTGGTATTCTGTTTTTTCCTCCTCAGTAAGTGTATCTGACGCACTTACTTTTTCCAATAAATGAAAGCGAGCTAAGCCTGTTATTTTAAATACACAAAAGGGTATATTTTTATTCCCTTTTGCTTTGTCAACTGTAGCAATAGTTTCAACGGCACAAGCATCGAAATCTTTTTCCGACTCTTTCCCTTCCACCGAGTAATCTAAAATGGTGCCTATGTTAAATTTCCCCAATTCTTCTATGGTACGACTACACTCTTCAATGTTTTCGCCACCGCAAAATTGTTTAAAGATGGTTGGTTTAATAATCCAGTTAATAGGCAAATGTGTCGCAATGGCAAAATTAGTAAATTTTTTTCCGAAACTTACAAGGGATGGACTGCTCACTAATTTAAAAAGCCAGTATGAACGATTGAGTTCACTGTTGGATTTTGCAGAACAAGCTATTTCGGTATTTTCAAATGATATCATAAATGAATCTTACGTTACAAATATAGGCGACATTTTTAGAAATTAAGCCCTGTAATGACTAATTTTGCTTATCTGTATATGGGAACACAAAAGCATTTTACATTAAATCAAGTCATACATCCAATTTTCTTGGGTAAAACTGTATTTAAAAAATTATCTGTCTTTATTAAAAAGGGCAACTATTCATCGCTTCATATATTGGTGGACGAAAACAGTATGCAGCACTGTTTGCCAATTTTAATTAGCAACTGTATAGAGTTAAAAGAAGCAAACATCATTGAAATTGAAAGCGGAGAAGCAAACAAGAGCGTAGAAATTTGTGTCGAACTTTGGGCTACTTTAACGGATGAAAAAGCGGAGAGAAAAGCATTGTTCCTTAATTTGGGTGGTGGTGTAATTTGTGATATGGGTGGTTTTGTTGCAAGTACCTATAAAAGAGGAATCGATTTTGTAAATATTCCTACTACTTTATTAGCACAAGTAGATGCATCGGTTGGAGGAAAATTGGCAATTAATTTAGAAGGGTATAAAAATCAAATAGGCACAATTGTTCACCCCAAAGCCGTTTTTGTTGAAACAGATTTTTTGAAAACATTATCTAAGCGAGAATATCTTTCGGGTTTTGCCGAAATGATAAAGCACGCATTGGTGGCTGATATTAACTATTGGAACAAACTTAAAAAGGTTGATATTTCCCAAAAGAATTTTGCAGCTCCTTTTGTGAATCATTCAATTGAAATTAAAACCGATATCGTGCAATCCGACCCTTATGAAAAAGGAGTAAGAAAGGTTTTGAATTTTGGTCATACTATAGGACACGCATTGGAAAGTTATTTTTTAAAGCACAATAAAAATTATTTATTACACGGTGAAGCAGTCGCTATCGGTATCATATGCGAGGCATACCTTTCCAGCATAAAATACAGTTTTGATAAAAAGCAATTGACAGAAGTTTGTAGTTTTGTTTCATTGCACTATAAGAAATATAATATAAGCAGTGCGGCATTTTCTGAGATTATTGCATTTATGCTTCAGGACAAGAAAAACGAAAAGAAAGAAATAAATTTCACAGTGCTAAAAAAAATAGGAAAAGCAAGCCCTAATCATAGTTTTACTAGGGCTCAAATAAAGGAGGCTTTGGATTTTTATAATAATCTGTAAAAAGCAATAATTGTTATACACGCTGAACATACAAAACAAAAAACTGAAAAGTAGTATTCAACTACCAGGCTCAAAAAGTGAAAGTAATAGAGCTCTAATTATACAGCAGCTTTGTGCCGGGAACATAACTATTGAAAACCTTAGTTCAGCTATTGATACGGAAGTCTTAAATCAAATTTTAATCGATTTTAAAAAAGGAGAAACAACATTTGATGTGAAGCTAGCAGGGACTGCTATGCGTTTCTTGACAGCTTTCTTTGCTAGTCGAGACTGTAACATTATCCTAACCGGGAGTGACAGAATGAAACAGCGCCCGATAGATATTTTAGTAAAGGCATTGCGCCAAATTGATGCAAAAATTGATTACATTGAAAAATCAGGTTATCCACCAATACATGTAATTGGCAAAAGTTTGCAAGGTGGAAAAATTTCGATAGATGGAAGTGTTAGCAGCCAGTACATTACTGCGTTACTTTTAATTGCACCTACTTTAACCGAAGGTTTGGAAATTGAGTTGAGGGAAAAAATTACTTCCGAGTCCTACATTGAAATGACTATTCAGCTAATGAATAATTTTAGTGTAGAGGTAGAGAGGAATAAAAATTGTTTGGTGGTAAGACCACAATTATACGCGGCAAAAAATATTGTTGTCGAAGGCGACTGGACATCTGCATCCTATTGGTATGCCATAGTAGCACTTTCTGAAGAAGCAGAAATAGAACTTTTTGATTTAAGAAGTGATAGCTTACAAGGCGATGCAATTGTTGCAAAATTATTTGAAGTGTTTGGTGTTGAAACAAAATACAATGAAAAGTCAGTTCAAATTTTAAAAGCAACAAAACAATTACCCAATAAATTCGAATTTGATTTTAGTGATTGCCCTGATTTGGCTCAAACAATCGCTGTTGTAGTTTCTGCATTAAATATTCCAGCAATATTTACTGGTTTAGAAACGCTACTTATAAAAGAAACAAATAGAGTAGAAGCACTAAAAAATGAGTTAGTGAAAATTGGGGTTGAAGTAAATATTCTCAATAAGGGAAGCATTCATATTGTACCAGCTAAAAGAATAAACTCGAGTAACATAGTCATAGATACATACAATGATCATCGTATGGCGATGGCATTTGCACCTTTAGCCATAGTTTTTGAAAACTTAAAAATAAACAATCCAAGTGTTGTTAAAAAATCTTACCCTACTTTTTGGGAGGATATAAAGAAAATTGGCTTTTCAATAAGTTAATTTATATTTTCTTGATAGTATTTAACACTTTTTCCAACATCTCATCTGTAAAATCAAGGTGCGTTACAAAACGCACATCACTCTTGCCAACAGTAATGGCTTTTATATTGTTCGCCGCCAGTTTTCCGATGAATTGTTGAGCATCATTGGCAGTAGGCATCGTAAACAAAACAATATTGGTTTCAACAGGATATATTTTTTCAATGAACGGTAATTTATTTAATGTTTCTTCCAATTGTTTTGCTTTTAGGTGGTCATCCTTTAATCTATTAATATTATTATCCAATGCATAAATGCCAGCAGCAGCAAGGTAACCTGCTTGCCGCATTCCGCCACCAAAAACTTTCCGCGTTCTTCTTGCTTTTTGAATAAAATCTGTTGTTCCTAATAATACGGAACCTACGGGAGCGCCTAGTCCTTTTGATAAACAAACAGAAATACTGTCAAATTGCTCGCCCATATTTTTGGCTGTTTCGTTGCTTGCAATAAGAGCATTAAATATGCGTGCACCATCCAAATGAAATTGTAATTTATTTTCAGTGCAAACGAATGCTATTTTTTTTATTTCATTTATGTTCCAATAAGCTCCTCCTCCTCGATTTACTGTATTTTCAATAGACACTAAGGATGTTCGTGGAAAATGGATATCCTCTTTTCGTATATTTTCAAGTACCTGTTCTGGAGTGAATCGCCCTCTGTCACCTTCAATTAGTGCTACAGAAGCCAAGGCGTTGGATGCAATTCCACCACCTTCATAAATGTAAATGTGTGATAGTTTGTCGCAAATAACTTCATCTCCTGCTTGCGTGTGCGCTTTTACGGCAATTTGATTGGTCATTGTGCCTGATGGGCAAAAAAGTCCGGCTTCTTTGCCAAAAAGTGCTGCAGCTTTTTGTTCCAGTGCAATAACCGTTTCGTCTTCACCAAAAACATCATCGCCTACTTTGGCAGAAAACATTGCTTCTAGCATTTCTTTTGTAGGGCGTGTAACTGTATCACTTCTTAAATCGACTATCATATTTTTGTGGGCTATTATTTAATATTTACCTTTATGCATATTTCGAATATATGAACTTATTGTCGAACAAACAACTCAAGCGAACAGTTTTTTTGTTTCTAGTAATGATTCAATGTTTCTCTGCACAGGCTCAGCAGAAATATTGGATATTTTTTACCAATAAGGCACATACTTTTTTTAATCCTCATACTTATTTTGATGCAAAAGCCATTGAAAGGAGACTTGTAAATAATGTTTCCTTGACAGACAGTACCGATTTTCCTATAAATGAATTTTATTATAATACAGTTCGTTCTAATGTGGATTCTGTAAGTAATATTACTCGATGGTTTAACGGGATGTGTGTTTACGCAAGTGAAAATCAAATACGAAATATTCAGCAATTTTATTTTGTAAAAAGTATTGAGGCACTTCCGTTTCAATCGATGTATTTAGCATCAGTGGAAGAGGGTGCATTCAATAAAAAATTAAGTGACGATCAAAAGGAGTTACTTGAGGCACAAACCTCAAGAATGCAGGCAGACGAGTTTAAGAAAGCGAACATTGACGGCAGTGGAATTCGGATTGCTATTTTTGATGCCGGTTTCCCGAATGTAGATATTAATCCGTCCTTTGAGCATATTCGAAAAGCCGGAAAAATTATAAAGACCTATGATTTTGTGCGTAATAAAGATTTTGTTTACGGTTATAGTAGCCACGGAAGCTTAGTGCTTTCCTGTATTGCAGGTAAAGCAGGTGATATAAACATAGGTCTTGCGACAGGGGCGGAATTTTTGTTAGCTCGTACAGAAATGGGTAAACGAGAACCATTTTCGGAAGAAGAAAACTGGTTAGCGGCAGTAGAATGGGCTGATAAGAATGGGGCACAAATAATAAACAGTTCATTGGGATATACCGGTGATAGATATTTTACGGCTGACATGAATGGCAAAAAAAGCTTGGTGGCAAAGGCTGCTAACTTGGCTGCACGAAAAGGCATACTGGTTGTAAATGCAGCAGGGAATGAAGGTGCGAGTGCTTGGAGAACTATTGGGACTCCTGCAGATGCAGACAGTGTGCTAACCGTTGGTGGTATTGATTTGAAAAGCGATTTTCACACAAATTTTAGTTCCTACGGACCAACAGCTGATAAACGATTAAAACCCAATGTGTGTGCTTTTGGTCACGTAATTGCTGCAGGGCCAAAGGGATTAGAAAAAACACAAGGAACATCTTTTTCAAGTCCACTAGTTGCTGGCTTTGCTGCGTGTGTATTGCAAAGTAATCGCAATTTAAAAAACATGGAATTGTTTTTTGAGATTGAGAAGTCTGGAGATTTGCATCCCTACTTTGATTATGCTCACGGATACGGTGTACCTCAAGCAAGTTGTTTTACAGAAAAAAACAGAACACAAGTGCTTAGTACTTTTGATTTTGTTAATGAGAATAATTATGTAACAGTAAAAATACAAGATGCTTTTTTTGCAAAGGATACAATAGGCCTTGCTACAAAACGATTGTATTATCATATTGAAAACGAAAGCGGAGTTATAACTAGCTATTATATAGTTTCTGTTGAAAATAAAGATGTACTTAAGTTCTCCAACTATGATTATAAAAAAGGGCAGAAAATAATGGTACATTATAAAAATTACACAAATTCATTTACTTTTTAACCATGAAAAAATTCATTTTACTATTAATAATTATATTCGCGTGTTTGAATACTATAAGTTCAGCGCAAAATATTCTTTTTAAGCAAGATGTTGTATTTGATACGGTCCCACCTAAAAAAGGACCTAATCAGAGAAGTTTTGACCACTTTTATATTGGTTATGGTTTTATTCTTGATACCCAACATTTTGGAGCCTTAGAAACGGTAATTGGAAGTTCAACTCAATTAGTATTCGGCTTTCGGCATAAAACAAAAATTAATAATCATTATGCAATTGGTTATGATATTAACTATAATACAGCCGGTTATTTAATTAAACAAAGTCCAACAAAATCATTTCCGACATCAATAAATTACAAATCGGAAAGATTGTTGATTCGTAATTTTCGATTGGAATTATATAACCGAGTAAATTTTGGTAAAAGAGGAAACAAGATTGGTAAATTTATGGATATTGGCGCATTCGGTGAATATGGTTTTGCAAATGCATTAATCGTTAAAAACAAACTACCTGAAACGAATGCTTTTGGATCCACTAAAGTGAAAATGGTAAATAGGAATCCTAATTACGTTAATAAATTAAATTATGGCATTAGTGCTCGAATAGGGAATAATAGGGTGGCTCTTTATGCTACATATAGATTATCAGAAATGTTTATAGCATCTTATTCATATCCAGAAACAGCAAATTTAATTGTGGGTGTAAAAGTAGGGTTTTATTAAAAGAATAGTAAAAATAGGTGACTCGTTATTTTATAAAATTATCATATAAAGGAACATATTATTGTGGTTGGCAAGAGCAAGAGAATGCTGTAACTGTTCAGCAGAAAGTTAACGAGGCCTTGAGTGTATTACTTCAAAAACCTATTGATACAGTGGGTTGCGGCAGAACAGACACAGGTGTTCACGCAACTGATTTTTATGCCCATTTTGATACAGAGATTGCTTTTGCTGACAAAGAAGAATTTTTATATAGAATGAACAAAATAGTGCCGAAAGATATTGCTGTTTTAGATATTATTTCGGTTACCGAAAATGCACATGCACGTTTTGATGCTTCAAATCGCACCTATAAATATTATATCAATAAAAAAAAGAACCCGTTTTTAGAAGAGACAGCTTGGTATTATACCCAGGATTTAAATTTGGAAGCGATGAATACAGCTGCGCAAGAATTATTTTTGTATACCGACTTTAGTGCATTTAGTAAGAGCAATACGCAAACAAAAACAAATAATTGTAAAATTTTTATTGCCGAGTGGAATCAAGTTGACGATACATTAATTTTTACTATTTGTGCCGACCGTTTTTTGCGTAATATGGTTAGGGCAATTGTTGGAACTTTAATTGAGGTGGGGACTGCTAAAATTAGTGTAGCTGAATTTCGTCAAATAATTGAAGGCAAGGATCGCACAAAGGCAGGTCAATCAGTGCCTGCAGAAGGTTTGTTTTTAGAAAAAGTAGAATACCCAACAAACTTGTTTTTAACGTGAGCAAAGTAGCCGGAAAATCATTTGACTATAATGTTTTGTTACGTATACTTTCATACGTAAAGCCATACAGAAAAGTTTTCTTTACCACACTTTCTCTAACTCTTTTTTTAGCTTTTTTATCTCCATTTCGGCCTTGGATGGTGCAATATACAATTGATAATTTTGTGATAATTCCGAATAGTATTAATTTACTTAAAATGGTATTATTAATGACAGGCCTATTGTTTGTTGAATCGATTGTACAATATATGAATGTTATGTTAACCAACAGGCTGGGGCAAAATGTAATTATGGATATGCGTACGCAATTATACAAACACATTGTAAATTTTCGTTTAACCTATTTTGATACCAATGCTATTGGTACACTTATTACAAGAACTATATCTGACATTCAAACTATTGCAGATGTTTTTTCGCAAGGATTTTTAGAAATATTGGGCGATATTTTAAAGTTACTTGTAATTACAGTTGTGATGTTCTCAAACGATTGGCGCTTAAGTTTAGTAAGCTTAAGCACTATACCAGTTTTGTTGATAGCAACTTATATTTTTAAAAATGCCATTAAAAATTCTTTCCAAGATGTTAGAACGCAAGTAGCCCGTTTAAATGCTTTCGTGCAAGAGCATATTACAGGAATGAGTATTGTACAATTGTTTAATAGGGAGAAGGAAGAGTACAGCCAATTTCAGCAAATAAACGAAAAACATAAAATAGCAAACATTCGGTCAATTTGGCATTATTCAGTGTTTTTTCCTGTAGTTGAAATTCTGTCTGCTATATCTATTGGTTTATTGGTTTGGTGGGGTTCAAAAGAAATATTACATCACACCTTTACAGTGGGAAAAATTGTTGCATTTATTATGTACATCAACCTTTTATTTCGTCCAATAAGGCAGCTTGCCGACCGATTTAATACCCTGCAAATGGGTATGGTAAGCTCTGAAAGGGTCTTTACAATAATTGATACAGACAATAGCAATGTAAACGAAGGAACATTATCTGCCAAAAAAATAAAGGGAGAAATAGAATTTAAAAATGTATGGTTTGCCTACAAAAAGGATGAGTGGGTGTTGAAAGATATTTCATTCAAAATTGATCAATCAAAAACATTGGCATTGGTCGGTGCAACAGGCTCTGGAAAGTCTACAATTATTAGTCTTATAAACCGTTTTTATGAATATGATAAAGGAGAAATACTCATTGATGGGGTAAATATTCGTGCCTATGAATTGGGCTCATTGAGAAGAAGTATTGGATTGGTATTGCAAGACGTTTTTCTTTTTTCGGATTCAATTATGAATAACATTACCTTGAACAATAAAGATATAAGTGAAGAAGAGGTGAAGCAGGCAACAAAAAATATTGGCGCAAATTCATTTATTGATAAACTCCCCAATGGATTTAATTACAATGTGATGGAGCGCGGAGCAATGTTGTCGGTTGGTCAGAGACAACTTATATCTTTTATACGCGCTTTTGTTTACAAGCCAAGAATATTTATGTTGGACGAGGCAACATCATCTATAGATACTGAATCGGAATTGTTGATACAAAAGGCAACTGATACTTTGACCAAACAATGCACCTCTATTGTTGTAGCACATCGTTTAACCACTATACAAAAAGCAGATACAATTTTGGTGGTAGATGACGGTAAAATAATTGAAAGTGGGAACCATAGCGAACTCTTGGAAAAAAATGGAGCCTATAAAAAATTGTACGAATTACAATTTGATAAGGTTTGATTATCGCATAAACAATTTTTATTTTTTGACACAATGGGATAATGTCATTTTAATTTTCTATTCAAATTTTTGGGTCTAATTTCTAAATCCATAACTACATCACTTAACTCAACTATAAGGAATAACATAGACGAAGTGATATTTGCAAATATACTATTACTCTTTCAAACATTTTTCTCACCCCCGATGCTTTCATCCCTAACCGTGACGGAAACAATGATAAGTTATTTGCGAGAGGCAATAATATTTAGGAATTGTATTTTGCTGTTTACCATAGATGTGTCGAAAAGGTATTTGAAACAACTGATAAAAATAATGCATGGGATGGAAATTATAAAGGCTGCCAATTAAGTAATAATGTATTTGTTTATTACTGTAAAGGAAAGTATACCGATGGCGTTGAGTTTAAACAGAAAGGGGATATAACTTTGGTTCGGTAGTTGTTCGTTATTAGTTGTTGGGCGACACAAGTTAGCAAATCATTTTCAAATTAGTTCATCTTCAAATCATCAAATGGAATTTCCCAACTCAGCTTTTAAATAGTGTGAAGTGTAGCTCGTTTTGTTTTTTGCAACCTCTTCTGGTGTCCCTTCACAAATAATGTTTCCTCCTTTAGCACCGCCTTCAAGTCCTATATCAATGATATGGTCAGCCACTTTAATAATATCCATATTGTGTTCAATAATCAAAACAGAATTCCCTCTATCAACTAGCTTGTCTAATACTTGCAATAATACACGAATGTCTTCAAAATGGAGTCCTGTGGAGGGTTCATCTAAAATATAAAAAGTATTTCCTGTATCTTTTTTTGAAAGCTCGGTTGCTAATTTTATACGCTGCGCTTCACCACCCGATAAGGTTGTTGATTGCTGTCCGAGTGTAATATAACCAAGACCAACTTCCTGTATCGTTTTTATTTTTTGAAGAATAAAGGGTATGTTATCAAAAAAAACAACGGCATCTTCTACTGTCATATTTAATACATCACTAATGGATTTGCTTCGGTAGCGAACTTCCAATGTTTCTCGGTTGTATCGTTTACCATTGCAAGTTTCGCACTCCACATAAACATCGGGTAAAAAGTTCATTTCAATCGTTTTTACTCCAGCTCCACCACAGGTTTCACACCTGCCACCTTTTACATTGAATGAGAACCTTCCTGGTTTATAGCCCCTTATTTTTGCTTCCGGAATTTCGGCAAACAAGTTTCGTATATCTGAAAATACATTGGTATAAGTAGCGGGATTAGAACGCGGTGTTCTTCCTATAGGTGACTGATTAATCTCTATTACTTTGTCAATGTATTTAAGACCTTCGATTGATTTATAGGCTAACGGTTTTTTAACTGATCGGTAAAAGTGGTGATTAAGAATAGGATACAAAGTTCCGTTTACAAGTGTAGATTTACCACTTCCTGAAACACCGGTAATACACACCATTTTTCCTAAGGGTATTTCCAAATCTACATTCTTTAAATTATTTCCTGTTGCGCCTTTAAGAATTAATTTTTCTCCTGTTCCTTTTCTACGTTTTTTAGGTACTGCAATTTTTTGTTTGCCATTCAAGTAATTGGCAGTTGTCGTATTTTGCTTTAATATTTCTGCAGGAGTGCCAGCTGCGACTATTTTTCCTCCGTGTACTCCGGCACCAGGACCAACATCAATAACATAGTCGGCATTTTCAATCATTTCTTTATCGTGTTCTACAACAATAACTGAATTCCCTATATCACGCAATTGCTGTAATGATTTTATCAAGCGACCATTGTCGCGCTGATGCAATCCAATGCTTGGTTCATCTAAAATATAAAGTACACCCACCAATTGTGAACCAATCTGTGTCGCCAGCCGAATACGTTGTGCTTCTCCACCTGAAAGCGATTGTGAGCTACGATTCAATATTAAATAGTCCAAACCAACATCCAACAAAAATTGTATCCGGGTGCGAATTTCTTTTAATACTTCTTTGGCAATTTTATTTTGCCTCTCACTTAATCTTTCTTCGATGTTTATAAACCAATTCCGCAATTCATCAATCCCCATTGTCGACAATTCATAAATATTTTTTCCATCAATTTTAAAATGCATCGATTCTTTTTTTAATCGACTTCCTGCACAGCTTTTGCATATATTTTTATTCATAAATCCTTCAACCCACCTGTCAATGGATTTGCTTCCTAATTCTTCTTGTTGGCGAACAATAAAACTAATAATTCCTTCAAAATCCATCGCATAACTCGAGCCTGAGTTTAATCCATCTGATTTAACTTTCAGCATTTCGTCAGAACCATACAATATGGTATTTATTGCATCTTCCGAAAGGTCTTCCAATACTGTATTTAGGTCGAAGTTGTATTTTTCTCCTATGGCTTCAATTTGTCGGAATATCCAATTGTTTTTGTATTCACCTAAAGGTGCTAATCCGCCTTTTTTAATGCTTTTTTTGGGGTCGGGGATTATTTTTTTTAAATCAATTTCCGAAACATATCCTAAGCCATTACAGGTATGGCAAGCTCCAAATGGAGAGTTAAAAGAAAATATATTTGGAGCAGGATCATCGTACGATATACCGGATGTTGCACACATTAAATATCGGCTGAAGTGTACTGTTTCGTTCGATTCGTGATCCAATATCATAATTGAACCCTTGCCAATTTTCATAGCAGTTTTGAGTGATTCGCGTACACGCTGAACATCTTCTTCTTTTACTTCTATTCTATCAACCACTGCTTCAATGTTGTGTGTTTTATACCTATCTACCTGCATACGAGCTTTCATTTCTTCCACTTTCCCATCAATACGAACCCTAATAAACCCTTGTTTTATAATGTTTTCAAAAAGTTCTCTATAATGCCCTTTTCGGCCTTTAACGAGCGGTGCCAATATCAACACTTTTCGTTTGTCAAATTTTGCAAGTATTAATTGAATAATTTTATCATCGGAATAACGCACCATTTTTTCACCTGTTACATACGAAAAGGCATCCCCTGTTCGTGCATACAACAAACGTAAAAAATCATATATCTCGGTAATAGTCCCCACCGTAGAGCGCGGGTTTTTATTGGTTGTCTTTTGTTCAATCGATATTACAGGACTTAAGCCCGATATTTTATCTACATCAGGCCTTTCTAAGTTTCCTAAAAATTGGCGAGCATATATCGAAAAACTTTCAATATATCTGCGCTGCCCTTCCGCAAAAATGGTGTCAAATGCCAACGATGATTTGCCGCTACCACTTAAACCTGTAATTACTACTAGTTTATTCCGTGGAATAATAACATTCACATTTTTAAGGTTATGCACACGAGCGCCAATAACCTCAATTTCTTCTGATTCCGAATATATGTTGTTGTCCATTTTTGAGGCTGCAAAATTAGTAATTCTAGATGAAAGGAAGGTATTCATTCCCGTTTTGTTTTTTGGCCACCCATTCTATTAAATTTTATGTAGAAGTGATGTCTATTCCTTATCTTTACGATGCAAAAAAGCTATTCCTTGAAAGTTTCAACAAACAGTAAACCCTTATTGGTGTTTTATTTATTGGTAGCGTATGTTGCCCTACAGTTTTTTTGGTGGGGATATATGTTGTATGACCTCAATAAGGAAATATACCAACATAAAGTGGAGATTGCACTATTGCGTTCAGACGAACCCACTGAAACAATTATAAAAGAAAATGAATTAAAGCTAAAATTAAACCTGCGTGTTGCGATGATAATAGGTGAAGGAAGTGTTTTTTTAGTATTAATGATATTTGGAATTGAAAAAATTCGAAGAACATTTAAAATAGAAAAAGAGCTGTCAGAAAGACAAAAAAACTTTTTACTTTCCATTACACACGAGTTAAAATCGCCTATTGCTTCTAATAAACTTCAATTGCAAACACTTCAAAAGAGGGAGTTGGACAGACCAAAACAACAGGAAATTATTGCCAATGCGATTAATGACACAAATCGACTCAATAATTTGGTGGAAAATATTTTGCTGGTTGCCAAAATGGAAAATCAGAAAATGTATGTTTATCTTGAAAGGGTAAACCTTTCGGAATATATTACTACAGGGATAAATCAAATGATTGAATCGTTCAATTATTCACAAAAAATAAACTTAAGTATTGATAAAGATGTTTTTTTACCCATCGACCGTACTTTGTTTCCTTCCATTATTATTAATTTGTTCGAAAATGCTGTGAAGTATTCTCCTCCTGAATCAACCATAAGTATTTGCTTGGTAAACAGCAACAGCAATATTGTTCTGTCGGTTTCCGACCAAGGCATTGGAGTGCCGGAAAATGAAAGAGTGAATATCTTCAACAAGTTTTACCGTGTTGGAAACGAGGAAACAAGAAAAGCTAAGGGCACTGGATTAGGGTTGTTTATTGTCCGATTTATTGTTAAACAGCACAATGGTATAGTGCAAATTAAAAATAATAAACCGCAAGGAAGCATTTTTGAAATTGAATTTAAAAACGGTTAGGCAAGGGATATGACAAAAAAAGTAGCGCTTGTAATATTAGATGGTTGGGGTATTGGTAATGGATTAAAATCGGACGCGATTGCTAATTCAAAAACACCTTTTATGAATAGTTTGTATGAGAAGTATCCTCATTCTAAATTAAAAACTTTTGGTGCAAATGTTGGTCTCCCTGATGGTCAGATGGGCAATTCGGAAGTGGGTCATTTGAACATTGGCGCAGGCCGCATTGTTTACCAAGATCTTGAAAAAATAAACATAGAAGTTCGAGAAAACAAAATTGAAGAGAACGAGGAAATTTTAAAGCTTATAGAGTATGTAAAAAAAGGAAATAAATCTCTGCATCTAATGGGTTTGGTTTCGGATGGTGGTGTGCATTCACACCAACTACATTTACATAAGCTATGCGACATAGTGGTAAAAAATGGATTGCAAAAAGTATACATTCATGCTTTTACTGATGGCAGAGATACCGATCCCAAAAGTGGCCTAGGATTCCTAACTAAATTACAAGAACACATAAACGATACACCTATTAAAATTGCATCGGTTATTGGAAGGTATTATGCTATGGATCGCGACAAACGTTGGGAAAGAGTGAAGTTGGCTTACGATTTATTGGTGAATGGAAAAGGGAAAGCAACAACTAATGCATTAAAGGCAGTTGAATATTCATACTCGGAGAATGTTACTGACGAGTTTATTAAACCAATTGTTATCTGCAATAATTACGAACCAATAGCAACCATAAAAAGCCGTGATGCGGTTATTTGTTTTAATTTTAGAACAGACAGATGTAGGGAAATTACGGAAGTGCTAACGCAACAAGGAATTCCAGAACAAGAAATGGTTCCTTTAGACTTGTATTATACTACAATGACAAAGTATGATGAAGCGTTTAAAAATATACACATAATATACAATAAGGATAATTTATTAAACACCTTGGGTGAAGTATTAGCCGCTGCCGGAAAAAAGCAAATACGCATTGCAGAAACAGAGAAATATCCACATGTAACCTTTTTTTTCTCGGGAGGGAGAGAGAGTGTATTTGAGAACGAAAAGAGAATTATGATTCCATCCCCAAAGGTTGCCACCTATGATTTGCAGCCTGAAATGAGTGCTAAAGAACTTATAGAAGCTATTATTCCTGAATTGCGAAAAGAGGAAGCCGACTTTATTTGTTTGAATTTTGCAAACCCTGATATGGTTGGACATACCGGTGTTTATGAAGCAGTAGTAAAAGCGGTGGAAACCATTGATACGTGCTTGAAAGAGATTGTGGAAGTGGGTACCCAAAATGGATATACTTTTTTAATTATTGCCGATCATGGAAATGCTGATTATATGCTAAACGATGATGGAAGCATAAATACAGCTCATTCTACCAATTTGGTGCCTTGTGTTTTAATTGACAATACATATAAGGCACTAAAGAATGGTAAGTTAGCAGATGTGGCCCCTACGATATTAGCCCTAATGAAGGTAGCGATTCCGGAAGAAATGACCGGGAAAGTACTCGTGTAATTTTTTCCGTATATTTACACTGTATGAAAAAAGTAGTAACTGGTGTAATCCTCATTGCCGTTTCCTTTGCAGCGTGCGAAGATAAGTTTAACTTGAAAGCTCCTTGGCAGGAAGTAATGTCTATTTATGGACTTCTTGACCAGTCACAGCCGGTTCAATACATTAAGATAAACAAAGCTTTTTTGGGCGATGGTAATGCAACAGATATTGCTCAAATTTCCGACTCAAGCAATTACAACCCTGTTGATTTGGAAGTTAAGCTTCAGCGAATAAAAAATGGTGGGCAAGTAGGTGCTGATATTCTTCTTTCCGACACTATTCTTGAAGATAAGAAAAGCGGTGTTTTTGCAAGTTCAAATAATATTGTATACAAAACAAGAGATACCCTTTTTAACGATAGTGATTATAAATTAATCGTAAAAAACAAAAAAACAGGTAACGAAGCAACTGCTATTACCACTCTCGTAGGTGATTTCTCTGTCAGTTTATTGGCAAATTCAGTTGGTTTTGTGGTAAGCCCTGGAATATATTCTTCGTTTAAAGTTAGGTGGACTTCTGTTCCAAATGCTAAAATTTACCAACTCAAAATACGGTTCAATTATACTGAAACAGAAGGTCAAGCCTTAATAGCCAAGTCTATTGATTGGGTTTTTGGAACACAAAAAATCAATAAAGTAAAAGCAGGACAAGAGATGTATCAAGAAGTAAGCGGAGCGAATTTCTATCAATTTCTAAAATCCGTTAAATCGAGTAGTTTCCCTAATAACAATGTTATTCGGACAGATGGTTTTTTGGATTTTACAGTTACTTGTGGTGGCGATGAATTATCGACTTACATTGATGTGACAAAACCATCTTCTAATATTAATCAGGAAAAACCTTTCTATACCAATATTAACAACGGTATTGGTATATTTTCTTGCAGGTATGTTTCAAACGTTGTTTCAAAAAAATTAAGTCCCAATTCATTATTGGAACTTAAAATTGGGCAATACACTGACGATTTGAATTTTCAATGATTAACGTTTTTTAACAATTTGGTAAATTATCAACAATGCCAAAAAAGTATAGATTTCAAGTAATTCGATATAGCTAATTTTATAGCTTTGTAGCTTTAAGCTATGGAACATAATGAGTGGAGATAAAAAAATAAAAAATGCATTAGTATCAGTCTATTTTAAAGATAATTTAGCACCAATAATAGAGAAATTATATGCCTTAGGCATTCAATTATTCTCTACCGGTGGCACTCAATCCTTTATAGAAGACCTTAAAATACCTGTCACGCCTGTTGAGTCGCTTACATCCTATCCATCTATTTTAGGAGGAAGAGTAAAAACACTTCACCCAAAAATTTTTGGAGGAATATTAGGGAGACGTGAATTAGAAAGCGATATACAACAATTAGAAGAATATGAAATTCCAGAGATAGACTTAGTTATTGTAGATTTATACCCCTTTGAAGAAACAGTAATGTCGGGCGCTTCGGAGACTGATGTCATTGAAAAAATTGATATAGGGGGAATATCCTTGATACGCGCAGCTGCAAAAAATTTCAACGATGTTCTTATCGTATCATCTCGAAATCAGTACCCAGCTCTACTTGTGTTATTGGAAAATAAAAAAGGTATTTCAAACATTGATGATAGAAAACAGTTAGCCACAGAAGCATTCAACGTTTCATCGCATTACGATACCCACATTTTTAATTATTTTAGTAAGGGTGTAATTCCGGTATTTAAACAAAGTATACAGCAATCATCCGAATTGCGTTACGGTGAAAATCCTCATCAGAAAGGGATTTTTTATGGTAATTTAGATGAAGTATTTGATAAGCTAAATGGTAAAGAACTTTCCTATAACAATTTATTGGATGTAGATGCTGCCGTTAACCTAATTGGGGAATTTAAAGAAACAACCTTTGCGATATTAAAGCACAACAACGCCTGCGGTATTGCATCACGACTGATTCTTTTTGATGCTTGGAAAGCTGCATTGGCCGGTGACCCTACGTCCGCTTTTGGAGGAATTCTAATTACTAATGTAGTAGTTAACGAAGAAACAGCAAGTGAAATAAATAAACTTTTTTTCGAAGTTATTATAGCCCCTTCTTACGATACAAAAGCCTTGGATATACTAAAACAAAAAACCAATCGAATTATTTTAATGCAAAAAAAAGTTAAGTTTTCTTCCACATCTTTTCGTACCTTACTAAATGGAGTTATTGAACAGGATAAGGATTTTAAATCAGAAACAGTGTCAGACTTAAAAATAATAACAAAAACAAAACCGTCTGTTTCGGAACAGCGCGACTTACTTTTTGCAAATAAATTAGTAAAACATACAAAATCAAATACAATTGTTTTAGCAAAGAACAACCAATTGCTTGCTAGTGGCACAGGGCAAACATCTAGGGTTGACGCATTGCGACAAGCCATTCTTAAGGCGCAAAATTTCGGTTTTGACTTGAAGGGAGCAGTGATGTCATCGGATGCATTTTTCCCTTTTCCTGACTGTGTTGAAATTGCTCACAATGCAGGAATAACTGCTGTAATTCAACCGGGTGGGTCTATCAAAGATAAAGAGTCGATTGATTATTGTGATGCAAATAATATGTCGATGGTATTTACAGGAACAAGGCATTTTAAACATTAAGTAAGTTTTTTAAATAAATACCTTAAATAAATATAATAACAATGGGCTTCTTCGATATATTCACACAAGAAATTGCAATTGACCTTGGAACGGCCAATACATTAATTATCCACAACGATAAGGTAGTAGTAGATGAACCGTCAATAGTTGCGATGGATAGAACCACTGGTAAAGTGATTGCTGTGGGTAAACAGGCGATGCAAATGCACGGTAAAACACATGAAAATATAAAAACAATTCGTCCGTTAAAAGACGGAGTAATTGCCGATTTTGACGCTGCTGAGCATATGATTCGTGGAATGATAAAAATGATAAATCCAGGCAAACGATTATTCACACCTTCACTTAAAATGGTAATTTGTATCCCATCTGGAATTACGGAGGTTGAAAAGCGTGCAGTACGTGACTCAGCAGAACACGCTGGAGGTAAGGAGGTATATCTTATTCACGAACCGATGGCTGCAGCAATTGGTATTGGTATTGATGTGGAAGAGCCAATGGGAAATATGATTATTGATATTGGAGGCGGAACAAGTGAGATTGCCGTTATTGCTTTAGGGGGTATTGTGTGTGATAAGTCCATACGAATTGCAGGCGATGAGTTTACCGCAAACATTGAAGAGTATATGCGAAGACAGCATAATATTCTTATCGGTGAGCGTTCGGCAGAGCGCGTTAAAATTGAGGTAGGTGCGGCTTTAACAGAAATAGATAATCCTCCACTTGATTATGCAGTGCACGGAAGGGATCTTATGACAGGTATTCCGAAAGAAATATTGGTATCGTATATTGAAATAGCACACGCATTGGATAAGTCCATTTCAAAAATTGAAGAAGCGATATTGAATGCACTTGAAATGACGCCCCCTGAACTTTCGGCAGATATTTATCGTACCGGAATTTATTTGGCAGGTGGCGGTTCACTATTAAGAGGATTAGATAAACGTATTTCTTTAAAAACAAAGTTACCGGTATACGTTGCGGAGGATCCACTTAGAGCAGTAGCAAGAGGTACAGGTATTGCATTAAAGAATGTGGGGAAATTCCAATTCTTGATGAGGTAATTTGGATTATTGTACAATAACCTTGAATAAAAATCCGAACAAGATTCGGCAGCTATGATAAATCTTTTTCGCTTTTTATGGAAGCATATCAATTTTATATTTTTTCTACTGTTTGAAATTTTTTGCGTATACTTAATCGTAAGCAATAACTCGTTTCAAAAGGCAAGATTTGTAAGTTCCTCAAATTATGTTGCAGGAAATATATATTCAACTATTACATCTATTCGGGAATATTTTTATTTAAAAGAAACAAACGAGGCATTAGCACTTGAAAATGCTCGCTTACATAACATTACCCGTGATGTGTTTGCCCGTAATAGCACACAAGTATATTTGGTAAAGGACAGTGTATTTAAGCAACAGTATCAATATATAAATGCTAAAATAACAAACAACTCAGTAAACAAAAGAAATAACTATTTAACGCTGAACAGAGGAAGTAGTAGTGGAATTGGTCCGGAAATGGCTGTTATATCAAGTAATGGAATTGTAGGTATAACAAAGGATGTTTCTGAGAATTTCACCTCTGTATTGTCAGTCTTAAACAAGAATGCGAAGATCAGTGCAAAAATAAAGAAGAACAATTATTTTGGTTCACTTAGTTGGGATGGTCGCGATTATCGTTTGGGAATATTCATTGATATTCCTACACACGTTAATATTACTGTTGGTGACACCATAGTAACAAATGCCTTTTCAGACATTTTTCCCGAAAATATTTTGATAGGAAAAATAGAATCGTTTGATATTAAACCGGGCGATAATTTTTTTACAATTATAGTTCGCTTCTCTACTAATTTTAAAAATGTAACTCACGTATATGTAGTAACGAATATAATGAAGGAGGAGCGAAAAAAACTAGAACTACACTCACAGCAAAATGATAAATAATATAATTAAGCATAGCGTGCGGTTTGTTTTTTTTGTATTGTTACAGGTTCTCATATTGAACAATGTTCAGCTGAGTGGCTTTGTAAATCCATATATGTATATAATGTTTATCATTATGTTGCCTTTTGAAATCCCTGTTTGGTTGCTTATGCTGTTGGCATTCGCAATGGGAATAAGTATTGATATGTTTCTGGATACAATGGGGATACATGCAGCAGCTTGTGTTTTTATGGCCTATACTCGATCCTACATATTGAATTTTTTTTCGCCCCGTGACGGTTATGAATCAAATACCGAACCGTCCCTAGATTACTTGGGTTTAACTTGGTTTCTATCCTATTCTTCTATTATGGTTTTTATACATCACTTTGTTTTTTTCTTTATTGAGGCATTTCGCTTAACAGAGTTTTTCTCTACTTTTTTTAGAGTAATCGTGAGTTCTGTTTTTACAATTTTATTGATTATTATTAGTCAATACATATTATTAAAAGGAAAAAATAAACAATGATTTATTCCGAGCGAAAATATGTTATAATCGGAATTTTTATTGTTGTAGCATTAGCTTTTATTGCACGTTTGTTTTATGTACAAGTAATAAACGACTCCTACAAACTTTCAGCAAACAACAATGTTTTGCGCTACTTAATTGATTATCCAGCGCGAGGATTAGTGTACGATAGAAATGGGGAATTGCTCATATACAATGAAGCCGCTTACGATTTAATGGTTACTCCCAAGCAGGTAAAAGTGATTGACACTAACGATCTTTGTAAAGTGTTAGGAATTACAATAGCACAATTCAAGAAAAAAATGTTGGCAGCAAGAATCTACTCTCCTTATAAAGAATCTATTTTTGAAAAGCAGATACAAGCAGAAACGTATGCAAAACTGCAAGAAAAATTATACAAATTTCCCGGTTTTTTTGTACAATCACGTACGCTACGTAAATATCCTTCGAGTCTTGCAGCTCATATTTTGGGCTATGTGGGTGAGGTTACTGAAAAAAAGACAAAAGCCAATCCTTACTATAAATCAGGCGACTATATTGGCATTAGTGGTTTAGAATCTTCATACGAAATAGAACTACGTGGAAAGAAAGGGTTGAAGGTAATGATGGTAGATGTGTTTAACCGACCCAAAGGGCATTTTAAAGATGGTGAATACGATACACTTGCTGTTACAGGAAAAAATTTGATTAGCTCCATTTCAGGGCGTTTACAAAAGTATGGAGAAGCTTTATTAAAGAATAAAACAGGTTCTATTGTTGCTATTGACCCTACAACTGGAGAAATACTGGCTTGTGTTACCAGCCCTACTTACGACCCAAATTTATTGGTCGGCCGTGATAGATCGAAAAATTATGGCGCACTTGCATCTGATCCAGGACTACCACTTTTTAATAGAGCATTGAGGGCTTATTATCCTCCAGGTTCTACTTTTAAACTAATCAATGGATTGATAGGTGAACAAGAAGGGGTAACTTTTAGAGACACTCGCTATCCTTGTCGTGGTGGTTATCCTGTTATGGGAGGCAAACCAAAATGCCATGCACATTCTAGTCCGATGGACTTACCTGGCGCAGTAGCTACTTCTTGTAATTCCTATTTTTGTTATGTTTTTAGGAGCATTGTTGATAATCGAAAAAAATACAGAAACATAGTTTCTGGTTTTAGTACTTGGCGTGAATATGTGTTGAGCTTTGGTGTTGGTAAGCGAATCTATAGCGATCTTCCGCAAGAGCTTTCTGGAAATGTCCCAACTGTTGAGCATTATAATAAAATTTTCGGAAAAAACGGATGGAAATCCTCTACCATTGTTTCTCTTTCTATTGGGCAAGGAGAATTGGATATTACACCACTGCAGATGGCAAATATTATGTGCATTATAGCGAATAGAGGTTACTATTATACACCTCATATCATTAAAGGAATATACCCAAGTAAACAATGTCGACCCGAGTACAAGCAAAAACATTTTTGCAAAGTAGCATCACAACATTTTGATAATATCATAGATGGTATGCAAGGTGCCGTTGATCACGGAACATCTACCACTGCTAAAATGAAAGATTATATTGTATGCGGCAAAACTGGTACTGCACAAAATCCACACGGTAAAGACCATTCTGTTTTTGTTGCTTTTGCTCCAAGAAACAATCCGAAAATTGTAGTTGCCGTATTGGTTGAAAATGGTGGATGGGGTGCTACTTGGGCAGTACCTATTGGAAGTTTAATGATTGAAAAATACCTTGCCGATAGTATAAAACGAATTGAATTGGAAACGAGAATGTTGGAAGGAATTGTTTTACCACCTACCCAAAGTGATAGAATTAAAGCAAATAAAAAATGAGAGAGCAACAAGGGATATTTAAAAATATAGATTGGGTATTGGTTGCTCTTTATTTGTTGTTGGTAATAATGGGATGGTTAAATATTTATGCATCAGTTTACAATGATGAACACCAAAGCGTCACCGATTTTTCTCAAAAATATGGAAAGCAACTTGTTTGGATAGTATCATCGATTGGTTTGGCTATTATTTGTTTAATTCTGGATGGTAAATTTTATGCAACTTTCTCTCCTGTAATTTATGCCATAAGTATAGTCTCATTAATATTAGTATTATTTTTAGGTACTGAAATTTCAGGAAGCAAATCCTGGTTTCGTATAGGAGGCTTCGGCATTCAGCCGGCGGAATTCGCAAAGTTTGCTGCCAATTTGATGCTTGCAAAATATTTGAGCAATATTTCCATTAAGCTTACCGATTTAAAAACAAAACTGATGTCGGGAATAATTATTGGTCTTCCCATTTTATTAATATTGGTGGAAAATGAAACGGGTTGTGCACTTGTATTTATTGCATTTGTTTTTACATTGTATAGGGAGGGTTTGTCAGGAAATTATTTATGGGTTGGTTTTTTAGCGATTTTAATTTTTATACTAACACTCATATTTGGTAAAACTATTTTGTTTGAAATAATAGGGGGGGTATTTATATTTATTTTTTTTGTTGTCAAAAAAAATAAGCAAAACGTACTCATAATAGTTGCAACTACTATTGTTTCTCTTGGAGGAGTTTATAGTGTAGATTATGCGTTTGATCATTTAGAGTCGCATCAAAAAAAACGAATCAATGTGTTTTTGGGAAAAGAGATTGATGTAAAAAAAGCAGGCTATAATGTAAACCAATCATTGATTGCGATTGGTTCTGGCGGTTTAACAGGAAAAGGGTATTTAAAGGGGACACAAACTAAATACGACTTTGTTCCTGAGCAAAGCACTGATTTTATTTTTTGTACAGTTGGCGAGGAGTGGGGTTTTGTAGGGACTTCAACTGTACTATTATTGTTAATATTCTTGCTTATTCGAATCATATTTATTTCTGAACGGCAACGTTCAACTTTTACCCGTATATATGGTTACGGTGTGGCTTCCATCATATTTTTTCACATAACAGTGAATGTTGGTATGACAATCGGATTAGCGCCTGTTATTGGAATCCCTTTGCCATTCTTTAGCTATGGAGGTTCTTCCTTGTGGTCTTTTACTGTGTTGCTGTTTATATTTATTAAGCTGGATGCTTATCGATTGGAAATACTTCGATAAGTTTCATCTCAACTTATTTTTCTATAACATATGGAATAGAGTTACTCCCTTTGAGTGGGCAAAAAAGTTTAGCTTATATGCTCTGATTTAACAAAACAATAAAACAGTTTCACTTTTTTGCAATTCCACTTTAATCTTGTATTTTGTATAGGAACAATCGTTTTTCTGCCACACCTAACAAATAATTGTTTTTGGCATCCTTTTCACTGACACAATCAACTCCGCTGTTGCATGCAATTGGGAAGTCATCCAACAATATTCCCTTTTCATCAAATAAGTATAACTCGGATTTGTTTTTGACAGCAATTAGTGTTTTCCCATTCGATAAATGAAATGTTTGAGGCGATAAAATATCCGCTTGTTCAATTACAAAAGGAACACTTTTTACATTTTTGTTGTTTACAATATAAAACGAATTCTTTACACAAACGCCGGAAACATTGTTTTTCGGGTCAAGATCGGCATTGAAATTCATTTGTTCTGCGACCGTTTTTTTTTCCATTTTACCTCTAAAATAATAACGTATTTTTTCACCATTGCTGTTAAATATAAATATGCTAGATTGGTATATATCACGATCTTTTTGAAGCACATAATAGTTGTTGATGTAATTAGGTAACTTATCTTTTATACGCAAAATCCATTGTCCTTTTTTGTCAAGCAATTTCATATTACCGGACTTGTCTAGAATAAAAACAAAGTCCCGTCCACCGCTTGTAAACAATGAAATTGGGGCAGTAACAATATCGTCCATTTTTTTAGGCCGCCAATCCGTAACCGATTTTCCTTCGTTATTGTATTGGTATACTTTTCTATCATCACAGGCAATAAAAATTCTGTAATCGCCTTTTTTTGAATAGTCGTTTACTGCAACTGGAATTGTAGCTGTTGCATTTAATTGAATAGGAAAACTGGACGTTTCCTCACCGCTTATTGTATACCTGTATATACTTTTAGCACTGCTAAAAATGATTGAATTACCGCCTTCTTCTCCTGAAACGATAGATGCGCTACCCATAATTTTTTCGGACAATTGTTTTTTCCATAACAATTCGCCCTTGTTGTTAAGCAAATATATTTTCATTCCATCGTCTTGAATAAATATATACTGCGTTTCATTTTTTGAATCAGCCAATATTTTAGGCGTGTTTGAAGCAGTTGTATCAAGTGGTGTTTCCCAAATGGAGTTTGTTTCTTTTTTATAAATAGGTTTGTATTTCAAGTATACGTTGGTGTAGAACAATTCATTTTGGTTGCTGAATTGAAAGGTAACAGCTTGAAATTTTTGGAGTAGCTCTGCTTTTTTGTCGAATTCTTTTTTGTAATTTGTTTCCACATTTTTCTTGTACACTTCCAGTGATCTAGCTATGTTGCTGTAAATATAGATGTTTGATTCGTTCGAAATATTTTCACTAAAGGATACATAATTAGAATCTTTAGCTAATGTTTTGTTATTGTATTTAAAATTAAGCACATTTCGTAACACTTTTGTATTGTTTGCAATCACTAAATAGTTATCAATAATGGTGTAATAGTTTTCATTTAGGTTAATGAAATTTTCACCAAATAGTAGTGGCAATATTCCGGCTATATTAATTTTCCCCAATGTCTGTTTTCTGTAAATTGTTATTGCTGTATCGTCAACGGAGTGGTTTATTTGGAGAATTTGATTTTGTAATTCGCGGATATTTTTTTTTGTTTTTTCGCTATTTATTAATTTAAAAATGGCGACATAATTGGTAGAGTAATCCTGCTTTTCAGGCTCTATGATTGCAATTGCCATTTCTTTTGTGACATTATCGATAAAAAAATCTTCAAGATTAATATCGTATTTGCTATTGATTGCTTTCAGTTGTTTGTTGCGTTTAAAAAGTTGATTTGAACTTTCAAGAAAATCTGTATAATTTTTTAAGTACTTCTTAAAATCGCTAATCCCAAATTCAATAAAACAGGAAGTGTTTCTGGGTAAAATGGAAGTTGTTGTGATATCTTGCGGCACTTGATTTTTAAACATATTGAGGTAATTATTGCTTGAATCACTTGAAAAAGTAAATCCATTTAGTAAGTAGGAATCAGATTTAATGGTAGCATCTAAGGAGGTCCAGTTAGCAGTGTGCTGAAAGGAGTTTAAGAAAGATACATTGTTTTGTAAGTATGGTGTAATAAGGTCGCCTACGGTTGAATAATTAATAAAAACTGTTCCGTCTACCTTATTTCCTTTTGTTTCCATTACACTGGCAAAGGATGTATTGTTCATCAGTGAACTACCGCTGTTTAATTGCTTCACAGCAGCCTCTGACAGTAATTTTGAAAAGCTGCAAATAAATATTCCTTTCGAAAAAAGATAATAAAATGATTGTTGTTCGGACAGTTTCAATTCATTGATGGTAATGCCATCATAAATCCTATCAGTTTTAGTAGCAGTTTTAGGAGATGCCTTTTTAATAAAATCATTCAAAAATTCTCTTTTTGTAGAAACGGGAAGGTTTATATAAAAAAGAAAATCATAGGACGTTGCTCCATCTTTATGGGCGGATACAAACAAGGTTTCTTTCTTGATTAAATTGTAAACAGTAGTGCCTGATTTGAAAAGGGAGTCAACATAATTGATTTTTCCGTTTAGTGTTGCGAAGTAGGAAGTTTCTTGTAACTGATTCCAAATAGTATTTTTTTGTGTAAGCTTTTGCCAAAAGCTCTTCCCTTGGTTGCATTCAATAATCAATGTAGCATTGGTGGGTATAGCTGTAATAATAGGACTAACAGGCGTTTTTATTTCTTTTAAGTGAATATAGCTATAGATAGAAAAACCTATAATGGGAACGATCAATAAGGTAACCAATATTTTTTTAATCATATAGTTGATTCAAATTTTAGTTCAAGTTGGCTGGGCAATAAACGAAAACTTTTTCGGTGAAAAGGTGCTATTCCTATTTGTGCGAGTATGTTTCGGTGAAAAACAGTTGGGTATCCTTTGTTTTTATTCCATTCGTATTCAGGATGTTTTTTGTGAATTTTTAGCATATACTCATCACGGTATGTTTTTGCTAATACAGAGGCAGCAGCAATCGACATAAATTTTGCATCTCCTTTTACAATGCAATGATGCGGTATATTTTTGTATTTTATAAATCGATTGCCATCAATGAGCAGCAGCTCGGGTTTTTTCTTCAGTTTATCCAAGGCTTTGTGCATAGCCTTAAAGGAAGCTTTCAAAATGTTTATTTCATCTATCTTGTTATTATCGAGCATAGCAACGGCATAGGATACCGCCTCTTTTTCTATTATAGGTCTTAGTTCTTCACGTTGCTTTTCTGTAAGCTGTTTAGAGTCGTTTAACAACCTGTGCTTGAAGTTTTTTGGGAAAATAACAGCAGCGGCTACTACTGGGCCTGCCAAACAACCTCTTCCAGCTTCATCACAACCGGCTTCTATAAGTTTTGTTTGAAAATTAGCCTTTAGCATTTTGTGTTGTTGTTATTGTTTTTTCAATGCATTGCCACAATGCATTGGCTGTTTTATCCCAGGAAAAATGAGCATGTCTTTTTTGTCCTTTCTCAATCAACGATTTTCGTAATTCCTCATTATTGCTTATGTTATGCATCGCTTCTGCAATTTCATTTATATTAAATGGGTCTACCAGTAAGGCAGCATCACTGGCTACTTCGGGCATCGATGTTACATTTGAAGTAATCACCGGAACATTGCAACACATTGCTTCCAAAATGGGGATACCAAAACCTTCGTGATAGGGGATATATGTAAGTGCTGTAGCCGATGCCATTACACTTGCCAATCCTGTAGGTGAAAGTCTACCTATAAAAACAACATCATTTTTGTATTTTAAGTTGGAGTAGGCGCTTTCCATTTTGCTATTCCACCAATATTTTTCGCCTACAAGTATCAGCTTCATACTGTTATTTGCTTTTTCTTTGTAGGCATCAAATGCGACCAATAAATTGCTAATATTTTTGCGCGGATGCAGTGCCCCTACAAAAATAAAATAGGGATTGCCCTGTGTTATTTTGTTGCGAAGAGCCTGCTGTTCGTCATTGTTGATCGGTTTGTATAAACTGTTCACGCCATTATACACAACATCTATTGTTGAATTTTCGATGCCGTATGTTTCGTATATGTCTTTTTTGGAGTATTCCGAAACGGTTGCAATTCGTGTAGCTTTTTTCGCAAAGCGAGGAAAAAAATAATTGTAATATTTCCTTACCCAAAAAGGCAAATCTTTTGGGTAATGTGCAAAATTAATATCATGTATAACTGCAATGGATGGCACATCCGACTTAAGTGATAAATAGCCATCTGGCGAAAGAAAAACATCGGGCTTTAATTTTTTTAATACATCGTACACTGAAAGCTCAAACCACCAAATAAATAAAAAGGGGTGCCTTGCTTGCGGACCGATTATAATGGGCGTAATGTTTTCGGAGAAAATAAATTCTTCATCAAAATTTCTGTCAAAAATAAAATAAAAGTGATGCTCGGGATGCTGTTGCGTGATACGCTTGAGTGTCTCAAAAGTAAACCAACCAATGCCTTCCAGCTTGTTTTTTAAAAGTAAACGGGTATTTACGGCTATTTCCAATAGTAGCGAAGGTAATCAGCAAATGCCTTGTTGTGTGATTGTTATACAATACTTAATAACAGTAAGCTGTTAAATGTTTTAAATTGCCCAATATCTAACAATTCATCCCGAAGCGACCTATACCTTAGCGCAGTATTCACTAGGCTGTGAAATTAATGATAAAATTGTTTTAGTGAATATTGCGATTAGAAAGGGTAAATGAATCTTCTGAACCAAAATTTGATTTCATTTTTTTAAGCCATCAAGAAAGGAATACAAATCTTTGAATTAAATTAATATGGTACAGAACAGTGGGGTTGTTTTTAACCACATACTTTTGAAGTATAAATAACCAATCTACTCCATAATCGCCTTCGCAATAAAGTAAGCTGCGGCTGCGGCAACAATACCAATCATGGTAACTTTTAAGGCCCCCATCAATACGGGTTGCCCTGTTGCTTTGCTTTTTAAAGCGCCAAATATAAAAAGGCAAATGGTAGTAACAATACACGACCACATAAAACCTTTGTCAACAGTAGGAGCAAAAAAGTAGGAACTCAAGGGGATTAAGCCTCCTACAATATATGATATACCAATAACAATGGCACTGTTTCTCGCTCTGTTTGGGTGAGGTTTTTCAAGTCCCAATTCAAAGCGCATCATAAAGTTTACCCATTTGTCTTTGTCCTTCGCCATCTCCTCCACCACAATGTTTTGAGAGACTTCACTTAATCCATATTCTTCTAATATTTCTCTAACCTCGGCTTTCTCTTTTTCAGGAAACTCATCTACTTCGTAATACTCTCTTTTTAATTCGGAATAATAATGGTTAATATCTGTTTTTCCGGCAAGGTAACCACCCAAGCCCATTGCAATGGAGCCCGCTGCAATTTCTGCTATTCCGGCTGTAATAACCAAACTGGCGTCATCAACGGCACCGCTTAATCCGGCAGCCAAGGCAAAGGGTACAGTTAAACCATCGGCCATCCCAATTACGATGTCCTTTATTGTTTCGGAACTTTCTAAATGTGTTTCTTGATGCATAATACGAATGTATAAAATTTATTTTTCTGATGCTAGTTTTACTGTTTCTGAATATACATCCCGCCAGCCTTCCCACTGTTTTACATTGCTCAATGATTCATTGTGCCACAAACTCATAAAGGTTCCGTTTACAGCTTTTACCTCATCAATGAGCGGTTTTATTTTTTTTATCGCATCTTGCGGTTCCACTTTCATATAATATTTTAAAGAGGCATCCATCACCATAAAAGGATGTATTCTTAATTTGGTTTCAATTTCTAAATCCAAGTCGTAAAAATAAAATGAATTACATATACTTGCTCTGAAACCAATTTCGGAAGCAAAGCCCATTGTGTAATCGTCTGTAATGCCTAGCTCAATCAAGTTACGATATGTTTCAGGGAAAGTTAATTTCAAAAAATGTTGCCTACTTTTTGTAACTTCTCGGTTAAGTACTGTCGATAATCTTTTTATTTCGGTTGCTAATTTGTGTATATTTTTATTTGAACCATAGGAAGGGTGTATTCCTACATCAGCATTGTCGGAGGTGGACTTTATGAGCGCTCGGAATTTTTTATTTTGGACCGGTAAGTTTTTGTCATTGAGTCCGTACTCGGCAAATAAGAAAAAGTAAATAGGTTTTAAATTATATATATTTTGAATTTCTAATTGAAAGTCGTATGTATCGTAAATATCTTTTTTTGTACCCAACAGCACTCTTGTGCGTTCAATTATTTCTTTGTAATCGAGGTAGAGTAAAGATCGTATATAAGCACCCAATGTCCGCATAACACCTTTTTGTTTATAGGCATAAGCATTGTCGATATCGATGGTAGAAACATAGTTGTATTTTTTGTCAGGAAATACCAAAGTTGGGTATTGTAGTAACAACATTTCTTTTATTTTCAAGGCCCATTCGTTAATTACAGGTTTGCATAAAAAATTATTTAGGTAGGCAATGCTTTCGTGTGCTTCAAAACGGTTGTGATCATCGCGTATGGTTGGTAAATATTCTTCGTACCTACTTGCCAAATAAAACGCACAAGCAAAGGGGTCGAATGGAAAAGCAGAGGATTTACTGGTAGCAAAAAACACTTTACCATTGAGCCACTCAAATACATTTATGTTTTGTTCTTTGATTCCCGTTTCGAACAACAAGGGTTTTGCTAAAAAGAAAATTTCATCCGATATCTTTAGGTTGGTATAACTTATTTTTGGTCCTGTGTGATTGTTAAACTCCTTACTATTATCAATAAATTGAATTTCAATGCCTAATACGTCTATAAAAATAAGTCGGAAGGAATATCGAACTCTATTGGTTATTTTATGGCAATAAATAAGTAGCATATTTAGCTATTAAAAGTAGAATAGATTTCGGCACAAATAAATTCGGCAGCCTTGCCATCACCAAAAACTGATTTGAAGTGCAGTTCCTTGTTTTTCATAAAATAGTTGTATGAGTCAATAATCTTATTTTCATCGGCATCGGCAATGATTGCATTTCCTTGCTCCACTAATTCCGTCCATTCTGTTTCCGACCGAAGAATAATGCAAGGCTTTTTGAAGAAAAACGCTTCTTTTTGAACACCTCCAGAATCGGTAATAATGATTGCGGCATTTTTTTCAAGCGCTATCATTTCCAAAAAGGATGCTGGAGGAAGTATTAGTATATTGTTGCTTGATGCAATGGTATAATACAAATCGGGTTCTAAATTTTGTTGTAATATTTTATTGGTGCGAGGGTGAAGCGGCAATACCACTTTTATGTTATTTTGAATGGCTATTTTGTTTAATGCATTAAATAATGCATTTAATCTTTTAGGCTGATCGGTATTGCTATCACGGTGTATGGTTGCCAATACAAAATTGTTTTTTTCTAAGGCGAGGTCTTTTAAAATACTTGTATTTTTTTCTGCTACTTCGGCAAAGTATAAGCTATTGTCTAGCATCACATCACCGCAATGGTAAATGTTTGGATTGTCGGAATTGTATGGCGTTTTTGCTTTGTCATCAAATCCTTCATGTATTAAATTTTTGTACCCAGTTTGCGTGGGCGAAAAAAGCAAAGTGGAAACGTGGTCGCACATAATGCGATTTATTTCTTCGGGCATTTTTTTGTTGAATGAGCGTAAGCCTGCTTCAATGTGAACAATTGGCACGTGAATTTTTGATGCTGCTATTCCGCCTGCCAATGTTGAGTTGGTGTCGCCATAAAGAACAATGCAATTTGGTTTTTCTTTTAGTAAAAGTTCTTCAATCCGTGTTATCATCGTTGCTGTTTGTTTACCGTGCGAACCACTGCCTACATTCAAGTTATAATTAGGTGCCGGGATATTCAATTCATCAAAAAATATTTGCGACATAGCAGCATCGTAATGCTGACCTGTGTGTACAAGCACTTCGGTAATTTTATCCGAATAATTGTTTTTGATAGCTCTGCTTAATGCAGCTGCTTTTATTATTTGTGGTCGCGCACCAATAATGGTTAAAATTTTTATTGCCATCATTATAGGTTATTATCCATTTGTTTGTAGTAATAATATGTTGTTGAAATAAAAAGTAAAGGAACGATGATGTCAGTAAAAACCCACCTATTAATCAATAAAAGCAGGCTTTGGTTTATCATAGCCGTAATAAGGTAGATGTATGCTCCCCATTTTTTCATATGCCAAACACCTACCAATGAAATAAAATTAAATGCTAGTATGGTTCCAAACAAGGCAGGGTATCCAATGCCTAATTTTTTAATGAAGGGAGAAAAAATATTAGGAAAGCCTATTATAACAAAAGCAAAAGCAACGATGCATATAATGGTTATTGCTACAGGTCTTACTTTTTCTTTCACCGTTGTTTTATTAGGATCGCATTGCTTCTACCGGGTCGAGCTGTGATGCTGTATAAGCAGGCACAAAGCCTGATATTAAACCAATAAGCACTGATACGGTTATTGCTAATATTACATTTGATTGGTTCAGCGTTATACCAAGGTCGGCAAAGATGTTGATAAAAAAGGCAATGATAAAAACAAGTAACAAGCCAATTAAGCCACCTAATAAACTTAACAAAACCGATTCAATTAAAAATTGTGTGAGGATAAAATAATTTTTTGCCCCCAATGATTTTTGAATTCCAATTAAGTTGGTTCTTTCTTTTACAGAGACAAACATAATGTTGGCAATGCCAAATCCTCCAACTATGATTGAGAACCCCCCTATAATCCAGCCGGCAAGTCCAATAATTTCGAATATAGGATCGAATCCTTTCGACAGCATACTGGTTTCGTTGAGTGCAAAATCATCATCGGCTAAAGGTTTTAACTTTCTTATGCTACGCATAATTCCTGTTAATTCACTTTTTAAGGCTTCATTGTTAATGCCATCTTTTGCTCGTATCATCACCATCGGGTCTAAGCGGTCACTTCTTAAGTCAACGATATTTCGTGCATAATTTATTGGAATTAATACCATGTCGTCAAGTGATTTGCCAACAATACTGCTTCCTTCTTTTTTGAAGATTCCAATTACGCTTATTTTTCGCCCTATAATTTTTATGCTTTCACCAATCGGGTTTTTATTTTCAAAAAGGCTTTTTGCAACATTGTCACCAATAACAGCGATGTTTCTGCCTGCCGTTGATTCCATTTCTGTAAAGTATCTTCCATCCTGAAGCTCAAATGTTTTTACCTTATTATAATCGTGTGATACGCAAGTAATATTTATATTTTCAATACTGTTGTTTTCAAATTTTACGGTATTGTTAGCGTTAATAGTAAATGTCATTGCTTCAGCATACTGGCTTCTGCGTTGTAGTTCGGGGAGTTCCACTACAGCTGGTACAGGGCGGTTCATATATTTCCACCAAGGATAATCTTTGCCAAATTCCCAAGGCCATTTTTGAATAAAAACCACATTTTCGCCCAAAGAGGCAACACTTGTACGAATATTTTTTTCTAATGAATCAATTACTGTAAAAACCGAAATGATGGCGAATATTCCTATGGTTATGCCTAGCAAGGATAATATTGTACGCAGCTTGTTAGATACCAATGCATGGTATGCAAACAAAAAACTTTCCTTGAAAATGGAGCCAAAAAGCATAGCTCAAATGTAGCCTTTATTTGTGAATTAATGTGGGGTAAAAAATGGGAATTTATTTCTAAAACTGTACGTTAAACTCAAGCTGTTCGTTTACGTTTATAAAAAAGGTATCGTTAAATATGGTAGTAGCTCCGTTCTTTACTTTTTTAACAGTAACTGTGTAGTTTCCCATAAAAACGTCATTGTAACCAATTTGTCCGAACAAAATATTTCTGTCGGTAATTTGAAAGGTATCGCCTGAGCTGTGTTTAAAAGTAACAATGAGTGAATCGCCAAAATCAAATGGAGGGGGGGGGGTAATATTCAATCGGATTCCTGCAGCTAAAGGGTAAGTGTAAAGTACCAAATCATTGTTCGCAGCTTTCGTTAATATCGTATCTTCCAACCCGTAATACAGTCGGTAATTATCCGGATCGCTTGTAAAAGCCATTACACAACTCCAATTCCCTGCTTTTTTCATCAAAAACTTTCCAAAATCGTATTTTCCATCAGTACTTGTTTTTCCACTTGCAATGAGAAAACTTTTTTTAGGATTTGTTTCGCTCGCAGTAGCATATTTGGCTTGGTATACAAGGATTTCCAAGTCGTTAACAGGTTCTCCTGTAAATGCATTGTAAATACTAACCTTAGCAGTAGTTTCTTCCTGTGTGATTTTTTCACAGGAGGATAAACTACTCATCGCAACAAGAAAAGCTGCTACAGATAAAAAACTTACAAGTATATTTTTACTTTGTGTCATTACTTTTAATAATGATAAATTGAATGCAAAATTAGCTTTAAAAAACCATAAAGGCAATACGTAATAGCTTTGTTCAAACGACAATGAAAATTATGCGTTTCGTCACCTAAATTTATCTGTTTCAAAGGTTCGCAATTTTTAGTATTTTTGTATGTTAAATTTAAGAACATGTCAAGCTCTAATCCCGAAAAATATACCAAAAGAAGTATAAAGTCTTCTTACCTGTCAACTGTAATTAGTGTGTCTTTGGTATTGTTTATGTTGGGTTTGCTAGGATTAACAATATTGTATGCCAACAAGCTTTCCATTTACGTAAAAGAAAACATTGGCTTTACGGTAATTCTTAAAGAGGATGTAAAGCCTGCCATTATTACACAATTCCAAAAATCATTAGATGCTTCCCGTTACGTTAAATCAACCGATTTTATTACAAAAGAAGAAGCTGCGAAAATATTGCAACAAGATTTGGGCGAAGACTTTGTAGAGTTTTTAGGTTATAACCCACTTCTCTCCTCTATTGATGTTCATTTAAAAGCAGATTACGCCAACGTAGATAGTATCAGCAACATTGAAACTGAATTGCTAAAAAATGAAGAGGTAAAAGAAGTTTATTATCAAAAATCATTGGTTGATTTAGTGAATAAAAATGTAAAAACGATAGGCCTGGTAATCCTTATTTTTAGTTCACTGCTAATGATTATTTGTATTGCGCTTATCAATAATTCCATTCGCTTGTCCATTTACTCTAAACGCTTTTTAATAAAAACAATGCAATTAGTGGGTGCAACGCAAGGGTTTATTCGTAAGCCCTTTATTGTTAGAGGGGTTAAGCACGGAGTATACGGTGCCTTCATAGCTATATTGCTTCTAAGCGGGGTTATTTATTTAATGCAAAAGCAAATTCCTGAATTGATTGAACTGCAAGACATCGATTTGTTTGTAACATTGTTCGTATTTGTAATAATACTTGGGGTGTTTATTACATTTGTTTCTACTTTGCTGGCAGTAAGAAAATACGTACGCTTAAAAACAGACGATCTTTATTATTAACTTTATAAAAAATAAATCATATGGGTAAAGTACAAGATACCAAAGAAAGAAAAAAAGGATTCGCTTTTGGAAAAGAAAATTATCAATTAATGTTAGTTGGGCTTGTTGTCCTTTTTAGCGGTTATTTGCTAATGGTTGGAGGTGGTTCTGATAACCCAAAAGTGTTCAGCCCTGAAATATTTAGTTTCAGAAGAATTACACTTTCAATCATTGTTATATTGGTGGGGTTTGTGATAGAAATTTTTGCGATAATGCGTAAACCTAAAGAATAGTTTCTTTTTTTATGTCGTATTTACAGGCAATTATTTTAGCCATTATTGAGGGCATAACCGAGTTCTTGCCAGTTTCCAGTACAGGTCATATGATTATAGCATCTTCTGTAATGGGGATTGCACAGCACGATTTTACTAAAATGTTTACAATAGCCATACAGTTTGGCGCTATACTATCGGTATTTGTAATTTACTGGAGACGTTTTTTTAAGAGTGTTGATTTTTATTTGAAGTTACTAGTGGCTTTTATCCCCGCAGCATTATTAGGTAAATTATTGAATGAATACATCGACTCTTTATTGGAAAATATAATTGCAGTTGCCATCTCTTTATTGGCAGGAGGCATAATTTTATTATTTGTGGATAATTGGTTTAAGGCAAATGAAAGAAATAGGCGAGAGAAAAAAATAGATTACCCCACTGCATTCAAAATAGGATTATTTCAGTGTATTGCAATGGTGCCTGGTGTATCTCGCTCTGCAGCTACCATCATTGGGGGCTTGAGTCAACAATTAAACCGTAAAGCGGCTGCCGAGTTTTCTTTTTTTTTAGCAGTGCCCACTATGCTTGCTGCAACAATTTACAAAATGTATAAGTATTATAAAGTTGGAGGAGGCTTTAGTGCAGATGATATTAATGTACTTATTGTGGGCAATGTTGTTGCTTTTACTTTAGCCATACTTGCCATTCGTGGTTTTATAGCCTATTTGTCAAAGTACGGATTTAAATTTTTTGGTTTTTATCGTATTGCTCTAGGATTACTTATTATTATACTCTATTTCCTTAAAATTCCCTTAACCATTTCTTCTTAAATGGAGTTAGGCGACATTCAAAAAGGGGTTGTTTTGCTAGTAAATAAACCGCTTACCTGGACTTCCTTTGATGTGGTGAATTACATTCGAAAAATGCTGAACGTTAAAGTTGGTCACGCTGGTACTTTGGACCCTCTTGCAACAGGCTTGCTGATATTGTGCACGGGAGCAATGACGAAAAAAATTGATACTTATCAAGCTCAAGAAAAGCAATATACAGGTATTATAAAAATTGGAGCAACTACACCCTCGTTCGATTTAGAAACCACAATTGATGAAGTTTTCCCAATAACTCATATTTCGGACGAAAGTATTTTTAATGCCGCCGCATCTCTTACTGGATTAATAAAACAACATCCCCCTTTGTATTCTGCAAAAAAAATAAAAGGTGAAAGAGCCTATTTAATTGCTCGAAGAGGTGACACTATTGAGATTGAAAGCCGTGACGTTGAAATTTCTCAATTTAAAATTACGTCCATTGCCAGAAAAGAGGATTTTATCAATGTTCATTTCGATATTATTTGTAGCAAAGGAACGTACATTCGGGCAATTGCTCGTGATATGGGTAAAGTGATACAAAGTGGCTCTCATTTGATTGAATTATGTCGAATTCGTATTGGGGATTTCAACCTATCGGAAGCAATGACCATGGAGGAGATTAAAAAAATGAGACCAAATTCGGAGGATAAAATTAAAACAGTCGGATAAATTCACTAAATTTTCAGAAAATTATTACCTTTGCAGCCCTTTATAAGTGTTTATTAATATTAAATAATTAAAATCCCGTAAGATGAAATTATCTCAATTTACTTTTAACTTGCCAAAGGAGCTTTTGGCCGAACACCCAGCAAAAAATCGTGACGAATCAAAACTGATGGTCATACACCGTAAAACGGGAAAAATAGAACACAAAAAATTCAAGGACATTTTAAAATATTTTGACGATGAGGATGTGATGATTCTTAACGACACTAAAGTTTTTCCTGCGCGTATGTATGGAAATAAGGAAAAAACAGGTGCTAAGATAGAAGTGTTTTTGTTAAGAGAGCTAAACAAGGAAAGTCGTTTGTGGGATGTGTTAGTTGACCCTGCGCGTAAAATAAGAATAGGAAATAAGTTGTATTTTGGTGATGATGACAGCTTGGTTGCTGAAGTAATTGACAATACTACATCTCGTGGTAGAACCCTGCGATTTTTGTTTGATGGTGATTACGATCAATTCAGAGCAACATTGAGGACATTGGGTCAAACACCACTTCCAAAATACATTAAAAGAAAACCTGAGCTAGAAGATGAAGAACGATACCAAACTGTTTTTGCGAAGAACGAAGGCGCTGTTGCAGCTCCAACTGCAGGATTACACTTTAGTAAAGAGTTAATGAAACGCTTAGAGATAAAAGGAGTAAATTTTGCGAATGTTACTTTGCACGTTGGTTTGGGAACATTCAGAACCGTTGAGGTGGAGGATCTTACCAAACATAAAATGGATTCAGAACAAATTATTATCACTCAAGGACAAGCGGATCTTGTAAACTCAGCAAAAGAAAAAAAGAAAAGAATATGCGCTGTAGGTACAACCACAATGCGTGCTATTGAAACGTCTGTTTCTTCTATTCATACTTTGAAGCCATACGATGGTTGGACAAATAAATTTATATTTCCTCCTTACGATTTTAGTATTGCAAATTGTATGGTAACTAATTTCCATATGCCGGAATCTACTTTGTTGATGATGGTTTCGGCCTTTACCGGACATGATCTTTTGATGGAAGCATACAAAACAGCCATTAAAGAAAAGTATAATTTTTATAGTTATGGCGATGCAATGCTTATTCTATAATTACTAATAGTTTAAATAATGAGGAATGTGATATAGCTACATTCCTCATTTTTATATAAATGAAACGGTACGCGATTATATTAGCAGGTGGTAATGGCAGCAGAATGAATGCTGCCACCCCAAAACAATTTATGTTGTTGAAGGGCTTACCTATATTAATGCACACTATAAATCGTTTTTATGATTTTGATTCGAATATACATATCATTTTAGCTCTTCCACAATCGCATATTGTTGCTTGGGAGAAACTGTGTAAGGCACACATCTTTAACATAAAGCACCAAGTTGTATCCGGAGGTGAAACACGTTTCCATTCTGTAAAAAATGGACTGGATGCAATAACAGAAACTAATGTTGTTGTAGGAATTCACGATGGTGTTCGCCCTTTTGTATCAAATGAAACATTAATTTCCTGTTTTGAAGTAGCTCAAAAATTGGGTAATGCAGTGCCTTCTATTTCAGTGTCGGAATCAATGCGTAAGGTGGAAAACTCAGAAAATACATGCCTTGACCGCAATCAAGTAAAAGTTATTCAAACGCCACAATGTTTTCAAATTGGATTGCTAAAGAAAGCATTTTTACAAACCTATTTATATTCTTTTACAGACGATGCAACAGTAGTGGAAGCTATTGGAGAAAAAATAAATTTAGTAGAAGGGAATGCTGCTAACATTAAAATCACTACTCCATACGACCTTAAAATTGCAGAGGTTATACTTTCCATTTAAATATTCGTACTGGTATGTACATTAAAATACCTATCAATACAGATTGATTCACTCTGTCCTCCTGTGCACTTTTGTAAGTTAAGCCAAATACATCAACAAAATGGAAACAAGGGGTAATTATGGTAGAATATTTTTAAATTTTTTCAGATAACTCCAACCAGCGCAACGATTTTTCATCAATTAATTGTATCACTTCGCCAATGCGTTTGGTACAATTTGTTAGTTCTTGATGGTCTGTAATATTGCTCTCCAATTTTTTTTCAAGTAATCTTTTCTCTTCTTCTAATTCCGGGATTTCTTTTTGCAAAGCATCGTGTTCAAATTTTTCTTTGAACGTAAGTTTCTCTTTTTTATCTGTTATTGGTTCTGCTTTAGCTACTACAATCGGAGCTTCTTTTTTGGGAATAGCACGTTTAATTTCCTTTTCCTGCTCAATCATCTTGTCGCGATAATCATTGTAACTTCCATTAAAGTCGCTGATAATACCATCGCCTTCAAAAATAAATAAATGGTCAACAAGCTTGTCCATAAAATACCTGTCGTGGGATACGATTACTAAACATCCTTTGAAATTCGATAGAAAGTCTTCTAATATTCCCAAGGTCAATAAATCCAAATCGTTGGTAGGCTCATCCAGAATTAAAAAATTCGGATTTTTCATCAAAACGGTAAGTAAGTATAATCTACGTTTTTCTCCACCACTCAATTTTGAAACGTAGGTGTATTGTATATCTGGTGGGAATTTAAATAACTGTAAAAACTGCGAAGCATTCACCTTTGAACCATCGCTCAGCGGAATTACATCTGCAATATCTTTTACCACTTCCATCACGCGCTTATCTTCTTTCAGCTCTAATCCTTTTTGTGAGTAATAACCAAACACAACTGTTTCACCAACATTTATTTTTCCTGAATCGGGTTGCTCCAATCCCATCAACATATTTAGGAAAGTCGATTTGCCGATTCCATTTTTTCCTACAATACCAATACGTTCGCCGGTTTTAAATGTATAGTCGAAACCTTTTACTATGGGAACATCGCCAAAACTTTTGTACACTTTTTTTAATTCTATTATTTTTCCTCCAATACGACTCATTTTCACATTCAGCTCCATTTCATCCTGTACTTTTCTGCCCGTAGCTTTTTCCTCTAAATCGTAAAAGGCATCGATGCGCGATTTCGATTTCGTTGTGCGTGCTTTTGGCATTTTTCGAATCCACTCTAATTCTTTACGCATCAGGTTCTGCGCCTTGTCAACTTCTCTTCCTTCGTTAAATTCTCGTTCAGCTTTCTTTTCCATAAAGTAGGAGAAGTTGCCCTTGTAACGGTATAATTGTCCGTTTTCTAATTCCAAAATTTCATCGCATATCCTGTCCAAAAAGTAACGGTCATGGGTAACGAGTACGAGCGTTGTATCTTTTGAAATCAAGTACTCTTCTAACCATTCAATCATTTCCACATCTAAGTGGTTGGTAGGTTCGTCCAATATTAAAAAGTCTGGATCGTCAATAAGTACCTTGCTAAGTGCTACACGTTTTAATTGTCCACCCGACAAAGTAGAAACAGGTTGCAATAAATTAGTGATTTGAAGCTTCGATAAAATTTGTTTCACCTTACTTTCGTAATCCCAAGCATTTAATTCATCTATTTTTTCAATAGCATTCGTTAGTAAATCTGAATTTTTTTCAGTTGGGTCTTTTTCACATTGCTCTAAGGCAAATTCGTATTCTTTTACAGCAATAATGGATGGATTTAATCCACTTAAAGCAGCCTCCAATACGCTGTTGCTTTTGTCAAAAACAGGCTCTTGCCCAAGAAACGCGACACTAATTCCGTTTCGCATAACCACATTGCCACTGTCCGAAATATCGTTACCTGTAAGTATCTTTAATAAGCTTGATTTCCCGGCTCCGTTCCGAGCCAATAAGCCTATTTTTTGTCCCTGGTCTAACCCAAAACTGATGTTTTTGAAAAGCACCTTGGTGCCATAGCTTTTGCTAACATTCTCAACCGAAAGTATATTCATATCGGGTGCAAATGTAGCAGTATTTGTGTTTGTTTGGTATTCTTAATGTTTGTTAATTATCGTAAGGTATTTAAATCCATTTATACATTTGTTTAAAAATTATAAAAATGAGAACTAACCATGAAATTGATTACAAAATAATTGGAGAAGAAATGCAATGCATCGAGATTGAACTCGACCCTAAAGAAATCGTCATTGCTGAATCAGGCAGCTTTATGATGATGGAGAACGAAATACAAATGGAGACCATATTTGGTGATGGTTCTAAAAGTAGCGGAGGGTTTATGGACAAACTCTTTTCGGCCGGAAAAAGACTCCTTACGGGTGAAAGTTTGTTTATGACAGCCTATACAAATATGGGTTTAGGCAAAAAGAAGGTAACTTTTGCGGCACCCTATCCGGGTAAAATTATTCCAATGGATTTAAGTAATATGCAAGGAAAGGTGATTTGTCAGAAGGATGCTTTTTTGTGCGCAGCCAAAGGTGTGAGTGTGGGAATTGAATTTCAAAAGAAATTGGGAGTGGGTTTGTTTGGTGGCGAGGGTTTTATTATGCAAAAGCTAGAAGGTGATGGAATGGCTTTTGTACACGCAGGCGGTACTGTTATTGAAAAGACCTTATCACCAGGTGATATGCTAAAAGTGGATACAGGTTGTATTGTTGCCTTTACAAGTACTGTAGAGTACGATATTCAATTTGTGGGTGGAATAAAAAATACCTTTTTTGGTGGTGAAGGAGTATTCTTTGCAACCTTGCGAGGTCCAGGAAAAGTTTGGATACAATCACTTCCTATTAGTCGTTTAGCAAGTAGAATTATCAGTTATGGAAGTGTTGGAGGAAGAAAAGAAGAAGGTGGAATATTGGGTGGATTGGGTAATTTGATTGATGGAGACGGAATGTAAGTTGTACATTTAGTTAAAATGAAAAAGTGTCTATTTCCTTTTGTCTTTTATATAAGTGTAAATAATGTCATCGATGGATCAAACAGAAATCAGGATTACTATTATTTCTGCCGAACGGACTTTCAAAGTATCCTGCTGATAATGTAAGGCCTATTTCGGCTTTATCGTTTTAAGCAATTACTTTGGCATTGAGATTTGTACTTATTGCAACAAATTTTTTGTTCGAAATTTTACGACACCTTACTCCAATTCGTTTTTTCTTTGTTCAGTGTAAGCAAGTGGTCTGCTATGGGTTTATTAATGGGCTGTACAAGTGTTGGGTCCTCTTCCAGTATTTTTTGTGCTACATCTCTCGACAGTTGAACCAAAGGCGAATCTTTACTAAGGTCGGCTAACTTTAAGTCGAGCACTCCACTTTGCTGTGTGCCTGCAATGTCACCAGGGCCGCGCAAACGAAGGTCTGTTTCGGCAATTTCAAAACCATCGTTGGTGCGAACCATTGTATCCAATCGTGTTTTAGAATCGTTACCCAATTTATTTGAAGTCATTAAAATACAATATGATTGATCGGCACCACGACCAACCCTGCCTCGCAATTGGTGCAGCTGTGATAATCCAAAACGCTCGGCACTTTCAATTACCATAATGCTGGCATTGGGAATATTTACGCCTACTTCAATCACCGTTGTAGCAACCATAATTTGTGCTTGTTTTTTTATAAAGCGTTGCATTTCATAGTCCTTGTCGGCAGCTTTCATTTGTCCGTGTACAATACTAACATTGTATTCAGGTAAAGGGAAATCGCGCTGAATGTTAAAAAATCCGTCCATCAAATTTTTGTAATCCATCTTTTCCGACTCTTTAATCAACGGATATACTACATACACTTGTCGCCCTAATTTTATTTGCTGTCGCATAAAACCAAAAACTGCCAATCGTGACGATTCATAACGGTTTGTGGTAATAATTGGTTTTCGTCCAGGGGGCATTTCATCAATTACCGAAATGTCCAAGTCGCCATACAGGGTCATTGCCAATGTACGCGGAATGGGTGTTGCAGTCATTACCAATACGTGTGGCGGTATGGTGTTTTTTGCCCATAATTTGTAACGCTGTTGCACACCGAATCGATGTTGTTCATCTATTACTACCAAGCCTAAATTTTGGAACTGAACTTTGTCTTCAATCAAGGCGTGTGTTCCAATTAGAATATGCAATTCGCCCGATTCTAATTTTTCGTGAATTTCTCTTCGTTGTTTTGCCTTGCTTGAACCGGTGAGCAGTGCAACATTCAGTCCAAGCGGTGTTAACAATGGTAAGAGTGTTTCGTAATGTTGGTTCGCCAATATTTCGGTGGGTGCCATCATACAAGCTTGTAATTTATTGTCGATTGCAATGAGCATTACCATTAATGCCACCAATGTTTTTCCGCTTCCCACATCGCCCTGTAACATTCGGTTCATTTGTTTGCCCGAGCCCATATCGATGCGTATTTCTTTGATTACTCTTTTTTGTGCACCCGTTAATTCAAAGGGAAGATATTGCTTATAGAAGCTGTTGAATTTTTCACCTACCTTAGCACAAATGGAACCTTTCACTGTTGCATTTCGAGTGCTTTTTATTTTTTGCATTTTTAATTGTAGAAAAAAAAGTTCTTCAAATTTCAATCTCAATTCAGCTTTTTTTAAAGCTTCTATTCCCGATGGAATATGAATGCTCGTCAATGCTTCTTCGCGTGAAATCAGTTTTACCTTTTCAATAATTTGTGTAGAAATATTTTCGGGAATGTTATTGTGAATGAGGGAAAGCAGTATGCGTTGCAGTTTCATAATTCCTTTGCTATCTAGTCCTCTTTTTTTGGTATGCTCGTTCGAAGAGTACATTGCCTGCAAGGAGCTATTCAACAATGGATTTGATTCTTTGCTGTATTCTAACTCAGGATGTGCAATATTATAATGTGATTTATACAAAGTTGGCTTTCCAAAAATGATGCAATCTTCGTTAAAGCGCAAGGTGTCTTTTATCCATTTGTGCCCTTGAAACCATACCAGTTCAAGCGAACCAGTTCCATCTGTAAAAGTGGCAACCAATCTTTTTGTTTTCATTTCACCTACGGTTTCAGCCGATACCAATTTTCCCTTCAATTGTACATAGGGTAAATCCTCGCTTATTTCGTTCACGTGATAAAACTTGGTTCGGTCGATGTAACGGAACGGAAAATAATAGAGCAGGTCGTGGTAGGTAAGTATACCCAATTGCTTTTTGAGGATGTCGGCCTTTTGAGGACCAACGCCTTTTAAGTATTCAATGGGGGTATCAAGTAAACTGTTCGACACAATTATTACAATGGTTCAGCACAAATTTACATATTTAAGAGAAGGATATCAGCGAGATAATTTTTTTTATTTGTAAATTCGTAGAGATTGAAAATCGATATGGAAACAGAAGAAATAGCGAAAACATTAAATCTTACTGCGCAACTGATGGAGTTGCACAATGCCAATCCGTTCAAAACAAAAACGATTGCCAATGCGGCTTATCGCTTAAAAAAATCGAGCATCGACTTGAGTGGTAAAAGTAAAGAAGAGCTTGAAAAGATAGAAGGAATAGGTAAAAGCATTGCGCAAAAAATATACGAATTGCAAACCACAGGAGAGTTAGCGGAGTTAAACGAATCACTTGCCATTACACCGATTGGAGTGGTAGAAATGATGGGAATAAAAGGCATTGGTCCGAAAAAGGTGGGACAATTGTGGCGTGAATTGGAGATAGAAAGTATCGGTGAATTATTGTATGCCTGCAACGAAAATCGTTTAATAACCCTGAAAGGATTTGGCGCAAAAACGCAGGAACAAGTAAAGAAGCAAATAGAATTTTACCAATCGAATATTGGCAAGTTTCACTATGCATCGGTGGAAGAATTTGCATTGAAGTTGGTTGATTTATTAAAGAAAAAATACGGTACAGAATTGGTTTCTCTTACCGGGGCGATGCGCAGAAAATGTGAAATAATTGAGAAGATAGAAATTATTATCGCTCACGAAGGTGCTGTTAATGTGGATGAAATAGAGAATAGAAGAAATGTAAAAGTGGAATTAATCAACTGTACACCTGCTGATTTTTATAAAACTTTATTTGAAACAACGGCAACCAGTACTCATTTAGAAAAGCTTCCAACATCCAACATCCAACATCCAATATCTGAAATAGAAATTTATGAGGGGCTAAATCTGCAATACATTGAACCCGAATTACGCGAAGGTTTAAATGAAGTAGCCTTAGCGAAAGAAAACAAGATTCCTAAATTAATTGAACTGTCTAATTTGCGAGGAATATTGCACAACCACAGTACTTACAGCGATGGGATGAATACCCTGAAAGTAATGGCAGAATATTGCAAGGAATTGGGTTATGAATATTTAGGAATATGCGATCATTCGCAATCGGCTTTTTATGCTGAAGGTTTGAAGCCTGATAGGGTATTCGACCAGCATTATGAAATAGACGAACTGAATAAAAAGTTGGCTCCTTTTAAAATATTTAAAGGCATTGAAAGCGATATTTTGAATGATGGTTCCTTGGATTATGAGGAAGATATTTTGAAAACATTCGATTTCATTGTAGCGTCTGTTCATTCCAATTTAAAGATGGATGAAGAGAAAGCAACTGCACGTTTAATAAAGGCAATCGAGAATCCTTATACTACCATATTGGGACACCCAACTGGCCGTTTATTGTTATCCCGACCTGGCTATCCGATTAACCATAAAAAGGTGATTGATGCTTGTGCAGCGAACAATGTTGTGCTGGAATTAAATGCCCATCCATACCGATTGGATGTTGATTGGCGTTGGATACACTATTGTTTGGAAAAAGGCGTTATGATATCCATCAATCCCGATGCGCATGAGAAAGAAGGTTATCACGATATGTATTATGGTACCTGTGTTGCCCGCAAAGGAATGCTCACAAAAGAAATGTGTTTCAATACAAAATCACTTTCGGAAATGGAATCATATTTTAACAACAGAAAAAAATAGTAATCCAAACCAAAACCAATAACTAACAACCAACTTGCCACTACTCAATTCCATAGCGTCCTGGTTTATGATAAAGCGAATGAATCAAATTGATTTGTTTAAGCGTTATCCTTTGGAAACACAAGACGAGTGTTTTTTTAATTTGATTGATACTGCTCGAGATACAGCTTGGGGGAAAAAGTATGAATACGCAAGTATCGACAATGTGGATACCTTTAAAGAACGTGTTCCTTTGCAAGATTATGATTCCTTAAAACACTATATTGAACGAATGCGCAATGGTGAGCAGCAATTGCTATGGCCATCCGAAATAAAACGTTTCGCAAAATCTTCGGGTACTACAAGTGATAAAAGCAAATTTATTCCTATCAGTGAAGAGTCACTGGAACTTTGTCATTACAGAGGTGGAAAGGATATGATTTCCATTCATTGCAATAACTTTCCCGACAACCAATTTTTTACGGGTAAAAATTTAGCATTGGGCGGAAGCTATTCAACCGATGTTTTTAGCAATTATGAATCGGTGCACGGAGATGTCTCGGCAATCATATTGCAAGATTTACCTGCCTGGGCAGAATATATGCGATTGCCAAGCCGAGAAATTGCATTGATGAATGAATGGGAAGAGAAGCTCGAAAAAATGGCGACTGCAACGATGGATGAAAACCTTACCAGCATTGCCGGTGTGCCTTCCTGGATGCTGGTATTGTTAAAAAGAATACTGGAACTAAAAGGCAAGAAAAGTATCATTGAAGTATGGCCAAATTTGGAAGTGTATTTTCACGGTGGTGTAAATTTTTCTCCTTATCGCGAACAATATAAAGAGTTGTTTGGTTCGTCAAAAGTCAATTTTTTGGAATTGTATAATGCCTCCGAAGGTTTTTTTGGAATTCAGGATCAGAATGATTCCGAAGAATTATTGTTGATGCTCGATTATGGAATTTATTACGAATTTTTGCCGATTGAGAATGGAGAGAATACAGATGCGAAAACATTGTCCTTGGATGAAGTAGAGTTGTACAAAAACTATGCACTTGTTATCTCAACTAATGCCGGTTTGTGGCGTTATAAAATTGGTGATACTATCCAATTCACTTCGCTGTCACCTTTTCGTTTTAAAATAACAGGGCGCACAAAATCGTTCATTAATGCATTCGGTGAAGAAGTAATTGTTGACAATGCCGAAAAGGCCTTGAGCATTGCCTGTGAAAAAACAAATTGCAGTATCAAAGATTATACAGCTGCTCCTGTTTATTTTAGCGAGACTGGAAGCGGAGCACACGAATGGATTATTGAGTTTGAGACCCCTCCCGACAACTTGGAATATTTTTCGGAAGTATTTGATAATGCATTAAAGTCTGTTAACTCGGATTATGAAGCCAAGCGTTACCAAAATATGGTGCTTAAATTTCCGTTAGTACACGCAGCCCCCCCGGAGACATTTTACAAATGGCTTAAGTCAAAGAACAAGTTAGGCGGACAATACAAAGTGCCACGTTTATGCAACGATAGAATTATAGTAGAAGAAATGTTATCTTTGATACAATGAAGAAAGTTATCCTCTTTTTAGTTTTATTAATCGCATCCCCTGTAATTTCAAAACCTGTTGGGGGGCTTAAAAAGATAGCTACGATATACGTTACAGCCGATTACATAACTACCGACAATTTGGGTTATATATATGTTGTAAAAAAGGACGAACTCCGAAAATACAATCCTGCCGATAATTCGTTTGAGAGTTACAGCACTAAAAATAGTGGCAATATCACTTATGTGGATGCATCGAATTCAATGAAGCTTTTATTGTATTACAAAGATTTTTCGCAAGTGGTGTTTTTGGATAATCGATTGGGTATAACAGGCAGTCCTATTTTATTTCAAGATATTAATTTACAGCAAACAACACTTGCTTGCAGTTCGCACAACAACGGAATAATAGTGTACAATACCCGCGATTTTGAATTGTTGCGTTTGGACGAAAAGCTGGAGAGCACTTTTAAAACCGGCAATATAACTCAACTAACACACCAAGCAATAAACCCTTCTTATCTATTACAATACACGAATGATATTTATTTATCCAACCCTTTAAGCGGTATTTTGGTCTTTGATTTATACGGTGCTTTTGTAAAAACTATTCCCGTAAAGGATGCAATGTATTTTCAAGTGGGCGGTGATAATTTGTATTATTTACAAAGCAATAAATTGTTTGCATACAATTTAAAAACAATTACTACCGAGGAAATTGTACTTCCTGAAACAGGAGTAAAAAATTTTAGAGTAGAGAAGAATAAACTTTACTTACAAACAGAAAGTGCTGTTGTTACTTATTTGATAGAGTAGGAATAAGTAAAATCTTATTTTTTGAAATACTCCTTATACCAATCACCTTCATTATGGTCTTTTGCTTTTGTATCAATGGTGTGTGTGCCATCTACTTTTGAATAGAGCATTTCCAAGCTTGCAAAATCCCTTTGACTAATTACCTTAAAACCTGCTCTTGTAAGTTGTGCTCCACAAACACCCATTCCTATTTGGTACTTTTTTTCTTCAGCATAACGATTGCCGTCATAAATAACCTGACTTCCACAAGCCGCACTTATGTCCATCATAACAGCCAATTCTATCTTGTTTTTTTGTGCTATTTCCAGCATTTTTTCAGATGCTTTAATCATTCCATCTGTCCAATCGATTCCGCTGCTCGTTAATACTTTTGCTTTTCCGTTCAACACATCCAATCCTATTCCACCATATATATCGCACATTTCTCTGGGTGTTCCAAAACTGAAATCTTCGGGACAAAACGTAACAATTTTAAGTGTATCGTATTTTAATAATTTAAGAACACTTGGATATTCACCATTGCAATCTCCGTTTACACCACACATTATTCCTGTTAAGCAGGCACTCACCAATACCCTTAAGGGATTCTCTTTTGTTGGTACTCTAAGTTGTTTTAAATAGGCTTTATCTGACATACAGCTAAGATAATAAAAATCTGTAAAGCACGCACTAAACTGAAGTCTAGTCTTTTTTGTTTAGGTGAGAAAGTGGAATATAGTTTTTATAACAAGGTTAGTGAAGAACTGAAAGTTTTGAAATGATTAAAAATAAAAAGCCACAGGTTAAACCCACGGCTTTTTATTTTTAATTATTTTGAAAAGACCTAGTTCTTGGAAATTTTAGAAGTAACAACATTTCCATTTTCAGTTGTTAACTTTAAATAATAAATACCTGAGGATTGGAATGTCAGGTCAAATTCAATGGTTCGCATATCGTTATATTTATTTTGCAAAACGAGATTGCCGATTACATCGTAAACCTCAACATTACAATTGTTTTGACCTTCCAGCTCGATCTTGTAATGACCTTCACTTGGATTTGGGTAAATCACAAGATTAGTATATGTTTGAGGAGTTTCATTGATATCCATAGGAGCATTTATCGCTCTTGCATATCCGCTTATACCTGATGTATATCCTATTCCAACCGCAAATGATAAAGCATAACAAGTTAAATATACATTAGGGCTTCCATCACAATCTAGCGTCCAAGAAGTGCCACCGTTAGTAGTTTTATAAACCCCTCCATAAAGCCCTCCTGCACCAGCTCCTCCACTGGCCACATAACCAAGCTGAGAAGTGAAAAAGTAAACATCATGTACATCATCACTAATTTGAAGGGATATGTTTGTCCAATTATTTCCACCATCAGTGGTTTTAAAAACATCGCCAGTGGTACCGCAGGCAAATCCGTTTGTAGCATCAATAAAGTGTATGGAGTTAATACTAGCGGTATTTCCTGCCAAAAATTTTTGCGTCCAAGTTGTTCCTCCATCAGTTGTCTTATAGATACCACCAGGATTTCCAAAAGAAGCTACGGTTACTGCGAAACCGGTATTGTTGTCTAAAAAATGAATATCGAGTATTGCTCCGTTCATAATAGCCGCTGCTGCTTGTGAGATATTGGTCCAGGTAGCGCCACCGTCAGTGGTCTTGATTATGCCCATATTAGTTGATGAGAAATCACCGGCAACATAGCCAACACTTGCACTTGGAAAAAATACCGTGGATGCGTTGAATACAGCGGCCTCAGTTGTTGAGGTCCAGGTTGCACCACCATCTGTTGTTTTACAAATAAAAACAATTTGGTTCTTTTTTCCTACAACAAAGCCAATAGAAGATGTGGTAAAATAAATGGAAGACAAATTATAATAATCCACTCCATCCGCTACTTCAAAGACCTTTGTCCAAGTTGTTCCGTCATTTGTTGTCCTATATATCCTTGAATAGTCGACCTGGGTGTTTGGATCTGTATAATCTCCAACAATGAATCCTGTATGAGCATCAATAAAAAGTATATCCCAGCAGTATGATAATTTCGCGCCAAAGTCCTTAGAAGTCCATTGGGAATAACCAGAATTGCAAACAAGAATTAAGGCGGTTAAAAAAGTAAGTGTTTTTTTCATAGATATATAGTTTTAATTGTCAATACTGCAAACATAAGTAAAAGAAATGAATAAGTGCCTTTCTATCAGTGCATTTAGTCAAAAGGTATAAGTTAGGTTACTTATAAGTAATAGGCTAAATTATGCGCTAAGCGGAAGTCTAGCTTTTTGTTGGCGCTAGTTTTTTTTAGTATATTTGCACTAAGCCCCTTTTCACAATCTCTGCGTCAGCATAGCGCATACTGGGGTGTAATGTTAAGAGGGGTGTTATTTATAAAAATAATAGCAGATTCTAATTATTAATAATATAATTTTAAAAATATGAGAAAACAATTTTTCTACTTTATAATGGTATTCTTTGGAAACTATTGTGTAGTGGCACAAAGTGCTACAAAAAATGATAAAGGTTATGAAGTTATTCAACGAGACGGAAAGAGCATCCCAACTTTTATTAGGTTTAGTGATAACATAAATATTACTCACGATAATTTTTATGAAAGCCTTAATAGTGAGTTTGGATTTAGAACCGAAGATAAATTCGAATTACTTAAAACATCAGCCGATAAAAAGGGATTTGTACATTATAAATATAATCAAACGTATAAGGGGATTTTAGTTTTTGGAATTCAATATAATATTCACGAAAAAAACGGAATTGCATCTTCGGCAAATGGGCAATATGTCCCAAGCTTGAATGTTTCTACAGAGCCTCAATTAAATAAAGATGATGCGATTAAATCTGCAATGAAATTGATAGGGTTAAAAAAATATAGATGGGAAGACCCTAAAGCAGAGGAAAGTATTAAAAAGAGAAGCAAAAATCAGAATGCATCGCACTATCCTAAACCAGACCTAGTATTAGCTGCCCAAAACGGAGATATAAAAAATGGAGTATTTTATTTGTGTTGGAAATTCAATATTGCAGGAACGGCTTTGGATAAAGCTTGGACAGTTTTCATTGATGCGAAGAATGGGAATTTGGTTAATAAAACTTCATTAATTGCTAATGACGTTGTTGGGACAGGACAGACACTTTATAATGGGAGTCAAAGTATTAAATGTGTATTTGATCAAAATTCTGGTTATTATCTTTTGGAAGAATATCAAAGAGGTCCATTTTCAAATCAACAGATTTATACTTGGACTGCAAACCAAGATGTGCTCCCTAATTGGAATAATTTTCAACGACTAGGTAGTTTAACAACTACATTTTCAAATGACCCGGCTGCATCTAATGTTCATTGGGGAATAGAACAGGCTTATGATTTTTATAATTTACTAGGAAGAAATAGTTTTGATGATAATGGTACGTATATATTAAATCTTGTTCACTACGATAACGCATATAATAATGCTTTTTGGAATGGTTATGACACAATAATGGCTTATGGTGATGGTGATGGTGCTTTTATGAATGCCTTGGTAGGCTTAGATGTGGCGGGACACGAATTTAGTCACGCAATTACTGAATATACTGCAGGCCTTATTTATCAAGGCGAATCGGGGGCTTTAAATGAGTCATTTAGTGATGTATTAGGTACTTGTATTGAAGCATACACCTTGGGAATCAATAATTTTAACTGGACTATAGGTGAAGATATTATGGTAACTGATCCGTATTTACGCTCTATGAGTAATCCTAAAGCATTACCTGGAAGCCAGCCTGACACATATGGTGGTATTAATTGGGCACCAACAGGAGCGCAAGACCCAGATGATGGTGGTGTTCATACAAATAGTGGTGTTCAAAATTATTGGTTCTATTTATTATCAGTAGGTGGTAGCGGAATAAATGATAATAACTCAAATTATTCTGTTACTGGTATAGGTATTAACGATGCTCTAAATATTGCCTATAGAAATTTGAGCGTTTACCTTTCACAGAGTTCAAATTACAATGATGCTATGAATGGAAGTATTGCTTCAGCCATTGATTTATTTGGTGCAGGTTCACAACAGGAAATTAGTGTTAGGCAAGCTTGGTGTGCTGTTGGGGTAGGTCCCTGTGCTGTTGCCCCTGCAGCCTCTTTCTTTGCTAATACAACAAACATTTGTAAGGATGCCTGTATTTCTTTTACTGATAATTCTACAAACAACCCTACAAGTTGGAGTTGGAGTTTTCCTGGTGGCACACCTTCCTCTTCTATAAATCAAAACCCAAGTAATATTTGTTATAATAATGCAGGTACTTACAATGTAACCCTTACTGCAACAAATGCGGGTGGTAGTAATAGTAAAACAACGAGTGGGTATATCACTGTAAATACTTGTGCCGGAATAAATGAATTTAATCAAGAGGGTTTAATATCTGTTTTCCCTAATCCTTCGGATGGGAAATTTACAATTCAGTTAAGTTCAAGCAGCCCTATAATCAACTATTCGTTTGAGGTATATAATTTGCTGGGTGATAAGATATGGGTTAATGAAAATCAGCTGAACTCTAATAACACTTTTGAAATTGATTTGACAAACCAGTCCTCAGGTATTTATTTTCTGAAAGTAATTAGTATCAATGGAATTCAAAATATTAAAATTAATATTGATAAATAATTTTTAAAAATAATGAAACTAACACGTACCCGCGAAGCTCTGCTTCGTGGGGTTTTAATTTTAAAAGCTCTTCTTGCCTATCAATAAAATAAATACTCACTCCTTAAAAAATTCCTTTTGCGAAAGGTTAATGATGTTTACTTGCTGAAAGTAAAAATGCAAGATGTTGGTATAGCTATATCCTTTTCTTGCCATTTGTATAGCCCCTTCTTGGCAAAGTCCCACACCGTGTCCGTAGCCTCTTCCTCTCAATAGTACTTTATCTCCCATATCGCTCACCGTAAAAAATGCCGATTTTAAATTTAAGTCCAAACGGATACTTGTATTTTTTATTCCCGAACTTTTATCAATGAAATAAACAGCTCTGTTTGCTTGTACGGCATTGCATATTATGCTATCACTAATGGTGGCTTTACAATTTTTTTTCATATAATTCAGCCAGTCTGTTTTATCTATTTCTTTTTTCCAAACAGCATTGCGCTGCTTTAAACAAAAGGTATCGTTTACGGAGCGTAAGTAGGAAAGTTTTTTGTTCCATACGTCTTCCGAGTTGGCGGTTGTGCCACCACAGTTCGAGAAAAAAGCGGCTGTTATAAGTTCGGAAGAAGAGTCAACCAACACCACATCTTTTGTTTGTTGTGCAGCTATTACAATAAAGGGATTTCTTTTGCCTACTCCGTTATAAGCTTGGCAATGTACCTTGTCGCACAAATTAAAATTTTCGGCTTCGTGTCGCCTTAAATGGCTGAGTGCATAGGTGCGTGTAATAATGCATTGTGCTTTGTAAAATTCAGCGGGTAGTTTACTTCCCACTTCTGCTTCTACAACACCTGCAACATAATCCTCTACGCTTAATGTATTGATAACATTCAAGCTGCCTTTTAGTATGTTAATGTCAAAAATGCCTCTGCAAATTTTTTCTTTCAAAGCAGGTTGTATTGCTTTTAATTTTAGCAAGGAGCTGTCCGAAATGATTTTCAAAAAAGTGTAAGTCCCTATTTTTTTTTCGAAGGTATTCACCTGTATAGAATCATTTACTACAGTAATCTGTAACAGCGTAGTATTGTCTAATAGTAAGGGATGCAAGGAGTCGGAAGTTATGAGAGTATACCTTCCCATTTCGCTGGTAACCATCAGCGAAGTTATTTTCGACTCGTTGTAAAGTGCAATTTTTATGTTGGAGGCATTAAGTGATAAAGAAATTACAGCAGCGAAAAAGGCAAACAGAAAAACAGATTTTCTGAACATTATGAATATGTCTTTTTTAAGTCACTTACAATTATTTCAGCGGTACGTTTTGATGCCCCCGGTCCACCCAATACTTGGCGTAATTTTTTATACTCACTCAGTAATTGTGTACGCCTGTGGTTGTCGTTCAAAAGTGAATCAAGTTCTTTGCGTAAACTTTTTAATGTAAGTTTATTTTGTATTAATTCTTTTACAATTTCTCTGTCCATAATCAGGTTCACAAGGGAAATATATTCCACTTTAATCAATCGTTTTGCTATTTCGTAGGAAATAAAACTTCCCTTGTAACAAACCACTTCAGGTACATTAAACAATCCTGTTTCCAAGGTTGCCGTCCCCGAAGTAACCAAGGCTGCCGATGCGTGTTGTAATAATTGGTAGGTTTGTTTGTACACAATTTTTACTGTTGCCGATGAGCGTACAAAGGGTTGAAAGAAGCTCAGAGGCAATGCCGATGATGCTGCAATCACAAATTGGTAATTCGGGAAATCATCCTTCACACTCACCATAATGGGCAGTATGGCTGTTATTTCTTGTTTTCTACTGCCGGGTAATAAGGCAATAATAGGCTTTCCGGATAGTCCGTTTTTTTCAATAAACTCATCAAAGCTGCAAGAAATATCACCTTCACTTCCGATGGCATCCATCAGCGGGTGACCAACAAAATCAACATTGTAATTGTGTTTTTTATAGAATGCTTTTTCAAAAGGAAGTATGGAAAAAAGTCTGTCAACATTTGCTTTAATAATTTCAACACGCTTCTCTTTCCAAGCCCATATTTGTGGCGAGATATAATAGTATACTGTAATGCCGATTGACTTAGCGTATTGTGCAATGCGCAAATTAAATCCAGGGTAATCAATTAAAATAATAGCATCGGGTTTGTACGATGCGATGTCACTTTTACAAAATTTAATATTGATGAGTATGGTGCGTAAATTCATCACCACTTCAATGAAACCCATAAATGCCAAATCGCGGATATGTTTGATAATCATACCACCCTGTTTTTCCATTAAATCGCCACCCCAACACCTGAATTCGGCATTGTGGTCGAGCTTACGCAGTTCCTTTATTAAATTGGACCCGTGTAAGTCGCCCGATGGCTCTCCGGCAATTACATAATATTTCATTCTAATCCTAGTTTTAGTGCAAACACAATGATGGCATAAATTATAGTGGAAAATATTACTCCGCGTGCAGCATAATAAAAATTTTTATTGATAAAAATAAAAAACAAACCCAAATTTACGACTACACTAAGGCTTAATAAAGGTGTGAAAATATTGCTCACAAACATTTTGAATAAAAAAGTTTGAAGGTGTAAAAAAGAATAATTAATCTTATAATAAATAAATAAGGTGATTAATGGTACCAATATACCCATCACTAATCCTACCCACAGTTTATTGTATTTATGCATCATAAGTTCCAACTTTTTAAGGCATCAATCGTATGGTGTGCAGTCATATCAAATTGAACAGGTACAACCGAAACATAATTATTGTCCAATGCCCACACATCGGTATCTGTGCATCCTTCTTCAAAATTTACGAACTTGCCGGTAAGCCAATAATAAGGTTTTCCACTGGGGTCAAAGCGTTCATCGAGTTCTTCAATCCAATTTGCTTTTGCCTGACGACAAATTTTTATTCCTTTAATTTCATCGAATTTTCCTTTTGGGATATTTACATTCAAGCAGATACCGTATGCCATTTTATGTACCAAAACTGTTTTGCATATTTTTTCTACAATTGCTTTCGCTGCACTGAAATCAGCATCAATTGAATAATCACAAAGTGAAAATCCTATAGAAGGAACTTCTTCCAAAGCGCCTTCAACAGCGGCCGACATTGTTCCCGAATAAATAACATTGATTGACATATTGGAGCCATGATTGATACCTGAAACGATTAAATCGGGTTTGCGCGGTAAAATTTTATTGATGGCAATTTTTACACAATCAACCGGTGTTCCGCTGCAGCTGTATTGCTCAGTTACATTGTGTACTTTTTCTTTGTTGATGCGTAGGGTAGAATTGATGGTAATGGCGTGTCCCATTCCCGATTGGGGCTTGTCGGGAGCAAGCACCACAACATCTCCAAACTTTTCTACTACTTCCACTAAGGCTTTTATTCCAGGTGACGAAATGCCATCATCGTTGGTCACCAATATTAAAGGACGCTTTTCCATAAGATTGCAAAATTAATCAATGTTAACGCAATAAAAAAGATTCTATGCAAATACAAATTCGTAGCTTTGGTAAATTGACCTCATTTATGAGAATACTGCGCTATCTATTCCTTTTTTTATCATTTTCTGCGAGTTTGTTTGCGCAAAAATTTAATGTAGCTAGTTTGGATGATATTGCAAATTCGGAAGCAAAAGCAGCGACTTCAAAAATGAATGCAACGGCATCAGCATTAAGCGATAATTACAATATTGTATACCATCAACTCAATTGGCAAATTAACCCCAATAACTTATTTATAAAGGGTTCTGTGACTACTTGGTTTAAACCACTTGTCAATAATTTTTCTCAAATTTATTTTGATTTATCTTCCTCCCTTACCGTTGATTCCGTAAAAAGCAATAATTTGATGCTCGTTTTTTTGCATAGTTCCGATATGTTAAGCATTACCTTAGCTTCGCCTTTATTGCAACAACAACTCGATTCTGTAACGGTTTATTATCAAGGCATTCCATCCAATTCAGGCTTTGGTTCATTCGGACAAGGGATACACGAAGGGGTTTCAATTGTTTGGACTTTATCCGAACCTTATGGCTCAAAGGATTGGTGGCCTTGTAAGCAAGGCCTTACCGATAAAATTGATTCAATTGATATTTTTGTTACTTGTCCTACCGGCAATAAAGTGGCTACCAACGGCTTGTTAAAAGATTCTTTGCAATTGGGAGGGAATACCCGTTTCCATTGGAAACACCGTTTCCCGATTGCTACCTATTTAATTGGCATAGCCTGTACAAATTACTTTGCATATAACGATACTGTTCCTTTAGGTAACGACACCGTTATGGTACTTAATTATGTTTATCCTGAAACAGCATTTGAAACACAGCAAAAAACAAAGGACATTGTTGGGGTAATGCAACTATTCTCTTCGTTGTTTGGTAAATATCCCTTTGCTGCGGAAAAATATGGTCATGCTGAATTTGGTTGGGGTGGTGGAATGGAGCATCAAACAATGAGTTTTGTTGGTGCGTTTGTACACGATTTGATGGCACACGAATTGGCACATCAATGGTTTGGAAATAAAGTTACCAGTGCTTCGTGGAGCGACTTGTGGCTCAATGAAGGTTTTGCAACTTACCTTACTGGAATAACATTTGAAAAAATGTATGTTGGTATTTATTGGCCCATTTGGAAAAACAATCAAATTAAGGAGATTACGAAAGAGTTGGATGGTTCGGTGTACGTTGCAGATACAGCAACTGTTTCACGTTTGTTTAGTGCACGCTTAACTTATGCAAAAGGTGCTTATGTATTGCATATGCTTCGTTGGGTAATTGGCGACACGGCTTTTTTTAAAGGAGTAAATAATTATTTAAACGACTCTCAATGTAATTTTGGATTTGCACTAACTTCATTACTCAAATCGCATTTAGAAAACACTTCAGCAAAAAATTTAAGCTATTTTTTTAACGATTGGTATTTTGGAGAAGGCCATCCTTCTTACAAGGTTCTTTGGAGTCAGGATGCAGATAATGTTGTTCAACTAAACATTGGTCAAACACAATCACATAGTTCCGTTTCTTTTTACGAAATGCCTGTTCCTATTATGTTTAAAGGGGGAGCAAAAGATACTATTGTTGTATTAGATAATACTTTTTCCGATCAGCAGTTCGAAATTAAATTGGGCTTTAAAGCCGACAGCGCATTTTTTGATCCCGAATTGCACATACTTTCAAAAGGAAATTCCATTCACAATTTAATGGATTCTATCAACGATAAAGTGCTTATTTATCCCAATCCTGCTCAGTCGGAATTGTATGTTATGGGAGGTCTCGTTTCCAATCCCATTAAGGAGATTCAGTTGATTGATATGTCGGGACAAATAGTAAAAAAAATAATAGTAGAAAGTTATTTACCACAAAATAAATTGTTTGTAAATGTAAAAGATTTTAGAGCAGGGATGTACGCCATAAAAATTAAAAGAGCAAAGGACGAAGTAATAAAAAAATGGACAAAAATGTAATGTATGGCAGAACTAGTAAGAGCAAAAAAACATTTAGGTCAGCATTTTTTAACAGATGAAAAAATTGCAGTTGCAATAGTTGAGTCATTAAAGCATACTGATAAGTATAAGAAGGTGCTGGAAATTGGCCCTGGTATGGGTGTTTTAACAAAATACCTATTGCAACAAACGGGCTATGAAACAACAGTAATTGATATCGACTACGATTCAATTGCTTATCTAAAAACAAACTATCCTGAAATAAAGGACAGAATAATTGAAGGCGATTTTCTCAAATATAATTTTGAAGAATACACAACAGAGCCTTTTGCAGTAATTGGAAATTTCCCTTACAATATTTCATCTCAGATACTTTTTAAAGTATTGGAAAATAGAAATGCGGTGCCTGAATTGGTAGGAATGTTTCAAAAAGAAGTAGCGGAAAGATTAGCAGGAAAACCGCGAACAAAAGCATATGGAATATTAACGGTTTTGCTTCAAACATTCTATAACATTGAGTATTTGTTTACTGTGCACGAGAATGTTTTTTCACCACCTCCAAAAGTAAAATCGGCAGTTATACGTGTTACAAGAAATGAAAGAGTGAAATTACCTGTGGATGAAAATTTATTTTTTAAAGTGGTTAAAACAGGATTCAATCAACGCAGAAAAATGTTGGGAAATGCACTTAAACCACTTGGGGTTGATTTAGTACCTGCTCAAAGATTTCTTACACAACGAGCAGAAGAATTAGACGTGGAAGAATTTATACAGCTTACAAGTTTGTTGTATCCCACGGAAAAGTAAAATTATATTCCCATATAATTTTATTAATCTATTCGCTCTGTGCCGCTGGACATTTTCTTTTGTCTTTGTTAGTAACGCGGGTAGCAAATGAGCAAACGGTGCGAATTTCAGGTTTCGTGGAAATAGATAGCAATGGCTTGTGCGACAAAACGAAGACCTGAAAATGGCCTTTGCTCTTGATTTTTTGATTACTTTTTTATCAAGAAAAAAGTAATTGGAGTGTGAGGCAAAGCCGCACAAATAAATATCTTAATTGAATTTCAATTTGAAATTTAGCCCGAACATATCTTAAAATTAAACCCCTGTATAATTTGAAGGACTAACTGCAAGCAGTTCCTTTTTTATACTATCGCTAACATTTAGTGATTGAATGAAAGAAGCTATACTTTCTTTGGTTATTTTAGAATTGTTGCGTGTTAAATCTTTCAGTATTTCGTAAGGTTTAGGGTAGCTTTCTCTACGCAAAATGGTTTGAAGCGCTTCGGCAACTACAGCCCAGTTTTCTTCTAAATGTTTTTCAATTGCTGTCTTGTTCAATACTAATTTTTCAAGTCCTTTATTTATTGATTTTATCGATATTAAGGTATGAGCAATGGGTACTCCAATGTTTCGTAAAACGGTTGAATCTGTTAGGTCTCGCTGCAATCTGGATATAGGAAGTTTAGCAGACAAGTGTTCAAAAAGAGCATTTGCAATCCCTAAATTCCCTTCTGCATTTTCAAAATCAATAGGATTTATTTTGTGTGGCATAGCGGAAGATCCAATTTCACCTTCTTTGATTTTTTGTTTAAAATAATTCATCGATACGTACATCCATATATCACGACTCAAATCAGTTAAAATAGTATTAATACGTTTTAGCGTATCAAATATCTCAGCTAGATTATCGTAGTGTTCAATTTGGGTAGTGTATTGTGAACGTTTTAAGCCAAGTGTGTTATTAATAAAATTGTTGGCAAAGTCGACCCAATTAATTTTCGGATATGCCACATGATGGGCATTTAAATTACCGGTTGCCCCACCAAATTTTGCAGCGTAAGGTAAATTTGTAAGTGTATTTAATTGGTTTTCTAAACGCTCAACATACACCATTATTTCTTTTCCCAATCGGGTAGGGGACGCTGGTTGTCCGTGTGTATGTGCCAACATAGGAATGGTTTTCCATTCTTCAGCCAAGGATTTTAATGTACTAACAATTGTTTTGAATTCAGTAAAGATTACTGTCTGCAAACATTCTTTCAATGATAATGGTATGGCAGTATTATTAATGTCTTGTGAGGTAAGTCCAAAATGAATAAATTCCAATTGCTCCTTTAAGCCGAGCTGCTCCATTTTTTCTTTTAAAAAATATTCTACCGCTTTCACATCGTGATTGGTAGTAGCTTCAATATCTTTAATTCGTTGAGCATCATCAATTGAAAAATCGGAATAAATTTTTCGTAAGGATTGAACAATTGTTTTATCGGTATTTTTTAGTTGAGGTAGCGGAAATTCGCACAAGGCAATAAAATATTCTACTTCAACTCTTACACGGTATTTTATTAAGGCATATTCCGAAAAATAATCAGAAAGCAGTTCGGTGGTTTTTCCATAACGACCATCTATGGGAGATATCGCAGTTAATTGTGTTAGTTTCATAATGCATACTAAAACACAAAAGTAGCTAAAATTTATCTATTGCACCTTTGTTGCCAAAATGTTATCATTTTATCAATTTTAACGCGTATCTTAGTAAAAAAATAAGTTTTTTCTGATGAAAAAATATTTACTTTCTGTCGCATTATTATTCACTTCAATCATTAGCTACTCACAAACGTTCACAGGTGGGGGTGGCGCCATTCCTGATTATCCGAATACCACTGTCTTTAATTTGACTGTTGCAGGTTTAAATCCTGCAAATATTGATACAGTTTTTGGTTTAGAAACTGTTTGTATTAATCTAACACATACCTATGACGGAGATATTGATATTCAATTAAAATCACCTAGTGGAATTCTTGTAGATCTTTCGATGGGAAATGGAGGAAACGGACAGGGATATACCAATTGCTGTTTCAATAATAATGCTGGGACTAATATTGTAAATGCAGCGGCACCATTTACAGGTACTTTTAAGCCACAAGGAGATCTTTCATTGATAAATAATAATCAGGTGGGCAACGGTACTTGGCAACTTATTTTTATTGATAATGGTCCTCAAGACGTAGGTAATTTAATCAGTTGGACTGTTACTTTTGGTAATAATCCTGCTAAACCAAATTTGGTTTTCAAATCTTCTAATTTGCCAATTGTTGTTATTACTACAAATCAGGGCATTCCAAATGACCCAAAAATAAAGGGCCGTATGGGTATTATTGATAATGGTCCGGGTGTGAGAAATTATTTAACCGACCCATTTAATGCATACAATAATAAAATAGCGATAGAAACTAGGGGAGCAAGTTCGCAAAATTTCCCTCAAAAATCCTACAATTTTCACACGCTTATGACAAATGATTCCTTGAATGATACCATTATGTTAGGTATGCCTGCTGAGCATTCTTGGATATTATATGCTCCTTATACGGATAAATCACAAATGCGTAACGTTTTTACCTACGAATCATCAAGAGAGATGGGACATTATGCTTCGCGTAACAGATTCTGTGAAGTTATGGTAAATGATCAGTATAAGGGTATTTATGTTTTTCAGGAAAGAATAAAAAGAGACAAGAATCGCGTAGATATTGCCAAGCTCGATTCAGATGATAATGCTGGTGATAGTTTAACAGGTGGTTACATTTTTAAAGCAGATTGGACTGCCGGTGATCCGGGTGGAGGTTGGATTTCACAATACAATATTTGGAACGGAGCAAGCAAGTCCGATTTTCTTTATCACGATCCAAGCAATATAGATTTGACGGTACAACAAAAAGCATATATAAAAGCATGGGTTGATAGTTTTGAAAATGCTATGGTTGCGCCAACCTTTGGAGATTCATTGTTTGGGTATAGAAAATGGATTAAGACAAATTCCTTCATCGATTTTATGATTATCAATGAGATAAGTAAAAATTTGGATGGTTATCGCGCCAGTACATTTTTTCATAAAGACAAGTTAAGTAATGGCGGAAAGTTAGTAGCAGGACCTGCTTGGGATTATAATTTGGGATATTGGAATGGTAATTTTTGTGGGGCTGACGATCCAACAGGTTGGGTGTATAATGCAACTAGCTGTAATGGGAAATTATTCTGGTTTGAAAGATTGATGCAGGATACCGCGTTTAAAAATCAGTTTAAATGCCGTTGGACTTGGTTACGCACCAAAACCCTTGATTTGGACTATGTAAATTACAAGATAGACTCAATGGCTACTTTGCTAAATGAAGCACAAGTAAGGAATTTTGTTCAATGGCCTTTGTTGGGTGTTTATACTTGGCCTAACCCTAGCCCAATACCTACAACTTATCAAGGTGAGGTAGAAAATCTGAAGACTTGGATGTCCGATCGCTTTATGTGGATAGATGCTAATTTACCCGGCACTTGTTACAGTGTTGGTTTAAATGAGCAAATGGCGGTAAATAGTTACGAATTAAACATTTACCCGAATCCAACCCAAGGCGATTTTACCATAAAATATAAATTGGTGAAAAATGCGATTATAAAAATTGATATTGTGAATGCGCTTGGTATGAATGTGAAACCGATAAGTTTAGGAGAGCAATCAAGCGGAGAGCATAGTTCAGATATCAATGAATTGCATGGGCTACCTAATGGGATTTATACCATTAGGCTTTCAATGGGTGGTGATGTTTACTTTAAGAAGTTAGTAAAGTCAAATTAGTAATAAATTAACTAGCCGTTAATAGCCAATATTCGGCTATTTTTACTACTTTTGTGCGTAATTTTAACTAACCCTATATAAAATTACAATGTCTAAAAGTGATAAATTCATCGGTGAAGGTTTAACTTACGATGATGTGCTGTTGGTTCCCGCCTATTCTGAGGTATTGCCGCGTGAAGTTGACATAACATCTTATTTTACTCGAAAAATAAAAGTAAAAACTCCCATAGTAAGTGCTGCTATGGATACAGTAACAGAGCATCAATTAGCTATTGCCATAGCGCAAGAAGGTGGTATTGGTGTATTGCATAAAAATATGAGCATACAAGCCCAAGCCGATCAAGTTCGAAAGGTTAAGCGTTCTGAAAGCGGAATGATTCAAGATCCCATCACCTTGATTGAGAATGCATTGGTGATTGATGCTTTGAATTTAATGAAAGAGAATAAAATTGGCGGCATTCCGGTAATTTCTGAAAACAGAACATTGGTTGGTATTGTTACAAATAGAGATTTACGTTTTGAAAAAGATATGAGTCGCCCTATTAAAGAAGTGATGACTTCTAATAAGATAATTACCACAAACAATGGAAAGAATTTAGCGGAGGCCGAAAATATTTTACAGATAAATAAAATTGAAAAGCTTCCAGTAGTTGATAAGGCCAATAAACTAATAGGATTAATAACCTACAAGGATATTTTAAAGACTAAAATCCGGCCGAATGCGTGTAAGGATGAACTGGGCAGATTGCGTGTTGCAGCAGCTGTTGGTGTAACTATTGATGTTATGGAAAGAATAACAGCATTGGTGAATGCAGGAGTAGATGCCATAATTATTGATACTGCTCACGGTCATTCAAAAGGTGTAATTGAAACACTTAAAAAGGTAAAAAAGAAATTCCCTTCCTTACAAATAGTTGTAGGGAATATTGCTACTGCCGATGCTGCAAAGGCATTGGTAAAAGCAGGTGCTGATGCTGTAAAAGTGGGGATTGGTCCTGGTTCAATTTGCACTACACGAGTCATTGCAGGGGTAGGCGTACCACAGTTAACGGCAATTATAGAAGTAGCAAAAGCATTAGAAGGGACAGGCGTTCCACTCATTGCTGATGGCGGTATTCGTTTTACTGGAGATATTGTAAAAGCAATTGCTGCAGGGGCAGCTACTATTATGGCAGGTTCAATGTTTGCAGGTGTTGAAGAGTCACCGGGCGAAACCATTATTTATGAAGGACGTAAATTTAAATCATATAGAGGTATGGGGTCTATTGAGGCAATGCAGCAAGGTTCAAAAGACAGGTATTTTCAAGATGCGGAGGATGATATAAAAAAATTGGTTCCTGAAGGAATTTCAGGAAGAGTTCCTTTCAAAGGAAGCCTAGCCGAAATAATGTATCAGATAATTGGAGGGTTACGTGCTGGTATGGGATACTGCGGTGCTGACAATGTAAAATCGCTTCAACAAGCAAAGTTTATTCGGATTACAGCTGCAGGGGTAAGGGAGAGCCACCCACACGATGTAATCATTACAAGAGAAGCTCCAAATTATAGCCGATAGTTTTTTGTACATTCGTAAAAATTGAAAATGATAATCCAACAAAATTTATACTATAGGCTTTGCACAGTATTAGTTGTGGTCTGTATTGCTTCTTGCAATAATAATACGCATAACAATAACGATGGAACATCCTTAAATGATAGTAGTCTGGCTGCTCAAAATGAAGATATAGTAAGTCAAGCTTCGCTCTTGTCCTTACCAACACCTATACAAATAGGTGAAACGTATCAAAAAGCGGGATTAAAATTTATTCCAAACGTTACCAACGATGTATCAAATTCAACAAAATATGTTTCCACATTTAGTAAAACATTAAACTTGGGTATATATGCTGCCGACTTGGCCTATTGCATATTAAATTACCAAACACAAGCGGCATTAAAATATTTTAAAACGGCAAAACAACTTTCTTTGGGTATTGGCTTAACAAGTGTTTACGAAACTTCAGCAACCTTATCGCACTTTCAGCAAAATATAAATAATCCAGATTCACTCGAAGCCATTATGAGAGATTTAGAAAGTGAATCAAGTTTATTTATTAATGAAGGAGATAAAAAGACACAAGCTATCATCATATTTGCTGGGGTGTGGCTTGAGAGTATATATATAGCTTCGAATATTGTACAAAATGAAAAGAATAAAGGAATCATCAGTTTAATTGGAAAGCAAAAAGACACCCTTGATAAGCTGGTTTCCTTAATATCCGGTGTGAATAAAACGGACATTGATATTGTATCGTTAACAAATGATTTTAAAAGCCTCAAAGAACATTTCGAAACGATTGATGGAATTACAAAACAAAATAGTCAAAGTAAATCATTTGAGATAAGTATTTCGGATGAAGAAATTACCAATTTGTATGCAAAAATTTCAGCACTTCGAACAAAAATAGTAAGCTAATTTTCAATAGATATTCTAAGATAAACCCTATTATTATTTTACAGTTTCATTTCCCCTATTGTTTTTGGAGCTCAAGTTTTCTAATCCCATAATGATTGTGATATATTTTTTTCAAACTATTTTGTATCTTTACGTTCCTTTAAAAATGGCAAATGACTAAATATATAGCTTTATTAAGCTTAATTTTATATATTTCTATTGCTAATGGATTTGGACGGCAAGAGGGTATTATTATTAAGCAAGAAGCAAAGCAAGAGGAAGAAGTATTTATCGTAGTGGAAGAGATGCCTGAGTTCTCTGGGGGCAATGAAGCAATGGTGAAATGTATTAAGGGTAATTTAAAATATCCTGATAATGCTAAGGAGAATGGAATTCAAGGGAAAGTTTATGTTTCCTATGTGGTAAATAATGAAGGAAAGGTGAACGATGTGAATGTGATTAGAGGTATAACAGGAGTTAGTGAACTTGAAAAGGAAGTTGTAAGAGTTGTTAATGCATTTCCAATTCATAAACCCGGAAAGCAAAATGGCAGAGCCCTGTCCGTTCAAATGGTTTTACCAATAAACTTTGTATTAAAAAACAATAACTCAAAATAAATACAACAATGAATTTTACAAAACAGCAAGTAGATGATTTAAATGCAATAGTAAAAGTAAAAGTGCAGGAAGATGATTATGCAAGTACAGTAGAAAAAATACTGAAGGGCTATCAGAAAAAGGCTAATATGCCAGGCTTTCGTCCAGGAAAAGTACCCGCGGGAATGATAAAAAAAATGTATTACAAACCCGTTTTGGTGGAGGAAATAAATAAATTGTTAAACCAAAAAATTTCAGACTATATTCAGGAGAATAAATTAGAGGTGCTTGGCCAACCATTACCACGCGTAGCAGATGATTCCACGATTGATTGGGAAAATCAAAAAGAATTTGAATTCGCATACGATTTAGGACTTTCTCCAAAATTTGAAGTGGATTTGTCTCCCAAAGAAAAATTTAATTACTACTTAGTAAAAGTAGAAGATAAGCTTACGGATAAGTATGTGAATGATATTGCTAAGCGTTATGGAAAGTTGATTAACCCTGAAGTTTCCGAATCAGGAGATTTGCTTTTCGGTGATTTCCAGGAAGTGGATGCTAGTGGACAAAATGTAGAAGGAGGTATTAGTAAAACTTCTACTTTGGCATTGGATATTATTAAGGACGAAGAAATAAAAAAACAATTTGTTGGTATTTCAAAAGGGGCCGCTGTAATTATTGACCCCAATAAAATAGCCGAAAATTCTCCGGATATGGCATCTTTGCTAGGTGTTACACAAGATGTAGCACAGCAATTGAATAATCAGGTGAAGTTTACAATTACAAACATAAGCCGTATGGAACCGGCTGAGTTAAACATCGATTTCTTTAAAAAGGTATATGGTGATGAGGTAAACACTGTAGAGCATTTTAGAGAACGTGTGAATGAAGAATTGAACAATATGTATGTTGCCGAAAGTGAGCGAAAGTTCAAAAATGATGTGGTGCTAAGGTTGGTAAAAAACTTAAATCTAAATTTACCCGATGCTTTTTTAAAACGCTGGCTAGTTGCTGCGAATGAAAAACCTATTACATTAGAGCAAGTTAGCAGTGAATATAACAATTATTCGCAAGCATTGCGTTGGCAACTGATAGAGAATAAAATTTCGCGAGCGAATCAAATTAATGTAAGCAACGAGGAGGTTGTTGACTATACAAAAACGCTTATCAGAAAGCAATTTGCTCGCTTTAATCAAAATGAAATGAACGAGCAAGAGTTGAGCAATACAGCACAAAGAGTATTAGGTGATGAGAAAGAATCACGCAGGTTGTTCGAAAAATTGTTCGATGAAAAATTGATAACATTGTTCAAAGCTTCTTTTACTTTAGTGGATAAAGAAATTAGCGAAGAAGATTTTTATAAATTGTCTGCTGAATAGTTCAGCACAAAACGTAACTTTACATAAAAAATAAAACACTATGTACCCAAACGATGAATTTAGAAAGTATGCTATAAAGCATAAAGGAATCAACGGAAATACATTTGATTCATATACAAAGCACAATATCTCAAATGTAACTCCTTACATTATTGAAGAACGGCAGTTGAATGTAGCTCAAATGGACGTGTTTTCACGTTTGATGATGGATCGCATTATATTTCTTGGCACCGGAATTGACGACCAAGTTGCTAATATAATACAAGCACAATTGTTGTTTTTACAGTCGGTAGATGCAAAAAAGGATATTCAAATTTATTTGAACAGTCCGGGAGGTTCCGTTTATGCCGGCTTAGGAATTTATGATACAATGCAATATATAACACCTGATGTAGCAACTATCTGTACTGGAATAGCAGCTTCGATGGGTGCAGTATTAATGTGTGCAGGACAAAAAGGTAAAAGAGCTGCATTAAAGCACTCTCGCGTAATGATTCATCAACCTCTTGGTGGTGCCGATGGTCAAGCATCAGACATTGAAATTACTGCACGTGAAATTCAAAAATTGAAAAAAGAATTATACGATATTATTGCAAACCATAGTGGTCAAACATACGAAAGGGTATGGAAAGACAGTGATCGTGATTATTGGATGACGGCTGAAGAAGCAAAGGATTATGGAATGATAGATGAAATTTTAACATCCTCAAAGCTTTAATTCAATTTTAAATAATTTTAATGGCTTCAAGTAAAAGAGGTTTTTATTAAATATAAATGGAGAATAAAAACATAAAGTGTTCTTTTTGTAATCGTGACAAAAAAGAAGTTAGTGTAATGATAGCAGGCATTACGGGCCATATATGTAATTTTTGTATTGAGCAGGCATTTCAGTTAGTGAAAACAGAAAATGCGGCATCCTCTGGAGCGAATGCAAAATTCAACACAATGAAATTGTTGAAGCCTATTGAAATTAAAAAGCATATTGATGAATATGTGATTGGTCAGGACGAAGCAAAAAAAGTATTGAGTGTAGCTGTTTACAATCATTACAAACGCATTAACCAAAAACAGGTTAAAGGGATTGAAGAGATTGAAATTGAAAAATCGAATGTGATAATGGTAGGGGAAACAGGTACCGGAAAAACCCTGATGGCACGAACTATTGCGAAAATTTTAAATGTTCCTTTTTGTATAGCCGATGCAACTGTTCTAACCGAAGCGGGTTATGTAGGTGAAGATGTTGAGAGTGTCTTGGTAAGGCTCTTGCAAGCTGCCGATTACGATGTTGCTGCTGCTGAAAAAGGAATCGTTTTTATTGATGAATTAGATAAGATTGCACGTAAAGGAGATAATCCATCTATAACTAGAGATGTATCGGGTGAAGGTGTTCAACAGGGATTGTTAAAATTATTGGAAGGTTCGATAGTGAATGTTCCACCACAAGGTGGACGTAAACATCCTGAACAAAAGTTGGTTGCTATCAATACTAAAAACATCTTATTCATTTGTGGTGGAGCTTTTGATGGTATCGATAAAAAGATAGAGAGAAGGATGAATTCACAGGCAATAGGTTATAAAACAAAGAGGGAAGAAGAAATGGATAAGGATAATATCCTTCAATACGTATCTCCCCAAGATTTAAAAAGTTTTGGACTTATACCCGAGCTTATAGGGCGCTTACCTGTGCTGACGTACCTTAATCCGCTTGATAAAAGTGCATTGCGTAGAATACTCACGGAGCCCAAAAATTCACTTGTAAAGCAGTATGTAAAGTTGTTTGAAATTGATGGTATTGATTTAAGTTTCGATAAAGCTGTTCTAGATCTTATTGTTGAAAAGGCATTAGAATTTAAATTGGGTGCAAGGGGGTTGCGCTCCATTTGCGAAGCAATAATGATTGATGCAATGTTTGAAACACCTACAAACAAGGCTGATAAAGATATAAAAATCACCGCCACCTACGCAGCAGATAAATTAAAAAAATCAGTATTAAAAAAATTAAAGGTTGCTTAAGCGCACTATTTTAGTTCGGCTGTTTTTACAATAAGTTCAGCAAGACGGTTACTGTACCCAATTTCATTATCATACCACCCAAGCACTTTTACCATATTTCCTACAATTGAGGTGAACTCTGCATCAAAAATACATGAGTGTGAATTGCCTACTATATCAATGGAAACAATGGGGTCTTCCGTGTATTCAATTATTCCTTTCAAATAAGTTTCTGCTGCAACTTTGAATGCTTTATTTATTTCTTCTACTGTTGGCTTTTTTTTGAGTACGCAGGTTATGTCGGTTAAAGAACCATCTGGAACAGGAACACGCATTCCGCAACCGCCAATTTTCCCTTCTAGTTCAGGAAATATTTTTGTAATTGCTTTTGCAGCTCCTGTAGACGTAGGTATAATTGACAATGCTGCGGCACGCCCCCTTCTTAAATCTTTATGTGGAGCATCGTGCAAGCGTTGGTCGCCTGTGTAAGAATGTACTGTTGTAATGTATGCTTCCGAAACGCCCCACATCTCATTCAATACTTTTATCATAGGGGCTGCTGAGTTGGTTGTACATGATGCGTTTGAAATAATCAAATCATTTGCCGTTAAAGTCTGTTCGTTGATGCCTAAACATATTGCTTTTATTTTTTTATCGGTAGGCGGTGCCGATAATATTACTTTTTTAGCACCCGCTTCTATGTGTTTAAAAGCACTATCATAATCCAAATACTTACCGGTACATTCTATAACAATATCAATGTTTAAATTACGCCAAGGTAAATTAGAAGGAGCTTTCTCGTTTGTTATTTGTATGTATTTGCCATCTACTATAAGATTATTATTGTTGACGCTTACACTCCCTTTGTATTTGCCATGAACAGAATCGTATTTGAACAAATGTCCTAAGGTTTTTGTATCCGTTACATCATTAATTGCAACTACTTGAATGTTCGGATATGATTGAAGTATTCTGAGCAGAGCTCTACCAATTCTTCCAAATCCATTAATTGCTATTTTTATTTGTTCGCTCATAAAAACAATATATTTAATGAACAACAAATGTAGTTATATGAAACAAAAAAGGGTTGAAATTTTTCAACCCTTTTAATGAATTATTGAAAAGAGTTATTCGATTACAACTTTTCTGGTAATAACTTGCTTGTTTGAAATAAACTGAATAAAGTAAATCCCTTTAGCATTTTTACTTAAGTCAATAGTTTTAATATAAGCTCCATTTATTTTAGAAACATTTTCGTGGTATACTAATTGACCATTGGCGCTCATCAATTTAATTTCCAACGAATTCAATGACGATCCTTCTAGTTTGATATTTAAGTTATCTTTAGTAGGATTTGGATAAATAGAAACACGTTGGCCTTCAATTTCCTCCTCAATACCAACACCACTAGACACAATTTGTTGTACAAAAGTATCCGAACCACAACTATTGGTAGCCGTTAATGAAACAGAATAAGTGTTGTTAGCAGGAAAAATGTGCAATGGATTAATAGAAACACTAGTAGGGCTTCCATCACCAAAATTCCAAAGGACGTTAGTAGCATATTGCGAAGTATTAGTAAATGTAGCAACACCCTGATTTGAAACAAATGTGAAATTAGCTATAGGCAATGGGTCAACAGTAATTCCAAAGCTAGGCGATACAGATCCATTACCACAAGCATTAGATGCAGAGACAGCTATTGTTCCAGAAATTGCAATATTAGAAAAATCAATAGTAATACTATTTGTATTCATACCCGCCACAATGTTGGCCCCAGGAGGTACTGCCCAGTTGTATCCTGTAGCAGTTGGAATACTTGTAATCATAAAGTTAACTCCTAATTGACCTTGACAAATGGTATTAGGCGGGCCGGTAATGGTACCTGCTGTAGCCGGCACAGCATCAATAGTAATTGTTTGAGTATCGCTGTTAGGGCATCCCGTAATTGGGTTTGTGTAGGTATAAGTTACCTGTCCGGCACCTACCACCTGTGGGTTAAACATTCCGTTTGAAACACCAACACCTGAATATATTCCACCAATTGGCATTCCTCCTGTTAAAGCAAAAGCACCCGCATTATTGCAAGCTCCAACAGGTGGTGTAAACGTTACCGTTGATAAAGCATTTACAACAACAGTTTGTGTATCTGTATTTATACAGCCATTGTTGTCCATATATGTATATGTAAGCAAATGAGAGCCAACACCAGCAGTTGCAGCATCAAAGTCATATGAATTAATAACTCCATTCCCAGAATAGGATCCTCCGTTAGGGGTACCTGCAGATAATGCCATTAATGGCGTACTGGAGCAAAAAGGTCCTATTGCATTAAACCCAACAGTAGGTGTAGTCACTGTAATGGTAATCGTATCTTTTCCAATACAACCATTAAATCCGGTATAAGCGTAAATGATGTTATGCGTTCCGGCACCTGCTACAGCTGGGTCAAATATACCAGCATTAACACCTGGCCCACTATATGTTCCACCTACAGGATTTCCTCCGAAAAGTGTTAGAGGAGAACCACTTTCACAAATATTAGCAAATGGGCTTTGAGTAACTGTTGGTCCAGGTAAAACAGCAACTTGCTGAGTCGAAATAGTCACACATCCCGAATTATTTGTATAGGTATATTTAAGAGTATGCGTTCCTACACCTGCTATTCCGGGATAAAAAATTCCATTGCTCACACCTGGTCCTGAGAAAACACCACCGGCAGGAATAGCGATAAGTATATTATTTGCACTGCTTGTACAGGTTTGAGGAACAGTATTAAATGTAATTATAGTATATGGAATAACAGTAATAGCTTTGGTAACGGTGTTACCGGTACCTGCACCATTAGTGCCATTAACCGAAACAGTACCTGAATTATTAGCATATTGAACATAAATGGAGTCGGTTCCAAGTCCTGAAAGGACTGTCCAGCCAACAGGAACGGTCCAATTGAAAACGGTTCCAGGGTCCTTTGCGACCTTATATCTTCCAAAAGCGCCCGCACAAACTATCGTATCTGTTGTAACTATTTTTACTATTACTGGAGGAACAGATGTAAAGCGCACTGTTATTGTTTGCGTTATTCCTGAACAAGTTGCACTACCAATTCCACCCCAATTTGAGTTTCCTATACCTGGACGTAAAGTATAACCAGGATTTAAACAGTTACAAAAAGAACCATCGGCACTAAATTCAATATCGGCACCACAACCTGTGCTTGTACGCCAAGTAATTCCACCAAAGGAGGCAGTTGTGTTTGTGCCGTTACGGAGAGCTACTGCAATTATTAAGCAGGTTGCAGGATCATTACAAATTTTTCCCGGATTTAGGTTACTGAAAAGTTCCATTCTAGTATAGGTTCCTGCAACAAGAGATGCCCGGAAATTTGTCCAAGCGGTTACATCAGCAGCCAGCGCTGCTTGCCCTTGTGTAAAGGTTGCCGTGTATATTTGACCATTTGACATTTGACTAAAAAATACAAATGTAATAGCAACTAAAATTTTGTGTAAAGTGTTTGTTTTCATAAAATTGATATTTAGTTTTAATATGCAATGATACAAAAATAATTTAAAAAAAAAGCGAAGTTGTTAGTTTCGCCTTTTTTAAAATTTACAAATAATTCTATTCAAGAATTATCTTTTGAACAGATACTTCTTTGTCGGAAACAAATTGAATGAAATAAATGCCCTTTGCGTTATTATTTAAGTTAAGATTTTTGCTGTAAGTTCCAGTAAAGGTATTGTTGTGTTCAGCAAAAATTAATTTCCCATCTGCGCTTACTAATTTAACATCAAGTGTTTTGCTGTTTTTATTTTCAAACAAAATAGTTAATAAGCCATTTGTTGGATTTGGATATACAGCTATTTTTTGTTCTTCAGACTGTTCTGCAATTCCTACACCACTTACCGAAACAACTGGTTGAGAAGTAGAATCGCTTCCACAACTGTTTGTTGCAGTTAAAATAACAGTATAAATAGCGTTTCCTGCGAAAACGTGCAACGGAGAAACAGCAATACTATTAGGGCTTCCATCACCAAAATTCCAAACAAAACTAGTTGCGTTTTGTGATGTATTACTAAATGTTCCAACACCCGCATTAGTAGTGTATGTGTAATTTGCAATTGGTAAAGGGTTAACTGTTACCGAATAACTTGGTGAAATTGCACCGTTTCCACAAGCTGTATTTACTGAAACAGTAATAAGTCCTGTAATTGAGTTGTTTGCAAAATCTACAGTAATGATATCTGTATTATTGCCTGCAACAATAGAGGATCCCGGAGGAAGCACCCAGTTGTAACTGTTTGCTCCTACTACTGCTGGAATAGAATACGTCACACTCTGTTGTCCTTGGCAAACTGTGGCAGTTCCTGAAATTGTTCCAGCTACACCCGGTACCGGAGTAATAATAATTGTTTGCGTATTACTATTTGAGCATCCTGTTAAACCGTCTGTGTGAGTGTAGGTTACTTGACCAGCACCCACTACTTGAGGATTAAACATTCCGTTTGAAACACCTATGCCTGAATAAACACCACCTATTGGACTACCACCAGTTAGGGTAAAAGGAGGGGCATTTTTACAAATTCCTACTTGTGGTATATATGTTACAACAGGAAGTGGGTTTACTTTAATAAATTGTGATACAGTGTCGATACATCCTGTGTTGTTAGTATATGTATATAAAACATTAAATGTCCCTGCTCCCGAAACCATAGGGTCGAAAGTAAATGAATTTACAACCCCTGTTCCTGAGTATGAGCCACCGTTTGGTGTCCCTTGAATTAATACTATTGATGGACTGCTTAAACACATTGGAGTAATTGCATTAAATGTAACAACAGGTGTTGTTACTGTAATTGTTTGACTTGAGTAACCAGTACAACCATTTAAACCAACATAAGAGTAGGTAATAGTATGTGTTCCGACACCTGCTGCAACTGGGTTAAATATACCCGCATTTACACCTGGACCCGAATAAGTTCCGCCAACAGGTACTCCACCAAAAAGAGCGAATGGTGTAGCGCTTTTACATGCATTTGCCATTGCCATAAACGTTACAGTGGGTGCAGGTAAAATGGTTAGCAATTGTGTAGCTGTACCTTTACAACCATCGTTATCTGTGTAAGTGTAAGTAATTGTATGTGTGCCTGCCCCAGCAATTATTGGATTAAGAATTCCATTTAATACCCCCTGTCCGGAATAAATGCCACCAAGAGGAAGCCCTCCGGTTAAAACTACTGGCTGGCCTTGTGCACAAGGTGTATTGTTAAATGGGGCTAACGTAACGATTGGGAGTGGTCTTACAGTTACTATCTGTGAAGCAATACAAGCAGGAACAAATTTCGAATAGTCATTTGAGATATTCCAAGAACTAGCATTTCTTCCAGTTGCAGCTGTTCCTACCGTACCGGTAGAGTTTTCAACACCCATTACTCCAGGGGAAACATTTGCCCTTGTTGTATGTATTTCAATTACTAAACTGCTCTCATTTAATACAATTTGAGTTGTTACTTGAGCAGCGCCACCGCAGCACCAAGGTAAATTAAGAAAGTTTACCACAAGTTGCCTATTTGGGGCTACACCTGTAGTGAAATAATTTATAGTGCCGCCTCCTGGAGGGTAAAGATCATCCCAAGCTGGAGCTATGTAGTTGTTAGGCGAACCTGCATTTGGAATAAATACGCCACCACAGCATCCATGAGCCATACCGGCAGAAAAGCCAATAAATCCATTTGATGAAATATAAAATTGGGTATAATTGGCGTTGTAAAAATTAAAAGAGAATCCAATTGGCAGAGCTGACGAAACTTGGTCATCGCTTAAAGAAACAAGAGTGCCCGCTCCTCCAACAGGGCTAAAAACTCCAACTTGAGAGTAAGTGTAGGACGATGTATTTGAATAACTAACTGTATGTGTCCCCGGGCCTGCATTTGCAGGGCAAAACTTGCCATTTAAAACACCTGGCCCACTAAACGCTCCACCTGGAGGTGTGCCAACAAGCGTATATTTATTGGTATCACAGCCAGGATATGTTGCAGCTATGCCACTTATTCCACATTGCGCAATCGCATATACAGTATAAAAGGTAAGTAAACCGAATAGCAGCACCGTTTTTTTGAAGTAATTTTTTTTCATTTTGTTATAATTTATAATTTATAATTTTATATTTAATATTTAATATTTAGCTAATATACAATTATTAATTTAATATAAATTTAATTTTTTTATAATAAAAATATAATACACTTAAATAATTTGCATAATTATTTGTCATGTTTTACATAAGTACCTGTGGGTTAAGTAGTTTTAGTTTGAATTTGTTAAAAAAGTGGTGCAAGGACTTGCTTGATATTTTTTAAAAAAGAGGTTTAACTCGTCCAACTATTTACAAACTAGTCGAAAATAAAGTTGTTAGACCAAGACACGCTGGTTCAGAGTGGCGATATTATTAACTGTGATTTTTTGAACTATATGGATGTTTAGGTATTATCAAAAACAACAAAAATCCCAAAAATAGAATCTGAAGAAGTTTTGTATTATGGAAACAAATACATTGAATTATTAGAATAATACAATAAGGTACAAAAAGCGAAACAAAAACAGTGCTAATCTTTCTATCACTTTATCACACCCAATTTTATTTCTTCTACAACACTAGGGTCTAAAAGAGTAGATATATCACCTAAGTTATGGAGTTCCCCTTCTGCCACTTTTCGTAAAATTCTACGCATTATTTTTCCACTACGTGTTTTTGGGAGTCCGCTTACTATTTGTATTTTATCGGGCTTAGCAATGGCTCCAATTGTTTTTGTTACTTCGGCTAAAATTTCTTTTCGAAGCATTTCAACATCTTTTTGTTTGTTTACACAGATAACATAAGCATAAATGCCTTGTCCTTTTATATCGTGTTGATAGCCAACTACTGCCGATTCTACAATATCAATGTGCATATTGATGGCACTTTCGACTTCTGCGGTACCAATTCGGTGACCGCTTATATTCATTACATCATCAACCCTTCCTGTTATCCTATAATAACCATCATCGTCACGTTTGCATCCATCACCGGTAAAATACAAGTTAGGGTAGGTAGCGAAATAGTTTTGTTTACAACGTTCATTGTCGCCATATGTGGTACGAATTATAGATGGCCAAGGGAATTTAACACAAAGGTTTCCTTCAACCCCATTGCCTTTTATTTCATTGCCCTTTTCGTCAACCAAAACAGGTTGTATTCCTGGTAAAGGAAGGGTTGCAAAACATGGTTTTGTTTTAGTGATACCCGCTAAAGGTGAAATTAAAATGCCACCCGTTTCTGTTTGCCACCAAGTGTCTACAATTGGGCAATTGTATTTTCCAATATGTTCATTGTACCAATTCCAAGCTTCTTCATTAATGGGTTCACCAACACTACCCAATATGCGCAAAGAATTTAATTTATAGGGCTTAACAAAATCAACCCCCGCTGCTTCCAGTGCTCTTATTGCTGTAGGGGCTGTGTAAAAAATATTTACATTGTATTTGTCAATTATTTCCCAAAACCTTCCTGCATTTGGGTAGGTAGGTACTCCTTCAAAAATAACTGAAGTTGCACCCGCAAGTAAGGGAGCATATACAATGTAAGAGTGCCCTGTTATCCAACCAATATCGGCAGTACACCAATACACTTCGCCTTCGTTATACTGAAAAACATTTTGAAAAGAATAATGTGTGTACACCATATATCCTCCGCAAGTATGCACAACTCCTTTCGGCTTTCCGGTTGATCCGGATGTGTAAAGTATAAATAGAAAATCCTCGGCATCCATTATTTCGGCAGGACAGTTGACGGATGCATTTTGCATTTCATTGCTCCAAAAAATATCACGCCCTTCTAACATTGTAATTGGAGTTTTTGTTCTTTCAACGACCACCACTTTTTTTACCGATGGACACAATTCCAATGCCTCGTCAACTACTTGTTTCATCGGTATGTCTTTCGCGCCTCTATAACCTCCATCACTTGTTATAACAATGTTGCAATCGCAATCCTGTATTCGTCCGGAAAGAGATGTTGCCGAAAACCCTCCGAACACAACCGAATGTATAGCCCCAATTCTTGCACAAGCTAAAACAGCAATTGTTAATTCAGGAATCATTGGCATATAAATGCAAATGCGATCGCCCTTTTTTGCATCGTTATTTTTTAATACGTTTGAAAACTTGCAAACTTGTTCGTATAGTTGTTGATAGGTAAGTTCAATCGCCTTTTCGTTTGGGTTGTTGGGTTCCCAATAATAGGCAATTTGATTGGCGCGTGTTGGTAGATGCCGATCCAAACAGTTTTCTGTAATGTTTAATTTGCCACCAACAAACCATTCAATTTTTGGTTCATCAAAATTCCATCGAAGGACTTCGTCCCATTTTTTTTGCCAATAAAATTGCTCGGCTTTTTCGGCCCAAAACTGCTCAGGATTATCAATACTTTTTTTGTATTCACTATGATATTCTTCGATAGATGTTATGCGCAGCATTTTATTTTTTTGTGCGTTTTAATTGAAAAAATGTATGTAATAAATTTCTACATTCTTCCTTTAATATGTCGCCATAAATAACTGTTTTCGGATGAAGTACGGGGTAGTCGATTCGTTGAAATCCTCGTGACGGATCAGAGGCACCGTAAACAATTTTATTGATTTTAGTCCAGTAGCTTGCACCTGCGCACATTATACACGGTTCGAGTGTTACGTATAAGGCACATTCGTTTAAATACTTCCCTCCGAGGTGTTCAGCAGCAGATGTATAGGCCTGCATTTCAGCGTGTGCGGTAACATCATCTAATCGTTGTGTATAATTATGTGCTCGTGCAATTATTTTGTTTTTACAAACAATTACTGCCCCAACAGGTACTTCATCGGCATCAAATGCTTTTTGTGCCTCTTTTAATGCTTCACGCATAAAATAATCATCGTTGTACAAAATTGTTTCCATAGTGTTTTATACTAAGTAAAGATACAAATGAAAAATATAAAAAGTGTAAAATAAAGCTGTTTTTTTTAAACAAGTTTCACACTGTTGTTTGTTTGCTCAATGAAAGATAAAATTTCCTCTTTCCCTGTTTTGAGAGTAACAGAAGTTATAAAATAATTAGGAATTTCATCCCAGGTTTTACGTAGAATAAAGAGGTATTTATTTATATTTTCTGTTAAGACCCTAGGAGTCATTTTGTCGGATTTTGTAAATGCTATTACAAAAGGAATTTCATTGTTTCCTAACCAATCCATAAACTCTAAATCTATTTTTTGTGGTTCGTGGCGTGAATCAATCAATACAAATAAACAAAGTAAATTACTTCGGTATGAAATATAATCGGTAATAAATTTTTGCCAGGTATTTTTTATTGATCTTGCAACTTTTGCATAACCGTATCCGGGAAGATCCACTAAGTACCAAGGATTTGTTAGTTCATTAATAATAAAATGATTTATAAGCTGAGTTTTTCCTGGTTTAGACGATGTTTTTGCTAAATCTTTTTGTGCAGTTAATAAATTTATGAGCGATGATTTGCCCACATTAGAGCGCCCTATAAATGCATATTCGTGTATTTTTTTTTCAGGACATTTTTTATATTCGGTATTGCTACATACAAATTGTGCCGAAGTTATTTTCATTTTTAAGAGTAATTTATTATAAGCTTATTTTTTGTATGTATTTACGTGTCTTTCTTTTTTGGAAGGGAAGATGTCGGCTATCGTAACAATGATACCGGTTTCTTCCACATCGCCAAAGTGCTCGTTAATAGCTGTTCCAAAAGTTTTCATTGTTGCCGAAAGACTCATATAAGAGTTAATAAGAGGAGGAATATTTTCTCCAAGAGCTTTAACTTCTTGGTGCAATACTTTATGGCCTTCCTTATAATCAAGACCTTTAAATAGCGCTTCCATTTTTTCTTTGTCTCCTACTAGTTTTAATGGTTTAATAGGTGTAACTAAATTTTCATTATCCGGAAAATAATAATGCATAAAAGTAAGTATCAAGTCTCTTGCAGCAATATTGTAGTTGGGATACATTGTTACTTTTCCTGTAAAATAATTCACATCTGGGTTGTCAATTATCAATGCTCCCAGTCCGTCCCAAAGGTTGTCCAATGAAAACAACCCTTTTCTGTTTTCGTTACTTGGTTGGTATTTGGGTTGCACAAACGACCTGCCCAATTCAATGGTGTAGGGCAAATATTTATTAATAAATGTTTGCGAAAAATGTAATATTTCGGTAGTTGAAAGATGGGGAATTCCACTTTCATCTTTTTTTGCATCTGCACAGCGGATATAACGATACCCTCCAATTATTTCTTCTTCTCGAGGGTCCCATACAATTAGCTGCTCGTAAGGTGTTTCGCAGGTGTCAAATTCGTCTATGTCAATTTCTTTTCCGGTACCACCGCCTGCTAATCGAAAAGTGATTTCACGCAATCGCGCAATTTCTTGCATCACATTCGGACTATTGAAATGGTTTAAAATGTATATTTGATTATTTCCTTTGTTGCTTTCTCGTACAAATCGGCCTTTTGTTAGCTCAGCTTTGATTGGCTCTTTATCAATTGGGTTAATTACTGTAATCATACTTATTTTTGGTTTTTCAAAAAGTCATCACCTATTTTATATACCATTTTTTTTATTTCCTTTGCCCATACAATATCTCTTTTGTCTATTGTTAAGGATTCGTAGGGGATGGGTTTACCAAAAACAATGCTTATTGTTTTATTCCTTTGTGTGTACATCTCATCTACCAAATAGAGCATTTCGATATTTGCTTTAACACCAAGTCTTTTTCTCCACATTGAAAGGTTGTAAAAGAAGGGAGAATTGTTGCCATCAATAAATACAGGAATAATATTCTTTTTATGCTGACGAGCTTTGGTCACAAAACTTTTTTTCCATTCCAAATCTTGCACTACGCCTTCTTGTTTTCGTGACACCAAACCTGCTGGAAATATTAGCGTAACAGCATTTGATGCGTATTGATTGTTAATCTCCTCGAGCATATTCATAGTGTTTTTTCCGTGCTTGTTAACAGGGATAAAAAGCCTTTTTATGTTTTCAACTCCTAATAAAATATCGTTCACAATAAATCGCAAATCGGTTCTTTTTTTTGATATTTCTCGAATAAGCGTTAAGCCATCTAGTCCACCCATAGGATGATTTGACGCAATAATACAGCCCTCTGTTTGAGGTAAGTTTTCAAGCCCGTATACTTTTACTTTAGCGCCAAATTCATTGATAGCAGCATCAATGAATTCAAATTCCCTTTTCTCTCCGTGTTCTTTAATAAAGGAGTTAATATCATTTTCGTGAATAATTTTTTTTACGTAGTTTAATAAAAAACGAGGAAGCACCCGAAGCAGCTTTGGGTTCTTTTTTCGAATTATGTTTTCAATATCAACAGTTTTTTCATTTTCGTTTTTAATCATATAATTTTTTTAATAATGCAAAAATACAATTTTAACTTTTGTTTTGCCAATTCCACTTATTGCATAGCGTTAAGCGCCCCCTCATGTTCTTTTAAATAAGCCTGATAGATAAATAATCAAAGAACATTTTTTTGAAATAATTTAAAAGTTATTAACAAAAGTGGTAAAAAGTGGTAAAAGGTGGTAAAAAAGATTTATTTTTACACCTTAAACAATGCAATTAAACACTACCATATTTGGAGTTTACGAAGCAACTGCTGATGCGAAAGGGCGAGTTCTGTTGCCTAATGCGTTTAAGAAGCAAATTTTTGCATCTATTAAAGGTGGCTTTGTAATCAAGCAAAGTATTTTTAGTAAGTCGCTAGAGTTGTATCCGATGTCAACTTGGAATGATTTAGTGAAGGATGTGAATAAACTAAATCGTTTCGTGAAGAAAAATGTAGAATTTATTCGAATGTTCAATTATGGTGTAAAGTCTCTTGAGCTTGACAATACATCGCGCTTACTCATTCCTAAAGAGTTGATTGTTTTTGCGGGAATCAAAAAGGATATCGTAATGAGTGCATCTGGAAATTTGATAGAAATATGGGATAAAAAAACATACGAGAAAAATATTAAAGCAGGTGCAGGTGATTTTGAAAAATTGGCGGAAGAGGTGATGGGCAATAAGAGTATTGGTGAATAGCAAATGCTGTATCATACTCCAGTTCTTTTACATACTTGTATAAATGCGCTTAACATTCATCCCGATGGAGTTTATGTTGATGTAACCTATGGAGGAGGAGGTCATTCAGCCGAGATTTTAAAATTGTTAAAAAGGGGCAGGTTGGTTGTTTTTGATCAGGACGCTGATGCTTTTAAAAACAAAGTTGAAAATGATAAACTCTTGTTTATTCGAAACAATTTTAGCAATCTAAAAGAAGCGTTGAACGAAAATGGTATAATTGAAGTGAATGGAATATTAGCCGATTTGGGAGTTTCCTCGCACCAATTTAATGAAGCGAGCAGAGGGTTTTCAATTCGATTTGACGCAAATTTGGATATGCGTATGGATACAGGTTCATCGCTAACGGCATCCTGCATTTTAAATAAATACGAAGAAAAACAATTGGTGAATATTTTTTCAAATTATGGAGAAGTTGAAAATTCAAAAAGACTTGCATTTACTATCGTAACAAATAGAAAAGCAAAAACAATTGAAACTGTAAGCGATTTGAAATTAGTGATAAACAGATGCATTCCACCGAAAAAGGAAAATCAATATTTAGCACAGGTTTTTCAAGCATTAAGAATAGAGGTAAACAATGAGTTGGAGTCGTTGAAAAAAATGCTGATACAAAGTGAAGATGTATTAGTAAAGGGTGGGCGGTTAGTGGTTATTTCATACCACTCTTTAGAGGATAGACTGGTGAAGAATTTTATGAAAAAGGGGAAGTTTGAAGGAGAACTTGATAAGGACATATATGGTAATGTAAATGCTCCATTTGAATTGATTAATAAGAAGCCAATAGTGCCAGATGAACAAGAAATAGTTGAAAACAACAGAGCTCGTAGTGCAAAATTAAGAATAGCGCAAAAAACAGTATGAGTAAAAACGAATTTAAAGTAAAAGAAGTAGAGCCGGAAATAGAAGAGGTAAACGAAGCCTCTATCGATTCGGAACCAATTGTAAGGAAGGAGAGAAGCAAGGCGGGTAAAACAATTCTTGATGTGGTGAATGGAAACTTCCTAACGAAGGACTTTACAATTCAGCAGCTCCCCTTTGTTTTTTTTCTCACACTAATAGCTATTCTATATATATCTAATACATACTATGCCGAAAAAACGGTTAGAAGAATAAATAATGTCACAAACGAATTAAAAGAATTGAGATCAGAATACATAACTACTAAATCAGACTTGATGTTTATTAGCAAGCAATCGGAGGTTGCAAAGGCTGCTTTAATTTATGGGATTAAAGAATCTGTTGTTCCACCAAAAAAAATCGTAATAGGTAATTAAGACAATGGCATTAGACGCACGCAAAGACATACTGTGGAGAATTTATTTGTTGTATGTCTTTATTTGCATCTTCGGTTTTGCTATTGTCTTTCGAATTGTTAAACTTCAATTTGTGGAAGGAGATATGTGGAGAGAAAAATCAAAATCTCTTACTACTTCTTATATAAACATTGACGCTTCACGTGGAAGTATTTATTCAAGTGATGGAAGTTTACTCGCCACCTCAGTGCCAATTTACGAAATCCGCATGGATGTAAATGCCGACCCTTTAACAGATAAGGTATTCAATGATAATATTGATTCGCTGTCTATATATTTGGCTAATATGTTTAAGGATAAATTGGCTAGTCAATACAAAATTCAAATAAAAAAAGCACGAAAAAATGGAGAGCGCTATCATTTTATTAAAGATAATGTGCGTTATTCCGATTTAAAAGCAATGAGGAAGTTTCCAATGTTTCGATTGGGAAAATATAAGGGAGGTTTAATTTCTATACAAAAAAGCAGAAGGGAGTTGCCATTTAGGGAACTTGCTGCAAGAACCATCGGTTATGTGCGAGAAGATGTTCAGCCTGTTGGAATAGAAGGTTCGTATGATAATCAGCTAACAGGTGTAAGTGGGAAACGATTGATGCAAAAAATTGCTGGTGGCGTATGGATGCCTATTAGTAATGATATTGACGTGGAGCCGAATGATGGTTGCGATATAATAACAACCATAGATGTAAATATACAAGATGTGGCAGAGCATGCCTTGATGTCGCAGTTAATGAAAAACAATGCAGGTTACGGATGCGTTATTTTAATGGAAGTAAAAACAGGTCAAATAAAAGCAATTGCGAATCTTTCCCGAAAAGATACAAATGTATATAGGGAGAATTATAATTATGCAATAGGGTCTGCTATTGAACCCGGGTCTACCTTTAAATTGGCTTCATACATTGCTGCAATTGAAGATGGATTTATTGATATTGACGATACTGTTGATATTGAAAATGGAACGCACAAATTTCTCGATTTAGTCATTAAAGATTCACACGAACCGGCAAAACGAAAAATCACTATTAAGCAAGCATTTGAGCAATCATCTAATGTTGCTGTCGCTAAAGTGATTTATAAATATTACTCAAAAAATCCACAAAAGTTTATCGATAGGCTCTATACGATGAACTTAAATAGCCCATTGGGACTTGAAATAAGTGGAGAAGGTGTTCCTAAGATTAAAAAAACTTCGGATAAAGATTGGTACGGAACAACCTTGCCTTCTATGTCGAGAGGTTATGAATTATTGATGACTCCTTTACAAATACTTACTTTTTATAATGCTGTTGCTAATGGTGGAAAAATGGTAAAGCCGCTTTTCGTAAATGAGGTTAGGAAGAATGGAAAGCCTTTAAAAATATATGGTACGCAAGTTATTAATCCTTCCATTTGTTCTGAACAAACCATAGAAAAAGTAAAAAAAATGATGGAGGGAGTAGTGGAAAATGGAACGGCAAAAAATTTAAAAGCAGCTAGTTATAAAATTGCCGGAAAAACAGGAACCGCTCAAATAGCAGTTGGAGGTAAATATAAAAATGGGGATTCAAAAGTTGTATACAATGCATCTTTTGTTGGTTATTTTCCTGCAGAAAATCCAAGATATTCTTGTATGGTATTGGTAAGTGCTCCATCAAACGGAGTGTTTTATGGCAATGTTGTAGCGGGTCCAATTTTTAAAGAAATTGCCGATAAAGTATATTCTACCAGTTTAGATATGCATAAATCAATTGAGCCCGACACAAGCTACAAAGGTGTAAGGACGCCTTTTGTAAAAAGTGGCAATAGGAAAGATATCGAGTCCTTGGCAAGTATTTTAGGAGTAAAAATAATAACAAATTATACTGCCAATTCTGAATGGATAATTACCAATCCCGATAAGAATAATGTAACACTTACTTCTAATAAAATAAGTGAAAGGAAGGTTCCTAACGTAATAGGAATGGGATTAAAGGATGCCATTTATATACTTGAAAATAGTGGTGTTCAAGTGAAAGTAATTGGTAGCGGAAAAATTGTAAAACAATCCATTGCAGTAGGCAAACCTATAGATAAGGGGGCTGTAATATTATTAGAATTAGCATAATGAAATTATTACGCGACATATTATATAAAGCGGGCATTGAAAATGTAATTGGCAGCACTAATGTAGCTATCGATTCAATTTGTTTTGATTCTCGTAAGGTAGATAAGTTTAGCTTATTTGTTGCTATTAGAGGAGTTTCAGTGGATGGACATAATTTTATTGAACAATCAATAAAAGCAGGTGCTATTGCAATTGTTTGTGAAATTTTACCCGAACTGTTGAATGAAAAAATAACCTATGTGCAAGTAAGTGATACAAGCCTTGCACTAGGTATTATGGCGGCAAATTTTTATGATAATCCATCTGAAAAAATAAAACTGGTGGGTGTCACAGGCACCAATGGGAAAACTACTACAGTAACCTTGTTATACAATTTATTTAAGGCATTAGGGTATAAAGTAGGGTTGCTTTCTACAGTTAGAAATTTGATTAATGGGGAAGAGGTTGCTGCTACGCATACTACTCCTGATCCTGTTTCCTTGAATGCGTTGCTCGGAAAAATGGTAGAGGCGTCTTGTACCTACTGTTTTATGGAAGTAAGTTCTCATGCAATAGTGCAAAATAGAATTGCCGGAATTCACTTTACGGGTGCAGCTTTTACCAACATAACACACGATCACTTAGATTATCATAAAACATTTGATAATTATATAGCTGCAAAAAAAGAGTTTTTTGATAAGTTGAGTGATAATGCATTTGCAATCGTGAACAAGGATGATAGGAATGGAGAGTTAATGTTGCAAAATACACGTGCAATTTGTAAAACATATGCATTAAAAACGGCTGCTGATTTTAAGTGTAAAATAATGGAGAGTCAACTTTCGGGGATATTACTCAATATTGATGGACAAGAATTATGGATAAAATTGATTGGAGCATTTAATGCTTACAATGTTACTTTGGCTTATGCAGTAGCTAGTATGCTTAAAGAAGACAAAACAAATATTCTTACTGCGTTAAGTAATTTAAATTCTGTTGAAGGCAGATTTGAATACATACGTTCTGTTAATGGTATTATTGGAATTGTGGACTATGCTCATACTCCTGACGCACTAAGCAATGTTCTTAAAACAATTAAAGAGATAAGAACAGGAAACGAACAAGTGATAAGTTTGGTTGGTTGTGGTGGGGACCGCGATCCATTTAAGCGTCCAATAATGGCTAAGATTGCTTGTGAGCATAGTGATAGAGTAATTATTACTTCCGATAATCCTCGTAACGAAAATCCAGAAGATATTATCAACCAAATGAAGCAAGGAATAGATGGAGTGTATTTTAAAAAAGTATTAAGTATTACGGATAGAAAAGAAGCAATTAAAACAGCTTGTACTTTGGCTAATCCGGGCGATATAATATTAATAGCAGGGAAGGGGCACGAGAAATATCAAGAAATAAAGGGAGTGAAGTACCCTTTTGATGATTTAGAAGAATTGAAAAAAAACTTTGAATTAATGTTTAAATAACAATATATGTTTTACTATTTATTCGACTATTTAGATAAGTACATTAACTTCCCAGGTGCAGGTGTATTTAGATATATATCATTCCGAACGGCATTGGCGATAATTTTATCATTGCTTATTTCGCTTGTGTTTGGAAAAAGTATAATTAATTACATACGCAAAAAACAAATTGGAGAAACTGTTAGGGATTTAGGCTTGGATGGGCAAATCCAAAAACAAGGAACTCCTACAATGGGAGGGCTTATTATACTCGCATCTATAATTATTCCAACCTTGTTGTTTGCAAAAATTCACAATGTATACATAATACTTATGTTGGTTTCTACCATTTGGTTAGGCACAATTGGTTTTATAGATGATTATATAAAAGTGTTTAAGAAAAATAAAGATGGACTGAAAGGTAAATTTAAAGTAATTGGTCAAGTTGGATTAGGTTTAATAGTTGGAGTTACACTTTATTTTAATGATCATGTTGTGATAAAGGAAAAAATATACAACTCCCAGGAAGTTGCATTGGAAAATGAAATTTTTGAAGAAAATATCAATCCCAATAATTTACCGCATTACTCCAAGGATAAAACTAAATCACTTAAAACAACTATTCCATTTGTTAAGAATAATGAATTTGATTACGCTACTATTTTAAAATTTATTGGCGATGGATACGAGAAATGGGCCTGGTTAATTTACATTCCCATAGTTATTTTTATTATTACTGCCGTCTCTAATGGGGCTAATATTACAGATGGAATAGATGGGCTTGCTGCAGGCACATCTGCCATTATTGGTGTCACATTGGCTGTATTTGCATATGTCTCGGGTAACACTGTTTTTGCGAATTATTTAAACATTTTATATATTCCAAATTCGGGGGAGTTGGTTATTTTTATTGGCGCTTTCATTGGAGCTTGCGTTGGCTTTATGTGGTATAATTCGTTCCCTGCTCAAATATTTATGGGAGATACGGGGAGCTTATCCTTAGGAGGAATAATAGCAGTGTTTGCATTAGCAATTCGTAAGGAATTGTTGATACCCATCCTTTGTGGAATATTTCTAATTGAAAATTTATCGGTAATGATGCAGGTTGCTTATTTCAAGCGTATGAAACAAAAACACGGAATAGAGTATGCACGTGAGAACCGTTTATTTAAAATGGCTCCTTTGCACCATCACTACCAAAAAATGGGATTTCACGAATCCAAAATTGTAACACGGTTTTGGATTATAGGTGTTATGCTTGCCATATTAACTTTTGTAACATTAAAACTACGCTAGTATTTATATGAACAGATTAGTGGTATTAGGCGGAGCAGAAAGTGGAATAGGTGCAGCTGTGCTTGCAAAGAAAAATGGGTTCGATGTTTTTGTATCTGATAAAGGAAAAATAAAAGATGATTATAAGTCAATGTTAAGCTTGAATAAAATAAAATTTGAAGAGGAAAAGCACACAGAGGAACTTATTTTGAATGCCGATGAAATTGTAAAAAGTCCAGGAATTAATGATAAATCTAGTATTATAAAGGTTGCTTTAAAAAAGGGGATTCCAATTATTTCAGAAATTGAATTTGCTTCAAGGTACACAAATGCAAAAATAATAGGTATTACCGGGACAAATGGAAAAACAACAGCTACTTCACTTACGTATCACATACTTAAAAATGCAGGGTTGAATGTTGGGCTTGGAGGAAATATTGGAAAAAGTTTTGCCTTACAAGTTGCAGAAAACAATTACGATTATTATGTATTGGAATTGAGTAGTTTTCAATTGGACGGAATGTTTAAAACACGTTTGAATATTGCGGTATTGCTTAATATAACTCCCGATCATCTCGATCGTTACGAGTATGAATTTGAAAATTATATTCGATCCAAATTTCGCATAGCACAAAACCAAACGAGCAATGATGTATTTATTTATTGTAAGGACGATGAGATAACAAACAAATATATCAACTTAAATATAAGTGAAGCCAAGCTTATTCCTTTTTCAATAAAGGAAACCGTTGAAGAAGGCGCATTCCTTGAAAATGAAAGTGAATTAATAATTAATATAAACAATAACCCCATTTCTATGTCAATACACGACTTAGCCCTACAAGGCAAGCATAATATTTACAATTCAATGGCAGCAGGAATTGCAGCTAAGGTACTTGAAATCAGAAAAGATATCATTCGTGATAGTTTATCGGATTTTGAAAACATTGAACACCGTTTGGAATTTGTAACCAAAGTTCACGGAATTGATTTTATTAACGACTCAAAAGCAACCAACGTTAATTCTACTTGGTATGCATTGGAAAGTATGAATAGCCCTGTTGTATGGATAGTTGGTGGTATCGACAAGGGCAATGATTATAATATACTCAAGGACTTGGTAAAAGAAAAAGTAAAGGCAATTATTTGTTTAGGAACAGAGAACGAAAAAATTCACAAAGCATTTTCGGGTATTGTTCCTTCTATTGTGGATGCCTCTACTGCCGATGAAGCCGTTAAGCGCTCGTATCAATTAGCAAAAAATGGAGACGTTGTATTGTTATCTCCGGCTTGTGCAAGTTTTGATATGTTTGAGAATTTTGAAGATCGCGGTAGACAATTTAAAAAAGCAGTACGTTCATTATAAATAATTTATTAACCTAAAACCAACAGAATGGAAAATATAGATAAATTAAAATCTTCACTCGCACAAGAAGAAAAAAAAATGCTGCAAATAAGGAGAGAGCTTGTTAGAGAATCTCTTTCGGACAATTTAAATGTAGAGCACCGTTTGGAACTAGTCGCTGAAAAAAATGGAATTTCATATATCAATGATTCTAAATCATCTGACGTAGACTCAACTTGGTTTGCACTTGAAAAAATGACGAAACCAATTGTCTGGATTGTAGGGGGAGTTGATAAAGGAAATGATTATTCCTTATTGCTTGATCTTGTAAAAGATAGAGTAAAAGCAATTGTATGTTTAGGTAAAGAAAACAATAAACTCTTTTCTGCCTTTCAGTTCGAAGTTCCAATGATGATTATCGATGCGGATTCGATGGCGGAAGCTGTTCAGCTTTCTAACGTTGCTGCTAAATCAGGAGATGTGGTCTTGTTATCTCCTGCTTGTGCAAGTTATGAGATGTTTGAAAGTTATGAAGATAGAGGAGAACAATTTCGCAATGCAGTACAATTAATAAAATAAGTAAGAATAGGTGGTAAATATAATCAACAAATTAAGGGGGGACAAGGTAATATGGCTCGTGGTTTTCATTATGTCTATTATTTCGTTGCTTGTTGTTTATAGCTCTTCGGGTGCGCTTGCTTATAAATACAAAGGAGGGAATACCGAGTTTTTTTTATTTAAGCATGGCTCAATTTTATTGATGGGTTTGGTGTTGATGTACTTTATTCACAAAACAAAATACACCTATTACTCGCGAATTTCTCAAATTGCTATTTTCATAGCTATTCCACTCTTATTGTATACATTGATAAAAGGCGTTGGTTCTGGAGAGGCAAACCGTTGGTTGTCCATTCCGGGAACAGCACTTACTTTTCAAACATCCGATTTTGCTAAGTTGGTACTTATTGTTTATGTGGCAAGGGTGCTTTCAATAAAACAGGATCACATAAAAGATTTTAAGACGGCTTTTTTACCGATAGTTATTCCTATAGTAATTATTTGCGGATTAATTTTACCTGCAAATTTTTCAACATCGGCCTTACTTTTTGCAACCTGTTTTGTACTAATGTTTATTGGAAGAATAAACATTAAACACCTGCTTTCACTTTTAGCAATAGGAGTATTGGCAATTGCATTTATTGTTTTACTCATATTTAATTTCCCCAATGCTATCCCGCGTGGAGCAACTTGGAAAGCTCGAATAGAGAATTTTACAAGTGGAGATAGTGAAACCAATTTTCAAGCAGAGCAAGCAAAAATCGCAATTGCAATAGGTGGTGTTACAGGAAAAGGTCCGGGAAAAAGTACGCAACGAAATTTTCTTCCACAAGCATCTTCCGACTTTATTTATGCCATTATGATTGAAGAAGGAGGGATGATATTGGGTGTGCTTGTTGTCTTTCTATACATCATTATATTATTTAGAGGTATTCGTATTGCGAATAAAAGCGAAAAAACATTTGGAAGTTTATTGGCCATAGGACTCACATTTAGTTTGGTTTTTCAAGCGATGATAAATATGGCAGTAGCTACTAATTTATTTCCGGTAACAGGTCAGCCTCTTCCATTGATAAGTATGGGTGGTACATCTATTTGGTTTACGAGTATTTCTATAGGGATAATTTTGAGTGTTAGTCGTGAAACAGAACAAGAAAAGGAAAGGGGGGCAATTGAAGCCGATTAAAATAATTATTAGCGGAGGTGGAACAGGAGGGCACATATTCCCGGCTATAGCCATCGCAAATGCATTTAAAATATTGCGTCCTAATACAGAGTTTTTATTTGTAGGTGCTGAAGGCAGAATGGAGATGGAAAAAGTTCCTGCTGCAGGTTACAAGATAGAGGGCCTTTGGATTAGTGGTTTGCAAAGGAAATTAACCCTTTCAAATTTATTTTTCCCTTTCAAAGTTCTTTCAAGTTTGTTAAAAGCTAAAAAAATTATAAAAAATTTTAAGCCAGATATTGCAATTGGTACAGGAGGTTTTGCAAGTGGTCCAACTTTACAGGTAGCTTCAGGAAGAGGAATTCCTACACTTATTCAGGAGCAAAATTCATATCCAGGTATCACAAACAGGATACTTTCAAAAAAGGTAAATAAAATTTGTGTTGCTTATACTGGCATGGAAAAATATTTTCCAAAAGAAAAAATTATACTTACTGGAAATCCGGTAAGGCAAGATATTTTAGAGATAGATGGTAAGAGAGAAATAGCACTTACTCATTTCGGATTAAATTCAGGAAAGAAAACAATTTTAGTAATAGGTGGCAGCTTGGGTGCTAGAGCAATCAATGAGAGTATCCAAAATTGTATCGAAACTTTTCAAAAAAGTAACATCCAGCTCATTTGGCAAACAGGAAAATCATTTTATCCTCAAGCACAACAGTCTGTTGCAACCTATTCCGACAAAGGAATAAAAGCATTTGATTTTATTTCAACAATGAATTTGGCCTATGCTGCTGCCGATATCGTTATATCACGCGCAGGAGCAAGTTCGATTTCGGAATTATGTTTGGTACAAAAGCCTAGTATTCTTATTCCTTCGCCCAATGTGGCCGAAGACCATCAAACAAAAAATGCAATGGCGCTTGTAAACATTAATGCTGCAATATTTATAAAAGATAGTGAAGCGAAGGATAAATTATGTTCAATAGCAATCGAGCTTATCAATAATGCGAATCAATGTAAAATGTTGGGCGATAACATTGCAAAACTTGCTTTTAAAGAATCAGCAGCAGTTATTGCAAATGAAATATTAAAATTGGTGGAACAAAAATGAAGTTAGAGAACATACAAAGTGTTTACTTTTTGGGTGTTGGAGGTATCGGTATGAGTGCTCTTGCAAGGTACTTTAATGCAATGGGGAAAAGTGTAAGCGGTTACGATAAAACACCAACTAAGTTAACTGATGAATTAATTGCCGAGGGAATTAAAATACATTTCGAAGACAATATTAACTTACTTCCTGAAAATTTTAAAGACTTGAGTCGCGAATCCAAGTCTAAGCATTTAATAGTTTTTACGCCTGCTGTTCCTAAAGACCATAGCGAGTATGTGTTTTTTAATTTAAACGGGTTTCACATTAAAAAACGATCTGAGGTTCTTGGATTAATTACAGAACAATCACATACTATCGCTGTAGCAGGAACGCATGGTAAAACAACAACATCTTCTTTAATTGCCCACATTTTAAAAACAGCCAATCTTGATTGCTCTGCGTTTTTAGGAGGTATTACTCAAAATTACAATACAAATTTGTTATTGAGCGAGAGTTTAAAGGTCCAGTGTGCAACATCTTTTTCCAATAGTCTTCAGCAACTTATTGTGGTAGAGGCCGATGAATACGATCGATCATTTTTAACACTACACCCCGAAATAGCTGTTATTACATCTGTAGATGCGGATCATTTGGATATATACGGTGATAAAAAATTTATGGAGGAGTCCTATTCTGTATTCGCCCTACAAGTTAAATCAACCCTGATTGTAAAAAAGAGTATTGAAAAAAATATTGGAGCAGAGAAGAAACCGATTACTTATTCAGTGAATGACTCTTCTGCCGATTATTTTGCGAGTAACATTCTTATTCAGCACGGACAATACCATTATGATGTGCATACACCCAAGGGTGTTTTAAAAAACTTTATTTTAGGGCTACCGGGATTTCACAATGTTGAGAATTCTGTTTCAGCCATTGCTGTCGCTTGTGTATTAAATATAAAGGAGGAGGACATACGAAAGGCCTTGTTTACTTTTAGTGGTGTAAAAAGACGTTTCGATTATCAGATTAAAACACCTCAACTAATTTTTATTGATGATTATGCGCATCATCCCGAAGAGCTAAAGGCTTGCATTAATTCCGTTAAAGAAATGTACCCAAACAAAAAAGTAACAGGAGTTTTTCAGCCTCACTTATATTCTCGAACGCGCGACTTTGCAGATGATTTTGCCAAAAGTCTTGATTTGCTTGACGAAACAATATTGATGGAAGTTTATCCGGCAAGAGAGTTACCTATTGATGGTGTGAGCTCTCAAATGCTCCTAGACAAAATGAAATCGAGGCATAAGGTTATTTTACAAAAAGCAGAACTTGTTGACGAAGTGTGCAACCGTGAATTGCAAGTATTACTAACACTTGGGGCAGGTGATATAGAGACATTTGTTGAACCCATTAGAAAAAGGTTGATAGCTCAATGAAAAAAGTAATTCGTATAACATCGTGGGTACTGTTGAGCATTTGTATTATTGTATTGCTTGGTTTTGTAAAAAATCAGCACGACAAAATGCCATGCAATAAAGTGGATATTGTAATCGAAGAGAACGATGATGCAAATTTCATCAATCGTAACGATATTCTTCAAACGGCTTATGATAAAGGCGATTCATTGATTGGGCAACCCCTTAAGTCAATTGATATTAAAGGACTTGAAATGACATACCTTCAAAATCCATCCATCGAAAAGGCTCAAGTTTCAGAAAGCATAGACGGTGAGATTAAAATATACGTGAAGCAAAGAACCCCTGTGTTGAGAATTATTAATTATAAGAATGATAGCTATTATATTGACATTGAAGGAAACTTAATGCCACTATCTGAGTCATATACAGCAAGGGTTCTGGTAGCCACTGGTTTCATTATTGAGTCGTATGCAAATACCTACTCACTCGACCTCCTCAGCAGAGATATTAACGATACCCTGTTAACAAAATTCATCATAGATGACCTTTATTTACTTGCTAAATATATTAATGAAAGCGAATTTTGGAAAGCGCAAATAGCACAGATTTATATTAACGCAGATAGAGAAATAGAATTAATACCTGTATTTGGAAATCACCGTATATTACTAGGTGATGCAACCAATTTAAGGGATAAGTTTAATAAACTATTGGTGTTTTATATTGAAGGACTTAATAAAACAGGATGGAACGTTTATACAAAAATAAACCTAAAATATAAGAATCAAGTAGTTTGTACAAAAGCACAGCAATAAGATGACGTCAGATGAAATAGTAGTAGGTTTAGATATTGGAACCACCAAAATTGTAGCGATGGTAGGTCGCAAGAATGAATTTGGTAAAATAGAGATATTGGGATTAGGGAAGACTGACTCCTTGGGTGTTGTTCGAGGTGTTGTTTCGAATATTGAAAAAACAGTTCAATCTATTCGACTCGCAGTGGAGGAAGCAGAAAGTAAGGCAGGTGTACATATAAAAGTTGTGAATGTGGGTATTGCGGGTCAGCATATACGCAGCCTTCAACACAGAGGTATACATACACGCAATAGTTTAGAGGAAGAAATTAGTCAGAAAGATATCGACCAACTAATAGACAATATGTACAAGTTGGTGATGAATCCGGGAGAGGAAATTATTCACGTACTTCCTCAAGAGTATATTGTAGACAACGAGGTGGGAATTAAAGATCCAATAGGAATGTCGGGAATTAGGTTGGAAGCAAATTTTCATATCATCACCGGACAAATTGCTGCAATCAATAATTTGATTAAGTGTGTGCGTAAAGCTGGACTTGAAGTTGCCGGACTTACACTTGAGCCCCTAGCTTCTGCAGATGCGGTGCTTAGTTTGGAAGAGAAAGAAGCAGGTGTTGCATTGGTTGACATTGGAGGTGGGACAACGGATGTTGCTGTTTTCTACGATAAAATTATTCGACATACTGCTGTAATTCCTTTTGGCGGAAATGTTATTACTGAAGATATAAAAGAGGGTTGTACCATTATTAAAACCCAAGCTGAATTATTAAAAATAAAATTTGGTTCGGCATTGGCAAGTCTTAATCAGGAAAATGAAAGAGTTACTATTCCGGGGCTGCGTGGGCGTGAACCAAAGGAAATATCGTTAAAAAATCTTGCTCACATTGTTGAAGCAAGAATGGAAGAAATTATAGAACACGTTTATTATGAAATTAAAAGCTCGGGTTTTGAGAAAAAATTAATTGCAGGAATTGTTGTAACGGGCGGTGGGGCACAATTGAAACACGTTACGCAACTTATTGAATACATTACAGGAATGGACACACGGGTTGGATATCCAAACGAGCATCTTACCAAGGGTGTTGAAGATGTTACAAGTCCAATGTATGCAACAGGGGTGGGATTGGTATTGCGTTCTTTCGAACAAACTAAAAGTAAAAAAGCGGAGCCTCTAAATGAAGGCCCAACCTTTTTAGATGAGCCGGATGTTAAAGGAGAAAATGAAGGTGAGATAAAAGGGCACAGTACAAAAAATATTGGTAGTTGGTTTGAGACTCTACTTCGCAAAAGCGAAGCTTGGTTCAAGGAAGACCCTCAGTGAGAATTTTTAAAATTAAACATATTATAAACAACAACTAAAATAAATACAATATGATGAAATTCGATTTACCAACAGACCAATCATCGATAATTAAAGTAATTGGTGTGGGCGGAGGCGGAAGTAATGCCGTTAACCATATGTATCGTCAAGGAATTAATGGAGTTGACTTTATTGTTTGTAATACCGACAAGCAAGCGCTCGATATAAGCCCTGTTCCTTATAAAATAGCATTGGGGAAAACTTTAACAGAAGGTCGTGGTGCCGGTTCTATGCCAGAAGTTGGAAAAAATGCCGCTATCGAAAATATTGAAGAACTAAGAGCTATATTGGGTAACAGTACCAAAATGGTATTTATTACTGCCGGTATGGGTGGTGGTACCGGAACAGGTGCAGCGCCAGTGATTGCAAGTGTTGCCAAAGATATGGGAATACTCACTGTAGGTATTGTAACAGTTCCTTTTGGATTTGAAGGCAAAAAAAGAAGACAACAAGCCGAGCAAGGTTTGGAAGAATTAAAAAAGCACGTTGATACCTTGCTAATAATCAGCAACGATAAATTAAGAGAGATATATGGTAATTTAAAATTGACCGAAGCATTTGGTCATGCAGACGATATTTTAACAACTGCTGCAAAAGGAATTGCCGATATCATAACAACAACTTTGCATATTAATACCGACTTTGCAGATATTCAAACGGTGATGAAAGATAGCGGAGTAGCCATTATGGGTTCTTCTTGGGCAACCGGAGAAAATCGTGCTATTAAAGCAGTTGAACAAGCATTGTCGTCACCATTATTAAATGATAGTAATATTTCCGGAGCACGTTATGTGTTGTTAAATATTACTTGTGGCTCGGAAGAGATTACAATGGATGAATTAGGAGAGATAACAGATTATATACAAGATGCCGCAGGGCAAACTGCCGAACTTATAAAGGGATATGGTATTGACGATAGCTTGGGCGATAAAGTAAGTATTACTATTATTGCTACAGGTTTTACGAGCAAAGCAGATTTGGGTTATCAGGCTGCTAACAAGCAAAAGGAAGTTGTACGTCATATGCTTACCAATGATGTTCCTCCTGTTAAAGAACAAATAGTAGATCCGATAGAAGCAGTAGTTAGTCCGTTGGTGGAAGAGCCTCAATTGAAAATAGAAGTTGCTCAAACTCCTAGTGAAATTATCAATGCAGTAAAAAATGATGTTGTAGCGAATGCTCCAGAAGAGCCATATTTAAAGTCATCTGTAGAGGTAAGCGACAGCATTGACTTAGACATAACGTCAGGCATTGTTGAGCCGATAACAAATTCATACATGGGCAGTACAAATGAAATGACTTTATCGATTGTAAATAATTTTGATAATGAAGTGACGTTTGATTCAACAAACGAAGAGGTAACATTTAAAACCTTCTCGGCTGAAGAGCAGCAGAAAAAAGCAAATGAGCGCATTACTAAGTTGAAACAAATGAGCTTTAAAATTAAAACACCACAAGGTTTGTCGGATCTAGAAAGCGAGCCTGCTTATGTTAGAAGAAATGTGAATTTATCTTTAGTGCCTCATTCAAGTGAGTCGAATATATCTCGTTATACTTTAACGGATGGTGATGATAACAAAGCGGAGATTAAGCCGAACAATTCGTTTTTGCACGATAACGTAGATTAAGCATTTAAATATATTCTTTTATGCCCTCTCGATGGTTTTCGGGAGGGCATTTTGTTTTGACGCAAAGTATCCCCCAAGAACAAAAGCAGCTAATTACACACGCCTTCGACAAGCTCTGAATAACCATCCATCCATCTACAATAATTCTTAAATCATTTTAGTAAGGCGGTTAAGCTGGAACAAAATGCGAGCTTGTGTTAGCAAGTGTTAAAGTAGTTTCTTTTGATTTTTTGTTTCCTTTGAATTAAGACACAAGAAAATGTCCAATGGAACAGAGCGAACAGATTAATAAAATAAGAAGTATTCTTATCCCGAACTCATATTAATATAAATTGAATTCTCATAGCCACAGCTTTTTTTGTAATATTGTATTGTAAATAAAAACAACAAAATTAAAGCTGTAGCTATGACACTTGAAGAAAAAATAAATGCAGATATAAAATCAGCAATGCTTGCCAGAGAAGCACAAAAGTTAGAAGCACTTAGAGCCATAAAATCGGCAGTTCTATTATTGAAAACATCGCCCGAAGGATTAACCGAAGAATCGGGTGTAAAGGCAATGCAAAAAATGGTGAAGCAACGAAAAGAAACGGCCGAAATATATACTACACAGGGGCGTCCTGAACTAGCTGAAGTAGAACTCTCCCAAGCTTTCATTATTGAATCATATTTGCCTAAACAAATGGCTGAGGAAGAAATTAAAGCAGCCATACAAGCAATTGTTTCTTCTGTGGGAGCAACTTCTCCTGCCGATATGGGAAAAGTTATGGGGGTTGCCTCCAAGCAATTAGCTGGCAAAGCTGATGGTAAAATTATTTCTCAAATAGTAAAAGACTTGTTGGGTAAATAGAGTATTTAATAAACGATATACTTGTTGGGAAATAACTAAAAACCAATATTCAATCCTTAATATTCTAGTTGTTTTTTTATAATATGCAGTTTGTGCATTAATTAACTATTTCCATCCCCAATTTTGTTTTCAATTCTCTGCGTACCTACAAACTCAAATAGGGCTGCAATCCGTGCAATCCTCCTTCTCTTCCAAAACCACTTTCCTTGTATCCTCCAAAAGGGGAAGTTGGATCGAATTTATTATAGGTATTTGCCCACACAACACCTGCACGCAATTTGCTTGTCATATTAAAAATACGAGAACCCTTGTCCGTCCAAACACCTGCCGACAATCCGTACGGAATGTTATTTGCCTTTTCAATTACTTCTTCAACGGTTCGAAAAGTTTGAATGGTTAGCACAGGTCCGAATATTTCTTCCTGAACAATCCTGTGTGATTGTGAAGTATTTAAGAATAGAGTAGGCTTACAGAAGTATCCTTTTTTAGGCAAGGCACAAGAGGACTGATAAAAATCGGCACCCTCTTTTTTACCGATTGAAATGTATTTCTGAATAGTTTCCAATTGTTGTTTGGAATTAATAGCGCCTATGTCAGTATTCTTATCCATTGGGTCGCCAACAATAAGTGTTTCCATTCTATCTTTTAATTTTTGTATCACTATATTAGCAACATTTTCTTGTATGAATAAACGCGAACCAGCACAACAAACGTGACCTTGGTTAAAGAATATCCCATTCACAATTCCTTCTACTGCTTGATCGAGTGGAGCATCGTCAAAAATAATATTGGCCGCTTTCCCACCCAATTCCAGTGTTAATTTTTTATTGGTATTTGCCAGCGAATGTTGTATCAATTTACCCACATCTGTTGAGCCGGTAAAAGCAATTTTATTTATGTCCTTATGATTCACAATGGCTGCACCTGTTTTTCCACCGCCTGTAATAATGTTCACCACACCCGGAGGTAATCCGCTGTCGGCAATTATTTCAGCCAGTTTTAATGCAGTTAAGGAAGTTGTTTCAGCAGGTTTTAAAATTACTGTATTGCCAGTTGCTAAGGCAGGGGCAATTTTCCAAGCTGCCATTAACAATGGAAAGTTCCATGGTATTATTTGCCCAGCAACTCCAAGCGGTTTAGGATTTCTATTTGGAAAAGCATAGGCTAACTTATCTGCCCACCCTGCATAATAAAAGAAATAATTAGCAGCTAAGGGAATATCAATGTCACGACTTTCGCGAATGGGTTTACCGCCATCCAATGTTTCAATTACTGCAAATTCACGCGCACGTTCTTGTATCATTCTTGCAATGCGAAAAATATATTTTCCTCTTTCGGCAGCAGGCATTTTACTCCAAACATTTTCGTAACTGTTACGCGCGGCTTTAACAGCTTTGTTTACATCGCTTTCATCAGCCTCAGCAATTTCCGCTAATTTTTGTTCTGTAGCAGGATTAATAGTGTCAAAATATTTCCCTTTTGTTGGTTTTACAAATTTACCATCAATGAAAAGCTCGTACTTTTTTTTGAGTTGAATATGATCGGAATTTTCGGGAGCAGGCTCATAGCACCACTTGCTGGTGAAATCAAGACTTTGTTTTTTTTCTCTCATAGTATTAGTCTTTTGAAAAATATTCAGCTCCCTGATATACACCGGTAGCCTCTTTGGCAAGTTGCATTAAAATATCGTTAGCCAAACTGCTCGCACCAAAACGGAACCAATGATTGCTTAACCAACCATTACCGAGTGTTTCTTTTACCATCACTAAATAATGCAACGCTAATTTGGCGGTTGAAATACCTCCTGCAGGCTTCATCCCAACCATAATGCCTGTTTTGTAATAATAGTCGCGTATAGCTTCAAGCATTACCAAACTTACCGGCATTGTAGCTGCAGGAGAAATTTTCCCAGTAGAGGTTTTTATAAAATCGGCACCTGCATACATTGCTATATCGCTTGCTCTGCGTACATTGTCCAAGGTTGATAATTCACCTGTTTCAAAAATTACTTTCAAGCGTACTGCTCCACAGGCTTCTTTAATGGCTGCGATTTCATCAAAAATAAAATTGTAATTACCTTTTAAAAATTCTCCGCGCGAAATAACCATATCAATTTCATCGGCACCATTTTCAACGGCAAATGTCGTATCCAATAATTTCACTTTACGTGTTGATTGTCCGCTCGGGAATGCAGTGGAAACAGAAGCCACTTTAACCCCTGAATTTTGTAATGCTTGCTTTGCAGTGCGCACCATTGTTGGGTATACACATACCGCTGCAACACTTGGTAAATCAGGTAATGCATCGTGTAAGTGCACTGCTTTGTAACACATTTGTTTTACTTTCCCCTCCGTATCTTTTCCTTCCAAGGTGGTAAGGTCAATCATATTTAAGGCCATTTTCAAACCTTGTACTTTACTGGCTTTTTTAATGCTACGTGTGGTAAAACGTGCTACACGTTCTTCTACACCCACCTGATCAATGGCAGGGCTTTTACTGAAATCGGGAATAGAAATTATACTTTTCATTACAGTTCAAATATAAGCATTTTCAAAAGGTTATAAAGGTTGAAAGTGTTTAAAATTAGTATAAAATACTGAATCATATTGTCCATTTGATAAAATAATTGACTGTAATGATTGTCAAAACTATTGATGAATAATAAATCAAAAATTTTCGTTTAACGAGTTCTTTATTGAATAAATACAAAGTAAAAAACACTATTAGAAATAATGTTGGTAATAAAGGTGGATATATTCTAAAACTGTCAATGAGATTGCCTTTAACTAATAATAGCAATGCCCTTTGAAAACCGCACATAGGACAGTCAATTCCAAATAAAGTTTTGTAAGCACAAGGCAATAAATAATATTCTAGCAAATTTTTCATATTAAAAAAACTGTGGAAACATTTTTCAATGTGTCCACAGTTTAAAACTTATTTATGTTACGCGTTCAAAAGTGAAAGCCCTACACCACCTAAAATTGCAACGGCAATAACCCAATAGATAGTATAAAGTCCGCCTAACACTAATCCTATTATTGACATTATGAAACCAGCATTTAGTGTTCCGTAGCCTTCGTAAAGATTTGAATCTTCCTTGTGCATTTTTCGCCCATTGCCAGACATAGCTACTCCAATGATTCTTAAAATTAAACCTACAAAGAAACAGCTGAATACTATTGAGCAAATACCCAATACAAGAACGGCTGTGGTGTTTGGCAATTTTTGTTTTTGTTCCATATTTATATTTTATTTTGTTTTCCTACTCGTTAGGCTTTTCGGAATATGCCCTGTTTTTTTGAGCGGTGGCTTGACTCCGCTGTTTTTGATTTAATCTATTTGCAATCAGAAAATGCTTTTAAATATGCAGCTTGAAAAGATTCCATATCACTTGCATCTTTGTATTTGCCTGCCATTTCTGTGCCAAGCGAAGCAGCTTCAGTAGCTAATTGTATGCTTTGTGCCACATCACCTGTTGTGGCCATTTTTTGTGCTTTGCACATTAATTCTGCATATTTTTTTGCATCGCTTTCAATAGAGTTTCCACCGCAATTTGTTAACAACAAAGAAACAAATGCAATAGCTGTGAGATTTAGAATTGTTTTTTTCATTTTGATTTTAATTTTTTAATTTCAATTAAAAAGTTGTCTCTCGATTTTAAATGACTGTCTTAAAAGCCTATACGAAATTGTCAGTCGTGAATGACTGTAAATAAAATAGGCGGCTCTCTTGTTCGCGGTATCTTGTGTTGTTTTATTAATTTGCTCATAAATTTTTTGTCGCTAATTATTCCCAAATTTATATTGTATTGGCTGTTATATTGTAAATGTAATAAATTAACTACCAAGCCAATATAAACTTACTCAAAGTTAGGCCAGCCAAAAATAGAAAACAACATTTAACTAATATTTATTCAGCCAGGAGAACAGCTGTTACAAGCAGACATTCTAATATTATTTGCAGTCATTTGATTCGTTTTTGTGAGTTCAATCGATTCGCTCTTGATTTATTCGGTATTGTTTTTCGGAGTATTGCTATTAATTTGCCCTTCGTGATGATAACAATTTCCGCTAAAATTAAGTGTTTTATTTTTACATCTTACTCCAGCTTTTGTTATTCCATTACATTGAACAGATTTTGTTGTTTTATTTTTGTTCTTTTCACTTGTTGTTTTAATGTTCTTCCAAGACCAGCACTTGATACAAAGTGTTTTTTCAATGAATTCTTCTTGTTCGCTTTGTAACAATGGGAAGAAGTTTATCCCTGTTAATTTTTCAACACTGTCAATTGATACAGCGTAATATTGAAGTTGTATTTTTGAGTCAATATTTGGAAGAATAAAACCAATACCTTTTATGTTTGGTTCGCTGTAATCTAAAACTACTTTGTAATAATAATTTGGAACAGAAACTTTATTGGGTCCAATTGTTTGAAGATCATTTGTTAATACTGGTCCAGTAACAATGTAAACAGTATTGTTTTCAATTGCCCAAGTACGAACGAGCTCCTCCAATTTTTTCCATATACCTCTGTTGAAACTTGGTGTCTGCGGACTCATATTACTATAGAAAAAAGATTCAGCCATTGTGGTAGAAGACCAACCCATATCAGAGGCGGGCGCTAAGTGCCCTCTGTCGTAACCAGAGCCTTCGTAATCTTTATCAGAAGCAGTTCCAGTTTTCACTTTTGGGTCTGATATGAATTTATTCGTCCTTTCAAAAAGTTTATTTGTTTCTTCTTTGGTAAGCTCGTAGGCAACCCAATTCGCTTGTTCGTGAGTTTCATTATATAAAAATGAATAACCTGTGTGTGTAATAATTTTGTCTTTGGAATTAGTTTTTGGGAGTTCTAATTTTGTTATACTTGTTGCCTTAATGCTATATAACTGAATGCTGTCAGCGTATAACCAAGTGCCGTCTTCGTGCAACAAAACAGTTTTTCCGTCATTTGTTTTTACTTCCTGCTGTCCAAAAGTAAATGCTTGGATTGCAACAAGGGAGAATAAAGTCAGTATAATTTTTTTCATTCCGTCTCGTCTGTTAGGTTTCATTGTCGTTTTTGTGGTCGTCCTGCCATTACCACTAACGTTCCGCGTGCAGGCGATCGTTTGGGTTTCTTTCTATAATTTTAATTGCGAAGCCTGATTTTCAAAGTTAATATAATTTGTCTTGCGGAGCGAGGTGCCCAAATGGCGCCAGACCTGTGTTAGGCGTTGCTTTGATTCTAACTATCCAAAAAGGAGGTTAATGCGTCTGCCGAGACCGAATTCAAAAATTCGGTAAAGGGTCGAGATTTGAATGTCACACTTTCCATTTTCAAGTCTTGAGATATAACTTTTTTTTGTCCCAAGTTTTTCGGCTAACTCGTCTTGCGTCATGTGAGCTTCTTTACGAGCTTCTTTTAGCATTGTGCTAATTACAAAATATTGAGCTTTTTCCTCAAAGGTGTCGCGCTTAGTTGTTCCAATAGAGCCGTATTTGATGTCTAAGAGTTCATCAAATGTTTTTGCGTCTTTTATGCTTTTCTTTTTCATGTCAATTATTTTTTCGTATTAAAATATTCTTTCTTTAAACGGTTTGCCATATCTAGTTCTTGCTTAGGTGTCTTTTGTGTTTTCTTTTGGAAGCCATTAAAGAGGACTACCAAATTCCCTTTGTCAAAGCAACAAAACACTCTATATATGTTGCTTCCATATTCAATTCGTATTTCATAGATGCCGTTCGTTCCCTCCATGTGATCAAGAAATTTTCTAGGTACTTTGTAAACTGTTCGAATAACAGTAAATACATAGTCGATTTTTTCCTGAACCCCTTTTGTCTGGTCAGCATAGAATTGAACAAAATGGTGCTTATGGAAAATAATTTGTCGTTGAGCTTTCACGATACAAAGTTAACTATAAAGTTAACAAGTTGCAAATTTATTTTTCGGAGGTCGTCAGCCAAAGTTACGCCTAATGGTTTGCGGCTAAACGAAGGGCGGGACTTTTACCATAAAACATGATTTGAAAAACTAATGTTTCAATAACCACCAAAATGTCTTCGGAACACGAATTGAAAATCAGCGAAGCTAAACCTCACCTTTTGGGTAGGTGCTGTTATAAAACTTTTAAATAATATTATTAATAATAAAAATTAAACTACTAAAATTCAGTACTTATTGCTCTTTATTGTTTTTGTTAAATGAGTAGTTTAAACTAGCAAAGATAAAATGAAGTTGAATAAAATTATATCGATTCGTTCCGTTTGCTCCACCTTCAAGCAGTCTATAGCCAATGTTTCCTTGTAGGTTTTTAGAGAAACTATATCTTCCAGATAATGAAAGGTCAATTGCTCTGCCTTTACTTGCAGCTATAACTTCTCCAAAGAAATCAACACCCATTTTTTGAGATATATCCCAATTGGTTAATAGGTTGATAAGAGGAACGAAACCAATACTAAAATTTTCACTTAAAAGCTCTTTATTCTTCAACGATACTCCAGCATCTCTAATTTTTGCAGACAAACCAAGACCAAATTTAAAATTGTCTTTACTTATTATTCTTCGATTATAGGTAAGGCGATAAGAATTAAACTTGTAAACAGCTTCTATTGGCATGTTAGCTTTAAAGTTTTTTCCATCAAATAGTATATCCTTTTCTATTGTTCCAGTTTCTACAATTTTTAAGGGAGCAAAAAGAAATGAAAAGTGATTTTTTCCATTTGATAAGTAGCCAACGCGCAACTTCAAAAATGGACTTACTTGAGTCTGAAAATCATTTTTCAGAGAAAATAACGTTCCATTATTGCCGTTGCGAATATCATTAATATCTGTAAAGAATGCTCCTGATTCAAGATTAACGAAAGTCTGAGCATTTGTAGACAAATTGGAATTCAAACAAATAAAAAGAATCCAATATCTAGACTGGAAAACAAGCTTAGAAATAAAGTGATGCATATTGAGTTCTTATTTTTTTAAACCGTGTTGTTTAATTTTTTATAACGGTTTGCAGATTTCCGATGTGGCCGACTTAGCAGTATTATCTTTCATTTTACCTCCAATGTTTAATAGAAGCAGAATGTTTCATTTACCACTAAACCCGCCATATCCACAAATGTGCTGTTAGCGGTTTTTTTTCTAATCACTACTTTTTTTAAGCTAATTTATTAATTATTCCTTTAAATACGTATCTATGTAAATGCAGAACCGAATGCCAATATAATTAACCTCATGAAACTACTGGAGCAAATGTTGTTTGTGATAATATTATTTTTAAAGCATTAAAAAGATTCTATTGCATTTGCAAATCAACGCGAACTTTTATTTATATATTCAGATACGAATTAATCGATGCTCTCTTAAATCATCTAAGGTTAATGCCTCTCCATCATTCAGGTTTTTATAATCAATCACAGTGCATAAAAATAATTTATGGTCTCCAGCTTGCATTTTATTCTCTATCTTTAACTCAGTCAGAGCTAAAGCGTCTTTCAATATTTTATATCCATTCCATTCAGCAATCAATTCTCTTTTTTCTAACCGACTAATTTTATCAATATTTTTGCCACTTTTTTTACCTAGCAAATCTACCATTCGGTATTGATTAGCTGCCAATAATTGCAAAACAAATTTTGGTGAATTATTTATAATTTCAAGGGTTTTTGTATCATTATAGATAGCTACCATTATTTGTTTTGGCTTCATACTAACTGCAGATGTATAAGTGCAGATATTCATATTATAGATATTTTCAAACCGGCTGCTTATACTATAAACAGGTAGATTAATACGATTCCAGGGTTTTTTTCTTATCATAATTTTAATAAAAATTCTTCAGCATTTTTTAAATGTAAATTTTTCTTTTCATCAGGCATTTTATCAAAAGTTCTAACCAACATTCCTAATCTTGGATTTTGTAAAAAGAAAGTCCTGTGGGTATGCATAAATCGCCAGAATAATCCATCCCATACATTTTGCCATGCTTGGCAAAGGTGGCGATTTTCACCATAAATGTTGATGCTATTGTTCTTCAATTATTTTACAACTATTTTAGTAAATACTTCATTACCTCTTACTTAAACAGATCACTAAATTGAAATCCTTCTACAAATCTATCTTTACTTAACTTTTTATATTCAACCAAGGCCCAAAGCACAAACTCTTTTAAAAAGTATGTATCTTCTTTGCTTGTATCTGGCTGGTATTTTTTGACTAATTCTTTTAACGGTTTTATTGAATCCAATTCTTTTTTATAGTCTTCATCGGTAGCATCATCCAATAATTCTAATCCGGGTTCATTGGCAAACCATTCTATAATTCCAGCGTATGCATTTTTAGTAGGATCTTTTTCTAACTTTTCTATTTTAGGGAAATATGCAGGGAATAGGGTAAATATAGCATCAGAAATTAATTTTTGTGCAACGCTTGCTGCTCCCTCTTGTTCACCTTCATATACCAATTCAACCTTACCTGTAATGGCAGGTATGATCCCCATGAAGTCGGCCAATCGAATTGACGTTTTATCAATCCCTAATTTTAATGATCTTCGCTCAGCAGTACTAATCAAATTTTCGTAAGCTGTAATGCTCATTCGGGCACTTACGCCACTTTTGCTATCTACAAATTCACTTATACGAGCTTCGAAACTTATTTGTTCTAAAATATCTTTTGCTAATGATGGAACATATACCGAATTGGTTTGTATTTCATTCAACTTAGCCTCTTGGGCCGTAATCATACGAGCTATTTCTATCGTCTCTGGATAATGTGTAAGTATTTGTGAGCCTATTCTGTCTTTTAAAGGAGTAACTATGCTTCCTCTATTGGTATAATCTTCCGGGTTTGCCGTAAATACAAATTGCATGTCGAGAGGTAGTCTCAGTTTATAACCTCTTATTTGCACATCACCTTCCTGCAATATATTAAATAAGGCTACTTGTATCCTTGCCTGCAAGTCAGGTAATTCGTTGATCACAAAAATGCAACGGTTAGCTCTGGGTATCATTCCATAGTGAATCACCCTGTCGTCGGCATACGATAATTTTAAGTTAGCTGCTTTAATGGGGTCAACATCACCTATAATGTCAGCTACGGTTACATCGGGTGTAGCCAGCTTTTCAAAAAACCGATCGTTTCTATGTATCCAACTTATAGGCGTTTTATCTTTTTTCTCGGCTATCAATTCTTTTGCAAAACGTGAAATTGGATTCAATGGATCATCGTTTATTTCCGAGCCTTCTACAATTGGTATATATTCATCCAACAATTCAATCATCTTTCGTGCAAGTCTAGTTTTTGCTTGTCCGCGTAAGCCTAGCAGGTTAATATTATGACGTGATAATATAGCTCTTTCCAATTCCGGAATCACGGTATTTTCAAATCCATGTACCCCTTCGAAAACAGGTTTGCCAGATTTTATTTTCTCCCGTAAATTATGTCTTAATTCATCCTTGATGCTTTTCGAAACATAACCTGATTTTTTAAGGTCACCTAGGGTTTTTATATTTTCAATTTTCATATACATTATTTTAATTTCTTTTTTCTGTTGGTTTCGTAATCTTCAAATATCATTTCACCTAATCCTTTTATTCCGGTATAAAAAGCCTTGCCCTGATTGGCCACAGTAAAATTATCTACAAATTCCTGCAAGTAGGCATCACGTGCAATCATAAACGTGGTAATTGGAATATGAAGTTTACGCGCTTGCTGTGCTTGGTTATAACATTGTTCTACAATGTATGGATCCAATCCGTTGCTATTCATATAATACCGACCATCTTTTTCTCTCACACAACTCGGTTTTCCATCGGTTATCATAAAAATTTGTTTATTGGTATTTCGTTTTCTGCGCAAAAGATCCATGGCCAATTGTAAGCCGGCAACCGTATTGGTATGATAAGGACCAACGGTTAAATAGGGAAGATCTTTAATGGCGATAGACCAGGCATCATTTCCAAATACTAAAATATCGATGGTATCTTTTGGGTAACGTGTGGTAATTAGTTCGGCCAATGCCATGGCTACTTTTTTTGCAGGCGTAATTCTATCTTCACCATATAAGATCATGCTGTGGCTAATGTCTATCATAAGTACAGTGCTCATTTGAGCTTTGTACTGGGCATCTTCCACAACTAGGTCATTTTCCGTAAGTGTAAAATCTTCTACGCCATTATTTATTTGAGCATTGCGCAAACTTTCGGTAAGCGAAATGTTTTCTATCGAATCGCCAAAGTGGTAGGCTCTAAATTCACCCGTTTGCTCATCCCCATTACCAGCGTATTTAGTTTTATGATTTCCGCTACCTGATCGCTTTAACTTTCCAAAAATTTGTTCGAGGGCATCTTGGCGAATGGCTCGTTCGGTTTTCGAGGTAATAGCCATTCCTCCTGTGCCATCAGGTTTTACTTTTTGTTTTATATACCCTTTTTGTTTGAGGTCCTCAATAAAATCGTCTATGGTATAATTTTCATCAGTGAGTCTGTATTCTTTATCCAGAAGGCGCAGCCAATCAATGGCTTCATCAAAATCACCTGAGGTATTTACAATGAGCTCCTTAAATATATCGAATAGTTTATCGAACGGAGCAATAGAAGGAGCCTCATAGGTTTTAAACGCAAATCCTTTTTTATGCTTGTATTCCATTACTATAATGATTTTCTTGGTTTGTTATTATTTGTATAGCGTATTTTATTGCAATTCAACTAAAACTTCATTTATTCGATTAAAAACTTCATAAGGTGCATTATAGCCAAAAAAACAAAATCGATTCGTATAACTTATACCTTCTGCATCTAAAGCCGCTTTTAAATTCTGTTTATACTTTTCTATTTTAGTATCATTAGCCCAACCGCTAAACCTTATCGCAGCAAAGGTTTTTGCAGGTTCTTCCTTAAATTCTATACCTGATTGATTAGGCTTAGGAAGCATGTCTTTATTAAATTCCTTAGGAACCATAAACATCATAGTCATCGAATCCTCTAATGACATCGAGACGGGGGAAGTCATAGGTATTTTTTCATTCCTGTCATTATTTCCAAAAATATATCCCGCTAGAATAGAGAAGCCTTTGCTTGAAGAATTTTTATATCCTTTTGTGGAGAGTTTTACCGATGTAAATAAAGTAGCTTCATAACTTCTTATTTCAAATAGGTCATATTTTTTTTTGACTTTATAAGGGTATGTTTCAATATTTCTTTGTGCACGTATAAAATAAAGTTGGACAAAGATAAATGCTAGTAGGATTACTACAAGTATGATTATTACTATTTTCATTTTTTTATTTTAGTATTTAGCTGTTTTTATTTATAATGACCCCTAACGTTTTCGGGCTTGTCGAAGGTGGCGATTTTCACCACAAATGTTGATGCGGAGAACCAAACTTTGATTAACCACAAATGTGGCTTCGGAGCACTGAACCGCCACTTTTGCCAAACCCGTTTTATAACTAGTAGGGCATGCTGTGGTTATCAATAATTGCAGAAGAAACTATGCAGCAACTTTTTTCTTTTTAGTCAATACTTTCAATTTCGGTTTAGAATTCTTTGCTTTAATTTCATTCATTAGCTTCCTAAAATCACGAAGTTCAAGTGCTGTCCATGGTTCTGATTGGACAGTAAAGTCAACATTTTTCGGTTCTCTAATTAGTCCCATTTTTTACGATTTAAAATATTGTGAAATTAATCTTAATGCAGCTTCTGTTTCAATGAACATTCTCAGTCCACGAAAATGAGTTGCATAAAGTGATTCTTGATAATGTTTAATTAAAGCTGTTTTAGCGTCAAAGGCAAGAAATCCTTGATATCCTTTGTCTACTGAAACCTTGCAAGCATAAGCAACAAGATTTCCTGGAACGCCTAAATAAACTTTGTCTTTATTCTTGTTAAATTTTGCACTTTCAATTAGGTGCATAAAAATGTGGTCTTGCTTGTCTTCTAAGCTTACAAGTCCTTGAATGATTGTCGGGTTATTAATTGTTGTTAGTTTATAAACCTCTTTTGTTTTGTCTTTGATTTCTTTTGCCCATTCAAATCTCCAATCAGATTTTTTAATTTCGGTCAAATTTTTCAAAGTCATTATTACAACTGCTGTATCAAAAATCTCTCCTGTCGATGTATTTTCGATTGAGTTTGTTAGCTTGTCGATAATAAAGTCTAAAGGCTTTTGTGTACTCTTTTTCATAGCATAAATATACGAAAAATAAATGAAATTTAGTCCAAATTATTGATACAAATTTCGACACCAAAAATTCAAGATGATTCTGTTTTTAATTTTTCTAGCCCTATTAGTTATAACGTTACGGTTGGCAGCTACAAGAAGTTGGCGATTTCGAAGCACTAAACTGTCTGCCACCACTGAACTTGATACGAAGCACAAAGCTTCATTTAACCACTGAACCGCCAATTTCTTGTAGGTGCTGTTATGGGCTGGTTGTCTTGTCTGCCAAATAAAAGCAAATCAAGTAAGCGAACGGTCTAATATTAAAGTCCGTCCGCTTGAAAAGTCCACAAAGTCAGAAGTATTATTTTTCTTTGTCGTATAAATATTTTGTTATGCTAG
>CAMAVS010000007.1 GCA_945861665.1 Chitinophaga pinensis | reverse complement strand
AGTATGATGAAGTAAACTTTGATAAATTAAAAAATTAACTTAGCAGAATAATGCAAAAAACAACGAGTGATTATATTAAAAAATGCAGTTCAAAATGAGGGGTCTCTTTACAGCGGAAAAGAGGGGTCTGTTTGCTCGGAATATCCACTTATCTATTTATTGGGATTATCGCAATAATGAAAAAACGGAATTTGACAAAGTTTGTTTGTTGGCATTTTTAGGGATAAAGAGCATCATTCAGAATAAAGCATACTGTAAGATAGATAACCGTTTTTTGTTAGCGAGAATGGATGGAAAAGCAAAATCGGTCGATTTTCCTGCATTAAGTAAATGTATTGGCAAGTATGCGAATGAATATCAAACCAAAAAGATTAAAAGTGCTTTGCGCAATTCGTGGGGCTTGTGTACATACGGTCGTTACACTCGAGGCTTCTATGTAAGTTTTAGTATGAACTTAGATAGCCTTGTTTTTGAAGCGGAAAAACGAAGGAAATCAACTAAAGAAAAACAGCATAAAAAGTTAGAAAATGAAGCAGTTAAAAAAGCATTGTTGAAATTAGGGCAATGACGACCATAGCACGACCTATAAAAAAGGGTTTATGACATTTGTTTTTTACCACACAACAATTTTTTAAAACAACACGACCTATAAAAAGATATTATAATAAGATACTTAAATAAGATACTTAATAAAGATATTTAAAGAGAGTATTGATAAAAATTTTATCAATTTCTATTAATCTAAAGTAGGCTAATATAGATAACCATTTAAAACCTAAACTATGGCAAAAGGAAAAAAAACAGGTGGCAGATACTCAGGAACACCAAACAAGTTTACCTCTTCAGTAAAAGATGTATTTCAAGCGGTTTTCGATGACCTTCAAACTGACAAGGTAGCGAATCTCAAAACGTGGGCATTGGCTAATCCTTCTGAATTTTACAAACTAATAGCAAGGCAAATTCCAACAGCTATGGAAGTAAAAGCAGAGGTAGGGATGAATAACTTTACTGGGGTAGTTGTTTTACCTCCACAATAAGATTACTGCTTAATTATCTTCCCTGTAAAAGTTGTTGAGCCAATTACTTTATAAAAGTAAAAGCCATTACTTAAACTGCTAATATCAATATCGGAATATGTATTTTTTCTTAATACAACGGCTCCAGACAAATCAATTATTTCGACAGATTTGAATGCGCTTGCATCTATCCCTGAAATAGTAAAAACAGAGTTAGCAGGGTTTGGATAAGCAGCAATGCGAATATCATTATCTGTACTTTCAATACCAACTGTATTAATATTTGTACACAAACTAGTATCAGAGCAATTGCCAACAGTAACAATCACAGCATAATTTCCATTGGCTAAAACGGTGTAAGATTGATTAGTCGCTCCTGCTATTACTGTGTAATTTGGGCAATTATTAAGCCACTGATAAGTTGCTCCGGCAAGATTTGCAGAAAGAGTAAGACCATTTAAAGTAGTGCCTACATTAATAGCTGCATTAACTGTTAAATTTGTTGTTATAATACTGTCACAGCCATTCACTTTTGATAATATATCAGTGTAAATTCCAGTACTATTATAAGTATTCAAACCCACTGTAACTGTTTGTCCTGCGCATAATGTTAGAGTTTGAGAAAAATTAGTTGGGGCACAAGGATTAGGTAAATTAAAAAGTGAATCAACTTGATTTTTAGATAAAGAATAATCAAACATATATAAATCATCAATTGCTCCCTTAAAATAAAATGCTGTTGCATTCGCACCTCCCCAAAAAGGTCGTGCTCCAATAAAAATATTTGTATTTGTAACATCAAAGTAAGTTGGAGCTAATATTGAATCAGCCACACCATCTGTATAAATCTTTACTTTGTTTGATATTACATCATACGAGCCAACAATATGACTCCAATTAGAAAAATTAACATTAGGGTTTTGACTATTTATTCCTACCCAAGCATTTCCAGTCCCCACAACGAATCCATCTACTGATAGCTCACTATTTTTTGTATCAAAAGGTCCATTATTTATTTTGGAAACAATTTGATTATTTCCATTGATGTCATCTTTTCGTGCCCAACAAGAAAACGAATGGGATGAGTATGAAAAACCTTGTCCAATATCTATATAGTCATTAACACCATCAAACAAGTAAGCGGAATTTGCATTGCCAAAACGGTCTGCAGTTAAAGTTGCACCATTAACTATTCCATTATGCCCTTGACCAGAAACGTCATTTGCATTGCCACTGAATGGGAACTTACCGATTAACCCGATTTGGGCTTTTAGATTACAAAGTGACATTAAAAATATTAATGTGAAAAGTGTTTTTTTCATTTTTTAGGCTAGTTAAAAAAATTAGATTTTATACGAATTGAAGTTTTATTATGTAAACATACAATTAGAATCTATCGATTCGACAATCGTATTTCTTTAGTAGCAACTAACTTATTCTAAAGCTCTGTTCAGGGCTATTCTCCTAACAGTTTATAATCATTACAAATAACAAACAGTCAAAGCACTGAAGAAATAGAATTACAACCTTAAAAATTTATTGTGGGGAAAGGGTGGGGAAAGAGACAATATGTAATTTAGTAAGCAGTTATTAAACAACTACTTACTATTTTTATTTGTGGAGAATATCGGATTCGAACCGATCACCTCTTCACTGCCAGCGAAGCGCTCTAGCCAAATGAGCTAATTCCCCTTACAATCACCGAAGCTTTAGCATAGGTGGTTTATAGTTATTATAAAGAGCCCTAATGATATTGCACTTAATTTGCCCAAAAGTATATAAAATATTGGAATTTAACGAGATTTCGAAATAAACGTAAGTGCTTGTATATTTGGTTTCCTGTACAACGTTCTGTCTATAAAAACACTCGAATTCCACATTCCATAACAGTTCATCGGAAAGGGCAACGACTCCCCCAATACAGTAAAAACCAATAATCGCTTTTGCACATAATGTCGGAAATTGTGGTTGCCTAAAATCAAACACTCGAGCAAGAGTAGAACACGTATTGGGATTTATGGAACAAATTACGAATTGGTTATTTATACACTCAGTAGGAATATTACGAGCAACTGGAATAACAGGGCTTATCAATTTAACCTGCAATTTATTTAGGTATGAACAAACTAAATAAGACTTTAAGCGCAATACCTTGTCGGGTAGAGAGATAGTTAGGCAGGTAAATAGATAGGGAAATTATGACGATGAAAGAAAAAACATTGTATTGTTGAAAAACAGATTACAAAAAATCGTTTAACGGTGCCTGCAATTCTTGTTCAAATCTATAAAAAAGAATACTTTAAGCCAATCTGTATGAGATTTTTTATTATATTTAGTTTTTATTTTTTAAAAGGCAAAGCATTTTCAGTTTGCATAAATAATAAAACGGTAGGGTATATGACAAAAGTTTATCTTTTATTGTTATCAATTTATTTCCTTTCTATCACAACTGTTGTGGCGCAGGATTCTATAAAAAAGGCAGCTCCCCAATCTGCCGGTGTTGTAGCACAGGATTCTATAAAAAAAGGAGCACCCCAACCTGCCGATACTTTAAAAAAATCTATTGTTCCCGGTTCAAGTAAAACTAATGTACCTGACACTACCGTAAAAAGGGGTTCAACTATTGATGCTGGAATAGGGGTTGCTGTTTCGCCAAGCACTTTGCGCTTTAATTTGAAACCGGGTAATGCCCAAACAAAAACCATTAAGGTTACTAATGATACTAAAGTAGCGAAGAAATTTAATGTTACCGTACAGGAATTTAGAGCAAGTGAATTAGGGAAACCCGTTTATTCAAAAATCGGGGAAAGTAAATTTGGTCTTGCAAAATGGTTAAACATTTCTCCCTCCTATATTGAATTAAGAGCAGGTGAGAAAAAAAACATTAATGTGCAGTTGGATATACCCGATGTTGATAGTGCGGCAATAGCAGGTTGGGTAATTATAGCCATTGATGAAGTACGCGATAGAGCCCCTTTAGACCAGTCATCAACGAATAAAAACACCCTTGCGCTTGGAATTGTTCCTTCCATAGGATTTGGAGTGTATGTATTTCAAAATCCTCCCGAAGTAAATAACCATAATGTTGAAATTACAAGCTTTAAGTATAACGAAACGGGGAATAAAAGAATTGTTGAAATGGAATGTAAAAATATAGGAAACGGAATAGGTTTTTGCAGTAATTATTTGGAGCTAATTAATTTAACGACAGGTGAACAAACAAAGTTGCCAATAAAGCAGGTAACAATACTACCAGGATTTGTAAGAAAGTTTTATTTTGAGTTGTCTTCTACTTTAAAGCCTGGCAAATACTCGGCTGCGGGGGTCCTTGATTTTGGAAGCAAAGAGTATGTACAAACTGCTGAGCTAGAATTTTTAATACAATAAAAAACTTAATATTTTAACCTAAAATATGATACAAAAAGAAAGATAAAGGACACCATGTTTTCATAGTCGCCTAGGGCGATATTTGAAAAGGCGCTTAAGCTCGCGTAGTTAGTCTTTTTAAATCAATAAAATAAACTTAAACTCTTTATATTATGAAAAAAATAATTTTTATAGTTGTAGTAGCAGCAGGGTCAATTCTAGCATCTAATTCTTATGCGCAGTTAATAGATGAAAAAAACGTAACTATTACAATGGATTTGCAACCAATTTTGCAATTGAACATGACTACTCCTGATCAAATTGATTTCGTATTTGATGAAATTCCTGAATACATTGGAGGTATCACTAAATACGCAGGAACTGTTCTTAAAGTAAGCTCTTCTGTATCTTGGGATCTTTATGCAGCAGCTAGTTCCAATGCTCATTTGGGCGGTGTAGGAGATATTTGGGATCAACAAGTTATTTATGGTGCAGGTACTTCTGCTGGTGCGAGAAGTGACTTACCCCTAAACTTGCTGGAAATGCATCAATTTGGACCAAACAATTTTCCTGGTACAGCCACAAACTTTGCCGACTATAGCGGAGCATTCCGCCCGGTATCCGGTTTAGGTACTAACGATGGACAAAATAACGTGTATGTAAGCGCAGCTGGTACACCTTATGTTTCCCCTCCTGATGGTGAGAAATACATTAATGGCGGTGAAGCTGCAATAGCAACAGCTTTGGTACCAGGGGGGTCTTATTTGACAACACTTTTTCCAGTTGGAACAAGTGATTACTATTTTGTAATTGACTACCGTGTCCTTCCGGGCTTACCTGCTATTTTTCCACTTGCTTCTGATAATACAGGTGCTGTAAATGACTTAGTAACTTCAGGTGCTGTAGGTGATTATGCACAACCTGGTGTTTACACTATGGATGTGAAATATGTTTTAATTGAAAATCAATAGTCCCTTTATATAAACCCCTCGAATCGTTTTTGTTTCGGGGGGGTTATTAAATTATAGTTTATGAGGCTGTTAATAGCAATTCTCTTTTTAATAGTGACCAAACCTGTTTTTTCTCAATGCCCCCTTGTGGTTACTGCAGAATGTGCAGGAGTTCCTATGAGTGGCATTATTGTAAGTGCCAGCCAATTAGAAAATATAGATTTTACATTTGATAGTTTTTCAAAAATAATTGGCGGTATCGGCATGAGTGGAAAAACACAATTGCGAGTGCAAGTACAAGCAAATACAGCTCTTTGTAAGTGGGGCTTGTATATGACCATTGATAATATTGGCGCAGTAGGTGCAACTGATTGGAGTAGCAATGTTATATACGGGACAAGTGGTAACCCCCCCGGGTTGGATTTATTAAAAGTAGAAGTATATAATGGCTGTAACACACCCATTAATAATCGTGTTTATCAAGCGTTTGTTACCAATGCGCAAATGATACCTATAATAGAAGATCTAGGGGCCATTAATGTAGCGGGTTCTTGTGTCACTAATGTGAATGGGCCTGGCAATTATATAACAAATTATAATGAATTCTCTTTTACGGTTGATTATCGAATTATTCCTTCCCCATCTTTAAATATAACACCTGGTCAATATTCAGTAAAAGTCCATTTTTGTTTAGTAGAAAATTGAGTTGATGGAGAAGCTGCTAAATTCAAATATCAAAACACACACTTTAGGAAATTTGCTATTGTATAAATACATATTTATCCTTCTTTTTTCATTATTTATTCTTCCTTTTGAGATGAGATCTCAAACACAAAATCAAAACAATAAAAAGGTTACTGCTACTTTCAGCTCGCAAGTAATAGAGTTAAAAACAAAATCAGAATTGATATCAAATGTTTTGAAAGTAAAAAACATTAACGGTACTCCAAAAGATTTTTACATAGACGTTAATTGTCCGAACGATTGGAAGGTTCTTAATTCCACAAAACAGATATATACTGTTAATGCGGGTGACTCCATATACATTCCCGTACGCGTCATTCCGTCTCTTTTAACATTTAAAGGCGGTTCGCTGTATATGATAAATGTTTTTTTAATTGCAACTATTGATGGAAAGCAATTGGATAATACTATGTTTAAAATTTCTAAACCAAGCAAGAGGAGTTGGGCATTGGATGTATTACCCGAATCCCGCATTTATTTTTTAAATGATCACAAAAAAGCACCATTTAGTGTTTCTGTTGCTAATAATGGCGAAGATAAAGAGGATATTAGTCTTTTTATAAATCATGTTGGACAGTCGCTCAATATTGCAGATACAGCAGGCCAAGAAGTTAAAAAACGTTTTTTTGACATTACGCTGAACCCTTCAAATGACACAACGTTAAAATTTTTGGCAGATATAAAGGATGTGCCTCGAAACTTTAAACGAGTTGATCTGGATAACCATAACCCGAAAGAAGCTTTTGAAACTAGAAAGTATACAATCTTTTTTAGAGCAACGGAACCCAAAACACGAAAAATAAAAAAAAGCGACACTAAAAAATCAGTTGCCGTTGCAACTAAAGTCGTCTCCGTAACTAAAAAAATTAATAAAACTCATGCTGTAAGGTACAGCAAAACACTTGACTTTATTCGCCTCTCAGATAATGTAATTGTAAACAATTATCGTAGCTCAATTATCCCAGTTTCAGTAGAAGCTAATTTTCATAATATTTTTGGTTTTCAGCCCATTGGCAATACAATTATTCGTTCAAATAAATTACTTAGCCCCACTTCGAGTTTTAACTTTTTATTACAAAATAATTTTTCCTATTATTCTCCTGAAAAATTTCTTGCCAGGGGAAACAGCTCATTTTATTTAGGTTACTATTCTAAGCATTGGGATTTTAGTGTAGGAACAAATGCAGGTTTGATGGGTATTGGAGGCTCCACAGCTATGAATAGCGGCAATGGATCTGCAGCAAGTTATCATACAAAAAGGTTCAGAGCATCGGCTTTTTATAGTAGAGGCCCTATCTTAGGGTCACCTATAAACCATAGTTATGGAGCAGGGGTAAGTGGCAATTTTTTTAATAGACTTACCTTATCAGCAGGCTCAAGTCAAAGTCGATCTTTGATTCTTCCATCGGATGCCAGTTTTGTTTTTGCACGAGCCAATTACAGAGCAAATAAGTTTTTGAGTTTATTTGTTGGTTATAATTATCGTGTATCAAGAGCTAACATAAACGCCCCTGGTCAGATTACTACAGAAGGCAATTTTTTTAATGGCGGCTATAGTGCATTATTCCTTAAACAAAGGCTGAACCAATCAATGTCTGCCAATTTTGGTGATACGTATTATGCGAATGTAAGGCTCAGATCAAAATTTTCTATTGTTTTATCTAATAAGTTTTCTCCTAAGTCAAGAGCCTACTTGCTTCGTATGCGTAACAGTTATTTTCAGTCGCAAGATTCACTTAAGGGGTTTTCGAAATACGATCGCTTAGCATTCAGCAACTCTTTTTCTTATAGTAAATCAAGCCAAAAGAAAGGATCTTTAGTTCCAAATTTTTTTTATAATTATTCTCAACAAGCGCTTGCTAAAATGCATTTTAGAGGCATAGGGTTCAATTCGTTTTATGGTAATCAAGAAAAGAACACGAGAGCTTCTGTTTCATCAATTGTAGGATATAATCGTTACATAGATAGCGCTATTACAAAAGAGTTGTTTAGTTTACAATTTTATGGAATGGTTCAATGGCAAACATTCACGATGAATGCAAATTATTATTATGGTCCGGCCGGAATTTATGGTGCCAAAAGAGTATTGTATAGCACCAATAGTTATCCTCAAATATTTAGAACATCTCTTTCATACGAATACTTATTTAAAAATAGACGTTTTGTATTAAGGCTTCCCCTTAGTTACGCCTATAACAATACTGCTTTTTCTCATAATATAAATATTAACCCACAAGTATATTTGTTTACTTATAACGATTGGCGCCTAAGATTGGATTTGAATTATTCGTACTTAAGAAATAATCGGCAAAAACAATTTCAATACACTTCACAATCAACATTTGAGGATGATTTAGATAAGCCAACGGTGGGCAATGTCTTTACTATTGGTGTAGGAATAAAAAAAGATTTTGGCATTCCTATACCTAAAAAATGGTCGAAAATAGCATACGGCAGTCCGACATTTTTAGCGTTCCTTGACTTTAATGGCAATAGGGTAATGGATAAGGAAGAGGCTCTTTTAGAAAACATTGTGATTAGGGTTGATAATTATGAAATATTGACCAATGAAAAAGGTTCGGCCTTTTTGACAAATATGCCTGCCGGAAGATATTCTTACAATGTATTTTCGTTGGTTGACCTTGGCGGATGGTTTTATCAACATTTGGATAGTTTAGATATTGACGGCAGAAAAATATATTATATCCCCTATACTCGCGGAGTTAAAGTTTTTGGTAATGTGGTTATTGACCGAGAAAAATATTCGAGCGATGTTGTAAAAGATTTAGATATTTCTCGCATAAAGCTGTCTGTTATAGACACTGCTGGCAAAACACAAACCACATTAACAAATACAAAAGGGGAATTTTATTTTTATGTGCAATATGGAACGTATGTATTAAGTATGGATCAAAATGTATTGGGCGAAAAGTTTACATTGGCCCAAAATAATATTAAATTAGAGTTGGAGGAAGGTATGGATAGTTATTTTAACTCATTCTATGTGATTGAAAAACACAGAAAGGTCAAGAAAAAAATATTCGGAGCTGATGGGAAATATGAATTGGTAGAGGTGGATCCTGAAAATAATAAAGCGTACCCAGCCAATAACAACAGAAATCCAAACAATAAGATTTTAAATTTTGATCAAAAACAAAAACAATTGGATTCATTAATTACCCAATTGAATATGTTAAATAATAAATCACCTAACCGTGCAGATCTACGTTTAATAGTAATAATTAAAACACAAAAATTGGCAACAGAATTAAGTTATGTTTTTTATATAAAGCTTGCCGAAGTGCCAAAAGGCGTTGCTCCCGAAGCTGCTTTGTCTGATTTGTTGAAGAAAAACAACTTGAAAGGATCGTTAAATATGGATGGTTCAATTACCTATACTGCCGGGGACTTTAAAACGATAGCCGAGGCTGAAAAAGAATGTTTGAAATATATGAAAGCGGGGCTTACAAAAGCGACCATTGAAAAAAAATGAACTAAATAATGTGGTTTAAATTTATATGAAAAACACACACGTATGGTTCCTCCTCTTATTGCTTTTTACTAAAGTACTAGTTGCGCAACCTCAAAAGCCTATTAAGTTTAAAAAGACCACTTCCGGTTTGGAGTATGCTATCATTAAAAAAGGGCAAGGCAAAAAAGCGAAAATCGGGAATAGGATTTTTTTGAATTATTTTTCTAGAATAAAACTCGATAGCATTTTTGATAGTAACAACAATAAATATCCATACAGTTTTATATTAGGACAAGGTGATGTTTTAAAAGGTTGGGACGAAGGTATTGCATTGTTGAGTGAAGGGGATAGTGCTGTTTTTCGCATTCCTCCACAATTGGCATTTGGTGAAAAGAAAATTGCTAAGATACCTTCTAATACTACTTTTTTGCTTGAAGTAAAGATTTTAAAAGTAGAAGAAGCATTTTACGATGGAAAACAAAAAGACACTGTACAGCTTGCCCTTGGGTTAAAAAAGATTTTGATAAAAAGTAGCACCGGTAAACCTGCTAGGTCATTCATGGGTGTAACATTAAATTACACAGGATATTACATTAATGACAAAAAACAAAAAAGAATATTCGAATCTTCTTATGTTACTGGCTTGCCCGCATCTTTTCAATTGGGAACAGAGCGCTTTTTGAAAGGGCTGGATATTGGTATAGCAGGAATGAAGATTGGGGAAAAATCCATTTTTATTCTTAGTCCTGAAATGTCGTATGGAACTAAACCTGCAGGAGAGGTGCCTCTTGGAGCAATAGTCTATTTTGATATAGAATTATTGGCAGTAAACAATCCATTTTTTGATGCAAGCGGAAAGGATACTATTAAAACAAAAAGTGGCTTAGCTATTATAGTTATTGATCCGGGGGCAGGACCGTTAATAAATAGAGGAAATTATATTACGATGCATTATACAGGTTTTTTAAAAAATGGAGAAGGAAATAAAATAATATTTGATAATACCATTGAGAGGAAACAACCGGTTGTGTTCAGGCCAAATTCCCCCAACTTATTAAAAGGATGGACAGAAGCCTCTTTATTGCTTCGCAAAGGGGCAAAAGCCATTTTAATAATCCCTCCTCAATTAGCTTACGGAGACATAGAGTTATCAAGGGTTCCAAAAAACTCAACGGTTTTTTTTGATATTGAAATAACGAATGTAAGCGAACCATTTTTTAATGTAACCAATAAAGATACGGTTACATTGAGCTCAGGCTTAAAATATATCGTTGCAGCCTATGGAGATGGAGTGCTACCAAATCCAATAAAAGCTTTTACGGGAAAAGTTGTGGTTGTAAATTATGTGGGATTTATTTTAGACTCTTTACGTAAGCCCATTGTTTTTGATACATCAATTGAAAGAGGTAACCCGCTTGAATTTAAACTAGGAGCAGGTAAAGTAATTAAGGGGATGGAAGAGGGTGTTTTAGGTATGCATATGGGAGAAAAAAGAAGATTGATTATTCCTGGGAACTTAGGATACGCAGAAAAAGGTATCCCACCGCTTATACCATCCGATGCTACACTTTATTTTGATATTGAATTAGTGAAGGTGTTAAAGTAATTATTTTATAAGCAGGCTTTTCTTCTTCCGTTACATTTCGCCACTCACCAAGGTTTAGGTTTCAAAGTAAATAGGCAGTTTCCATCATCAAATACTATTTTTAATTACATTTAGTTTTCAAAAATTATGCCCAATATGAAAAAAGCACTGATTACTGCACTATTATTTTTTGTATGCTGTGAATTTTCAACCGCTCAAAACAAATTATTTACCTTAGAAGAGGTTGTTCTTAAACAGCGCGCTCTTGCCCCTAAATCCTTAACGCAGCTTTCATGGATTCCCAATAGTACCAATTATGTGTATGTTGAGAATGGAGTTTTAATCATTACCAATGCCGCTACCGAAAAAGTAATAGGGAAAGTAGCACTAGTGGATATAAACAAGGAATTGGCGAAATTAAAATCGGTTGACACACTCACCAATTTTTTTGGAATTGATTGGGACAATTCAAATATACTCATTGTGAAAACAAATAATCAACAATTTTATTACGATTTAACCCTCAATAAAATAATAGAACAACGCAGTAACTTATTTACGGATGTGACTGAAAATACTGACGAAGAACCAATCCAAAAATCTAGAGCTTATACAGTAAAAAACAATCTCTTTGTTCAGGCAAATTCAAAAATAACGCAGGTAACCAAAGATGAAAATGAGAATATTGTAAATGGAAAATCGGTTCACCGTGAAGAGTTTGGGATTTACAAAGGAACTTTTTGGTCGCCCAAAGGGAATTTCCTTGCTTTTTACCGAATGGACCAAACAATGGTGAAGGATTATCCCATTTTAGATTTTAGTGCCAATCCCGCAGAAAACAAGAATATCAAGTATCCTATGGCGGGTGGAATAAGTCACGAAGTAACATTTGGTGTGTACGATGTGAAGAAAGACAAAACGACATTTTTAGAAACAGGCAGTCCAAAGGATCAATATCTAACAAATGTTGCTTGGAGTAATGATGAGACAAAAGTATACATAGCTATTTTGAATCGCGACCAGAATCATATGATGCTGAACAGCTACAATGCTACTACAGGAAAGTTTATTCAGACACTTTTTGAAGAGAAAGGTGAAAAATATGTTCAGCCATTACACCCCTTGGAATTTATTAACGACAATAATTTTATTTGGCAAAGCGAACGGGATGGACACAACCACATTTACTTGTATGACATCAGTGGAAAATTAATAAAACAACTCACAAAAGGAAACTGGGAAGTGTTGGCTGTAAATGGTTTTGATGCTAAAGGGCAGCAAATTTATTTTTCAGCTTCAACGGAAAATCCTATAAATAAAGATGTATATAAAGTAGATCTAAAAAGTGGGAAAGTAGCACGCATAACAAGCGGAGAAGGAACGCACAATGTTGTGTTTAATTACAACAAAGAGTACCTCATAGACTATTTCAGCAGTACCACTGTACCACGCGAAATTGCTATTGTGAATACTGTAAAGCCAGCAAAGAAAATAATATTTAAGGCTGAAAACCCGCTAAAGGAATACAAAACAGGCAAACTAAATGTATTCACTATAAAAACCGAAAACAACATCGATTTGTTTTGCCGAATGGTTAAGCCGGTTGATTTCGATTCTACAAAAAAGTATCCCGTAATTGTTTATTTGTATAATGGTCCGGGCGTGCGCCTTATTTACAATACTTGGCAAGCCGGTGGCGACCTTTGGTATCAGTATATGGCGCAAAAAGGCTTTATTGTATTTACGGTAGATGGGCGTGGTTCGGAAGACAGGGGTGTGGCATTTGAACAAGCAACTTTTAAACAATTGGGAAATATTGAAATGGTGGATCAGCTAAAAGGTGTGGAGTATTTAAAATCCTTGCCTTATGTTGACGCTAACAGGATGGGCGTTCACGGCTGGAGCTATGGTGGCTTTATGACAACATCGTTGATGACAAGACACCCGGGAGTATTTAAAGTTGGTGTAGCGGGTGGTCCTGTGATTGATTGGAGCTATTACGAAATAATGTATACCGAACGCTTTATGGATACACCGCAAACAAATAAAAAAGGTTACGATGAATCGAATTTACTAAACTATGCCGAAAAGTTAAAGGGTAAATTATTAATGATACATGGCACGAATGATGATGTGGTTGTGTGGCAACATAGTTTGGTGTTTATAAAAAAATGTGTCGACAAAAATGTGCCGATAGATTATTTTGCCTACCCCGGACACCTTCACAATGTGTTGGGTAAAGATCGCCTACATTTGATGACAAAAATTACAGATTATTTTATTGCGAATTTGTAGCTAGTTTTTCACACTATTCCAACTCAATCCCAATATGAATGAGCGCATCGCCTTGGCGTATTACAGGCATATTGTTTATTCCCAAAATGTATCCATCAACAGGCGACATTAATTTTTGTTCTATTGCACCATAAGGGTTGCATAACATTCCAACCAATTCACCTTTCGAAACAAATGTTCCGTTTGATTTGGAACAATGAAAAAGCCCCGAGTGCTTTGCTCTCACCCAAGTAGTTTTATCTATTTTAACCGACACGCTTTCGGGCAGTTTAGCGTCAATTATTCCTAAATATTTCATTAATCGAAGACAGCCATTTATTCCTTCGTTGATGGCTTCGTAGTCGAAGCGTGATGATTCACCTCCTTCAAAAACCAAGATAGACTTTCCTTTTTTGGAAGCTTCTTTTCTGAGTGTATTGTCTCGGAAAGGGGAATTGATGATGAGGGGTGCGGAGAAGGCTTCGGACAATTCTAAATTTTTATGAACATCAAACACGCAGCGTATTTGAGGATAGTTGCTTATTTTTGATCCACCTGTGTGAAAGTCGATTCCGTAATCAATTTGCGGAATTATTTCCTTCATTAAATCGTAAGCTATTCTACTTCCCAGCGAACCATTTTTGCTCCCGGGAAAACAGCGATTCAGATCTCTTCCATCAGGTAGTTCGCGTGAGCCGAATAAAAAAGACACAATGTTAATTATTGGGATGGCAATGATAGTGCCCTTTATGGGGTTGGTTACATCGCTACGGGTAATTAATTTTCTAATAATCTCAATTCCATTTATTTCATCACCGTGCATACCTGCTTGTAAAAACAACACTGGCCCTTCTTCCTTTGAACGAAAAACAGAAACAGGAATTTGAACTGCTGTTTTGGTAGGCAGGGGATATTCGTTTAGAACCACTTGGCGGTTTTCGCCAGGCAGTATTTCTTGTCCGTTTATGATGATTGACCCCATTTATTTTTTCTCCTCTATTACAATTTTTAATTTTTCGTAACTTTCTTGTTGTGCATTTTTGAAATATGATTTTGATACGACAAATAATGATTTCCAAAATATATTTTTCCCGTTTACCTTATTGTGTGCGGTAATGATGGTGTTTTTGCCTTTTGATGTAAACACGATTTCAACATCTTCCGACATCATTTCGTTACTTAAATTAAACGCAAACACTTCGTTTTTTTTGTAGGCTGTTATAGTTTCTATCAACTCAATTCTTTCCTCTTCTTCTTTCACAACCAATTTCCATTTGCTACCTACTTCATTTGGCCAACCACTAATAGGTTCAATAAATTGAAATCCGGGAATCCATTTATACATATTGGATACATCATTGAATTCTGCAAATGCCTTTTCAACAGGTCTGTTCACTTCTACTACATTGTCGAATGAAAAAGCAGGAATGAATAATCCCAATGAAAAAAAGATAATGGCAAGAGCGAAAATTCCAATAGCAATATAGCGGAATACTTTTTTCATTTACAGGGAATTTTTAAGTATTTCACCAAAACGAAAAACATCTTCAAAGGAATTGTATAAAGGTACAGGAGCCATGCGTATTACATTGGGTTCACGCCAATCGGCAATGATCCCATTTTCTGTAAGTTTGTTGAAAAGATCTTTTCCTTTGCCATGTGCAATAATAGAAATTTGGCAACCTCTTTCATTTTTGTTTCGCGGAGTAATTATTTCCAAGGGTTCGCCAATTTCATCAATTACATATTCCAAGTAATCGCTTAGTTTTTTACTTTTTGCTATCAAGGCATCCATTCCTGCTTCGTCAATAACATCAAGTGCTGCCAAATGTGCTGCCATCGAAAAAATTGGAGCGTTACTCAATTGCCACCCCTCGGCACCGTCCATTGGTTTAAATCCTTTTTGCATTAAAAAGCGTGTTTCCTTTTCGTGTCCCCACCAACCTGCAAAACGAGGAAAATCATTGTGAGCGTGTTGCTGATGAACAAATATTCCTGACACACTTCCGGGCCCGCTATTGAGGTATTTATAACTGCACCAAGCTGCAAAGTCTACGTTCCAGTTGTGTAATTCCAATTTAATGTTTCCGGCAGCGTGAGCGAGGTCGAAACCAACATAAGCTCCTGCTTTATGACCTGCTTCAGTAATGGTTTTCATATCAAACACCTGACCGCTGTAATAGTTTACTCCACCTATCATCACCAATGCTAATTCATTTTTATTTTTTTCAATTGCCGAAAGAATATCTTCTGTACGAATGCAATGCTCTTCTTCTCTAGGCGACACTTCCACAATACTTGTTTCGGGATTAAATCCGTGAAATTTTACTTGTGTTTCCAACACATATTGGTCGGAAGGAAATGCTTTTGCCTCACAGAGTATTTTGTAACGTTTCGCTGTTGGTCGGTAAAAGGAAACCATCATCAGGTGAATGTTGACGCTTAACTGATTCATTAATACAACTTCGGAGGGTAAAGCCCCTACTATTTTTGCCGCTTTTTCGCTTAGTAATTCGTGATAGGAGAACCAAGGTTTTTTAGCCTGAAAATGAGCTTCCACGCCATATTTAGCCCAGTCGTTTAATTCTTCTTGAATATAACCTGTAGTAGTTTTTGGTTGTAGGCCCAAAGAGTTTCCGGTAAAATAAATAACTTCTTTGTTGTTGTGTAAGGGAATATGAAACTGTAGTCTGAATTTTTTCAGCGCATCTTCTTGGTCTAATTGTTTAGCAAAAGCAATATTATTCTGGTACATATTTTACGAAAGGTAAGGCATTAATTCAACAATTATCGGGCTCCCGTTTTAAATTTTTGGATTGCATTTTTGGTAAAGTCCGAAAGTACAAGTTTGCCACTCATTTCAGCACGCTCCAACAGTAAGCTATCCCAATGTTCTGTCCCTTGCCACATTACTTTTTTTAGCAATAACATTGCTTCAGGATTGCTTTGTGCCAATTTGTTTGCAAGTATATCGATGGCTTCATCCATTTCTGAAACCGATTTATATATATCCGCATACATGTTTTTTTCTTTTGCCCACTCAGCTGTTTGCCATTCTGTAGCGTTAATGGTTAGTTGTGAAAATGCAGCAGTTCCTACTTTTCTTTCTACAGCCGGACCCACCACAAAAGGCCCAATTCCTACTGCCAATTCACTTAATTTAACGGATGCACTTTCAACAGCAAAGGTATAATCGGCAGCACAAGCAATTCCTACACCACCACCCACGGCTTTTCCCTGTACGCGGGCAATAACAAATTTAGGTGCAGTACGCATTGCATTAATTACCATTGCAAATCCCGAAAAGAATTTTTTTCCTTGCTCCAGATTTTCAATGGCAATAAGTTCATCAAAGCTTGCACCTGCGCAGAATGCTTTTTCTCCTGCACTTTGCAGCACAATTACTTTTGCTTCAGAATTATTTCCTGCACTTGTTATTTCTTCAGCAAGTTTCCTCAATATTGCTTCTGGTAAGGAGTTACTTTGAGGATGTGAGAATGTAATATTCCCGATTCCGTTTTTTATACTTGAAGCTACTTCTCCTTGATTTGACATAGATTTATTTTTACGGTACTAAAATAAATAAAAAAGCACGAACCATCGGTTCGTGCTTTGATTATAGTTTTATTTTAAATCTAGTTTTCTGTATAAGCAGGAAGTTTACCTTCTTTTATAAGTTGCATACTTTTTATTTTATGCTCCTCGTAGTTCCCAAAACAAAGTGCGTCTAACATTTCACTACGTTCCATTTTTGGATTACCAAATGCTTTTTTAATCTCATCCTGACAACGGTCAACGTATTTCTCAAAACGTTCCGGAGCCCAAATGTAATTGTATTTAGTCCAGTCTGTTAAGGTTCTGTCAACAGCAAACTCTTGGGGTAAATTACCTTCAATTTTACTTTTAATGGTAATGCCCTCGTACTTCTTAGGAAGTTGTCGGTTATCGAACAAAAAAGGTTTTGAAATATTAATGATATGTGTCTTCTTCTTCGGATCAATCATTTGCATACCATTTATTTTTAAGCCTTTTTTCTTTAAAGGAGCAAATTTGGTTTCAAAATTCTTTAATATGTCTAACATAGGGAATGTGGATTATTACGGTGTAAAGGTACAACAAAAGAATTGATTGTTAATAACTAATTTAGACTATTGATATTCAGGGACCTGTAACTGTGGAAACAAAACTGATGAACCCCTATTTTGAGGTGTTAAATTTCCGTTTTTTGAATACAAAATAGCCTTATTCCTTGTTTAAAATGGTATCCCATACCAAATCGGATTCAAATCCCCTGGAAATAGCGTAGTAGGCTACTTTTTGGTTTTTTAACCGAATTGTACCCGCTTTAATACTGCTTAATTTTTTGTCTAATACTTGCTTTAATGTTTTCATATAATCCTGTGAATTAATTTCTTGCATTCCTTTTTTTATACAATAGTCGCTAATTTTCCTTTTTTTGAGTTCTATCTTGATTTTAACCCTACCCCATTTTTTGATTCTAAATTTTCCTCCCGCAAATGCTTTTGCAAAACGCTCTTCGTTTAAAAAATTATCGGTAATCAAATTGCTTATCGTGTTTTCAACAGCTTCGGGCCACAATCCCCATTCGTACAATTTGTCTCGCACTTCTTGTTGGTATCTCTCCTGATAGGCACAGTAGAATTGAGCCTTTTCCAAGGCAACTTTTTCACTTGTTATCTTTTTGACGGGCTTCTTTTTGCTATCCATCTTTTACAATTAGCTTTGTACAAATATAAATGCAAAATCGTACCCCCATATTATTATTGCTAACAGCAAATGCCGTTTCGGGTTTTGCTCAGGGAATCAGCATGTTGGCTATTCCTTGGCATTTTATTGATGTGTTGCACAACGCATCGCTATTTGGACAAATATATGCAGTGATTACCTTGGGAGTAATTGTTTGGAGTTTATATGCCGGAGCCTTGGTGGATAGGCATTCCCGAAAAAAAATATTTTTGCTATTATGTTTAATATGTGGTGTAGTTGTTTTTTCGGTTGCATTAATAGGTTATGCATTGGGCTATGTTCCAATACCACTAATTGTATTGGTGTTTGCAACTACGGTCTTTAATTACAACGTGCATTATCCTACTTTATATGCATTAAGCCAGGAGATAACTGAAAAAGGAAACTATGGTCGTTTAAATTCACTTATTGAAATTCAAGGACAAGCAACCAGTGTTTTGTCGGGAGCCTTTGCTGCTGTATTGTTGTCGGGTGGAGAGAATGGGAAATTTAATTTATTGGGCATAACCCTTAATCTGCCGTTTAGTATTACGAAGTGGAGCTTGTCAGACATTTTTATGTTGGATGCCGCAACATACTTTATTGCCATATTGCTCATAATAGGGATACGTTATACACCAACTGTAATAAACAAAATTGATGTAGGAAGTATTTTAGAGCGAGTGAAAGGGGGAGTCTTATTTTTGAAACAAAACAAATCTTTGTTCGTTTTTGGAAATGCATCTTACTCTATTTTTGCAGTCTTGTTGGTGGAGGTGCATTTACTGCTGCCTTTATACGTAAAAAACTATTTAAATAGCGGTGCCGATGTGTATGCATCTGCTGAAATATATTATGCAATTGGTGCTTTGTTTGCCGGTTTTTTTATCAGAAAAGTATTTGCATCGGTTAAAACAGTATCGGCAATTTTGATGTTGATTGCAATAACCTCAGTGTTGTTATTTATTTGTTCCATAACACAAAGTGTAATCTACTTTTTCATTTTTTCAATGCTTATTGGCATTACCAATGCCGGAACAAGGGTGTTGAGGGTTACTTGGCTTTTTCAACACATTCCCAACAATATTATTGGAAGAACGGGAAGTGTGTTTCAAGTAATAAACATTGTTACCCGATCCTTGTTTATTGCAATATTTTCAATTGCATTTTTCTCTGAAGGAACAAATGTAAGATGGTGCTATGCCATATTCGGTATTTATTTAATGTGTTCGTTTAGCTTGCTGTTTTTGTTTTCGAAGAAGATAAACGGGTTGGAAAGGATTTAGCTTGTGAGTAATTTTATAGCGTCTTCCACTTTTTCTAACGGCAATTGACAAGTATTGTTTTCACAAACATATATGAGTGTTTTGTTTGGCTCATACCTGTTTTTTAATAATTCAAAAGAATCCTCTTTTTCACTTGCCAATAAAATATAATTATTGAAATAATATTTTTTTAGTTGTTGTGCTTTCTTTATTGCCTCTTCGCCAACAATAGCAATTTCGTAAAAAGGTTTTGTACTGTTCAGCATTAAAATAGCCCAATTTGAATAGCCTGGTCCGTAGGATACTAAATTGTTTTTAATTGCACTCAGCATTTGTTGCGCTTGCTTCACGAATTCAGGTTTGCTTAAATATTTGCCTAAATAAAATAGTGAGTTTGCAATGGATGAACAAGAGGCCGGAATTACATTGTCTGACAATTCCATTTTTCGGGCAATAAGTGGAGTGTCTTTAATGCTTGTGAAAAAAAACATTTTTGTTTCAGTGTCTTCAAAATGTGTTTTAGTATACTGCATTAACTCATCAGCAAACGTAAGCCAATTGGATTCAAAAGTTGTATTATAGCAACATATACTGGCCTCTATTACAAAAGCATAATCCTCTAAAAATCCATTGATAGAAGATTTGCCATTTTTATAATTGTGGTAAATTCCACCATCGGGAGTTCTCATTTTTGTAATGATAAAGCGAAGCACTTTTTTTGCTTTTTCTAAATAGGCTGGATTTTCGAATGCCTCAAAAGCATCGATGTATGCCTTTATCATCATTGCGTTCCAAGAGGTAAGCGACTTATCATCCAAGCCAGGCTTAATTCTTTTGTTGCGTTCTATTATTAGTTTTTTTCGACAACGCTCAATGCATTTTTGTAGTTTAGCTACTTCAACTCCCATAGTTTTCGCAACAGCTTCATCGCTTTTTTTACGCAATAAAATATAGTTGTTGTGTTCCCAATATCCAATTTCATTTACATTGTAATAGGCAGAAAAAAGCAAAAAATCTTGTTCTAAAACTTGCTCTAATTCCGCCTTTGTCCAAACATAGTATTTCCCTTCTACTTCTTCTGAATCTGCATCCAAGGCAGAATAGAAAACACCTTCAGGCGATGTTAGTTCTTCTTCTAAAAAGATAATTGTTTCTTCTACAATTTTTTTATAAAGTGGATTTTTGTTTATTCGGTATGCTTCTGAATAAAGAGAAATTAATTGAGCATTGTCATAGAGCATTTTTTCGAAATGGGGAACCTTCCATTTCATATCGGTTGAATAACGTGCAAAGCCTCCGCCTAATTGGTCGTAAATACCTCCATAAGCCATACTGCGAAGTGTAAGTTCTACGTGTTCCATTAGTATCACATTCTTTTTGTTATGTGCATAACGCAATAAAAAAAGGTAGTTGTTTGGAAGTGGGAATTTGGGCGCTTTGTTCGGACCACCATCAGTATCATCAAGTCGCTGTTGCCAATCACTTAAACAGTCTTGTAAATCGGTATTCGAAAAAGTTTGTTCCGTTTGTTTGTTTTCAATTACTTCACCTAGCCTTATCCCCTCGGTTAGTTTTTTTGCATATTCCAACGCTTTTGAGGGTTCATGTTTATACACATCTGCAAGATTCAACAGAATGTTTTTCCAACTTTCTTTTGGAAAATAGGTCCCGCCATAAACAGGTCTCCCATCAGGTAAGGTAAAACAATTCAGTGGCCAACCACCTCTTCCTGTCATTAACTGAACAGCATTCATATATACTTGATCAATGTCCGGACGTTCCTCTCTGTCAACTTTAATATTAATAAAATGTTCGTTCATTATTTTTGCCACGTCCTCGTTTTCAAAACACTCGTGTTCCATTACGTGACACCAATGGCAGGCAGAATAACCGATACTTACTAATATTAATTTATTTTCATCCTTCGCAAGTTGTAACGATTTTTCATTCCAGGCATACCATTCAACAGGATTGTGTGAGTGCTGTAATAGATAAGGACTACTTTCTTCTATTAAGTTATTTGTAAATGAATGCGATTTTTTATTTCCTGAGCCCATTCAATATGTTGTTAAAATCGGGGTTCTTTCGGAGTGTTAAAAACCGCCCATCATTTTCCAGTCTTGAAACATCAGAGAAGCCAAGGTTGATTGCTTCTTTTAAGGATGTAATACAGTTTTCAGTATTGCCTTTTTTTACAAATAAACAAGCAGATAAATAGGCGTGTTCAGAATTTATAGGGTCAACAATTTTATAAATGGCAAGTACTTTTTCTGTAACATCTTCTTTCCCTTTTTGATCTATTAATTGAGAAGCATAAGAGTAGGTGCCATTGCTAAGAAAGCCTTTGATGCGCTCAAACATTTCTTTCTCTCCGGTATTTTTTGGAGATTCTAATTTTGTAAGTTCAGAAGAAATTTTATCTAATTCGAAGCTACTAAAGTAGCTTTTAAATGTTTTTTGAATTTCCTTTTCGCGATTAAAAAGTTCAGTCTGTTGAGCTACAGCATTTTTAAATGAAGCACTTCCGATAAGTTGTTTTAATTGCTTTTGCTCAGCAGAGGTGTTTGTAATTCCGTTCAAAAATTGCACTTTCTTATCTAAACAATCAACCTCTTTTAGAATATTGCCTTCTTGTTTCGCTCCTTTTAAATTAGCATCCGACAAAGTAATATAGTGATTTACAATAAAGGTATCTATTTTTGAAGATTGCTTTTTCATTCTGGTAAGCTCCAAAAACAATAAGGCTTCCTCAAAAGTTTGTTCGGGTGGCCATTCGTGTATTCCATCAAAAGTAAGTAGGGTATGTTCTTTGGCTGAATCGCTAGATTGATTATCTTTTAAAATCATTTCCAATAAATTCATATCCCTTTTTCCTGCTATTCCTATAAATGGAATTTTTAACTTTATGTTTTTCACCAATGCGACAGAGCAAGAAATGACACCCGAAATAAATGGAGTATTGTATGCCGCTAACTGTGCTGCTTTAGCACCCCCTGAAAATCCCGCTGTAAAAAAATGGGTAGAGTCAACCGCAATGGTTGCAATAACATCCTTAAAAAAAGGTACAATAATATTTTTTAGCTGTTCTTTATCCAACCCATTTTTAGAATTGTTTGACGCTGCAAAAACAAATCCGTAACGTTCAGCGATTGCTTGGTATTTTTCTATAGGCAGGTTTCCGTCAGCGTGAGGATCGAATAAAAACAATAGAGGGTATCGTTTGTTTTTTGAATAGGTAGAAGGTAGGTAAAGGGTGTAACTTTGAGACGGGTCTGTTCTGCAAAATACTGTATCTGCCTTTCCAATTGGTAAGTTTTTCGTTGTGTATTCTGTTTCAGTGCGGGTTATTACTTCCCCTCTTTCATTTGGAGAATCAGAGCAAGAAAACAAAGTAAATAGTAAAAAATAAAATAGAAAACGGATTTTAAACATACGGGTATAATTAAGAATAATTAAGATTACGAATGTAATAATTAAACCACTTTAGATGTATTATTTTTGACAACAAATATTTTTGTTAAATACTAAAATGGAAGTTAGGCAATTCGTAAAATTCGATATTAACTAATAATTTGCATAAATTAGCATCGAAAAAGCAATTTATTAATAAATTAGTAAGAATAAATTAACACAATGAAAAATAAAATCGCATTCTTTTTTTTCGCAATCTCTTTTTCTGCTGCCCAAGCCCAATGGCTTTGGGTTCAAAAGGCAGATTATAGCGGACCAAAGGTGTCGGACGCGTCTTACTTTTATATTGGTAAAAATGCCTATGTAGGGACGGGAAATGCTGACGGAACAAATACAAAACAATTTTGGATGTATAATACAGTCAAAAATACTTGGACTCAGAAATCAGATTATTTGGGAACTGCACGAAGAAGCGCATCAGCCTTTGCTCTTGGGAGAAAAGGGTTTATTTGTAGCGGGAACTCTGGCAGTCCTAATTCAAGATTATACGAATATGATACACTTACTAATGTGTGGACACAAAAAGCAAATTTTGGTGGTGGCACTAGAGAAGGAACTGTATCTTTTGCAATAAAGGGTTTAGGCTATACCGGGTTAGGTAATGATGCCAATGGTTTTAAACAGGATTTTTGGGCATACGATACCTTAAATAATACTTGGACACAAATGGCAAATTTTGGTGGAAGTGCCCGTTCAAAAGCGACATCTTTTGTTGTTGGTGATAGGGCTTTTGTTGTAACTGGAAACGATGGCGGAATGAAGAATGATTGTTGGGCTTACGAACCCGCATCTAATACATGGTCGAAAAAGGCAAATTTCCTGGGTGCAAAAAGAGAAGACGCAACAGCTTTTGCTTTCCTTGGAAAAGGGTATGTTGGTACCGGAGTTGATTCGCTAGGCTTGTATAAAAAGGATTTTTGGGCATACGATACCATAGCAAACAGCTGGACACAAATAGCCGACCTTACGGGTGTAGGCAGAAAGGGCGCTATAGCATTCGCGACAGACAGCAATGGTTATGTTGGTACAGGGGTTGACGCAATTGCATATTTTCACGTTGATTTATGGGAACTTAAAAATGTAACTTCCATAACAGAAACAACTTCGGAAAAGGCTACCATAAACATTTATCCGAACCCTGTGAAAGATATTGCAACTATTTACATATCAGACACAAGCGAAAGTTTATTTACTTTATATACCTTGCAAGGCAAAGAAGTACTGCAACTTATTGTGAATGGCGGAAAAAACATATTCAATAAAAGTGGTCTTTCAGCAGGGGTTTATGTATACACTCTATCACAAAAAAGCAACAAATTATTAACAGGTAAATTAATCATTTCAGAATAATTCTATGAAGAATATTTTTGGAGCGCTTTGCGCTTTCTTAATTTTTTCGTGTAGCAATAATACGAGAGAAACAACAATAATTGCCGCTGATTCCTCAACGGTAACAGCAGTTACTGACAGTTTTAAATTAATAGAAATGGCAATGGCTTCTATTATTGAAGTCAAGGTGTATAACAATTCGAATGGGCCATCTGCAAGCAGGTTTACAGGGTGGGGCTATGATATATATATTGACGGAAAAAAATCAATTATTCAACCCAGTGTTCCAGGTGTACCAGGAAACGATGGATTTAAAACAGCAGAGTTGGCAAAAAAGGTAGCCGAATTTGTGGCAAATAAAATACGCAACAACATTATGCCACCTACAGTAGATAAAAAGGAACTCGGTGGTTTGGGGGTAGATACAGCAAATACAAAATAAGCCTCACTTTTTTTTCTTACATTCGCCTATTATATAATTTACTAGTTGTATGGCTAAAGTAGCTCTTATTACAGGCATAACCGGACAGGATGGCGCCTATTTGGCAGAATTATTGTTAAACAAAGGGTACATTGTACACGGTGTAAAACGAAGAAGTTCCTTGTTTAACACAAACAGAATAGACCATTTGTACAAGGATAAACACGAAAAGAAAGTGCAGTTTTTCTTGCACTATGGCGACTTAACCGACTCAACCAATCTTATTCGCATAATACAGGAAGTTCAGCCCGATGAAATATACAATTTAGCGGCACAGTCACATGTAAAGGTTTCTTTTGAAACACCTGAATATACAGCAAATACAGATGCATTGGGGACACTTAGAATATTAGAAGCTATTCGTATTTTAAAACTTGAAAAGAAAACTAAGTTTTATCAGGCGTCTACCTCCGAACTATATGGGCTGGTACAAGAAATACCACAAAAAGAAACAACGCCTTTTTATCCTCGCAGTCCTTACGGTGTTGCTAAATTATATTCCTATTGGATAGTTAGGAATTACAGAGATGCCTATAATATATTTGCTTGTAACGGTATACTTTTTAATCATGAGAGTCCTGTTAGAGGAGAAACTTTTGTTACACGTAAAATAACGCGTGCAGCAGCAAAAATAAAATTGGGCTTACAAGAAAATCTTTTTCTTGGTAACATTGATGCCGAGAGAGATTGGGGGCACGCAAAGGATTATGTAGAAGGAATGTGGTTAATGTTACAGCAAGACAAACCGGACGATTTTGTACTGGCAACGGGAAAAAAGGTATCGGTAAGGAGTTTTATAGAAATGGCTTTTAACGAGGTAGGTATAAATATTAATTGGCAAGGAAAAGGCGTGTCTGAAAAAGGCTTGGATTCAAAAACTAAAAAAGTAATTATTGAAATTGACCCTAAATATTTCCGACCTACCGAGGTAGATTTGTTAGTAGGAGATGCTTCTAAAGCGGAAAGAGAATTGGGCTGGAAACCAAAACATAGTGTGCAGCAACTTGTAAAAGAAATGGTGGCATTCGACTTAAAATTGTTTGCGAAGGATAAATATCTATTGGAAGGTGGTCACGATGTGGTTGATTTTCAAGAATAAATGATGTTAGTAAAAGAATGGAGAAAAGCGCCAAAATATATGTTGCCGGGCACAAAGGAATGGCAGGTTCCGCCATTATACGAAAGTTAAATGCATCGGGATATAACAACATTGTTTTTGCATCATCGAAAGAGGTAGATTTAAGAACTCAACAGGCGGTTCAGGATTTTTTTGCACGCGAACAGCCGAATTATGTTTTTTTGGCAGCGGCAAAAGTAGGGGGCATATACGCCAATAACACTTATAGAGCAGAGTTTTTGTACGATAATTTAATGATACAAAATAATATTATTGATGCTTCATACAAGAACAAAGTAACAAAATTAATGTTCTTGGGCTCATCTTGTATATATCCTAAAATGGCGTCACAGCCGTTGAAGGAAGACTGTGTGCTTACGGGGTTATTGGAGTCAACAAACGAACCCTACGCAATAGCTAAAATTGCAGGTATCAAGTTATGCGATGCTTATAGGAGTCAGTTTGGGTGTAATTATATATCTGTAATGCCTACCAATTTATACGGACCAAACGACAACTACGATCTTGCTAATTCACATGTATTGCCCGCATTAATTCGGAAGTTTCACATAGCAAAGAAGAAAAATAGCCCTACTGTTGAGGTATGGGGAAGTGGCACTCCATTACGCGAGTTTTTACACATAGACGATTTGGCGGATGCTTGTTTTTATTTAATGTTACATTACAACGAGCCCAGTTTGGTGAACATCGGAACAGGTGTAGATTTGTCTATAAAAGAACTTGCTTTGATGGTAAAGAAAATAGTAGGCTATGAAGGGGAATTGACATGGGATGTTACAAAGCCGGACGGCACTCCAAGAAAACTTTTAGATGTGAGTAAATTACACAATTTAGGATGGAAACATAAAATAGAATTATCTGAAGGAATAAAATTAGTTTATGAAGAAGTAAAACATAATTTTTGAGAAAACATTATTACATACTTGCCATTTTTTTTCCTTTGCTGACAATGGCACAGCAAAAAAATTTGCCGATGAATTACCAGTCGACACAACTAACTGAAATGATGCTAAGCCGCAAAGGGAAAATTAACCATCACTCTGCCGTTAAGCCAACAATAGAAAGTAATGTTGGCACCTATAATTTACAGGGGGCCTGCGGTGTTTTTACCTATTATGATTCGTTGAAAAGATCGTGGTTGGCGCGAAAAGTCAAACACGAAAGCCTGGCTGTGTTTAAAGATTCTTCCACAGGAATGTACATAGCTATCGACCCTGTTTTTAATTTGGAATATGATAAAGTTAATACTCTTGATACAGAAAAATACTACCAAAATACGAGAGGTATATTGGTGCGTGGAGATATAGGAACAAAATTTTCATTCGAAAGTTCCTTTTATGAAAACCAAGCTTTTTTCGTAAACTATATTGATAGTTTTATTAGAGTAAATGAAGTAGTTCCGGGACAGGGGAGGGTAAAAGCATTTAAATCAAATGGTTTCGACTACGCAATGGCCGTGGGTTATGTTTCTTATTCGCCCTGCAAAAAATTTAATTTACAGGGAGGGCACGGAAAACATTTCATTGGAGATGGTTATCGATCCTTGATGCTTTCAGATAACGCCTTTAATTATCCTTATATGAGGGCAACTACGAGCATTGGAAAATTTCAATTTACCAATATACTCGCATCCTTGCAACTTATTGACAACGGTAGAATATTCATAACCGCATTGAATGAACCCTTGTTTCAAAAAAAGACTGCCAGTTTTCATTATGTAAGTTATATGCCTGTTTCCAAATTGCAATTGGGCTTGTTCCAGTCTACAATGTACAATGTTCGCAGAGGTTTAAGTCCTACCTTTAATGCAAATTATTTAAATCCTATTATTTTGTCAGCGGCTATGCAATTTGGTATCAGCGGCAATGATAATGTTATGCTTGGGGCAACAGCCAAGTTTAACCTCACTCGTTTTGCGGTGTTGTATTGTCAATATGTGGTAGACGATGTTGACAGGAAAAAAATGTCGACACATAATAAGAAGGGATATCAATTTGGACTGAAATATTACGATGCTTTTAAATTAAAAAACCTATATCTGCAAGCTGAATACAACAGTGTAACAGCTTTCACATATTCGTTTAGAAAACTGGAGCAAAACTACACACACTACAACCAGAGTTTGGCACACCCGCTTGGCGCTAACTTTAATGAAGCTGTTGGAATTGTTCGTTATACATTATTTGATTTTTTTGTGGAAGCAAAAATAAATTACGCTACCTACGGAGCAGATAGTGCTTCTATGCATTATGGGAACAATGTGTTATTACCTGATGACAATGCCGGAGTACTCACAAATAATAAAATACAAGGATTTTTAACTACACTCTCAACCTCTGCTTTTTCTATCGGTTATAAGGTTAATAGGGCAACAAATATGAATGTTATAACAGGGGTATATATGCGTACTCTAAATAACAGTTTTCAGTACAACGTAACAAATTATTTTTTTATAGGCTTTAGAACTTCTTTATCCAACACTTACTTCGATTTTTAACACATATTAGTAGATTTTTTTTAAGTTTGTATAAACACGCATTATAGATTTTGATTGTAGAATTATGGAAATGCTAATACTGCTCATACTATCCTTTCTTACCTCTTTTGTAGTAGTATTTCTATTTACACCCTCATTAATTAAGATTGCCAAACTCAAAAACCTTAATGACGATCCTGGAGGCGATCGCAAATTGCATAAACGAAAAATTCCAACCATTGGTGGGATTAATATTTTTGCCGGAACAATATTTGCTTTCGCTCTGTGGCTGCCAGCAAATAAGCTGCTTGATGTTGAAAGTATGAGCACTGCAGTTTCCGATTTTAAATATGTTATTGCAACTGTTATAGTTTTGTTTTTTGTGGGTGTAAAAGACGATATTGTTGGAACGGCTCCCATTAAAAAACTATTGGCTCATATTGGTGTAGCAATGGTATTGGTGCTTATGGCAAATGTCCGATTAAAAGGGTTACACGGAATATTTGGAGTATATGAAATACCAGAATGGGCAAGTATTTTTATTTCTGTTTTTACCATTATTGTTATTGTGAACGCCTTTAACTTAATTGATGGTGTTGATGGATTGGCTGCAGGGATTGGTCTTATTTGCTCCACGGCATTTGGTTTATGGTTCTTTTTTGCTGGAAACTTAACGATGGCAGCGCTCGCATTTTCTTTGGCAGGATCATTAATAGCTTTCTTGTTTTATAATTTTTCACCAGCACGAATTTTTATGGGCGATTCGGGCTCTTTAACCATTGGACTAATTATATCTATTTTAGCAATTAAACTAATTGAGTACGATAAAAACAGCATAGAAACGATACTTGTACATGTTTCAAAACCGGTTTTTGTAATAGCTGTTCTTGTTTTTCCACTGTATGATACATTGCGTATTTTTATTTTTAGAACAGTAAAAGGCGTTTCACCATTCGTTGCCGATCGTAACCACATTCATCATCGCTTATTGGCTTTAGGTCTTAATCAACGAAAAACGGTGATCTTGTTGTATTCGATAAACATCAGCCTTATAGCCATTTCTATTTTATTGAATAAGGTAAACCCAAGTATTGCATTTTTAATAGTTGGACTTGTCGCGGGTGTTGTTTTTCAGATCCCCTTTCTTATTAAAATCAAAGAAAAAGATAAATAATATCAGCACTGTTGTACCATTCTAGTAATATAAAATATTTTTTATCGATTGCATTTATGTTATTTATAAGTGCGAACTTATTTGCACAGCAACAAAATCTGTTTTTAACAAACGAGCAGCTTTATCGATATGAGAACTTGGGTAATAAGAATAAATATTTCCATTCAAATTGCAAGCCTTATAACCAACAGCAAATAAGCAGTCTGGTAGGATGCGACTCTTTGCAAGGCACTATGGTGCGCAAAACAAAATCGGTTGCAATGCATCATGTTTTAAATGACCATTTACTATGGTATAATTACAACAACTTTGCTGTTTCACTCGATCCAGTCCTTACGTTCGTGGGAGGTTGCGATTTGTCTTTTAAATCAAAAGCGCTAGAAACTGCGATAGGAATTAGTTTAGTTTCTGATATTGGAACAAAATTATCGGTGCATTATTCTGCTTTTTGTATTAATGCTAAATACCCTTTTTACATCGATAGTGTAATTCAAAAAACGGAAGTAATTCCACAACAAGGATATGCGGATAGTAGTATGCTGTTACCAGGATACAAAAGCATTGTTCAAATGGGCTATGCAGCATTTGCTCCCAATAAAGTATTTCGTTTTGAATTGGGGAATGGCAAACAATTTTTGGGCGATGGGTACCGTTCTTTATTGCTGTCAGACAATTCGTACAACTATCCTTATTTCAAAATAATTACCACTATCTGGAAGTTTCAATACATCAATTTGTATACTGAGTTGCGCGATATAAGAGGCTCTCTTGGAAATACACAATTGATGAAAAAAAAGTATGCTGCTGCTCATTACTTGAGTTGGAATGTAAGCAAACGATTTAATTTTAGCTTCTTCGAATCCATTGTATGGCAATCGCGCAGTGCAAAAGGTGGCTTAGGGTACGATGTAAATTATTTGAGCCCGGTGGTGTTTTACAGGCCAGTTGAATATTCTGTTGGCTCACCCGACAATGCTCTTTTAGGGGTAAGCTTTAAATTAAAAATTGCTAAAAACATTCAGCTCTATTCACAAGTATTGATTGATGAATTTTACCTTAAATTTTTAAAAGAGAGCAAAGGTTGGTGGGCAAACAAGCAAGGGTATCAATTCGGATTCAAGATGTTTAATGCACTTCACCTGAAGAATTTATACATACAAGGCGAAGCAAATTATGTTCGACCGTATACCTATTCGCACGGTAACCCAATTCAAAATTATGGACACTATAATCAATCGCTGGCACATCCTCTTGGCGCTAATTTTTATGAAGCAATTGGAATAATTAATTACCAACACAAGCGCATCTTTTTCAATGCAAAAGTAATGTATGCAAAGGTCGGTTTAGATACTGCAGCCGTTAATTACGGACAAAATATTTATGCATCCTATACAACACGACCAAGCGATTTTGGAAATTTTGTTGGGCAAGGTCTTAAAACAAAAGTTTTGCTCTCAGAATTTAAATTTTCCTATTTAATAAATCCAAAATGCAACCTTTTGTTTGAGGCAGGTTTGCTTTATCGCAGTCTGCAAAATGTTGTTAGTAGCGCAAATACAAGCACAATCTTCTTTGGAATACGAACCTCGTTGTATAACCTTTACCAAGATTTTTAATTATGTTAGATACACTCAACCTCGAAAACATTTTGTTTCTAGATATTGAAACTGTTCCGAATGCAGCGAATTATTCCAAGCTTCCTGCAAGTATGAAGGATTTATGGAATAAAAAAACAGCAAATCTAAAAAAATCGGAAGAGGAAACTCCCGAAACTCTTTATAAAAGATCGGGCATTTATGCCGAGTTTGGGAAAATAGTTTGCATATCTGTAGGGATTGTAACCAAAGGGAAATACGCATATAATTTTCGTGTAAAATCATTTTTCGGACACGATGAGAAAAAACTATTAAAAGCATTCATTGATTTGCTGGATACTCATTATAATAAAAAGGCCAGTTTGCTTTGTGCACACAATGGAAAGGAATTCGACTATCCTTTCATAGCCAGGCGTATTCTTATAAACGGATTAAAGTTGCCGAGCATACTCAACATTACTGGAAAAAAACCTTGGGAAATAAATCATTTAGATACGATGGAGTTGTGGAAATTTGGAGACTATAAAAGCTATACATCTCTTAACCTATTAGCAGCTGTATTTAATATTCCTACACCAAAAGATGACATCGATGGCAGCCAAGTTTACAGCGTGTATTACGAAGAAAAAAATCTCGAACGCATTGTAAAATACTGCCAGAAAGATGTACTTACAGTAGCACAGCTCCTAATCAAATACAGAGGAGAAGAGTTGATTAAAGAGAAAAATATTACGATAGCTTAAACCACCTTTGCTGTTTTAACAAAGTAAAAAGGTTACCAAAATTAGCTTTTAGATATATTTTTTAATTAATCTATTCGCTCTGTGCCGCTGGGCATTTTCTTTTGTCTTAATACAAAAGAAACAAAAAATCAAGAAAAAAGGAAGCTGCTCGCACACTTTCAAACACACGCCCGCCATTTTTTCGGGCAAACGCGCCTTACTAATAAGGGTCGATGTGTGTTAGTTAGAAAGGCGGGAAGCTAATGAGAAAAGGGTGCGAATTTCAGGTTTCGTGGAAATAGATAACATTGGCTTGTGCGGCAAAACCGCACAACCTAAATTTTTTTATATTAAATGCGTATACCGCATTCACCTTAAATTACTTCTTCTCAAACGTCAGCGACTCCGAGTTAATACAATAACGCAAGCCGGCAGGTTTCGGCCCATCGTCAAAAACGTGACCAAGGTGTCCGCCACATTTGGCACACATCACTTCTGTGCGCATCATTCCGTGACTTGAATCGGCTTTGCTGATAATGTTTTTTTCAGCAGCAGCTTCCGAAAAGCTTGGCCAACCACAACCTGCATCAAATTTTGTTTGTGATGAAAATAAATAATTTCCACAGGCAGCACAATGGTACTCGCCCTTTTCGTTACTATTCCAAAACTTTCCGGTAAAGGGGCGTTCCGTTCCTTTTTGACGCAATACATAAAATTGATCGGGAGTAAGTTGTTTCTGCCACTCATCTTCTGTTTTTGTCACTTTGTTGGTATCTATCATAATGCTTTTTTGCTTTTTTATTGTAATCGTTTGTGTGCTTTTATCACTTTTTTGACCTGCACAGGCAACAAAAAACAACAATAGAACACCTAAAAAGATTTGTTGTTTAGTTTTCATGCAATAATTTACGAAATAGTTCAACGCTCGGTTTTATCTAAAAAAACAACTTTTTAGGCAAAAGGTCTTAACCATCAATTTGTAGATTTAGTATTAAATTGTACTTTTACTGGTGTAAATTTATTATTTTTTTCGATTGTATGGAGCAAAAGCCATTATTGGAAGTGCGAAATTTGTGTACGGAGTTTAAGACAGAGGAAGAGGTTATTAAAGCAGTAGACGATGTTTCTTTCACCCTTCATAAGGGACAAACAATAGGTATCGTTGGTGAATCAGGGTCGGGAAAGTCGGTAACAGCACTTTCTGTGATGCGACTTATTCAAAGTCCTCCCGGGCGAGTTAGCGCTGGGGAAATGATGTTTCATTCCAGGAGTAAAGGAGTAATTGATTTATTGAAATTAAACGACAGGGATATGCGATCCTTAAGGGGCAATGAAATAGCCATGATATTTCAAGAGCCGATGACTTCGCTAAACCCTGTTTTTACATGCGGGGATCAGGTAATGGAAGCCATTATGCTTCACCAAAAAGTGAATAAGAAAGTAGCAAAGGAAAAAACCGTTGACCTTTTTAAATTGGTTGAATTGCCGCGACCGGAAAGTATTTTTGATACATACCCTCATCAAATATCGGGAGGACAAAAGCAACGCGTAATGATTGCGATGGCAATGAGTTGTAACCCATCGATACTAATTGCCGATGAACCAACTACTGCACTGGATGTAACCGTTCAAAAAACCATACTCGATTTAATGCGTGATTTGCAACAAAAAGAGGAAATGGGCATCTTGTTCATTACACACGATTTAGGTGTAATTGCTGAATTAGCAGATAACGTTGTGGTGATGTACAAAGGCAAAATAGTGGAGCAGGGAAATGTGTGGGATATTTTTGCAAATCCACAACATCCCTATACAAAAGGGCTTCTTGCTTGCAGGCCACCCTTAAACAAAAGATTACATTGGTTGCCCACCGTTTCCGATTTTATGCAAACGGATGCCGAGGGTAAAATGACCGAAAGCAGTAAGTCCGTTTCTGAGGTTACTGATAAATTGATAATTACATCTAAAGAAAGAGAAAAGAGGCACTTGGATTTATATTCACAAGCACCTTTACTGCAAGTAAAAAATTTAAAAACGTATTTTCCAATCACTAAAGGGATATTTGGTAAGGTAACAGAATTTGTAAAAGCGGTGGACGATGTTAGTTTTGATGTATATCCCGGAGAAACACTTGGTTTGGTGGGGGAATCGGGTTGCGGAAAAACGACCTTGGGAAGAACCGTACTTCGCTTAGTAGAACCTACTTCCGGAGAAATAATTTACAATGGCATAAACGTAAATAAGCTGAATGGTAAGGGAATGCGAAATATTCGCAAAAATGTTCAAATTATTTTCCAAGATCCATATTCTTCTCTTAATCCACGTATTACCATAGGTGAGGCAATTATTGAACCTATGCAAGTACATGGAATTTTAGAAAATGATAAAGCTCGTAAGGCAAGAGTTATTGAACTTTTGGAACGAGTAAATATGAGTGAATCGCACTATTACAGGTACCCTCACGAATTTTCGGGTGGTCAACGTCAGCGTATTTGCATTGCAAGAGCATTGGCTTTGCAACCTCAGTTTATTATTTGTGATGAGTCGGTGTCAGCGCTTGACGTATCTGTTCAAGCACAAGTGCTTAATTTATTAAATGAATTACGTGATGAATTTGGTTTTACATACATATTTATTTCTCACGATTTATCGGTTGTTAAATTTATGAGCGACCGAATGTTAGTAATGAACAAAGGGAAAATAGAAGAAATGGGGGACTCTGACCAAATTTATTCAAACCCTCAAACAGAGTATACCAAAAAACTTATTGGAGCGATTCCTAAAGGCGAATTAGATGATATACAAACCTCGCTGAATAAGAAAAAAGTGCTAGTTTAATCTTTCCCCTTAATTTTTTTACACGATGTTAATTTGAAAGTTTTTGTACTTTTGACCACAGGATTTTCGCATGAAAAATATAGCTGTATTTGCTTCCGGAAATGGTAGCAACGCACATCAAATTATTCGTTATTTTGCCGGTGATAGTAAAGTCGTAATTCGACTTGTTGTTACCAATAACGAAAAGGCCGGTATTATTAATAAATGCAAGCAAGAGAGTGTTCCTTGTTTTGTGTTTCCCAAAGACAGTTTTGTTGATTCCGATGGTCTAATCACGTTTTTAATTGAAAACAACATTGACTACATTGTTTTAGCAGGCTTTTTATTGCAAATTCCACAAGCTCTAATTAAGGAATTTCCTAAAAAGATAATAAATATACACCCTGCCTTATTACCTAAATTTGGCGGAAAAGGAATGTACGGTATGTACGTTCATAAAGCTGTAATGGAGACGGGCGAAAAAGAAACTGGGATCAGTATACATTACGTGAATGAAGAGTACGATAAAGGAGAAATTATTTTGCAGAAAAAATGCGCTATAACGATCGAAGATACCATTGAAAGTATCGGGCTGAAAGTTCAAGCTTTGGAACACGAATATTATCCTGTGACATTAAAAAATATCATTAAATAATTCCTATGAAAAGAATAGTTACTTATAATGTAAATGGCATACGTGCTGCACTTAGTAAAAATTGGATGAATTGGTTAAAAGCCACAAATCCGGATATAATTTGCCTTCAAGAAACAAAGGCAAGCCCCGAACAACTTGATTTAACAATTTTTGAACAAGCTGGATATAAGCATTACTGGCATTCAGCACAAAAAAAAGGATATAGCGGAGTAGCAATTCTTGCAAAGGAGAAACCCGATAATATAGTTTACGGTTGTGGAATTCGAAAATACGATGATGAAGGGAGGGTGTTACGTGTTGACTATGGCGAAAATTCAATTATGAGTGTTTATATGCCTTCTGGGTCAAGTGGCGACCATCGTCAAGCCTTTAAAATTGAATGGTTGAATGATTTTCAACAGTATATTAATAGCTTAAATAAAGACCGAAGGAATCTTATTATCTGTGGCGATTACAATATTTGTAATAAAGAAATTGACATACATAATCCTAGGTCGAACGCAAACACATCGGGTTTTTTACCTGATGAAAGAGCATGGTTTGATGGCTTTTTGGAAAGCGGTTTTGTAGATACTTTTAGGCATTTCAATAAGGGGCCTCACAACTATACTTGGTGGAGCTATCGTGCTGGATCGCGGGGTAAAAATTTGGGATGGCGTATAGATTATCTTTTAGTAAGTGAAAATTTACTGTCAAAGTTACTTCGTGCTGCTATTTTACCTGAAGCGAAACATTCCGACCACTGCCCAGTTCTTATTGAAATAGACATATAGCAATAGCGTCACTCATAGTTATTTAGCCGATTTAGGTCTAATAAATTACATTTTTTATATTTTTAGCTATATTTGTAGCTATTCCGTAATGTGTTAAAATAAAAATTATGAAAAAAATTATTACTCTTTTGTCTCTGGCGTCAATTACGCTTATGTGGTCTTGTGGAGGAAACAATGACAAAGAAGAGAAAGAAAACAAAGTTGCTAAAGGTGGCGTATTTTATGGTGGTGTGTTTAGAATGAATGAAATTGAAGATTTCAGAAATTTATATCCATTAAGTGTTACGGAAGAAGTTTCTCATAGAATTACAACTCAAATATATGAAGGATTGGTGAAGCTGTATCAGAAAGACCTCTCCATTCAACCCGCATTGGCCGAAAAATGGGAAATTAATAGTGACGCAACAACCTTTACTTTTTATTTGAGAAAAGGAGTTAAGTTTCATGACGATGCTTGTTTCCCTGATGGAAAAGGTCGTGAAGTAACTGCTAAAGATTTTAAATATTGTTTTGAAAAACTATGCTCCTCTGATGCAAGCAATCAAGGGTTTTTTGTGTTTAAAAACAGAGTTGTGGGTGCTGATGAATACTATGAGTCAACTTTAAAAAAAGCACCTCTTGCAGCAGGGGTTACTGGTGTTAAGGTAATTAACGATTATATACTTGAAATAGATTTAAAATATTCTTTTGCCGGATTCTTGAATATGCTTACAATGCCTTTTACCAAAGTGTTTCCTAAAGAGGCCTTCGATAAATATGGTATTGACATGCGGTCACATTGTGTAGGTACAGGACCCTTTATTGCAAAAGAAATAAAGGAGGGTGATGCTGTTATTTTAGTGCGGAACAATAACTATTGGGACATAGACCAGTTTGGGAATAAATTACCTTATTTAGAGGCCATTAAAGTCACCTTTTTAAAAGAAAAGAAATCGGAGTTGTTGGAGTTTAAAAAAGGAAATTTAGAAATGGTGTATCGTTTGCCACTTGAAATGATTGGCGATGTATTAACAGAATTTGGGGATGCAAAAAAAGGTGGCAATAGCCCTTTTGAAATGCAGGTTACACCGGGTATGATTGTACAATATTATGGTTTCCAACACAAAAGCGATTTGTTCAAAAACAAGTTGGTACGCCAAGCATTTAACTATGCTATTGATCGCGATCAAATTGTAAACTTTACTTTGCAAGGTGATGGTCGTGCAGCAAAATATGGTGTGGTGCCGCCTTCATTTAAGGATTATGTTTCAACAGATATTAAAGGATATACTTATGATCCTGCAAAAGCAAAAAAATTATTAGCTGAGGCAGGTTATCCTAATGGTAAAGGTTTTCCTGAAATTAAATTGCAATTAAACAGTGGAGGTTCAATAAACACGCAAATTGCCGAAGTAATTTTAAAAATGTTGGAAGAAAATTTAAATGTTCACATAAAAATGGACGTTATGCCATTTGCTCAACACTTAGAGAATCTAGAAACAGGTAAAGCAATGATGTGGAGAAGTGGATGGGTTGCAGATTACCCGGATCCTGAAACATTCTTGAATTTATTTTATGGTAAAAACGTTCCTGCAGGTTTAAACGAAAAGTCATACTTGAATCCAATGCGTTACCAAAGTGCTAAATTCGACTCTTTGTTTGAGGCTTCATTAAAAGAAATTGATTTTAAAAAACGTTTTGATTTATACCGTCAGGCAGACCAAGTTGCTTTAGACGATGCAGCTGTGATGCCTATTTATTATACTGAAAACACGCGTTTGGTTCAACTAAGTGTTCGTGGTCTCGACCAAAATGCGATGGAGTACCGCGATATGACACGCGTATACTTATTGCCTAAGGATAAAATAAAAGGTCCTGAAATTCAAAAACCCGATTCTTCAGTAACAGAGGAAGAAACAAAATAACATAAAATCTTAAAGTCCGCCTCTCGATTACTATTGAGAGGCGGACTTTTTGTTTGCTGCCTTTTGTTAACTTTGCATTTATGCTTATGAAACAATTTAGAAAACAATACCCCTATGTATTGCTTGGCTTTTTGCTGATTAGCTATTCCTTTATTGCATTTAAACCAATTGAAAAATTGAGTTTGAACATAACGGCACGCTCACTTCAAAGCGGTAAATCAATCACTGCAAAAGGAGAAGTTTATTACCAAGTTTCAGGAGGATTAATGGTAACACATTTTACCTCACCGGTTGAAAATATTTCAATAACCAATGCCAATGGAGAGTTAAGGATATACGACCCCAAAAGCAATACCGTAATGCAAAAGCAAGCATCTGACTTTAGCTCGGAAAATAGTTTTTTCTACTTTTTTTTATCGAACAAAACACAAGATATGGGACTGGCAGCAGCGGGTTATAAATTAAAATATACACGCTTTGAAGATAAGATGGTGATTACTACTTGGCTTCCTCCGGAGTATTTGAAATCGGAATTTAGCAAGGCCGAGATTGTGCACGAAAATTACAAGCCCATTTTTATGGCATTCTATAATCCCAAAGGTAAGCCTGCAATAAAAGTGTTTTATTCGGGCTATCAGAATGTGGGTGATATTTCAATTCCATTAACGGTGACCGAATTTCAATACCTCGCAAAGGGTGATTCTGTTATTACCAAAAGAACCTATGGAAATTTAAAAACGGATGCTGAAGTAGATATTAAATACTTGAACTATAAAATACCTGCCAATGCAAAAGTACTTAAATAAATTACTCCTGCTCATTGTGATTGTTTGTTGTATGCCCAAAAAGGGTATATCACAATCGAGTTCCGATTTACAATTAATCAAAAATCAATTTTTCCACGAAGCACTTTACGATAAACGAAAAGTAAAATTCTTGTTAAGCAAAAATAAAAATGTGCTGATTCGTTACAACCCTGTTTCGCTTGTATTCGGGGGTTTAATGTACTTCTATCAAGCAGCCTTATCACCACAAATTTCAGCAAAATGTCCTTATGAAATAAGCTGTTCTAACTTTAGTAAACAATGTATTTCGGAGTTTGGTTTGCTAAAAGGTGTCGCCTTAAGTGCCGACCGACTTACACGTTGTACGCGTTTGGCTTCGGCCGATTTACAACCTTCTGATATTGCAGCAGGTGGAGATAAAATAATGGACGATCCGAAAAAATATAGCCGTCATAAACATTGAATCGTTTCGCAAAATTAATTGTTTTTATTGCATTTGTTTTCTGTCTTGGCAAGTCGCAAGCACAGTCAGATATTAGTTTTACGGAACAGGCAAATTTTACATCCTACCTCATTAACAATAGTGAATACAAGGATGCACGGTATGTATTAGGGCAAATAAAGGAGTCACTTATTTCCACCGACCAACTCGATTCATTGAATTATTTAAAAGGTTGGAGCTATTACAATATGAAGGCTGTCGACTCTTCGGCAGTATACTTACAAAAGGTATCCATTGCTTCATCGTTTTATCACAAATCAAAATTTTACAGTGCTTTCGATATTGCTTACAGTAAAAAATTTGCTGAAGCAAGTGCTCTTTTAGAAAGCATTTCGCTTGTTTCAAATGATAGTAGCAATTCACTTCAACAATTGTTGAATTATGAAAAATCGGCAATGGCATTACTCACAAGAAATTACGCAGCTTTTGATACATTATCAAAAAATTTCACCTACTCCTATTTCCCTATTTCCATTGAAGAAAAAGGTTTTGTGGAGAGCTACAAAAAAATGAAATCGTTTAAGGATAAATCACCATTGTTGGCCGGTGTAATGTCGGCATTGATTCCCGGCAGTGGAAAATGGTATGCGGGCAATAAAGGACAAGCTTTGGCGGCATTGTTTACCTTGAGTGCCATGGCAGCAGCAACTGCCGAAAGTTATATACGAGGAGGTTACAAAAGCCCCTCTTTTATTGCTTTTGGAAGCGTGTTCACCATATTTTATGTTGGAAATATTTGGGGTAGTGTGTTGAGTGTTAAAATAAGAAAAGATGCATTTTACAAAGAAATGGATAGGAATATTATGCTGGATATGCATATTCCTTTGCGCAGGGTTTTTAACTAAAGCGCAAGCGGGTACGGCTTTAAATGTGGCAGATAGTCTGTTTGAAAAACAACAGTACTATGCGGCAGCTATTGAATACGAAAGACTAGGTTTTATTGCCATCAACAACAATGAGAAAACTGAGGCACTCATTAAAAAATCAAACTGCCTTAATTTATTAGAGAAATACGAAGATGCCGCCCGTTGTATGGGTCGTGTAAATTACAACAATTTACCGGATACCCTTATTTACAAAGCAAAGTACCAATATGCCCTATCGGCATATTTGGCAAAAGATTTTGGGAATGCTGAATCGCAATTATTGCAAATGCAATTTTTTGTGCCTGATAGTACTATCACCTACACTGCATTGCCTTTGTTTTGCTTAGTGTTAAACGAACAACAAAAATGGGCGGATGCAAAAATAAAATTGATCGATTATGTTCGACTTTCACCAAGTTCTCAAGCAACAAAAGACAGCATATATAAAGAGATTGAATTGATGTATGCCACTAAAGCTATTCCCAAAATGAAGAGTTTAAAAAAGGCACAAACACTTTCGTATATTTTGCCGGGTACCGGACAAATGTATGCGGGATACTTTTGGGAAGGTGCAGCCAGTGCAGCTATACAGCTGGCAGCCTTGTCGCTTACAGGGTACTGTATTTATGTGCATTATTATGTTGCTGCTTTTGTAGGCGGCTACAGTATTTTTTCGAAATTTTATTTAGGCGGAATTAACCGTTTGGAATATTTGGTAGGAAAAACGAATTACGAACGCTCTCGGAAATTTAACGATATTGCGAAGGAGAAGACGATTGGGTTTCAGGAGAAATTGAAATAGATATTGGACATTAGATGTTGGATGTTAGTATGTACAAGCCAAGCACATTTATACACTCGCAAAAACGGCAACACACTATTTTTATTTTTACTCCAATTTATACATTCACTATAAATTTTTTAATTTGTATTTTTGTCAGCATACAATAAACCCTCTCAATTTTTTTAAATTATGAAATACAAAAGAATACTGCTGAAACTAAGTGGCGAATCGCTGATGGGAAATAAACAATTTGGAATCGATCATGATCGTCTGGCAATTTATGCAAACGAAATAAAAGCAGTTGTGGACAAGGGTTTAGAGGTAGCAATTGTAATAGGCGGAGGGAATATTTTTAGGGGAATTCAAGCAAGCGAAGGTGGAATGGACAGGGTGCAGGGTGATTATATGGGAATGCTTGCAACAGTAATAAACAGTATGGCTTTGCAAAGCGCATTGGAAAAATTAAATGTGAACACACGCCTACTTTCTGCCATTGCAATGGAGCAAATTTGCGAACCTTTTATCCGCAGAAGGGCAGTACGCCACCTTGAAAAAGGGAGGGTAGTAATTTTTGGTGCAGGTACAGGAAATCCTTATTTTACAACCGATACAGCAGCATCCTTACGAGCCATTGAAATTGAAGCAGATGTTATTTTAAAAGGAACACGTGTAGACGGTATTTATTCTGCCGATCCTGAAAAAGATAAAAATGCAGTGAAGTACGATACCATTTCGTTTACCGAAGTATACGAAAAAGGCTTGAACGTGATGGATATGACAGCCTTTACTTTATGCAATGAAAACAAACTTCCCATCATTGTATTCGATATGAACAAGGCAGGAAATTTAAACAAATTGATACTGGGCGAACAAATAGGAACATTGGTACAATTCTAAAATTTCATTAATTTTAAATAAAAATTGTTGTTATGACACAAGAAGAAATTCAATTTACATTTGATACAATGGAAGAGCAAATGGAAAAAGCAATTTCCCATTTGGAAGCAGAGTTGCAAAAAGTAAGAGCAGGAAGAGCAAATCCGCAAATGTTGGATGGTTTATTTGTTGATTACTATGGAGCAAGAACCCCTCTTGCAAATGTTTCAAACATCAATACGCCCGATGCACGTACCATTGTTATTCAACCGTGGGAAAAAGCAATGTTGCCGGTAATTGAAAAAGCAGTTCAGGCAGCGAACCTTGGATTCAATCCACAAAACGATGGAATAATTATTCGCATTGCCGTGCCACCATTAACAGAGGAAAGAAGAAAAGACTTGGTGAAAAAAGCGAGAGCAGAAGCAGAACACTGCAAAGTAACCTTGCGTACTTCTCGCAAAGACGCAAACGAAGAGATTAAGAAATTTGTGAAAAAAGGAATGCCCGAAGATATGGGTAAAAGTGCCGAAGAGAAAATACAAAAACTAACTGACGCCTACAGCATAAAAGCCGATAAACACATTGAGGTAAAAGAGAAAGAGATTATGACTGTTTAGTTGTTAGTTGTTGGGGCTTGCACAATCCCCATTATAAATTGTCAATTATTCGTTATCCATTCTGTGTGCCGTCATATTGAGGCTCTCGTCCCGATAGCTATCGGGAAGTGCGAAAGCATAAGAACAATTATCCATTTTAAACCAGCGCACTTCTTCGACAGGCTCAGATCCGATAGCTATCGGATGACCTACCCGAGGGCTACAGTAATCCTCCACCAACGTTTTCATATCCCTCATCAATCAACAAATTTCCGCCTGTTGCAGCAGCTACTGCAAGTTCATCGCAGCGTTCGTTTTCAGGGTTTTCATTGTGGCCTTTTATCCACTTAAATTTTACTTTGTGTTTGGGATGAATTTGTAAAAACCGTTTCCACAAGTCGGGGTTCTTTTTTCCTTTAAAACCTTTTTTCTGCCAACCGAATACCCATTTTTGTTCAATGGAATCCACTACGTATTTCGAATCGGAATACACCACCACTTCACTGTTTGCATTTTTTAGCATTTCAAGTGCAACAATTACACTCATCAATTCCATACGGTTATTGGTAGTGTAATTAAATCCTTGCGAAACTTCCTTGCGGTGTGCTCCCGATTTTAGTACTATACCATATCCCCCCGGACCCGGATTTCCTCTCGATGAGCCATCTGTATAAACTGTTATCACTTATCTGTTATTAAAATGGATTTTCACTTCTTTCTCCGAAACTGTTAATTCTACTTCTCTTCCCAATATCAAGGCAAAATTTTCGGCAATGTGCCCGGCAGGAAAACCAAAACAAACTGGGTAATCGTATTCCTCCACTGCTTCACGAATTATTTGTTCGGCTGTTTTTCCGAATGGAATGGTATTGTCTCTCATATCGCTCATTCCACCAATAATTAATCCATTCAAATTACTTAGTTTTCCTGAACGCTTTAATTGCATCATCATTCTATCAATGTGGTACAGGTATTCGTCCAAGTCTTCAATAAAAAGTATTTTTCCTTTTGTATCAATATCCGAATGTGTTCCTGCCAAAGAATAAAGGATGGAAAGATTTCCTCCAACTAATTGCGCCATTTCTTGTCCGCTGCGGTTAAAAGGCGAGGCAGGAATTTTATATTCAATTTTTTCTCCGAACAATGCTTTTTTAAGTGATGCAGTTGCCATTTCACTTTTTGTAAAGTTGAAAAGCAAGGGTGCGTGTAAACATTCTGTCTCAAAATGATTTGTAATGTGCGAATGCAACACTGTAACATCGCTGTAACCGATAAGCCATTTTGGATGTTGAGCAAAATGTGAAAAATCTATTCTGTCGATAATGCGTGCCGTACCATATCCGCCACGAGCCATAATAACGGCTTTAACGTTAGGGTTGTTCAGCATTTGCTGTAAATCACTTGCGCGTTCCAAATCGCTGCCCGAAAATTGATTTTCATTGTTAAACAAGTTTTCTCCCAATTGTACTTTCAAGCCCCAGCTTTCCAATATTTTTATTGCTGGCGCAATTTCTTCTGAACTTATTTTACGGGCCGAAGCAACTATTCCAATAGTATCCCCTGTAACAAGATAGGGTGGTTGTTTTATCATAGAAAATCCAAATGTAAAATTAATTGATTATATACAGCGTACTTACTAAGCAATTAAGCAAATATATTCAGTAAAATTTCAAATTTAAAACTAAATTTCCTCTCTTTTTTAAAAATATGCTTAATTTAGCATTCGCAAAAAATAGGCTTATTTTGTTCAACTAATGAAAATGTATGCAAAGTAATTTATACGATTATTTACCCATCTTGCTAATGTTTATAGTAGCAGGAGGTTTTGTGGGAGTAACTATGTTTGTTACCCACAAATTAGGTCCACAAATAAAGTCGAAAATAAAGCTCGACACCTTTGAATGTGGTATAGAATCACAGGGCAATGCACGTATTCCTTTTTCGATAAAATATTTTTTAGTTGCCATATTATTTGTGCTTTTTGATGTGGAGGTAATATTTATGTACCCTTGGGCAGTAAATTTTAAAGAGTTGGGCTTGTTTGGATTTATTGAAATGCTAACCTTTATGGGATTTCTATTGTTGGGCTTTTTCTATATTTTAAAGAAGGGTGCTTTAAAGTGGGAATAAGCAATATTTTATAAGAACTATGAGTACAATAAAAATAGCGGAGTCCCCAAACGGAATAGAAGGTCCTGGCTTTTTTGCCACCAGTTTAGATGCTGCGGTAGGAATGGCTCGCAAAAACTCCCTATGGCCTTTACCTTTTGCTACATCGTGTTGTGGGATTGAGTTTATGGCAACGATGGCCTCTACTTACGATTTAGGAAGATTTGGAGCAGAGCGATTGAGCTTTTCGCCTCGTCAAGCGGACTTGTTGATGGTGATGGGAACTATTTCCAAAAAAATGGGACCAGTACTTCGCCAGGTATACGAACAAATGGCGGAGCCAAAATGGGTATTGTCGATGGGTGCTTGTGCGTCATCGGGAGGGATATTTGATACATACAGCGTTTTACAAGGAATCGACAGGATTATACCAGTGGATGTTTATATACCGGGCTGTCCGCCACGACCTGAGCAAGTGTTGGATGGTATTTTAAAAATACAAGAGTTGGTTCAAAATGAGTCTCTTCGCAGAAGAGATTCTACCGAATACAAAGCGATGTTGCAAGAATACGGAATGGAATAAAAAACAGAACAGTGAACGAAGAATTAAAAACAATTTTACTCGATACTTTGAAAAGCACTTTCGGCATTGATATTGTGAGCGTTGAGTCCCCTTACGATTTTATAACCATTACCGTTAAAAAAGATAAAGTCGTAGAGATTGTTAGTCATCTATATGATCACGAAAAATTGCAGTTCCAATTTTTAACCGACCTTACTGCATCACATTATCCCGATGACAAAGAGCAATTGGAAGTAGTGTATCATTTACACAGTTTGGTAAACAATATACGTGTGCGCATCAAAGCACGTTTATCGATTGGTACTCCAGAAATAGCAACGCTTACAGGTGTTTTTGCGGGAGCTAACTGGATGGAACGTGAGACCTTTGATAACTTGGGTGTGGTTTTTAAAGGGCACCCTAATTTGAAAAGAATACTAAACGTTGATGATATGATCATATTTCCATTGCGTAAGGAATTTCCATTGGAGGATCAAGTGAGATTAGATAAGAATGATACAATGTTTGGTAGATAATTAAGATCAGGAAATGGCAATAGTTATAAAGAGTAATAACGACATTATAGAAAGCGAGCAGAAGGAATATACTACGCTCAATCTTGGCCCAACACATCCCGCTACACACGGTATTTTTCAAAACGTGTTAAAAATGGACGGTGAAATTATTGTGGACTCTGAACCAACAATAGGATACATTCACCGTGCTTTCGAAAAACTCGCTGAACGAAGACCTTACTATCAAATAACAACATTAACCGACCGTTTGAATTACTGCTCATCCCCTATTAATAATATGGGATGGCATATGACGGTTGAAAAATTAATAAAAGCCGAAATTCCAAAACGTGTAGAATATATGCGCGTTATTATAATGGAGTTGTCGCGGATTGCTGACCATATTGTTTGTAACAGTGTAATTGGTGTGGATACAGGAGCAATGACTGGCTTCCTTTATATATTTCAAATGCGGGAACGTATTTACGAAATATTCGAAGAAATTTGTGGGGCACGTTTAACTACCAACATTGGAAGGATAGGCGGTTTCGAGCGTGATTTTTCACCCGCAGCTTGGGCTAAAATAAATAAGTTTGTAGAAGATTTTCCTGCTGCATTGAAAGAGTTTGATAAATTATTAATGCGTAACCGTATTTTTATGGATCGTGTTATTGGTTGCGGACCAATATCAGCAGAAAGGGCATTAAATTATGGTTTTACAGGACCTAATTTACGTGCAGCTGGTGTAGATTACGATGTGCGTGTTGCTACACCTTATTCATCGTATCAAGATTTTGATTTTATCATTCCTGTTGGAACAGGAGGCGACACCTTTGACCGCTTTATGGTTCGTGATCAAGAAATGTGGGAGAGCTTAAGTATTATTAAACAAGCTATTCAAAAAATGCCTTCCGGTCCTTTTCATGGTGATGTACCTGAGTTTTATTTGCCCGAAAAAGCCGATGTTTACAACAATATGGAGGCATTGATTTACCATTTTAAAATTGTGATGGGCGAAATAGGTGTTCCAAAAGGAGAAGTGTATCATAGTGTTGAAGGAGGGAATGGGGAACTTGGTTTTTATATGGTAAGCGATGGTGGAAGAACTCCTTATCGATTACATTTTAGAAGACCGTGTTTTATTTATTATCAAGCCTATCACGAAATGATAAAAGGTGGTTTGTTGTCGGATGCAATATTAACAATGAGTAGTATGAATGTTATAGCCGGGGAGCTTGACGCATAAAAGAGGATATTATGTCAATAAAAGAAACAAAATTTAATTCCGAAACTTTGGCCTTGTGCCATAAGCTTATGAAGCGCTATCCGGAAGGGAAGCACAAGTCGGCATTGATTCCTATATTACACATTGCACAAGCAGAATTTGATGGTTGGTTGAGTTCCGAAACAATGGATTATGTTGCTTCTATATTAAAAATTCAGTCAATCGAAGTTTTTGAAGTAGCGTCTTTTTATTCTATGTTCAATTTAAAACCCATTGGGAAATGTATGCTGGAAGTATGTCGCACAGCCCCTTGTTGGTTGAACGGAGCAGATGAGTTGGTTGCATACCTTGAAAAAAAATTAGGAATAAAAGTGGGCGAAACTACTAAAGATGGTATGTTTACGATTAAAACAGTAGAATGTTTGGGTTCTTGTGGAACATCGCCAATGTTACAATGCGGAGCAAAGTACTATGAAAATCTTACCAACCAAAAAACGGATGAGTTGCTGGAGAATTTGAAAAGAGAAAATAAAAGACAAACGTACACAGCTTATTAATATGGGAAGAAAATTATTAATAGAGCACGTTCACGTTCCGGGAATTGAAACCTTGGAAGTATACCGCAGTAAAGGTGGATATACCTCTGTTGAAAAAGCTATAAAAACAATGTCGCCCGAAGCAGTAGTGGAAGAGGTTAAGAAATCTGGCTTAAGAGGTAGAGGTGGTGCCGGTTTTCCTACAGGATTAAAGTGGAGCTTTTTGGCAAAGCCTCCGGGAGTTGCTCGTTACTTGGTTTGCAATGCCGATGAGTCGGAGCCCGGAACATTCAAAGACCGTTATTTAATGGAAAAAATTCCACATGCGTTAATCGAGGGAATGATTACTTCTAGTTATGCATTGGGGGCACACACATCATATATTTATATACGAGGTGAATATTTTTACGTAGCAAGAATTTTAGAACAAGCTATTGATGAGGCGTATGCTGCAGGTTGGTTAGGAAAAAATATATTAGGTTCAGGCTACGACCTCGACCTATATGTACACATTGGTGCAGGAGCATATATATGTGGAGAAGAAACTGCATTATTAGAATCCTTGGAAGGAAAAAGAGGAAACCCTCGTATTAAACCACCGTTCCCTGCTATAGCAGGATTGTATGGCTGTCCTACGGTTGTAAATAACGTAGAAACCATTGCTGCAGTTGTTCCTATTGTGAATGAAGGTGGTTGTGAATATGCTAAAATAGGAATTGGAAAAAGTACAGGAACAAAATTAATATCTGCAGGTGGTCATTTAAATAAGCCCGGTGTTTATGAAATTGAAATGAGTATTTCGGTAGAGGAATTTATTTATTCGGATGAATATTGTGGAGGGATTTCAGGAGGTAAAAAATTAAAGGCTTGTGTTCCGGGTGGTTCATCAGTGCCTATTCTTCCTGCTGATTTATTACTCACTACAGCAAATGGTGAAAAGCGTATGATGACTTACGAGTCGCTTTCAGATGGCGGTTTTGCTACCGGAAGCATGATGGGCTCGGGAGGTTTTATTGCTTACAATGAAACAGCTTGTATTGTTCGCAATACGTGGAATTTTTCTCGTTTTTATCACCACGAGAGTTGTGGGCAATGCAGTCCTTGTCGTGAAGGAACAGGATGGATGGAGAAAATATTACATCGGTTGGAAAATGGTCACGGTAAAATGGAAGACATCGATTTACTTTGGGATATACAACGAAAAATAGAAGGAAATACCATTTGTCCATTGGGCGATGCTGCTGCTTGGCCTGTTGCTGCTGCTATTCGTCATTTTAGAGAAGAGTTTGAATACCACGTAAAATATCCTGAAAAAATAAAAGATCCTAACCATTTTCATAAACAATCTTTTCTATCATCTAAACAATCAGTAACAATATAAGCTAATGATCAAAAACAACAGGTTGAAATTATATTTCAAAAACAACTAATTCAGTAATATGCCTAAAGTTACGATAGACAATATTGAGATAGAAGTTCCTGAAGGAACAACTATTTTGCAGGCGGCAAGAATGATTGGCGGAGATGTTGTTCCTCCGGCAATGTGTTATTATTCCAACTTAAAAACAAGCGGTGGATATTGCAGAACTTGTATTGTAAAGGTATCGCAAGCTTCAGCAAAAGACCCACGTCCAATGCCGAAGCCTGTTGCATCATGTCGCACATTTGTGCAAGATGGAATGGTGGTTCAAAATACAACATCGCCCGAATTATTAGAAGCAAGAAAAGGTGTGGTTGAATTTTTATTGATAAACCATCCTTTGGATTGTCCTATTTGTGACCAAGCTGGGGAGTGCGACTTACAAAACTTAGCATACGAACACGGTGCGGCAAAGACACGTTACGATTTTGAGCGCAGAACATTCGAAAAAATTGACATCGGCAACAAAATTAAGTTACATATGACACGCTGTATACTTTGTTACCGTTGTGTAAAAGTAGCAGACCAACTTACAGATGGACGTGTGCATGGAGTAATGAACAGAGGAGACGTATCGGAGATAAGTACATACATACAAAATGCCGTTGAAAATGATTTTTCAGGAAATATGATTGATGTTTGTCCCGTTGGAGCATTAACCGATAATACCTTTCGTTTTAAGAGTCGTGTGTGGTTTACAAATCCATTAGATGCACATAGAGCTTGTACAAAATGCACGGGAAAAGTTGTTTTATGGACAAAAGGGAATGAGGTATTGCGTGTTTCGGCTCGTAAAGATAAGTATGCTGAGGTGGAAGAGTGGATTTGTAACGATTGTCGTTTTGAGCATAAAAATATGGAGGATTGGAATGTAGAAGGGGCCAGGAAAACAGCACACGATTCTGTAATCTCTCAAAATCATTACGAAAACATTGATCTTCAGAAATTAAAATTGGAAATAAATCGCCAAATAAAACACCAAGGTGGTAAAAAAATAAAGGAAGTATATACGCAAGCACAAATTGAAAACAAGAAATAGAGTATGATATCTTTCCTCATATATAAAACCATTTTAGTAATCGTAATTTTTGCGGTATCCTTGGTTGTTGCAATGTATTCAACCTATGGCGAACGTAAAATTGCAGCTTTTATGCAGGACAGGATTGGTCCTAACAGAGCAGGTCCATTTGGTATATTACAACCTTTAGCCGATGGTGTTAAGATGTTTATGAAGGAAGAAATTATTCCTGATGTATCAAACAAAGCCTTGTTTATTTTAGGTCCTTGTATTGCAATGCTAACAGCTTGTATGACAGGTGTAGTAATACCTTGGGGAGCTGCTATTACCATTGGGGGTGAAAAATACAGTTTACAAATTACCGATATTAATATAGGAGTACTGTATATGTTTGGTGTGCTGTCAATTGGTGTATATGGTGTGATGATTGGTGGTTGGGCATCCAACAATAAATTTTCGTTGTTGGGAGCAATACGCGCCTCTTCACAAATGATAAGTTACGAAGTGGCGATGGGCTTGTCCATCATCGCTTTGGTAATGATGACAGGAACCATCAGCTTAAAGGAAATTACAGAGCAACAAGCAGGTGGAAATTGGAATATGTGGAATGTGGTATATCAACCTGTAGGTTTTTTAATATTTTTAATATGTGCCTTTGCCGAAACCAACCGTACACCTTTTGACTTACCTGAATGTGAAACAGAATTGGTTGGAGGTTACCATACAGAGTACAGTTCTATGAAATTAGGTTTTTATTTATTTGCCGAATATATCAATATGTTTATTTCATCGGCAGTAATTGCAACGCTTTATTTTGGTGGGTATAATTTTCCTTTCATGCACGATTTAGGACTTTCAGAAAACCTCATAACTATACTCGGTGTAGTTGCCTTGTTCGCTAAAATATTCTTCTTTATCTTCCTGTATATGTGGGTTCGCTGGACAGTGCCTCGTTTCCGTTATGATCAATTAATGAATTTGGGATGGAAAATATTAATTCCTCTTTCTATTGGAAACATTATGCTTACAGGATTAATAACATTGCTAAGACAGAAATATTATTTTTAAAAATATAAACTAATTAAAACATAAATGCAGTTAACCAACAGATCCAAAGTAGTTTCAAAAAAAGAAATGACTTTTGCCGAAAAGTTATATTTTCCGGCTATTTTAGGAGGTATGGGAATTACATTAAAACACTTTTTTAAGAAACCCGTTACCGTAAGTTATCCCGAAGTAAAGAGAGATATTGCAGGAGTATTTCGCGGGCAACATACCTTAAAGCGCGATGAGAAAGGTGCTGAACGGTGTACCGCTTGCGGACTGTGTGCTGTGGCTTGTCCGGCCGAAGCAATAACAATGACTGCCGCTGAAAGAAAAAAGGGAGAAGAAAGTTTATACCGAGAAGAAAAATATGCTGCTGTATATGAAATAAATATGCTTCGTTGTATTTTCTGCGGATTGTGTGAAGAGGCTTGTCCGAAAGAGGCAATTTTTTTAACAGACAGAATAGTGCCTTCTAATTTTGAGCGCGATGGATTTATTTATGGCAAAGATAAATTAGTTGAAGGGATGAATGAGAATAGAGTGGACGTAACAAAACGTCAAACAGAAGAGGTAAATGAGTTTAAGAAAGACAAACATTACGCACACAACAAATAAACATATACATTCGCAGCCGTTATGATGATTAAATACATTTTTTATTTTCTAGCTTTTGTGTCGGTGTTCAGCGCATTAATGGTTGTGGTTTCAAAAAATCCTGTGCATTGTGTATTATATTTAATTATGTGCTTTTTCTCTATTGCAGGTCACTATATATTATTGAATGCTCAATTTTTAGCTGCCGTACACGTAATTGTTTATGCGGGTGCCATTATGGTTTTGTTCCTCTTTGTAATTATGTTGTTGAATTTAAATACGCAAAGCGAACCGCATAAATCAACTTGGTTAAAGTTTGCTGCAGCAATTACCTCGGGTTTGTTATTGGTAATTTTAGTTGGCACATTAAAAGGGAGCGAAACAATGGTGATGCCCTTGGGGAATCCCAATGCAGGCTTAATAAAGAATTTAGGGATTACATTATTCAAAGATTTTTTATTGCCTTTTGAAGTATCTTCAATTTTATTTTTAGTGGCAATGGTTGGTGCAGTTATGTTAGGTAAAAAAGAAATTAAATAAGTATGAGTACAATACAAGCAATACCTCTTAATTGGTACATATTACTAAGCGCAGTGCTTTTTGTAATTGGTGTACTAGGTGTTTTATACCGCAGAAATGCCATCATTATTTTTATGTCGGTAGAGCTAATGTTGAATGCTGTAAATTTATTACTTACTGCTTTTTCATCCTACCGAGGTGATTCTGCAGGACAAGTTTTTGTTTTTTTTATTATGGCTGTTGCAGCCGCGGAAGTTGCTGTTGGTTTGGCTATATTAATTGTTATTTATAGAAATACAAGTTCAACGGATATTAACTTTTTAAATAAATTAAAGTGGTGACAAAATAGTATGGAGTATTTAGTCTTTGAGTATGTAAAATACTAAAGACTAAATACCAATTACTAAATACTAAAAAAGAATATGATAAAATTATTAGCATTAGTTCCTCTCTTTCCCATCATTGGTTTCCTATTATTGGGACTCTTTGGTAAAAAATGGAGTAAATCATTGGCGAGTATTGTTGGTAGTGGCTCTATATTCGCTTCTTTTACGGTTGCAGTAGGAATATTTATTGAACTTTTGGGTGCTGATGCAGCACATAAAACAGCAACTTTTTCTTTGTTCGAATGGATTGATGCCGGAAAGTTTTCGGTAGCCATTTCCTTTTTAGTTGACCCGCTTTCTTCTTTGTTTATGCTTATTATAACAGGTATTGGATTTTTAATCCATTTGTACTCGGCAGGCTATATGCACGATGACGAAGGGTACAATAAGTTTTTCTCTTACTTAAATCTCTTCATCTTTTTTATGTTGTTGTTGGTGCTTGGCTCTAACTATGTAATGATGTTTGTAGGTTGGGAAGGGGTTGGTTTGTGTTCTTATCTACTCATAGGTTTTTGGTTTAAAAACACCAATTACAACAATGCTGCAAAAAAGGCATTTGTAATGAATCGTATTGGTGACTTAGGTTTTCTGCTAGGCATTGTACTCATCTTCATCACCTTCGGAAGTGTTGATTACGCAACAGTTTTTGAACAAGCAACACATTTTACTTCGGGCGAAACAGTAATCACTACCATCACCATTTTATTGTTTATTGGTGCAATGGGGAAAAGTGCTCAAATACCTTTGTTTACTTGGTTGCCCGATGCAATGGCAGGTCCAACACCGGTATCGGCTTTGATACATGCAGCAACAATGGTTACTGCAGGTATTTATATGATAGCGCGTTCAAACATATTGTTTACACTTGCTCCCGTAACCTTGGAAATAGTTGCCATAACAGGATTGGCAACGGCACTCTTTGCTGCAACAATTGGTCTTGCACAAAACGATATTAAAAAAGTATTGGCTTATTCTACGGTAAGTCAGTTAGGATTAATGTTCCTTGCCTTAGGTGTGGGTGCATACACCAGTGGCGTGTTTCACGTTATGACCCATGCGTTTTTTAAAGCTCTTTTGTTCTTAGGAGCAGGAAGCGTAATTCACGCAATGAGCGGTGAGCAAGATATTCGCTTTATGGGTGGACTAAAAAAACATTTGCCCATTACCTTCCTTACTTTTTTAATTGGTACCATGGCAATTGCAGGTGTGCCGCCTTTCGCGGGTTTCTTTTCGAAAGACGAAATATTGGCACACGTTTTTGAGCACAACAAAATAATGTGGCTGTTGGGAATACTTACTTCTATGATGACTGCCTTTTATATGTTCCGTTTGTTTTTCCTTGTCTTTAGTGGAAAGTTCAGAGGAACAAAAGAACAAGCACATCACCTTCACGAATCGCCAAAGTCGATGACTATACCATTGATAGTATTGGCAGTACTTTCAGTGCTAGGAGGTTTTTTAGGATTACCTGAAACATTTCACGCAAAGCATTTGTTGGAAGGATTCTTATCGCCTGTATTTGAAGATTCGGAAGTAAGGATGTTACCAAACCACTTAACACATTTAACCGAGTGGGCATTGATGGGAGTGGCAGTAATTACAATGATAATAGTGGTATTGGTTGCCCGTAGCAAATACGTAAAAAACAATGAAGTTCCTGTTCCGGAAAGCACAATGCTTAAACCGGCTCACAAATTAATTTACAACAAATATTTTGTAGATGAATTTTACAACGCAATTTTTGTAAAACCTATTAATTGGCTATCACAAAAGTTTCATTCTGTTTTCGAATTGCAGTGTATTGATGGCATCGTAAATGGTATGGGAAGCTTGGTCGTATGGACCGGTAGGAACTTACGGTACGCACAAACAGGGAATGTTGGTTTTTACATTTTTGCAATGGTGTTAAGTGTTATATTAATATTATTGGTAAATTATTTGAGATAAATTTATGTTAACAGCAATACTAATATTTTTACCCTTACTGGCTTCTTTCCTTCTGTTTTTTGCAAAAGGAGGAAGCGCAAAGAAAATTGCATTGGCATTCTCAATTGCGGAATTAGCCGTTGCATTGTTTGCAGCATTTAATTTTCACAGAGACGCAACAACACAATTTATTTTGGATTTTTGGTGGATGCCATCACTTGGCATTAGTTTCAAGGTAGGTATTGATGGCATCAGTATGCTATTGGTATTGCTTACTTCGAGCCTTGTTCCTTTCATCATTCTTTCATCTTTTGAAAAAAAATACGAGAAACCGAATGTGTTTTATGGTTTGATATTGATGATGCAAATGGCATTGGTGGGAGTATTTACATCAATGGATGGTTTTTTATTCTATATTTTTTGGGAATTAGCACTTATCCCTATTTACTTTATTTGCCTTATGTGGGGCGGAAAAAACAGAGGTGTTATTACCTTTAAGTTTTTTGTTTACACCTTATTCGGTAGCTTGTTTATGTTGGTTGGTTTAATTTATTTATACCAACACAGCAGTGCACATACTTTTGATATTCAATCTTTATACCAAGCAGGACACTCACTTCCTGCTAGCACACAAGGCATTTTATTCTGGGCATTCTTTATTGCATTTGCTATTAAAATGCCTGTTTTCCCCTTTCATACTTGGCAACCCGATACCTATACCGAAGCTCCTACTCAAGGTACAATGTTGCTTTCGGGCATTATGCTTAAAATGGGAATATTTGGTGTAATTCGTTGGTTATTGCCTGTTGTCCCTTTGGGTGTTGCAGAGTGGGGAAATACAGCCATCATTTTATCTGTTATTGGAATTGTGTATGCATCTGTAATTGCTATTATGCAAAACGATATGAAGCGACTGATTGCTTACTCGTCTATTGCGCACGTTGGATTAATTGCTGCAGGTGTTTTTTCAATGAACGTTCAAGGTTTGCAAGGTGCAATGATACAAATGGTGTGTCACGGTATAAATGTTTTTGCCTTGTTTTATATAGTTGATTTAATTGAAAAAAGGACAGGAACAAGAGAGTTATCAAAGCTGGGTGGAGTACGTTCAATATCACCAATATTCTCAACAGTATTTATGATTATTGTGTTGGGGAGTGTTGCTTTGCCATTCACCAATGGTTTTGTAGGCGAGTTTTTATTGATAAACGGATTATATCAATTTAGTCCGCTAGCAGCAGCATTCGCAGGATTAACCATAATTTTAGGTGCTGTTTATATGTTAAGAATGTATCAAAAATCAATGTTGGGCGAATTGAGTCCGCTTAACGAAGACTTCGAGGAACTTTCATACAATGAAAAATTAGTGCTGTATCCTATGGTGATTGCTATAATTGGAATTGGTGTTTTTCCAAAACCATTGTTGCATATTTCAGAGCCTGCAGTAGAAGAATTGTTACGCATCATTGCATTAAAATAAAAGAGAACAGAATTTAAATAGAATATGAAATCATTAATACTGTTATCGGGACTTGGGGTGTTAACGCTGTTGTCGGAGATGTTTAACTTTAAGAGAAAAATATTTCCTGTTGTATTATTGGGCCTATTGGGAACAATAGTCATAAGTGCTATGTACTGGAACACCAACAAACACTACTTCAACGATATGATGTTTTTCGACAACTATGCCGTTGCATTTACTTGTTTAATTTCATTCATTGCTTTTGCTTGGTTCTTGCTTTCGCAAAATTATTTTAACGAAGAAACCAATCTTACCGATCACTTTGCTTTAATATTATTCGCCTTGGTGGGTGCCGTAATAATGGTATCCTATCAAAATATGTCAATGCTTTTTTTGGGAATCGAAACACTTTCGCTTTCCTTGTATGTGTTGGCAGGAAGTCGTAAAAACGACCTTTATTCCAACGAAGCTGCACTTAAATATTTTTTAATGGGTGCATTTGCTACCGGTTTTTTATTGTTCGGTATTGCTTTGATATATGGTATTACAGGCTCATTTAACTTACAAACTATTGCGAACTACATCACACTTAATTCAGGAAATATTCCAGCTTTGTTTTATACAGGAGTATTGTTGATGATGGTTGGTATGGCATTTAAAATATCGGCAGCACCTTTTCATTTTTGGGCGCCCGATGTGTATCAAGGTTCACCCTTGGTGATTACAGCCTTTATGGCAACCATTATAAAAACAGCCGCTTTTGCAGCATTCTTCCGTTTGTTCTTTACTTGTTTTTCTACCATCGAAAGTGTGTGGGGCAACATTATTTTTGTAATGGCAATACTTACGTTAGCAGTGGGAAATATTACTGCTACTTATCAAGAAAGTGTAAAGCGGATGCTTGCTTATTCCAGTATAGCACACGCAGGTTATATGTTATTGGCTATTTTAGCAATGAATAAATTTTCGGCAGGCTCTATTCTTTTTTATACTGCGGCCTATTCAGTAGCTTCTATTACTGCTTTTACGGTATTGTCAATCATCATCAATAAATCAAACAACGAAGCCATTGATGCTTTTAACGGATTGGGTAAACGCAATCCATTCCTTGCATTTGCAATGACAGTTGCGATGCTTTCATTAGCGGGTATACCACCTATGGCAGGCTTTTTTGGAAAATATTATTTGTTTAATGCAGCTTTACAAAGCGGACAAACGGCAATTGTTTTAGTTGCGGTACTTGCCTCCTTAGTGGGCGTATATTATTATTTCAAAGTAATCATCGCTATGTACTTTAAAAGTGGCAGCGACAGCAGTCTTGTTGAAGTTTCCTTTACCCACAAATTATTGCTCATCCTTACCTTGGTACTCATTTTTGCGATGGGCTTAATGTCTGATTTCGTGATTCGTTTGTTGTAAGAAAAAAATATTAACGCCAGTTCGTTCAGGCTTAATCACCATACTAAAGAAGTATATTGTTAGAAAGGCGGGAAGCTAATAAGCAAACGGTCCGAATTTCAGGTTTCGTGGAAATTGATGACGTTAGCTTGTGCGACAAAACGAAGACCTGAAAATGGCGTTTGCTCTTGACCTTTTTGATTACTTTTTTCGTCAAGGAAAAAAGTAATTGGAGTGTGAGGCAAAGCCGCACAGCCAAATATCTTGATTTATCTAAATTGAAATTCATCACGAATTCACGTTAATAACCTTTCCTGAATTAATTGCTATGAGTTTTTTCAGCGAAGGGGCAATCTGCTTTGTTGCGATTAAAATTTCTGTAAAACCATCCGCTGACTAGTTTCGTACATCCCATATAATTAACAAATCATCGATTAAGATTTTGTTCATTTTATAAATTGTGTAACTTTATAACAAATAAAAAATTATGAAACAACTATACTCTGCACTCTCAATATCTTTTTTTATTTTTCAAACTGCATCTGCGCAAGTTACCCAACAGTGGGCTGTTGAATACAATGGTACAGGCAACAATACCGATTTAGCAAAAAAAATACTAGTCGATGCAAATGGAAACAGCTACGTAACCGGCTCTTCTTATGGCGCTTCCGGATTGTATAATTATACAACCGTAAAATATAATAGTAGCGGTGTGCAGCAATGGTTTTCAGAATATAATGGTACCGGAAACAATGACGATAGAGCAGCAGCAATGGCATTGGACGCGAATGGAAATGTATATGTAACAGGTTATTCCATTGGGGCATTGGGGGGGTATAATTTTGTTACCATAAAATACAATAGCAGTGGCGTACAACAGTGGCTTGCAAGCTACAATGGTTCAGGAAATGGTAACGACCAAGCTCGGTCCATTTCACTTGATATTAGTGGAAATGTTTATGTAACAGGCTATGTTCAAGGCACCGTTGGCGGTCAAAATTTTGGCACCGTAAAATACAATAACAGTGGTGTACAGCAATGGGTGACAGAATACAATGGCACAGGAAACGCTGCTGATGTGCCTCAGGGGGTTTCCATTGAAAAAAACGGAAATGTATATGTTGCGGGCTATTCAATTGGTGCAACTGGAGGCAATAATTATGCTGTGTTGAAATACAATAACAGCGGTATTCAACAATGGGCAACTACCTACAATGGAATAGGCAACAGTGACGATTTTGTTATGGCATTTGCAATAGATACAAATGGAAACTCTTTTGTTACAGGCTATTCAATTGGGCTTGTTGGGGCAAATAATATTACAACACTAATGTTAAATACAAGTGGTGTTCAGCAATGGGTAACGGAGTACAATGGAACTGGAAACAGCAACGACTATCCATTAGCACTTGCTTTGGATATGCAAGGAAACAGTTTTGTTACCGGCTACTCTTATGGTGCAAACGGACTTAATAACTACGCAACATTGAAAATTGACAATGCCGGAAACCAACAATGGGTTTCCTTGTATAACGGAGCAGGAAATAATGATGATTATGCTTACGCAATTGCAATTGATACAATTGGAAATACATACGTTACAGGAACTGCCGTAGGGGCTTTCGGGTTAAATAATTATGCAACCGTAAAGTATAATAACAGTGGTGTTCAACAATGGGTTGCAGAATACAATGGTACAGGAAGTGCATTAGATTACGGACAATCTATAACAATAGATTTAATTGGAAATGTATATGTAACGGGATATGTTGCTGGGGCTACCGGTCAGCAAAATTATGCTACACTAAAATATTGTAATAATGCCGCGAATGCCGGAGCAATTACCGGCATAAACTCTGTTTGTGAAGGACAGTCAGGTTTTAGTTACAGCGTTCCATCCATTGCAAATGCAACAGGATACAATTGGGTTTTGCCTGCAGGAGCAATAATTGTAGCAGGCGCAAATACGAATAGTATTTTAGTGAATTTCCCTATTGGTTCAATAAGTGGAAACATAACTGTTCAAGGAACAAATGCCTGTAACAATGGTGGCATATCTACCTTAGGGCTTGTTGTAAATCAATTGCCCATTCCTGCGAATAATGTGATGGGTGCAGATACTGTTTGTCAAGGCGCAAGCTGGATTGCTTATTATATTTCAAGTATTAGCAACGCAACAGGATATGTGTGGACATTGCCTTTTGGGGCTTCAATCATTTCGGGCGCCAACACAAACAGCATAAATGTAAATTTTGCCAACAATGCTATGGGTGGTAATATTACTGTTATGGGAACTAACAGTTGTGGTAATGGAATTGTTTCAAGCAATTTTTCTTTAACAGTAAATCCTTTACCTATTGCGGCAGGAGTTATAATAGGAGCGGATACCGTATGCGAAGGACAGATGGCTATTGTCTATTCTGTGCCTTCTGTTGCCAATGCGAGTAGTTATAATTGGACTGTTCCTGCTGGAGCATCCTATGTTACAAATGCGGGGGGCGATAGTATTACAGTTGATTTTACAAATGGGGTAATGAGTGGCAACATAACGGTTGAAGGAATAAATACTTGTGGTGTAGGTGCAAGTGCCATATTTGCTGTTGTTGTAAATTATTTGCCTAGAGTTGCTGGAATAATTAGCGGTACAGCAGTTGTATGTGAAGGCGAACTGGGAATTGTTTTTTCTGTTTCTGCAATTGCAAATGCAAGCGGTTACAACTGGAATCTCCCTGCCGGAGCAACTATTGCAATGGGAAATAACACAAACAGTATTCAAGTAGATTTTGCAATTGGAGCGGCAAGCGGTAACATTTCAGTATATGCTATAAATTTGTGTGGTGTGGGAAGTGCGAGCAATTTTGCCATTGCTGTAAATCCATTGCCGATAGTTACACTTAGTTTAAATGTGGATACACTTTGCTTGGATGAAGTAGGTGTGGCATTAGCAGGAGGTTTACCTGTAGGCGGTACGTATGTAGGATTAGGTGCAATAAACGGACATTTTTATGCATCCTTGGCAGGTGTAGGAACACATCAAATAATATATACCTATAGCGCAAACGGTTGTGAAGGTGCCGATACATCTTGGGTAGTGGTAGCTACTTGTACTGGTATAAATGAAATAGGAAACAGTAACCTAATGCGTGTGTATCCAAATCCAACTAAAAATGCATTTTTTATTGAAGCGAGTTTACGCAAAAACGAAAATGTACGTATAGAAATACTGGATATAATTGGACAAACGATTTTTGTGAGCGAAGAAAGTACTATTTTAGGGACATTTAAAAAGCAAATAAACACCGAACATCTATCAAAAGGAATTTATCTTATAAGTTTTAAAACAATGGAAGGCTCTAAGGTTCAGAAAATTATTCTAGAGTAATATTTTTTGTAGTATAGATAAAAACTTTCTGTCTTATTTGAAACTGCCGTTTATTCCCTAAAATGGAAACACCTTAAGGGTGCTCATTGTACAATTGGTGTAAAGTGTATTCTGGATATGGCGTAGATGGGTTAATACTACCTAGGCGTACCTCTAATAAATAATGGAACACAATCACAATCACAAAAAACTTGGTTGTAGGATTTGCTTTAGAGTATCCAGATTTATCATTAACCCTACTCTGTTTTTTTTGATTCTGTGATTGTCATTATACTTAGTTCCAGTTTAACCCTGATTTTTCATTTTTACCATTGTTAATATGGTAGCTACTGCAACTGTTTCTCCTGTCTCATCGAATACGTCTACCAACCATTTAACTATTCCTTTGGCGATATCATTTTCGTCCTTTTTTTCTTGCTCTGCTTTTTCTTTACAAGTAAAGCGAACAGCAATAGTGCTGCCCGGATAAACAGGTTTTGTAAACCGACATTCATCAATTCCGTAATTCAATAAAACAGGCCCTTTGGGCGCATCCACAAACAATCCGGCTGCTCGTGATAAAATAAAATACCCATGAGCAACACGACCTGTAAAAATTGTCCCTTCTAATGATTTTGCATCCATATGCGCGTAAAATTTATCCCCGCTTAACTCAGCAAATTTTTCAATATCCTCTAATGTAACTAAATGAGTTTTGGTAATCAATGTTTCTCCAATTTCTAGTTCTTCGAAATACCGTTTAAAGGGATGCGTATCTTTTTCAATATATTTTCCTCCGTATTGATACTGATTGGTAACCATTGTAAGAGTTGTAGGAGAACCTTGAATTGCTGTGCGCTGTAGATAATGAAACACACCTCGTTTTCCGCCCATTTCTTCACCACCACCGGCCCTTCCGGGTCCACCATGAACAAGCATTGGCATTGGTGATCCATGACCGGTACTTTCCTTTGCACAATCAGCATTTAAAATTAAAATACGTCCGTGCATTGAGGCGGCACCTAAAACATATTTTTTTGCAATGGTATCATTGCCAGTTATGATTGAACTTACCAATGATCCTTTCCCCATCTTGCTTAACTCTATTGCTTCGTCAATATTTTTATAGGGCATAATTGTACTTACAGGACCAAATGCCTCAATACTATGGCAGTCGGTATATTTGAAAGGGCTCTCGTTTAAGAACAAAATGGGCGATATAAATGAGCCTTTGGTTTTATCGGCACCCTGTACTTCAAAATTAGTTAAACTTCCAAATACAATTTTTTGTGTTTTTGAAAGTAGCTCTACTTTTTCAATCACTTCTTTTAATTGTGAAGGACCTGCCAATGCCCCCATTCTTACTCCCTCCACATTTGGGTCACCAATTATGGTACTAGCCAACCGTTTCCCCAAGGCTATTTGAACATCTTCTACCATATTTTCGGGAACAATAATTCTGCGAATTGCGGTACATTTTTGCCCTGCTTTTGTAGTCATTTCGCGTTGAATTTCTTTTATAAAAATATCAAATTCTACAGAGCCTACTTTTACATCAGAGCCCAATACAGAACAGTTTAGCGAATCAGCTTCCATATTAAAACGAACTGCTTCTTCTAATAAACGAGGATGGGCTTTTAACATTTTTCCGGTTGATGCAGAACCTGTAAACGTAACAACATCTTGTGATTGTACTTGATCTAGAATGCCGTTGGCGCTTCCACAAATTAATTGCAAAGAGCCTTCAGGTAAAATACCAGAGGCAATAATTTCCTTTACAACAGCTTCCGTTAAAAAGGAAGTAACCGTTGCCGGTTTTACAATTGCTGGAACTCCAGCTAGCCAGTTAACAGCAACCTTTTCTAACATTCCCCAAATAGGAAAATTAAATGCATTAATATGAATAGCTACGCCCTCTTTCGGAACACAAATGTGCTGTCCAATAAAAGTCCCTTCTTTAGAAAGTTTTACTAAATCTCCTTCCACACAAAATATTTCATTGGGAAATTGTCTTCTCAAACTGGCATAAGCAAATAAGTTTCCAATACCACCTTCTATGTCTACCCAACTATCGGATCGTGTGGCACCCGTTGCCCAACTTATTTTATAAAACTCTTCCTTTTTTGATTGTAAATGAAATGCCAATGCCTTCAGCATTCTGCCTCTTTCATGAAAAGTAAATTTTCGTAATTTTGGCCCGCCTATTTTGCGAGCATAATTAAGCATAGCTGCAAAATCGAGACCTTTGCTACTGGCGGTATAAATAGTTTCTCCTGTAATTGCATTAAATAAATTTTGACCATCACCTTCTCCTGAAATCCATTGGCCAAGAGAATAATTTTGAAGTTTCATATAGTGTGTTGTTTATTAAAAAATAAAAATAAGAAAAATGTTTGCAGATTATTGATAAACAGAAGGAAAATATGTGTCTACTACTTCAATATTCCTTACTTCGTAAGTTTTTGAAATACATCCTCTAAACTTTGCTCTTCACGCTGCATAGTAAGTACTGAAAGGTTATTTGCCACAGCCCAGTTGAAAAGTGTGCTTCGGATATCCTTCCCATCAGCTGATGCAATCTTCCAAGTATTTTCGGAAGTGTTTTGAGCTGAAAGAAGTCCTTCTATGTTTTTTAAATCATCAACTCGCACTGCTTTATCAAATTCAACAATAACAATTGTTTCGGAGCGGCCTTGCTGTTGCAATACTGCGGTTGTTTCATTGGCAACTATCTCCCCCTTGTTAATGATAATTACACGATCGCAAATTGCTTTTACTTCTTGCATAATATGAGTTGAAAGCATCACAGTTTTTTCCTTTCCTACACTACGAATTAATTCGCGAATTTCAGTCAACTGATTGGGGTCTAAGCCTGTTGTTGGCTCATCTAAAATCAACACATTCGGATTGTGTATTAACGCTTGCGCTAAGCCAACGCGTTGCTTATATCCTTTTGATAATGCACCAATTTTTTTGTTTTGTTCCATTTGTAAGCCCACACTTGAAATCATTTCAGGAATTCTTTTTGAAAGTTTATTGTTCGACATTTTGTGCAAGCCTCCAATAAAATGGAGATACTCCTTCACGTACATGTCAAGATACAAAGGATTGTGTTCCGGTAAATAACCTACATTTTTTCTAACTTCAATGGATTGCTCTACAACATCATAGCCACAAACAGATACAGAGCCTTCTGTTTGAGGAATAAAACACGTAATAATTTTCATCATTGTTGATTTTCCGGCACCATTTGGACCTAAAAAACCTATAATTTCACCATTTGATACTTCAAAAGAAACTTTATTGAGGGCCTTTTGTGTACCGTATACTTTGCTAATATCTGTTACTTTAATCGACACAGTAAAAATTTATTTTACAAAGATATAGTTTTGCAGCAGTTACGCGCAATGAATTTATTATGCCCATATAGCACTTCCTTCTGAACAATTTGAACAGATATCAATTTCTTTGCGGGAGCGTAATACCGATGCACGAAATTTATCATACCCTTTACCTTTCCAAATTTGTTTGAATGGAGTTTCTTTTAAGTCGCCTAAACGATGTTGTGCGTCTTTATCAAAACAACAAGGAACAACTAAGCCATCCCAGCTTATTACACACGAATGCCACAGTTTCCAACAGTGGTTGAGTAGCTTATTTTTTAATTCAAATTTCCCTACTCTGTTTTTATGATACCGTGTATATTTTTTATTGGAGGGAATTAATGGATTACCATTCTCGTATTCATATACTTGTGCTGTTTTTAACCGAACTTCATCTACTCCTAAATTTTTTCCAAGCTGTAGAATGTCTTTAATTTGATGCTCATTGGGCGCAACTACCAAAAACTGAAATACAATATGAGGGGTATTTGATTTCAACTTTTTTTTCCATTCTATAATATTTTTTGTCCCTTCAAGTACCTTTTGTAAATTACCGCCTACCCTGTATTGCTTATAGGTGTCTTGTGTTGTACCGTCAATTGAAATAATCAGCCTATCTAAGCCGCTTTCAATTGTTTTACGTGCATTGTCATCATTTAAATAATGGGCATTTGTAGATGTTGCTGTATAAATTCCATTTTTTGAAGCATAGGAAACCATTTCTAAAAAAGATGGATTTAAATACGGCTCACCTTGAAAATAAAAAATTAAGTATACTAATTCGTTTTTCAATGCATCTATCGTTGTTCTAAAAAAATGAGAGTCAAGCATCCCTGTGGGCCTTGTAAATTCTCTTTTACCGCTAGGACATTCCGGGCAACGTAAATTACAAGAAGTTGTTGGTTCTATTGAAATGCTAACGGGCATGCCCCATTGTATGGGTTTTCTAGTGATTTTTGAAAAATAATAACTACCGAGTACACCTACTCCATTCAATAACCTCGGCAAGGTTAATTTAGATAAAAAATTAATGCCGTCTTTAATTCTAGTAGTCATTGTTCATATATATTGTGAGATAAAGATACTTTTTAAAAGGTCCTTATTCTCGATATACTTATCAAAGGGTTAGTGCAAATAAATTCAATTTTAGTTTGGTTAAATATTTGGCCGTATTTCCTTTACTTCAGTTAAAGGGTTAAATAAATATGCCCTATTTGTAGATGTTTCAATGCATTTATAACGTTTTCTAAGGCGAATTCCTTTTTTAAAAAATCTATTTTCATTGTATGTAAATAACGCTCCTTCCGACAATTGCTCCAAATGCACGAATGAATTTGGTTTATCATATTTCTTCAATGCATATTGTAAATGACTATCTGAACAGCTTGATGCGGCAGGATTGTCCATATATTTTTTCAAAACAAGTTCAATATCTTCCGGAAAAATATTGAAACGGAAAAACACCTGCATCAGTATTTTATATTCTTCTTTCCATTGTATTCCATGCGGTTTAACCTTATCCTTGTGTTTATTCCAAGTCGTTAAATGTGCAATTTCGTGAACCAAGGTTATTAAAAATGCAAACTTATTGAGGTTGTGATTAATGGTAATAAAGTGTCTTTTGTGATATATTGGGGCTCTATAATCACCTAATTTCGTATTTCGGCTTTCTGTAATTTTTAGGTTAAAATCGTATAAAATAAGCCATTCGGCAATTATATCAAGTGCCTTTTCAGGGATATAGGGGGCTAAAGTCCCCTTGTATTGTTCTTTTGCTCCAATCATAAGTACAAAGATAAATACATTTGTTAGTACAATACTGTTTTGTAAATAAAATTGCGAATTTTGCGTGGTGAAAAAAAGTGTCTTCGTCTATATTCTTCTTAACTTCTTTTTTACCTTACAGGGTTATTCAGAAACAACAAATGACGTTCCTGAATTAAAACAAAAAAGTTATGCTATTTTTAATGCCTTGTATTGTTTTAAATTTCAAGCAGCTGATTCACTTATAAAACAGGCAAAAAAGGCATATCCCGACCAGTCTTTATCCTACTTACTCTCGGTGAATTATTATTGGTGGCTTATTATAAGTGGCGAAGATAATTTTGAAAACAGGAAAAATTTTTATCTTAATTTATCCTCAGCTCAACAAAAGACAAGTAAAGGGAAACAAAAACTCTCCAATGAAGATATATATACTTTTATAAATATTTATTCGTATAAAGCTCGAATCGAGGGGCTAAATAAGAATTATTTGAAAGCAGTTTCACATACTAATTCTTGCGTGGATTATTTGAAAATGTCGTTTGGGAAAGAAAAGGAATACGAATATTTTTACCTTACATCGGGTTTGTACAATTACTATATTACCACTTTGGATGATGAATACCCGATACTGAAACCCTATTTGCTAATTTATCCAAAAGGAAACTTTAAAACAGGCATAGAGCAATTAACAATTGCTTCACAATCGAATGATTTTGTTCTGAGTACAGAGGCGAACTACTTTTTGTCAAAAATATATCTTGAACAAAAAAATTATGTTCTTGCAAATAATTCTTGCAAAATTTTAACAAGGAGATACAGCACTAATTTGCTTTATTTATACTATGAGTTTAAAAGTCACTTAGATAATAATGAAAAGGAAAAGGCCTTGGTTATTTTAAAACAGCTTAATGTGCAATCCATCATTAACAGGCAATTGAGCGAGAAACAAAAAAGTCATTTTATTAATTTGGCTCAAAAACGATTAGAAAAATATTACAAGAATAATCCTACAAGGTAAAATCCTATTGTTTTAAAACAGTAATTTTTTTAAATTGTTGCTGCCCTTCTTTTTCAAGCGATACAATATATACTCCTGAAGCAATGCTGCTCAATGAATAACTATGGCAGCTACTTTGTTGTACAACTATATTTCCCAACAAATCATAAATAAAGAATTTTTCAGCGTCCGTATATAAAATGTTATCGTTTACAACACATTTAATTTCCTGCTTATCTATATTCTTTTTTATTCCAACATATTGCCCTAAACCTGCTGCAATAAGGTTACTTTGCTGCCACAAAGGGAAACGGGTTGGGTGCTGTAATGCAGCAATCATAGCAGTTATCTGTCCTTGAGTATACATTTTGTAGCAACTTGCATTGTAATCCATATAGTTTTCCCCGTTTATGTTTCCTCCACAATGATTGGCATTAGGACCACAGCCACCTCCGGCAACGTCACTGGGTGGGGTATCTGCTATGCCATCGGCATCATTGCAATTTCCTCCAAATGTATGACCAAGTCCAAGCCAATGTCCGTACTCGTGTGTAAGTACCGACTGAAACTCCCCATCTGCTATCGAAGACCCTGTGTTACCCAAATACCAATAATTATAAACTATCCGATCTACTTTATTGTCAGAATTCCAAGTATTTGGGGGATATGCTATTCCGGAATTATTATTTACTCCATCTCCAAAAAGATCAAGCATTATATAAATGTTCATATACTTGTAATTATCCCAAGCGTATTGGGTAATAATATTGTCCATAACCTGATATGATCCAAATCCTGAATCAACTGGATGATAGTTTACCCCAGTGGTAGGATTTCCATTTATATCCTTTTGTGCAAGCACAAAATTTATTTTTAAGGACGAAGCTAATGGGGCAAACTCCGGGTCAATGGTGTTTAAGTCTGCATTCCAAGCATTAAAATCTTCGTTTATTTTATCTAAGCCGGATTGACATTGGTTAACTGGGACTAAAGCCTGTGCATTGTTAGCAAAAACATGAAATACGACTGGTATAATATAAGTAGCATTCGTAGCCTCTGCTAATTTTTGTGGATTCTGAATAAAACTATTTTTGACAGAATCAATAATTAAAATGTCTCCTTTTGCAACATTATTATTGCGAAAATTGCTATTTGGAATATTTGAATTTCCACATTTTACTTGGAGCTGCGCCAAACAAGAAAGGTAAAACGAAGTGCTTAAAATTATTGAGAGGAGGATTTTTTTCATAAAACAAAAATAGTCGTTTTTCAAAATTAAACAAGCGTATCTTTTATATAATTGAGATTCTATCTCATTTTATTGCTTAATCGGCCTTCCATACAACCTTTTTATTGCGGGCTTCTTTTTCAAAAAGTACACCTTTACATTTCATATTACCCGAAATTCCACCTAATAAACAAAAGTTGTTGCAGTTTTCATCTATTACTTGTGTTCCCCCATCGGCAATACAAATTCCATTATCAAATACATATACTTTTGCGCCTTGAAAATCATAACTACACACATTGCCCGAACCCTTACAAGCAGTTTTTTTAAATTCCTCAATTTTTTTTGAAACACAGGCAGGTAGCTCGGATTGTATGTTTTTTTTATGACAAGCAAAAAAAACTGTAGAGATTAGCATCACAAATGGAACTATTTTTTTCATAAGTTATAGGATTACAATTTGTTGTTAAAACGATATAAGACTACCTTTATTGTTATTATTTATGAATGTGACTTACCCCTTTTCTGAAATACTACAAACATTGCCCGAAAAACCGGGCATCTACCAATACTTTGACAAAGAAGCCAAAATAATTTATGTCGGCAAAGCAAAAAATTTAAAAAAGAGAGTTTCTTCTTATTTTAACCGTGATGTATTTGAAAATAGGAAGACTTCGATACTGGTTAAAAACATTGTCGATATAAAATTTATATTGGTAGAAACGGAGACAGACGCTTTACTGCTGGAAAACAGCTTGATAAAAAAACATCAACCCAAATACAATGTTTTACTAAAGGATGACAAAACCTATCCTTGGATTTGTATTAAAAAGGAACTTTTTCCAAGAGTGTTTTATACACGTAAATACATTAAAGACGGATCTATGTATTTTGGTCCGTACGCATCAGTTAAAGTAGTCATTACACTGTTGGAGCTGATTAAAAAACTATATCCATTACGAACCTGTAACTACAATTTAACGCAGAAAACCATTGAGGCAGGGAAGTTTAAATTGTGCTTAGAATACCATTTGGGAAATTGTAAGGCCCCTTGTGTAAGCAAGCAATCACTTGCAGATTACGACACTTCAATTTTACACATCAAGGAGATTATTAAAGGCAATTTATCTTCGGTTACAGCACTTTTAAAACAACAAATGCTAGAACATTCTACCAAATATAAATTTGAATTAGCACAAGTTGTAAAGGAAAAAATTGAGCTGCTTGAAAAATATCAAAGTAAGTCAACTATAGTTAGTTCCACTATTGATAATCTAGATGTGTTTTCAATAATAAGTGATGAAAATAATGGGTATGTAAATTATTTAAAAGTAGTAAACGGTACTATTATACAAGGATTTACAATGGAACTAAAAAAAAAACTGGATGAACCAGACGCGGAGTTGTTGTCGTTGGCAATAGTAGATATATTGAGTAGGCACAACAACAATGTTAAAGAGGTAATAGTTCCTTTTGAGATAGTCCTGGCAATGCCTTATTCTATAATTGTTCCGCAACGTGGAGATAAAAAAAAGCTGTTGGAATTATCGTTACGAAATGCAGATTATTTTAGAAAAGATAAGCAAAAGCAAGCAGACTTAATAGACCCAGAAAGGCATACAAAGCGTATTTTGCAGCAAATGATGAAAGATTTACGTTTGCAAGAAGAGCCGCGCCACATTGAATGTTTTGATAATTCAAACATACAGGGCGCTTATCCGGTAGCAGCTATGGCAGTATTTAAGGATGTAAAACCAAGCAAAAAAGATTACCGCCATTTTAATATTAAAACAGTAGAGGGGCCGAATGATTTTGCTTCAATGGAAGAGGTAATTTATAGGCGGTTCAAACGAATGTTGGATGATAGTCAACCTATCCCTCAACTTATAGTAATTGATGGAGGAAAGGGACAGCTTAGTAGCGCGCTTAGTAGTTTAGAAAAATTAGGATTAAGAGGAAAAATTGGAATTATTGGTATTGCTAAAAAGTTGGAAGAAATTTATTATCCGGGCGATTTCTTACCAATGTATTTGGACAAAACAGGGGAAACATTAAAAACACTGCAACATATAAGAGATGAAGCACATCGTTTTGGAATAACGCATCACCGATCAAGAAGGGAAAAGGGAACTATAAAATCGGTGTTGACAGAAATTAAAGGTGTTAGTGACACTACTACACAAAAATTATTGCTTGCATTTAAGTCGGTAAAAAAGGTTAAAGAAGCAACGGTGATGCAGTTAACTGAAGTTGTAGGAAAGGCAAAAGCTAGACTTGTATTCAATTATTTTAGTAAATAGGACTCAAATGCAGTTTGTAAATACACCCTTTTGGCTAAGATTCATTTTTCCGAAAATTATATGGAGCATGCCTTCCAACAAAAAAAAAATTTACCTCACTTTTGACGATGGCCCGCATCCTGAAGCAACAAATACTGTATTAGACGAGTTAAAAAAGTATAAAGCGAAAGCAACTTTTTTTTGTGTTGGAAAAAACATAGAATTATATCCAATTATTTTTGAACGTATTATTTCAGAAGGGCACACAATAGGTAATCACACATATACTCACATAAACGGATACAAAACAAAAAGCGGTAATTATTTTGAAGAAATTAATCGATGCCGTTCATTAACGAAAAGTAACCTGTTTAGACCACCCTACGGGAAATTAACTTTTACTCAATACCGGTATTTAAAAAACAAGTATAAAATAGTGTTGTGGAGTATCTTGAGTTATGACTTTGATAAAAATACAACTCTTGAAAAATGCCTTAACAATGTAATGAATAATGTTAAAAATGGCTCTATAATTGTGTTTCACGATAGTGAAAAGGCAAAAAATAATTTATTATCTACTTTACCACGAGTGCTAGATTATTATTCAAAGCAAGGTTATTTGTTTGAAGCGATTACTTTATGAATTTTATCTTAAAATACCAACCACTGGCTATAAAGTGAGGCATTAGTTGAGCAAAACAGTTGTCGATTTTGCTAATTGTTTTTAGCGGAATAAAAGGCAAATATGTTTCAAATATAGGCGCTAAGATGAATGCGCTTTTAATTTCTGTGATTTCTAGCCCATAAGCCTTTAACTCTCTTCGTAATCGAGGAATGGTAAAAAAATTAACGTGAGGGGTATCGTAGTTTTGTGAGTAGGGTTCCTTTTTTCCAAACAATCGTTTTACTTTCCAAATAAAATTGTTCATTCCCATTTTTCTCATCAAATACAAGGGCAACATACCAAATTCAAATGGGCCAAAACCGTTCGGAATAGTTATTTGCAGTTCAAAATTTTTATTCGCATTTTTTGAAGCATGTTCAAAAATAATTTCTTTGTATCCGGGTATATGTTCCAGCACTTCTGTTAATACGATGTAATCGAATTCTTTAATATCACATTCCTGAAAATATTGAAAGCGAAAAGATACATTCTCAAATGGGTTTCGGGCAATAGAAATATCTAAATTGCCTTGGTGTACATCAATCCCTAAAATGCTTGAATTAGGAATTAAACCAAGAGGGATAGTAACATTTCCAGTGCCGCAACCTACATCCAATACTTTTACTGTAAGGACTTGTTCGCGAGTGTTTAATATACTTTCGTAAATCCATTTTAATCGTTCAAAATGACATGGGAAATCAACGTATTCAGTATGGTTTTTTATGTCGGCCATTAAATTTTTATTCCTAGTTTTTTAAACGTGGCTTTAATATTGTTTTTAAACGTTTCCTTCACATTTGTTTTAATTTTTTTAAAGGCTCCTTCTTCGGGTCTTGCCTTAAAAACAGTATCATGGTATTTGGTAGATTTGTCGTGTATGTCAGTATAGTAATAGCAATAGAACGATTTTCGTGATTCATTCTCAGGAATTGTAATTTTAGAATACCCATGATAGGATATTTCATTTGTTTCAAAAATCACACAGCGGTTAAAGGACGGCAAATATGCTTGTATACACTTTGAAACATCATCATTCCACATTTCTGCTTTCCCCCCGTATTCCTCTTTCCAATTTTTATTTAAAAAGATAAGCAGATTAAACCTACGGTGAATGTTTTTTTCATAGTGAATATTAAAATCAATATGAACATCTAAGTAGCTGCCATTTGTACCTTGGTGAATGCCTGCACCTAAATTATCATCGGTAGAATATAAATCGGTAACACCTGTCATTTCTTCCAACCACTTTCTTGCTTCTATGCTGTTTAATGCTGCACGCAGTTCGCTGTATGCTGGATGAAAAGTATTAAAATCAGAGCCTTCCGATTTTTTTTCATTTAATCCTTGATAATGCTTGGATAGTTTATCCATTGTTGGGAAATGCTCGTATAGGGTATTTGCAAAATCTTCATGCAGAAAATTCTCAATGACCATATGCTTGTAGGGCTTGGATGTATTAAAATTCTCCGACTGTTGTTTAATAAAAGCAGGGTCAAAAAGTTGCTTGTTAAAGATAGTATTCATTTGAAAAATAATTAGGGAAGTAAAAGTAGCGTATTTCCTTTTTAAATCAAACAAAGATTTTTTCCTAAAAAACGTATTCCAAGCCCAATCCGGGCGACAATGCTCTTACTTTATAGGTTCCTAAAAATTGTGTTTCTAGGGCTGCACCACTCCTTTCTAATCCCTCAATCCATAAAAAGGAAGCGTCTATTTTTAAGCGCTGACCCAACCTAACAGATGTCCCTAGAGTAAAGCCTATTTTATTCATATCGGGCGATTCGGGAGAAACAAAACCATTTTTAACAGGCGATTGATCAAAATAGGCTCCTGTTCGAACAGTAAATTTTTTAGTTATAGTATACTCTGCACCAAGTCTGTAAATAAATGAATTCGAATAACTTCTGGCAGAATTTACATCAGCTAATTTATCCGTGTTTGCAGCAAAATCAATAGATAATGTATCATACGAGCTCCATTCGACATAATTGATATCGCTCGCTATTTTAATTTTGTCAGTTAGCAGGTAAGATGCCCCAACCGTTGTAGCCGAAGGTAATGTTAGCTGAGTAGTAAAAGTTGTACTTGCAAAATAGGACGAAAGCGATGATGGAATATTTTCAAACAATGCTTCTCCCGATGAGATGTTTAATGTAACTGCCGAACGATAATCAATACCAAACGTTAATTTTTTTGTACAAGCATAATACAACCCAATATTATACCCCCCTTTGCTTTCTGCTTTCCCGCTTAGAGTGACTTCTCCATAATTTCCATCCATATTTTGAACAGGAACACCTTTGCGCAAATAAAAATAACCAGTTGCAAAAACATAAGCTCCGCCTATACCAAGTTTCTCATTTATTTTATATGAAAAAGTTGGTTGAATAAAAAAAGAACGCAACTCTATTTCACGAATTATAAATTGCCCTTTCCAGCCATCTTCCCATTGGGCGTGACTTCCAAATGGTGTGTAAATTCCAACTCCTGCATTCCATTTCGATTTTTTTTTAAATTTGAATGCTGCATAAAAAGAAAAAGGGGTGCTTAAATTATGAACCATTTCACTTGTGTAAATTCCTGGTGAGGGCTCCAAATATGACAAGCGTGGAAAAATAAAATTACTGCCCACACAAATGGAATTTGTGGAATCTAAGAATGACATCGCTCCAGGATTAAAAAAAAGAACACTAGCATCAAATAAGGACGCTGTACCACAATGTGCCATTCCTAGTTGTTTTTGACCTTGTAAATTGAGATGAAAACCCCCAGCCTCTGTTTGTTTTAAACAGCAAAAAAAATAAAGGAAGACAAATAAATAATTACACAATTTCATTGAAGAACAAAAATAAGAAAAACATTGATTTTCTACTGCACAGGTATTCCGCCAGTTAGTTTATCAAGTTCAAACATAGCAGCAATGGCAACTTGTGAATAATTTTGTGAATGTGGACCAAAAGCTCCGGCACTTGTTTGCCATAATTGTTTAATAAGATCCATATTCCCCACAGTAGGGTTTATTTTATCCAATGCTTTCGATACATTGCCTGTTCCTGCATGATAACTGTGAAGTACCAATAAGCGGTACCATAAATCACTTTCGCAATGTGCTATACCTCTTTTGTCAAGCATTGTATTGGTATATGGAACACAAATTGTGCGAATAAGCCTAGCAGCAGCCCAAGCTGATTTAGCAAAATTAGTTCGTTCATCTACATATTTATTCACTTTTAATCCTTGATGTCGCGCTACACTTTTCATCAATTGAAACGGGCCATAAGCACCAACATTTGATTTAGCAAGTCTTCCTGGGCTTTCAATCAACAAAATAGCTTGTGCATAAAAAGGGTCTGTATTATTTTCCTCAAATATTTTTATTCCTTGTTCTATTTCTACATATGCCTTTTCTATCTGATAAAAATCTTTTTTACCTGTTGTAAAAACAATTTTTTGAGTACTATCAATACCACGGAAAGAGCGGATACTGTCTAGCCAAAGATTCCCCTTTTCACTACGAATTATATCCCATTCTTTTTCTGAAATCATCAACAACCGTTCTCTTGTGCTTTTAATATTAACAATACCAGAGTCGGGCGACAAGACCATAATTTTTCTCCAGAATTTAATATTCTCAAGTGTATCAAGTCCTTCAGTATACAATTCATTGTTATCTACAAAAACCCTGCAAACATGATCTTTTGTGCAGCGTACGTTTATTTTTCCATAGTCTAATTTATTCCCCTCAGGGGAACACTTTATTTCCTGACCAAAACAAATCTTGGATGCTAAAATAAAAACAAGAAAAAATATACCGCTCGGCTTTATCATAAAATTCAAACAACGCTAAATTAAACGCTTGTGCAATAAGATCATCCGAAAATAAGTTTAGTTATAAACGATTAATCGTTAATAGTTTTTGTTTGCACTTAAACATTCTCATAAATAGATAGGGGTAAATACGTACCTTTGCACCTATAATATGACCTACCGTACCGAAATAGTAAAACAAGTTGTTATCTTTTTTGCAGGAGATTCGGGCGATGGAATCCAACTTGCTGGAACACAATTTACAAATACTGCAGCTTTGTTGGGTAATAATGTCAGTACTTTTCCTAATTTCCCGGCAGAAATACGTGCACCACAAGGGACATTAGCAGGTGTTTCTGGCTTTCAATTGCATTTCGGAAGTGTTGAAATACATACTCCGGGGGATGCTGCTGATGTATTGGTAGTAATGAATGCTGCAGCATTAAAAGCGAATTTACAACAGTTAAAAGAAGGTGGGGTTATCATTGCTAATTCCGATGGATTTGATGCCAAAAAGTTAAAGCTTGCAAAATATCCCAATGGTGTTAATCCTTTGAAAGATGATTCATTAAGCAAATACAGGCTTTATGAAATTGATGTAACAAAATTAACACGCACTTGTTTAGAAGGCTCAGGATTAGGAACAAAAGATAGCGACCGACCTAAAAACATGTTTGTGTTGGGATATATTTATTGGATGTATAATCGTAAATTGGATGCTACTATTGAATTTATAAAGGAACAATTTAAAAAGAGTTCGACACTGATAGACGCTAATATTAAAGTGCTAAATGCAGGCTATAATTATGGCGATACCACCGAAACGTCAATGAATCGTTATGAGGTAAAAGCTGCCGAAGTTTCACCTGGCACATACCGGAATATTATAGGGAACCAGGCAACTGCGCTTGGTTTGATTGCAGCGAGTTCAAAAGCGGACTTAACGTTGTTTTATGCAAGCTATCCCATTACTCCTGCCTCTGATATACTTCACGAACTTTCCAAACATAAAAACTTTGGTGTAAAGACGTTTCAGGCCGAAGATGAAATTGCGGCAATAACTTCTGCAATTGGCGCTTCTTTTGGTGGAAGTTTAGGGGTTACTGCATCATCCGGACCAGGTATCGCATTAAAGGGAGAAGCTATTGGATTGGCATTAATGCTTGAGTTACCCTTGGTAATTGTTAATGTGCAACGTGGCGGTCCGAGTACAGGCTTGCCAACTAAAACAGAACAAGCCGATTTGCTACAAGCGCTGTATGGACGAAATGGAGAATCCCCGGTTGTTGTTATAGCAGCAAGTACACCTTCCGATTGTTTTTATACAGTTTACGAAGCTTGTAGAATTGCTGTTGAGCATATGACTCCTGTTTTCTTTTTAAGTGATGGTTATATTGCTAACGGTGCTGAGCCTTGGAAATTCCCATTAGAAAATGAATTAAAAAAAATAGAGGCACGCTTTGCCGAAAACAAATTAGCAGTAGGAGAAAAGTTTTTGCCTTACAAACGCAATGAAAAATTAGTAAGAGAATGGGCTATTCCCGGGACAAAAGGCTTAGAACATAGAGTGGGGGGGCTTGAAAAAGAAAACGAAACAGGGAATATTTCTTACGACCCGGATAACCATGAATTTATGGTGAAAATGAGGGAAGCAAAAATTCAAAAAATAGCCGATTATATTCCGGAACAAAAATTTGACCAAGGAAAAGAAAAGGGAAAATTACTTGTAATAGGATGGGGTTCGACTTACGGTTCTATAAAAACTGCTGTGCAGGAATCAATTGGAGAAGGATTAGAAGTTTCGCACATTCATATTAAATACCTTAATCCTTTACCGAAAAATATAGGAAGTATCATTAAAAATTTCGAAAAAGTGCTTATTCCCGAAATGAACAACGGGCAATTAATAAAAGTGTTGCGCGATAAATTTTTGGTAGATGCAATTGGCCATAATAAAATAAAAGGAATGCCTTTTACGGCTGCTGAAATAAAAAATAAAATTGTGGAAGTATTGCAATAATGGAAATAGATACAACAACTAAATTAACAGCAAAAGATTTTATTACCGACCAGGATGTTAGGTGGTGTCCTGGTTGTGGGGACTATTCTATTTTAAAACAAGTGCAAACCGTGATGCCAGAATTGGGACTTAAGCGCGAAGAAATTGTTTTTATTTCAGGCATTGGTTGCTCCTCTCGTTTTCCATATTATATGGAAACATATGGGATGCATAGCATACACGGTAGGGCTACAGCAGTAGCAAGTGGGCTAAAAGCTACCCGATCCGACCTTAGCGTTTGGATTGTTACCGGTGACGGAGATTCCCTATCCATTGGCGGCAACCACCTAATACATTTGTTGCGCAGGAATTTTGATGTAAATATTTTATTGTTCAACAATGAAATATACGGACTTACAAAAGGTCAATATTCTCCAACTTCACCTACAGGAAAAGTAGCAAAGTCGACCCCGATGGGCTCCATCGATCATCCGTTTAATCCATTGGCATTATGCCTGGGAGCTGGCGCAACTTTTGTTGCTCGTTCTATGGATCGTGACCCAATTCACTTACGTGAAATTTTAAAACGAGCCAATGAACACAAAGGGACTTCCTTGTTAGAAATATATCAAAACTGTAATGTGTTTAATGATGGCGCATTTGAGGTGTTCACCGAAAAGTCGAGCAAAAAGGAAGAGGCCCTTTTTGTTGAGCAAAATAAACCGCTCTTGTTCGGTGAGAATAATAGCAAAGGGATAAAATTAGATGGACTAAAACCGATAATAGTAAATATGAATGAAGGCAATATTTCTGCTAGTGATTTATGGATACACGATGAAAAAGATGCAACAAAGGCAAATATGCTTAGCCGCTTTTTTGACGATGTAAAAAAGGAAAACCATTTACCGCGAGCGTTTGGTATATTTTATTCGGAAGACAGGTATTGCTACGAAGACGCCTTGCAGCAACAAATTAATGATGCCATTTCTGCAAAAGGAAAAGGTGATTTGAATGATTTGTTGAAAGGTAAAAATACCTGGGTGGTAAATAATCTAAAAAAGTAAGATAGACTATATGAATAGCCTATCTTACTTTAAACCAAATTTGTTATCTTATTCCGCAAACGGCTGTTTGTTTAATGCCAAAAAATTCTGTTGAAGAATTTAAGCCTTCACAAGCAGCTTTTGCTTTTTTCTTTGTATTGTTAATGGTGGTACTCGTTGTGTACACCTCATCAGGAAACCCTGTCTCAATAACAGTAACAGTACATTGGCAGGTATAAGGTTTTTTACAAGATGAAAATGCAAGTGCACTGAGTGCAATCAAGGTTAAAAATGTAGTTTTCATTTAGTTTTTGTTTAATTTTTTATTGAATAAATGTAAATATTTTGAAATTACAGTTTTACAATCTTAATAGTTTGTGGGTGCTTTCCTTTTATGTTCAGAAAATAAACTCCGGATGTCAGGTAAGAAACATCCAATGTTTGTTTTGTAAGTCCGCTAACAGGATATTCCCGAATAGTTCTTCCGGCAATATCACAAAGCTGAAAAAACTCTTCGTCTTTAGGGTTAATTAGCCCTATGTTTAGCTTATCGCCAACGGGATTAGGGAAAACACTCATTGTAGCAAAATGGAGCTCATCAATACTTGTTTTTAATGGAATAAGTTTGAAGTTGTCGAGGGATATTTGTCCGGTAGTACCGGCTACACCAACGTTAATGCTAATGTATCTTCCTACTAAAGGAGCCTGAAAAATAAATGTGTCAGTAACCCAAGTATTTCCCTGTGGTGCAGTAAATTGGTTAACTATTGTCCCCATCTGTGTACTGTCCGCTGAAAGGCCTATGTCTATTGGGGAAGTGTTTGGGCCACAATAGCGTTTATCAAACTTTATTTTATAATATGAACCTTGAATAGTTGGGTTTAGTAATTGTAAGCTGAACGACATATATGGCCATGGTCCGTTAATTCCTTGAGGAGTAGTTTTAACATACCAAGTAGCATTTGACGCAACACCACAAGGATCGGTTTTGATAAGGTCCATTGTACCTGCACTTACTTGCCAAGAATTAGCAACATAGGTTGGCCAGTTGGTAGTAAGGTTGGTTCTGTTCATATTGGCAGCAGAATTATTTTCAAAACTTCCATTATTAATTAGTTGTTGTTGCGCAACTGCAAAAGCAGAAACTACTGTTATTAAAAAAAAAAGAGAGTAAATTTTTTTCATTCAGTAAATTTTTAGAATTGTTATTTTACAAATATAATTATTTTACCATACATTTTACTTTATATTAATTTAACTTAGCAACCCTTTTGCATCTAAGTATCCCAATCAATTAATACCTTTGTGTATTATAATAAACTTGTATTGAGAGGAACAGTCATTAAGTCAACAGGTAGCTGGTACATTGTTCGCGATGCACAGGGAGCGCTTACGGATTGCCGCATAAAGGGAAGCTTTAGGATAAAAGGAATTAAAAGTACAAATCCTATAGCGGTGGGTGACAAAGTGATTTTTGAATACGAAGCGAATGGAAATTATGGAATAATTAATGAAATAGAAGTTCGTAAAAATTACATTATTCGCAAATCCGTTAACCTCTCGAAACAAACTCATATTATTGCGGCTAACATTGACCAAGTCATTTTGCTTGTTACATTGGCTTTTCCACGCACCTCTACCGGGTTTATTGATCGGTTTTTAGCCACTGCAGAGGCATATAGTATTCCCGGTATAATCGTTTTTAACAAACACGATTTGTATGATGAAGAGCAAAAGAAATATCTGAACGAACTTATTACAGAATATGAAAAAGTAGGATATGATTGCCTTGTAACCTCACTTGTAGAATCAAAAAACATTGATGCCTTTGGAAAAATACTGAAAGGAAAAATTACTTTATTGGCCGGGCACTCAGGAGTGGGAAAATCAACATTGATAAATGCAGCTGAATCTGATTTGCATTTACGTATAGGAGCATTGTCCAGCGCACACGACAAAGGAAAACACACCACAACATTTGCCGAGATGTATCCTTTGAAACAAGGTGGTTATATTATAGATACACCTGGCATAAAAGAATTCGGAATGGTTGATATGGACAAAAAAAATATAGCACACTACTTCCCTGAAATGAGGGCCCTACTAAATAAATGTAGATTCGACAATTGCACCCACGTGAATGAACCAGGCTGTGCCGTAAAGCAAGCTGTTGAAAATGGAGACATCGCATTGTTCAGATTCGAAAACTACCTGAACATTCTTGGGTCGAATGATTTAATAAGCTATTAAATAATAAAAAAGGGAACTATTATAGTTCCCTTTTTTATATAATTCATTGGCAATTAATTATCCATTCCAATCAACAAATTTTCTTCAGTGTGAAAATCGATTGACGCTTTTAAAACTTTTTTACCCACACCATTTTCTTTTACTTCCAGTTTTTTGGAAGACCGTGTAGCAGTAGTTGAAATAATAGATGGCGTATTTGAATAGCCTATAAGTTCTAATTTATTTTCACGTAAAAACATCCCCATTAATATTGCAGCATTTATATCTGTAATATTGAATTCAAAATGCCATTCTTCAGCATTTCCTGAAGCTTTTGGTTTTATGGTTAATTCTATTTTTTTTTCCAAACAATAATCAATTAATACTTGGATACTTTTTCTTTTCACAGCAACAGTCGGATTTTCATTTAATTTGTTCATACTATTTAATTTTAAGGATTATTTACTTTAAACTTTGGCAATTTAAAGATACAAAATATTTGTTTTCCTAAGTCTAGCTTGTGTACATTTGTTAAAATTATGATGAAACACAAAATAGTAGTTGCTATTACAGGGGCAAGTGGTGCAATTTATGCATCGGTACTGTTAAAAAAACTACAACAACTGCACGAACAAATTGCTGCTGTTGCTGTTGTAATGAGTGACAATGCGAAAGAAGTATGGGAATATGAATTGGAAAACACTTCTTTCGAACAATTACCTTTTAAAGTGTATAAGAAGGACGATTTTTTTGCACCTTTTGCTTCTGGTTCAGCAAAATACGACATTATGATTGTTTGTCCCTGTTCAATGGGAACCTTGGCAAGAATAGCCTCCGGTATTTCAAACGATCTAACTTCTCGTGCTGCAGATGTGGTGCTAAAAGAAAAAAGAAAACTAATATTGGTAACCCGAGACACTCCTATAAGTTTGATACATATTAATAATATGAAAACGGTTACCGAAGCAGGCGGCATTATTTGTCCCGCTAGTCCTTCCTTTTACAGTAAACCACAAACGATAGAAGCTTTGGCAGCAACTGTCATCGACCGTGTTATTGACCTTGTTGGTCTGCAACAAAATAGCTTTCGTTGGAACGAATAGGTGTTTTGTCAAAACAAATGGTTTTTTCGCCGTTGAAAAGTTAACTGCCTGTTTTTCAGGGAGCTATTGTTTTTTTGTAAAAACAAACTTGACTTTGTTTTAATTCAGCATTATCTTTAATAAAGTAAACTGAAAACAACCCTTAATAATTAGACAGATAATGTTTGAATTAAGCAAAAATATACTTCAAAAAGTGAGTTTCGACAAACTGCTTTTTAGAAAGGAGCTTACCAAGGCCTTAACTTGGTTAAAGACAGAAGAAAAAATGATGTTGCGTATTTGGTGTTTATCCACTTTTGGACACGTATACAAAGATGTTATTATGGACGTATTTAAATCGGTTGCCAAGGTTTAACAAATTCTATATTTCTTTTTAATCCATTAAATTTAGTACGCTTTACAGCTGAGTTTTTAAAAACTCGGCTAAAGGTTTTTTCGCTTATCTCTTCCCAATCATTTTTTGTCATTTCTAATAAGTGAGGTACGGGGTCAAGCTTTTTTTCATGGTGTGGAATTGAAAAACTATTCCAAGGGCAAACATCCTGACAGATATCACAGCCAAATATCCAATTGTCCATTTTCCCTTTCATATCCCCCGGAATGTTTTCTTTTAGCTCAATCGTAAAATAAGAAATGCATTTACTCCCATCCACAATATAAGGCTCCACAATTGCATCCGTAGGACACGCATCAATACATTTTGTACAAGTTCCGCAATAATCTTTTATAGCATTATCGTATTCCAAGTCAATATCAACTATGAGTTCGGCAATAAAGTAAAAAGAACCGCTTTGTTTGTTTATAAGATTTGAATTTTTACCAATCCAACCCAATCCTGATTTTTTAGCCCAGGCTTTGTCAAGCACGGGGGCCGAATCAACAAATGCGCGACCATTTACATCGCCCAATTTTTGTTTGATGAAGAGAAGTAGCTCATTCAACTTTTCTTTTATTACCTCGTGATAATCCTCACCGTATGCGTATTTAGATATTTTATAATCTAGTATCGTTTGTTTGTTTTTAGGATAATAATTAAGGAGTAAGGAAATAACGGATTTTGCATTGTCTACTAACAATCTAGGATCGAGCCTTTTATCAAAATTGCGCTCCATATATCCCATTTCTCCCTGCATTCTATTATTTAACCAGGCTTCAAGTCGAGGGGCTTCTTCTTCCAAAAAACCGGCTTTGGAAATACCGCAATAATCAAATCCCAAACGTTTGCATTCTTGCTTTATTAATTGGGTATTTGAAAGCATATGGGTTAACGCTTTTTCTTGTAAAGTAAATCAGCATCTCCGTAACTGATTGCATAAGCATTGGTACTATCAATATCACAGGAGAAATTTTTAAAAGCAATTTTCACCATTACCGAATCGTTTTGAGCTAAAAAACTCATTTTTTCCATTGGCAATTGAGCATTATAATTGCTGAGATTCATTGAGTCGGAATAATTTTTTACCCCCGAAAGAAATTCTTTCAGACTAAATGCAATAAGCGTATTGCTGTTTGAAACTATTGTAAATACATTATTCTTTTGTCTATAATTTACGGTAATACTATCGGTTCCAAGTTTATATCCATTAAGAGCACTTACAGTGTTGTTATAGTTAACATTATACGAAACTATATAATCGTACCCTGAAATTTCTACCACATTCTGATAGTTCGCGGACGCATAAAAATTATTTCGATCTTCATTACCCCATTCATCTATTTCCTTAACACCCATTGCACTTAGTATTACTGTTGGTTTATTTACATATCCATCTATTTCCTTAGGTTTAAATAGCTCTTCCATACTTTTGTCAAACCAAGGTTGAAGTGTATTATAACCGTCTGTTTTATTTAAATATTTAATTATAGAATTTATTTGTACGGATTTTTCTTTGTCAATTTTTCCTGTTCCTTTCTGTATTTTACCATTCACTAAAATACGAGTATCGGTAAGCAAATTCTCCAGTTGTTTTACTTGACTTCTTAGTGAAACAGAAAAAGCACTCAGCGGACCAAAACAACTTATAAATGCTAATACACTCAATGTTATTGGAATTAATTTGATGTTTTTATTTTTGCTCACTAAAAAATAAATTGCCACCGATGTTAACCACATTGCAAGTATCAATATAAAATAACGATTTTCGGTAATTCCATATTCCATTACACGTTTTCCTATGGCTACTCCCAATAGGATAATTAGAGGAAATAAAGCACGGTAAAACCAACGGGAAAAAACTTTTATCCAACTATTTTCTTGCTTTTCACGAATGGGGTAAATAAGTAAAATGGATAATATTCCTAAAATAGAAAAGCCCAATACCAAATAAGAGACCCAGCCTTTTGGGAGACTCCACAACACCAATATTTTTCCACTGTAAGCATATAATATTGCTAAGTATAAAGTAACCAAGGGCAACAATACAAACTGTGTAAATATTTTTAGTCCTTTTGGATACTCATTATTTTCTTCCAAGGCTGAAATGTCTTTTGGAACAGCCGCTAAAAGAAACCAAGTATTAAAAATACCAGCCATAAATATCCATAAACGCAAATACCATTTTTCGTTTATTTTAACTCCTAGCAAATTATCTACAGCTAACATAGCAAGTGTTAATCCAAGGTATAGAACTCCTGAATAAAATACAGAAGTTAGGAATCGAAGGAACAAAGTTTTGTTAAATTGCCAGTAGGCACTAATTTGCTGTTTGCCAATAAAGGCTGCATACGCAACCAATAAATGCAAGCCAATGTTTAATACAAAAAAGCGAATAAATTCAGTTGCTTCTAATTTGCCTGATAAACTAACATAATACAAGGCCAACAAAATAATAGCCACAGAGAACATTCCAATTTTCTTTTGTTGACTTAGGCCAACATTGTTCTCAATAAAAATATGTATAGAAAATAATAGTGGTAAGGCCAAAGAACACACCATAACAATTTTCCCAAGCTGTTCTGTTAATTCTTTTTGTTGGTAATCTAAGCGTGTTAAATAAATAGCCACGGCTGTTCCTATAAAGGATGCTGCAATTGGCAAAGGGAAACGTAACAGTGTTGAGAGTGCATTTTTGACAAGCGATTGAAGGGAAGGAAATTTCATTTGGCTTTGGGTTTAGGATGTATGAATAACGTTAATATTTTTAGTTTTATATATCACTAACTTACTTTAACAAGCTTTGCTATTCCAATGGCCTTTTCTTTTACTTTGCCTATATTGCTTCCAACTATATCGTATGCTAATGCTACTGCCATTCTGCGATATGGACGCATAGTAGGTTTACCAAAAATACGTATATCACTTTGTAAATTTGCCATCGCATTTTCTACTCCGTTGTAACTGGGATTTACTCCATCTCTGTCTGCTAAAATTACGGCACTTGCTCCAGCACGTTCCAATGTTATTTCAGGAATAGGCAAACCTAATACGGCACGTGCGTGTAATTCAAACTCTGAAAAATTTTGTGTGCCTGCTAAAGTCACCATACCTGTATCGTGTGGCCTTGGTGAAAGCTCTGAAAAATATACTCCATCGTCTGCTAAAAAAAATTCTACGCCCCAAAGTCCTTCACCGGTAAGTGCTCGAGTAACTTTGTCGGCCATTTGCTGCGCTTCTTTTAAGTGCGTAGTACTTATCTCTGCGGGCTGCCAACTCTCTTGGTAATCGCCTCTTTCTTGGCGGTGTCCAATAGGAGGACAAAATAAGGTGATTCCGTTTTTTTGCGTAACAGTTAGCAAGGTGATTTCTGAATTAAATTTAACAAATGCTTCTGCTATTACTTCTGTGTAGTCGCCACGTTTGCCTGCTTGTGCATAATTCCAAGCTTTTTCAATATCGGGTTCTGTTTTTATTACTGATTGACCTTTGCCAGACGAACTCATTAACGGTTTTATAACACAAGGCATACCTACTTTTTTAACAGAAATAATGAGCTCTTCTAAATTATTCGCATATGCATAGTTCGCAGTTTTTAACCCTAATTCCCTAGCTGCTAAGTCACGAATTGCTTTTCTGTTCATCGTAAAATTAGCAGCTTTAGCGCTGGGGACAACTTGTATGCCTTTTTTTTCATAATCATAAAAGCGTTCTGTACGTATGGCTTCAATTTCCGGAACAATAATGTCAGGCTTGTGTTTGCCTATAACTGCATCCAAGGCAGCACCGTCAAGCATATTAATCACCTCACGTTCATCAGCCACTTGCTGAGCAGGTGCATTGTTATACGAATCAACCGCTATAACGTAATGACCTAAACGTTTTACGGCAATTACAAATTCTTTTCCTAATTCTCCCGATCCTAACAGAACTATTTTCTTTTGCATTTTGCTGTTTTATTTATTACAAAATAAGAGATATTTTTGATTGAATTCGTAATTTTACAACAATTATGGCAAAGGACAAGGAAGTAAAATTAAACGGATTCAAAAAATACATTGCCTTGTTATGGATAGGCGCATCACTTCCTGTGTTATCTATTGCCAGTGTTTTCATCTACATTGTATTTTTTGCCGAGTTACCATCTTTACAGGAACTTGAAAATACGAAAAGTAATTTAGCTTCCGAAATTATTTCTTCCGACCAAAAAACACTTGGAAGGTATTATATTGAAAACCGTACAAATATTCGCTTCGAAAGTCTTTCACCATATTTAGTAAATGGATTGTTAGCTACCGAAGATGCTCGTTTTTATACGCACTCGGGGGTCGACTTAAGAGCTTTGGCTCGATCCATTAAAGGCGTATTAGTAGGAAACGATAATGCCGGTGGAGGAAGTACACTTACACAGCAATTGGCAAAAATGCTTTTCCCGCGTGAGAAACTTTCAAAGTCACAAGTTTTACTCAGAAAATTAAAGGAGTGGGTTATTGCCATCCGACTAGAACGCAATTATACTAAGGATGAAATTATTGCAATGTACCTTAACAAGTTTGATTTTGTTAACAATGCAGTTGGCATTAAATCGGCGGCACATATATATTTTAATACCAGCCCCGATTCACTAAAAATTGAACAGGCTGCAATGTTAGTAGGAATGGCAAAAAATCCTGCATTATTTAATCCTCATAATACTAGACGAGTTGATACAACCTTGCAAAGAAGAAATGTGGTGTTGGGACAAATGATGAAATACAAATACATCACAAAGCAAGCATTTGATTCATTGAAAAATTTACCGATGACATTAAACTTTCAATCGGACGATCATAGCCAAGGTTCGGCAACTTATTTTAGAGAATACTTGCGCGATTATTTAAAAAAATACTTTAGGACAAATAAAAAACCGGATGGTACATCATACGATTTGTACAAAGATGGACTAAAAATATATACCACCCTCGACTCTCGTATGCAAATTTATGCCGAGCAAGCGGTAACAGAATGGGTAGGTGGCGACCTACAACCTAAGTTTTTTAAACATTGGAAAAATGTAAAGAATGCTCCTTTTTATCGAATGACACAAAAAGAAATAGACAATTTAATGAATAGCTCTATGAAGCGTTCAGAACGCTATAGAATATTGAAAAAAGCAGGTAAGAGTAACGAGGAAATAATAGCCAATTTTAATACTCCAACAGAAATGACCATTTTTAAATGGAAAGGAGATTTAGATACAATAATGACCCCAATGGACTCAATGCGGTATTACAAACATTTTATACAAACAGGTTTTATGTCGATGGACCCACACACAGGATATATAAAGGCTTGGGTGGGAGGAATTAACTATAAACATTTTAAGTACGATCACGTACGCCAAGGAAAGCGTCAAGTAGGCTCTACTTTTAAGCCATTTGTGTATACCCTTGCCATGCAGGAAGGGTGGAGCCCTTGTTATCAGGTTCCTAACATTCCAGTTTCTTTTGATTTGCCAGAAGGTGGCACTTGGGTTCCGCACAACTCCGATGGTAAATACGGAGGAATGATGACCTTAAAAAAGGGTTTGGCGATGTCTGTTAATACCATTACAGCATACGTATTAAAACAATTCGGGGCACAAGCAGTAGTTGACCTTGCACGCAAAATGGGAATAACCAGCCAAATGGATGCCGTGCCATCTATTTGCTTAGGAACGCCCGATATTTCGGTTTACGAAATGGTTGGTGCCAATTCAACTTTTGCAAATCAAGGCGTGTGGACAGAGCCTGTTTTTATTACACATATAGAAGATAGAAATGGGAATGTGATAGCAGAATTCACACCTAAAAGGGTAGAAGCATTGAGCGAAGAAACAGCCTATATGACTATTAGTTTAATGAAAGGTGTTGTTCAAGGATATGGAACAGCTACGCGTCTAGGTTACCGTTTTGGCTTAACAAACCCTATTGCTGGTAAAACAGGAACTACACAAAATAATTCCGATGGATGGTTTATGGGGATTACTCCCGATTTGGTATCAGGCGTATGGGTTGGTTGTGAGGATAGAAGTGTACACTTTCGAAACACCTCACAAGGGCAAGGTGCTGAAATGGCATTACCTATTTGGGCAATGTATATGAAAAAAGTATATGCCGATAAAAAACTAAAAATATCGAAAGGAGATTTTGAAAAGCCTGAGAATTTTGATGATATAAAAATAGAATTGGATTGCGCAAAGTATGATAAGTTTGATGAAGAAGAAGAGCATATCGAGTTTGGAGACAATGAATAAAATAAATTTCATACACACAAACAATGAATAAAGTAGTAGACAATGCAGACGAAGCAATAAAAGATATTCAAGATAACGCAACCTTGATGTTAGGGGGCTTTGGTTTGTGCGGCATTCCTGAAAATTGTATTACAGCCTTAGTAAAGAAGGGAGTGAAAGGATTAACTTGTATTTCAAACAATGCAGGAGTAGATGATTTCGGAATTGGATTAATGCTTCAAACACGTCAGGTAAAAAAAATGATTTCATCTTATGTAGGTGAAAATGCTGAATTTGAACGTCAACTATTAAGTGGAGAGTTAGAAGTGGAACTTATTCCGCAAGGAACATTGGCCACACGCTGTATGGCTTCAGGTTATGGTATGCCTGCCATATATACCCCAGCAGGTGTTGGTACTGAAGTTGCCATTGGAAAAGAAGTACGAAATTTTAATGGAAAAGATTATTTAATGGAATATGCTTTTGATGCTGATTTTGCTATTGTAAAAGCCTGGAAAGGTGACCCGCACGGCAATTTGATTTACAGAGAAACGGCTCGTAATTTTAATCCTATGATGGCAATGGCTGGTAAAATAACCATTGCAGAGGTGGAAGAATTAGTTCCAGCAGGAGATTTAGACCCTGATCAAATTCATACACCTGGAATTTATGTGCATCGAATTTTTAAGGGAGTAAATTACGAGAAACGAATTGAACAAAGGACAGTAAGGAAGAGTTGATTTCCAAATTTTTAAATTAATATATGCTTGACAAAACAGGAATTGCAAAACGCATTGCAAAGGAAGTAAAGAGGGGTTATTATGTAAATCTAGGAATAGGTATACCAACCTTGGTTGCGAATTATATACCTCAAGGATTTGATGTAGTGTTGCAATCAGAAAATGGATTGTTAGGAATGGGGCCTTTTCCATTTGATGGAGAAGAAGATGCTGATTTAATTAATGCAGGAAAACAAACCATTACTACATTACCCGGCTCTTCATTTTTTGACAGCGCAATGAGTTTTGGAATGATACGTTCTTGCAAAGTAGATTTAACTATTTTGGGTGCAATGGAAGTGTCAGACAATGGCGATATTGCCAACTGGAAAATTCCCGGAAAAATGGTGAAAGGGATGGGAGGGGCAATGGACTTAGTAGCTTCTGCAAAAAATATAATTGTAGCAATGCAACACGTGAATAAAGCAGGAGAATCAAAATTGTTGCCGAAGTGTTCTTTGCCTTTAACCGGTGTGGGTTGTGTGAAAAAAATAGTAACAGAATTAGCAGTATTGGATGTTACTCAACAGGGATTTAAATTATTGGAAAGAGCTCCTGGTATTAGTGTTGAACAAATAAAAAATGCCACACTTGGCAGACTTATTATAGAAGGTGATATCCCTGAAATGCATTTGGATTAAGAATGTGAGTAATTTCCAACAAGCCTAATAATAGGGTACTTTGGATAGCTGGCTTTCTTGTTTTTTGCTATACATTATCACGGGCATACTTACTTTCGATTACCTATGATGAGACGGTTACGTATCTTGATTATGTAAGAAAAAATAATTTTATTCCATCTATTATCCCTCGGCACTTAAATATGTTTTTGTTAGTATAATCGCAACTGTCAGCTTTATAGTAGTTTTATATGTACTGAAAGGTATACGCAAAAAAGATATTCCACAATTTTTTTTGAATGCTTTGCTGTTTTTATTAATCGGAATAGTTGTTTTTTCAATAGCACAACATTAGATCTTTCAAACGCTGTATCTAATTTATCGAACCGCTTTATTTATAACAGTTTTGTTTGCTGTTTTTTTGAGCAGCACGCTTGTGATATTATACAATGAAGTTCGAATATTCAAGCACTTGCTATTTATAAGTGCGATTTTTGTTGTTGTGCATTTTTCTTTTACTGTAAATTTTAACTACGTATTTGAATGGAAAGCGGATGCGGATATAAAAGCAGCAATTACAGAATTAAAAGCGAAACAAAACGTGAGCGAAAAGTTCAATATAACACTGGGTATAAGTCCTGAATTTGATGCCGGAATTAATTTTTACAGATCTACGCAAATCATTACATCATTGAATCGGCCAAGTTCAAAACAGCTTTTGTTGAACGACTATTTTTTATTGACGCCTGATGTTTGAATACACAATCCCCGATTCTTTCTCCTTTCAACAAACGATTATTCTTTCCTGTCGTTTAAAAGTTATGGTAGTTGGAGATATTAAAAAGACGGATGCATTTGTGTCTATTAATTGCAAAAATGGAACAAGCAATTATTTACAAGCAAATGTAAATGTGTTGGATTATTTAAGTGTGAGTAACAAGTGGACAGATGCATACTGAAGTGTTACTCTAACTAAAGAAAGACGTTCGGGAGACATAATCAATGTTTATCTTTTGAACATCTCATCCCAAACAATATATATTGATGATATTGAAATGAAGTTGATTGCTGTTAATCAATAATAAAATATATTCTACTTTATTTCCTGACACAATTCTATTAATACACCATTCGTTAATTTCGGATGCAAAAAACAAATCAGTTTATTATCAGCGCCTTTTTTTGGGGCATCGTGTATCATTTGAAATCCTTCATTTTTTAATCTTTCAATCTCGGCATAAATGTTTTCAACCTCGAATGCAATATGGTGCACACCTTCCCCCTTTTTTTTAATAAATTTAGATATGGCACTTTCGGGAGAAGTGGCTTCTAATAATTCTATTTTATCATCTCCTATTTTAAAAAAGGAAGTTGCAACATGCTCACTTTCTACGTTTTCAATTTTATAATGCTCCACACCAAATAGGGAGGCGAACAATTTATTTGCATTCTCTAAGCTTCTTACAGCTATTCCTATATGTTCTATCTTTTTCATTAAATATGTTTTGTTTTAACTCTTTAAAGGGTAAAAAAATAGCCCCTGAATTAACAAGGGCTATTTTAATTTGTGGTGTATTCTTATTTGATTACTTCTTAATAAATGTTTCTCCTGTTTTATTGTCGTAATTAATATAATAAGCACCTTTTTTTAATGCACCAATTTCTACAGCTTTACCAAATCCCTTTTTAACAATATCTCCGAACATATCAAAGATCTCAAACATCGTTTCGTCCGAGAATAGAATTTCTTTATCAGCCTTTAATGGTCCAAATGTTACCTCGGGGATCACTGCTCTGAATTTAACAGGATCGGAGTAACGTGGTTGAGGACTAAAATCTACTTGTTTAACTCTAAACTTGTTTTCACCCGAATGAGGAATAACTTTTACAGTATAGGAAGCAGCAGCAGGTTTTCCTTTCCCTTCAACCTCACCTACTTTAACCCATTTGTTCCAGCGGTACTGCTCTACTACGAAATTCAATTTTCCGCTTTCCGCTTTAGTTGTCCAACTTAAGGTTCCATCCATTCCAACTTTCATTGAATTTGGAACTACTTCAAATGTGCTTTTTGATTTAAGCACCTCGGGGTTCAACACCTTCGGTTTGCAATCATCTTTGTGGGTAATGGTAACTATAACTTTGTCGCCAATTGTTAGTTGGTAAGGGGTAAAGTCAATTTCAAATGCACTGGATTGTAATTCATCCGTTGAAACTTGTCCATTTATTGATACTTCAAAGGCACAAAAACCAACACCGCTTCCAGTAAAAGGGTTTTGAACAAACAAATTTTTACCTTGATAGTTTCCTTCTAGTGTAATAACTCCTGCTGCATAACTGCTCAATGAAAAAATTATCGAACTAACTAACAATGATAATTTTCTTTTTCTCATAAATTTCTATTAATTACTACAACAAACTCGTATTCCATTTTTATTTTCAACATACAATATTAAAATCTTATTTTAGATATACAAAATAAATCACCTTTTTTTTCATAATAATTCCAATAATTTATTGATTGCTTTAACTACCAATATAAGTGGATTTATTATGAAATTTTTAAAACAAGCCTTTTTTTGGCTGGCCACCATTCCTTATAGTGATTTATTCTTGCGAGAATGACTGTTCTAATAAGAGTTCTGGTAACGATAACTTAATAGTCTAGTTATTGGGTATAATGATAATAAATTCTATTTTAAATGAAATGGATCATTACTTAAATCGCTACCCCCATAGCATAACCGTTGAAGCAAAATTAATAACAACAGTGAATTATAAAATAAAACCTTGTCGTAAAATGACAAGTTTTTCTTTTTACCGGCATTACATCCTATATTTGCACAAATTTTATGAAAAGAGAACAATCTGAAGCACTTTTTGAAAAGGCAAAAACATATTTTCCAGGTGGTGTAAACAGTCCCGTAAGAGCATTTCGTTCGGTTGGTGGCACACCCTTGTTTATTGATAGAGGAAAAGGGTCGCATATTTGGGATGCAGACAACAATGAGTTTATTGACTATTGCTGTTCCTGGGGACCACTTATATTAGGCCATGCAAATAAAAAGGTAATAGAGGCCATTACAGAAACTGTAAAAAAAGGAAGTTCTTTTGGTGCCCCTACTGCATTGGAAAATGACTTAGCAGAATTGATTTTGAGCAATAATAAATTCATTGAAAAAATACGTTTTGTAAGTTCAGGAACCGAAGCTGTTATGAGTGCAATCCGTTTAGCAAGAGGGTACACCAAACGAAATAAAATATTAAAATTTGAAGGTTGCTATCATGGCCATACCGATTCTTTATTGGTAAAAGCGGGTTCAGGATTGGTAACTTTTGGCAACAGTTCATCAGCAGGGATTCCTGAAAGTTTTGTGAACGAAACAATTGTTGTTTCCTTGGATAACGAAATAGCAGTCAAAAAAGCATTTGCTGATTTTAAAGATCAAATTGCTTGTGTTATCATTGAGCCCATTCCTGCTAATAACGGCCTGCTTTTACAACGTAAAGAATACCTTACATTTTTGCGAGAAATATGTACTGCAAATAAGTCGCTGTTAATTTTTGACGAGGTGATAAGTGGTTTTAGAATTGGTTTTACAGGTGCTGCAGGGCATTATAATATTGCACCAGATATAATTACTTACGGAAAAATTATTGGCGGAGGTTTGCCGGTAGGTGCTTATGGTGCAAGTGCAAGTATAATGTCTTGTGTTTCTCCCGAAGGTGCAGTTTACCAAGCAGGAACTCTTAGTGGAAACCCGGTTGCAATGGCAGCAGGAATAGCGCAGTTGACAGAATGCTTAAAGCCCAATTTTTATAAAGCCTTGGAAGATAAAACACAATTTCTAATTAAAAAAATTCTTTCATCAGATCAATATCCAATATCTAATATCCAAATTTTTTCCATTGGTAGCATTTTTTGGATATCCTTTACAAACGTTGAGTTTATTCGTTCCGCTGAAGCAATTGATGTGGCAAGTATGGAATATTTTAAAAAATTGCACAAGGGATTGTTGGAGCGAGGAGTTTATCTAGGCCCATCAGGATATGAAGTTGGTTTTGTTAGCGAAGCGCATACTTATGAAGACTTGGGAAAAACGGCAATGGTCTTTGGTGAAGCGTTATGCTAAGAGGGCTCTTTGCATTAACAGATAACTGTTTTAAATGAGTCAGAAACATACTTATTATTGGAAACATTTATTGTTATAGTATAGCATTTTGAAAGTGTTTATTTCTCTTTTTTTATTTTTTTTAATCGGCAATCCTCGTTTACTTCAAGCGCAATCGCCGATTGATAAATGGGACAAACAAGCACTCGGTAAAGCCAATACATCTAAGGGTGTAAGTTATTTAAGCCCGCAAGAGAAACAAGTAATCTTTTATTGGAACCTGGTACGCATCAATGGAAAACTATTTTCCGAAACATTTTTAAAGCACTATGTTGATTCTGCCAACATTAAAAATAACAGTTATCTTATTTCTTTAAAAAGTGAATTAGAAATGCAAAGTGAATTGCCAGTATTAAATGCAAGCAAATGGCTGGCTAACATCGCACAATTACACGCGCAAAAAATGGGTGAGGCAGGAGCGCTGGGGCACGGAGATTTTGCCAAGCGATTCAAGGGTATTAAACATAAATACAAAAGTGTTGGAGAGTGTTGTCAATATGGGTTTAAAGACCCACTTGCCATTGTAATTGATTTGTTGATTGACGAAGGAATTGCCGATACTGCACATAGAAAAATAATGTTGAAGAAAGGGAAATGGGACGTAGCAGTGTCTATAAAAGCACACAAAAAATACCGTGTTAATTCGGTATTGGATGTTGGTGAGGTAAAAATGTAGTGTTGTTAAAGTACTATTTGAAGAAAAACAAAATCGGACGATAAATTATTTATCGTCCGATTTTAAATAAACTATTTTCAGATTATTCTTCGAAATTCAAATTTTCAGGTTGTGCTTTTGTAATGTTTTTTGCTCCGCTACCTGTTAATGGAACAGTGTTGTCCACAATTTCGAATGAAAAATTATCAAACCAAATTTGACCTTCTCCATTAAGTGAAGCTCCAAAAATAATGTTTGATGCATTAGCAACAACATCTAATACTATTTCATGTTTTTTCCAATCGGTACTTCCTTTTATTTGTCTGTCTCTCATATTATCAATAGCAGGTATTTGATTTTGTCCAGGAGGACCATTCTGATCAACACGCAACATAAACCCCGTCCAACCTAAAACATCTTTTGTTTTCATAAAGGCTGTCATGCGTATTCTTTTGCCAAGATACTTTTCAGCTGCAAAGGTTTGTGTCATAGCAGCCGAACTGTTAGGTTTTAAATCTGATAATGACTTTATAGTTGCCGCAATTTTACCATCTTGCCCTGCACCTTTTTCAATATTCATTTCATATTTATCTGGATCGCTGCCCGATTTGTTCCACCCTTTTGGAATATTAAATGCCATAAACAACAGTACTGTAGTTAAAACAAACGTAAATTTTATTAATGGCTTCATTTTTTAAGTATTAAGTTAATGTTTTTATTAAGTCCAAAAGGTATATCTAACTTTTTATGTATGATTAAAAAACGTCCCGCAAATTTTGCGGGACGTTTTAATTTTCAATTTTTCAAATTAGTTTTTAACTATTTTTGTTGTTACGTTATTTCCGTTTGTTTGTATAGTAAGGAAATAAATTCCATTAGCAAGCTCATCAATGTTTACTTGCTTATTGTATGTTGTTGCAATGTTTCCATTTTCTATTACTAGAACTAACTCTCCAAACATATTACAAAGCAAAATATTTGCTTTATCGTCAGAAGCAAAAGTGCCATTGATAGTAAATGAACCTTTAGTTGGATTAGGATATACAGATATGTTGTTGTTGTTGCCTAATTCAGTTACATTGGTACAAGTACTTACAAATATAGTATCCGTTGCAGTATTAGAACAACCGATAGCATTCGTATAAGTATAAGTAATAACGTGTGTTCCAACTCCTGCTAATGCAGGGTAGAAGAATCCGTTAACTGTACCTAAGCCGGAGTAATTTCCTCGTGCAGGAGTTCCTCCTGTTAAAAGAACACCATTTTGGTGCCACTCATCCAAGCATACTGTATCCATAACCGCTAAACTAAATGTAACAATTGGCATTGGATTTACAGTTACTGCGATAGATGTAACAAGTCCGGTTCCGCAAGCATTGGTGCCCGCTACTGAAATTGTTCCACTAACTGCATTTGCAGCAAAGTCAACCCAAATAACATTGGTGTTAGCTCCTGCAGCTATTGTTGCACCTACTGGTAATGTCCAGTTGTAACCCACTGCATTTGCAATAGGAGAAACAGAATACATTACACCTATTTGTCCTTCACAAACAGCTAAAGGTCCCATAATAGAAGTAGCAGCAGCCGGTGAGTTAACAACGATAGCAAAACTGCTTGAAGTACCAATTCCACAAGAATTTGTTCCTTCTACCCAAATCATTCCACTCATAGCACCTGCTCCAAAATCAACAGTAATACTGTTTGTGTTTGCTCCCGTAGCAATTGTAGCACCTGAAGGCAATGTCCAGTTATAACCAGTAGCATTTGCAATAGAAGCTACTGAATAAGTAACCCCCATTTGACCAGCACATACAGTATCGGAACCGGTGATGATACCAGCAACATCCGGTAAAGGATTAACTGTTACAGCCAACATAGAAGCAGCACCATTACCACAAGTATTTGAACCATTAACACTAACATTACCACTTACAGCATTGTTAGCAAAATTTACCACAATACTGTTTGTGTTAGCTCCTGAAATAATAGTAGCGCCCGCAGGAAGCACCCAGTTATATCCGGCAGCATTCGCAATGGTGTTCACAAAATAATTTACATTCATTTGACCTGCACAAACAGTAGCTAAACCGTTTACAGTTCCGGCAGCAGCAACCAATGGATTAACAGTTACAGCCAATGTTTTAACGGCACCATTTCCACAAGTATTTGTTCCCGTTACCATAACGTTTCCACTTGCAGCATTCGCTGAGTAGTCAACGGAAATGCTATTCGTATTCGCACCTGAAATAATTGTAGCGCCCGCAGGCAACGTCCAATTATAACCAGTTGCATTTGCAATAGAAACTATTGAATAAGTAATACCCATCTGCCCTTGACAAACATTTGCCAAACCTACTATAGCTCCCGCAGCAGCAGGTAAAGGGTTAACAATGATTGGGAAATTAGCTGAAATAGTTCCATCGCCACAAGAGTTAGTTCCTTTCACTGTAATGTTTCCACTAGCAGCATTAAGAGCAAAATTCACAGATATACTGTTGGTATTGTTACCTGCAACAATAGTTGCACCAGCAGGCAATGTCCAAGTATAAGCAGTAGCAAAGGTTATTACACTAACAGAATAATTAACGAAAGTTTGTCCTACACAAACATTTGCAGGACCACTTATTGTTCCTGCAGCAATTGGTAAAGGATTTACAATGACAGAATAATCCGTTGAAAAGGCACCGTTTGAACATGAATTGGTACCTTGCACAGTTATGTCTCCTGTAACAGCATTGTTTCCAAAATCAACAGTAATTGAATTTGTATTTGCTCCTGCCGTAATGGTAGCACCTAAAGGCAATACCCAGTTATACCCAGTAGCATGTTGTATAGCAGTTACTGAATAAGTAACAGCAGTTTGTCCTTGACATACAACAGGTGTTCCTGTAATTACTCCTGCAGCAACCGGTGAGTTACAGTATTTTACGGTAGCATAATTATTGCCTCCTGAAGCGCCATAAACGCGACCCGTAATATAGATACTTCCTGTAGAATCAACAGCCAAGGCTTTTTTGTTTAAATAATCATAACCACTCCCACTTCCATTGTATTCAATAGCCCATAATTGGGTACCGTTATTGTCGAAACTTACAACTCCAAAATTCATTTGTTGGTTATTGTTATAAGTATTTCCTGAAAGATAAACATTGCTATTTGAATCTAACGCAATGTTATAAGCCTGATCGGTGTTGTTGGAAGCACCGTTGTATTCGCTTATCCATTGCTGATTTCCGCTTTGGTCAAGTTTAATTGCAACCATATTGTCTCCGCCATTATTATTGTATTGGCTTCCTCCAATGTAAAAATTACCTGATCCATCAGTTGTAATATCATAACCATAGTCATTAGAATAACTTGGGCCATTGTATGAATTTAGCCACATTCTATTACCGTTGTTGTCATAACATACTGTGTTAATATCATTCCCGCTTCCAAGATAGTTATTTCTGCAATCACCTGTAATTGCAACATTTCCACTTGCATCAATCGCAATGGCTTTTGCATTATCATAATTTCCATAAAAGTAACCATAATAATCATTCAAAAAGTCGAAGCTATTAAACCATTGTGTGGTTCCATTCGGATCAATTTTTATTGTACCATAATCCTGATAACGATAGCCATTTAAATATTGGTTATTTGTATTCCCTGTAACAAAAACGTTTCCTGCTCCATCAACAACCAAATCTACAGCATAATCATATGAGTTATAATAATTAGGATTATTGAATTCATTCTTCCACAAAAAGTTTCCATTATTATCGTACGCTACAGTGCCATAATCATCAGTATAGGAGTTTCTTGTGTACATTGCTCCCGTAACGAATACGTTGCCTGTGTTTTGGTCAACCGTAATTGCACTCGGATTATCGTAACTGTTTCCCGATCCATTTGCAGTTTGCGACCATAAAAGATTTCCGTTGTTATCGTATTTAATAGTAATATAGTCATAGTAGCTATTACTATTATAAACAAAGCCTGCCACAAACACATTTCCTTGTGCATCTAAGCATATTCCTTTACCTTCGTCAGTATTATTATAGCCATTATCATATTCAACCGACCATAATTGAACACCTGAAGGGTCATACTTTACAGTAACTATATTATAAGAGGCACTTTGGTTATAAGACCTGCCTGTAACATAGCTGTTGCCGCTTCCATCAACAACTATACCTCCTTCCTCAGGAGTGTCTTGATTGCTACCACCGTTCGGATTGTCGTATTCCTTTGCCCATTGTTGTGTAGGCGCTTGTGCCATAACCCCAAAGGAAAATAATGTTAAGGATAAAATTGTAAAAAATTTTTTTTTCATAAAATTGTTTTTAAGTGGTTTTTATTATAATTGATTATTTGTTTTGACGGCAGCAATGATAATAGCTGGAAATTAAATCTATATTATTTCAATGTATAATAATTATTATTTTTTTTAAAAATATTCACTCTAATTTTTTTCAACTTACAAGCAATTAAGACCAAAAAAATCTGTTGAAAAAAATGCATAGGTTTGTAAAATGCATTTTAAAACACTATTCCTTTTTTTAGTATTAACCGTTCAATCTTTATTTGCTCAAGTAATTCCATCTGCAAGGCGAACCGATTGGAGCTTGGCGGGTCATCGCGGAGCAATTACTGTTTCGGCAAATATAATTGACATTACAAATTTTGCCGGAGTAGGTGATGGCCTAACAGTAAACGATGTTGCCATACAAAATGCCATTGCTTCTTTGAATGGAAACAGCAGTATAATTTATTTTCCTTCAGGTAATTATTTATTTCAATCCTCTATTGTATTAAATGATAGCATTGTTTTAAAAGGAAATTCTTCCGATAGCACAACACTGAGTTTTGATTTAAGTGGTGCAAGTGATTTAATACGCGTTAACGGTTCTGTCAGCAACACTATTGCTCGTTTTATTGCCAATGCTGATAAGGATAGCAGTTTTATTGTACTGGACAATCCACAATTATTTCAGGCAAACGATTATATTAAAATTTTCCAAAACGATAGCGCATTGCTTTTTTCAAATTGGGCATACGGCTCAGTAGGACAAATAGTACAAATAAGTACAATTGTTGGAAACAGAATAAATTTAAACAGTCCCTTGCGTAAGAGTTTTGTATTGAATGATAGTTGTAGAGTGAGAAAAATGTTGCCTGTAAAGGAAGTGGGAATTGAGTGTTTGAAAATAAAGCGACTCGATCAAAGTTTAGGTCAAACTACAAACATCGATATAAATTATGCCGTCAATTGTTGGGTAAAAGGAGTAGAGAGTGATACCTGCAATTTTGCACATATTGCCATTTCAAATTCAAGTAATATTGAAATTAGCGGATGCTATTTTCACGATGCATTTGCATACGGTGGAGGTGGACAAGCTTACGGTGTTGTTGCGCAGGCCACATCTGGCGAATGTTTAATCGAGAACAATGTATTTAACCACTTGCGTCATTCTATGTTAATTCAGTCGGGTGCAAATGGCAACGTATATGCATACAATTCATCTGTTAACCCATATTGGGTAAGCGGAGCACTTCCCGCGAACTCGGCAGGAGATATGGTGTTACACGGTAATTATACATTTTTAAATTTATTTGAAGGTAATACAGGGCAGAACATTGTAATTGATGATTCGCACGGAATAAATGGTCCTTACAATACTTATTTTAGAAACCGAGCTGATTTATATGGAATATTTATGAATAGCAATCCACCAAGCAACAACCAGAATTTTGTTGGCAATGAAGTAACAAACAATGGCCCGTTTATGGGAATGTATCAATTAAGTGGCAACGGACATTTTGCTCACGGAAATAACATTAAAGGAACAATACAACCTGCTAATACAAATACATTAAACGACACTTCTTATTATAAAAAAATAAAGCCTGGTTACATTGCTTTTAATGCAACGTGGCCAAGCATAGGTATCCCCAACATTATTAGCAGCGGAACTATTCCGGCTCAACAAAGGCAACTACAAGGAAGTGCATTTACTGATTGTGCTGTTGATTATAAATTGGTAGAGCAAATAATAATCACTGATGTAAAACCGAAAATTAGCCTGTTCCCCAATCCATGTAATGATCGAATATACATTGAAGGGATAGGAGTTTATGAAGATACTCAGTGTGTGCTAACCATCTATAATTTAATGGGAGATAAAGTGAAAATAGTTGCTCTCAATGGAAATGAAATAGTATTGAATGAAGTCGAAAGCGGATCCTATTTTTATGCCTTACAAAAGGGCTCCAATGTTTTGTTGCGTGGTAAATTGATTGTTATAAATAATCAATAGGCATAAACTAAAATGTAGTTTTGTCTGTTACATAGTATAATTAATTGATTAGCTTTGTGTAAAGCCATCCATGACCTTGTCTGCTAAAAAGAACATACCTTTAAAACCCGATTGGGAAATAGAACTCGAAAGGATTGCTACCAAGCACCATGTAATTGTTTGTTGGGTGGCTATTGTGCTTAACCCTATGTGGTTTGTTGCCGATTATTTTACAATACCTGAATACTGGAAAACCTTTTTTGCAGTGCGTATAGGAGTTACTTCACTTGTCTTATTGGGCGTACTGCTTCGTAAAAAATTAAACATCAGCACTGAAGTTTTAATATTTATTCCTGTGATGGGCATCTCCTTGCAGAACGCTTACATGTGGAGTGTAATGGATGTTCCTATGCTTCAAAAACACGTTTTTGCTTACATCGCACTTTTCATTGGTGCAGGTATGCTTGTGCTGTGGAAACCTATTTGGTCCATATCAGTAGTTGTGATTTCTTTGATTGCAAATATTATTTTCTTAAAGGGATTGAGCCCTTTAAGCATACAAGATATTTTGGTGAACGGCGGAATGTTGGTTGCAACAGTTGCTTTCATTTGCGTTGTACTTATACATTCAAGATACTCCCTAACAAAAAAAGAAATTATTTCTCGGCTTGCACTGGTTGAATCCAACAAACTCCTTGAGGTAAAAAACGAAATAATCGAAGAAAAGAACAAGGATATAACGGACAGTATAAACTCTGCGAAGCGGATACAAGAAGCGATACTTCCACCTAAAGAATTGAAAAATAAATTGTTTCCAGATTCTTTTTTGTTGTTCCAGCCAAGGGATATTGTATCGGGCGATTTTTATTGGTTCTCGGAAAAGAATGGGAAGAAATTATTAGCAGCCGTGGACTCTACAGGTCACGGTGTGCCGGGTGCATTTATGAGTATGATTGGGAATGGTTTTCTAAATCAAATAGTAAATGAAAAGGGTATTACTACCCCTTCCGAAATTTTGGATCAACTAAGAGTGCTCATCATTTCTTCCTTGAAACAATCGGGTGTAGATGGTGAAAACAAGGATGGAATGGATATTTCATTGCTTAGTTTTGATGATAAGGAAGGGACTGTTGAGTATGCGGGTGCGAACAACCCGTTATGGATTATTCGAAACAACGAAGAAAAAAACGGAACAAGCGAAAAACAATTTGCCATTTCAAATGTGCTTACGAATACTTTACCTCCTAATGTAATTGAAGAAATAAAGGCCGACAAGCAACCCATAGGCATTTATTTGAGCGAGTTAAAGCCCTTTACAAATCACACTATTAAAATTCATTCGGGCGATTCGCTTTATGTTTTTACCGATGGTTTTGTTGATCAGATGGGAGGACCAGCAGGTAAAAAATTCAAAAGCAAAACATTTAAGGAACTCTTGTTTTCCATACACAATCTCTCAATGAATGAGCAGGAAAAGGCAATCAGAAAAACCTTAGATAATTGGAAAAAGAATTTCGACCAAACCGATGATATACTTGTTATTGGAATAAAGGGGTAGTAATCTTTACTCCTTTACAAATTTTACCATATGCTTATCTGTACCGTAATGTAGTATATAGAAGCCTGGGCTAAGTCCGCTGACATCCAATGCTGCCTTTGAAACATTTATATTGTCAATTTTAACTTGCATTTCTTGCCCCAAAATAGTTGTAATTCTCAAATCATTTTTTGCGAGCACCCCATTTTTAGCTTCTACTGTAAGTGTTGATTTTGCCGGATTGGGATATATGTTTATATACTTATCTGATAACGCAGTTTCTTTCACAGATATAATTGAAATATCAAATGCAAGGAAGTCTCCGTATGGAATGCTCCCTAATGAAAGGCTAAAATCAAAAACTTTGGAATAGATATTCGTAAGTGTATCCCATTCAAAAATTACCCCTACATTGTTTGCGCCCCCTTGTGAGGTCATACCGTAAAACTTACTTCCAATGAGTGTCATAGCACCATAAGGGTTTTTGCCTATAGGGCCCATAAAATCAGCTTTATTGGTGTAGGTATTTGTTACTGGGTCCCATTTAAAAATAACACCTGCAAAGTTTGCTCCGCCCTGATAAGTAAGACCATAGAATTTTCCGTTAGCCAATGTTAATGATCCAAAAGGGTTGGTTCCATTTCCTGCTATAAAGTCGATTTTTTTTGTGTAGGTATTTGTTACTGGGTCCCACTCAAAAATAACACCTGCATTGTTTGCACCACCACTGTTGGTCATACCATAAAGTTTACCATTGTATTCTGTTAATGAACCGAAAGGGCTGCTACCACTTGCTGCGCTAAAATCTCTCTTTTTTGTATACACATTGCTTGCAGGATCCCATTCAAATATCACTCCCTCCTCCGTTGCTCCTCCATTGTGTGTCATTCCGTAAAACTTATTTCCGTTGAGTGTAAGGTTCCCCCAAGGACTATTACCATTTGTTTTTGTTAAGTCAATTTTTTTGGTATACACATTCGCTATAGGGTCCCATTCAAATATAACACCGAGTCCGTTTACCCCACCTTTTTCAGTCATTCCGTAAAACTTATTGTTGTACCATACCATTGTTCCGTGTGGATTAATTCCGTTCGCAGTACTGAGGTCAATTTTACTTGTATAGGTATTGCTTACAGGATTCCATTCAAAAATAATTCCACCTGCATTTGCTCCTCCATTTAGAGTGCTGCCATAAAATTTACTTACTCCATCCGAAGTCAATGTCGCATAAGGATTACTACCTATACTGATGTTTAAATCAATTTTTTTAGTGTAGGTATTTCCTGCTGGATCCCATTCAAAAATAACTCCTTTGTTTCTTGCTCCTCCGGTATTAGTGGTGCCATAAAATTTACCTCCTGCAAAAGCAAGTGAACTAAAAGGGTTGCTGCCACCTGAAGCGCTAAGATCTATTTTTTTAGTGTAGGTGTTAGCTATAGGGTCCCACTCAAAAATCACGCCCAATGAGTTTGCTCCACCGCCGTAGGTTATACCATATAATTTTGTGCCATTAAGAGTTAATTTACTGTATGGGTTACCACCGTTTGTTCCGGTGAAATCAATTTTTTTTGTATACACATTCCCTACCGGATTCCATTCAAAAATTACTCCTTTACCGTTTGCTCCTCCGACATTCGTCATTCCGTAGAATTTACTTCCATTCAATATCATTGTTCCGTAAGGACTACTTCCGAGAGTTGCGCTCAAATCTATTTTTTTTGTATAGATGTTATTAGCAGGATTCCATTCAAAAATTACCCCTTCGTTAGTTGCTCCACCATCACGGGTCATTCCGTATAGTTTGGTACCACTAACTGTTAAAGAGCCATAGGGCTTACTTCCGATAGCAGCGGAGAAATTCACCTTTGCTATACAGATATTAGTAACAGGGTCCCATTCAAAAAGTGTTCCGAAAAAATTAGCACCGCCATACTGTGTAAGTCCGTAAAACTTTCCATTGTAAAGTGTTAATGTGCCATAAGGAAGTCCACCGGTAGTAAGGTCAAAATCTTTTTTCTTTATATAGATGTTTGTAACGGGGTCCCATTCAAAAATAGCACCTAAGCCGTTTGCTCCACCCAAGTGTGTCATTCCGTAGAATTTTCCTGCGTTCAATACAATAGTACTAAATGGATAACTACCTCCTGCGCCATTCATATCAATTTTGCGGATATATATATTAGTAGCTGGGTCCCATTCAAAAATAACACCTTCATCTGTTGAGCCTCCTTCAGAGGCAACACCATAAAACTTTCCGTTACCACCATCAGTTAGTTCTAAGTATGCAGGAAAACTCCCCGGAGCCAAATTTTTCATAGACTGCTTTAGTGTATGTGTAGCTCCCGTAGGGTTAAATTCAAAAATGGTTCCTATTCCATCTGTACCGCCTGCGCTTGTTAATCCATATAGTTTAACTTGAGCATTTGTATTAAAATGCAAGAAACAGAAAAGTGTAGCAAAAAAACTAAAGTTTTTGAAGGGGAAGCGGTATTGAATTATCATAAATGTTGAGTGTTAAATTGTGTAAATCAAGCCGTACAAATATATTAACATTTGATTAGCTAATCAATTACCCTTGGCAATTTCTTTTAGAGCTGTAACAAACAAATCGAGTTCCTCGATTGTTGTGTATATATGAGGCGTTACACGAACTCCTTGAACATTTGCCGAATCAATGGCGACCGTCCATATTTTGTATTTTTTCAACAATGTTTTTGCTAAGTCAGAGGGTTTAATCCCTGTAATTCCCACATTTGCTATGGCGCAACTTCTGTTAATATCATTCGGTGTGTTTAAATAAATATTAGTAACAGGTTTTACTTTGCTTGTCCAATATTGTTGTAAAAATCGAAGTCGCTCTTCTTTACGTTTAGTACCAATTTTATTATGATAATCTATTGCATGATGAATTGCAATGTTACAAGCCACGGTTGTTGTTCCTGTATGATTTAATTTAAGAATATCATTGTCGGCATAAGCAAGTTCTCCAAACAAAGGCCAAATAGTGTTAATTTTTTCTTTACGAACATATAAAATACCTGCTCCCAATGGAGTTCCTAACCATTTATGCAGACTGCTTCCGTAGTAATCGCAGCCCAATTCAGATATTTTAAAATCAAAATGGGCTATTGCATGTGCACCGTCCACCATTACTTCAACGCCTTTACGATGTGCCATATCGCATATTTTTTTTACAGGTAAAATGTGTCCAGTAATGTTTATGATATGCGATATCATCAGCAATTTTGTTTTTGGTGTAATTGCCTTTTCGTACAAGCCAACTATATCCTCATCACTTTTGGGATTTAGTGGGATAGAAACCATTTTGTTAATTATTCCAACCCTCTTAGCTTGTTGTTTAAACATATCCAACATACTTCCATAATCTTGTTCTGCCATTAATGCTTCATCTCCCGATGTCCATTTATAACCCGAAATAATGGTGTCTAACGACTCTGTTGTATTTCGTGTAATAATTAGTTCGGTTGAGTCACATCCTATAAATGCTGCCAAGCGCTCCTTTATTTTTTGCCTTTCTTCATATTGAACGGTTCTCATATAGTAAGACCCTTCCAAATTTACTCTTTGGAGATCTTTCAAATAATTTTCTAAAACCGGTTGTGCCATCATACTGTAATAGCCATTTTCAAGATTGATATAGTCTGATTTCAGTTTGTAGTCATTTCGTATTTGTAACCAAAAATCATCGGGTATAGGGTCGCTTAAAGCTTCTGGTATTTGTTTCATTATATTTTTAGCCTTTAAAGCAAAGGGGATAGTTGCCGAAAGGAGTAGCGTTTTAATAAAGTGTCTTTTGCTGTACATAATCAATTGATTTGGTTTACTAAGATATAAAAAGAAACAATATGCAATTAATTTTATTATTTATTACTAAGTCAATGAGGCCTAATGCATATATAAGTGTAAGGAAATTATGATAAATTTGTATTGCAAAATCTACCCGAATCTTAATGGATTGCTTACTTGTTTCATTATTTTTTTGATAAAGAAGTTTATAAATATTTAAAATATGACAACTAGCACCAATTCAATTTTAAAAAAACTTTTGATTATTTTTCTTGTTTTTGCAGGATTGCATTTTGCGAAAGATTTTCTTATGCCACTTGCTATTGGCTCTGTTTTAGCAACTCTCTTCTTGCCGTTTTGTAGATGGATGGAGAAGAAATTGCATAGGGGAATTGCTGCACTTATATGTTTATTTGTATTGCTGTTTTTAATAGTTGGTGTTTTTTCACTCTTAGGGTGGCAGATTTCAGAACTAACTGGTGACGTTGTACTTATAAAGCAACGTGCAATTGAAACAGCGAATCGAATTCAAGAATATATATCATCTCAGCTTGGCATTACAGTTGAAAAGCAATGGCAATTGCTGAAGGATCAGCAGTCTACTGTTACTGGCGGAATATCTTTTATGGCAGGGTCACTTGCGAGTATCTTAAGTGGTTTAATTTTGATATTGGTTTATGTTTTTGGTCTGTTATATTATCGTGGTCATATTAAGAATTTCTTTGTTAAACTTTCGCCTCCTTCAAAGCAAATGGAAATGGAAAAAGTTGTTTATATGGCGGCTAACGTATCGCAGCAGTATCTTCTCGGGTTAGCAAAAATGATTGTATGTTTATGGATAATGTATGGAATTGGCTTTTCAATTTTAGGACTTAAAAATCCTTTATTTTTCGCATTTCTTTGCGGCTTATTAGAAATTGTACCTTTCATTGGAAATATCACAGGTACAATTATTACAGTATTAATAGCTGCTGTGAATGGAGCTAATTTTTTTGTTCTGATAGGAATTGTAGGTACTTATGGTATAGTACAATTTATACAAGGATGGTTGCTGGAACCTTTCATTGTTGGTTCACAGGTAAAGATTAATCCATTGTTTACTATCATAGCATTGGTTATTGGTGAATTGGTTTGGGGTATACCGGGAATTTTTCTTGCCATTCCTCTTATCGCAATGTTTAAAATTGTTTGCGATCACATCGAATCGTTAAAACCTTACGGTTTTCTGATTGGCGAAATTGAAAGTGCTAAAGCAGAGTTAGGTTTTATAGAAAGGGTAAAGAATAGGATGAAACGGAAATAGAGTAAAAAACGTTTTTAAAATCAAAGTAGTCTCGCCCAGAATCGAACTGGGATCAAAAGTTTAGGAAACTTCTATTCTATCCGTTGAACTACGAAACCATATATTTATAAAGAACTTTGTTGGAAAAGTTGAATGCGCAAATGTATCAATACTGCTTGTTTAAAGCAATTTATTAGTACAATAAATTATTATAAGGAAAGCGTTTTACGTGCAACTCCTTCACCAAATTGTAAATGGTGTTTTTAAACTCATCAACGTTTTCTTTGTCGGTTGCCGAAATAAATATACAAGGGCTATTGAGCTTACTCATCCAGCTTTTTTTAAGGTCGTCTAACGAAATGTTTTCCCGTGTAAAAGGCGTTAAATCGTCTTCTTCTTTTTGAATATACCTAAAAGCATCAATTTTATTAAACACCAATATTGTTTTTTTATCTAATGCTTTTAAGTCGCGCAAGGTATCGTTCACCACATTCATTTGGTCTTCGAAGTTGCGCTGCGAAATATCTACCACGTGTATCAACACATCTGCTTCGCGCACTTCATCCAATGTTGATTTAAACGATTCAATTAAATTGGTAGGTAATTTGCGTATAAAACCTACAGTATCCGAAAGTAAAAAAGGAAGATTATCTATCACCACTTTGCGTACAGTTGTATCCAATGTAGCAAACAATTTATTTTCAGCAAATACGGTTGATTTGCTGAGTAAATTCATAATTGTTGATTTCCCTACATTGGTATATCCAACCAAAGCAACCCGAATCATGTCGCCCCTGTTTTTTCGTTGAGTCGACATTTGTTTATCAATCTCAACCAACTTTTCTTTTAGCAAAGTTATTTTGTGTTGAATAACACGTTTATCCGTTTCTATCTCTTTCTCACCTGAACCACCTCTTGTACCTGTGCCACCTCGTTGCCTTTCCAAATGTGTCCACATCCCTTTCAGTCGCGGCAACATATATTGATAATAGGCAAGATCGACTTGTGTTTTTGCGTGTGCTGTTTGCGCCCGTTGCGCAAATATTTCCAATATGAGTGTGGTACGATCAAGAATTTTGCAATTCAATTCTTTCTCAATATTTCGCAATTGAGATGGACTTAACTCATCGTCAAAAATAGCTATATCAACTTTGTGTTCTTTGATGTATTCGGCAATAAGGGCAATTTTTCCGCTTCCAATAAAGGTACGTGGATCTTGCTTACTTACTTTTTGCGAAAAACGTTTTACAGGTTTAAATCCTGCGGTTTCAGACAGAAAAGCCAACTCACTCAAATATTCCTCCGAAGTATATTCATCCTGCTGCTGATTTATAATTCCAATCAGGACGGACGACTCTTCTCTTCTTTCTGTGTCAAACAAAGTATAAAATTATTTTTTAAGGGATAAAATAAAGGTGGCAGTTTTATCGATTTCATTTTCAGTTAATTGGTCTTTGTAAGCAGCCATACTTCCTCTCCCATTGTTAATTAATTCCACAATGCCATTTTTATCCAACATTGATTTACTTAAGTCTGTTGCTCCTCCCAATCTTTTCATTCCATCTAAGCCATGACAAACAGCACAATTTGCTTTGTATACATCTCCACCAAACTTATAGTCATCACTAATATTGGTTGTACTTGTAGTGTTTTCTTCAATATGCTTAACGGGGAAGGGTTTCTTTTTAGCCATTTCTGCCAGTCCGTAAGACATGATGATAAGCAATACAGAGATAACTGCAAGGGCTTTGTTTCCTTTCTTAAATCCAATAATAGCAAGTGGAATAGAAGCAAATACACATATCAATTTTATTATTTGTAAGAATTTAATATCGCCAATTTCAATAAACAACCAAACTCCTGTTACTAAAAACAGCGTACTTACAATCATTTCGGGAATTCGTGTTGCTTTTTTAAATTTTGTTAATGCTTCATTTTTATCTAAAACAAGCATAGTTGTTTTAACTATATAAATAAGCATAAATAAAAATGCCGATACTATGTGTGTATATTTTAGTGCTTCCATTTATCTTTTTTTGATTGCCAAAGCTACAGAATAAAACAGCCTCAGAAAAATTTTTCTGAGGCTGTTTTATTTCAATTCTAATTTTTTTAACGTAAAATATCTATTTTGCCCGAGTGGATAATATCATTCCCTGAGCTTAGTATTTTATAGTGGTAAAGTCCTTCAGGTAGTTTAGAAACCGAGACAGAAGTACTTAAATCATTTATTTTAATATTCATAACTTCTCTTCCTATTGCATCGTATAGGATGAAATCTCTATTCATTCCGATTTTGGCAGCTGCAATATTAAAAACATCATTTGCAGGATTTGGGTAAATAGTGTAACTTTCTGCTGGATTACTTGAAAGGAGTTGAACGGTACTAAAATCAACTCCATTCAAGGTTAAATTATCAATGTAAAGCACACTGCCTACTGTACGGTAAACATCGTTTGAACTTGATAATATTAATATTAAAACAGAATCGGGGATTACTCCGTTAAATTGAGGGTCATAAAACATGTTGAAAGTGAAAGGGCTATAGTTTGCTGTCGGGCCACCTTTACCAGAACCTATACCCAAGGTATCGGTCGAAGTACCATTCCATTTTGTTACAAAAACGCCCATAGCAGCGGTATCTGTTAAACCTGGAGTAGCATATTTGTAAAATCCCGAAACGGACATTGGTCGTTGATTCAATGCTTTACCTTTTATTTTAATGTCAAAAGGAAAAGGAATAATGCTCATTGATCCGCAAACTGCAAATGCTGTTAAAGTATCGTTTACTGGCGCACCTATTACTTTTGTTTCTAACCTAAGAGCATAAGAACCATTTTGTGCGGGGGTTCCTTTTGATGCAGTATAATTTGTTACCCCTATTGGGTATAATGCGCTATTAAAGGTTGCCCATCCATCCGGTTCATCAAATTGAGGATTACCACCGGGAGTCCAATTCTCGAAACCAAGATTTATTACTTGCGCAAAAGAGGTTAAGCTCATTGCAATAACAAAACCGAGTGAAAGTATCTCTTTTTTCATAGCTTATGTTTTTGATTATTTAAATACAAAAATATAATTAATTTTTAAAGAGCCTATTTATTTTTAATTACTTTAGTACTTCAATACTGTATGAAAAAGGTACTAATAGGAGTTGTTGTTTTATTTTGTCGCAGCGTAATAGCACAGGAAACCTTTCCTGTTAATGGCACACACAATAAAAACAATACGGTGTATGCTTTTACAAATGCGTCTGTATATATAGATTATCAAACTAAAATTGATAAAGCAACACTGATTGTAAAAAATGGAATTGTAGAGAAAGTAGGAATAGGAATTATTCTACCTAAAGGAGCAGTTGTTGTTGACTTAGCAGGGAAATACATTTATCCTTCTTTTATAGATGTATATTCTAATTATGGCATAGCCGATGCTAAACCATCTTCTGCACCACAGCCACAGATTGAATCAAATACAAAGGGGGCTTTTTGCTGGAATCAAGCTGTGAAGCCAGAAACAGATGCTTCGAAGCTATTTGTTGCCGATCCGCAATCGGCAACTGAAATGAGAAAATTGGGTTTTGGAACAGCTCTAACTTTACAAAAAGATGGCATTGTTAGAGGTACTTCCGCTTTAGTAAGTTTAGGAGATGGGAATGAAAATCACTTGATGATTGCAAGTAATGTTACTGCCAATTACTCTTTTGACAAAGGTGTGTCAGGACAAGATTACCCCTCTTCGCAAATGGGCTCCATTGCATTGCTACGACAAACATATTACGATGCTCAATGGTATGCATTGGATAAAACAAAAAGGGAAAAAAACCTTTCGTTGGAAGCATTGATTGCTCAGCAAAAAATGCCACAAATTTTTGAAGCGCAAGATAAATTTTCTGTTTTACGTGCCGATAAGGTGGGGGATGAATTTGGGCTGCAGTATATTATCAAAGCTGGAGGCGATGAATACCAAAGAATAGAAGAAGTAAAAAACACAAAAGCAGCTTTTATTTTACCTCTTAATTTTCCAATGACTTATGATGTTTCTGATCCTTATGATGCAATGATGATTTCATTGGACCAGCTGAAAAATTGGGAAATGGCTCCTAGCAATCCTATGGCTTTTGAAAAAGCGCAAATTCCATTTGCGCTTACAACAAGCGATTTAAAAGACAAAGCAGATTTTCGAAAAAATATATTGAAGGCGATCGAATTGGGATTGTCGGAAAGAGAAGCATTAAAGGCATTAACCTATACGCCAGCAAATATGCTGGGAATGGGTAATAAAATTGGAGCATTAAAGGATGGGATGATTGCAAACTTCATAATCACTTCTACTCCTATCTTTAATGAAAAATGTATCATATATCAAAATTGGGTGCAAGGTATCCAGTATGAAATAGTAAATTACAATACAATTGATTTAAGAGGAAATTACAGTTTACTATTGGATCAAAAAAATTATAGACTTAAAATAGCGGGAGAGTTGAATGCCTACCAAACTATAGTAAGTATTGATACTTTTAAATACAATGCAAAAATAAATCTCAATGGAAATAACATAGGAATTAGTTTTGAAACTAAACTGGGTGCAATTCGTTTGGCAGGTGCATTGAATCAAAAAGCAACAAATGGTTTTAAAGGAAAAGGTCAGTGGGAAGATGGGAAATGGCTTGAGTGGATAGCAAGCTATTCAGATTCTATAAAGACAGTTGAAAAGAAGGATACAGCAAAAGTAAAATCAGAAATAGGAAAACTATATTTTCCAAATATGGCTTATGGATGGACAGATCAGCCGAAACAAGAAATTGTACTTATAAAAAATGTAACTATTTGGTCGAACGAAAGTACCGGTATTTTTGTAGGTGATGTTTTGATACAAAACGGAAAAATTGCAAATGTAGCTCCTGCAATACAAGTAATTCCTGCCAATGTAATTGTAATTGATGGTAGCGGAAAACATCTTAGTCCTGGCATTGTTGATGAACATTCTCATATAGCAATAAGCAACGGAGTGAATGAAGGGGCACAAGCCAGCACTGCCGAAGTTAGGATTGGTGATGTGGTTACCTCTGATGATGTTAATATTTATCGCCAACTTTCAGGAGGCGTTACAACATCTCAATTATTGCACGGTTCAGCAAATCCAATTGGCGGACAGTCGGCAATAATTAAATTGCGATGGGGACTTGCACCCGAAAAAATGAAAATAGAGGGTGCAGATGGATTTATAAAATTTGCTTTAGGTGAAAATGTAAAACAAAGCAATTGGGGACCACGAAATGTTATTCGTTTTCCGCAAACACGAATGGGTGTTGAACAAGTTTACTACGATGCATTTCAACGAGCAAAAGAATATGAACTGAAATGGAAAAAGTATAGTGCATTATCACCTGCTCTAAAAATCAGTAGCGCTGTTCCACGTAAAGATATTGAGTTAGATGCATTGGTAGAAATACTCAACAAAAAGAGATTCATTACTTGCCATTCGTATGTGCAATCCGAAATAAATATGCTGATGCATGTGGCAGATTCTATGGGCTTTAAGGTAAATACATTTACACATATTTTAGAAGGGTATAAAGTGGCCGATAAAATGAAAAAGCATGGAGTAGGAGCTTCAACTTTTAGTGATTGGTGGGCTTACAAATTTGAAGTAAAAGATGCTATTCCATACAATGCTGCCTTGCTTTCTCAAATGGGTGTTGTAACAGCAGTTAATTCGGATGATGCAGAAATGGCAAGGAGATTAAATCAAGAAGCATCTAAAGCAGTTAAGTACGGTGGACTTAGTCAAGAAGATGCATTAAAATTAGTAACACTTAATCCTGCAAAATTATTGCACCTTGATACTAAAATTGGCAGTATTAAAATTGGCAAGGATGCCGATGTTGTTTTATGGTCAGACAACCCATTGTCTGTTTATGCTAAAGTGGAAAAAACATTTGTAGATGGGGTATGTTATTTTGATGCGCAACAAGATAAAAAAATGAGAGAGCAAATTGCAGTGGAAAGAAATCGCTTGATTCAAAAAATGATTATTACCAAAAAGGAAGGCGCTCCAACACAAAAAGTGATTTTTAAGAAGCCAAGATTATATGATTGTGATGATTTAGAAACAGACAATGAAGATTAAATACTCTCTTTTATTTATTTTGGCAATAATACTGTTTACTGCCTTAAAGCCTTTTGCTCAAACGGCAGTAGTTACTCCTTCAACAAAAGCAATTTTATTTAAAGGGGGAATTGCCCATTTAGGCAATGGGAGGGTGATTGAGAACTCGTTGATTGGAATTAAAGACGGCAAGATTATTTTAATAACAGATGCAGCCACCGCAAGAATTGATGGAAGTGTGTTTGACGAAAGAATTACCATTACAGGAAAACACGTTTATCCCGGTATTATTGCACCAAGTTCTACCATTGGATTGAATGAATTAGATGCAGTTCGAGCAACAAACGATTTTAGTGAAGTGGGATATATTAATCCACATGTTCGAAGTCTAATATCATATAACACCGATTCAAAAATAATACCTACCATACGCACAAACGGGATTTTATTGGTTCAGGCAAGCCCCCGTGGAGGTTTAATATCAGGTTCATCTTCCATTATGAAGCTGGATGGTTGGAACTGGGAAGATGCTGTGCTGAAGGCGGATGATGGGATACATCTTAATTGGCCTGAAATGAATGCTCCAAAAATAATAAGAGAAACGGATCAATCCTACAATGAGCGTGTTAAAAATTACAACACAAGTATTAGCAATGTAACAAATTTTTTTGCTGATGCGAAGGCTTATAGTCAAATTGTGCACGATGAAAAAAATATTCGTTTTGAAGCGATGAAGGGGATCATAACTGGAGAGAAAATATTATATGTACACACAAACTCGTTAAAAGATATTATAGAAGTAATTGCATTTACCAAGAAATTTGAAATTAAAAAATATGTGTTGGTAGGTGCCCGTGATGCCTATTTAGCAACAGCCATTTTAAAGGAAAACAATGTTCCTGTAATTTTAGCACGCGTGCACGAGTTGCCTGAGAACATTGATGATGATGTTGACTTGCCATACAAAAGAGCGGCTGAATTATTTAAAGCAGGAGTTCTTGTTTGCCTTACCAACGAAGGTGGTATGGAAGCAATGGGGACAAGGAATTTGCCTTTTCAGGCGGGAACAACAGTAGCTTATGGACTTACTAAGGAAGAAGCATTGATGCTTATCACATCGAATACTGCAAAAATTTTAGGGATTGAGGATAGAGTTGGTGTATTGGAAGAAAATAAGCAGGCGACTTTCTTTATTTCTGAAGGAGATGCTTTGGATATGATAAGCAACAATGTTGTAAAGGCATTTATTGACGGCAAAGAGGTTGAACTGCCAAATGAACAGCTTCAATTATACAACAAGTACAAGCAAAAATACGGGCTAAAATAATCCCTTCGTTTTGAAAAAATACTTCCTCTTTTTATTGGCCCTTTCATGGATTGTTTTTGTCAGTGCCTGTAACAAAGAGGGTTCAACGGTATCAATTGTGTATACCGTCAAACAGACATCAACTACGGGTGGCGCTTTTACTGTAAATTATACAACCGATGGTGGAATAACAAAAACGGAGGGCCCACTTAGTAATACAAATTGGAACTCACTTATTTACAAAAAAAAGGTAGGCGATTTTGTTGCATTTAAAATACAAAGCCATTCTTCACAAGCAACCTTCATTGCTCGTATATATAAAAATGGTGAATTGTTTGGTGAAACTCCTGTTGATTTTGCTGCAGGTCAAGTAGAAATAAGTGGTGTAATAACGGAGTGATTATTAATAAAAAATAACCTAAACATACTTATCGCCCTTTTTTGTTTTCACATCGTTCACAAATTGGCGAATATGTTGCTCTTCTTCCTTTTTGCAGATAAGAAGAATATTATCCGACTCAACAACAATGTATCCGCTTAAACCTTCCAATACAACCAATTTATTGTTTGGGACATTAACAATGCAGTTTTCTGAATCATACAGCATTACATTTTTGCCTACAATAGCATTGTTTTTTTTGTCTTTTTCTATGTGTTGGTATAGTGAACCCCACGTTCCCAAATCGCTCCAGCCTATGGCAGATGAGCGTACATAAACATTTGTTGCTTTTTCTAAAATAGCATAGTCGATGGAAATGTTTTTACATTGTGGATATACTTCATTTATAAATTCTTTTTCCTTTGTTGTATTGTAAATATTCAATCCGTTTTTAAACATCATTGCTATATCGGGCATATGGATGGAAAAAGCTATAATAATGGAACGGGCACTCCAAATAAAAATGCCAGAGTTCCATAAAAAATCACCACTTTCCATAAAAAAATTAGCCATATCTAAGTCGGGCTTTTCTGTAAAAGTTTTAACCTTCTTCATTCGGATGTCCTTCTCTTTGGTCGGACTGTTTACAAATTGTATATAACCGTAACCGGTATCGGGTCGAGTAGGCTTAATGCCCAGTGTTAACAGGCAATCTTCTGATTCTGCTTTTTTATAACACGACTTTATGGCTTTTATAAAAGTATCTTCTTTTAATATTAAATGATCGGATGGAGCGACAACAATATTTGCTTTCGGATTGATACTTGAAATTTTATAACAAGCATAAGCAATACAAGGTGCTGTATTTCTTCTTGCAGGTTCCAATAATACATTGTTAGGGTTTATGCCAACAAGTTGTTCTAATACAATTTTTTCGTAAGTATCATTAGTAATAATAAAAATATTTTCTTTCGGACAAATGCGTTTAAATCTATCGTATGTTTGTTGTAACAATGTTTTGCCTGTACCTAAAATGTCAATAAATTGCTTTGGCATTGAAACACGACTTACCGGCCAAAAACGACTTCCTATGCCACCTGCCATTATTACACAGTAATTATTTTTCATCGGATAGTGAATCTAAAATTGTAATTTCCTTAAAGCATTTTTTAAATTTGAAACAAGTTGTGGTATTTCTTCCAAAGTGCATGTGCCAACAGAAATTCTGTACCAGGTTGAATCGGACGAAGAGCCAAAGGCAGAAAAAGGAACGATTCCAATTTTTGCTTCATCCAGTATGTATTTATTTACTTCTTTGCTGTTGCTTAAAATATTGCCATCCATTGTTTTCGCACCTACTAAATTTAGTTGAACAGTTAAATACAATGCAGCTTGTGGAGGAATTGCGTTAATAGGATAACCTTCATTTTTTAATAAAATTACCCCTTTGTAAATCGCATCCAGTCGAGAACTTATTTTCCCTTTTATCTCTACTAAAAATGAATCAACTTCATTTTCGTGTTTCATATAATTTGCACTCGCAACTTGTTCAGGTTTTGGCGCCCAAGCACCAACGTGACCAAGTATAGCTTTCATTTTGTCGATTAACTTTTTTGGTCCAAAAGCCCACCCGACACGCACACCAGTTGCAGCAAATGATTTCGATAATCCATCTATAAATACAGTGTATTGTTTCATCTCAGGGCAGATACTAACAGGGTCGAAATGTAAGGTGTTTCCAAATGTTAATGTCCAGTATATTTGATCGTACATTAAGTACAATGGCTTACTGCCTTTGGCTACCCTTTTTTTATTTTCGGAAAGTATCAACTCACAAATTTCTTTTAATCCTGCTTCTGTAAATACAGTGCCTGTTGGATTAAGTGGTGAACACAAGGCTAATAAATTTGCTTCGCCAATGTATGGCCTTAACTCATCGGCAGTTGGCATAAAATTATTTTCCGGTTTGGTCTCAACAGCCAATTGTTGCGTACTCGACAAGTGTGAATAATGATTGTTGTTCCACGAAGGCACAGGAAATAATACTTTATCACCTGAATCAACAATTGCTTGAAAAGTAGCATAAATAAGAGGTCGTGCGCCACCTGCTATTAAAATTTGATCAGCTGGGTAATCCAACTTCATTCTATTTTTTAATTGTGATGACAATACTTGTCTAAGCTGTAAAATACCATCTGCCGGGGGGTAATTTGTTTCATCATTTGTATAGGCTGCAATTATTTCTTTTTTTAAAAGAGCCGGAATAGGAAACAACTTCGGATTAAAATCACCAATAGTTAGATTGTATATTTTTTCACCGTTTCGAATTTTTTCATTTATCTCTCCTGCCAGTTTAATGATTTCCGAACCAATTAAGCTTTCGGCCATAATTGAAACTTTTAATTCGGCTTCTAAAGCTATTGCTGCTGTATTCATTGCACTTTTGTTTATTTTACAAAAATGATAAAATAATTTGAATATAAAACATAAAAGACTTTAATTTAATATATGGGTTAATGTATAAGTGATATATTTGTTTCATAAAAACAGAAATTGAATTCAGTTGATTTTATTATAGTTGGGCAAGGCATAGCGGGCTCGGTATTATCGCTAATGTTACAAAAAGTGGGGTATAAAGTGGTTGTTATTGACGATGCCCCAACCAGTTCGGCATCATTGATTGCAGCTGGAATTTATAACCCTATTGTGTTTAAGCGCTTGGTTAAAAGTTGGAGAGCAGATGAACTAATATCCTTTGCAGAAGATTTTTACAATGAAATAGAAAAACTCTTTGGAAGTAATTTTCTCGAAAAGAAGAGTATTGTTAAAGTTTTTGCAGAACAACAAGAAGTCGATTTTTGGGAAAAGAAAGTATTAGAAAAAGAGTTAATAAATTATTTAAACACCCCTTCAAGTCAATTGTACCAGAGCTTAGTCAGCCCTTTTGGAACTGCGAGTGTAAATAAAGGAGGAGTGTTGAATGTAGCGAAATTTATACATTGTACGTGTGAACATTTAAAAAAATTAGAGGCCTTTTTACAAGAGCAATTTGATTTTGATGCCTTATTTATTTCAGAGCAAAAAGTAAGCTACAAAACAATTAGTGCAAAAAAAATTATTTTTTGCGAAGGGCATAAAGTAACTCAGAATCCATTTTTTAATTGGCTGCCTTTTAAACTGGCAAAAGGAGAGTTGCTTACTATAAAAGCAAGCGGTTTAAATTTAACTGACATTGTAAACAAAGGGGTGTTTATATTGCCAATTTCAAACGACATATACAAAGTGGGAGCAACTTACGAGTGGGACGATTTAAACGAAATTTCAACAGAAATGGCAAGACTTGAATTAACTAAAAAATTAGATAAAGTAATTACAGCACCTTACGAGATAATTTCACAAAATGCAGGCATACGACCGGCTGTAATTGATCGCAGACCAATATTGGGATTTCACCCGATTGAAAATAAAGTGGCAATATTTAACGGAATGGGAACAAAAGGTATAATGATAGCACCTCTAATGGCTCATGTTTTCAGCACTTTTATCCAAGATGGTAAGGCTTTGGATAAAGAAATTTCAATTGATCGATTTTTAAAGTTTTTCAAAAAAAGTCCAGCAAAATATAAATAAGGGTTAAAAATCTAGTAAAAAAGGAATATATTTAATATATATTTGTGACCCTTTTATTTTTTTGAGAAAGGGTTTTAGCTAAAATGAATAAAGTCTTAAGAATAGTTATTTCTTTTGTTATTATTTTTATCACCACAGTTACGAGAGGGGCAGATGATACGACCTCAAAAGTTAAGGCTGTTTTTGTATATAATTTCACAAAATATATTGAGTGGCCAGGTTCCCAAAAGCAAGGCAATTTTGTGATTGGAATTCTTGGAACTTCTGCCATCATTAATGAACTTAACAATATGGCTCTAACTAAAAAGGCAGCTAGTCAGATTTTTGAAATAAAAACGTTTAATAATACAGGGGCTATTTCAAAATGTCATATTCTATACGTTTCAGAAGATTATAAGAATGCAATGAAAGATGTTTTATTGAAGATCAAAGGAAGTAACACGTTGCTTGTTACAGAAAAACCAGGCTTAGCTAAACAAGGTGCAGCAATAAATTTTGTAGTAAAGGACAATAAACAAAAATTTGAGCTAAATAAGGCGAATGCCGAAAAGTATGGTTTAAAAGTGAGTTCAAATTTGGAATCATTGAGTATAAAAGTTGAATAAGTAGAAATGAGATTTAATAAATACATATTTGCGATACTGTTCTTGGTGGTGTTTACTGCCAACGCTCAGGTAGATAAAGTGTCTATTGCGATTACGTATGTTGAAAAAGGTGATCTAACGAGAGCAATGCAATCAATCGACTCTACGGTACTTATGCCAGATTATTTCAATGATGGCAGGGCCTGGTATATTAGAGGATATGTTTACAGTCAAGTATTCCGAAAAAGTTTCCCTGAACCAAAAAATATTAAATGGCTTGGCGAAGTGGCTTACAATTCATTCTTAGAATCAAATAGAATTGACACCTCCTCCGAAAATCGTATAGAGAATAATAAGAGCATATATAACCTTTCTGTTTACTTTAACAATTATGCAGCAAAGTTCTTAGACTCCACAAATATTGCGTATGCAATCATCTCGATGGATAATTATAAACAATGTCAATTATACGTTAACCCATCCACAGATTTTAAGACAAAGGATATTGAGTTTTACAATGCCTTAGCCTCAGTTCATAAAGGCATATATGAAAAAAATATAACTCAAAATCCAAACGATGTATTGAAAAAAGTGTTAGAGGAGCATTTCCAACAAGCGATAGAGTATTATTATAAAGTATTGTCAATTGATTCAAACAATTACGATGCGAATTTTAACCAAGCTATATTGTATTATAATCAAGGTGCTGAGATGATTAATTCTATGCCTGTTGACGAGGATATTTTGATAATGACAGATATATTGGATAAAACATCTGAAATATTTAAAAATAGTTTACCTCTAATGTTAAAAGCAGACGATTTAAGACCAAATAGACGTGAAACATTAGTTGGTTTAAGGCAAATTTATCAAGCCCTATTGGATGACGAAAAGAAGCAGGAGTACAACAATAGGTTGGTTGCATTAGAGAAAAAATAATTTAGCATTAATTCTATCAACGAGAACAATTGAAAAAGTTTAAATTCAGCATTGGGAGAAAAATCGGACTTGGGTTTGGTGTTTTGATATTTCTTACGTTAGGAGCTTTTCTTCTCACCCAACAAACGAGCAAAAAAAGCAAACAGATAAACGATGACATAAACGATATTTTCTCTCCGTCTGTAACGTCATTACAGCAATTAAAATTGTTGTTAGTGAAGTCTAAGGGGCTTATCAACAATTGGATTTGGGTTGCCAGTGGCAGCGATAAAGCAGAGAAAAAAGAACTTCGCTTGTTAATGGACGATTTGTTTCCTGTACAAAAAAAGCAACTTCAAAGAATATCGTATAAGTGGAAAGACGCTGAACGTATGCAAATCGATTCTGTTTTTTTATCCATTGATTCTTTGTTTAGCATGTACCACGATCTGATGTTGCAGCTCGATAAAATGGAAGATTATAGCGAAAATAATACATTGGCTGTTTTCCAATCGCGCGAATCGGTAACTGAGGGCCCCATTTTTTCATCCACCACAAGAACATTAGCAAACCTCGAAAAAATCATTGATATTCAAAAAAATTTCGCAAACAGCGTGAGTAATGAAATGAACAAGTCACTAAATTTTTTACAATTAGCAGTAATGATTCTTACCATTGCCCTTCCAGTTGGAGGCATATTAATTGCATTTTTTACTGTTATTTCAATCGTCCAACCAATTAACTCCTTTAAGAGAATTTTGCTTGGAATGGGTAAAGGGGTATTGCCCACTGAAAAAATTCAAAACAGAAACGATGAAATCGGAGAAATGGGTACAGCTTTAAATTTTTTAGTGGACGGAATGAGGAGCACTACAGAATTCGCAAACCAAGTTGGTTCCGGAAATTTTGGGTCAGAATATAATCCATTAAGTGGTGAAGATGAACTTGGTCAAGCATTATTAAAAATGCGTACCGATTTGGCTGAAAATGAAAAATTATTAGAAGCAAAGGTGATTGAAAGAACAGAGGAGGTTGTGAAACAAAAAGAAGAAATCCAGTCTAAAACCGAAATTTTAGAGGTGCTTTATAAACAAGTTACCGATAGTATTTTTTATGCTAAACGCATTCAGGAAGCTATTCTTCCTCCTCGGAATTTGGTTAGAAAATTACTGCCAAATTCTTTTATACTTTATAAACCCAAAGATATTGTGAGTGGTGATTTTTATTGGATGGAAGAAAAGGATGGAAAAACACTTTTTGCAGCAGTTGATTGTACTGGCCACGGTGTTCCCGGAGCATTTATGAGTATAGTAGGCTTTAACATTCTTAAGTATGTTGTAAATAATAGCGGAATTACAGAGCCTGCAAAAATTTTGGATGCCTTAAATATTGGTGTGAATGAAACACTTCACCAATCATACAAAGGGTCAACTTCTAAAGATGGAATGGACATTACGCTGTGTACTATTGATTACAAAAAGAAGGAATTGCAATATGCAGGGGCTTTTAATCCACTGTTGATTATTAGAGATGGAACACTAATAGAAATCAAAGCGAATAAATTCCCTATAGGGTATTATGTAGGAGAAGATACAAAGCCATATACCAACCACGTTATTCCTCTTCAAACAGGAGACTGTGTTTACGTTTTCTCGGATGGTTATGCTTCCCAGTTTGGCGGACCTAAAGGAAAAAAATTTATGGTGAATCAGTTTCGCAGAACGCTGATGGAATTGCACCAATTATCGGTTGATGAACAAAAATCAACCCTCGACTCAATTATTGAAAAATGGAGAGGAGCACAAGAGCAAGTAGACGACATTTTAGTTATAGGGTTTAAAGTCAATTAGTCAGCAAAAAAATTGTATTTGTTTGTATATTTCCCTTAATTTGTAAACTGAATTGATTGCGCAATTAAATGAGAAAAATGCAGTACTTTTCTTTTGCCCTGTTAAGTGTCTTATGTATTGCGTTTTTAAGCGCATTTGCTGTTCCTTCACCCAGTGGCAGCCCTTGCAGTGAAAAGGGTTTAATGAATCTCCCTATACCGGAACTTTTCGGAGCACCAACCTTCCTCCTTGTTGAAATTGGCAATAATGCTTTTGCAGCACAGGGAGTAAAACATGCTCAATCCAAAGATTTGTGGTGCTCATTTGAAGCAACTCAAACACTTTCATATTCCAATCGTAAAGCTACAGAAAATGGAGGATCTATTAGTAAATATGTAATAGTCTTTATGAATTAATACTTATAACTAAAAATAACAATACCAATTCTAAAAAGGGCTGGGTAGAAATAACGAGATAATTTATATGAAACAGAATTTAACATTATTGTTTTTTGCATTTTCAACTTTTGTATTAGCGCAAGCGCCACCCCAAGGAATAAATTATCAAGGAATTGCCAGAGATGCAAACAAGAAAGCGCTGTCTGCTCAGTCTATAAGTATCAAATTTGAGATTTTGGATAATGCCAATGCGATTGAATTTACAGAGCAGCATGTAGGACTTATTACAACAAATGCTTTTGGGTTATTTACCGTAGTGTTAGGAAGCCAGAACAATCCGTCTTTCCAACAAATCAATTGGTCGTCAGGGATACATTCTATACAAGTATATATTGATACAATTGCAGGTGGGACTAATTTTGTTCCTTTAGGCGCAGCTCAGCCTTTTCAGTCGGTACCATATGCCTTATATGCAGCTTCGGCTGGTGGCGTTAATGCAAATACAATTATAAGTGGTAACATATCACCTTTACAGGGTACAGGTAATGATGGCGATTTTTACATTGATGTATTAACCAATACATTTTACGGACCAAAAACGGTTGGCTCTTGGCCTCAGGGTGTTAGTTTGGTTGGCCCTGTTGGACCTCAGGGTCCACAGGGAATACAGGGAATACAAGGGATACAAGGCCCACTAGGGATCCAGGGATTGCAAGGGTTTCAGGGCCTTCAAGGAATTCAAGGAGTTCAAGGTATAACGGGGTTATTGCCAAATGGTATGATTGCGGGAAATACACCTTATTGGAATGGATCTATTTGGGTAGTAAATAATAGCAATGTGTTTAATAATGGTTTAAATGTTGGAATAGGAACAAGTACACCTACTGCGAAATTAGATGTGTTTGACGTAAACAACCCGCAAATAAAATTGAGCAGAACTGGTGGTGCTAATTTCCGGTTAGATTACAGTAATATTGCTGTGAGCATATTAAATTATGATGCAACTCCACTTTATTTAGGAACAAGTGGCGCAAATAGAATGTCTATAGATGCAGCAGGAAATGCAACAATGTATAATTATACAAGTCTGGGTAACGGTGCTCCGGCTATTCAAACAAAAAAAATTACAGGAACCACTTCTGGCGTTTCAGGTGGCACTGTAACGATATTTCACGGAGTAACATCTAGCAAAATATTATCTGTTAGTATTCTTGTAGCCACTGGAAATTTATTTATCCCACCTTCAAATAACATTGGAGCTACTGAATACAACTATTATATAAATAATGCCACAGGAACCATTGATGTTCAAAATACTATATCAAATTCAAGCGCAATATATAGTAAAACCTTTACAATTCTAATCACTTACGAACTATAAAAACATGAAATTTAAATTATTAGTACTTCTTTTTTCTGCAATTTCAATTGCAAGTTTTGCTCAATTTCCGTTTAATGGTTTCAATTATCAAGGAGTGGTAAGAGATGCGAATGGAAAGGGTTTCGATGCTCAAAATATTGGAGTAAAGTTTGAATTATTTAATCACGTTTCAGGGCTATCTGTCTATAACGAAACTATAAATACTACAACAAATAAGTTTGGACTTTTTACATATGTTCTTGGGAGTCAAGCTCCGTTGCAATTTGCAGTTCTCCCTTGGGATTTCGGGATAGACCTAGAGGTGTCTGTTGACACTGCAGGAGGAGTTTCTTATATGACTATGGGGCCCAAAACGCAATTCGAAGCAGTTCCATTTTCCCTTTTCAGTTACGCTTCTTTCTTAGGTTGGAATAGAAGTGGAAATGTTACAGAAGCGAATGATTATTTAGGGACAATTAACTTAAATCCTTTAATTTTTAAAACAAACAGCCTCGAAGCAATGCGGATTGACATTAACCAAAATGTTGGTATTGGTAATAGCCCTACCTCCAAATTAGATGTAACTGGCGACATTCATGCTACAGACTCCATTATGTCAAATAGCAAAATAAGTGCAGGAAGTTATGTAAACACATTGAATGGTTATAAATATAAAAATTCGGCAGTTACCGGAAAATACTTACGAGGAAATGGTTCTTATTTTATCGCAGACTCTATTAAATTAGCTGATTTACCTGCAGCAATTGCGTTTCCCCCCTGGACTAGATCTGGAACGAATATTTATCCTGCAAACCTTGGTGACAAAGTTGGAATTAATAATAATGCACCTGTTCAGCAGTTAGATGTTGTTGGTGGAGCAAACACAACATTAGGGTATAAGTATAATGGAACTGCTGTTGCCGGGAAGTATTTAAGAGCAAATGGAAGTTATTTTATAGCAGACTCAATAAAAGCTTCTGATTTACCCGGAGGAACAAGTTTATGGAAGAACATAAGCGGAACATTATACCCAAATAACATAACCGATAAAATTCATATAGGGGGTAATGTTAGTGTTGTACCTAATTTACAAGTTTCAGGCAATGATGGGATTTGGTTTAGAGGAACACATGGAGCTGGAACACCATGGGATGCTAATGCAGGAAGTTGGATGATTTGGTATCCCAAAAAATCAGCATTTAGAGCAGGAGCTGTTAATGGTACGCAATGGAACGATGCATCTTTAGGGGGGTATTCAGCAGCGCTTGGATACAATCCTACAGCTAGTGGCGACTCTTCAATTGCTTTAGGTAATACTCCAACCGCAAGTGGCCTTGCCTCAATTGCTATTGGTTCAAAAACAAAAGCTACCGGTGTAAATTCCATGGCAATTGGTTATAGGTCCGAAGCATTAGGACTTTTTTCTTATTCCTTCGGATTTTTCTCAAAAGCAAATAACCAAGGCTCTGTAGCAATTGGAGCAAATGCTGTTTCAAATGCTAATAATGCGATTGCCTTAGGAGTAAATGTAATAACTAGTGCTCCAAATAATTGTGTAATAGGAAGCGGCATTAGTGCTATTTTACCTCTTAGCAATACCATTCCAAATTCAATTCAATTCGGAATGGGTTCTAATGTCCCTACAATGCACATAAGTCCCGCTCCTGGTTTAAATGGTATAGGAAGGGTTGGTATAGGAACAACGAGTCCATTAGCTCCATTGTCTGTTGTTGGTACAGTTAGCGATACAACGGTTGGTCGTTTTAATGGTTCAAATATATTTGGTACCAGTGTATTAATTTACAACACAGTTAATAGCCCAAGTACGGTTTTACTAAAAAGTTCAAATATGGCAGCAAAATTATCTTTTGTTCCTTCCCCTATGAATCGTTTGATGGTGGAAAACCAAAATTCGGGAGGACATATTATTTTAGAAACCACACAAAGAATAAAATTAAATGCCGATACAATTTCTTTTCACGGACTAAATGGGGTTCTTAATAAAATGATAATTGATAATAATGGAAGGGTGGGTATTGGGACTACAAACCCTAATGGCCATATGTTGGATGTATCCTCCACGGCAGGGTCTTCTGGAAATAGTGCTATTCGCGCCCTCTATCCAGCAGGTGGACCGTTGTTGAATACAGAGTTTGCTGTACTTGCTAATCGGGCAGGCCTTTGGACAGCATTGTATGCAAAACAAGGAGCCTCCAGTTCTGCAGCGTACTTTGATGGCAATGTTGGTATTGGCATCATTGCCCCATCGGCAAAACTTGATGTTGTTGGCGGTAACATTAAAATTGATGCTGTAAGTGATTACAGGTTTAGGAATATAAAAGCAAAAGCTATTTCCGTTCCTTGTATTGCATTTGTTGAGGCGGGTGCCAACAATGATATCTTTGATATTACTAGTGACCCTTCTCAATTATGGGTTTGGGCGAAATCAGTTACTGGAAATGCCGGTCAAATTGTTTATTTATCGGCACCAATTTATTTGCCAGATTCAGCTACTGTAACTGATTTTGAAGCAACTTTTTCTGACAATACTATATTATTTGGCAATACCGCTGAACTTGTACGCGCAACGGCCGGAGGAACTACAATAACTATGGCAACAGTTTCAACTTCAGCAGTTTTTAATGCTGGGCAAACTACCCAAACAACAAATTCCATAACTAACCCAATTATTGAAACAGGAGTTTACAAATATTGGATACGGTATAGTGCCGTTACGTATACCAATCCTCTCTCTCACACAGCAATTTATGGTGCAAAAATAAAGTATACCATTACAAAAGTTGATTAAAATGAAACGGATAAACAATACAAAATACAAACTGTTTATACTCCTATTGATGGGTAGTACTATATTAGTTGCGCAAACCCCTAGCATTACACCTTTTTTAATTTCCAATGTAGGAAATGCAGGTTATGATTTGGGGACAATGAACATTGCTTGGTCTGTAGGCGAACCTTGCGTAACTACCATACAAAATGGGACGAATTATATTACTCAAGGTTTTCATCAACCATCAGGCAAATTGGCAATACATATTGATTCCATTAAGTTCTCAAACTCCCGTTGTAAAACAGCCAATAATGGTTGGGCAAAGGTTTATGCTAGTGGAGGTTCGGGTAATTTTAGCTACGAATGGTCACCTATTTCGTCCAATAAAGATTCCATTTTTGGGTTGCAAGAGGGATCTTATATTATAACAGTAACGGACGCAGAAACGGCTGAGATAGCTGTAGACACTGTAATCATTGAGTTGAGTTTTGCAGGGGAATGCGATTTAACAATTTACAAAGGATTCTCTCCAAACGGTGATGGGATAAATGATAAATGGATTATTGATGGAATTGATTTGTTTCCTAACAACGGGGTTTCCATTTTTAATAGGTACGGAACCATTGTTTACAGTGCTCCAAAATATGATAATGTGAAAGTGGTATTTGAAGGAAATTACCAAACAAACAGTCAGCCACTTCCCGATGGAACATACTTTTATATTATAGTTTTAACCGACAAAGTACCAAACAATATCTATAAAGGTTGGGTTGAGATTACAAAATAGGTTTTGAAAAATGAATAGAAAAACAGTATATCAAATGAAAAATAAAATTGGGGTTATTTGCTTGTTTTTTTTGGCGGGTGTCTCCTTTGCTCAACAAGATGCACAATACTCACAATATATGTTTAACTCTTTAGTTCTAAATCCTGCTTATGCCGGAAGTCGTGAGTCTATTAGTATTGTTGCATTGCATAGGAATCAGTGGGTTGGTATCCCTGGGGCACCAAAAACAAATACATTAAGTGTACATACTCCACTAAAAAATCAAAAATTGGGAATTGGATTCCACATACTTACAGACGAAATTGGTCCTAAAAGTACAGCCGGAGTTCTTGGTTCTTTTGCTTATAGAATTAAACTTAAAAGCGGGAAACTTGCATTTGGAATAAGAGCTGGGGTATATAGCTATCGTTTTAAGTGGAATGAAATTGATTACAAGGACGCTACAGATATTTACAACAGTTCATCACAAGCACAAAAAATAGTAAGCACATACGATTTCGGCATGTATTATTATACCAATTCATATTACATTGGCGGAGCTATATCGCATCTTGATGAAGACAATTACACTGCCAGTAACGGCTTTAGTGGTGCAACGGCCTCTTTGTCGCGACACTTTATAGGAACCGTAGGGAAAGCTTTTCGCTTTAGTGATGCAGTAACGTTTAAGCCTTCAATGGTTATTAAAACTGTTAAAAATGCTCCCGGAAGTGTTGATTTGAACGCCAGCTTTTTATTCAGCGGAAATTTTTGGTTTGGACTTGGCATACGTAGTAATAACGGATTGGTTTTTAATTTTGAAATTAATCCAACTAGAAAGTTGCGTTTAGGCTATGCGTACGATTACCAAATGAATAAGTTGAAAACAGTAAGTAATGGCTCACATGAATTATTTATTGGTTTTGATTTGGATATTACAAAGGACAAAACCCTTTCACCGCGTTATTTTTAATTGAAATGAAACTGAAGAAAATATTTTTGTTTGCATTGCTTCTAATTTTAGGAAGTAGTGTCATTGCGCAAAATAAAAAAGCAAATAAATTATACAACGATTATTACTACTCAAAAGCAATTCCTTTGTACTTGAAAAAGGTTAAAAAGAATAACAAAGAAGCCATTGAAAAAGTTGCAAATTGCTATCGTTTAACCAACAATTACCAAGAGTCTGAAAGGTACTATGCTAAACTGTTTCAGCAGCAAGATGTTGCTCCTGTAAATCATCTTTACTTTGGCGAAGCACTTAAGAATAACAATAAATTAGAAGAAGCAAAACAGCAATTTACGTTGTATTCTAAAGAAGTAACACCCAACAAGCGAACAGAAGCATTTATTATGTCATGTGTAATGACAAAAGTGTGGTCCCAAAAGCCACAAGAATACGATGTTTCTAACGTAGGGGAGTTAAATACGGAAAATGCCGACTTTTGCCCTATTATGTATAAAACCGGAATAGCATTTGTATCAGAACGAGAAAAAGATTTGCTTAACAACACTACGTATGGCTGGACCGATAAGCCTTATTTAGCGTTATTCTATAGCGAATTAAAAACTAAAAAAAACAACACCTTCTTTGAAGAAGGGCGCTCATTCCCAAGTCGAGTAAACACAGAATACCATAATGGACCTTGCACCTTTAGTGCCGACTTTAAAGAAATGTTTTTTACCCGTGTTGATAAAACAAATACATCCCAAAAGAAAGGTCAGGAAGCTGTTTTTCGACCTAAAATATATTCTGCTAAATCTATTGAAGCCACAACATCAGGTTGGAAGGATGTAACGCTGTTGTCTTTTAATAGTGATGATTATTCATGTGCTCACCCAGCTTTGTCAACTGATGGACAATTGTTATTCTTCACTTCAGATATGCCTGGTGGATATGGAGGAAAAGATTTATATGTTTGTAAAAGAGAAGGAACAACTTGGGGGAAATCCGAAAATTTAGGTTCTGAAATAAATACTGATGCAGATGAATGCTATCCATTTTACAGCTCCACAGGAACACTCTATTTTTCTTCAAACGGCCATATCGGAATTGGAGGATTAGATATATTTTCTGCACGTAATATTGACAATACGTGGACATCGGTAACAAATTTACAAACGCCTATAAATTCTTCTACTGACGATTTTGGAATCATGTTTACTGATGATGATAAGAAAGGATATTTTTCCTCAAACAGATTAGGTGGAAAGGGTAGTGATGATATTTATCGTTTTAAATCTAAAGTTGCAGACATAAAAATTACGTCCATTTCAGGACAGCTTATGAAAAATGAGTTAGATCCAGCAAACAATTTTAATGTAAAATTGCTCAATCAAAAAGGGGAAATTATTAAAGTAGGAAAAACTACAAATTTGGGGTTTTTTGGTTTTGAAAAACTATCAACAGAACAAAGCTATATTATACTATTGGATGCAGATGAAACAGGCCTAAATACAAAAGCTAAAGCATCAAAAGTGTATGGTAAATTATACTACAACGAAGGGCAACCGGGAATAAATGCCAAAATTATTGTTAGAAATAAACAAGGTGTTGCAATGCGTGAAGTAGTAGCCGATGAAAAAGGTTTTTTTAAATTTGAAAAACTGAACACCGATTTCAATACACTTAATTTAATGGATGAGGAAAATGTAACTCTTAATGTTAAAAAAAATGTGGTGATTATTGGTAAGGTTATGATAGGTGATGAACTTAACCAGGCAGGAGAAGGTGTTGAAGTAGTGTTAAACGACCAACAAGGTAATGTGATTGCAAAAACAAAGGTAGGGTCAGATGGATTTTTCCGTTTCGAAAAACTAGCAACCGATAATAACTATATTGTTATTATTGACGAAACTAATCCTAAAATTAGCACCAGTAAAAAACATACTGTATTGGGTAAAGTATTGGTTAACGGTATGCCCGATGACCCAACTGCAAACGTAAGTGTTATACTGGGAGGAGCAAAGGGTGCAGTATTAAAATCAACCAAAACAGATGCCGATGGTTTTTTTCGTTTCGAAAGCCTTTCAACCGATTATAATAAACTTTCATTGGTAGATGAACAAAACACATCGCTTAACGTAAGTATAAAGGAGGGGCAAGCAGCCGAAAATATTTATTACGACTTAGGTAAATGGGATATTAAACCAGAAGGTTCAGCGCAATTGGATAAAGTGGTTTCTATCTTAATAAGCAACCCAAATATTGCCATTGAGCTTTTTTCGCACACCGATGCACGTGACAGTGATGATAAAAATTTAGTCCTTTCTCAAAAACGCGCTAAAACAGCAATTGATTATATTGTTTCAAAGGGTGGCGACCCTATTCGAATTGTAGGAGCTGGAATGGGAGAATCAAAGATATTGAATCGTTGCAAAAATGGCGTAACGTGTACTGAGGATGAGCACAAGCAGAACCGAAGAACAGAGATTAAAATTACGAAATTGCAACTAAAATAAGGGTTTTTAAAATGCAAATTTTTTAGTATATTTGTTTAATGACTTATAAATAGACAATGTTTATTTTTAAAAACACTTTATCAATGGCAAAAAACAACGATATAAGTTCGCTATCGATTAACCAAATAGGAGTAGGAACCACCATAATAGGTGAAATTAAATCAAATGAAAATTTACGCATTGATGGCACTGTAATAGGTTCTGTTACATTAAAAGGAAAGTTAGTGTTAGGGCAAAGCGGAAATATTGAAGGCGATATCATTTGTCAGAATGCGGATATTTCGGGAAGTATTTCAGGAAACATTTCTGTTTCAGAAATTCTTACATTAAAAATTTCTTCCAATTTAAAAGGCGATATAAGTACAAATAAACTAGCTATTGAACCCGGGGCTAATTTTTCGGGTGGCTGCGAAATGGGTGCTGTGGTAAAAGATATTCGCGTTGATGTTATTAATGAAGACCAAATAGAGAGAACAGCATAAGTTATAAATCCCCTTTAAAAGCCTCTCAGAATTATTCCGAGGGGCTTTTGTCTTTAATGCCCTATAGATTTCTATATTTGCACCCTTATTTTAAAAAACAGTGATATCCGTAAGCAATCTTACCGTAAGTTTTAGTGGAGTTCCTTTATACGAGGAAATTTCATTTTTGGTAAATAGCCGCGACCGTATTGGATTAGCAGGGAAAAACGGTGCAGGAAAATCAACCTTTCTTAAAATATTGTGCGGACTTATGCCACCCGATAGCGGTGAAATTTCCATTCAGCAAGGTGCAACGGTTGGTTATTTGCCTCAAGATATGGTACATAACTTGGGCAAAACAGTTTTTAATGAAACAGCCAGTTCCTTTGCCGAAATAAAAAATCTCGAAAAAAAAATTGAACAGGTAAACGAACAGCTTACCATCCGCACTGATTATGAATCGGATGAGTATATGCAGCTTATACATAATTTGAATGAGTACAATGAGCGTTTTATGCTTTTGGGTGGATACTCAATTGAGGCCGACATTGAAAAAATATTATTGGGACTTGGTTTTGAACGAACTGATTTTACGCGCTTAACCGATGAATTTAGTGGAGGCTGGAGAATGCGCATTGAGTTAGCGAAAATTTTGCTTCAAAAACCTGATGTATTATTGCTCGATGAACCAACGAACCACCTCGACATAGAATCCATTCAATGGCTAGAAGATTTTTTAATTGATTATAACGGAGCTGTAATTTTAGTGTCGCACGATAAAACCTTTTTAGATAATATCACCACACGAACTGTTGAAATATCATTGGGAAAGATATTCGATTATAAAGCGAACTATTCGAAATATGTAACACTCAGAAATGAGCGCAGAGAACAGCAAGAGTCTGCAGCAAAAAATCAGCAGAAGTACATTGAGAAAACAGAAGTGCTTATTGATAAGTACCGCGCTAAAGCAAGCAAGGCATCCTTTGCACAATCGCTTATAAAAAAACTGGATAAGCTCGATATTATTGAAGTTGACGATCAAGACAATGCATCCATTCGTTTTCGTTTTCCTCCTGCGGCTTCTTCCGGAAAAGTAATTGTTGAAGCTGTTAATTTGAAAAAGCAGTACGATGAGAAAGTCATCTTCAGCAAAATAAATTTTATGATTGAGCGGCAAGAGCGAATTGCTTTTGTAGGTAAAAACGGTGAAGGAAAAACAACCTTATCGAAGTTAATTGTGGGTGCTGAAAAATTTGACGGTGAAATAAAAATCGGCCACAATGTATCCATTGGGTATTATGCGCAGAATCAAGCAGAGACCTTGAATGGAGAAAAAACGGTTTTCGAAATTATTGACGATGTGGCGGTGGGCGATATGCGTAAAAATGTGCGTAATCTACTCGGCTCCTTTCTTTTTAAGGACGATGATGTAGATAAAAAAGTAAAGGTACTTAGCGGTGGTGAAAAATCGCGTTTGGCGATGTGTAAGCTTTTGCTGCAGCCATATAACCTTTTGGTTTTGGATGAGCCAACCAACCACTTGGATATGCGCTCAAAGGATATTTTAAAACAAGCTTTATTGAATTACGATGGAACACTCATTGTTGTTTCCCACGACAGAGATTTTTTAGAGGGCTTAACAAACAAAGTATACGAGTTTAGAAATGGAAGCATTAAAGAACACATTGGCGATTTGAGAGATTATTTAGCTGCACGCAAAATAAGTTCTTTGAATGAATTGCAAATAAAAAAGAAGGCTGTTGTTGCTGAAACACCGAAAGCGGTTGATACTAACAAACAAGACGAACAAAAAAAGCAAAAGGAACTAAAAAATATTCAGCAAAAAATAAGCAAATCGGAAAAGGAAATTGATTCGCTTGAAAAGCAAATCAAAGACATTGATGACTCCTTAATGAACCCCGAAACCTACCAAAAGGCAATGAACGATAAAAGCATTTTTGCCAATTACGAAGAACTTAAAAAGAAACTGGAAGCTGAAATGAAAAATTGGGAAGTCTTGCAGATTGACTTGGAGAGGGTGTAATAGTAAAAAAGGTCACGCACAGAATGTGCGCGCCCGTTTGGTGGAACAGTCGACTTTGACCCGGGTGCCGGAGTTGCCAATTTAAATCATGCAGGTGGCGGCGATATTTTTGTTGCCAAATATTTTCAAACTGCTACAGGAATTAATAACAATGAATACAGCAAAAATTTATTTTCAATTTATCCTAATCCATCCACAGGCAAGTTTAATATTGTATTTTCAAACCAGCAGCAGATCACAAGTGTTGAAATTTATAACTTGTTCGGAGAAAGTGTATTTCAAAAACAAAACACAAATGAAATAGACCTTTCTAGCGCTGCAAAAGGAATTTATTTTGTGAAAGTTTATGCCGGAGAGAAAATTTATACCGAAAAAATTATTGTTGAATAATATGCTTTATCTGTATGAAAAAAAGAGAAGAGGGAGGACGAGAAATAGAAAAATGGTAATAGAAGAGGGGTCAATAAAATCTGGAACTTCTGGAATTGTGCCCCGTGGAAAGTAAATTTTGAAAGAGCTGAGTAAAAATAATTATTAATCAAGAAAAACTGACACTTCGCTGTGGTCAGCAATTTCAACAGAAATGTGCTCCTGCATATTAGTAGCAAGCAACAAGCCAACTAAATTTGTTTTAACTGTAAAGCGATTGTGGTCCCTGTCAACAAGGAGAAACAGAGGTAAGGAAAATTGTGTTAGAGTAGGTTTTTTTCTATAGCACTTATTGGTGTTGTGTTTTTTTTGTTCGTGAGAGCCTCTCACTAGCGCACACATTCTTTGCGTGACCACCTATCTACTTTCCATGACAATGCTTAAACTTCTTCCCGTTACCACAAGGACAAGGATCGTTTCTTCCTACTTGTTTTTCAACGCGTATGGGTTGTGCTTTTGGTTTTTCTTGTTCGTTCGGAAGTTCTTCTCTGCCACTGCTTGTAACTTCGGTTTTTGTTGCTTGTAAATTTTTTAGGTCGGCCTTTGGTGCTGCTTGTACTTCACGCACGGCTTGTTGATTTTCGGCTGTCAAATAGCCTTTTTGTAAGAAGGAAATAATATCGTTGTTTACCTCGCTCATCAAATTTTTAAACAAACCAAAGGATTCAAATTTATATACTAACAAAGGATCCTTCTGCTCGTATACAGCATTTTGTACCGATTGTTTTAATTCGTCCATAGCACGTAAATGGTCTTTCCATGCTTCGTCAATAATGGAGAGTGTAACACCTTTTTCGAAAGCGGTGAATACTTCACGTCCTTTCGATTCGTACGATTTTTTTAGATTGGAAAGAACCTGTAATGTTTTTATTCCATCGGTAAAAGGAATAATAATATTCTCGTACATATGTGCGCTGTTCTCGTATACATTTTTCACCACAGGGAAAGTAGCTTCGCCCATTTCCTGCGATTTTTTAATGTAGTGTCTGTATGCAACATCAAATACTCTTTCGGTAAGTTCGTTGGTAGGCAATTTCATAAAATCGTTTTCCGAAACCGGATTTTCAATGGAGAATGTTTTTATTAATTCAAAGGCGAATCCTTCAAAATCTTTTTGCTCCTGTGTATTGGTACAAATACTTTCCGATACATCGTACAGCATATTGGAAATGTCCAACGACAAACGTTCACCGAACAATGCATGTCTGCGTTTTTTGTATACCACTTCACGTTGCGAGTTCATCACATCATCGTATTCCAACAAACGCTTACGTGTTCCAAAATTGTTCTCTTCTACTTTTTTCTGTGCACGTTCTATCGAGTTGGTAATCATTGAATGTTGAATTACTTCACCTTCTTCAATACCCATTCGGTCCATTAATTTTGCAATTCTATCCGATCCAAACAAACGCATTAAATCATCTTCCAAGGAAACAAAAAACTGTGATGTTCCCGGGTCACCCTGACGACCGGCACGCCCTCTTAATTGTCTGTCAACCCTTCGTGAATCGTGTCGTTCAGTACCAATAATGGCTAGCCCTCCTGCATCTTTTACTCCTGCTCCTAATTTTATATCCGTTCCCCTACCGGCCATATTGGTGGCAATGGTAACAGTACCTGCTTGACCTGCTTCTGCAACAATTTCAGCTTCACGTTGGTGTAATTTTGCATTCAATACATTGTGCTTTATGCCTTTCAGTTTAAGCATTCTGCTTAGCAATTCCGATATTTCAACGGATGTTGTACCTACCAATATCGGTCGCCCTTTTCCAACTTCTTCAATAATGTTTTCTATAACCGCATTGTATTTTTCACGTTTTGTTTTGTATACTAAATCTTCTCTGTCGGTTCTTGAAATGGCTCTGTTTGTTGGTATTACAACGCAATCCAATTTGTATATATCCCAAAATTCACCTGCTTCTGTTTCGGCAGTACCGGTCATACCCGCCAATTTGTTGTACATTCTAAAATAATTTTGCAAAGTAACGGTAGCAAATGTTTGTGTGCTGGCTTCTACTTTTACATTTTCTTTTGCTTCAATGGCTTGGTGTAAACCATCGGAATATCTTCTGCCTTCGAGTATACGACCTGTTTGCTCATCCACAATTTTAATTTTGTTTTCCATCACCACATAATCCACGTCAATCTCAAACAAGGTATATGATTTTAGCAATTGATTAACTGTATGAACCCTTTCCGATGCTATCGAGAAGTTTCTCATTAGCTCCTCTTTGCGTTGTAATTTTTGTTCCGCAGGTAAAGTTGATTTATCAATCTCAACCATTTCGCTTCCTACATCGGGCAACACAAAAAACTTAGCATCCTCAGGCGAACCCGATGACATTAACTCTATTCCTTTTTCAGTTAATTCAATGGAATTATTTTTTTCGTCAATCACAAAATACAATTCAGCATCCACCTTTGGCATCTCTCTGCCGTGGTCTTGCATATAGTGGTTTTCAACTTTTTGCAATTGTGCTTTTATGCCCGGTTCACTTAAAAACTTTATCAATGCTTTGTTCTTTGGCAATCCTCTAAAGGCGCGTAGCAAAGCAAATCCACCTTCTTCATTTTTTTTAGAATCGTTTAGTGCCAATATTTTTTTAGCATCGGCAAGCACTGTATTTACATAATTACGTTGTGCATTCACCAATTTTTCTACACGCGGTTTTAATTGAAAAAATTCGTGTGTATCACCTTTCGCAGTTGGTCCCGATATAATAAGGGGAGTACGAGCATCGTCAATCAATACACTGTCCACCTCATCCACTATAGCATAGTTGTGTTCACGTTGAACCAAATCTTCTGGTGAGCGCGCCATATTATCGCGGAGGTAATCGAATCCGTATTCGTTATTTGTACCGTAAGTAATATCTGCTAAATAGGCTTTTTTTCTTTCGTCAGAGTTTGGGTCGTGCTTGTCAATACAATCTACTTTTAATCCGTGAAATTCAAAAATTGGTCCGTTCCATTCCGAATCTCGTTTCGATAAGTAGGTGTTTACGGTAACAATGTGCACTCCTTTTCCGGCAAGTGCATTCAAATAAATGGGAAGTGTTCCAACAAGTGTTTTTCCTTCCCCTGTAGCCATCTCCGATATTTTTCCTTGGTGCAACACGATACCGCCAATCAGCTGAACATCGTAGTGTACCATATCCCAGGTAACTTTGTTCCCTGCTGCCATCCAGGTATTGCTAAAGTGGGCTTTTTCACCTTGTATTTTCACACTCTCGCGAGCAGCAGCCATATCACGGTCCATTTGAGTGGCAGTTACTTCTAAGCTCGTATTTTCCTTAAAACGTTTTGCTGTTTCTTTTACAACTGCAAAAGCTTCGGGCAGTATTTCGTTTAGTATTTCCTGTATTTTTGTTTTTATTGTTTTCTTGTTCTGATCAATGGCATTGTAATGTTTTTCCTTTTCTTGCACATCCATATCCGGATTTGCTTCCGTGAGTGCTCTTAAATCAACAATCTCTTTTTCTTCTTTCGCAATGTAGTCGGCTATCCGTTTTTTGAAGTCTACTGTTTTTGCTCTAAGTTCATCGTTGCTTATATTTTTTAATTGCTCACCTGCAGCCAATATTTTTTCAACAATGGGTTGTATTTCTTTGATGTCTTTTTGCGATTTATTGCCAAAAAGCTTTCCTATGGATTTATTTATAAAATCTAACATTCTGTATGTGGTTCTTAGTTTTAATTACTTTCTAAAAAAGCATACAAAAGTAACGTATTTTTGCTGATAATAAAAAAAGCAAAAATTGCTCAATTATTGGCGTATAGTGCAGCTTATTGAGCCAAAATTAGCATTTTTGGAAGTTTTGAAGGCTTTTGATATGAAAACTACGTTCTAACATTTTTCATATATAACTGCTTATTATCATAAATTATATGTCAAGACAATACAATGGAAGAACAGAAAGAAATATTTGTACTACGTATTTGTAAGTTGGGAAGGTAACCTGAAACATTTAGACGATGTGCTTGTGATTTATAATAAGAGTGTGATTATTTTTTTGAACAGATAAAAATTAATTCTTGTTTGTTCAATCCATTTCTGTCAATTATTTCATCACTAAAAGTCGTTGCATAAGAAAATGCTTTCACCGAAAAACCGGCATTGCTTAAACGTTCCTCGAAATTATTTTTGCCGTAGATACGTACGTGATCATCTTGTCCGAAATGTTTAAGTCGCTCTGTTGGTGAAGTAACCGAGATGTCTTCATACGTATCACCCTCTTTTAATGGCACTTGTAGCAATGCTTTGCCTCCCGATTTCAATACTCTACACAATTCTTTCATTGCTTTTGAATCTTCCAAAATGTGTTCGAATACGTGATAGCAAATTATTAAATCATAGCGATTATCAGCATCATTTATGGCAGTAATGTCGTATTGTTTGTCTTCGCCTTTTTCATAATCTGTTGTGGTGTACTCTATGTTTTTAAGTTCATTTATTTTTCTTTTAATACTTTTTGCAGGAGAAAAATGGAGTAGTGAATAGTGTGTGTGTGTGATGTTTAACTCGTTGTTCATGTACAACCACAGTAAACGGTTACGAGGTAAGCTGCCGCAGTTAATACAAAGGGTATCAACACCATTTTTTAAAACCACAAATTTCGAATAATGATTGCCGCAAATAGCACACTCAACTTGGTTTCCGAAATAAAAAACAGAATAAATTTTTCTTAAAAAAGGCTCTGTTTGTCGAAGAAGTTCTTTTGGAACAATTAGCTTGATGGCCCTTTTTAGTAAAGAATACACTAGTTGAATTATTAGTATTTGTTAGGTGAAAGCAGCTTGAATCCTTTCCCGTGAACATTTACAATTTCAATACGAGGGTCTTCTTTCAAAAATTTACGCAATTTAGTAATGTATACATCCATACTGCGTCCGTTAAAATAATTGTCATCGTTCCAAATTGTTTTTAGTGCAAAATTACGATCGAGTACTTCATTGGAGTTAATGCACAATAATTTTAGCAATTGCGCCTCGCGAGTAGTTAATTTTTGAGGTTTGCTGTTTATTTCCAATAATTGATGTTGGAAGTCGAAGGTGTAGTTGCCCAATGTAAAATTATTTTGTGGCGAGTCGATGATAGAGTGGTTCTCGTTGCTTCGTCTTAAAATGGCTTTTATTCTTAATAGCAACTCTTCCGAATTAAAAGGCTTTGTTACATAGTCGTCAGCACCTATTTTAAATCCTTCTATTGCATCTTCTTTCAACGATTTTGCTGTTAAAAAAACAATCGGAATGTTTGAATTTTTAACTTTTATCTCTTTTGCTAAAGTAAATCCATCCATAAAGGGCATCATTACATCCAATATGCATAATTCAAATTTGCCTTTGTTGAATTTATCTAATCCTTCTTTTCCATCAACAGCTAACTCAACAATAAAATTCTTGCTCTCAAGATACTCCTTCAGTAGGATTCCTAAATTAGCATCGTCCTCTACCAATAAAATTTTTATTTTTTCGTCTTTCATTTCAATGTGTTTTCACAAAAATAACGCTCTAAATCGACAAATAATCTTTATTTAACACAATTTAAGTATTATGCCAATTAATAAGTTTCAATGCTGTATTTTTCAATCAATAAAGCACCTGTTGTTGGGTTTTTTGTAAGTGATGCCTCCAACTGTTTGCTTACCTTATTGTGAAAATAGAAAATTTCTCCCGCTGGTTTGTGTGTGCCCGAATAATTAAGCTTTAACAAATTCCCGCTTTCTTCGTAGGTATATACTGTTTTTTCTGTGTATTCACCTGCCGCATCGCTATAATAGGCATATTCTATCAGTTGGTTTTTTTTATTAAAAGTGTATTTGTAATTTATTCGAACGTTCGTTGCAACGTATCTATAGTTTTCTTCAATTAAATTTTGGCTCGAATCGTAATACATAATACCTTCTTTGTAAATTCTCCCTTCATCGTTTAAAAACATTTTTTTTATTTGATTTGCATTTAATTTTTCAAAATAAAAATTATCAACTGACAGCACTTCTTGTTTTCCTAATTGAAAAAACTCCATACCGCTTTGCATATTTGTTTCCTTACAGTTAACGATTTTAATTGGATATCCTAAGGTGTCGTATGTATAGTAAATTGTTCGAATTAAATTTGCACTGAAGGTCCTTTTGTTTATTAATTGTTGTTGTTTATTGTAATAATTAAACTCAAAAATAGTATCAAGAATGGCCTCGGCATTAACGGAAATAATTATTTTTTTAGCCACCATACCCATAGCGTTAAAATAAAAAATGGTAATGTTTCCTGTATTTTCTATTCTACCATTGTCTTTTTTTACAGCCTTGTCTATTTTAATGGTTTTTATTTTCGATTTGCTAATGAAGGAATTCGAAAACGTTGCATCTCGTCCAGGAATTATTCCACTTAACATTTGGGAATGCGAAACCAGGTAGGAAATTAAAAAGAAAAGGAGAAGTATTTTGCTCATTATTTTAACAAAAATAGTAGTTGTATGAGCTAACTGTAAAAGAGAATGTATTTTTATTTAACGTGATATAGTTAAAAACTAATTTTTAATTTATGGAATTTTGTTTTAACTTACATCTGATTTTCGACATCATGATAATTATCGGAATGAAGTTGGATTAATTTCATAATTTTGTTAAGTACAATTTTAAAAAATAATATTATGAAAGCAATTTCACAAATTATTTTAATAATTCTGTTTTCTGTCAAATTATTTGCACAAGAGACGCCTTTGCTTACGGAAGGGGAATTAATTAACAAAGAAGATTTGAAGAAAAAAGCGGGTTGGCTGAAGTTGAGAGTCGATTCGAATTTTAAAGTGATTGCCAAGGATGCGCCTTCGGTTTATGAGTGCTATGTTTTTGCAGACTGTAAAGGGTTTTGGCAATTTCCTTTTCCTGAAAAAAACTTCACAGTTACTTATAAAAATGCAATTCCATCTGGAGAATCAAAATTGTTGAATGGGATGGTGGATTTTTACGATACAAAACATCGTAGAATGTTTAAGTATATTTTCAAAGATGGATTTTATGTAAGAATTCAAGATTATACTTGGCAAGGACTCAATAAGAAGCACACGGGAAAAGTAATTGTTTCCATATTTGAATATTTACCTAAAAGGAATTCATTTGAAGTTAACTGTAATGCCTATAATACTAAAGGCGTTTATACATCTAGCATTCACTGTGAAAACGATGGATATGCAATCGTTGTTTTGCCCGAAAAAGAGATAAAAAAAATCTCATTTGAGTAATTTGTAGGGACAAGAATTGTTTCAAAAAGATCTTGATTTAACCCTACTTTTGTAAAATAAACAATCGTTAAAATGAAAAAAGTATTTATTGTTTTATTATTCGCTTCGCCCTTTTTTTGCCTTGCGCAAAATATACAATCGCTAGATACAATTAAATGTGCCGGTCCCTTGAAGGAGAATTATGTGCGGCAATTATACAGCGACTCGCTTATGAGCAGTTTTGTAATTATAATTCCTATGGAAGTAAAAGAGCACAAGCACAAATCTCATACTGAGCAAGTAACCATATTGCAAGGTGTAGGCGAAATGACCTTAGGCGATAAAATATTCAACATTAAAAAGGGCGATGTTATTTTTATTCCTAAAAATACTTTTCACTCTGTGAAATCGAAAAGTTCTATTCCCATTAAAGTGTTATCTGTTCAAACACCACTATTTGATGGTAAGGATAGAGTGCTCAAAGAGAATTAATTTTTTTATACGAAGGTCAAATAAAAAGAGGGCTAAATTATTCAGCCCTCTTTTGTATAATAGAAAATAAAATTTATGCTTCGGCAGTTTCTTTCGTTTTTATGGCAAAGGCCTTTGTAAAGCTATTTACTAAATCCAATTTTTCCCAACCAAAGGTTTCGTGTTTTTTTCCGTTTACCTCCACTGTCCCTGGGGTTCTTCCCATATGTCCGTAAGCAGCAGTTTCACTATAAATTGGATTCTTTAAACCAAAACGGTTTATAATAGCGCTCGGACGCATATCAATTAATTTTTCAATGCGCGAAGCAATTTCGCCATCGCTTAGTTTTTTACCTTCTGTATTACGTGCTTTCGCTGTTCCGTAAGTATAAACGTATAAACCTACAGGTTGTGCCACACCAATTGCGTAGGCAACTTGTACCAATACCTCATCGGCAACACCCGCGGCCACTAAATTTTTTGCAATGTGGCGTGTGGCATACGCTGCTGAACGGTCAACTTTTGAAGAGTCTTTTCCTGAGAATGCACCACCACCGTGAGCACCACGTCCACCATAAGTGTCAACAATAATTTTCCTGCCTGTTAAGCCAGTATCACCGTGTGGTCCACCGATAACAAATTTGCCTGTTGGGTTAACGTGGAATTTTATATCGTTGCTAAATAATTTTTTAATACGTGCAGGCAATAATTTTTTAACGCGAGGAATTAATATATTCACAACATCTTCACGAATTTTTGCAAGCATTGCATCGTCTTTATCAAAATCATCATGTTGTGTGGAAAGTACAATAGTTTCTATTTTTTCAGGTTTTCCTTTGTCTGAATACTGGATTGTTACTTGTGATTTTGCATCGGGACGTAAGTATTTCATTTTTTTACCTTCTCTACGAATAGCAGCAAGCTCTTTTAATAACAAATGTGATAATTCTAATGGAAGTGGCATAAAATTATCGGTTTCGCGACAAGCATATCCAAACATCATTCCTTGGTCACCGGCACCTTGTTCTTCTTCTTTAGCACGCTCAACACCTTGGTTAATGTCCGAAGATTGCTCGTGTAAAGCATTTAATATTCCACAAGAAACGGCATCAAATTGATATTCCGATTTGTTGTATCCGATACGATTAATTACGCCACGTGTAATTTGCTGTACATCAACCTTTGCTTTAGCCGTATCGTTGCATTTTATTTCCCCACCCACTACAACCATTCCTGTAGTAACAAATGTTTCACAGGCAACTTTGGCATTGCTATCGTAGGTTAAAAATGCATCAATGATGGCGTCAGATATCTGATCTGCTACTTTGTCTGGGTGCCCTTCTGATACTGATTCTGATGTAAATAAATAAGACATACGTTATGTTTTTAATTTTTTGGGAGTGCTAAATTAATTAAATGCTTTTGGAAATGGAAATATTTTAAACAATTCTACCATATTCTAACCCTTATTTTGTCATTTCGGTACATTTTGTCGCCTGTTTTTATGTTAAATGCAGTATAAAACTCGGGAATGTTAGAAAGCGGACCAATTACTCGAAAGGATGCGGGTGAATGTTCGTTACTCATCACTTGATTTGCTAAAGCAGCATCTGTTTGTTGTATCATCCACGAAAAACCAAAACCTAAAAAGTAACGTTGATCGGGAGTGTATCCTCCAATTTTTTCGGATGATTTACCTAGTGGTGTTTTTTTAAACGCTTCATAACCCATTATGGCACCGCCCAAATCAGCAATATTTTCGCCTTGTGTATTTTCGCCCTTAATGTGTAAGCTATCTAACACAACATAATTATTAAATTGTTCAACAATCAAGGTGGTTTTTTCCATAAATTTTTTTCTGTCTTCTGCTGTCCACCAATTTTTTAAATTGCCGTTTTCATCGTACTGCGAACCTTGGTCGTCAAAGCCGTGCGTTAATTCGTGACCAATCGTAGAGCCTCCTATTATTGCATACAGCAATGCATCATCGGGCATTCTGTTTTCATACCCTGGAACAATAATGTTGCAAGCAGGTATAACAATTTCATTATTAGTAGGGTCATAATAGGCATTGTAGGTTTGAGGAGTCATATTCCATTCACTTCTATCCACAGGCTTGCCCCATTTTTGTAGCATATAGTTAAATTGCCAATTGGAAGTGCGAATAATGTTTGAAACATAAGAGTCGCGTGATATTTCAAGGGCAGATAAATCTTTCCATTTGTCGGGGTAACCAATTTTCATCCCAATTTTATTGAGTTTAATAAGTGCTTTTTCTTTTGTAGGCTCCGACATCCAATCTAGTTTTTTTATGTGCTCTCCATAAACAGATCGAACATTATTTGCTATTTCCAACATTTTTTCTTTCGACCCGCTTGGTAAATAATCTTTTACATATATTTCCCCAATTAACTCACCCAAATAGCTATCGGTGCTTTCTACTATTTTTTTCCAGCGAGGCTTTTCTACCTTCACTCCTTGCATAATGGTTGAATGGAAATGAAAATTTTCTTTAACAAAATCACTGCTTAAATCAGAAGCGAATTCATCTATCAAGTTTAAGGTTAAATAAGCCTTCCAAGTCTCTATATCATGTTTTTTCAAAACACTTTCAAGTCCTTTATAGTATTCTGGCTGACCAACAATTACAGTGTCAACGTTTGCCAATTTGTAGTTTTTTAAAATAGAAGTCCATTTTAAAGTGGGGTTGTTTTTTTCGACATCGGCAATGCCCATTTTATTGTAATTTTTATAGGGGTCGCGCAAGTCTTCCATTTTTCGACTGTAGCTTGCAAGATCGGTTTCTAATTTCAGAATAGCTTCGCTTTTATCTTTGCAAAAAGTGGCATCTTTACCCATTACTTTAAAAAGGTTTGCAATGTGTTTTACATATTCGCTTCGTATCGTTGAGGTTCGTTCACTTGTATTAAAATAATAATCTTTTTCCGGCAATCCAAGGGATGCTTGCGATAGGTATATGCTGTATACCGAACTGTTTATTTGATCTTGTCCGATGTAAAATGAAAACAATGTGTTGGCGCCAATTGAGTGCAATTGCGCAGAAACCGATATCACATCGCTTATGTTTTTTATACCGTCAATACTTTTGAGTTGTTCGTTTAGTGGGCTAAGTCCTTTTTTTTCAATAGCTACTGTATCCATTCCGCTAAAAAAGAAGCCACCTATTTTTTGCTCGTTGCTTCCTTTTTTTGCAGTGGTATTATTAGCAGATTGTTCACATATTTTCCGAACATCCGCATTGATGCTGTCCTGTATAGTTTGAAAAATACCGTTACTTTTTTCCGAGGATGGTATTGGATGTTGCTTAAACCAGCCATTATTTGCAAAAAGAAAAAAATCATCTTTCGGCCGAATCCCCGAGTCAATATGTTCTGCTAAGGGGTCTTTTTCCAACAAAGATGGTTGCTTATTTGATGGATTACAAGCGCTAAGTCCAATTGCTAATCCCCCCATGGCAAGATTTTTTTTTGTAAGGAAGTAAATAAACATAGTGTCTGTGAAATTTTTCCTCTAAAAGTAATATTATTATCTTCAACATTATTGCATAAATTTCCCCATAAGAGTTTTTTTATTTAAAGTGTAAAGGGTTTGAATATATTTTATATATTTGTTTTCGTAAAATGTTAAATTAATAACTATGAACAATTCATTTTCAAAAATTGTATTAGGTACTATCATTTCAGTATCGTCATTAGCGCTTTACTCTTGTGGTGGCGATGGTAAAGAAGATAGTGGAATGACCGCAGCCGATTCTGCAGCATCTAATGTAACAAATTTAAAAGCACAAAAAGTGTTTTATGCTATCCCGTCTCCTATCGAGATGTCGAAGATCATTAAAGATGGCGGCGCAAACTACAATAAGGAAATTTTGAATCCAATTGAAAACGTATCAAAGTATTCCAGCAATGCTAAAAAAGCGTTTAATTTGGGCATATATGGTGCAGATTTAAGTTATACATCTATATTTGACCAAACACAAGAGTCGATGTTTTATATGGGTAACTGTAAAAAATTGGCTGATGGATTAGGTATTACTGGAGCTTTTACTCCTGAGATGATTAGTAGAATTGAATCAAACAGCAATAACAAAGATTCATTGTTGGTTATTATTTCGGATTCATATTTAGCAACAGATGCGTATCTAAAGGAAAATGACAGAGCAAATGTTTCGGGACTCGTTATTGCCGGAGGTTGGATGGAAGGCTTATACATCTCTACACGTATTGCGAAAACAAATCCTAAAAACGAGGTTATTCTTAAATCTATTTCAGAACAAAAGCTTTCGCTTATCAATTTAATAGCCTTAATTGAAAGTTATCCTGCCGACGATGGAGTTACCGAAGTTTTAAATGATTTAAAAGCTATAAATTCAATTTACGAAGGAGTTAGTCAAACATCCACTCCATCTGAAGGTGAAACTAATTCTAAAGAAGGAACTCCAACAGTTGGTAAAGGCGGTGAAATAAAAGCCACTCCAGAGCAAATTGCTGCCATTATTACTAAAGTGGATGAGATTAGAACCAAATGGATAAAATAATTTGTAATTCAATAATAGAAAAGTATATGAATGCATCAGTTAAAAAGATATTAGCACCTTTTTTGTTTTTAACAGTAGTATTAGGAGCATCAACAGCAGCTTTAGCACAATGTAATGGATTTACTAAAAAGAAATGTATTCCCTTGCTTGCTCCATTTATTCACAATGGTCAATTGAATAGTGCTTCTTTTATGCCGGGAGAAAATGCTGAATTGTTAATGAGTTTTTATTCAGGTCAAGAATACAGATTGTTAATTTCAGGCCAGGAAGTACTAGGTAACATTCAGTTTAAAGTAATGGACAGCGATCGCAAATTATTGTACGATAACAAAGAACATGGTAATGTTAAGTATTGGGATTTTAATGTTAAGTCAACTCAACAACTTATTGTGGAAGTAATTGTTCCTGAACAAAAAGTAGATAATAATTTAACTCAAAGCGGTTGTGTTGCAGTATTGGTAGGTTTCAAAAAGTAAAAAACATATTTTTAATTTTAATGCTCTATGTTTTCATAGAGCATTTTTTATTTTATATAAAACAGAATTGTGAAAAAGTACGTATTTTTATTTCTCTTGTCTAGTGTTGTTACAAACACATTGTTAGCACAGTTTGTTCTGACTAATGGTCCGCAAACAGGTCAAATTACAGATATACTATTTGCTTCAAAGGACACTGCTTATGTATCATCCTACCAAGGAGTTTTTAAAACGGTTGATAAAGGAAACACTTGGCAACGCGGGATTTTGGGACTGGGTAACTTTTCCGTCAATTGCTTAGCAAAGAAAAATAATAACTTATATGCAGGAACCAACAATGGAATATACCTTTCAACGGATAACGCACTTACTTGGACTTTAATCAGTGCTAGCAGAGAGTTAAGTGTACTACTTATTGTATTCTTAAAGCAAGTGTATCAACCGAAGCAGCGGTAAAGTAGCCTATTGCTCCCTTGCTTAAATTTGTAGGAGGATTAGCTGGAGGTGAGTCGAAAGGGCCTCCGGAGTTTGATTGCTGTGTACTCAATGCTACTAAATAATTATTGTATCCTTTTGTTATTCCCAATGTTACTATTTGAACACTATCGTTGTAATTAAAGTTATAAGGAAGTTCAGATACTATATAGCTGCCGTTTACAAACACATCATCGTATACAATATACTTGAATGGATCAACAACTAATGAATCGTTTTTCAGTGCAATAATGCGAAGAAAATTGCCTGGTTCGGGAGGCTCTTGTCCGCTCATAATGATTTTAAATCCGGCAGGAATAAAAGCATTTGCCTTAGTATAATAATAATTTAACGAATCCATTTTAAATTTTGGTTGCATTTCGGTTTGGGCAGAATAGGTATTGCCACCTCGTAAGATTAACAAATTGTATGTTCGTCCAATTACCGCAATCCTGTTGTTATGTGTTTTATATACTCCGTTAGTAGTATAAAACAACGTGTCGGTTTTTCCTGTGTTGTCAATAATATATACTGTTGCATCGCTAACAGCGGGAGCTTTTTCTTTCGAGAAAAAGTCTTGTGTAAAAGTAATCCGAATCGAAAAAGGTTGTAATTTGTCAATGATTGTGCCCTCCACTACAATTTTTAAATCGGATTGTTGCAAAGGAATATCAATTACCTTTTCACAGCTTGAAAAAAGGATACTGATGAGCAGTATTGCAAAGAGTAGATTGACTATAGTAGTTTTTTTCATCGCGGCATTAAAATTTAAAATTCCAGGTAACAGATGGTATTATTTTAAACAGTGATATTTGAACAGCTTCTGTTCCGCCATTAGGTATAATGTTGCCGTCAGCATCTTTCTTCTCTCTGAAAACAATAGCATAGGCATTCTCTCTGTTGTAAACATTGTAGATTGAAAAATTCCAAGAACTTTCAAATTTACGATCCACCTTTTTCTTAGGGTCAATGGTAAATGAGACATCCCCGCGGTGATATTTGGGCATTCGGTAACCATTTCTTTCGGCATAATAAGGAATAATTGAGCCTTCGTACTCATAGCTGCCACTCGGGAAAGTAACCGCATTCCCGCTTGCATAAACCCAAGTTGCAGAAAGGGAATAACGCTCTTTTATTTTTTGCATTAAAACAATTGAAATATTATGTCTTCTGTCATTTTTAACCGGGTAGGGGTCACCGTTATTGATGCCTTCAATTTGTCGGAAAGTCTTTGCCCAAGTATAAGCCAACCAACCTGTTGTTTTACCAGCATTTTTTCGAACTAAAAATTCTGCACCGTAACTCCATCCTTTTCCAACCAATAATTCGCGGTCGATACGTTCGTTAAAAAACAAAGAGGCATTGTCCTTAAAATCAATTTGGTTGTGCATCAATTTGTAATAGCTTTCGACAGAAGCTTCCCAACCTTTTTTAAATTCGTGAAAATAACCGATGGCTCCTTGGTCACTGTATTGTGGCTTTACATACAATCCACTCGGTATCCAAATATCTGTTGGTAATGTAGTAGCAGAGTTCGATGCTTGGTGTAAAAACTGGTAGGTTCTATCGTAGGATGCTTTTATTGAGATGTGTTCGCTAACCGCAAATGAAAGTGCAGCCCTTGGTTCAAACCCTTCGTGTGTTTTAATGTGTTCCCATTCTTTGTATTTCAATGTATCAGTCACCGTTATGTTGTCGCTTTTATAAAGGTATTCGGTAGATGTGCCAACATTATCAAAATTGGTATAGCGTAAACCATAGCGCAAAGTAAATTTACCTGAAATGTCCCATTCGTGATCAATGTATCCCGATGTTTCTAAAGCACTTTTTGTTGGCATTACACTTTTTGTGAAAATAGATGTTTCTTGCAATGGCCCTACTTTCCCGGGTTGAAAAAAGTGATAGGTTGATTGTGCACCGAAGTTTATTTTATTTTTAGGATTGGCATAATAGGTATAATCTGCTTTGAGACCGTAATCGCGAATTCCGGAGGTTACTTTAAAGTTTTGGGTTTCGGAAAAGTCCAAACTTATTCCATAACTGAAGTCGCTGAAAATGGCCGTTATGTTTGAAAAAAGTTTAGGTCCATACAAATGGTTCCAACGAAATGTTCCGGTTGCATTTCCCCAATCGAAGCCGAAGAGTTTATTAAATTCCAACACATCTCTACCAAAGTATCCCGATAAAAACACCTTGTCTTTTTCACTTATTCTGTAATTCGCTTTCAAGTTAGCATCGTAGAAATAGAGTTTGTTTTTTCTAAGGTCTTTGTTTTTGGCAAATCGTAAAAACTGATCTGCGTAAGTTCTTCTACCCGATACCAAAAAGGAACCCTTGTCTTTTACAATTGGCCCTTCCAATGTTAGTCTGCTCGAAATAGTACCTATTCCGCCACTTCCCGAGAATTTTTTTGAGTTACCATCTCGCATCCTAATATCCAACAAGGAAGATAAACGACCGCCATATTTTGCAGGAATTCCTCCTTTGTATACATCAATGTCTTTGATAGCATCCGAATTAAATACCGAAAAAAAGCCCATTAAATGCGAAGCATTATAAACTGGAGCTTCGTCAAGTAAAATTAAATTTTGATCGGTGGCGCCACCGCGCACGTTAAAGCCCGAACCGCCTTCACCGGCCGATTGTATACCCGGCATTAACTGTATCGATTTTAAGATATCTACTTCTCCGAACATAGCCGGCAAGGATTTTACGGTCCCAATATCCATCGAAACAACACTAATGCGTTTTTCTTGAACGGTTTCATCTTTTGATTTCGCTGCAATTTCTACCTCTTTTAGCTCTACACTGTTGTCGGATATCTCAAAATTAAGATTGATATTTTTGGTCAAATCTATACTCAATTCTTTGGTTTGGTAACCAATAGAACGGCATAATAAAATGTAGTTCCCCTTGTCGAGTGTTAAGGAATAAAATCCATAGGAATTGCTTGCTACACCTGTTGAACTTCCTTTTATAACTAATGCAGCACCAATAATTTCTTCGCCAGTTTTAGCGTCTTTAATCACTCCGCTTATTGTGTATTTTTGCTGTGCCCAACCAATGCTAGTTATTAGGGAAAGTAGCAGTGCACTAAAAAATAATTTCATATAATTTTAAAATCGCGACAAAACTATGGAAACATTTTTAATTTACAAAGTTTCCTTCTTTTATTTTTCAAATAGTGCTTACTTTAGCACACAAAGAGAATAGGCTTAAAAATGGAAAAAACTACAGCATATATTGTTAATTGGTTGAATACGTATTGCGAACAAAACAAAATGAATGGCTTTGTTGTTGGAATTTCGGGAGGAATTGATTCTGCACTTACTTCAACATTATGTGCCCTCACTAAAAAGCCAGTATTGTGTTTAAATATGCCTATTTTACAGCATAAAGCAGAATACGATAGAGCCAATGAGCATATTGAATGGTTGTCAAGTAAATATGAAAATGTATCCTTTGTGGAAACCGATTTAACACCCGTTTTTAAACAAATTCAAGAAACATTACCAAATACTATTCAAGACCCATTGAGTATGGCAAATACACGAGCTCGATTGCGGATGCTTACTTTGTATGCCTATGCGGGCAATAAAAAGATGTTGGTTGCAGGTACTGGAAATAAAGTGGAAGATTTTGGAATTGGGTTTTTTACCAAACACGGTGATGGAGCTGTTGATATTAGTCCAATTGCCGACCTTTTAAAAAGTGAAGTGTATGCTTGTGCAAAGCAATTGGGTGTTTGCGACTCTATTTTAAAAGCAGCCCCAACAGATGGTTTGTGGGATAAGGAAGGAACCGATGAAGATCAAATTGGTACCAGTTACGATGAGTTAGAATGGGCAATGAAATACATTGAATCGGGAAAGCAAAATGCGGTAACTGAAAGGCAAAAAACAGTGTTGGATATTTACACTCGCTTTAATACTTCAAATAAACATAAAATGACACCAATCCCTATTTGTAAAATCCCACTAGAATTAAAATATGCTTAAAGATATTCCAGAATACCCTGTTGAAGATGTTGCTATTGCAGTTGTGAATGAAAAAAACAGCGAATGGGAGAAGGAGTGGAATGTATATGTTATTAACTTAAAAGCGGTTACATTGGAAAGTGTATTGGTTACTTCCACGGGTTATGGAATTATTGGTGAAGAGGAAATTAAGACATGTACTTTACGTCATAGCTTAGAAAACATTCCAGCAAATTCCTTCGGTAAAGTGGAACCCATTATGGAAAGTGTATTTGTTATTAACAATGAGTATTGGTTGAGTTTTTACCTCAACAATAAAATGTACGATAAGAAATATGTTTTTTTAGCCGAAAGTATTCGAGAAGAAAATTTCACATTGATTCCTGTTATTAATAAAAGAGGAGTAATGATAAAATAAAATGCTACTGATAAGTATCAGTAAATAGTATAAAATTGATAAGTAAATTTGTTAATAAATAGAGTTGTTATGCAAAAGAATGTTACTGTAATTGGAGCGGGTTTAGTAGGGTCATTACTCAGTATTTATCTTGCAAAACGCGGATATAAAGTGAATGTATTTGAACGAAGACCAGATATGCGTAAATCAACGATTTCTGCAGGGAAATCGATTAATCTGGCATTGAGTGATAGGGGTTGGAAGGGTCTGGAGGGAGTTGGCATTGCAGAAGAAATTCGTAAAATAGCCATACCTATGTATGGTCGCTTTATACACCATAAAAATGGAACAACGGCTTTTCAGCCTTATGGTAAGGATAAGCAGGCAATTTATTCTGTTTCCCGTGCCGAAATAAATATGAAGTTGATGGATTTAGCAGAGCAACAAGCAAACGTCAAAATCAAATTTGATGAGCGTTGTACACATATCGATAGAAGTTTATTGGAGGCGCGTTTTGAAAATAATACCACAAAGGAAACAAGCTCAATTTGTAATGATTTGCTTTTTGGTTCGGATGGTGCATTTGCGGCATCGCGTTTAAGTATGCAGCTTTCCACAGATAGATTTGAATACAATCAACATTACATTGAAGCAGGATATAAGGAACTCATTATTCCTCCGGGAAAAAATGGGGAGTTTTTAATGGAGAAAAATGCACTCCATATTTGGCCCCGTGGAAGTTTTATGATGATAGCCTTACCTAATACGGACGGGAACTTCACGTGTACCTTGTTCTTACCTTTTGGAGGCGAAAAATCATTTGCCAATTTGAAAACCAGGGAACAAGTAAAGGCCTTTTTTGAAACTGAATTTCCCGATGCTGTGCCATTAATGCCAACACTGATAGATGATTTTATGAATAACCCCACTTCGTCTTTGGTTACAGTTAAATGTTATCCTTGGACCTTTGATAACAAGATAGGATTGATTGGTGATGCAGCACACGCCATTGTTCCGTTCTTCGGACAAGGGATGAATTGTGGTTTCGAAGATTGTGTTGTGTTAAATGAATTGATTGGAAAGCATAATGAAGACTGGGAGAAAATATTTCCGGAATACCAAGCATTGAGAAAGCCGGATGGTGATGCAATAGCTGATTTAGCAATTGCAAACTTTATTGAAATGCGCGATAAAACAGCTGACCCAAAATTTTTATTGCAGAAAAAAATTGAGGCGCGCTTTAGTGAAAAATTTCCCGACAAATGGATTCCTTCCTATTCTATGGTTACATTTAGTCCTCATATTCGTTACTCCATGGCATTAACCGAAGGGAAACGACAAGAGGCTATTATGCAAAAGGTGATGGCAATTGCCGATATAGATACTAAATGGGACAGCGAAGAAGTAGAAAAAATGATGTTACAGAAATAGGGTTTTATTTTTCTAGAATAGATTTTATATCGGGTTTAAAATAAAGGTTACTCTTTAAAATTTTCCCGTCTTCACGAAAAATTGGGTATCCTTTTTCATTGAGCTTACTCATATTACTGCGCTGTATTTCTTCAAATACATCATCTATTTTATATTGAAGTCCGTGGCGCAGTATAGTTCCGAATAATATATACAGTTGGTCGCCCAATGCATCTGCAATTTCAACCAAATCACAATTTTTACAAGCCTCTAAGTACTCTTCATTTTCTTCTTTGATTAAATTATAGCGCAAGGTGTATTCATTCTCTCCTACATCAGCAGTAGGGGTTTCACGATTCCCTATCTTAAATACTTCGTGAAATTTTTTAACTTTATTAATATTGTCAATCATGTTTTTTGTTTTTATAAATATATTAAAAAAGTAAGGGGGCTATTGCCCCCTTACTTTTTTATTTTTTCTAGAAAATTACCTAATCAATGTAATAAATCCTTTTTGCGAAAAGTCTTTATCAGAATTTGAAATAGCTGTTAGAATAAAAAAGTAAGTACCAGCAGGCGCTTTTCCCATTTTGGTATTACCATCCCATCCTTGGTTTGGGTCAGTAGAGTTAAAAACTTCATTACCGAA
>CAMAVS010000006.1 GCA_945861665.1 Chitinophaga pinensis | reverse complement strand
TTATAGCCAGTGGCTTTGCAACTATGCGAATCATCTATAAATTAGAGTATAATTATTTTTCCAAGTTTAACTTCTTAATATCTAAATATTGTTTAAGTGTTTCTACATAATCCTCAAATGCGAGAATTCCTTTTTTAGTTATCCTACATCTAGTAACTGGATACTTATTTTTAAAGTCCTTTTGAATAGTAATATATTCATTTTCTTTTAGTTTATCCAATTGCAAACTTAAATTACCTGCTGAAACTTTTGTGATTTCTTTTAATGCAGTAAACTCTGCTTCTTCTACCCCCATTAATATTGATATAATGGCAAGTCTAGTTTGTGAATGCAAAATTGAATCTAAATTATTAAACATTGGCTCGGGTGTATTTCATCATCAAACCTGGTATTAGACAATTAAATAAAATTCCAATTGCAGTGATTAGAAACTTGTAATCAATAGTGCTTAAAGGAATTAAAATAATTAAAAGCATAGATAAAACCCCACCAATTATAAGAGGTTTGAAATTAGTAACTCCTCCGATAATAAAATTGATTAAACCAAAAATGAGTAAAATGATTATGCAAAATAACTCAATAAAATTATTCGAATAACCTTGACTAATACTCATTACTCCTATACCTATACTAGCTCCTATCCAAGCGTATTTGTAAACTTTTTCATTTAAAGGAATTACAGTTTCATTTTTATCATCTTTTCTTGATTGCAAGAATGAAAGTAAGCCTCCTAATGCATAAAATGACATGCTAATATCAGAAAGCAATGCAGTGAAATCGGTTCTTAAATGAACATTTAAAAATTGAACTATAAAATATGCCGGCAGGATAACCCCCCAAATTATATAGTAATTGCTTGCACCTGTCTTTTGTTTTGAACTGTGTTTCAAAGAATTTTCAATGATAGAAATTTGTTCTTCGGAAGTTAAATTTTGATTTTCCATTTTTTGTTTTTTAAAATTATTAGGTTACAAATGTAGTCTAGTTAAATTTATTAACCTAATTTTTATTTGATTTTTCTTGTAACATTTAAAACATGAATAGATATTTAAATTTAGCAACTAAGTTTCAGCTTTGTTGCCATTGGCTATAACGGCCCGCGCCTAGGCGATCGGCCCACTTTTAAAATTATTAGTTTTTCGAAGATAGAGTTTTTTGTTTCAAATTTTCCTTTATTCCGAAGAAAGATCTGGGCTGTTGCTTAGGCGCTGTTATGAGTATATTGTAACTTTATCAGCATTCATTTTGTTTTACTTCAAATACTATTTATGAAATTTTTACTTTTTCTAATTACTCTAATACTCTGTCAATTTTCTTGGGGACAACATATTTATGGATCCGTTTCTGTTGGATATCAGCATATCAACCAAGGTTCGCAACCCCCTTCATATATTGTTAATACTTATCATCAAATCTCAAACCCTTGGTTTTGGAGACTCGAAGATCTTTCGTTTTCTGATGCAATTAGTTCAGATCTTAGTTTTGGACATATGCTAACTGACAACATCGGTTACGAATTATCTGGCTCTTATTTTAAACCTTTAACAGTAGCCGAGAATGACGGATACACAGAGCGCCAATTTTCAGGGCGGTTCCTTAGAGGGAGTGCAAAACTCATTCTCAGCGTTCCAATTAAAAAGTTTGATTTGTACACCAAACTTGGAGTGAATTACACAGTTGGCAAGTTATTCCATTATCAAAGGATGTATAACAAGGGGGAATTGCCATTGAGTTTTGATGAATCTACCTTGAAGTATGAATACACAGGTGGTTCCAAGTTGGGATATAATTTAGCCTTAGGAACAAGTTACAACTTCAATAATTGGTTATCATTGTTTACGGAAATTTATGCGATTTATCAACCGTTCGAACCTAGTAAAGGACAAAGAACTGAGCAAACCACAGATGGAGTTGATGAAATGCAGTACAATGATGATCCGTATTTCTCACAAGTTCAGTTCGGTGATGAGTCCGAGTGGTACTACTATACTTCAGATGATAAATCTCAACCTCAGAAATTATACAAACGAAATTATTCACTTGGTGGTATCGGAATCAACTTGGGAATTAAGTTTACCCTTTGGTCGAAGAAAAAGGGAGAGAGTGGTACGCCCTAAGCATTACTCATAACGGTTTCACGCCTAGCGAAGAAGCCGATTTAAAGTTAATATTATTTGCGTTTAATAATCGAAAGCTATTCTATTATCGTTTTTCGTTACTGAAATTGCGGCTTTTTTGCTAGACGTGTGTTATAGTACGTACTATTTTGGCTTAACATTTCCTCCCGAATCTAAAATCAATTCAGTGTTTGATCCTACTTTTAATTTTCCTTTGGTTTTTTTGTTATTCAACTCGAATGTAACAGAATATTCACCATCAAAAAGTTGTCCCAAATCAATTATACACATGGCTGGTCCAAATGATGTCAAACAAAGATCTGAAACTTTAACTTTTTTGAAATGAACAACTATTTCATTATTTCGTGTCTTTTCGCAGTATGTTATTCCAAAATTACTACATGAATATTCACGTTCAGTTTCACATCTTATCGATATTTCTGAATCTTGACTTTCTGCCTTGACTAATATGTCGGAATCTATTTTTTCGTATTGATAATCTTTCTTACAAGAACCCAACAGGAATAACAAACCAAACAAGAAAATTGATTTTTTCATAAATTTCATATTTTATATAACGTCTGTTTCGGTAGTAATGTTGCCATGGTCTATGTACTATAACGGTTTCGGGCTTGGCGAAGGTGGCGATTTTCACCACAAATGTTGATGCGGAGAACCAAACTTTGATTAACCACAAATGTGTCTGCGGAGCACTGAACCGCCACTTTTGCCAAACCCGTGTTATAGGCTGGCGTTCCTTGTCTGTCGATGGTTACAACCATTTTTATGTCGTCTGTTTGTGTCATTTGTCGAGTGCTTTTTTGTCTGGCTGGTGTGTCGGGTGTTTTATTTTTTTTTGAAGCGTTGGAAATTTTTTTAAAACAATTTTTCTTTTGGGTTGGCTTTGCAAGCTCTATTAAAAACTTTGGTCGTGTGTTGGCTTGTGCGGTTTTTAATTGTGCTTGCAAATTGCGTTGGCTTTTATTTTCCTTTAAACATTTCACTTATTAAATAACCAATTAGTAAAACTGCTCCAACTGCCAATGCAGCATTTACAATTTCGTCTGTGTTTGCTTTATTTCCATTTGCTAAATAGTCATTGTATTGTTTTTGAGTAATGCTTCCGTTTTTGTAAAGTATCAGCATATACTCGTCTTTCTCTTGCTTTGAAGCAAGTCCAGCCTTTAATCTATCTCCAAGATATGATAGTCGTCCGAAGTCTATGTGATTGCTCATTTCTTTAATTGTTTTTGATTTTGATTGTTTTCAAATGCCGCTTTTAAAAGTGGGAACAAATCTTTCAACTGGTCAATTGTCTGTTGTTGTAACTCGTCACGATGCTCTAAATCTTTCATCTTCAATGAAAGTTTATGTATGTCGTCTTTGAATGCGTTTACTGTCCTGAAATGCCAATAGAGGAAACCTCCAACTATTGGAACAAGTGTTATTATTATTTGTAAAGTTGGGTTCATTCTCTGTCTCTATTTTATTTTATAATTCTCCTTTAAAAGCCTTGTCCAATAATGCAGGTATCAATTGGCTTAATTCTTCATTTATTTCTATATGGTTTATTTTTACAAAATTGAGTTTATCAAGTATGGAAACTATTTTGTTTTGTGCCTCAATAGGTGGGAGTGGAATTTGATAATTCAAAACTTGTTTTGGTCTTATTGCTGCATAGTTGGTTGAACCTTTTGCAACCACCTGTTCAAAGAACCAATTTGTTCTACTGAAATATTCTAAATATTTTTTGTTGAGTTTTTCCTCTTTGAAAGAATAAAGAAAGTAGTGACTGCTGACAATAGCACCGTCTAATTCATCAGGCACAATTCCGTAGCCACCAAATCTTGCGTCCATTTCAGCTACTAAAAATTCACCTGCTTTGCAAACTTGTTGTTTTTTTGTTTTTATTTCAAATCCCGTTTTTTTTTCTCTTAGAACAATTCCTAAAGTTTTTGTTTGAACTCTACAAAGGCTATAAGTAACTTCATCATCAATTTTAATAAAGTCGTTGCAAAGTTCAATACCCTCGCCTAATGATGATAAACCAAATTCATCAATTAGATTTTTGAAATAGCTATAATGAAAATTAGCTAATTCTTTTTCCTGCCCCTCTCTTAATTTTTTTACTTCTTCAACTCGTTTCTTAACACTTTCAATTTTTGAAATAATACGATGTTGTTCGGTAATTGGAGGAAGGGAGATTGAGAGATTTAGAAATTTGTTTTCCCTTAAATATTTTCTATTTGTTGTACCTTCACTGGCTGCCAAACTGAATTTTGTAAACTCTTGTTTTATGCACAGTAATCGCAAATATTCTCTATCAATTATCTCTTCGTTTAAATCATAAGTCCAAAAATTTCCTGTAATAATTCCTCCGTCACATTCAGCTGGAACAATGCCAAATGCACCATTCATTGCATCAATTTTAGACAGAAGAAATTGATTGTGCTTTGCCCTGAATTGATTTTTAGTACCGATATCAATACCTTCAACTTCATCTCTCAATTCAATTCCTTGCCCCTTTGTTTTTATTGTGATGCGTTTATATTTAATTAAACTATCTACTGAAATGCTGTCATACTGCCTTTCAAGAAAGTCGCCTAAACGATATGGTTTCCAATCTTTCATTTTGTAACTTGTTCAATATTGATTTCACTTTCTATTTCTTTCATTAACTTAACTATCGTTTTTTCTTTTTCCAAAATTGAATTAACTAGTACAGATGGCTCTTCATATTCAAATTCACTTTTTTTGTTTGGGTTTTTTAAATCCAAATTTACATTTAGTAATTTACCATCTTCGTCAGTAAGCAAAACGTCTTTCCTTTTTACTTTCCAAGCATTATCATTTCCTTTTCGATTGTTCCACCATTTTTTTACATCAAGAAATTCTTCTTGTTGTATCGGTCTTGTTTTGCTGTATTTTTTTCTGTCAGTTGGTGGTTGTACTTCATAATACCAAATTTCTTTTGTGGGTTCACCCGCTTCAAAAAATAAAAGATTGCAAGGTATATCAGTATATGGTGCAAACACACCTTCGCCTAAACGAACAATAGTATGCAGGTTAAAATCATCAATCAATTGTTTCTTAACTCTTGCAACAACTCCATCAGCAAACAAAGTATTATTCGGAACTACTATTGCTGCTCTTCCACCTTCCTGGTTTGGTTTTTTCTTTTTTAATTTTCGCATAATAAGTTGCAGGAATAACAAGGTTGTTTCCGCTGTTTGCTTATCGTCTGGAAAATTATTTAAAATTCCTTTTTCTTCTTCGCCTCCAAAAGGTGGATTTGCTAATACTATATCAACTCTTTGGTTGTCGCCAATATCATTTAATGGCACTCTTAAACTATTTCCGCTGTCAATGTTTGGATAGTTCAAACCGTGAAGCAATAAATTCATTTGCGAAAGCAAATAGGGAAGTGGCTTTGCTTCGCCACCAATAATTGATTTTTCCTGCAATAGTTTTTTATGCTCTACCGTTTTGGCTTGCTTTTTTAAATGTTCAAATGCTTCTACCAAGAAACCGCCTGTTCCGCAAGCTGGGTCTAAAACCGTTTCACCAATTTTTGGGTCAAGCATTTCTACCATAAAACGAACTACTGGTCGAGGCGTATAAAATTCTCCTGCATCTCCGCTGGCATCTCTCATTTCCTTTAAGATGCTTTCATATAAATGAGAAAGTGAATTTAATTCTTCGTTGCTTGTAAAATGAATTTCGTCAATTTTATTGATGATGTCACGTAGCAAATAACCGTTAATCATACGGTTGGTAACGCCTTTAAAAACGGTTGCAATTACGTCTTTACGTTCTGCTCCTGTTTCGCTTTGCAAGGCTCGTAAATAGTAGAATAAACCTGTTCTTTCTTTTCCATCAGCAAGTTTTATTTTCTCATTGTTTACAAAAGATAATAAATCATCACCTGTCAAATTTTTGTCTTTTGCCCAATCTCTCCAACGGTAAGGTTCTGCAATAGCTGATTTGTATTTTTTACCTTCCAGTTGTGCGTTTACTTCTTGTAAGTTTTCGTTGTCGTCTAAGAATTTTAAAAACATTATCCAAGTCAACATTGGTAAACGGTCTCCATCACCGTTCATTCCTTTGTCCTTGCGCATAATGTTTCTACACGTTTTTATAATGCCACTTAAACGCTGTGCAGGTGTTTCAATGACAACTGGTTTCGCTTCTTTCTTCGGTGCTTTTTCTTTTTTCGTCTTTGCCATTTTTTATATTATGCTGCTTCTGCGTATAACAGGGTTTGTAATTCGCTAATTGCTTTTTTGAATTCGTCCATTCCTCCAAATTCATTTACTATTTCAATTGGGTTGCCTTGCTGTGCAATGGGTTCAACCGAAATAATGTCGGGTCTGATTTGATTTAAACCATAATCAACATACTTTTCTAAAATCAAATTCAAAACGTCTTTGGCTCTTTCGCTGTAATGAGCAAAAAAGTCAGGTTTGTTTTTCTTTAATAAATCTGCTCTTTGTTTTCTTGTCAATGGTTTTAAGTCAAAGGCAACAAAACAAAGCAAGTCGAAAGGGTCAACATCTTGTTGTTTGGTAATTTCCATTAATTGGTCAATAGAAATTCCGTTGTTTTCCAACTCGTCTAAAATGTGTTGGCGTTCTTGTAAGTCATTCCATTTGCTTCTGAAATCATTCATTGAAGGAAACATTGTTGTAATCTGTTCCTTTGCATATTGTGTAAACTGAACAGTTCTTAGTTTACCGTTTGCATCTAAAATCTGAACACTTTCTGCAACAATTGAAACTGTTCCTTCGCTGATATAATATTTTCGTCTTGGTTCTCCACCGCCACCTCCTGTTGGTGGTTCGTCTGTATCGTCATCATCTTCCCAATCGTCAGGCACGTCTGTTGGTGGGTCTGGTGTCCATTCATCACCATCAATAATATTTCCGTCTCCGTCAATTTCATCTTCGGTTATTAATGGTGGTTCTCCATCAAAATCAGGGTCGGCAAAATTTCGTGTTGCACTTCCTGTATAATCTAAAATTGTGAAGAACAACTTTTCTTTGTCTTCTCTTACTCTTGTGCCTCGTCCAACAATTTGTTTGAATTCAGTCATTGAGTTGATTGTTCTAAAAATCACAATGTTTTTGCAAGTCGGAACATCAACACCAGTGCTTAATAATTTTGAAGTTGTTACAATTACTGGAATTGGTTCGTCAATGTCCATAAACCTGCCTAAATGCCCTTTTCCAATGTCTCCTTCTTCTGATACAATGCGAACAACGTAATCGGGATATTGCTGAACTAAGTCAGTATTTAAGTTGCTTATTTCTCTGCGAAATTGGTCAGCGTGTTCTTGGTTTACGCAAAACACTATGGTTTTATCAAACCTTCCATATTTCACCATAAAGTTGTAAAGATGCTTTACAACTGCTTTTGTTCTTGGCAAATAGGAAAGTGTATTTTCAAAATCGGGAGTTGTATAAATGCCGTCAGGAATTAATTCTCCGTTATCGTCCAGTTGTCCATCTTCGGGTCTAAAGCCTGTTGCATCCGTTTCAGTTACTACACGATGAACCAAATAAGGAGCTAAAAATCCGTCCTCAATCCCTTGTTTCAAACTGTAGATGTAAAGCGGATTTCCAAAATATGCGTAAGTGTCTTTGTTGTCGTCTCTTAATGGCGTAGCCGTTAAACCAATTTGAACTGATGTATTGAAATAATCTAAAACTGCTCTCCAATTGCTGTCGTCAGTTGCACTTCCTCTGTGGCACTCATCAATTAAAATCAAGTCAAAAAAGTCTCTTGGTAATTTTCTAAATGCTCCTGTTCGGTTGCTGTCCTCTGCTAAAGATTGGTAAGTAGAAAAATAAACTTCTCTGCTACTTGGCAAACCTTCTTCGGGAACTAAACATCTTGCATCACCAAAAACTGCAAAGTCTTTAGCGTGTGGGTCGGAAACTAAAATACTTCTGTCGGCAAGAAATAATATTTTAGGTCTGCGATGTTCGCCTTTGGTGTTCCAACGGTTGTTCCAAAGTTTATAAATAATTTGAAAAGCTATTGTTGTTTTTCCTGTTCCAGTCGCAAGAGTTAATAATGCTCTTTTCTTTCCTTCTAAAACTGCTTTAACTGCTCGGTTAATTGCAATTGTTTGATAATACCTTTCGGGCTTGTTCGGTATTGGTAAAAATGGTTTTAAAAAGGTTTCTAAAATTTCTGTTTTAATTGGTTCAGCTTGGTTTAATCTGTTCCAAAGTTCTGTCGGTGTTGGATATTTTGAAATTTTGGTTTCAAGTCCAGTGATAAAGTCAAACTCTAATATTTCAGTTCCATTTGTCGAGTAGGCAAATTTTAGTCCGAGTATTTGTGCATAGTCTTTGGCTTGTTGGATGCCGTCAGCAGCCAACTTGTATTTTTTCTTTGCTTCTACAATTGCAATCGGAAAGTTTTGTGAATAGCGAAGCAAGTAGTCAAAGCGTTTCGCTTTTTTTCTTCTTGCTTTTCTTCCTATCACAATTATTTTACCGTCAGTAAAAGTCCGTTGTTCAAGTATTAACTCGTCTGTCCATTGGCTGTCATACAGTTTTGGCAATACTTCCTTTCGGCAAGTATCTGCTTCGCTGTCGTGGTCGTCAATATGTATTGTTTTATCACTCATTTACTTGTCATAAAATAGTTTGTCAAAATACGGCTTTTTATCGGTGCGTTGGCAAAAAATGGCTCTTTTGGTTTTGCGAAGGGTCGGCTTGTGAGTCGGGCTAAACCAAATGTGCCATTTGTGCGGCTGGCTAAAATTGTTTTTAAAAAATGTGCGGTGGGAAAAAAAATAAAACACGAAGCGTTGGGCTGTCGTGTCGGAAAAAAGTCCGCTGTTAAGTTTATATGTTGTCCTAATGTTTCGATAATTTCTGTCAGTTTAATGGTTGTTGTGTCGTCTGTTACGCTTGCCTATAACGTTTGGCGTGTAGGCGCATACCCGGAGGGTTGCGTTTACACGCTGTTATGGGCTGGTTTATTCTTTAATTATTTTAAATGTCTGTTTATGATTTTCACCAACATTTAAAAAATAAATACCCTTTTCTAAATTGCTCAATTCAAGGATTGTTTTCTCCGAAGTTAATTTTCCTGTTAAAACTGATTTGCCAGTGTAGTCATAAACATTGTAAAAAGATCCAATTAGTCCTAAATTTGCACTTACATTTATTTGGTTAGTAGTTGGATTTGGAAAAACAGAAATGATACTATTAGTAACAATATCGTGAATATCCGTTGATAAATTTAAGCTAGAAAGTGGAAATCTAAAAACTCCCTGGGTGTTTGTCGCTGCAATTATATAATTATCATTTAGTTCTAAATCAAAAATCGTCAAATCGGTTAAGCCAGTATTAATTGTAGTCCAATTGTCTCCATTATTTGTGGAATAAAAAACGCCACTGCCAAATGATCCTGCAGCAATTATCTGGGTATTACTTGCAAAACCTCTATATGAACCTGAAGCAAGCCCGCCTGAAAGCAAAGTCCAATTTGCTCCAAAATCTAATGAGCGAAAAACGCCAGTTCCTGTCGGTCCTCCAGCAAATAATGTGTTTCCTTTGCTTTCCATCGCTCTAAAATTCAATGCTCCGTTTAAGCCATTATTGATGGCAACCCAGTTTGCACCAAAATCAACACTTTTGTAAATACCAGCACCATTTGTACCAACAAATAATGTATCATTAATAGCAGCAATAGATCTTACATCAGTTGTTGATAATCCTGCAGCACTCCAGTTATCACCTTGGTCTGTTGACATAAAAACACCAGTTGGACCTACATAAAATAATCTTGTACCTACCTTAAGAATTCCGCCTCCAAGCAAATTGGTTAATCCAACACTTTTAGAAACCCAAGTTGCTCCATTGTCAGAGCTTCTAAAAGCACCTTGACTTGTGCAAGTATATATATAATTGTTATCCTTTGTAAAACCTCTTGTAGGACCAACATTGTCGTTTCCGGTGTTTGACAACGAATAATTTGCGGCACTATCAGTAGAAAGATATGCTCCAGTTTGTCCTCCAGCAAAATTATATATACCGTTGGTTATTAATGACTGCATATTTAAGCCCGCTGTCCCTGCAGATTGTTGCCATTGTCCAAAAGTTGAATAGCTGATGCAACACAATAGAAGAATTTGTAATGATTTGTTTTTCATTTTTATTAATTTATTTGTTGTAATACTACTTTTTTATCAAGAGTTTAATTCGATTTGTGATTTATTTTAAACTTGCCCATAACTCATTTATAGGGGAAGTTTTTCTTCTAAAAACTTCCTCAATATCTCCAATTTGGACGTATTGGGGTAGTTTTTTTGTTTATTTGTTTCCCTTTATGTTTATACTTAATTTGTCTAATGGACTCATTGTATGTCGTCAAAGTAATTTGAACTTTTCACTAAGGAGTGTTTTTTTCGTCAGAAACAACAGTTGTGTTGATACCTTCTGGAGATAATACTTTTGTTGTTGTTTGTTGTTTTTACTCTCTAGCAACATAAGTTGGATTAGGACAAGATTGACCATAAATATCATCTTGTGAAATTCTATCATATGATTCATAATATTAGTGTTTGCATCCAGTTGCAAAAATTGACAAGGCTAACAATGGTAGAATTTTAAATATTTTTCTCTTAGTTTAAATTTTTGAAATAATTAACTTTAAAGTACGTTAATTTTATTAGAAAAATGCTTTTATAGTTAAATAAATTCAAATACTGTTCCTAAGACTGTTCACAAAATTAAAAAACCCCTTGCAAATCAGTGATTTAAAAGGGGTTTTTTAATTTTGAGCGGTCGGGACGGGACTCGAACCCGCGACCCCGTGCGTGACAGGCACGTATTCTAACCAACTGAACTACCCGACCTTGTATAGTAATTTGCCACTAATGTATAATAAAAAGAACTATTTCGTTATTTTAAAAAAGGTTTCTAACTTAACCACCTTCGCCTTTTAATAACGAGGTGCAAAATTAGTTATTTTTAAACAGATAACAAATTTGTGTGCAAAAATATTAAATCATTTTGGCTCTTTTTGCCAAATATGGTAGTAGCACTTGATCATAACCCTTGTTTATGTCAGTATCAATAAAGTCAACTCTATATTGGGCACATTTTAGGAGTAATTCTTTTCTAAACTCATCTATAGCCTTTAGGTAGGACTCCTTTATTTCGTTTGGATTAAGTTTGAGCTCTTCACCGCTTTCCATATCAATAAAGTTATAGGGGCGGTTTTCAAAATCAAAATCCAGTTCTTTGTTTTTATCGTTTACGTGAAAAAGTATTACCTCGTGTTTGTTGTGCCGTAAATGCTGCAATGCCGAAAATAATTCATTGTTTGCATCACCTGTTTGCATCATATCGCTAAAAATTAAAACCAAGGAGCGTTTGTGTATGCTGTCTGCTATTTGATGCAAAGAGGAGGCTACTTGACTGCTTTGTTTTGCTTCTGGAGTATAATTTTCTAATAATTTTTCCAACTCATTGAAAATCATTTTATGGTGAACGGCACTAGATTTAGCAGGTGTATTCAATGCCACCTCTTTTGAAAAAACAGAAATACCGACAGCATCTCGTTGTTTGCGAAACAGGTATGTAAAGGCCGCAGCACAATGAGCAGCAAAGTTTATTTTATTTTTTTGTTCGGTTTTTTTTGTTGCATCAAAAGGGAAATACATTGACGATGAATTGTCTATGATAATTTGACATCGTAAGTTGGTTTCTTCTTCGTAACGTTTTACAAAGAGTTTTTCGCTGCGTCCGTATAACTTCCAGTCGATGTGGCGGGTAGATTCACCTGTATTATATATTCTGTGCTCAGCAAATTCAACCGAAAAGCCGTGAAAAGGACTCTTATGAAGGCCTGTTATAAATCCTTCTACTACTTGCTTCGCTAAAAACTCAAGCTGGGAGTATTGCCTTACTTGTTGTTCTGCTATTTTAGTCAAAGCTTATGAATTAAAAAATGAAGGCGAGTTTTACGCTCGCCTTTTTGTTAGTTTTTTAGCTGTGCATCCAATTTGGCAGCCAAAGTCGATTTTGGTACTGCACCTACTTGTTTGTCAACTATTTCACCATTTTTAAAGAATAATAGAGTAGGGATGTTTCGTATACCGAATTGTGACGAAATATTAGGGTTGTTATCCACGTCTACTTTTCCGATTACTACTTTTCCATCATATTCTTTTGAAAGCTCTTCTACTACAGGTCCTACCATACGGCAAGGTCCGCACCATTCAGCCCAAAAGTCTACTAATACCGGTTTGTCTGATTTTAATACTAATTCTTCGAAGTTAGCGTCTGTGAGTTCTAATGCCATTTTATTAAGTTTTATTATTGTTGTGAATATACAAAAATATTGAATATAACTGAGACTCTCAATTTGTTTTCCAATAGTTTTTAAAGACATATTGACAGGTTCTTTTATTTGCAAAAAAAATAATCATAATCATAATTGTATAGTTTGCTTCTCATCCCAACAGGATAATCACAAAGATGTTCTACTAAAATGGTTGGTCCAACAAAAAGCCTGTACAAATCAATGCACAGGCTTTTTATTTTTTTTTGTTTGAAACTATTCCTCTACCACTTCAAAGTTTACATCCACAGCAATGTTCTTGTGTAAACGAACATTTGCTGTATACTTACCTAAATTTTTAATAGGCTCATCGTTGATAGTGATGTTTTTTCTATCCACTTCGTAACCCAATTTTTTAATAGCATCCGCTAATTGTAAAGTAGTTACTGAACCAAATATTTTTCCTTGATCACCTGCTTTAGCCATAACTCTAACAGAAATATTTTTAAGCAATTCGCAAAGTTCGTTTGCCGACTTTTCAATTTTTTGCTCTTTATATGCTTTCTGTTTAATATTCTCTAAACGAACTTTTTTCATTTGATCGGTAGCTAAAATACCAAAACCGCGAGGTATGATAAAATTTAATCCGTAGCCGTTTTTAACTTTGATTAAATCGTCCTTGTAGCCTAAGTTCTTTACATCTTGTTTTAATATGATTTCCATTTTTATGTCCTCCTATTGATTATTTTAACATATCGCCAACATATGGCAATAAAGATAAATGACGTGCTCTTTTAATCGCTTGAGCAACTTTACGTTGGTATTTCAATGAAGTACCGGTAAGTCTACGAGGTAAAATTTTACCTTGCTCGTTCACTAATTTTAATAAAAAATTAGGGTCTTTATAATCGATGAACTTAATACCGCTTCGTTTAAAACGACAGTATTTTTTCTTATTCACCTCAACTGTAGGAGGGTTTAAGTATCTTATTTCATTTTTTGCCATTGTGTCTTGTAAATTTAAGCGTTAACTTTTTGACTGTTTAGTGATTTGCTTTTGCGTTTAATGCTGTATGCAAGAGCGTGTTTGTCTAGCGACACGGTTAAGAATCGCAATACTCTCTCGTCTCGCTTGTAAGCAACTTCTAAATCGGCCACCAAAGTGCCCTCTGCTTTAAATTGAAGCAAATAATAGAATCCGGAAGATTTTTTTTGAATCGGATATGCCAGCTTTTTTAGGCCCCAATTCTCTTCGTTCACCATTTGTGCTCCGCTTGATGTAAGCAGCGACTTAAATTTACTTACGGCTTCCTTTGCCTGATCATCAGACAAAACGGGAGTTAAAATGAAAACCGTTTCATAGTCTTTTAACATAATAGTTTGTTTGTTTTTATTAATAATTAGTTTGCCGTTTTTTTAACGGATGGCAAATGTAGTAAAAAGAATTATCACTACCAAGCAATTTTAAGGCTTTGCGGGAAGTGCTTTTTTTACTTTTTTAAGGCTCAGTAAGTTAAGTGGGTTGCTGCTAAGTCCGGAAATGTTGTTATGATAGAAAACTACAGCTTCATCGTAGTATAAAGGCACTATTGGAGACTCTTCAATAATGATTTGATCCATTAAACCATAATATTCATAGCGCTTTTGCTCATCCGTTTCTGTTTGTGCCTGTTCATACAAATCGTCAAATTTGGCATTCTTGAAATGAGTGTAATTCGGACCCTCGGGTGCAAAATTCTTACTGTAGAACAATGCCAAGTAGTTTTCAGCATCTGGATAATCAGCAACCCACGATTTTCTAAAAAAGTTAACCCCTTGACGTGCAACCATTTCGCTGTGAATTGCTGGGGAAAGAACTTCCACTTTTAAATGGATTCCCACTTCCTTTAACTCACTTTGAATAAATTCGCATAAGTCAAGGTACATTGAGGTAGTTACTAACTTTATGTCGGGCAAGCCTTTTCCTTCAGGAAATCCTGCTGCAGTAAGCAGCTCTCTTGTCATATCAGGATTGTATGTGTAGCCTTTCACATTGAATTTATCATAACCTGGCATTCCTTTAGGGATAAATCCTTCTGTAGCAGCTTTCCCGATATTATTTCGCAAAAAGCCAATCATTTTTTGTCTGTCGAAACCATAATTGATGGCTTGGCGGATGGCTTTTAATTTTAATGGGCTGTTTTTTACAATGTCTAGTTGATCATCTACTACTATTCCTAAATAATCCGTTTTTAAGTAGGGGTGTATGTCTAAGTTAATTTTGCCAATATATTTATTGTTTAGTTTGCCTTCTTTACTCAGCACATCGTCTTTATAAGTGCCATCAATTCCAGATAAAAAATCGAAGTTGCCTTTAATGAATTCAAGGAAGGACGATTGCCTGTCTTTGATAAAAGAAATGGAAACAGCATCTAAGTAGGGAAGTGTATTTTCACCGTCCTTTTCAAAATAGTTGTTGTTCTTAACAAGGATAAGTTTTTCATTCTCCTTCCATATTTTAAATTGGAAAGGTCCGGTGCCAATGGGGTGATTTCTAAAATCGTTTCCATAAAAATCAGCTATCTCTTCTGGGATTACAGAACAATATTGCATAGTAAGTAATCCTAAAAATGGAGGAAATGTTTTTTGTAAATATATTTGAAGAGTTGTGTCGTTGGTTGCAACAAATCCTAAATAGCTGCTTTTTAATGATTTATCAATGTTGTTAAAAATCCACTCTCCCGGTGAAGTAATTTCTGGACTTGTAAGTCGTAAAAAGCTGTTTACAAAATCGCTTGCAAGTACTTTTCTTCCAACACTGTCTTTGAAGATGACGTGGTCGTGAAAAAATACATCGTTGCGTAAATGAAAAGTATATACTAACCCGTCATCACTTATCTCCCACGATTTTGCAATGCAAGGTTTTACATTTAATTTGTCGTCCATTTGCACCAAACCATTGAATAGTTGATTCACAGCCCAAATATTTTCTATGCTTCTTGAAAATGCAGGGTCTAAGGAAGTTATTCCAGCGCTTTCGTTGTAACGAAAAACGGTTTTTGTTTGTTCTGCTTTTTGCACATCGCCACAAGAATGTATTAAACATACTATCAATAAAGATGTTGAAATTGTAATTAGCCTTTTCATACTTATCATTTATATAAAATAACATCGTAAAATTACAGTTTTTGTATGTAGCCTTTTGCTGTAATTGGTATGGTTTTCATTTTTTTATTAACAGAAGATATTGAATGTGTAATGTGGGTTTTTGAATTTACAAAAGTTCGTTTTGCAACTTTGCTTGAAGGCTATTTATTTTTATTTCGTTTAAAGTAAACAGTCTGTCACATGCCAATTTTTGAGAACCTATGTTTTTAATTTAAAACAAAATTCATAACCAGACACTTGCTGCAGTGAAGAAAATAAGTTTATAAAATGTAACTTTGCAAAAATGGAATTTCAACTAATATCTGATTTTTTACCTACAGGCGATCAACCGCAGGCTATAAAGGAGCTTACGGAGGGTGTGCGAAAAGGTTCGAAGGCGCAAACCTTATTGGGTGTTACGGGATCGGGTAAAACTTTTACTATAGCGAATGTGATTGAAAGAACTCAAAAACCAACTCTGGTTCTAAGTCATAATAAAACATTGGCAGCGCAACTATACGGTGAGTTTAAACAGTTTTTTCCGAATAATGCCGTGGAGTATTTTGTGTCTTATTACGATTATTATCAGCCGGAAGCATACTTGCCAACTACCAATACATATATTGAAAAAGATCTTTCCATCAACGATGAAATAGAAAAATTACGATTGAGTACCACATCATCTTTGCTTTCAGGAAGAAAAGATATTATTGTTGTATCATCTGTATCTTGCATATACGGTATGGGAAATCCTGCCGATTTTGACGAAAACATTATCCACCTGAAACGCGAAGACAGAATAAGTAGAAATGAATTTTTATTTTCTTTGGTGACAAGCTTGTATGTAAGAACAGAGGCCGATTTTAGTCGCGGTAACTTTCGTGTAAAAGGGGATACTGTTGACATATTTTTAGCATATGCCGATTTTGGATACCGTGTTTGTTTTTGGGGTGATGAGGTTGATGAGATAGAATCTTTTGACCCTGTGAACGGCAAAAAAATAGAATCCTTGGAATCGATTGTTATTAATCCTGCTAATCTTTTTGTCACCACCAAGGATGCTATGAAAAATGCAATTTTTATGATACAGGATGATTTAGTGAAGCAGACAGAATATTTTAATGAGATAGGGAAATTTGCTGAAGCAAAACGTTTAGAGGATAGAGTTACCTATGATTTGGAAATGATGCGGGAGTTGGGATATTGCTCGGGCATTGAAAATTATTCACGTTATTTCGATAAAAGGTCGGCAGGTACACGCCCTTTTTGTTTGTTGGATTATTTTCCGAAAGATTTTTTGATGGTGATTGATGAAAGTCACGTTACCGTTTCACAAATAGGGGCTATGTATGGTGGTGACCGATCCCGTAAACAAAATTTGGTGGAATATGGATTTCGATTGCCCTCGGCAATGGATAATCGTCCGCTTAAATTCGAAGAGTTTTCAACCTTAATAAAACAAACAATATATGTAAGTGCAACGCCTGCTGATTATGAATTGGAACAAAGTGAAGGGATTGTTGTAGAGCAAGTGATACGTCCTACTGGTTTGTTGGACCCAGTTATTGAAGTGAAGCCAACTTTCAATCAGGTAGATGATTTGTTGGAAGAAGTTCGCATTCGTGCCGAAAATGATGAACGTGTATTGGTAACTACATTAACGAAAAGGATGGCAGAAGAGTTAGCAAAATATATGACCAACGTGGGTATTCGATGCCGCTACATACATTCGGACGTGGACACCTTGGAGCGTGTGGAAATATTGCGTGATTTACGATTGGGGTTATTTGATGTGTTGATAGGAGTTAACTTATTGAGGGAAGGTTTGGATTTACCGGAGGTTTCCTTGGTTGCTATATTGGATGCAGACAAAGAGGGCTTTTTACGTTCAGCACGTTCACTCACACAAACATCGGGTAGGGCAGCGCGGAATGTGAATGGGAAAGTAATTATGTATGCCGATAAAATTACCAAGTCTATGCAGCTTACTATTGATGAAACAAACAGACGAAGGCATAAACAATTGGCGTATAATTTTGAGCATAATTTGGTGCCGACCGCTTTGGTAAAATCAAAAGAGTCGATTATGAATCAAACGATAGTAGGTTCAAAAACACCCAATGCAAAAGCGCAAGCTTATATTGAGAGTGAAACAATGAGCATAGCAGCCGACCCTGTTGTTCAGTATATGAATAAGGAACAGTTGAATAAAAATATTTTGAATACAAAAAGACAAATGGAGAAAGCTGCTAAGGAGCTTAACTTTGCTGAAGCGGCTCGTTTGCGCGATGAATTATTTGGACTTGAAAAGTGGAAGAAGGAAAAATTTGAAAGTAAGTAAAGTCCCTCTCTAACGTTTTGCGCTAAGCCACTGTTATAGGTTTTGAGGCTTGTTGTGCTCTCAATTTAAAACCAAAATATTCAAAAAATTCAATTATAATTACAATTGGGAATAAAAGAACTATAAGAGGAATAGTCCAAAAATATCTTTTCGTTTCTGCTCCAAAAAGTCTATTTTTTATGATGGATTTTCATATTGCCTAATTTCCCAAACGGCTTACTTTCAAATTACTTATTGAGTTTTACTTCCGAATCAATTATAGGCATTGAAATATTTAGCGGTACAAATTGCCTGTCAATTATATCCGACATTGGAGTTGCTTTTTTTAGGATTCCCATTTTTAACGCCATATCCTGAATGGCTTGTATGTCTTTGTCTGTTGGAGTTAGTTTAACATAACTTACACGGGACGGGTCTGCTGTAAGTACAAAGTTCAATAGTTTTTCATCTTGTCGGTAATAAGGTGCCGCAATTTTTGCGGCTTCGGCTCGGTGAGTCTCTATCCATTCACCCGATTCGGCAATTCCTCGAACAAGATCTCTTACTACTTCTGGTCTTTTTTTTATCAAATCTTCGTGTACCACCAATGCACAGGAAATAAAATTGGGCCAAATGTCGCTTGCTAAATAAAGCACTCTGCCAACGCCTTCTATTTCTGCTTTTGCACAAAATGGTTCGCCTGCAAAATAGCCATCAATTGCTCCAGATGCCAACGAAGTAGGCATGTCAGGAGGTGGGAGTATAACAAAATTAATGTCTTCAGTCTTCATTCCTTGGTCAGCCATTAATTTATGAATAACTAAATTTTGGTTACTATATTCGCTTGGAATAGCAAAAATTTTTCCTTTTAAATCTCTTAAACTTTTTGCATTGTTGTTTTTTGCGATAATAATTTGTGAGCCATCGCGATGACCCAAATAGCAAATTTTAACGAGTAATTAATAAATACCAAACACAGTGCGCAAGTAACGCAAACTATAAAAATAGTATTATCGAATTTTTTGCTGTTGATCTGTTTGTAAGCAATTGTATATTGTTCGCTTTGCAATAAGGTAGTGCTGAAAATATCTTGTAGACGTTTCAGCATTGCATTAATATTCTGAAGTGAAATGAAATTGGATATCGGGATTTTTTTCTTGTGCCATTTGCAGCGCCCATTGAGATTCTGCTAGAAAAACAAAATTGCCTTCTTTATCGGTTGCCATGTGCTGGTATTTGTCATCGGCAAAGGCTTGTAATTTCTTTTTGTCCTTGCAGCTTATCCAGCACGCTTTGTGCAGTGCAATGTTTTCAAAGTGGCAGGATGCTCCATATTCTCCTTTTAACCTGTATTGTATTACCTCAAATTGCAATGCTCCTACAACCCCTAAAATTTTCCCACCCGTAAGTGTTTTGGTAAACAATTGTGCCACTCCTTCATCTGTTAATTGCTCCAAGCCTTTTGCTAGTTGCTTAGATTTCATTGGGTCGGCATTCAGCACCGAACGAAATATTTCGGGAGAGAAGCTTGGTATTCCTTTAAAATGTAGTGATTCCCCTTCCGTTAGCGTATCGCCAATTTTAAAATTGCCGGTATCGTACAATCCAACAATATCTCCAGGGTATGCTTCCTCTACAATAGTTTTTTCCTGAGCCATAAAAGCTGTGGGGTTAGAAAAACGTAAATTTTTACTTAAACGTGTATGAAAGTAATTGGTGTTGCGCATAAATTTCCCTGAACAAACACGTAAAAAGGCAATCCTGTCGCGGTGTTTGGGGTCGATGTTTGCGTGAATTTTAAACACAAATCCAGTAAATTTATTTTCAATTGGTGCGATGCTTCTTTCCTCAGTATTTCTAGCCAATGGAAATGGGGCAATATCAATAAAGCAATCCAGTAATTCGCGTACTCCAAAATTATTGACAGCACTGCCAAAAAACACTGGAGAAATTTTTCCTTCTCGGTAATCTTGTCTGGAGAATGTTGGATACACACCTTCTAATACTTCTATATCTTCAAGTAATTGCAGCGCAAATTTTTCTCCAATATTTTCTTCAATTAACTTACTATTTATATCGTTGATTTCTATTATTTCTCTCTCTAATTGTTTTGTACCAGCTTGAAACAATAGCAACCTTTTTTCATATAAACTATATACGCCTTTAAAGGTTTTTCCCATACTGATAGGCCAACTCAAAGGGCACACCTTGATTTTTAATTTATTTTCAATTTCATCTAACAAGTCGAACGGGTCACGGCCTTCACGATCGAGTTTATTTATAAAAACAATTACGGGAGTATTGCGCATGCGGCAAACTTCCAACAATTTTTCTGTTTGCGACTCCACACCTTTCACACAATCAATAACCATTATAACGCTATCTACTGCAGTAAGTGTTCTATAAGTATCTTCACTGAAATCCTGATGACCCGGTGTATCTAGCAGATTAATTTTTACATTTCGATAATTGAAACCCATTACGGAAGTTGCCACAGAAATACCTCTTTGACGTTCTATTTCCATAAAGTCGGAAGTAGCAGCCTTAGCATTTTTGTTCGATTTTACAGCGCCCGCTGTTTGTATAGCTCCACCATACAATAGCAATTTCTCTGTTAGTGTAGTCTTTCCGGCATCGGGGTGACTAATTATTCCAAATGTTCTTCGTTTCTCTATTTCGTCCTGTAATGCCATTCTTTTGGTTGTAAAGCGGGTGCAAATATAGCAGAATTCTACAGTTGTTTTTTCGAACGTGGATGAAAGTCAATTATAGCAGTTCGCAAATATTCCCTGTCGAGGTGCGTATAAATTTCGGTAGTAGTAATGGATTCGTGCCCAAGCATTTCTTGTACTGCTCTCAAATCGGCCCCACCTTCAATTAAATGGGTCGCAAAGGAGTGCCTAAAAGTATGCGGACTTATGTTTTTTTTTAATCCTATTTTTTGTGCTAAATTTTTAATGATGGTAAATACCATTACACGACTTATAGCAGAGCCCCTGCGGTTTAAAAACACAATGTCTTGGGCTTCTTTTTTTATAGGAGTGTGTATGCGATTAAATTCCAAATACCCGTTTATACGTTTCATAGCTGTTTCACCAATAGGTACTAGTCGTTCCTTGTTTCCTTTTCCAACAATTCGTACAAAGCCAGTATCGAAAAAAAGTTGTGAAATTTTTAAACCAACTAATTCAGAAACACGAAGTCCGCAGCTATATAATGTTTCTAACATTGCTCTGTTTCTTTCTCCTTCCGGTTTACTTAAATCAATAGCATTAATAAGTGCATCAATATCCTCAATGCTTAATGTATTCGGTAATTTTCTTGTTGTTTGAGGGGTTTCAATAAGCTGTGTAGGATCATCCACCACAATGTTTTCCAATAACAGATATTTATAAAATGCTCTTATCCCTGATAATGCTCGTGCCTGACTGGTAGCTTCCAGATGGCGTTCATTTATCCACTTAATAAATTCTTTAAGTTGTTCTGCTGTTAAATTCGCAGGGCTTACTTCCAATTTTTTTTCGTCAAAAAATAGCTCTAGCTTTTCTACATCACGCCGGTATGCTTCTATGGTATTTGCAGAAAGCGAACGCTCTAACTTTAAGAATGAAGTAAAACCTTTTATGTAAATTTTCCAGTTCATTTATTACTAAGCAATTTCATCAAAATGTATATTTGAAACAAATATTAGAATATTTAGCAATATATTTATCGTGTGAAAATTATTATTATCAACGGTCCGAATTTGAATTTGCTTGGTAAACGAGAACCAAGTATATATGGCAATGTCGATTTCGGTGAATTTTACGAAGAATTAAAGAAAAAATACTCTTCCTTAGAATTGGAGTATTATCAGAGTAACGTGGAAGGGGAGCTTATTAATAAACTACACGAAACTGGATTTACCTATGATGGCATTATATTAAATGCAGGGGGGTATACGCATACATCGGTTGCTATTAGCGATGCTGTTGCTGCAATTAATACACCGGTAATTGAAGTACATATTTCAAATGTATACGCACGTGAAGAATACCGCCATACTTCCCTAATTGCAAAGCACTGTAAAGGAATCATTGCAGGGTTGGGTTTAGGTGTATATAGCTTGGCGGTGGAGCATTTTGTTATTTAATTTTCTTGATCGTTCAAGGTATTTAAGTTGTCCTACTTGATGCAAGTTTATTCTATATCTATAAATGATTCGTAATTTAAGCAATGATAATTTATAACTTTGCATTTTATGATGTTAAAAGACGAAGAGTTAGAAAATAAGTGGAATGCTGTATTGAAAAAGCTCGAACCAACTTTTGGAGAAGGTTTGGATATGCAAGCTGTTTTATTTCTTATAGGTGTTCAAGAATTGGGAAAAGGATACAGCAAATTTAAAAAGGACGAGAAATTAAACGTAATGCACGTTGCAATATGTACCTTGTTGAGTAAATTCGGATACTATGAATTTGAAGGTTTAGATGCTGATGGTTGGCCACATTGGAAATCAAGTGATAAACTACCTCATTTGAAGCCTGCACAACAACACACACTAATGCGTGAAGCTATTGTAGAGTATTTCTCAGAAGATTAACTATTTTATGTTGAATGCTTTTTCAGTAGTTTTACCTTCCTCAAACATCATATATCCACCACCGATTAATTTATCTCCGGCTATACTTGGATTTGCCATCGAAACATCTACGTTTAGGTTAGCAGGTAACTTAAGAGTAACATATACTTTTCCAGAAGCATCACTTACTTCATTAATCTCTATAATATTAGAATCAACAATTGAATAAAGTCTAACATTTGCCCCTGACCAATTTTTAGTTCCAGCAGAATCTAAAATTGTAATAATTCCTTTAGGAGGTCCAGGCTCTTTACAAGAAGATACTGCAAATAATACTAAAGCAATGGCACAAACACCCAAAAAATCTTTTAGTAACAATTTTTTCATATTTACTTTATTTGCTAATTTTGTTGTACGGTATACAATTTGAAGTAGTAAAAGTACAAAAAAATCTTAAATTGCAATTTTTTAACAAATCAAATTATATGAAAAAGTATTTATTAGGTGCATTAGCTTTGTTGTTTTTAGGTGTATTCACAAATAGTTATGCTCAAAAGAGGAAAAAAAAATCTGATAAACCAGAAGTTATTAAAGATAGTTTAGTCCTCATCAGCACTGAATTTGGAGATATAAAATTTAAGTTATACAAGGAGATACCTATTCACAGAAGTAATTTTTTGAAATTGGTAAATCAAGGTACTCTTGATAGTACTTTGTTTCACAGGGTTATTCAAAATTTTATGATACAAGGTGGTGACCCGGCTTCCAAGAAAGCAGGCGCGAACGCTACGTTAGGTGATGGTGAATTAGGGTATACTTTACCTGCAGAGTTTAATCCGGCACTGTATCATAAAAAGGGTGTTTTAGCAGCAGCACGTCAAGGCGATGATGTAAATCCTAAAAAATCATCTTCCGCCTGCCAATTCTATATTGTACAAGGAAAAACCTTTAACGATAATGATTTGAATATGATGGAACAGCGCATCAATGGTCAGTACAAACAATCACTTTTTAGTAAAATAATTGCACGTCCTGAGAATGCTTCACTAATGAATCGCTTTATTTCAAACCAACAAGCAAAAAATCAGGATAGTTTGAAAGTACTGAGTGGATTGGTAGACAAGTTAATTGAAGTTGAACCGGGCACTACTATTTTTAAGTACAGTGAAAATGCACGCAAAGATTATGCAACCATTGGTGGCACTCCCCATTTAGATGGTAACTATACTGTATTTGGTGAAGTGGTGTCAGGTTTAGAGGTAGTAGATAAAATAGCAGCCGTTCAAAAAGGACAAGCAGACCGACCATTGATGGATGTAAGAATGAGAGTGAAATTGGTTCTTGAATAATATGATGCTTTTATCAAAATTCAGGCATTTCTTTTTTTTACTTTTACTCTTGCCACTATTCTCAAATGCTCAATTTCCTTGTAGGAATGATGAGTGTTATAAAATGGTGACTCCCGATAATTTCAAGATTTCAAAAAGAGAATTTTATGCAAAATATGCAGATAATAACGATACAGCTAAAGCACTAATAAATTTGTTTTTTGCTAAGAGACGTATTGCAATTGTAAAAATAGTTGCCCCAATTGTGGTATCAGCTGCAGCTGTATTTTTTGCTGCAGATGCTTTAAAAAAGGTCGGCTCATCGTCTGATACAGCACAAGCGCTTATCTATTTTGCTCCTGTAATTTCTTTGGTATTGTTTCCTCCTTCGGGGATTAGTGAAGTAAGAGAATTTAGTCGAGAAAATTTGCTTTATACTTTAATAGATTTCAAAAGAAAAAACGGATTAGCGAATCGCTATTTACCAAAACTTAAAAAATATTATCCTAAAAAGGGCTAGTAAAGAGCATTTTTTGCGGTAAAAACCTATCTTTGGTTTTTTATAATTTTCGTTTGATGTGCAAGTAGAAATAACCCAAGAGTATTTAGATACCTTAAGCAAATCAATAGCAAATGCTGATGAGGCAGTTGTGTTCGCGTATGTAAAGGAGCTTCACCCGGCTGATATTGCCGAAATACTGCACGAACTCAATCTTAAAGAGTCGCGTTATATTTATGATTTATTGGATGAGCAAACGGCTACGGATGTATTGTTGGAATTGGAAGAAGATGTACGCGAAAAATTCTTAGCCTCTTTTTCTTCGAAAGAAATTGCAGAGCAGTTAATCGACAATATGGATTCTGATGATGCAGCCGATGTAATATCAGAATTGCCCGATAAAGTGCAAGGTGAGGTGTTGCAGCAAATGGAAGATCGGGAGCAGGCGAGTGACATTGTAGATTTAATGAATTATGATGAGCATTCGGCAGGGGGAATAATGGGGAAAGAATTAATAAGAGTACATGTAAACAGTACTGCCCTTGAATGTGTTCGAGAAATACGTTCACAGGCAGAAAATGTTGAAAATATATTTACTATATATGTTGTTGACGATGATGAAAAACTGGTTGGTTTACTTTCCCTAAAAAAATTAATTATTTCTCCAACAAGATCAACAATTTCTGAGATATATGATCCAAAAGTTATTTCGGTAAAAACGAATACCGATGCCGAAGAGGTGGCTAATATTATGGATAAATACGATTTGGTTGTTGTTCCAGTTGTGGATGGTTTAAGCAGATTAGTGGGTAGAATTACAATTGATGATGTAGTAGATGTAAGGAGAGAGGAAGAAACAGAAGACGTGCAGAAAATGGCAGGTATGGAGGCTCTTGAAGATTCATACAGTTCGACCTCCGTATTGGGAATGCTAAAAAAAAGAGCAGGTTGGTTAGTAATACTTTTTTTAGGTGAAAGTTTAACAGCTACAGCAATGAGTTTTTTCGAAAATGAAATATCAAAAGCAGTAATATTAGCCTTGTTTATTCCGCTTATTATTTCAAGTGGTGGTAATACTGGTTCTCAAGCATCTACTTTGGTTATACGTGCTTTAGCTTTGGGTGAAGTAAGTGTGCGTGAATGGTGGTCAATTTTCCGTAAAGAGATAAGGGTAGGATTAGTGTTGGGCTTAATATTAGGTGTTATTGGTTTTTTGCGTGTTGCAATTTGGGCACAGTTTGTTGATGTATACGGGCCGCATTGGATGGCCATTGCATCCACGGTTGGCATATCCTTGGTAGGAGTAGTGTTGTGGGGAAATACAATAGGATCATTGTTTCCGCTTATTTTGAAAAGGTTGGGTCTTGATCCAGCTGTTTCTTCAGCACCTTTTGTAGCGACCTTAGTTGACATTACCGGATTGCTTATTTATTTTTCTGTTGCATCGTTTATGCTTACCGGCATACTGCTATGAGAATACTTTTTATTGATTCAAATCATTCTTTATTGCATACATCTTTGGAGAAGCAAGGATTTGTCTGTGATTTAAACTATAATTGGTCTCTGGAAGAAATTTTAAATAATCTTCATATATACGATGGTGTTGTTTTACGTAGCAAAATAAAATTCACAAAAGAGGTAATTGACAAAGGCGCTAATTTGAAATTTATCGCTAGAGTGGGTGCAGGAATGGAAAATATTGATTCAATGTATGCCGAAAGTAAAGGCATAAAATGTTTATCGGCACCCGAAGGAAATAGGGTTGCTGTTGCAGAGCAGGCGTTGGGAATGTTGTTGTCGTTGTTCAATAATTTATGTCGTGCTAATATGCAAGTGCGCGAAGGAAAATGGATTCGTGAAGGAAATAGGGGGGTAGAGCTGAATGGCAAATCCGTTGGAATTATTGGTTATGGAAATATGGGCTCTGCATTTGCTAAAAGACTAAAAGGTTTTGATATAAAGTTATTGGTGTATGATAAATATAAAAAAGAATTTGGTGATGAATTTGTAAAGGAATCAAGTATGCAAGATTTGTTTGAAAATTGTGATGTTATTAGTCTGCATACACCATTGAATGAAGAAACACACTACCTGATAAACGATGCATTTATAAATAGTTTTAAAAAAAATATATACATTATAAATACTGCTCGCGGTAAAAGTTTAGATACAGAAGCACTGGTGAAAAATATTGCATCGGGAAAAGTATTGGGTGCTTGTTTGGATGTGTTGGAATATGAAACAGTTTCCTTTGAGCAATTGGATATTGCAAAACTTCCCAAAACGTTCCATGATTTAATAGCATCTGATAAAGTAATGCTCTCTCCGCACATTGCGGGTTGGACACAGGAATCAAATGAAAAATTGGCTGCAGTACTTGTTGGGAAAATCACAGCCTTGTTCCAATGATAAAATTAAATTTACCCGAATATACCTTTAGTTACAATAAAACAGAAGCTGGATTACAAGTATATGATCGGATTCGTAAAAAATTTGTGTTGCTAACACCCGAAGAATGGGTTAGGCAGAATACGGTTTGTTTTTTGATTGAGGAAAAAAAATACCCTGCATCCTTAATGGTAGTTGAGCTTGGTTTGAAATACAATGCTATGCAAAATAGAAGTGATATTGTAATTTATAATACCTTAGGAAAGCCTCACGTAATAGTGGAATGCAAAGCCCCAGAAGTTAAGGTTACTCAGAATGCATTCGACCAAATTGCGCGCTATAATTTCACTCTAAAGGCATCTTACCTGATTGTCACCAATGGACTATCACACTACTGTTGCAAAATGGATTATGAAAATAACAGCATTGTTTTTTTAAAAGATATTCCTTTGTATAGTGAATTGTAACATCACTTCACAGCTATAATCAAATTACATTTTTTTCTCTAGGGGTTTTAAAGTAAACATTTGAGATTTTTTTGAACCCGAATTTGTGTGTTTGTTTTCTGTTTCTTTCATTCGTTCTTCTTTTTAAACCACGTTTCATAATTAGCGTCTTGTTTTTTTTTGTTAGCGGTTATTTCTCTTAAGGGTTCAGAGGCTTTTAGTGTTTCAACACAATCATTGGGCAATTGTTGGTATAGTTTTGTTCCTTGTGTTTTCCATTCCAACATTTCATCACTCACATCTTTTACAATTTTAGCAGGATTTCCTACTATCACTTTTCTTTCGGGAATAATCGTTTCGGCAGGTACAAAACATAAGGCGCCAACAATACATCCGTCACCAATAACAACATTGTCCATAATAACTGAGTTCATCCCAATCAATGCATTTTTCCCTATGGTGGCACCGTGTATAATCGCACCGTGACCAATATGTGCCGCCTCTTTTAATATAACTGTTGTTCCCGGAAACATATGAATCGTGCAATTTTCTTGCACATTACAACCGTCTTCTATAATAATTTTGCCCCAATCTCCCCGTATTGCAGCACCCGGACCAATGTAAACATTTTTGCCAATGATAACATTACCTGTTACAGATGCTTGTGGGTGTATAAATGAACTTTCGTGTATTACCGGGATATAACCGTTGAACTTATAAATCATTTTTTAAAGGTACTAAAATTTCAAAATACTTGTGTGAAATGTTCTTGTTCAAAACAAATAATAAAATGAATGGATAAAAAAATATGCAATGCATTGCTATTTGTATAATTTTGAAATCTAAATCTTAAAATCACACATTATGAGTTTTATTGCAAACATACAAGCGCGCCAAATACTCGACTCAAGAGGTAACCCAACTGTAGAAGTAGATGTTGTGACGGATACAGGAACACTTGGCAGGGCAGCAGTTCCATCGGGAGCATCAACAGGAACACACGAAGCCGTTGAATTAAGAGACGGTGATAAAAAATCGTATCTCGGCAAAAGTGTATTAAAGGCAGTTAACAATGTAAATACACTTATCAAGGAGGAGTTACTCGGACAATTTATTTTCGATCAAGGAAGTATTGATTTGAGGATGCAGAATCTTGATGGTTCAAATAACAAAGCTAATCTAGGTGCAAATGCTATTTTAGGCGTATCTTTAGCAGTAGCAAAAGCCGCTGCTGAAGAGAGTAGATTGCCCTTGTATAAATACATAGGCGGTGTAAATGCGACAACACTTCCCATACCAATGATGAACATTTTAAACGGTGGTTCGCATGCGGATAATAGCATCGATTTTCAGGAATTTATGGTGATGCCGGTAGGAGCCGAAAGTTTTAGCGAAGGATTGAGAATGGGAGTTGAGGTGTTTCATCATTTGAAAAAAGTGTTGAAAGATGCAGGATTATCAACAAATGTAGGTGATGAAGGAGGGTTTGCGCCAAACATAAAATCGAATGAAGATGCAATTAAAATTGTGTTGAAAGCAATTGAGTCGGCAGGTTATAAGCCAGGTGTTGATATTTACATTGCCATGGATGCAGCAGCATCAGAGTTTTATGATGCAAAGGAAAATATATATCACTTCAAAAAATCTACAGGCGATAAATTAACCTCATCACAAATGGTTGACTATTGGAACGATTGGAGTAAAAAATATCCTATTATATCCATTGAAGATGGTTTGGCAGAAGACGATTGGGATGGTTGGAAAAATCTAACGCAAACCTTGGGTGATAAAATACAATTAGTGGGTGACGATTTGTTCGTAACAAATGTTGAACGTTTGAAAAGGGGAATTGATAAGGGTATTGCGAATTCTATACTTGTAAAAGTAAATCAGATTGGGACCTTAACGGAGACTATTAATGCCGTGCAAATGGCGCAAACAAATGCGTATACCTCAGTGATGAGTCATCGCTCGGGTGAAACAGAAGACACTACCATTGCCGATTTAGCGGTAGCCTTAAGTTGCGGTCAGATAAAAACCGGTTCGGCATCTCGTTCGGACAGAGTAGCAAAATATAATCAATTGCTACGAATTGAAGAAGCATTGGGAAATTCAGCAAGGTACATTGGTAAAGATTTTAAATTTATTTGATATACTTCGTTTGGAAAATAAATAATTGTCCGTTACATTTAACAAAAAATTCTAACATATAATTTCATAACCATTTATGGACAGATTAAAAGAAAAGTTCGCTCAGAAAGCAGTTCCAATGGCAGCCGAAGTAAAGGCGCTTATCAAAGAACACGGTGATAAGAAATTGGGCGAGTACACAGTTGCTCAGGTATACCAAGGTATGAAGGGTATGATAGGTATGGTAACCGAAACATCTAAACTAGATGCCGAGGATGGAATCCGTTTTAGAGGATATACTATTACTGAGTTGCGTGAAAAGCTTCCAAAAGCACCGGGTGGGACAGAACCATTACCTGAAGGCATTTTTTATTTAATGCTAGTAGGCGAATTGCCGTCTGTTGAGGATGTTGTTAGCTTAAGCAATGAGTGGGCTCGAAGAAGCATTGTTCCGAAGCACGTTTTTGATGTTTTAGATGAACTTCCTGCCTCTACACATCCAATGACACAGTTCAGTATTGCTGTAATGGCAATGCAAACAGAGTCTTTGTTTGCTGCTGCCTATGCAAAAGGCATTAATAAAAAAGATTATTGGGATTATATATACGAGGATTCAATGAATTTAATTGCGCGTTTACCTCGTATTGCGGCATTCATATACCGTAATAAATACAAAGGTGGTGTGCATATTGAACCTGATTCAAAATTAGACTGGGCAGCGAATTTAGCTCACATGATGGGCTATGAAGTGTTTGATGTGAAAAGATTAATGCGTTTGTATTTAACGATTCACGTGGATCATGAAGGAGGAAACGTTTCTGCTCACGCAACACACTTAGTAGGTTCTGCACTTAGCGACCCTTATTTGTCTTTTGCTGCGGGACTTAATGGATTGGCCGGTCCTTTGCACGGATTAGCAAATCAAGAAGTACTTAGTTGGATATTGAAACTCAGAGAAGAGTTGGGTGGAGGCTTGCCAAGCAAAGAACAAATTTCTGATTATATTAAAAAAACATTAGAGGCTGGTAAAGTTGTTCCGGGATACGGACACGCAGTGCTTCGCAAAACAGACCCTCGTTTCGCAGCACAACAAGATTTTTATAACCGTTATATTAAAGTGAATGGTAAGGTTGACGATATCTGCGAGATTGTTCAAATGGTTTACGAAGTGGCTCCTGCAATTTTAGAGAGTACAGGCAAAATTAAAAATCCTTGGCCAAATGTGGACGCACATTCGGGTGCATTGTTAACACATTATGGTATTACTGAATTTGATTTCTATACCGTATTGTTTGGTGTATCACGTTCATTGGGAGTATTGGCATCATTAATTTGGGACAGAGCACTTGGTTCTGCTATTGAAAGACCAAACTCTGTAACTACTGAGTGGATTAAGAAAAAAATTGCTGCTACTGCTACGAAAGCCTAAGCTATGTATTAATTGTACAATGCAAAAAGCCAACCTCTCGGTTGGCTTTTTGCATTGATATTAATATTGTTTATGTTGTCATTAATTCCGCGGAAATAGATAGTGAGGATTTGTACAACAAAACGAAGACATGAAAATGGCGTTTGCTCTTAACTTTTTTGATTGCTTTTCTCGTCAAGTACTTAGCGAAGCGATATCACGAATATAAAAAGGAAAAATTACTTAATGAGTAAAAAAAGTAATTGAAGTTTGAGGCGAAGCATCAGTTATAATGATATTTATATTTAATTCTTATTAAATGACCAGGTGTTTTTATTTTTTCATAGCAACAATCTCATCCAACACAGCATGAATAATTACTTGATGGTAGCACTCAGCAATACCGTAATTGCTTACGTTTAAATAAAAGTTAATATCGCCTATTTTACTGAGGGCATTGCCTTCCTTAAAACCACTAAGTGTAAGCACTGAACCACCAAGTGACTTAACTTGATTGGCAGCATTCACTATGTTTTTCGATTCACCTGAACTGCTTATGGCAACTAATAAATCGCCCGGCAAATATTGTATTTTTAACCATTCGGCTATGGCATTTTCAAAACCATAATCATTTGCAAAGCAGGTAATGAGCGCACCATCCGAAAAACTAAGGGTGGGTATTTTTGCTACTTTCGCAAAATCTTCCATCATATGCGATGCAATGGAGTTAGAACCACCGTTGCCAATAAAAATAACACGTTTGTTTTTATGCACCAACTCAACCGATTGTTGAATTTGTTCTTGAATTTTTGCATCTGCAAAGAATTCAGTAAAATGTTTGCTATAAAAATCGAGTTGCATAGTGTTTTAGTTTTTCTTTGGTTACAGATTGTTCGTTGCAAAGCCAAGTAGTAGATAGACTTGCGGCCAAGGATGGTATTTTAAGTAAATCTTCGGTATTGCCATAAATTTGTGAAGCAACACAAGTAAATGCATAATATGTATCACCAGCTCCTATTGTATCTACAATGTCGCTTTTAAACGAAGAGTGCCTTTGGATGGTCTTCCCATCAGTATACATTGAGCCTTTGCTTCCCAATGTTAAAAAAAGATGTTCGGTGTTTAACTCGTAATTAAACAAGTCGAGTATTTCCTTATCGTTTGAAAAATTTATTTTTTTGTTCAGTTGTAAACTTGCTTCCCTTAGGTCGATACAAACACTTTTGTTGCGGTGCTTTTTCCATTTCGATACGCGGTTAAAACCAAAATTGTTGGAATTGGTTTGGCACATCAAATGAAAGCCATCGGTGATGTTTAGTTTGTCGCAAAAACCGTGACCAAAGTCTGCAACAATTACCACATCGTAATCCGCTGTATTAATGCTAAAAGGTTTAAATGTATCGGTATCGAACTTATTTATTTCAACGTGTTTTTTCTGGTCGTTTACATCCACATAACGTGTCTTTACAATTTCCGATTGTGTATTGGTAAAAACATCTAATTGTTTCACAAAATCTTTTAAGTGGTTTGCAATAGCAGTTGCTCCTCCTTGTTGCACTTCCTTTTTGCCGCTCAATTTAAAAGCGGGACAAATAGATTTCATCGACTGACCTTCGTAACTCACATACACAAACTCATCAATGATGGTTTCGCCAATTATGCCAATCTTCAGGGACTTCGCTTTATCAATAAAATTGTCTACTAAGTTCGTTATCATTTTTTGTTGGTACAAACAAATACAAAGTGGTAATGGTTATCCTTATTAAATGTAGAGATAATTTGATCTATTTGCCCGAAGGTAAGAACCGTTTTAAAATGCTTGCTGCAAAAGGCATACAACTCTTCAAAAGTTACTTCTCTGGTATGATAGTCTTTTCTGTTTTGAGTAGGAGGGGGCACCATTTTACGAACCGTTGAAATAAATAGCACTCCATCCTTGTTCAACAATCCTGCAAGGTTATCCATCAACACATTTTGTGCAGCTTCCTCCATGTGCTCAATTACTTCAAAGCAAGTAACCAAGTCGTATTGCTGCTTTTTTATTTTTTCTATATCGGTTTCAACCGTAATTCCTGCTGGGCTGTAATCATCAAAATAGGTGTCGTGTGAAGTAACATTCGGAAACATCTCCAACAGTACTTTGGTGCCGTAGCCCGAACCGCATCCGTAGTCGAGCACTTTTAAGTTTTTATCCTGAATAATTTTGTTTACGAAATTATAACGCGCCAAGGAAACCAATACGTCCATCGAATTTAAGGAATAATCTATCTCTAATCTCTTCATACTATGAGTTCAAATTTTTTATAAAATTAATAATTTCTGTTAAGCTAAAGGCATAACTGAATTCATATTTTTTACCCAAGTGCGATTTAAATAAATCGGTTTCTTTAATGTTGCCAATGTTATTACCTCCTTTGTAGATAATAAGAATAGGCGTATTTGTATATTCTCCCAAGTAAACTGTACCGCTGTGTTGGGTAATGATGAGTTTACTGTTGCTGCATTTTTCAAGCAAAAGTTTGTTATCGTTTCCTATCAACACTTCCACATTGTCGTTTGATTTTAAATCCTGACTAAAAGCAGGGTGTCCCATAATATATATCTTATCGAAAAAGGGTTTTACGGCATTTGCCACTTCATTGTAATCCCAGTTTTCGCCATTGTTAATATGGTAGGAAGCACCTTTGTTGCGGGGGAAAATAACTACAGAGTTCTCTTTTTTTGTGCTGTAAACTTTACTTAAATGATACGTTTTGGTGTACTTGTTTTTTATTGTCCACCACCTAAAGGTATACCAGTAAAAGGTTTCATCGTTTATGTTCCAATAGGGAAGCCGCGACCACTTTGCTTTTTTAATAAACTGCTGCGTTATACTTTTTACATCTTCTGGTTCTTGCGCTTTGTTAGAATCCAATTTGGTTTCCTTGAAAAAATCACGCAAACCAACATATTCTTCTATAATGCTATTTCCTTGCTCGTCAACCAAAAACGCCTTGTACAGCTCCATTCCGCAGAAATAAATCTTTACTCCTTTTGAATGTAAGTAAGAAAGAAAGGGTAAGTTATGCCCCAGCAAATGCCCCAGCTCTCCTTTAAAGGGGCCATAATAGCAACGCTTAAAAAGCAGGGTAAAAAAAAGCAAACAATTTGCCTTTATATTACCCGTAAGCAATTTATAACGAAAGAGTATTTTTTGAATCAAGGTTAAAGCTTAATTAGCTTACAAATTTAAAGTAAAATTATGTAAGAATAAGATTTGGGTTTTTAGCCAAGGCACAATAGCGAAAAAACAAAAGTGCCAATTAAGTAAAGGGAATCAAAAATGCCTATCAAAATAAATTATTGAATAAGCGAAACTAACTGAATTTTATTATTCAAATTATCGTTGGATTCCTTTGGGATAATTTAATACATTTGATTACTAACTATTATTACAAAAAATTATGACTTCAAAAAATTATATTAACAAAATAAAAATTCAAATCATTCTTTTAATAAGCGGGATGTTCCTTTTTTCCTGCTCTCAAAAGGAAGAGCGGGAACGACCAAACACCTTTGCACCAAAAGTAGTTGAAGCCAAAGGTTATGTTTTACCCAAAGATAGCATGGCTGAACCCAAAGTTGTTTTGGTAGATGAAAGCAAAATCCAAAAGATACCTGTTGGTAAACCTAAGGTAGTACCAACCAACACCAATGTGCACATTGCAGGTGAACCCAAAATTGTAGTTGCCGGAACACCAAAAGTAATTATACCTGGACAAGATACCTTTCCATTACCCAAAACAATTCCCGCCATCGACAGCCCTTTTGTTGCTGGCATCCCCGAAGTAACCCTTGCCAAAGACCCACACATAAACGATAACAACCCACATTCTTTTTCCTCTTTTAGTAAACTACAAGGCTTAAAGCACGATGTAATACGCTGTATGCTGCAAGACAAAAGCGGAAACCTTTGGTTCGGCACGTCTGGCGGAGTCAGTAAATATGACGGTCAATCCTTTACGCATTTTACCGAAAAACAAGGGCTCAGCAATAATGTTGTAAGTAGTATCTTAGAAGACAAAAGCGGAAACCTTTGGTTCGGCACGGATGGCGGAGGTGTATCAAAATATGACGGTCAATCCTTTACGCATTTTACAGAAAAAGAAGGGCTCAGCAATAATGTTGTAAGTAGTATCTTAGAAGACAAAAGCGGAAACCTTTGGTTCGGCACGTATGACCGAGGTGTATCAAAATATGACGGTCAATCCTTTACGCATTTTACAGAAAAAGAAGGGCTCAGCAATAATATTGTAAGTAGTATCTTAGAAGACAAAAGCGGAAACCTTTGGTTCGGCACGTCTGGCGGAGGTGTATCAAAATATGACGGTCAATCCTTTACGCATTTTACAGAAAAAGAAGGGCTCAGCAATAATACTGTTTTTTCGATGTTGGAAGACAAAAGCGGAAACCTTTGGTTCGGCACCGATGGCGGAGGTGTATCAAAATATGACGGTCAATCCTTTACGCATTTTACAGAAAAAGAAGGGCTCAGCAGCAATACTGTTTGGAGTATATTAGAAGACAAAAGCGGAAACCTTTGGTTCGGTACAGTTGGCGGTGTATCAAAATACGATGGAGCATCCTTTACTCATTTTACCGAAAAACAAGGGCTGAGCAATAATAATGTTTTTAGTATTATCGAAGATAAAACGGGAAACCTTTGGTTCGGCAGGTCTGGCGGAGTCAGTAAATATGACGGTCAATCCTTTACGCATTTTACCGAAAAACAAGGGCTCAGCAATAATGTTGTAAGTAGTATCTTAGAAGACAAAAGCGGAAACCTTTGGTTCGGCACGTCTGGCGGAGTCAGTAAATATGACGGGAAATCCTTTACGCATTTTACAGAAAAAGAAGGGCTCAGCGATAATAAAGTTTATAGTATCTTAGAAGACAAAAGCGGAAACCTTTGGTTCGGCACGTATGGCGGAGTCAGTAAATATGACGGTCAATCCTTTACGCATTTTACAGAAAAAGAAGGGCTCAGCAATAATGTTGTTTTGAGTATCTTAGAAGACAATTCCGATAGCCATCGGAACGGAAACCTTTGGTTCGGCACCCGATTTGGGCTAAGTGTGCTTAGTAAAGCTAAAGTTTTTGAAATAAATGACAAAGTCAAGTCTGGAAGTATAAACGAGCGTGATGTATTTTTTAAAAAATATAACTATGATGATGGTTTTTATGGCGTTGGTTGTAATGGCAAAAGTATTTTACAAGATAAAAACGGTACCATATGGATAGGAGCAAACGATAGGCTTACTGCCTTTCATTCCAGTGGCGTTGAACCTGATACCATACCACCAAACATAAAGCTAACAAGCATTTCATTGTTTAATGAAAATATCGCTTGGGTAAATTTAACCTCACCCCAACCCTCTCCAAAGGAGAGGGATCAAAGCAACGTTGCGAAGTATACCTCTTATGTTTTAGGAAATGGTGTTACTGTTGGAGATTTTGAATTTGATGGCATCTCAAAATGGTATGGCCTACCCGAGAATTTGAGTTTGGCCTACAACAACAATTACCTCACTTTTAATTTTATTGGCATTACCATGATGCAACCAAAAAAGGTAAAGTACCAATATAAATTAGAAGGCTTAGATGAAAATTGGTCTGCCCTAACAAGCCGCACCGAAGCGCCTTACGGCAACTTACCGCAAGGCAATTACACCTTTAAAGTAAAAGCCATGAATAGTGAGGGTTATTGGAGTAGTGAATTTTGCTACACCTTTACCATTCGTCCGCCTTGGTGGAAAACTTGGTGGTTCAGAACTTTTATAGCATTATTAGCTATTACCTCCTTTTGGTACTATATAAAAAGCCGAGAAAAGAAATTAGTAGCAGAAAAAGAAAAATTAGAAAAAACCGTTGAACAACGAACCGAAGAATTAGTTCAGAAAAATATTATTGTTGAAAAACAAAAAGAGTTAGTGGAAGAAAAGCACAGAGAAATTACCGATAGTATAAATTATGCAGAAAGAATACAGCGTTCTTTGTTAGCCAGTAAAATGATTTTAGATGAAAATCTAAAGGATTATTTTGTTTTCTTTCAACCAAAAGATATAGTTAGTGGCGATTTTTATTGGGCATCTAATTTAAGCGATGGAAGTTTTGCTTTAGTTACCGCTGATAGCACAGGGCATGGTGTGCCTGGGGCAATTATGAGTATCTTGAATATTTCTTGTATTGAAAAAGCCATTGAATCCGAAAAATTAACATCTCCTGCTGAAATTTTAAATCACACAAGAACAAAAATTATTCAAACCTTAAAAAAGGATGGTAGCAAAGAAGGAGGTAAGGATGGTATGGATGCAAGTTTAATTAGTTTTGATTTCAAAAATAGTATTCTCACTTATGCAGCAGCAAATAATCCAATTTGGATAGTTCGAGAGAATAAAATGTTGGAATTTGCTGCCGATAAAATGCCTATTGGTAAACACGATAAAGACACAATTTCATTTACTCAACATATTATCAATTTGCAAAAAAATGATGTTGTTTATGCATTAACGGATGGAATGCCCGATCAATTTGGTGGTACTAATGGAAAGAAATTTATGTATAAACAATTAAAAGATTTACTTATTAAAATATCAACTTTTTCAATGCAAGAACAACATGAAACCCTAAAATTATCTTTGAATAATTGGAAAGGTGATTTAGAGCAAATTGACGACATTTTAATAATTGGAATCAGGGTTTAAAAATTATTTTGAGGTAAAAATACTTCAAATATAATATCAATGAAAAAACTTATACCTCTCATTCTTTACTTTTTATCTATAGGGTTCATAACCGCCCAACAACTCACGTTCCAATGGGTAAAAGGTATGGGTGGGGCATCGGCCGATATTCCACGTGCTTCAGCCATTGATGCATCGGGTAATGTGTACACTATAGGGAATTATAATGGAGTATGCGATTTCGATCCAGGGGCGGGAACAAGCAATTTAGCACCCATCGGTAGCTTTGATGTTTTTATTTCGAAGTTGGATGCCTCAGGCAATTTTGTCTGGGCAAAAAGTATAGGCAATTTTTCAAACGATTTCGGGAATGCCATTTTTGTGGATGCTGCAGCTAATGTTTATGTTACGGGTTCCTTTCAAGGGCAAGTGGATTTTAATCCGGGTGTCGGTATAGACGCTTTAACAGCCTATGGTTCGGACGATATTTTTGTTTTAAAATTAGATGCTTTGGGCAATTTTGTTTGGGTAAAGCAATTGGGTGGAATGGCCTCCGATAATAGTTGGTCGGTTAAAGTTGATGCCTCAGGTAATGTATATTCTGCTGGTTCTTTTCAAGGTTCAGGCGACTTTGATCCGGGTGCAGGAACAACAAATTTAACTTCAGCAGGAAGCGATGATGTGTTTGTTTCAAAATTAGATGCTTTGGGCAATTTTGTCTGGGCAAAAAATATGGGTGGAACAGCTTTTGATGGTTCAAAGTCAATGGTGGTGGATGCCACAGGTAATGTTTATACCACCGGCTCTTTTCAAAGCACATCCGATTTCGATCCCAATGCAGGAACATTCAATTTAACTTCCTTAGCTGCCGAGGATATATTTATATCAAAACTAGATGCTTCCGGCAATTTTGTATGGGCCAAAAGTTTGGGTGGAGTGAGTGCAGATAATGGCTATGGAATGGCTTTGGATGTTTCGGGGAATGTATTTATAGCAGGCTCTTTTCAAGGCACAGTTGATTTTGATCCAGGTGCCGCTGTAATGAATATTAGCAGTCTAGGTGTGTACGATGCATTTGTATTAAAATTGGATGCAAGCGGTAATTTTGCTTGGGTAAAAAATGTGGGAGGTGGAAGCGCATCTGCTTATGGATTTGCAATCACACTTGATGTTGCAAACAGTATTTATTTTACAGGCTTTTATGATTATACAGTTGATTTCGACCCTGGTGCAGCAACCGTTAATCTAAACTGTGCAGGTGTAAAAGATGGTTTTATATCAAAACTAGACGCTACAGGAAATTTTGCTTGGGTAATAAATGTGGGAGGAATAGGTGATGATGCAGCGCGTTCCATTTCAGTTGACGCTTCGGGAAATGTGTATACTTCAGGCTTTTTTCAAAACACCTCCGATTTTTATCCGGGCGGAGTAGCTCCATTAACTTCAGCAGGCAGTTACGATTGCTTTGTTTATAAAATGAGCCAATCGGGAGTTGGAATTGCAGAAAGTAATAAGCTAAGCCCAATACGGATTTATCCAAACCCTTCCAACGGTTATTTTGCTATCGAGCTCAACACAAATGCGCAGGTAATTATTTGCAATACCTTGGGAGAAATTGTATTAAATGAAGTTTTCGATAATGGTGTTCAATTTATTGATATTCGAAATAGTGAAACAGGGGTTTATTTTGTAAGGCTTATTGCTGATGGTAAGGAAATGGTATCCAAATTGGTGAAGGAGTAGTAGTGTTTGATAGAAAATTGATATTTAAATTTGTTTTCTACTAAAGCAATATCGTTTCTTTTTTTACGCTACTTTTGAGCATTCTATGAAATTCGTAAGTCCATCGTTTTTATTTGCACTTGCAGCCATTGCTGTTCCAATTCTTATTCATTTATTCAATTTCAGAAAGTTTAAAACGGTTTATTTCAGCAATGTTCAGTTCTTAAAGGAGGTAAAACAGCATACCCAATCTCAATCAAAATTAAAACATTTGTTGGTATTGTTGATGCGCATACTAGCCATATCATTCCTGGTATTTGCCTTTGCACAACCTTATTTACCTGTGAATAATAAAGCGGTAAACAATACACAAAAGGCTGTAAGTATTTACATCGATAATTCCTTTAGTATGGATGCAACAGGTAAAACCGGAACCTTGCTCGAAGAAGCAAAAAGGAATGCCATTGCCATTGCTGCTGCCTATAAGCCATCGGATAAGTTCAATATTCTCACAAACGATTTTGAAGGCAAGCACCAACGTTGGATAAACCGAGAAGAGTTCCTAGAAAGGGTAAAGGAAATTAAGGTTTCGCCTGCGGTTAAGAAAGTGTCGGAAACCTTTTCTCGTCAGCAAGATATGCTTACAAGTAGTAACTGTAAAGTAAAAGATGTTTTTATTGTTTCCGATTTTCAAAAGAGCATTACTAATGTTTCAACACTTTCCAATGATACTTCGGCAAATGTATATTTGGTTCCGGGTATCGTAAACAAGGAGGTAAACTTGTATATTGACTCTTGTTGGTTTGCAACCCCTGCACGACAAATAAACAAGGTAGAGGAGTTAATGGTTCGTGTACGCAATTCATCCGATAAGGAAATAGAGAATGTACCTTTGAAACTGAGTATTAACAATGTGCAGAAAGCTGTGTCTAGTTTTAATATTGCAGCCGGTGAAACCATTACCACAAAAATAAATTTCACCTGTAAGGAATCGGGTATTCACTTTGCAAGTGTTGAGTTGAGCGATTATCCTATTGTGTATGATGATAAATTTTATTTTACTTTTGATGTAGCGGGAAGTATAAAGGTGTTGGCTATAAACGGACAAGAGGAAAGTCCCTATTTGAATTCATTGTTTGGCAACGATGCCTTTTTTAAATACAGCAATATAAGTGAAAAGGCCATTGATTATTCGGCTTTACCGTTGTTTAATTTTGTAGTGCTGAATGAAATCAATAACATCTCAAGTGGTTTAGCACAGGAATTAAAGCGCTATGTAAGTAATGGAGGTAGTTTGCTGGTTTTCCCATCAGTAACAGCCGATATTAATTCATACCAAAATTTATTAAGTTCATTGGGTGCTAATTACTTTACAGCAATAGATACAGTAAATACAAAGGCTGAGGGAATTAACTTAAAACATCCTTTGTATTCGGATGTATTCTCGAAAATTCCCGAGAATATGGATTTACCGGCTGTTTTTTCACATTATACCATCACTAAAAACAACCGTTCAAAAGAGGAATACCTAATTAAATTGCACAATGGAGATGTGTTTATGGCAAAATATACATCCGGAAAAGGAATAGTATATCTGTCATCTATACCATTGAATACTGAATTTAGTAACTTGGTAAAGCACGCGGTGTTTGTTCCTACTTTATATAAAATGGCACTTTTTAGTATCCCGCAATCCAATTTGTTTTATACCATTGGCAAGGATAATTCGGTTGAAGTGTCCAATCTGAAACTTACAGGTGATAATGTATTGCATATTCGTTCACTTACATCCACTTTCGATTTAGTACCCGAAGCAAAGCTAATAGAATCGAATACGGTAATGATGCTGCACAATCAACTTAGTTTGGCGGGTAATTATTTATTGTCCTCCAATACCGATTCAATAAGGGGATTGGGCTTTAATTACGATCGTAAGGAATCGGAACTGGCTTGTTATACTGCATCTGAACTTCAAGGGCAATATGAAAAAGAGGGCTATACCAATTTTTCTGTCTTGGAATTCAAGGGGAAAGACATTACGACAACACTCAAAGAAGCAGGACAAGGGAAATCACTTTGGAAGCTATGTATATTGCTTGTATTATTATTTTTAGCTGCAGAGTTATTATTGCTTAGGTTTTGGAGAAATAAGCCAACGGTTAAGGTTGTATCATAACCTAAGCGTAGTATTCACTAAGCTTTACTGTTTTTAGTAATCTAAATATTCCTGAAAAGATTGCTGCATATAGCATTTTCCTTCCTTTAAGTATTTCAAGGAATCGGCAACAGAGGCGAAGTTTTTCAAATAAAAACTGTTGTTTTGGCATTCGTACATATATCTGTTATTGGGTGTAATAAAACCCCAACCATCAGGAAAACTATTGGTTACATAAGCAAACTCTTTTGTATAAGGATTAAGCAAATTCTTACTCCATTTAAATGCCGACTTGTCCATATTTAACTGTGCCAATAGAGTAGAGGCAAGGTCGTTTTGCGAAGCTATTTTATCGTGTTTATAACCTCTGAATTCGGGTTTTATAACATCGCCTAACCATAACATCGGACAATGGTGTATTTTCAATCCCTTTGCATCGTTATCTAAGGAAGTAATGTGTCCGTGATCAGCAACTAAAACAAACAACGTGTTTTTGTACCAAGTTTGTTTTTTTGCTTTCTGAAAAAAGTCGCCTAAGCATTTATCAGTATAGTTTGCAGAACATAAAAAAGGATATTCCGCTAAAATTTTATCTTTTAATGAGCCTTGTAATGGTTGGTCGTAGGGCGAATGACTGCTTAAGGTAAACAAGCAATTGAAAAAGGGGGCCTTGCTCGAATTGCATTTATCCATTAATTCAGATAACATAAACTCATCATGTATTCCTAGCTTTCCTTGAGGATACCCTTTGGATGAAAAATAAGCTTCGTCTTGGACTTCATCAAACTTATTGTACATAAAATAGCCTTTTATATTACCATAGTTAAGGTCGCCACCAAAACTAAAGGATGTTTGATAACCTTTGTCGTGAAAAGGGTTTACTAAAAAAGGTTGTTTCTGGAATTTATCCGATTGGGATATTAATACAACTGTTGGCTGTGCAGGAAAACCACTAAAAATGCAATTCATTCCCTGGTTGGAGCGTTCGCCCGAAGCATACAAATTACTAAACACAATGCCTTCTTTGCTTAATCTGTCAAAGTTAGGAGTAATGCCTTTTTCACCTCCCAACGATTCAATTAACTGATCTGTCCAGCTCTCTAAAATAATTAATACAATATTCGGACTGCTACTATTTATAACACTTATAGTTGTGTCTTTTGCAATACTGTGTAAATACTTGCTGGTTGCTTTAGCTTCGGAAGGACTGTAGTAATTGTAAGGATTTACATTGTTTCCGAATTTTTTATTTTGATAAATACTGTTCATGCAGTACCAAAAGGAATTCATTGATGCTGAGTTTAAATCATTGCTTTTTGAATAATACGCAGCTCCTAAACTAACCGGTATTTGTTGGATGCCTCCTCTTAATCCCATAAGCATAAAACCTTCTCCTAAAATGAGAAAGGGCAAGGGGAAGAACCAATTTCGTTTCAAGCCTATGAATTCAGTATACACATATCGTTTGTAAAAAAGTAGTGACAAAAAGAGCTGAACTGCGAAAAAAAGTACTGAAATTATTGTGATTTTTACTGAAGCTGTTTTTATAACTTCGCTTGGATGTGCCAAATAGGATAAGGCTTTGTAGTTTAATTTGGAACCCCAATCGTCATAAAGCCCTAATTCAAATGATGTAATTGCCGACATTACAAAAAGTATCAGAAAAAAATAATACTTGCTTATCCAATTTATGGCTCTCAATTCCACTAACGATTGAATGAAAAATAGAAAAATGGGTATAATTAAAATGTAGGATGCCGATGAAATATCAAGTCGTAAGCCTTTATAAAAAGACAAAAGAATTTGTTCGAGGCCATTTTTCCATACGCTCGAAATGTTGTATGTCAAGAATAATAGCCTATTCATAGCAAAAATCAAAAGCAAAAAAACGAAAAGTTTTGCTACATAAAGCAATATGTTTTTATACGAATAATGTTTTTTGGTATCCAAATGCTTTTTTTTAATTCGGCAAAGGTACATTTTAGAACTAAAAATTAAGGAGATTAAGGACGATTTTAACCACCCTTGAAATTTGCCTCATTTTTTTTACGATTGGTATTCAATAGTTTATGTTCAATAAAAATATTTTGGAACTATTTATTGTAGTTAAGGAAATTTTATTACCTTTGCCCTCCCTAAAAATAGGAGTTTTAATAATAAAATATACATAAAATATCAATAAAATCAATAGTTTTAGATGCCTACTATACAACAATTAGTTCGTAAAGGTCGCTTAAAAGCGTCAAACAAAAGTAAGTCGGCTGCCTTGGATTCTTGTCCACAGCGCAGAGGCGTGTGTACGCGTGTGTACACAACTACTCCTAAAAAACCGAATTCCGCTATGCGTAAGGTTGCAAGGGTGAGGCTAACCAACACAAAGGAAGTGAACGCCTATATACCGGGAGAAGGACACAACCTTCAAGAGCACTCGATTGTTTTAATTAGAGGCGGTAGGGTGAAAGATTTACCTGGTGTTCGTTACCACATTGTTCGTGGAACATTAGACACTGCAGGTGTGGAAGGAAGAAATCAAAGACGTTCAAAATACGGAACCAAGAAACCAAAGGCAGGGTCAGCAGCAGCAGCAACAGCTAAAAAGAAGAAATAATAAACAGTATTTACAATGAGAAAATCAACCCCCAAGAAACGAATCATACTTCCGGATCCAAAATTTAATGATGTTTTGGTTACCCGTTTTGTAAACAACTTAATGTATGATGGAAAGAAAAGTACAGCGTACAATACTTTCTATGATGCAATTGAAGTAGTTGGGAAGAGAAATGAAGAAGCAGGTGTTTCAGGATTGGATGTATTTAAAAAAGCACTCACAAACATAACACCGCAAGTAGAGGTTAAAAGTAGAAGAGTAGGTGGTGCTACCTTTCAAATTCCAATAGAAATTCGTCCTGAAAGAAAAGTAGCAATGGCTATTAAATGGATGATTGAATATTCTAGAAGAAGAAATGAGAAGTCAATGGCAATGAAATTAGCAGGTGAGATTACAGCAGCTGCTAAAGAAGAAGGTGCTGCACATAAAAAGAAGGAAGATACACACAGAATGGCTGAGGCGAACAAAGCATTCTCTCACTTTAGATTTTAATTTTAAGGATATTCCATACTAATGGCACAAGATTTAAGATATACAAGAAATATTGGGATTGCAGCACATATAGATGCAGGTAAAACTACCTGTACTGAACGTATTCTATATTATACAGGCGTAAATCACAAAATAGGCGAGGTGCATGATGGTGCAGCAACTATGGACTGGATGGTGCAAGAGCAGGAAAGAGGTATAACAATCACTTCTGCAGCCACCACTTGTTTTTGGGATTATCGAGGTAATAACTATAAAATTAATATTATTGATACACCAGGACACGTTGACTTTACAGTTGAGGTAAATCGTTCGTTGCGTGTATTGGATGGATTAGTATTCTTGTTTTCTGCTGTTGATGGTGTTGAGCCTCAATCAGAGACTAACTGGCGTTTAGCTAATAACTACAATGTAACCCGTTTGGGTTTTGTGAATAAAATGGATCGCTCAGGTGCCGACTTCTTAAATGTTGTGAAACAAGTGAAAGAAGTATTGGGAGGTAATCCATTACCATTACAATTACCTATTGGAGCTGAGGAACATTTTATAGGTGTTGTTGACTTAATTAATAATAAAGCAATAGTTTGGAATGAGGAAGATAAAGGAATGACTTTTAAAGAAGTGCCTATTCCGGATGATATGAAAGAGGATGTGTTGGAGTGGAGAGGTAAATTATTAGAAGCTATTGCAGAATTTGACGATAAATTGATGGAGAAATTCTTCGAAGATCCAAATTCAATAACAGAAGCTGAGGTTTTAGTTGCATTGCGCCAAGCGTGTATCCACAATAAAGTGGTTCCTATGCTTTGCGGATCAGCTTTTAAAAATAAAGGAGTACAAACAATGCTGGATTTGGTAATGGAATTGATGCCATCGCCTTTAGATAAGAATAATATTGTTGGAATAAACCCTGATACAGAACTTGAGGTAGTTAGAAAGCCAGACGCTTCTGAGCCTTTCACGGCATTAGCATTTAAAATTGCCACCGACCCTTTTGTTGGACGTTTAGCTTTTTTTCGCGTATATTCAGGTCGCTTAGATGCAGGTTCTTATGTGTTAAATACTCGTTCAGGTAACAAGGAACGTATTTCCCGTATTTTCCAAATGCACGCTAACAAACAAAATGCAATTGAATATATTGAGGCCGGAGATATTGGAGCAGCAGTTGGATTTAAAGACATACGAACCGGAGACACTTTGTGCGAAGAAAAGCATCCAATAGTATTGGAGGCTATGAATTTCCCTGAGCCGGTTATCGGTATTGCGGTTGAGCCTAAAACTCAGGCTGATATGGATAAGTTGGGCATTGCATTGAATAAATTATCAGAAGAAGATCCTACGTTCCGTGTTAAAACGGACGAAGATAGCGGCCAAACCATTATTAGTGGTATGGGCGAATTGCATTTAGAAATTATTGTTGACCGTTTAAGAAGAGAGTTTAAGGTGGAGGTTAATCAAGGAGCGCCACAAGTATCTTATAAAGAGACTATAAATGGCACTGTTGAACACCGAGAAGTGTATAAAAAGCAAACAGGTGGTCGTGGTAAATTTGCTGATATTAAATTTATTGCATCACCGGTTGATGCAGATTGGGATGTAGCAAAAGATTCTCTTCAATTTGAAAACGAGATAACCGGAGGTAATATTCCGCGTGAATTTATACCTGCGGTTGAAAAAGGTTTCCGTGCGGCACTTGTAAATGGTGTATTAGCTGGATACCCTATGGATTCATTGAAAATTACTTTAATTGACGGTTCCTACCACAATGTGGATTCGGATGCCTTGTCTTTTGAGATATGTGCTCGTACAGCTTTCCGTGAGTCATTGCCAAAATGTAAGCCCGTATTGTTAGAGCCAATTATGAAAATAGAGGTAATTACTCCAGAGCAAAATATGGGTGATGTTGTAGGGGATTTAAATAAAAGAAGAGGTCAGATTGAAGGGATGGACTCAAAAGGGAATGCTCAGGTTGTGAAAGCAAAAGTTCCGCTTTCTGAAATGTTTGGTTATGTAACTCAGTTGCGCACCATAACTTCAGGACGTGCAACTTCAACAATGGAGTTTTCACACTACTCTGAAGCGCCAAGAGGAATTGCTGATGAGGTAATTTCAAAGGTTAAAGGTAAAGTTAAAGCATAGTACATTAGGTTATTGATTATTAAATAGTTGCAAATAATAAATTAGTACAAAATGAGCCAAAAAATTAGAATTAAATTGAAGTCTTACGATTATAATTTAGTAGATAAATCTGCTGAGAAAATCGTTAAAACTGTAAAAGCAACAGGTGCTGTGGTTAATGGTCCAATTCCATTGCCTACTAACAAGAAAATTTTTACAGTATTGCGTTCTCCGCACGTGAACAAGAAAGCAAGAGAGCAATTTCAATTGGCTTCTTACAAAAGATTGTTGGATATATACAGTTCAACCTCTAAAACAGTTGACGCTTTGATGAAATTAGAGTTGCCAAGTGGTGTTGAAGTTGAAATTAAAGTTCCTTAGTTTTAAATATTGATTTTTAAATAGTTATATAATTAAAAAATGTCTGGAATAATAGGTAAAAAAGTAGGAATGACCAGTATATTTGGTGCCAATGGTAAAAGTATACCATGCACAGTTATCGAAGCTGGTCCTTGCGTTATTACGCAAGTAAAAACCTTAGAAAAAGACGGCTATGTAGCAGTTCAACTTGCTTTTGATGAAAAGAAGGAGAAGAACACAAGTGCTGCAATGAAAGGTCATTTTGCTAAATCATCCACAACTCCTAAGAGAAAATTAGTTGAGTTCAGGGATTTGGAAATCGATAAGAATTTAGGTGAATCGGTTACAGTTGACGCATTCTCTGAAGGCGATTTCGTTGATGTGATTGGTACTTCTAAAGGAAAAGGTTTTCAAGGTGTTGTTAAACGTCACGGATTTCAAGGGGTAGGTGGTCAAACTCACGGTCAGCATAACCGACTAAGAGCACCGGGTTCTTTGGGAGCTTCTTCTTGGCCTTCTCGTGTATTCAAAGGTATGCGTATGGCTGGCCGTATGGGTGGAGATCGTGTTAAAGCGATTAACCTTGAGGTGATAAAAGTTATTGTAGAAAAAAATGTGTTAGTAGTTAAAGGGTCTATTCCTGGTGCTAAAGGTTCATACGTAATAGTTGAGAAATAAAATGGAATTAGTAATAACAAATATAAAGGGTAAGGAAACCTCAAAAAAGGTTAAACTTGATGATGCCATATTTGGTATCGAACCCAACGATCACGCTGTTTATTTAGATGTAAAACAGCATTTGGCGAACAAACGTCAAGGAACGCACAAATCAAAGCAAAGAGCTGAGATTGCAGGAAGTTCTAAAAAGTTGAAGAAACAAAAAGGAACAGGTGGCGCACGTGCTGGAAATGCTAAATCTCCAACCAGAGTAGGTGGAGGCAGGGCATTTGGACCTGAACCGCGTGACTATAGCTTTAAGTTGAATAAAAAACTTAAAATAGTAGCTCGTCAATCGGCTCTTACTTATAAGGCGAAAGACAAAAATATTATTGTGTTGGAAGACTTTAATTTTGAGACAGCTAAAACAAAGAATTACATTGAATTATTGAATAATTTGAAGCTTTCTGACAAAAAAACATTGTTAGTCATTGCCGATTCAAATAATAATGTATATTTGTCGTCCCGAAATTTGAGCAAAGCAAAGGTTGTAAAGGCTTCAGAAATAAATACTTACGATGTTCTGAATGCAAATAACCTACTGTTAGTAGAGAGTTCGATAAAGGAAATTGAAAAAACATTAAGCAATTAATTAAGATGAGTATCCTAATAAAGCCAATTATCACCGAAAAAATGACCGGTCTTAGCGAAAAGCTTAACCGTTATGCATTTGCAGTAAATAAAACATCAAATAAAATAGAGATTAAATCGGCTATTGAAAAGATGTATGGTGTTACCGTTTCAAATGTTAGAACTAGTAACTATATAGGGAAATTCAAATCAAGAAACACAAAGTCGGGTGTAGTTACCGGAATGTCTAATTCACATAAAAGAGCTATTGTTGAACTTGCAAAAGGCGATTCAATAGATTTTTATAGCAATATTTAATATACAATGGCACTAAGAAAATTAAGACCACTGACCCCTTCTCAACGTTTTAAAGTTGCGAATACGTATGATGAGATTACAACCGGTACTCCGGAAAAAAGCTTATTGGCTCCTCAAAAGAGATCTGGTGGAAGAAACAATACAGGTAAAATGACTATGCGCTATATTGGTGGTGGTCACAAGCAACGTTACCGAATAATTGATTTTAAAAGAGATAAGGACGGTATTGTAGGAACGGTTGCAAGTATTGAGTATGATCCAAATAGAACTGCTTTTATTGCTCTTATAGTTTACAAGGACGGTGAAAAAAGATACATTATTGCTCCCAACGGTTTAAAAGTTGGACATTCTGTTTTATCCGGTAAAGATGTTACACCTGAGGTTGGCAATACATTGTTATTAAGTGATGTGCCATTGGGTACCATTATTCACAATATTGAATTACGTCCGGGACAAGGTGCAAACATTGCACGTAGCGCTGGTTCTTATGCTCAATTAAGTGCTCGTGAAGGGAAATATGCTGTTATTAAAATGCCTTCAGGAGAAACTAGAATGATATTGGTTACTTGTAAAGCTACGATTGGTTCCGTTTCAAACTCAGATCATAACTTAGAAATTTCAGGTAAGGCAGGAAGAAGCAGATGGAAAGGTATTAGACCACGTACACGTCCGGTTGTAATGAACCCTGTCGATCACCCAATGGGTGGTGGTGAAGGTAGAGCTACAGGAGGTCACCCACGTTCAAGAAATGGTATACCTGCAAAAGGATATAAAACACGTTATCCTAAAAAGGCATCCAATAAGTATATAATAGAAAGAAGAAAAAAATAATTTAATATAAAGTTTAATGGTCTCGAGGTTACACTCGCGATTCACAACTAAAAAGAAATGGCACGTTCGTTAAAAAAAGGTCCCTTCATCGACTATAAACTGGAGAAAAAAGTCCTTAAATTGGTTGAAACAGGTAAAAAGACTGTTATCAAAACTTGGGCTAGAAGATCAATGATTCCTCCTGACTTTGTAGGTCAAACTATAGCAGTTCATAATGGAAATAAATTCATTCCTGTTTATGTTACCGAGAATATGGTAGGTCATAAATTGGGAGAATTTGCTCCAACTCGTGTATTTAGAGGACACGCAGGTAACAAAAACAAACCGAAGTAATTAATTAAGAATTAATAAAAGCGCTAACTATAAAATAAAATGGGTGTTAGAAAACAAAAAGCGGCAGACTCAAGAAAAGAGGAAAATAAAAGCAGGTATTTTGCATCCCTGAAGAATTGTCCTACATCACCGAGAAAGATGAGATTATTGGCTGATATGATTAGAGGAGTAAATGTTGATAAGGCATTGTATTTATTGAAATTCAATCCAAAAGAAGCATCTGATCGTTTGGGTAAATTATTGCGTTCGGCTATTGCTAATTGGCAAGCAAAGAATGAAGGAGCAAGAATCGAAGACAGTAATCTTGTTGTGAAAGATGTTTTTGTAGACAGTGCAATTCAATTAAAAAGGCTAAGAACTGCACCGCAAGGAAGAGGGCATAGGGTTAGAAAAAGATCCAATCACGTTACATTGATTCTCGACACCAAAAAGGTTGAGGATACAAAGAAATCGAAATTAGAAACGACTGCAGAAACAACTACTAAATAATTTTTGAAATAATAATGGGACAAAAAGCAAATCCAATAGGAAACAGGTTAGGAATCATTAGAGGCTGGGACTCTAATTGGTATGGTGGAAAACACTATGCTGATAAGTTAGTTGAGGATCACAAAATTAGAATTTACTTAAAAGCTCGTTTAGCAAAAGCTAGTATTTCAAAAATTATCATTGAAAGAACATTGAAACTTATTACTGTAACCATTAATACTGCTCGTCCCGGAATTATTATTGGTAAAGGCGGGCAAGAGGTTGATAAGTTGAAAGAAGAATTAAAGAAAATTACAAAAAAAGATATTCAAATAAATATTTTTGAAATAAAAAGACCTGAGTTGGATGCGCAATTGGTGAGCGATAGTATTGCTCGTCAAATTGAAGGGCGGATCTCTTTTAGAAGAGCTATCAAAACTTCAATTGCGTCAACAATGAGAATGGGTGCTGAAGGAATAAAGGTATTGGTTTCAGGTCGTTTAGCAGGAGCTGAAATGGCACGTAGCGAAGGGTACAAAGAAGGAAGAACACCTCTTCATACTTTTAGGGCCGACATAGATTATTCATTGTCAGAAGCTCATACTACGTATGGAAGATTAGGTATAAAAGTATGGATTTGTAAAGGTGAAATTTACGGTAAAAGAGACTTGTCGCCAAACATTGGAATGAATGCTTCTACCGGAAACAAAAATCAAGGAGGAGTAGATGGTAAACATAATCCTAAATTTAATAAATCAAATAAAAGAGGTAATAAGTAAAAAGATTTACAGATTTTAAATTATAACAAAAGATGTTACAGCCAAAGAGAACAAAATTTAGAAAGCAGCATAAAATGAAAATGAAGGGGAACGCCAAACGTGGCGATCAAATTGCCTTTGGTTCTTTTGCTATTAAAGCTGAACAAGGCGCTTGGTTTACTGCTCGTCAGTTAGAAGCGGCTCGTGTTGCGGTTACTCGTTTTATGAAACGTGAAGGCCAAATTTGGTTACGCGTATTTCCCGATAAACCAATTACTAAAAAACCGGCAGAGGTTCGTATGGGTAAAGGTAAAGGAGCTCCGGAATATTGGGTAGCAGTTGTGAAACCTGGAAGAATTATTTTTGAAGCTGATGGCGTTTCTTTGGAAACAGCAAAAGAAGCAATGCGTTTAGCCTCTCAAAAATTACCAGTAACTACAAAGTTTATGGTTAGAAGAGATTATTCTGAAGTAGCGGCATAATAAATTTTATATAAAAGAAATGAAACAAGCAGTTATAAAAGAGCTTTCTTTAAAAGAATTACAAGAAAGATTAGGCGTTGAAAGTGCCGCTATGGTAAAGCTTACTTTGGGGCATTCTGTATCACCTATAGAGAATCCAATGAAAATAAAAAGTAACCGTAAAACAGTTGCTCGTATTAAAACAGAATTAAGGAAGCGTGAAATACTTGCTTCTAAATAAATAATCAAATGGAAGAAAGAAATTTAAGAAAAGAAAAAGTAGGTTTAGTAACCAGTAGCAAGATGCAAAAGTCAATCGTTGTATCTGTTGAACGTAAGGTAAAACATCCAAAATATGGTAAGTTTGTGAAAAGAACTACTAAGTTTGTTGCACACGATGAAACCAATTCTTGTAACGTTGGCGATACCGTTAAAATTATGGAAACTCGTCCTATGAGTAAAAGCAAATGCTGGAGGCTAATTGAAATAGTTGAACGTGCTAAATAGTTTTTTAACAGATAATAATTAAAATAAAATGATACAACAAGAGTCAAGATGCATAGTTGCAGACAATAGCGGAGCAAAGGAAGTACTTTGTATTCGTGTGTTAGGAGGTACAAAAAAGAGATATGCTTCTATTGGAGATAAAATAGTAGTTACTGTTAAACACGCTTTACCTGCGGGAAATATCAAGAAGGGCGCAGTGTCTAAGGCAGTTGTTGTTCGAACTAAAAAAGAAATTCGCAGAGCTGATGGATCCTATATTCGATTTGATGACAATGCCGTTGTATTGTTGAATCAAGGAGAAGAACTAAGAGGTACTCGTATTTTTGGACCCGTAGCGAGAGAATTAAGAGAAAAACAATTTATGAAAATAATTTCATTAGCGCCCGAAGTTATTTAAGGCTTTATTATAAAAAAAATGCAGAAGAAATTACATATAAAAAAAGGCGATACAGTAGCTGTTATTGCCGGAGATTCAAAAGGTCAACAAGGTAAAGTATTATCTATTGACAAAGAAAAAGGCAGAGCTTTAGTAGAAGGTGTTAACTTAGCATCTAAACACACAAAGCCTAGTGCTGCAACACCTCAAGGTGGTATTGTTAAAAAGGAAAGCTCTATCCATATTTCTAACTTAATGTTAGTAGTTGGTGGAAAGCTAACCCGAGTAGGCAGAAAGTTAGATAATGATAAATTAGTACGTTACGCAAAAAAAACAGGGGAGGTAATTAAGTAATGGCAACAACATATTCACCAAGATTAAAAGACACATATCGTAAAGATATAGTTAGTGCTTTAAAAAAAGAATTCAATTATAGCAGCACTATGCAAGTTCCGCGCTTGAAAAAGATATGCCTTAACCAAGGTGTAGGTATTGCTGTGGCTGATAAAAAATTGATTGATACGGCAATTTTAGAAATGAGTACTATTTCAGGTCAAAAAGCAGTATCCACCAAGTCTAAAAAAGATATCTCTAACTTTAAATTACGAAAGGGTGTTCCAATTGGCGTTAGAGTTACACTTAGAGGCGATATGATGTACGAATTTTTAGATAGGTTGATTTCTGTCGCATTGCCACGTATACGTGATTTTAGAGGAATTAATGAGAAAGGGTTTGACGGTCAAGGTAATTATACTTTGGGTGTTACGGAGCAAATCATTTTTCCTGAGATTGTAATTGATAAAGTAAATAAAATGATGGGTATGGATATTACATTTGTAACATCGGCAAATTCTGATTCTGAAGCACTTGCTTTATTAAAGGAGTTTGGATTACCTTTTAAAAATCAAGTAAAGAAATAAATAATAAAATACAAATTAAAGAATGGCTAAAGAATCAATGATAGCAAGAGAGGTCAAGAGAAAAAAACTTATTGACAAGTATGCTGAAAAGAGAAAACAATTGAAAGCGGCTGGTGATTCTGTAGGTTTACAGAAATTACCTAAAAATTCTTGTCCAACAAGAGCTAGAAACCGTTGTAAATTAACCGGTCGTCCAAGAGGTTATAGTCGTCAATTTGGTATATCTCGAAATACTTTTAGAGAAATGGCTCTTAATGGAAAAATACCGGGTGTTGTGAAAGCCAGTTGGTAAGAACAAAAGAAAAATAATTACATAATTGTATAATTGTCCCAATTGAGGGGTAAAATATAAAAAAATGAATACAGATCCAATAGCAGATTATCTTACAAGAGTAAGAAACGCCATTATGGCAAATCATAGAGTAGTCGAAATTCCAGCCTCTAACTTAAAAAAGGAAATCACAAAAATACTTTTTGAAAAAGGGTATATTTTGAACTATAAATTTGAGCAGACTAGCGTTCAAGGTAGTATTAAAATTGCATTGAAATACCACCCTATTTCAAAAATGTCTGCCATTAAAAGTATTCAACGTATTAGTTCTCCGGGTTTAAGAAAGTATACCGGTGTTGAGGGTATACCAAGAGTATTGAATGGTTTGGGTGTAGCAATTTTATCTACGTCTCACGGAGTTATGACTGATAAAGAAGCCAGAAAGCAAAATGTAGGTGGTGAAGTATTATGTTACGTGTATTAATAAAATAGGAGGAAATTAGAAATGTCAAGAATCGGAAAATTACCAATAGATGTACCACAAGGAGTTGAGGTAACTGTATCTGATAAAAATCAGGTAAAAGTAAAAGGTAAATTAGGTGAACTTACACAGCAATTAGATTCTGCTATATCAGTAACAATTGATAATAGCAGAGTATCCGTTGCAAGAGCAACGGATCAAAAACGCCATAGAGCTATGCACGGTTTATATCGTTCTCTTATTGCGAATATGATAAAAGGTGTATCAATAGGTTATTCAACAGAGCAAGAGTTGGTGGGTGTTGGTTATAGAGCTGCGAATCAAGGTCAAATGCTAGAGTTAACATTGGGTTTTTCTCACAACGTTGCAATTCAATTGCCTGTCGAAATTAAGATAGAAACAAAAACAGAGAAAGGAAAGAATCCTACAATTATTCTTAAATCGGTTGATAAAGCTTTATTAGGACAAGTTGCGGCAAAAATTCGCTCGTTAAGAACACCGGAGCCATACAAAGGAAAAGGTATTAAGTTCAAAGGTGAAATTTTGAGAAGAAAAGCAGGTAAATCAGCAAGTAAAAAATAGTAAATAAAATAAGGTTATAATATACAAAATGGCTATTACAAAAGCATACAGAAGATCAAGAATCAAGAAAAGGATTAGAAAGATTGTTACCGGAACAGCAGATGGTCCAAGATTGAGCGTGTTTAGAAGCAATACTCAAATCTATGTACAACTTATAGATGATTCTATTGGGAAAACGCTTTTGGCGGCTTCCTCAAAACAAGCTGAAATAGCTTCACAAAAAGTGAATAAGATAGAAAAGGCTAAACTAGTTGGAAAAGCATTTGCCGAAAAGGCAAAAGCTGCCGGATTTGAAAAAATCAGATTTGACCGTGGCGGTTATTTATATCACGGTAGGGTAAAAGCATTAGCAGAGGCAATTAGAGAAGGTGGTTTAGTAATCTAATTAATATTAAATAGGCACAGATGTCAAACGAAAATACAAAAAGAGTTAAGTCAAGCGATATTGAACTAAAAGACAGGTTAGTTAGTGTTCAACGTGTTACTAAAGTTACCAAAGGTGGTAGAACTTTCAGTTTCTCGGCAATTGTTGTTGTTGGAAATGAAAAAGGTGTAGTTGGCTATGGTTTAGGTAAAGCAAAAGAGGTTACAGATGCTATTAGAAAAGGAATAGAAGACGCTAAGAAGAATCTTATTAAAGTTCCAATTATAAAAGGTACTGTGCCACACGAACAACTTGGAAAATACAGTGGTTCACATGTGTTTTTAAAACCGGCTGCTCACGGTACCGGAGTTATTGCAGGTGGTGCGATGCGTGCGGTGTTAGAGAGTGTTGGAATTACGGATGTATTAGCTAAATCAAAAGGTTCATCAAATCCTCACAACGTGGTAAAGGCTACCATAAACGCACTTGTGCAAATGAGAGACGCTATAACTGTAGCTGATCACAGAGGAATTAAATTAGAAAAAGTATTCAACGGTTAATTATAAAGATAGTATGGCAATCATAAAAATAAAACAAATAAAAAGCGGTATCGATCGGCCTGAGGTTCAAAAAAGAACCCTTAGAGCATTGGGTTTTTCTAAGATGAATCAGGTTATCGAAGCTGAAGGATCACCACAGGTGCTTGGAATGATAAACAGAGTAAAGCATTTATTGGAAGTAATTAAATAATATTTTAAAACAGAAAAATGGAATTACATAATTTAAAACCCGCTGAAGGTTCTACAAAAAATAGAAAGAGGATAGGTAGAGGACAAGGTTCCGGGAGAGGTGGCACTTCAACACGTGGACACAAAGGTGCTCAATCAAGATCCGGTTACTCTAGTAAAAAAGGATTTGAAGGTGGTCAAATGCCTTTGCAAAGACGTGTTCCTAAGTTTGGATTTAAGAATATCAATAGAATTGAATATCACGGAATAAACTTGGATGCTATTCAAAAATTAGTTGAAGCAAAAGGGTTCACCACTATTGATAGAACTGTTCTTGTTGAAAACGGACTTGCTTCTAAAAATGATTTAGTGAAAATTTTAGGTAGAGGTGAGCTAAAAGCAAAAGTTGATATTAAAGTAAACGCATTTTCGGCTACCGCTAAAGCTGCTATTGAAGCAAATGGTGGTGTTGCTGAAATACAAAAGTAATAAATGAAGAATTTTATAAATACATTAAAGAATATTTATGCAATTGAGGAATTAAGAACCCGTATTCTTAATACCCTTGGATTTTTGCTTATATATCGTTTAGGCTCTTACATAGTTTTGCCTGGTGTCGACTCTACAGTTTTGCAATCGGTAAATGGCGAAGCTACAGGATTAGCAGGATTGATTAATATTTTTGCAGGTGGTGCTTTCTCGAGAGCGTCTGTATTTGCATTGGGTATTATGCCTTATATCTCTTCTTCTATTGTTATGCAATTATTAGGTATGGCAATTCCACATTTTCAACGTTTGCAAAAAGAAGGTGAAAGCGGAAGAAAAAAGATTAGTCAATATACACGTATATTAACCGTTGTTGTTACTGCGTTGCAGGCTCCTGGTTATATTGCAACACAAATTCCGCAAGAAGCTATCAGCAATCCAGGTTCATATTTTTGGATTTCCTCAGTGATTATGCTAATTGCCGGTACAATGTTCATTATGTGGTTGGGGGAAAAAATAACTGATAAAGGATTAGGAAATGGTATTTCATTAATTATTATGATTGGTATTATTGCAAATTTACCTTTTGCTTTTATTGCGGAGTTCTCTTCAAGATTAGAAGGGCAAGGCGGATTGGTTGTTCTATTGGTTGAGTTAGTAGTACTGTTCCTTATCATCGTTGTTTCAATACTGTTGGTGCAAGGTACGCGAAGAATTCCGGTTCAATTTGCTAAGAAAATTGTAGGCAACAAGCAATACGGAGGTGTTCGTCAATACATACCATTAAAGGTAAATGCTGCGGGTGTAATGCCAATCATATTTGCCCAAGCAATTATGTTTATTCCATTAACGGTAGTAGGTTTTTCACAAATGGAATCATTGAGTGGTTTTGTTTCAGTTATTAGTGATTACACAGGCTTTTGGCATAATTTTTTATTCGCTATGCTTATTGTTGTGTTTACTTATTTTTATACTGCTATTACTATCAATCCTAACCAAATGGCTGACGATATGAAACGTAATGGAGGTTTTATACCGGGCATTAAGCCGGGTAAAAAAACAGCAGAGTTTATCGATTCAGTAATGTCAAAGATTACACTACCCGGTTCTATTTTCCTTGCATTTGTCGCTATTTTACCAGCATTTGCATCTAAAGCTGGAATAAATCAACAGTTTTCCCACTTTTATGGTGGAACATCCTTGTTGATTTTGGTGGGTGTTGTTTTAGATACATTACAGCAAATTGAAAGTCATTTATTAATGCGTCACTATGATGGTTTGATGAAGTCGGGAAGAATAAAGGGAAGAACATCGAGCACACCGGCAATGGCTAGTTAATAATAGTAAATTGTTTCTTATTAGATGATTTACTACAAAACGAATGAGGAGATTGAATTAATAAGAGAAAGTTCTTTACTTGTTGCAAAAACATTGGCAGAGGTGGCCAAGGTTATTAAACCTGGTATTACAACGATAACGTTGGATAAATTAGCGGAGGAGTTTATAAACGATAATGGTGCAAAGCCTTCGTTTAAAGGTTACAGCGGTTTTCCATACAGTCTTTGTATATCGCCTAATTCGGTAATTGTTCACGGTTTTCCCGGAGAATATGAACTAAAGGATGGTGATGTGCTTTCAGTTGATTGCGGTGTCTTTAAAAATGGTTTTCATGGTGATTCAGCCTATACATTTATGGTTGGCGAAGTGAAACCCGAGACGAAACAATTGTTGAAAGTTACCAAAGAGAGTTTATACAAGGCAATTGAGATGGCTACCATAGGAAACAGAATTGGAGATATCAGCAATGCCGTTCAAGAATATGCTGAGAAGAATAGTTATTCTGTGGTAAGAGAGTTGGTTGGTCACGGATTGGGCAAAAAATTACATGAAAGTCCTGAAGTACCTAATTACGGAAAAAGAGGTAGTGGAGTTAAGGTTCAGGAAGGATTAGTGATTGCGATTGAGCCAATGATTAATATGGGTGTAAAAACAATTATTCAAGACAAGGATGGTTGGACAATACGAACAGCAGACGGGAAACCATCAGCGCATTTTGAGCACACCATTGCAATAAAAAAAGATAAGGCAGATATACTATCATCGTTTGATTTTATTGAAGCTGTTTTAAGTGAAAGAAATTTAGAAATAATATAAAAGAAAGATAAATGCCAAAACAATCGTCAATTGAACAAGACGGAACAATATTAGAGGCTTTGTCCAATGCAATGTTTAAAATTGAATTGGAAAATGGTCACGTTATTGTTGGGCACATATCCGGAAAAATGAGAATGCACTATATTAAAATATTACCAGGCGATAAGGTAAAAGTTGAAATGTCGCCATATGATTTAACAAAAGGAAGAATTTCGTTCAGATATAAATAAAAAGTAAAATGAAAGTAAGAACATCTATCAAAAAAAGAAGTGTTGATTGCAAAATTGTAAGACGTAAAGGGCGGCTATATGTAATAAACAAAAAGAACCCTAAGTTTAAACAACGTCAAGGGTAATTATTTACTGTAAAAATAAAAATAAAAATAAATGGCAAGAATTGCAGGTATTGACATACCAAAAAACAAAAGAGGAGAAATAGGTCTAACCTACATCTTCGGTATTGGAAGAAGTTCCGCTCAAAAAATATTGTTGAAAGCTGACATTGATTTTAATATTAAAGTTCAAGATTGGAACGATGATCAATTGGGTAAAATTCGGAACATTATCAGTGAAATGAAGGTTGAAGGTTCTTTGCGTTCTGAGGTTCAGTTAAGTATTAAACGTTTAATGGATATTGGTTCTTACAGAGGAATAAGACATAGAGTTGGTTTGCCTGTTCGCGGTCAAACAACCAAAAACAATGCCCGTACAAGAAAAGGTAAAAAGAAAACGGTTGCAAACAAAAAGATTGCAACTAAATAGTAAATAGAAATTATATAAACTGAATAAATAAAAATGGCAAAACAAGCAACAGCGCCAGCAGGTAAAGCAAAAGTAACCAAAAAAAGAGTAGTAAAGGTAGAGGCTATCGGTGAAGCTCATATCAATGCATCTTTTAACAACATCATTATTTCATTAACCAATATGAATGGCGATGTTATTTCTTGGGCATCTGCTGGTAAAATGGGATTCAAAGGCTCTAAAAAAAATACGCCTTATGCAGCACAACTAGCAGCAGCTGATTGTGGAAAGGTAGCATTTGATTTAGGACTAAGAAGAGTAAAAGTATACATCAAAGGCCCTGGTGCCGGACGTGATTCTTCAATTCGCTCTTTATCAACTACAGGAATTGAGGTAACAGAGATTGTTGATGTTACTCCAATGCCGCACAACGGTTGTCGTCCACCAAAAAGAAGACGTGTTTAATTTTTAAAAATAATATTTTATTACATTATAATTTATAAAAAATGGCAAGATATACAGGACCAAAATCCAGAATTGCAAGAAAGTTTAAAGAACCAATCTTTGGACCGGACAAAGTACTAGAAAAGAAGAATTATCCTCCGGGACAACACGGTTTGTCTAAGAAGAGAATGAAACAATCGGAATATGCAGTTCAATTGCAAGAAAAGCAAAAGGCAAAATACACATATGGTATTTTAGAAAAACAATTTGCTAATACTTTCGAAAGGGCTTCTCGTGCTCACGGTGTTACAGGTGAAGTATTAATTCAATTAATCGAGTCTCGTTTAGACAATGTAGTGTATCGTTTAGGTATATCTCCTAAACGCAGTGGTGCTCGTCAGCTGGTTTCTCACCGTCACATTACTGTAAACGGAAAAGTAGTAAACGTTCCTTCATATCACTTAAAATCAGGTGACAAAATCGCAATTCGTGAAAAATCAAAATCATTGGAAATAATTACACGTTCACTTTCAAGTAACTACAATGCTTTTCCTTGGTTAGAGTGGAATAATGATACAATGTCAGGATCTTTTATTTCAGCTCCTGAGCGTTCTCAAGTTCCAGAAAATATTAAAGAACAACTAATTGTCGAATTGTATTCACGATAGTAGAATAGAGTAACAAGTAAATAATTAACTAAATAAATTATATAAAATGGCAATACTAGCATTTCAAAAACCAGACAAGGTTGTAATGGTAAATTCTACTGAAAAAGAAGGTCAGTTTGAGTTCCGTCCTTTAGAGCCGGGTTATGGAATTACCATAGGCAACGCTTTGAGAAGAATTTTATTATCCTCTCTTGAAGGTTATGCAATTAATACAATTAAAATTGAAGGTGTTGATCACGAATTTTCAACCATAAAAGGTGTTGTGGAAGATGTAACTGAGATAATCTTAAATCTTAAACAAGTTCGCTTTAAGCGTCAAATTGAAGGTATGCACAACGAAAGATTATCACTTACTGTTACCGGAAAAACAACGTTTACTGCAGGCGATATCGGTAAAGCAACCAGTGGTTTTCAAGTTCTAAATCCTGAGTTAGTGATTTGTAACTTAGAACAATCTGCAAAAATAAAAATCGATTTAACTATTGATAAAGGTAGAGGATATGTTTCTGCAGAAGAAAATAAGCCAAGCAGCGCAATAGTTGGTGTTATTCCAATTGATGCAATTTATACGCCAATTAAAAACGTAAAATATAGCGTTGAAAATTATCGCGTTGAACAAAAAACAGATTACGAAAAACTGATATTTGATATCGTTACCGATGGTTCTATACATCCTAAAGATGCGTTGAAAGAAGCGGCTAAAATATTGATTCATCATTTTATGTTGTTTTCTGATGAGAAAATTACATTGGATAGCGATGAAAAAGCAGCTAGCGAAGAGTTTGATGAAACATCATTGCATATGCGTCAATTGCTTAAGACAAAATTAGCTGATATGGACCTTTCTGTAAGAGCACTTAATTGCTTGAAAGCTGCAGATGTTGAAACATTGGCTGAATTGGTTTCTTTTAATAAGAACGACCTATTGAAGTTCCGTAATTTCGGTAAAAAATCACTTACTGAATTAGAGGACCTTGTTCATGCAAAAAGCTTAACATTTGGAATGAATTTGGCAAAATATAAATTAGATAAAGACTAAATAGTTTCTAGCTATTAGTGGTTAGTAGGTGGGCTTTTTATGCCAATCACTAAAGACTAAAAACTAACAACTGAATAATAAAATAAAATGAGACACGGAAAAAAATTCAATCACTTAGGCAGAACAACTTCGCACAGAAAAGCGATGTTGTCGAATATGGCTTGTTCATTGATATTGCATAAGAAAATCACAACTACTCTTGCAAAAGCAAAATCGTTGCGTACTTATGTTGAGCCTTTGATTACTAAATCAAAAAGCGATTCTACGCACAACAGAAGGATAGTGTTTAGTTACTTGAAACAAAAGGAGGCAGTTGCTGAATTATTCAGAGATATAGCTGTAAAGGTTGCAACGCGTCCCGGAGGATATACAAGAATTTTAAAAACTGGTAACCGTTTAGGTGACAATGCCGAAATGTGTTTTATTGAATTGGTTGATTACAACGAATTCTTAACATCGGAAGTTGCTTCTAAACCGGAAGAGAAAAAAGCTACAAGACGTTCAAGAGGTGCTAAAAAAGAAACTCCTGCTGATGCCGATGCTACTATTGTCGAAGAAACAAAAACAAAAAAGGAAGCGAAGCTAAAAGCTTCAGCTAAACCTAAGGCAAAAAAGAAAGATGATGATAAGACTGAAGAATAAAAAAGTTTTAAACAACGTTTAATTTTAAAAAAGGATAAAGTATTTTTGCTTTATCCTTTTTTATTTTACCTACATAAATGAAATATACTGAAAGAAAGCCCGCTGTATTATTGTTGCAAGATGGAACCGTTTTTAATGGCAAGGCCGTAGGTAAAATAGGAACAGCCACAGGCGAAATTTGTTTTAATACAGGTATGACCGGCTACCAGGAAATATTTACCGACCCATCCTATTACGGACAATTAATGGTAATGGCGAACACGCACATTGGTAATTATGGTGTGAACAAAGATGAAGTAGAAAGCGAAGGAATGAAAATTTCCGGTTTGATTTGCAAAAGTTTTAGCGATACCTTTTCACGTAAAAGAGGGGATGGCTCCTTAAATGATTATTTCCTAAGCCAAAATATGGTGGGTATATCCGATGTGGATACACGTTCTGTTGTGAGGCATATACGCAGCAAAGGTGCAATGAATGCCATTGTATCATCCGAAATATTGGATATTGAACAATTGAAAAAGGAATTGGCAAAGGTGCCTTCAATGGAAGGGCTTGAGCTTTCTTCAAAAGTATCTTGCAAGGAACCTTATTTTGTAGGTAATCCCGATGCTGAACACAAAGTATCGGCTTTAGACTTTGGCATAAAGAAAAATATTTTGCGTTGTATGGCTGAGCGAGGCTGTTATGTAAAAATATTTCCGTATAACGCTTCCTACAGTGATTTAAAAGGTTTTAATCCCGATGGTTATTTTCTTTCCAATGGTCCGGGCGATCCATCAGCAATGCCTTTTGTAAATGAAACGGTAAAGCAACTTATGGACTCCGGTAAACCTGTTTTTGGTATTTGCTTAGGACATCAAATCATAGCTGAAACTTGCGGAATACCAACCTATAAAATGCACAACGGACATAGGGGTATCAATCACCCTGTTAAGAATATCATTACAGGTAAATGCGAAATAACATCGCAAAATCACGGCTTTGCAGTAGATGAAAAGGCAATAAAATTAAATGCCAACATTGAAGTAACACACATCAACTTAAATGATGGTACCATTGAAGGTTTGCGCTTAAAAGACAAACCTGTTTTTTGTGTACAATACCACCCTGAAGCTTCACCGGGACCATTGGATGCGCGTTATTTGTTCGATGACTTTGTTAGTATGATTAAGACATATAAAAAAGCGAACGTAAAAGTAAATTCGCTCTAAACAAATTCCTCTGTTTTATGAAATACACTGTATCCTGCGATGATGCTCACCGACATTCTATTGCAATAGAATATAAAATATCAAACAATACTGAAGAACAAGTAGTAGTTAACTTACCTGCTTGGCGTCCCGGCCGATACGAACTAGGTAATTTTGCAAAGAATATTCAGAAGTGGGAAGCCTTTGATGGCAAGGGAAATGCACTTGTATTTAAAAAAATAAACAAAGATTCGTGGAGTATACAAACAGCAAAAGCTGCCGAAATAATAATTAAGTATACCTATTATGCAGCCGAATTAAATGCCGGTTCATCCTATTTAGATACCACACAATTGTACATAAACCCTGTTAATTGCTTTATGTATGTGCCCAACAGGATGAACGAAGAATGTGTTGTTGAATTGAATGTGCCTGAAAATTACAAACTTGCTATTGGTGCAAAAAAAATATCAGAGCACAGTTTTCAGACTAAAAGTTTTGATGAGCTTGCCGATACACCTTTCATAGCAAGTGATACACTGAAGCGAAATAAATTTGTGATGGATGGAGTAGAAGTGAACCTTTGGTTTCAAGGTGAATGCAAGCCCGATTTTTCAAAGCTGATTCGCGACTTTTTTATTTTCGTAAACGAGCAGTTTATGATGATGAAGGAATTTCCAACAACGGAATACCATTTTCTATTTCAAGTACTGCCCTATAAATTTCATCACGGTGTGGAGCACGTAACGTCTACTGTTATTGCACTCGGACCATCTTACAATATAATGAAAGGTGATGCTTATCTCGATTTATTAGGTGTAAGCAGCCACGAATTTTTTCACGTGTGGAATATAAAATCCATTCGTCCTGCCGAAATGTATCCTTACGATTTCAGCAAAGAAAATTACAGTCGCTTGGGTTATGTATGCGAAGGATTAACCACCTATTATGGTGATTATTTATTGTACCGTTCGGGAGTTTTTAATGAGCAAGAATATGCCGATACGTTTAATGAGCAATTGCAAAAGCACTTTGATAATTTCGGGCGTTTTAATTTATCGGTTGCCGATTCTTCCTTTGATACTTGGTTGGACGGCTACACACCGGGTGTTCCCAACAGAAAAGTTTCTATTTATACTGAAGGTTGTTTGCTTGCCTTTATTACAGATGTTACTATCCGTAAACAAACAAACAATGCAAAATCGCTTGACGATGTGATGCGAAGCTTATATTTCGATTTTGCGAAGCAAGGAAGAGGTTATACTGATAACGATTACCAACAAATAATTGAAAGCCTTACAGGCAATAGTTGGAAAGACTTTTTTGCTTCCTATGTTTACGGTACAAAATCGCTGGAAGAATTATTGAAATCTTCTCTGGCATACCTTGGACTTACACTCTCCATCAAACCAACACTCTTGTACAATGCTTCCTATCTTGGTTTTAAAGTGCTGGAGCAAAATAACCAAACGGGTGTAATTGCTATTTACCCTAACTCTGTTGCCGATAAAGCAGGTTTGGCAGTAGGCGATAGAGTAGTAGCCATTAATGGAATTGAGGTAATAAATAATTTGGCTGAATGGTGCAACTATTTTGCTGCCGAAAAAAGCATACAATTAACCGTTGTAAAAGATAAAATACAAAGCACACTGCTTGTTGAAAATAACAAAGAATTATACTACAAACAATATAGTATTCATAAAGTTGCGGAGGCTTTTGAAGAACAAAAAACAAATTATTATTCTTGGTGTAAGAAGAGGTTTTAAGTGATATCGTCATTGCGAGGGCTTTTCGCCCGTGGCAATCTTTTTTTAACCATTCAAGTAATGATAAAAAATAAAAAGGAAGGCTTCGAATTTTTCTAACCTTCCTTTAAATTCAAAATTATTGTCTAATTAAATTTATTTAGTGCATACCATCTTTTTAGTATCTATCACTTTCCCATCAGCAAGAAGTGTATAGGTATAAATACCACTGCTTAGGTTACTTGCATACACAGTAACTTGACCTTTCCCTTTTTCTCTAATGTCAACTGTTTTAAGCACTACACCCAGTTCATTGTAAAATAATATTTGTGCTTCTTTCACACTCTCTGGTATATAGTAACCAATCACAGTTTTTTCTTCAAATGGATTTGGAACATTTTGATTAAGTATAATTGTATTGGTGTTTACCAATTCTATTTCAGTTTGCGTTACATTGCCTCTGAAGTTATTATTGTTTGGGTTACTCCTCATTCCACCTTCACCACCATTCATATTACAGCAGCCATTCACAATTTGTTCCAAAGCAGTAAGTCTGTTTTCCAGGTTAGAAATGGTGGCATCTTTAACTGTATTCAAAGAATCCAGTTGGTTTATTGCATTTGTAAGCAATGGGATGATCTTCATATATTCTACACCATAATACCCATTTGAATCTATTCTGACAGCTTCAGGCAATATTGATGCTACTTGTTGAGCTATAAATCCAACTTGGTGAGAGGCTTCAAAATTATGACCAGGGTTATTGACAATATCCCAGTCATAATAAACACCATTTAATGCGCGTACTTTGGCTAAGGCACTGTCTTTTCTAATGGATATTATGTTCTTCTTATAACGGTTGTCAGACACTACTGTGAACCCAGTTGCAAACATAACACCAGCAGCTGTAATGTCTCCATTAACACTTAGCAAACTACTTCCTGCCACAGTGGGCGTTGAATAACCTAAAGAAATGTATCCGCTGCAATCAGGTACATAAATGGAAAATTTAGGAGTAGTACATACACCAGCCCTATCTACTTCAAACCACCCTGCAATGCGTCTTCCTGAAGTGGAAGTTGCTGATTCCAATACTTTTAGTGCAATAACATCATTCGATGAAGTTGCTGCATCATTGTTTTCAAGCAATGTACCAATGGTGTTTGTAGCACCCGATTGTTGGTATACGTGTAACTTAGCCGATGGACTGCAACTGTTAATTCCAATTCCTACTTTACTGGTTGCATTAGAATTGTAATCCCTAAAAATAAAATTTTTAGTACTCGTAGTACCCATATCAATTTCCAAGTCGTTGGCAATTGGAAGATTGGTGCTACACGTTTGGATTGCTCCTGAAGAAGCAACATCGGGCACATAAATCACTTTTCCATTGGCATCTAATGCAAGTACCCCTGCTCCCGGATTGGCAGTAGGCGTAGTTCCGGCATTAATTTGTGTAAACTGTAAACCGGATGTTCCTGCAGCGCCTTTTATCTCTAATTTATCGCGCGGACCGGTTGCATCATTTGATAAACCGATACCAACATTTACATTGTTATCGCCCAATATCATATGGTTACTGTTGCGGGGTACTGCATTGTAACCAAAGGCAGCCGCATTTGTAAATCCTGTTACGTTGCTATTATCGGCACAATTTGTACCAATGTAAGTGTTATAATTACCTGTTATCTGGTAAAAGCCCGATCTGTATCCAATAAAAACGTTATCATCATCGGTTAAGGTATCACCACTTTTTGTTCCAATCAATACATTTCTACTGCCAGCTATATTGTTCCAACCTGCCCTAAATCCCATAAACTGATTATCATTACCGGTTCTTTCTTGTGGACCTGCTTCCGCTCCAATATAGTTATTGCGCCAACCTGTGCTGTTAACTCCTGCAAATGCAGTATGGGATCCCATATAACAATTGTAAGAACCTGTTGTGTTGTTTGCACCTGCGTGGTGACCTACAAAAGAATTTTGTTGCCCGGTTGTATTTGTATTTCCCGATAGGTCTCCATAAAATGAATTGTAGCTACCGGTAGTATTAAGCTCTCCGGATTTATCACCAGTAAAGGTGTTTTGAACTCCACTTGTATTTGTATAACCAGCTTGGTAACCGGTAAAGGTGTTTTGACGACCTGTAGTATTTGAATAACCTGTTTGGTTACCCAAAAATGAATTGCGGTAACCTGTGGTATTTACCCAACCAGACTTAAAACCAGTAAAAGTATTGTTACTCCCTGTTGTGTTTGTAGAGCCTGCATAGGAACCTATAAAAGTATTTTCATTGGCAGTACTATTTTGACCGGCATATGTACCTACAAAAGTATTGTCATCATTGCTTATGTTTGCGCTGCCTGCCGACATACCCAGAAAAACATTCTGGCTGCCGGATGTATTGGATGTACCAGCCGAGTTGCCCAAAAAGGAATTTGATGTACCTGTACTTAATCCAAGACCATTGTTTTCGCCTACACAGGTATTCAATGTGCCAAACACGTGCAAAACAGAGTTGCCTCCTATACGGTAGTAGGCCACACCGGAGTTTGGATTTATATTGATGTTATCCTGCACATCTAAACGATAACCAGGTGATGTTAAACCAATTCCTAAAAAGCCATTGGAGTTTTGCAAGCGCATTAAGGGCGCTCCACCTGCATTAGCGGTGTGAAAATCTAAATTGCCTGGGAAACCAGTTACATACCCAAGATATTTTGCAGCGCCATAATTGTTTCCTCCTATTCCAGCAGTTGAAGATTGAGCATTCGTTTTCAGTATCGCCATTAATGAAAATGCGATAGTAAATAAAATTATTTTTTTTATAATTAGTGAGGTTTAATTACCTTACTAATTGTATAAATCCTTTAAAATACCTTGTTCTGAATCCTTAATAAATAAGCAAATTTTAGTTAGCTATTTTTATTAGTTTACAATTTATTTGCTTGTTTTTGTTCTGAATGACTAAATGCAGTAATCCATTTTCTAAACTACTTATATCCAATTGAAATTTTTGATCTTCAATTTTTGCTATCTCTAATAAGGTTTGTCCAAGTCCATTCATCACTTTTAAGCTGTAAGGCTCATGGAAGGGGTTTTCTATTGTGGTAAGATAACTTGCAGGATTAGGGTATATTTTGAAACAACTTTCTATTCTTCCTACATCCACACCTACATAGTTATATTGTGCAGTATATAAAGAATCTGTACTTACACAAATATCATCAAGGAAATAGTAAGATGCATTACACCATGTGTCACCATCTAAAATTAATGTATCAGTATTGTTGTCGTCAAAAAAATTCCCAATCATTACATATTGATAAACAGAATCGGAAACAAAAGAACCGAATATTCTAGTCCAATTTAATGTGTCAGTTATTATTGCGTTGGTATATACTTGAGGGTCATTGTTTATAGGCGCTGGATTAAACTCATTGTGCGGCACTGTTGAGAAAGCCGCACCTAATTTACTGGAAGCACAATTTGCCTGGAGATCAACATCTAAACTTAAAGCCACTTTAAACGAAACGAAGTATTTGGTTCCAATAGTTAAAGGCGAATATAGTTTGCCCCCAACAAATTCTCTAGCATTATTATTAATGATCTTTGTTTCATAAGTGGCAAATGCTGCGTATGCATTTCCGCTCGCAGCTTGTTGATACCCTCCCCAATTATTGGGAACCGATACCATATCAGAATTACAACTATTCATATAATCAGGAGAGCCTCGATAGCTAGCCCAATTGTTAGATTTGATAACTTCACCTGGTCCGAAAGGACAAGAAATTGTATCCTCAAAACTCGGGTTGAGTACTAAATTTTGCTGCGCAATACAAGTCGATGTAGCTACAAAGGCAATTAAAAAGGATATGTAAAAGGATTTATTCAATTAATAAAGGTTAAATTGTTTATATTGATTTTTTTTAAAAAAACCCTTGCTCAAAATCTATTTGAGGAAGGTTAGTTAGGTGTTAGTTATGGCAAGCACCTCTCTTTCTTTAACAAATATAGGTCTTTAGTATTTAGTTTCAAATGCATTGTATTAAATATTTAATTCATAAAATCTTCGTGTCCTGTAACTATCCCACTCGTTAAGTAAATGTGAGTGGTATAACTTACAGAATTTTTAACTGTTTGTGCCCAGGCATTATCGCAGTCAGGCATTTGTATATTTGTTGTATTATAACCATTGCTGACTAAATAGCTATAAACAACTGGCACATAATTCATCGAACAACCATCTTCCGCTGATAATTGGCACATTGTTTCAGCTAAACTTGACGATTGGTTTTGTGCTGAAACGGAATTGATTGGTTTAAATGATAGAAAGGAAAGGGAGATGAAGAATACTCCTATTTTGATGATAGATTTTGTTTTCATATTTGTATATAGTTTGGTTCCGTACAAATAGAGACAAACTTCATTCGTAATTTGGGGACATTTTGCATACTTTTGCGACAAGTAGCCAAAAGGCTTAATTTTATTGGCGAATGCGAATGTTTTCTATCAAATTTATATGCAACACAAAGAAATTTATGAATTACTTGCGATTTTAACAGACTGTGAAAGGAATAATCTTGTATTAATTATAAAAAGCAATAGGGCAAAAATGCTTAATGATTTAGTGGTTTTTTTGCTTTCCCAAAATGAACTTCCTACTAAAGAACAAGTTTTAAAAGCCTTGTATAAGAAAGAGAAACCAAACTCTGAAAGTGCTTATCAGAGAATCATTACAAGAGCTGTTTCAGACATTCTTGAATTGCTAAATTATTTTATTAAAAAGGAAACAAAAGAATTTGATGAAATAGATATTGCGAAAATTGAAATTCATCAAAAGTCGGCTTTGTTACAATTTCTAGTTGCAAAAAAATCTAAAATAACTTTGATAGGAACATTACGGGATGAAATAATTGCTTCAGCAACTGAGTTTGAATTTTATCCCATCCTTATTGAACAATTATATCTGAAAAAATTCCATTCTTCATTGTTGGAAGGTGAGACAGCATATTTTGAATTTGAAAAGGAAATTGCACATTTTGAAAGCTGCCTGTATTCGATTAGAAAGGCGAACGAGTTATTTAATATTTTGAAAATGAAGTCACTTAAAACAAGTGTTCACGACAAAAAAACTTTTGGAAAACTATTAAGGAAGCATTTAAACATATTAATTAGCGAATATAAAATTTCAAAATCTCCAACGGTGCAATATTTTTTGTTTCAACATCAGCTATCATTGTGCTACCTGGATAAAAAATATGTTGGAGCTAAAAGGAAGTGTTTGCAGTTAAAAAAAATAGTTGAAGAGAATAAATCCATTAACCGAATTGATAGGGCAGGAATAATTTATGATAACCTAGCTAAATGCGATGCTTATTTATTGAATTATAGTCAAGCAATTATTTGGTCAAAAAATGCTCAGTTATGTTTTAAAGCAGGTTCAAGGAATTATTGGGTTTCGCTTGACCAAGAATTGTTGATTAATATTTACCAACGAAATATTCCCAAAGCAGAGCAAATTTTAGTTGAAATTTATAAGTATCAAAAAAATGACAAAAGTGTTTTGGAACGTGATACCTTATTATTTTATAATGCAATATTATGCTTAGAAAAGGGGCATTATTCCAAAGCCCTATCTTTTTTAGAGGAAAGAAATGAAATTACCAAAGATGCTATTGGATGGGATTTTTGGACAAGAATTATTACAATTTATTTGAATGTATTGCTGGGTAAGGATGATGTTGCTCTCAAAGGTGTTGTAAGTATTAAAAAGCAAATGCAGCGTATTTCTGTGAACAAAGAATTTCGTGAAAGAGATATTCTGGTCTTCAAAATCATTCTTGAGCTATCTAAAAACGGATTCTTGGTCCATCAACAAATACCAAAAATTAAAGCACTATTGCTGCAATTAAAGGAGCCTGAAAATGTATGGGAACCTTTTACTGCCGAAGTTATACCTTTCGAAAATTTATTAAACATAAAATTTAAAAAGTATAAAAACGTTTAAAACCCGAATTATTCCGATTCTCCTTTTAATTTCTAGATTCAGGATACAACAACAACAAAGAATAATTTAGACCAATTCAATCTTACTAAGGGAAATACTTATTCATTAGCATATAATCAATGTTGTCGGTTTGTGAATGACAGCTTATACATGCGTCTCCCTTGTCGGAAGCTTTTGCGGCAACACTTCCATCAGCATTAATATATCCCCAAACCCAACCTTTTGCATCGGCATCTTTGTGCGTAGTGTTTTTATATAATACAGCATATCTACCTATCGTTGTTGAGTTATCGAACAGTTCTTTCACAATTACTGAACCTTCAGGAAAGCTAGTGCCGCTTATTATTTTTCCGTTAGCGTCTAATTTTGCTGAAGCAACAGTATTGTAGCGGGTTCTTAAGAATGGTTGAGAATGACCGGTGCCCGAACTTTTGGCTAATTGTTTATCAGAGTTTTTAAACCAATTGTAGCCATTGGTTTCTTTTGCAAAATTATATAATTCCTCATCTGTTCCTTTGCTTAATGGTTCGTGTTTACAAGAATGAATTGTCAGTAGGTTAATGGTGAATATGGATATAACGAAGAGTGTAACTATTTTACGTTTCATTTTAATTCGGCTAAAATTTACAATTATTTTATATGGTGAAATTAATAAATAATCTGATTCTTATTTGTGAATTGCTATTCTCATTATTCATAAATATTTTTTTGATTTTTTGCTCAAAACCACAATAATTCCATTTCTCCTTTTTATTTCTTAAATTCGTTGTACAAAACACACATTTACTTTTCTAACACCTATTCTATGAAAAGAAGTATTTATTTTACCGCTATAGCTGTTGTAATCAATTTATACAGCACACAATTGTTTGCACAAAAGGCAATCAACAAAAAAGCACAGGGCAATCATTTTCAAAAGGCTGCTCATTTGGTGGAAGGAGATTATATTCCAAAAACAGTTATTGTAAAAGTAAAAGCGAAGTACAAAAACGATTGTACTGTAAACGAAATAAAAAATCAAGCAGCATTAAACGCCTTTTTTACGCAAATAGGAGCACAGAATTTTAAAAAGAAATTCCCGTTGAAGGAGTCACCGAAAGAAACCAAAAATCAATTCGGTGAAAAGCTTGTTGACTTGTCACTTGTTTACGAATTCAACTACACGCAAAATTTCCCACTGGATAAAGTGATAAACCGTTTGTATGCCTTGGATATATTGGAATATGCACAGCCTCATTATTTACCGAAAGAGGTATATACTCCAAATGATCCCGATATTGCGCAACCGGGCAGTTATTTCTTGTCTATCATCGATGCCTTTGGTGGTTGGGATATCGACAAAGGCGATTCATCTGTAGTAATTGGTGTAACCGATACAGGAATTGATATGGTGCATCCTGATTTGTTGCCCAATATGAAACGCAATTATAATGACCCTGTTGATGGTAACGATAATGATGGCGATGGTTATATTGATAATTTTATTGGTTGGGATTTAGGTGAAAATGATAACAATCCGCAAAGTGGTGCAAGTCATCATGGTACGCACGTTTCGGGGCTTTGTGGAGCAATGAATGATAATGGAATTGGAATGGCGGGTACAGGATTTAAGTGCAGAATAATGCCCATAAAAATTATGAATGCTGCCGGTGCATTAAATGTTGCTTACGAAGGTATTGTGTATGCTGCCGATCACAACTGTAAAGTAATTAATTGCTCTTGGGGTGGTACTTCCGGTGGGCAGTACGAACAAGATATCATAAACTATGCAACATTCAACAAAGGCTCATTGGTGGTTGCAGCTTCCGGAAACAATGGAACAAATGTTACGTTTTATCCTGCATCCTTTGATAATGTATTCAGCGTAACAGCTACAAATAATACCGATACCAAATGGGTACAATCGAACTACGGTCCTTATATTGATGTATGTGCACCCGGGGAAAATGTATACTCTTGTTGGCAAGGTGGGGCTTATGTTCCATCCAGTGGTACATCTATGGCTTGTCCTGTTGCAGCAGGTTGTGCAGCCATTGTAAAAAATCATTTTCCATCATTTTCTCCTTTGCAAGTTGCAGAGCAATTGAGGGTTACAGCCGATAATATAGACCAAATTGCAGGAAATGTTCCTTATGCAGGTTTGTTGGGTCGCGGTAGAATAAATTTATTTAGGGCATTGTCCATTACAAATTTACCTTCGGTAAGAATTACACGTGATTCATTGGTAGATAATAACGACAATACTTTTATTCCGGGTGATACCATCCGTATGCGTTGCGATTTTACAAGTTATTTAGCAACAACAACAAATATGACGGTGACTGTTTCTTGCTCTTCTCCCTATGTTACATTTTTGGATAATTCAACAACAATTGGTGCTGTTGCAGCTATTAATACGGTGAATAATAATAGCGACCCTTACCAAATTAAAATTGCGGCCAATACTCCTTTAAATACAAACGTATTGTTGAAATTTAACTTTACCGATGGAGCTTTTACCGATGTTCAGTATATACCCGTTTCATTGAATGTCGATTATATTGATGTAGAAATTAACGATGTAGCTACTACCATTACCAGCAAAGGAAGAATAGGCTACAATCAGGATCAACAAGTAAATGGACTTGGTTTTTTATACAATTCAGGCACATCCATTTTGTATGAATCCAGTTTAATGGTTGGTACCGGACCCGGAAATGTATCCGATATGATGCGTTCGGTAGCTAATCAGGACAATGATTTTGTTTCCTTGAACAAAGTGAGAATTGTTTTGCCAAGTGTAAACTCAGAATTTGATTTGGAAGGGAAATTCAATGATGCAGGAGCAGGAGCAACAAAATTGAATATTAATGTGGAGCATTCAGCGTATGCTTGGAGTACACCTGGCCACAGAAAATATGTTATTGTAAAATACAGCATTGTAAATGCAGGGCAAAGTACCCTTTCAAATTTGTATGCCGGTATTTGTGCTGATTGGGATATTGCCAATGCAATGTATAATAATACAGATTTTGATGCGAGCAGAAAATTAGGGTATACCTATGGTACAGGAAACAGTGCTTATGCAGGAGTTAGAGTTCTTTCCAGTGCTAAGCCTGCATTGGCTTATGGTATTGATAACATAGCCAACGGTGCAGGTGGTGTTGATTTGCAAAATGGATATCCCGATAATTTAAAGTATACAACGCTTTCAACAAATCGTTTTCAAAATGGCATAGCACCTCCGGGAACCGATGTAATGCAGGTAGTAAGTACAGGTCCGTATACAATGTTACCGAACGATACCATTGAAGTTGGTTTTGCATTGTTGGCTGGTGATGACTTAGCTGATATTCAATTGAATTCCGATTCGGCACAAGCCAAATATGATATTTTGGTGCCTATAGGAATCAAAGAAACATCTAACAATTTCCGTTTTAAAGTATATCCGAATCCTACTAATAATCAATTAGTAGTTGAGGCTAATTTCAACGATGAATCTTCTGTAAATATTATTATTACAGATGTTTTGGGTAACACGGTTTTAAATTTGGATAAAAGTGTGATGACTAAAAGCAATCAAAAAATTAATATTAATACATCATCTTTTGTTGGCGGTATTTATTTTATTACTATAAAAACAGACGAAGCTACTCAAACCATAAAGTTTTTAGTTGTAAAATAAAAGCAGTTTTAAATAACTATTTTTTAAGAACTTATATTCATAGCTATTGAATTTAACTGGATAGTATTAAACTTTTATTATATTTGAATTCAAATGTGCTCTAATATTAATCCAGATTTAGCATGATAGCGAGTAGGAAACTTTTATTGCTAGCTACTTTTTTTTTATGTTTTCTTTATAGTATTGGTCAAACATCCAACGAAATAGTTGCCGGTCAACCCCGTGTTACCAAAGCTCACCGCCCATTAATATCAGCCGATGCTCACTTAAACATCAAAGTGTTTGATATAGAACAAGGAATTAATTCATCCTACATTAATTGTATGCTGAAGGATAAAAATGGGTTAATGTGGTTTGGTACGGATGGAGCGGGTTTGTGTAAATTTGATGGTAATATATATTCTACTTATACTAAAGAACAAGGGCTTCCGGATGATTTTGTGTTGGGTTTGTATGAAGACAAAGGCGGAAAGATATGGATAGCAAATACAAACGGTTACGTTGTTTTTGATGGTGTTAAATTTCAAAAACCAAACAACGATAGTATCAAGAATTTTCAAATAACATCTTTTGTTGAAGACAAGGATGGCACTATGATGGTAGGGACTGAAATGGGTCTTTATTATAGTAAAGATGGCGCTTTAACGAAGGAAAAGCATCCATTTATAAAAAATAGTTCTATATATAATATTGCTGTTGCTCCGGATGGTGCTGTTTATTTTGCTACATCAAAAGGTCTTGTAATAAGGGCTAACGGAAGGTTTGAAATTTATAAATATGCACAGGAAGAAGAGTTGGGACAATTGAATTCTATTGTTATATCTAAAAAAGGGGATGTTTATCTGGGAGGATATAACGGCATATTTAAAGTTAAGAACAGAGAAATAAGGCGCTACGATATTTTAAAAGGGAAAGAGATTCATAAATTATTTCTAGATGTTCAAGACAAATTATGGGTATCCGTTTGGGATGAAGGAGTATTCCTTTATGATGGTAAAGAAATTGAATTAATTGATGAAGAGGACGGATTGAAGAATAAAAGAATACACGATTTTGTAGAGGATGGGAAAGGAAATATATGGTTAGGTACTGATGGTGCTGGTGCAAATCTCATTCTAACAAGACGTTTTGTACATTATTCTAAAAGTTATGGTTTAAGCGAAAATTACATTATGGGTATTTCCGAAGATTTGGAAGGAAATATATGGTGTGCTACCAGAGGTGGTGGTGTTTGTAAATATAACGGGACTTCATTTACCTGTTTAAATGCCGATGATGGTTTGCCTGACAATGTAATATTTTCAGTAAAAAATGATAAAAGAGGAAACACATTTATTGGCTCATATAACAAGGGTTTGTCAGTATATAATAATGGTAGATTTACAAACTACGATAAAAAAAATGGACTCTCAAATAATAAAATATGGCGCTTATTCGTAGATAGGCAAGATAACTTGTTTATCGCATATTATCAAAAAGGCTTTAGTATTTTTCGAGATGGTAAGTTCACCCATTATCCAGAAATAAAAGGATTAAAGAGTCCTATTCGCTCTTTTGCACAAGATAAGGATGGTATTTATTGGTTTGGTACTGAAGGAGCGGGATTAATAAAGTACGATGGTGAAAACTTTATAGCATACTCTACAAACAATGGTTTGTGTAATGGAATAATATGGGATATAATTGTTGCTGCCAATGGTAATATTTGGATGGCAACAGGTGAAGGGGTTAGTTGCTTTGATGGTAAAAAGTTTATTAATTATTTTGAAAAAGACGGTTTAACAACAAATCATACTGAGTCCATTTTAGAAGATAGAAATAATAACATTTGGGTAGGTTCTGAAAAAGGAATTAATAAACTTATTTTTCAACCCGATAAAAAAGTAACCATAGTTAATTATGGAATCAGTGAAGGATTTACTGGTAATGATGCTACGCCCAATGCTGTGATGGAAGATAATAAGGGTAATATTTGGTGGGGTACCAGCAAACATTTAACCAAGTATCAAAAGCAATATGATTTTCCTGATACCATTCCTCCAACAACTCAAATATCAGGAATAGATGTGTTTTTCAAAAAATACGATTGGGCAAACAAAAAGGAAATCCCTTCGGGAGTGCTTTACAGTGGTTTTAATCAATGGTTCAATTACCCAACTGCTTTGCAGCTCAATCACAATATGAATCACCTTACCTTTCATTTTATTGGTATCGATATTCCTTATCAACACAATGTATTGTATAAGTTTAAACTTAATGGTTTTGAAAATGAATGGAACCCTGCTACTGATCAAACAGAAGTAACTTATTCAAATATTCCTCCTGGAAAATATGAGTTTCAAGTGATGTCAAGGATGGGTTCAGGAGGTTGGGGAGTATCTGCAAAATATGCTTTTGAGGTTATACCGCCTATCTGGCAAAAAACTTGGTTCGTTGTGTTGAGTATTGTTTTAATTGTTTCCATTATATGGGGATTGTTTTATTTAAAAACACTGTCTTCAAGAAAAAATCAGCGCTTTTTGGAATCTGAAATTGACAAACGCACAGAGCAGTTGCAAGTTTCAAATGTTATGTTGCAGGCAAAAAACAAAGATATTACCGATAGTATAAACTATGCTCGAAATATTCAAGATGCCATAATACCTCCCGAAAAGGAGTTTAAAAAAACACTTCCACTATCTTTTGTATTATATAAACCTAAAGATATTATTAGTGGTGATTTTTATTGGTTGCAAAAAAATCAAGACGATGTATTTTTTGCGGCAGTAGATTGTACAGGACACGGTGTGCCGGGTGCAATGGTGAGTTTAGTTGGGCATAATGAACTTAACCGTTGTGTAAAAGAATTGGGTATTACAGAGACTGCAAGTATTTTAGATAAGTTAAGTGTATTGGTAGAAGAAACTTTTGAAAAAAGTCAACGTGAAGTAAAAGACGGTATGGATATATCCATTTGTAAACTAAATTCAAAGACTAATACACTTCAATGGTCGGGTGCGAATAATCCTTTATGGATAATACGAAACGGAGAGCTTTTAGAATGGAAGCCAGATAAACAACCTATTGGTAAGTTTGACTTCCGTAAGCCATTTACATCACACACAATTAATGTAGAGCCCAATGATATGTTGTATCTATTTACAGATGGTTATGCCGATCAATTTGGTGGTGATAAAGGAAAGAAGTTTAAACACAAACAGCTCCAAGAGATATTAATTACCAATGCGACTCTTTCTTGCGATGAACAGAAACAAATTTTAGATAATAGTTTTGAAGCTTGGAGAGGCGATTTAGAGCAGATAGACGATGTTTGCATAATTGGTGTTCGTATATAAATTCGCTAAAATAAAAAAGCGGAGCAAAGTATAATCTCGCCCCGCTTTTCTTTAATGAATAATTTTTACTTATTCTTTTTCGAATCCAATATAAGTAATTCATTTATTTGAATTTCGGTTACATAACGTTTTACATTTTCTTTATCGATGTAATTGCGGTTAATTAACTTGCCTTCAACAGCTACTTCTGACCCTTTTTGTAGATATTGCTCAATAATATCGGCAGTTTTACCCCAAGCAATAAGATTGTGCCACTGTGTATCAGTAATTTTTTCTCCTTTTGAATTTTTGTAACTCTCGTTTGTAGCGATCGTTATTTTAGCGAGTTTTTTACCACCATCTAAGGTTTTTACTTCAGGGTTCATGCCTAGATTACCAATTAATTGTACTTTGTTTTTTAATGCGTTCATTTTGTTTGTTTTTTAATTGTTATTGTTTATTTATTATTTGAAATTATTTTTTGTTTCCAGCTATAAGCAATTCACTTACTTTTATTTCGGTTAAATTACGTTTAACATTATCGTTATCAATGTAATTACGGCTTACCAATTTCCCTGTAACCGTTATTTCCGACCCTTTTTTTAGATATTTTTCAATAATACTTGCTGTTTTACCCCAAGCTACAAGGTTGTGCCATTGTGTTTTTGTGATTTTTTCGCCTTTCGCATTACGATAACTTTCGTGTGTGGCCATCGATACTTTGGCTACTTTTTTTCCGTTCTCAAGGCGTTTAACTTCCGGGTTCATACCCAAGTTGCCTACTAATTGTACATTGTTTTTAAGTGTGTTCATGTTACTTTTAAGATTAATTGTTTTTTTACTTGTTTATTTTTTGTGCCATTTCGTTAAAGCGCTTTTTGTTTGATTTGACGATGCAAAGGTGTGACGATTTGAAAATTTGATTCGGTTATTAAACGTTTGTATCCGAATATATCCGTTTTTAGTCGTTTGTAAACGGATAATTACTATATTTGTTCCGTATACAACTATATGGAAAAGAAGTGTTTAGACTGTGGTGATACCTTTAAAGGACGCATCGACAAAAAGTTTTGTAGCGACCTCTGTCGTAACGCGTATAATAACAAAGTAAACAGTGAAAGCAGTAATTATGTGCGAAACATAAACGGTATTTTGCGTAAGAACAGAAAAATACTGGAATCACTTATTCCTGAAGAAACAGCAAAAGCAAGTAAACAAAAATTAACGGATAAGGGTTTTAATTTTGGGTATTACACCCATCAGTACAAAACAAAAAAGGGCGACAATTATTATTTTTGTTATGAATTTGGCTACCTTGCTATTGAAGGCGATTATTTTTTATTGGTAAAAAGAAAGCAATAAAATAAATAAGGGAATAACGTCTGCCATTGCGGGTTTAAATAACGAATCAAAATGTTCCTACGCAAAGTGTCGTAATTTTTTGTGCATTAGCTCACGCTACTCCTTCATACTTTTTATTCCATTTTATGATGATTTAATTTTCCAAATCGATATAAGAATGTAAAGTTAATTAGGTAATCTGCGAAGGCTGCATCACCGTGTCTTATAGCAGCAGGGTCAGCAAGGTCGTATGTGTTTTTAACTCTGTTTCTATAAAGAGCAATAGGAACATTCAAAACAAAAGTGGCTTTACCTTTTAAATATGTAATTCCTGGTTCAACCGAAACAATATATCCTGGTCTTCTCCAACCTTCACTTTTTCCGATTAAATCCTTTGCTGGAATTCCCTCGTATCTTGCACCTAAATTTAAAAATAAATTTTGTTTACTAAGTGGTTTAAAGTTTAATCCAAAACGAATCATATACTGATCTGCAATTGAGTGGTACGCTATAAGTGGATCAACACCAACCAAAGTTCCCCTGTTAAGCGTTTTATTATAGTTTTGTGGGTTAAACATATAAAAACCATTAAAATAAAAAGAAGATTTCGAACCTACATTTCTATATCCCTGGGTCTCAATAGTATAGCCAACGCCTCCATCCCCAAGTTGAATTGATTGGTCAACCGCTTTTTGAATTAATGAGTCCTCGCCTTTGTTTGTCAAACGGTGAAAATCATCTTGAACATTCGAATTACCAGTTGGGAGTTTAATGCCTAAGCCAACAGAAATATTACCACTTGAATCTTTGCCTTGTTTTAATAACCAATAACTTGTTGATATTCTGATGTCTCCTAACCCTTTTGCCTGTGTACCAAATCGTTTTTGCTCGGGATTTGCTTTTATTCTATTTCCATAGTGTTCATACAATGAAGATCTGTAATAATAAATCAGGGGAGCGTTCATCGAAATGTTTAATCGGTCACTAATAGCATAAGTTAATCCTAAGTCAATTGAATGAGCAATATTTATTACTTCTGTGCCCAATTCTACTCTTTCTTTTTGTTCTGAATCTCCTTTAAAATGTTTATAGGACTTAAAGTAACGGTAGGTCGTTGAAACCTGAAATTGACCTTTATTTAATAATGGCGATCCATTAGAGTTTCCAACACCTGAGCAACTCATTGGTCTTACAGCAACGCATCCTTGAGCAAAAAGTTCAAATTGAATAAATAAACAAAGGCATGTTGCTAGACCTAATATTATTGATAGATTATTTTTCTTCATTGTCTGGTTCTTGTTAGTTATAATGCAAATTAAATTCATTTTTCTAATTTTAAAAAATAAATATAAAATATTTTTAGGTTTATAAATATAAACAGCTATCAAATAATGTTATTATGTTATATTTTATTCATGTTTTTAAGAATTATTTTAAGGGGTAACCAAATGGTTTTTGGTCTTTTTTTTGTAATCTGTTTGGCTGTTATTGTACTGGTTGGGGGCCGGACTGTGTTTTTTCCACCCATTTCTTTTAAAAAGATCCCAAATGTAATCGTCAGAAACAGCTTTACCAACGATTGCTTCTACTGAACTTTTCATATCTTTCGAAGATATAATTTGTCCTTTTATTGCAGTATCTTCCATGTTTTCCATCATCCTAAGCTCTTCTTTAATGGGTAATAATTCTCTGTTTCTGCCGCCCCTTGTTTTGTGATTTATGTCAATATCGGGGTGTTTGATAATACTGTAGATGCTTGCTTTTGAATAACCGGTTGTGTCGGAAAGGTAATTGGCTGTTACTTTATAACAGGAAGAAATGTACAAGATTTGCCATTTTTTAAAATCCTTGCTGCTTTTTGCAGTATTCATTAATGCTTTCAGGTCTTCTGGGCTATGTTTTGTAGGTGTTTTTAAAATACGCATAATTCTTTTTATTTCAAAAATACTAAATTTAATAAATATGGTAGCGGTTAATGTGTAATGTATATTGAATTTTATATAATTTAAAGACCATTTAAAGTGAAAATAAAAAATAAACAGAGGATTATTGCCAATTTGTCGCATTTTTGTGACTGGCACAAACTTTGAAATTCAATCGCCATTAACCAATAAAATAATTGTTATGCAGACCGGCAAGATAAATGTACAAACGGAAAATATTTTTCCAATCATTAAAAAATTTTTATACTCCGACCACGAAATATTTTTGCGTGAGTTGGTTTCCAATGCCGTTGATGCTTGCCAGAAGCTGAAAACATTATCGGCTTTAGGTGAGTCAAGTGCCGATACGTCAAACTTATTAGTAGAAGTAATAGTGGACAAGGATGCAAAAACGATTACCATTAGTGATAACGGTATAGGTATGACAGATGAAGATGTAGTTAAATACATTGCGCAAATAGCTTTTTCGGGTGCTGAGGAATTTGTAAACAAATACAAGGACAAAGCCGAAGCCAACAATGCTATAATTGGACATTTTGGATTGGGTTTTTATTCAGCATTTATGGTAGCTGAAAGTGTAGAAATAAAATCATTGTCGCATAAAAAGGACTCAAAAGCAATTCGTTGGGAATGCGATGGAAGTCCGGAATATACCTTAGAGGAGATAGAAAAGGATACAATTGGAACCGATATAATACTCCACATAGCCGAAGATTCAATGGATTATTTAGAGAAGAATAAAATTGACGGGCTTTTAAAGAAATATTGCAAATTTTTACCGATTAATATAAAATCAGGTACGACTGAAAGTACTGAAAAGGAAGGCGATGTTGAAACAAAAGTTGTAAAGGATAATATTATAAATAATCCTAGTCCGGCCTGGACCAAAAAACCTACGGAGCTTAGTAATCAAGATTACAAATCATTTTATCGTGAACTATACCCCATGAATTTTGAGGATCCTCTTTTTCATATTCACTTAAATGTGGATTATCCTTTTAATTTAACAGGTGTTTTGTTTTTTCCAAAGCTTAAAAAATCCATTGAAGTAAATCGAGATAAAATTCAATTGTACAGTAATCAGGTTTTTGTTACCGATGCGGTGGAGAATATTGTCCCCGATTTTTTAACGCTGTTACAAGGTGTTATTGATTCACCGGACATTCCGTTAAATGTTTCAAGAAGCTATTTGCAAAGCGATTCCAATGTTAAAAAGATAAGTAATCACATCACTAAAAAAGTAGCCGATAAACTGGAGGAGATATTTAAAAACGATCGAAAGGAATTTGAACTTAAATGGAACGATATCAATTTGTTTGTGAAATACGGTATGTTATCTGAAGAGAAGTTTTATGAGAAAACCGTAAAATTCTTCTTGTTTAAAAATACCAAGGAAGAGTATTTTACCTTGGATGAATATGCTGAAAAAATAAAAGTAAATCAAACTGATAAGGATAATAAAGTAGTGTATTTGTATACGAACAATGTTGTTGAACAACACAGTTTTATAAGTACTGCAGACGAAAGAGGTTATGATGTGTTGCTTATGGACGGACCTTTTGATAGTCATTTTGTAAACCACTTGGAAAGTAAGCTGGAGAATATAAGTTTTGTGCGTGTTGATGCCGATACAATTGATAAATTGATAAAAAAGGACGAGGTAATACCTTCAAAATTAAATGAGGAAGAGCAGAATAAACTGAAACCCATTTTTGAAAGTGTGCTACCAAAACAAAAATTTACAGTTGTGTTTGAAAGTTTAAACGAGTCGGATAACCCAATGATAATAACTCAACCCGAGTTTATGCGCAGAATGAAAGATATGAGTGCTTTAGGTGGTGGAGGCGGTATGAGTTTTATGGGCAATATGCCAGAAATTTTTAATTTGGCTGTAAATTCAAATCATCCACTTATAAGTAAAATACTAAACGAAGGCGATGCAAGTAAACAGAACAAATTAGCAAAACAAACAACCGATTTAGCTTTATTATCGCAGAATATGCTTAAGGGCGAAGAGTTAACGAACTTTATTAAGCGAAGTTTGGAGTTGATTTAAAGAATGGAATACGTGGTAAAAAGCCGCGACTTTTATTTTACATTTGTTTACTAAAGGCAAACTTTGTGCTAAAAAAAATAAAATTGCGTTTTATGGCATCATTTGGTAAAATATTAGGAGGCGGAATAGGTTGGGCGTTAGGTGGGCCTATTGGTGCCGTTATTGGTTTTGCATTGGGTGCTGTGGTTGACGATTCGAAATTTGTAGTAGAAACTACCAATACACGAATACCAACGCAAACAGGCGACTTTAGTGCTAGCTTATTGGTATTGGCAGCTGCTGTAATGAAGTCCGATGGAGCTGTGCTTAAATCGGAATTGGAGTACGTTAAAAAGTTTTATATAAAGCATTTTGGTGTTGAACATACACAGGAACAAATGTTATTGTTCCGCGAAATTATCAAAAAAGATATTCCGCTTGCTGATGTTTGTTCACAAATACGTAGAAGTATGGAGTATGCTTCGCGCTTGCAATTGGTTCATTTTTTATTCGGACTCTCAATGGCAGATGGGCAAATTCACTCCAATGAAGTAAATATTATTGAGCGCATTGCCGGACTGATGGGTATTAGTTTACCCGATTACAATTCCATTAAGGCAATGTTTTACAGCGATTCGGAAAGCGATTATAAGATATTGGAAATAACAAACGATGTAGCAGATGAGGAAGTGAAAAAAGCATATCGAAAAATGGCCGTGAAGTTTCATCCCGATAAAGTGGCACATTTAGGAGAGGACATACAAAGAGATGCAAAAGAAAAATTTCAGAAAGTACAACAGGCATTCGAAAATATTAAGAAAAAAAGAGGCATTAAATGACTCTTAAAAAGGAGTTTGTTGACCAAATTGGAAATATTGTAAGCCTTCAACAGCCTCCAAAACGGATTGTTTCCCTAGTGCCTTCACAAACTGAACTGCTTTTTTATTTAGGATTAAAAGAAGAGGTAGTGGGCATCACCAAATTTTGTATTCACCCCGATGAAATGTTTCGAAGCAAAGTTAGGGTAGGCGGTACAAAGAAGTGCGATTTTGAAAAAATAAAAACCTTGAATCCCGATTTGATTATTGGTAACAAAGAAGAAAACGACCAAGAGCAAATTGAGCAATTAATAAAACTGTATCCAGTTTGGATGAGTGATATTAAAACCCTTCCCGATGCAATGGAAATGATTTCGAAGATTGGAACCTTAGTTCAAAAGGAGGATGAAGCAAAACAATTGGTTCAAAATATTGAAAATGCTTTTTTAGATTTAAGAGTGAACAATGGAGCCAAAACAATATCGGTAGCTTATTTTATTTGGAAAACACCCTATATGTGTGCAGGTTCAAATACCTTTATCGATGATGTGTTACAGCATTGTGGAATGGAAAATATTTTTAAAAAAAGTGATTCTCGTTATCCGATAATGGAAATTGCCGATTTGAAAAAATACAACCCTCAATTAATCTTGTTGTCTTCAGAGCCACATCCTTTTAAGGAAGAGAATATGAATGAATTCCGGTCAGTTTTACCCAATGCTACCATTCGAATAGTAGATGGTGAAATGTTTTCTTGGTACGGTTCCCGTTTGTTAGTGGCCTCCGCTTATTTAAAATCCTTATTAAATACACTGTAAGCAAAGCTTTTTTTTTAGCTTTGTCAATTGAAACTTAATTATCTTTTTTGTGAGGTCAAATAGGCTATTTTATTTGTTTTTTATAACTTTTAGTCTTTCCATATTGATTGTTAATGGGCAGAAGGTGGGGGTAGTATTGAGTGGTGGCGGAGCCGATGGAATTTCGCACATTGGAGTGTTAAAAGTGTTGGAAGAAAATAATATTCCAATCGATTATATTACAGGAACGTCTATGGGTGCTTTAATTGGTGCATTGTATGCTTCGGGTTATTCACCCTCAGAAATGGAAGCGCTTGTCAATTCAGAGCAATTTAAAAACTGGGCACAAGGTGAAATAGAAGAAAAGTATATGTATTATTTTAAGCGCAAAGAAAGCGATGCTTCTTGGACCAGTTTTAAATTTTCGCTAGACACAACTTTAACTTCTTCACTCCCTACTAATTTTATTAATCCTATTCCCATTGATTTTGCTATGATGGAATTGTTTGCCAGCTCATCTGCAGCTGCAAATTATACATTCGATAGATTATTTGTTCCTTTTAGATGTGTTGGGTCGGATATAACTTCAAAAAATCAAGTAGTGTTTAAGGAGGGCGACCTAGGGCAATGCGTTAGGGCATCTATGTCATATCCTTTTTATATCAAACCATTATTGATTGATGGTAAACTTTTTTTTGATGGTGGTTTGTACAATAATTTCCCTATTGATGTAATGTTCAACGACTTTAAGCCGGATATCATCATTGGAAGTAATGTTTCTGAAAATATTAAAGCGCCCGATGAAGATAATATTATTGGTCAAATTAAAAATATGCTTACAAATAGATCTTCCAATGTTAAAGTAGATGCACGCTTAATAGTTATTGAACCCAAAATGGTAAATATTGGACTGTTTGAATTTTTCAGTTCTTCAAAAATTATTAATTATGGCTATAATGCGGCTATTCAAATGATCGATTCTATTAAAGGCGAAGTTAATGCAAGACAAAGTGCAGAATCGCTTACAGAAAAAAGAAAGCAATTTATAAGTAACCGTCATCCACTTTTATTTAACAATATTGTTATTGAAGGATTGAAAAAAAAGCAAGCTACTTATGTTAGAAAATTATTGGGTTCAAAAAAGAAATCATCCATTACCGTTTCTGATTTAAAGTCAAAATATTTCAGGTTGGTTGCAGATGATAAAATAAAACAGATTTATCCTTTGGCAAAATATTCTGATTCAACGAAAATGTACGATATGTATTTGAAAATTAAAAAGGAGAAGGATTTATTTGCCTATTTTGGAGGAAATGTATCATCACGTCCCATCAATTCAGGGTATATAGGTTTGCAATACAATTATTTAGGAAGGATTGCTATAACGCCATCAGCCAATATTTATTTTGGAAAGTTATATGGCTCATATCAAGCAAAATTACGCTTTGACTTTTCTTCTAAATATCCATTTTACATCGAAACATCTGTTACCCGAAGTCGTTGGGATTTTTTTAAAAGTAGCACTGCTTTTTTTGAAGAATCAAAGCCTTCCTTTTTATTACAGAATGATTTTTATGGCGATTTAAACATTGCAATGCCGGTTAAAAATAAGGGTAAATTGATTTTGGGTAATACTTTAGCGCAACTATCGGATAGGTATTATCAAACCAAACAATTTTTATTTGCTGATACAACTGATAGAACCAATTTATCAATGTTTACTCCCTATATTTCTTACGAAAAAAACACTCAAAATAAAAAACAGTTTGCGAATAGCGGTACCTATTTTACTTTTAAGATGCGATGGGTAAATGGTATTGAAACTACTATTCCAGGGTCAACCAGCATAGACAAAACTGTTTCAATTTCCGATCACCAGTGGGTGCAAATAAAAATGATTTACGACAGTTATTTTAAAAGGAAAGGGCGCTTACGATTAGGTGTTTTTGCCGAGGTTGTTGTTTCAGACCAAGATTTTTTCGGAAATTATACATCAAGTGTTTTATCGGCCCCAACCTTTACTCCAATCCCAGAAAGCAAAACGTTATTTTTGCCGAAATTTAGAGCTTATTCATTTGCCGCTATAGGTTCAAAAAATGTTATAAGCATTCATAAAAATTTAGACATTCGCCTGGAGGGATATGTATTTCAAGCATATAAAGAAATACTAGCGAAACCTAATTTGTCGGCGCAATATGGGGATGTTTTTGCCAAGCGTTATTTTATGGCATCGGCAGCATTAGTTTTCCATACTTTTTTAGGTCCTGTAAGTATAAGTACCAATTATTACGACTTAAAAGAAAATACCACTGATCAATTCAACTACAGTTTATTGTTTTCTTTTGGGTATATAATATTTAATAAAAAATCAACAGATTAAATTTTATTAGCCCCTTTCCTCAATACCTTTCACCACATTCATTGCACTTCCGTCTACTCTTTTTTTCTTTCCATTTTGTTCAAAATAAAAATCAACACGTCCTAATTTTAAACCGGCCCAACCCACCTGGCAAATATGGATTTCTTGTCCGTCACGATTACGGACATTTACAGGTTTATCTAAAAAGGTATGCGTATGTCCTCCAATAATTAAGTCAATATAACGTGATTGTTTTGCCAATACAAAATCACTCACTTTTTTATTTTGGTAGCTGTAGCCCAAGTGTGATAGGCAAATAATTAAATCGCATTTTAATTCCTTTTTCAGTAAAATAGCAGTTTGTGCTGCTTTTTCAATAGGGTCTTGGTAAATAGTATTACCATAAGTTTTTTTGTCTACTAAGCCATCTAATTCAATTCCAATACCAAAAACTCCAATTTTAACGCCATTTTTTTCGAATATTTTATAGGCTGTTGTTTTTCCATTCATAATGGTGTCTGAAAAATCATAATTAGCACACAACAAAGGGAAATTCGCATTGTGTAGTTGGTTTACTATACCTTCTAAACCATTATCAAAATCGTGATTACCTATAGTGGATGCATCGTAACCCATTTGACTCATTAACTTTAACTCAAGTTCACCTCCGTATTTATTAAAGTAAGGAGTTCCCTGGTATATATCTCCGGCATCTAACAACAATACATTTTTTTCAACACTTCGTATTTCTTTTATTAAGGTAGCTCTTCGCGCAACACCACCTAGGCCGGGGTATTTTGGGTCATTTTCCGGAAATGGATCGATGTGGCTGTGAACATCGTTTGTGTGAAGTACTGTTATTTTAACCAAATCATTTTTTGCAAATATATCGAAAGGAATACTGTTTAACCCAATAATTCCAATACTTCCGTATATACTTTGCTTAATAAATTGCCTTCGGTTATTCAAATTTAATTCGTCCATCCAATACAGGTTTTAAGGTGTTTCCTTTTTTGTTTTCTGCTCTTAAATAATTAATAATTGCATCTCTAATTTTATTGTTTAGTGTTTCTGTTTTTTGGGGACTTGAAAAAAAGTTCATTTTGTCACCACCATTTGATAAATAATCGGAAGTGATAACTCGGTAGGTCAGCGATGTATCAATCGCAACATTGTTTATAAGAATATTCGTGGCTTTCCCCTTTTTTATTGTCATTGTTGCACCGGCCAAAGGCATTCCACCTTGAAAGGCAATGTAATTAAACATTGAAAGTGTTTTTTTTCCACTTAGTGTTAATATTACCAACTGGTTTTCGAACGGCATAAGTTCAAAAATTTTACCTGTTGTAATAGCCCCTTTTGGAAGTGGGGTCCTTAGTCCACCGTTGTTTAATAAGCAAATATCTACCTTTTCGATGTATGCTTCGGCACACTTAATATTTCCTTGCTTTAACACTATATCCGAAACAATATTGCCCAGTGTACCCTCAGGGTCACCTTTAACAGCGCTGCTTTCTGAAATAATAAGCACTTCTTCCATTTCATTCTTCATCTTGTTTTTATAAGGTGCTATGACCTTTAAAACATTACTGTCTTCTTTGTTGCCACTGTTTAATTCAATATTCGATTGTTCTATTTTGCTCAGTTTGCTTTTTGGTGAGCAAGCAAAAAATAAAACAAGTATGAAGTGTAAAAAAATGCCCCTTATTAATATCATATTACAATAGTAGGAAGTAAAATTTGAAAATGAGTAAAAATAGTCCTATTTAACTTTAACTTAAACTTAATTATATAAACTATCACTGTTTTGTTACTTTTGCTTTGTGGATGTACATCAAAAATATATGCAGAAATGTATTGATATTGCTCAAAAAGGATTGGGTAATGTTGCTCCAAATCCTATGGTTGGATGTGTTATTGTATGTAATAACGAAATTATTGGGGAGGGATATCATCTACAATACGGGCAAGCCCATGCTGAAGTAAATGCAATTGATTGCGTAAAGGATAAGTCAATGTTAAAAAATGCTACTCTCTATGTTAATTTGGAACCTTGTTCTCACTTTGGTAAAACACCTCCTTGCGCTACTTTAATTGTAGACTATGGAATTCCAAAAGTTGTAGTAGGATGTGTTGATAGCTATTCGGAAGTGAATGGCAATGGTATTGAATACCTTAGGAATGAAGGTGTTGATGTAACAGTTGGTGTATTAGAAAATGAAAGTAAGGATTTTAATAAGCGTTTTTTTACATTTCATAGCAAAAAAAGACCTTATGTAATATTGAAATGGGCACAAAGTTTAGATGGATTTATTGATAAGTCGCGTAGTGCGGATATACCTCCTATAGTAATTAGCAGTGAGGAGTCACATATTTTATCGCATACTTGGAGGGCGCAGGAACAAGCAATAATGATTGCAAGCAAAACTGCAGTAATGGACAACCCAAGTTTAACAACGCGTTTAGTTAAAGGTAAAAACCCGATTAGGATTATTATTGATAGGCAATTAAAAATCCCACTTCATTTTAATGTGCTGGACAATTCAACACCAACCATTATTTATAATGAGATAAAAAATGAAGTGATAGGGAACACAGAATTCATAAAGTTTGATTTTGCTTCGAATACTTTGAACGGAATATTGGACTTGTTGTATGAAAAAAATATTCAATCAGTTATTGTTGAGGGAGGCAGTATCATGTTGAGTAGTTTTATTCAACAAAATTTATGGGACGAGGCTCGCATTTTTATTTCTAAAAACAAATTGCTAAGCGGAAGGGCCGCTCCGCCTATTTCAGGAAAACTTATTTCTACTGAAAATAGTGGTGCGGATGAATTAAAGACTATTGTAAGTATGTGAAAATTAGTGTAACTTTATAAGACAAATTCTAATCGTGAAAAAGATACTCATATTAAGTTTTTTACCTTTTTTGTTGTTTGCACAAAAGCAATCAACTGTTTCTGCTACTGACCCTGTTGATCTTCGACTTGCCGTTTGTTCCTTTGCTACCATTTATATTGGTGATGTGTCGAACAGCGTAATAGCAAATTATTTGAAAAGGAACAATTCAAATCTTAAGAATTGTGACATTACAATATTAAATAGAACGGAAAGCAAAGGTGGGAGTCATCTGTTGTTTCAGCAGTTTTACAACAATGTTGCTGTTTACCGAGGCCAAGTTAAGGTAAATACAAATAACCGTGGCAGTATTACATCAATTTTGGATAATACCTATTCCGTTTCTGACAATTTGATAGTGGGTATATTTCCATTGCAAAATACTATTGAAGCGTATATTAATTCTATTAATAATCTAAAGAAAAGTGAAAGTTCCCAAACTTATTTTTTTAAGAATGAAAAATATATAAAATGTCAGAAAATTACTATTTCAACTTCCGATTCTGAATTTAAAGAGCATTTGGTAGATGAGAGCGGTACTTTAATATACATACACGATTTAAACAGTTATTATGCCGCATTGCCTGATTCTACTGTCTCGGCATCGGTTTTTTTACCTGATCCAATAACCAGTGCAGGAGTAGTTTACGGTGCTCCCTATGCCGATAATTCAGATTCAGATGTTGCCCAATTAAATAATCAGCGAGTAAGTGTGAATATGAAAGTGTATTACAGCAATGATACTTTTGCTTTAAAAAGTCCTTATGCTATCATTGATCAGTTTTCTGCCCCAGATACAACACCGCCTGCTTGGTTTTATCAAACTCCTAATTTTCATTTTACACGTTCAGTAGGTAAGTTTGAGGATGTAAATACATTTTATCATATAACAACCTTTCATAACTATATTAAATCGCTTGGTTTTAACACCATTATGAACTATCAAATTAAGATTGACACGCATGCTTTAAACGATCAAGACAATTCCATTTTTTCACCCGCCAATTTCCCTCCCGAATTGTTTTTTGGTGAGGGTGGAGTAGACGATGCTGAAGATCCGGATGTAATTCTTCACGAATACGGTCACGCTATTTCATATAGCGCTGCTCCTGGGACAAATAATGGTTCTCAACGACAAGCATTGGATGAAGCAAACGGTGATTTTTTTGCCTCGTCCTACTCACGCTATTTAAATTCCTATAAATGGGAAAATGTTTACAGTTGGGATGGGCATAATGAATTTTGGCCCGGTAGAACCACTAAAAGCAATAAGGATTATTCAAATATTGTAAATAATTTGTATTTAGATGCTGAAATTTGGTCTGCAACAATGATGGGAATTTGGGGCGATATTGGTAGGCAAAAAATTGATGAACTAGTTATTGAAAGTATGTTTGGTTATTCAAGCGGTATGTCTATGAGAGCAGCGGCACAATTACTTATTCAGGCAGATAGTGCTTTAAATGGTGGTGCAAATTATTCACCCATTTGTTACCGATTATTTACAAGGGGCTTAGTTACCAGTTGTGCTAACTCCATTTCAGAAATGGATGCTGCAAATAATGCAGTAAAAATGTTGAATGCTCCTTATTTTGATGATGTGCATCCAATAACTTTGTTTATTCCTGAAAATGGTATTAGCAATGTATCGATTTACAATGCGGAAGGGAAGTGTCTTGCCAATGAAACCATTGAAACAAAAGGTGATTTCCAATTCGCTCAGCTATCTGTAAAACCAGGTATTTACTTTGTAAAGGTTGTTAACAGTAATACTTGCGTAAGTTTTAAAGCGGTTCGTTTGTAATTACCTACTTATTTATACTTTTGCATTTAATAAATAGAAAATCTTATTATGAAAAATAGCTCATCTCAAAAATTACTGTTTGTTATCATTGCCATTTTGGTGGCAGCTATTACTCGTTTAATTCCGCATTTACCTAATTTTACACCTGTTGCGGCTATGGCTTTGTTTGGCGGTGTGTATTTGAAGGACAAAAAATTTGCTTTTATTGTTCCATTAATTGCTTTGTTCTTGAGCGATATACTTACAGTTCTTCTAATTAATTATAAATACACCACTTTGTCTGCCTTTTTTACTTCATACAGTGCTTTGTCGGTATACATCTCTTTTGTTTTAGTGGTTGTATTAGGAATGTTTATTCAAAACAATGTTAAAGTAGGCTCTGTGGCAATTGCTTCACTCATATCCTCAACACTGTTTTTTTTAATTACCAATTTCGCTGTTTTTGCAGCCAGTCCCTTAATTTATTCACAAGATTTAAGCGGCTTAATAGCTTGCTATAGTTTCGCTCTTCCTTTTTATGGCTATGGCATTATGGGCGATTTGTTATACTCTGCCATCTTGTTTGGTGCATTTTATTTGATGCAACAAAGGGCACCTGCTTTGGTAAAATAATTTACCTGAAGCATTTCTGTTTTTAAGCATTCTAGTTAAGGAGTCTTTTCTTTTAATTGTTATCATTATATTTGTGTAAATATCGATTAATGAAATATGATTAAAAATGTTTTAATAACAGGTGTAGCTGGATTTATTGGGTCGAACCTCTTGGATTATTTGTTGGAGAATACCAATTGGCAAATTGATGGGGTAGATGATTTTTCAACAGGCAATAAAAAAAACATTGAACAATATTTAAAGAATAAACGTTTCTTATTTATTGAAAAAAAATGTTCGCATGTTACTTCGCTTCTTAATTACGATTGTGTGTTTCATTTAGCTGCTTTACCTCGTATTCAGCCTAGTTTCGAATTTGTGAATGAACATGTTAAAGCGAATGTGAACGAAGCCATTCACCTCATTGAATTGATGATTAAAGAGAATCATTTTCCGAAATTTGTATACAGTGGTTCAAGCGCTATTTATGGTACTCCTGAAATTATTCCAACACCAGAAACTGAAAAAATTGATTGTTTAAGTCCTTACGCTTTTCAAAAGTACGAAGTAGAAAAATACCTCGAACTGCTCGCAACACGTTATCCTATTAATTATGTAACACTCAGGTATTTTAATCCTTATGGCCCGCGAAGTTTTAATCCCGATAATAAGTTTAATGCTTACAGCAGTGTTGTGGGTATATTTTTATACCGTTATAAACAAGGAGAAAAGTTGTTGGTTACAGGTGATGGTAATCAGCAGAGAGATTTTATCCACGTCTACGATTTAGCGAAAGCTAATTACAAAGCGGCTATTCACCCTGAACGTATCAATGCAGCTTTTAACATTGGTAATGGAACCACTATAAGTGTATTGGATCTGGCTAAAATGATAACACCAAATTATGAGTTTATTGATAAAAGGGAAGGAGAAGCTGATACTACATTTGCAGATATTAGTAAAGCAAATAAAATTTTAGAATGGTTTCCCGAACATTCAGTTGAGGAATATGTAAAAATGAGTATACAATGAAAATAGGTTTTGCTTGTGGAGTATTTGATTTGTTTCATCTTGGGCACGTATTAATGTTAAAGGATTGTAAAGCAAATTGTGATAAACTCATTGTTGCTATTAATAAGGCTGAGAATCTTTCGAAAGATAAAAACCCACCCATCTATTCAATAGATGATCGAGTACAGATAATTGCAGCTTGCAGATATGTGGACGAAGTATTGGTGTATAATTCGGAAGATGAATTAGAAAAATTATTAATATCATCCGCTATTGATATAAGATTTTTAGGGGATGATTACAAAACTAAACCCATTACTGGTGCCGATTTGGGAATACAAATTTATTATATCGACCGCAGTCATGGCTATTCAACTTCGACTGTACTTAAGCGCATAATAGACCGTTATTGTAAATGAAAAGTGTCATAAAATCAATGTTTCGTTCTGTTGGATTGGATTTAGTAAAGCATCCTTATACGGATATAACATCCTCGGTTGATTATTTAAAATTATTAAACAATCACAAGGTGGATATGGTGTTGGATGTTGGCGCTAATATTGGTCAGTATGCTTCCGATTTGTTTAAAATAGGGTACACCGGAAAAGTGGTTTCATTTGAACCTATGAGCAAAGAGTATGAAGTTCTTAAAAAAACTGCAATGTCAAATATTAATTGGATAGTTGCTCAACAGGTTGCTATCGGTGATTATAATGGAGATGTTGAAATTAATATATCGGAGAATTCTGTGAGTAGTTCTATATTGCCGCTTACCGATTATGTAAAAGAAGCGGCACCGGCAACTCGTTATGTTTCTTCTGAAAAAGTTAAAATGCAAACTCTTTCAGAGGCGGCTTTAACTTTTATTGAAAAAGCACAACGTCCCTTTTTAAAAATTGATGTGCAAGGCTATGAAGAAAAAGTGTTGTTGGGGGCTGCTAACATTATGCCTAAATTACAAGGTGTCCATTTGGAGTTTTCATTAAAACCCTTGTACGAAAATGAAAGCTCATTTGAAGATATGTTTCGATTGGTAAAAAGTTTTGGTTTTGAGCCTTGTTACTTTATTCCTCACCACACAACTGACTCAATGGGGCGATTATTACAAATGGATGGTGTGTTTTATAGAAGATAGATTCAAATACTAAATCATAGATTTTTACGTTAATTGCCTATTACAAGAAAAAAGTTTAATTTTATTAAAATTAGCATATGAAAAAGTTAGTCTTGTTTTTGTTTATTTTAAGTTCCCTTTCTTTAAATGCTCAATACATATTGACTGCGAAGGATTCTGCTTTTGCAAACAAGAGGTTTTATTACGAACAAGGTATTAATTTTAGTCAGTTTGCAAAGCAATACTTAAGTTTTAATAACTCTACTTTTGTTTCGAATCTTCCTTATTTACTTACAGGTAATTTAGTTTACAAGCAAATAGGTTTTCGATATGGTATAAATGCCTCACTGAATAATACGAGTACCAAAGACGACAATTCAAGTACCGCTGGAGCCAATCCTACCAATACATCGGATACAAAAAGTAGTAGCATAGATTTTAGAAGCGGTTTTTTCTATTATAAACGTATCGCTAAAAGACTTGTTGCCAATGCAGGTGCTGATTTTGTGTACTCAACATTGAGTTCGAAGATTGAAACAGAACAGTCTACTTCGTTTTCACCCGGAGTAAGTACAACAACGTTAAGCAAGTTGAACATTAACAATGGATCTATTGGTTTTGGTCCTTTTGTAAGCGTACAATATTTTATTCTTCCAAAATTTTCAATCGGTACGGAAAGTTCATACTACTTTTATAAAGAAACTTCTTCGCAAACTGGTGAGTCTAGAACCGAAACGAATAGTTTTGGCGTTGTTAGTACTACATCACAATCAACGTCTACAAAATCAAATACAACAAGGAGTGAAATAAAAGTACCGCTCAATATCTTTTTATATATACGGTTTTGAAAATGGCAAATATGAAATCATTAAAAATTATTGGTTTTGCAATTGTTTGTTTCGTTTTTGTTTGGGGCTGTAAAAAAACACAAGAACCTGATCAGGTAATTGCAGTTGGCACAAACACGCCAAAACTACCTAATCCAACTTATCAGTATGATTCAACTCAGTCGAATCAACAGTTTCAATTTAATGAGCGTGCCACTTTAGGTAGAGTACTTTTTTATGACAAAGCACTTTCCTTTAATAATTCAATCTCTTGTGGTTCTTGCCACATTCAACAGTTAGGCTTTGCCGATAATGTTCAGTTTCATAAAGGTGTTTACGGAAATGAATTGAAAAGAAATACCTTGTCGATATCCGGAAATTCAACCAAACTGTTTTGGGATGGAAGAAGTACTTCAATGAGAGATTTGGTACTTCGCCCACTTTCAAATCACGATGAAATGTTGCAGAATTTGACCGCACTTCCTTCTAAACTTGCTTTGATTGAATATTACAAGAAATTATTTTTTGATGCCTATGGTGACCCTAAAGTTACCTTGGCTGGTATTCAAGATGCTTTGGCAGTTTTTTGTGAGGTTCTTTTACCCAACAATTCAAAATTTGATATTGAGTTAAAAAAGGCAAATGGTAATGTTTGGCAAAATTTATCCGGCTTTACTGAGCAAGAAAATAAAGGTCTTACATTGTTTTTTGGCAAAGCGACCTGTGCAAATTGCCACATTGTAGGGGTTAATTTTAGTGATTTTGGAGTAGGTGGTGGGTATTCCCCTCCTTCCGAAAATATAGGTTTGGATATGGAATATAAGGACAATGGAATTGGTGCATTGAAGAATGATGCTACTTTAAATGGATTGTTTAAAGTCCCCAACTTGAAGAACATTGCTTTAACTGCACCTTATATGCACGATGGACGATTTAAAACCTTGGAGGATGTAATTGAACACTACAACAACAATGTTGTGAATCATCCCAACTTAAGCACACTTTTGTCGCAACTTGGTGAAACTGATAGTGAAGAAGATGCAGTACCTATTCGATTAAATTTAACGGAGGACGAGAAAAAAGCTTTGGTAGCCTTTTTGAAAACCTTTACAGATGAATCGTTTATCCGCGACCCAAAATTTTCAAATCCTTTTTAGGGGAAATTCTGCCCACGGACTTCTCAAATAAATTTTGTCTATCTAGAATGAAAAAAAATCATTTTTTTACACAATAATTACATTCTAATTAACACCAAAATAACACCAGATGATGTTCTAAACTATTTATTTACTCTGAACTTTCAAGTCTTGTATTTAGGCTTTTTTATCTTGACTCTTGATTCTTCTATTTATTTAACCATCTCAATATACTCCTCCTCACTAATAATTTTAATTCCCAACTTTTCTGCTTTCTTTAATTTTTCAGGTCCCATTTTATCACCCGCTAATATATAATCTGTTTTTGAAGAAATTGCACTTACAATTTTACCGCCATTTATTTCAATGGACTCTTTAATAGACTCTCTTGAGAAATGAGCAAAAACACCTGATACAACAAAGCTTTTGCTCTCTAGTTTATTGCTTGTTAATACATTTATTTCTGTTTCATTTACTTCTAAAAGGAGTCCGGCTAAATTCAACCTTTCAACTAATTCTATGCTTTCATTGTTTGAAAAATAGTTGAGGATACTATCAGCGATCTTATCTCCAATTTCATCCACCAATAAGAGTTCTTCTCGTTTAGCAGAAGCAAGCAGATGTATTTTTTTAAAATAACGCGCCAATTTTTTTGCTACTGTTTCACCAACGTGCCGTATTCCCAGTCCAAACAATACCCTTTCAAAAGGCACTTGTTTTGATATTTCAATACCCTGTAATATATTATTTACAGACTTTTCTGCCATCCTATCAATTTGCAATAACTCTTCCTTTTTATTTTTCAATTCATAGATGTCGGCAATATTTTTTATGAGATCCGTATTGAATAATTGCTCAATGGTTTCAGCTCCAATACTGTCAATATTCATTGCTTTCCGCCCTACAAAATGCTCAATCTTTCCCTTTATTTGAGGGGCGCACCCGGCTTCGTTCGGACAAAAATGATTTGCTTCTTTTTCCTCTCGTGCCAGCACTGTTTCGCACTCAGGGCATAGGTGAATGTATTTGGTTTTATCTCCTACGTCACTGCCTCTTTTATCGAGGTTAACGCTTATTATTTTGGGAATTATTTCACCCCCTTTTTCAACAAACACATAATCATTCACCCGTATATCCAATTTTTCAATGATGTCGGCATTGTGCAAGGATGAACGTTTAACGGTTGTTCCTGCAAGCAACACAGGCTCTAAATTAGCAACCGGTGTAATAGCACCCGTTCTACCTACTTGATATGAGATGGAGAGTAAACGGGTACAAGCCTGCTCCGCCTTGTATTTGTATGCAATTGCCCAACGTGCTGTTTTTGCCGTAAATCCCAATGAGTTTTGCTGGTCATAACGGTTTACTTTTAATACAATGCCATCAACATCAAAGTCCAGCTCATAACGCTTTTTGTTCCACAAATTTATAAAGTCCGACACTTCGTTTAGCGATGAACATATTTTTATTTTGTCTCCTTCAGGAACCTTGAATCCCCAACTTTTTGCAGCTTCCAGGTTTTCGTAATGCGATTTAAAAGGCAAACCTTCTCCTAAAATAAAATAGAGAAAGCAATCCAGGTTGCGCTTCGCAACCACTGATGAGTCTTGCATTTTAAGTGTTCCGGATGCAGCATTACGAGGGTTTGCCAATAAGGGCTCATCTATTTCTTCACGATCTTTGTTTATTTTGTTGAATGATTTCCGAGGCAAAAATATTTCTCCCCGTATTTCAAATTCTTTGGGGAAGTTTGTTCCTTTTAGTTTAATGGGAATAGTACGTATTGTTTTTACATTGGCAGTAACATCATCTCCTTTTGCTCCATCACCTCGTGTAAGAGCTTGTACTAAAATACCATCAATATACTTTAGCCCAATTGCCACACCATCGTATTTGAGTTCGCATACGTATTCAACTTCTCCTATAAGGGCTTTGTGTACTCGCTCATCAAAATCATTCAGTTCTTCGCGCGAATAAGTATTGCCCAATGAGAGCATGGGGTATTTGTGTTTTACTGTTTGAAACTCCTTTGTTACTTGTCCTCCTACACGTTGCGAAGGAGAATCAGGTTTTAGGAACTCAGGATTTTCTTTTTCAAGCAAAATTAATTCTTCCAGCATCTTATCAAATTCAAAATCGCTCATAGTTGGCTGAGACAATACATAATAATTGTAATTGTGTTGCTCAATTTGCTTGCTCAAAGCATCAATCTTGTACTCAATATCATTGTGTTTTTCCGAAAATAAATCCATTTCAATTACTTGCTTTTATAATTCTGTGTTTTTCGTTAATGTCTTTTATAAGTTCAATGTCTCTAAATCCTTTTTCCTTTATTAAAAGCATGCATTCATTTCCGTATGCTTCATTTATTTCAAAATACAATGTACCACCTTGATTAAGATGTTTCTTTCCCATATCGGCTATTGCATTGTAAAACAATAAATGATTTTCATCTGCTACAAACAATGCTAAATGAGGTTCGTAATCCAACACGTTTTTGTGCATCTTATTTTTATCTGCAAATGTGACATAAGGAGGATTGCTAACAATTATATCAAATGTTGTGTTAAATTTATATTCACTCCATTTTAAAATATCAGTGTGTATAAAGTTTATGGGAGTATTGTTTTCTTGCGCATTTTTTTTTGCCACTTCCAATCCTTTTTCAGATACATCCAAAGCATATAGATTAGCCTGAGGCAAGTGTTTTTTTAGACTGATGGCAATGCACCCACTGCCGGTTCCTATGTCGAGTATGTTGCCGCTTTTATTTTTATTTTCTTTTAGGATTAAAGCAACCAATTCTTCTGTTTCTTGCCTCGGAATCAGAACATTTTCATTTAGCTCAAATTTTAAGCCGAAGAACTCGGTGTTGCCTAGTATATACTGTATAGGTTTACATTGCTTTAAATCTTTAACAATGTAAATAAAGCGTAACAAGGTTGATTCATTTAATGCCTCTTCTTCTTTTAGGAAAATATCTGAGCGAGAAAAGCCAAGTATGTGTTCAAATGAAAAGAAAAGTAAGTTGTGGATTTCCTCACGGTCGTATATTCCGGCCAATTGCTCATTGAAATAGCTGCTAACAGAGCTCACTTTATTTGTTGTCATTTTCATCCATTCAAAAATACCAAAAAGAATGAAAGGTTGGATATTAAATGGGCATCAACATTCATTAGTTAATAAGTTCATATTATGCTTGAAAAAGTTTGCGTTTATTAAAATAGCTTTAAACACTATAATTTGCATGAAAAAAATATCTTTTAAATTTGTTTTTTTGTTGACTTTGCTGGGAAGCATTAGCGCTTATTCGTTTTTTTATACATCAAAACTTGTCCGTACCCCCCTTTTTCTCATTCAAGATATTTTATCGGTTGATACTGGAGAAGTAGTTAAAGATAAAATAGTAAGCAAAAAAAACAAAGTATCTTGGGTAGATTCAGTTTTTGCTATGATGACACCCGATGAGCGTATCGGTCAGTTATTTATGGTGGCAGCTTATTCAAATAAGGATAGGGCGCATAAAAATGAAATTGCTGAATTGGTTAAAAAATATAAAATAGGGGGTCTTATTTTTTTTCAGGGTGGACCTTTGCGTCAAGCCAATTTAACAAACTACTACCAAAGCTTAGCAACAATTCCTTTGTTTGTTGCTATTGATGGAGAGTGGGGATTGGCTATGCGCTTGGATAGTACACAAATGTATCCCAAGCAAATGACACTTGGTGCTATACAGGATGATAGACTTATTTATGATATGGGTGCTCAAATAGCAAATGAGTGTAGGCGTATTGGTATGCAAATAAATTTTGCACCTGTAGTTGATATCAACAGTAATCCACTAAATCCTGTAATTGGTTTTCGCTCTTTTGGAGAGAATAAATACGATGTAGCCAGCAAAGGATTGATGTATATGAAAGGGATGCAAGACAGACAGGTATTGGCTTGCGGTAAACATTTTCCCGGTCACGGTGATACAGATGCCGATTCGCACAAAGCTTTACCTGTAATAAATCACTCCAAGGAAAGAATGGATACACTCGAACTTTTTCCTTTTAAAATTCTCATCGAACAAGGTTTAAAGAGTATGATGGTGGCACATATAAATTTACCTGCCTATGATACCCTTAAAAAAAGTGCTGCCAGTATTTCCAAAAACGTGGTAAGCGATTTGTTAAAAGATTCACTGCAGTTTAAGGGCTTAATATTTACTGATGCATTAAATATGAAGGGGGTAAGTGCTAACTATAAACCTGGTTTTGTAGATGTAAAAGCACTATTGGCAGGTAATGATGTATTACTTTTTTCGGAAGATGTGCCGGTGGCAATACAAGAAATTAAAAATGCAATTGACAGCTGTCTCATTACCCAAGAAGATATTGATATCCGCTGCAAAAAAATATTGGAACAAAAGGAATGGGCTGGATTAAAGTATATTAAACCAATTATTACAAAAGGCTTATACGGTGATTTGAATACTAAAAAGGCTGAATTGTTAAAAGCAAAATTGTACGAAGCATCTCTTACTTTGCTTTCAAACAAGGATTATTTAATTCCATTGAAAAGGTTAGACACATTGAGGTTAGCATCACTTTCACTCGGTGATAAAAGCATAAATACTTTTCAAAAAACATTGGATTATTATGCGCCCATTTCGCATTATAATTTACCTGATAACTCTTCTGCTGTTTTTGTAGATTCAATTTTAACAGAACTTAAAAAACATAATTTAGTATTGGTATCTGTAAAAAATGGATCCTTAAAACCAACAAAGAATTTTGGTGTGACTGAGGAAACCGTTAGACTAGTTGATAGTATTCATAAATACTCTAAGGTGATATTGAACTTAATGGCGAATCCATATTCACTGTCTAAGTTTGCGAATGCCGAAAAATTGGAAGCCATCATTATGCCTTATGAAGAAAACAGGTACACACAAACACTGTCTGCCGAACTTATTTTTGGTGGTGTAAATGCTAAAGGTAAGTTGCCTGTTTCGGTCTTGCCCCACTTTCCAAGAGGTACGGGCATTCAAATTGAAAATTCTACACGATTTAAATATGTTATGCCCGAGGAAATTAATGTAAATCCTATAACGCTCAAAAAAATTGACGTTATCGTAAAAGATGCGATTGCTAAAAAAGCATTTCCTGGTTGTGTTGTATTTGCAGCGAAAGACGGAAAAGTGTTTTTAAACAAAGCCTACGGAAATCATACTTACGAAGAAAAGCAAACAGTAAAAAATACCGACATATATGATTTAGCATCAGTAACAAAAGTAACAGCAACACTTTTTGCTTGTTTTCGTTTGATAGACGAAAATAAATTTAGCTGGGATGAGAGATTGTGCGATCACTTAGTGGATGTGGATAGTTGTAACAAGCAAGATATTGTATTTCGCGATATGCTTACGCATCAGGCCCGATTAAAATCATGGATTCCTTTTTGGCAAAATACAGTAGAGAAGGGGGAGTTGAAACATTCTGTGTATTCCAAGGTAAAAACCGATTCATTTCCAATGCGCGTAGCTGATAGCATTTATATAAAACGTGATTATATAAAATCCATTTATAAAAAGATAATCGATTCACCACTAGAGGAGAAAAAGCAATACTTGTACAGCGATTTAGGTTATTATTTTTTGAAACGGTTGGTAGAAAATATTACAAGTGAAACCTTGGATGCTTATGTTCAGAAAATATACAATGAAATGGGAATGACTACCACAGGGTATTTGCCACGCAATAGGTTTGATTTGAATAGAATTCCACCTACTGAGTATGATATTGCTTTCAGAAAACAACTCATACAGGGTGATGTGCACGACCAAGGCGCAGCAATGATGGGTGGGGTAGGTGGTCACGCTGGCTTGTTTTCAAATGCAAACGACATAGCCAAAATAATGCAACTGTATATGGACAGTGGTTATTATGGTGGAAAAAAATACATTAACTCAGCTACACTAAGAGATGCTGAAGCTTGCCAGTTTTGCCCAGAAGGTAATAGGAGGGGAATCGGTTTTGAAAAACCAGAGCCGAACGCAGCAAAAGAAAGTCCGGTTTGTAAAAGCGCATCCTTAAAAAGTTTTGGACATTCGGGCTTTACCGGCACATTTGTTTGGGCAGACCCTGAAAATGGTTTGGTGTACGTATTCCTTTCTAATCGCGTATATCCAGATGCCGAAAACAAAAAAATAAATACATTGGGCGTTCGAGGTAAAATTCACCAAGTATTGTATGATGCTGTAAAGTAAGGATGGATTTATTTCTGTAATTTTGTATTTCTAAATTGTAATAAATGAAAATAGGTATAGTGTGTTATCCTACCTTTGGTGGTAGTGGTGTGGTGGCAACCGAGTTGGGAAAAGCCTTGGCTCTTAAAGGGCATAAGGTTCATTTTATTACTTACAGTCAACCTTTTCGTTTGGATTATGTTTCAGAAAATCTTTTTTATCACGAGGTAGCTGTTTCTGATTACCCTTTGTTTGATTACCAGCCATATGAATTGGTTTTATCAAGTAAATTGGTGGATGTTGTGAAGTATGAGGAGCTCGATTTGTTGCATGTGCATTATGCGATACCGCACGCATCTGCAGCCTATATGGCGAAGCAAATATTAGCTTCACAAGGCATACATGTTCCTTTTATAACTACGCTGCACGGTACCGATATAACATTGCTTGGTAAAGATCCTTCTTTTGAACCAGTTATTACATTTGCCATCAACCAAAGTGATGCTTTAACGGCTGTTTCTGAAAGTTTAAAACAGGATACCTACAAGTATTTTAATGTAACAAAGGAGATTGCGGTAATACCCAATTTTATTTGTTTGAACGATTATAAGGTTAATAATACCGTTTGTCAAAAAAAAATATATGCTCCTTTGGGTGAAAAATTATTGATTCACGTTTCAAATTTTAGAAAGGTAAAAAGAGTAGATGATGTGTTGCGAGTATTTGATAAAGTGAGACAAAAAATACCAGCTAAACTGATTTTGGTAGGCGATGGACCTGAACGTAGTAATGTAGAGAAATTATGTAGAGAACTTAATACCTGCGATGATATTCGCTCTCTTGGCAAGGTTACCAATCCTGAGCAAATTTTGGCTATTGCCGATTTGTTTTTGTTGACCTCCGAAACAGAGTCATTTGGTTTGTCTGCCTTAGAAGCAATGGCAAGTAAAGTGCCTGTTATATCTACAAATACAGGTGGTTTACCCGAAGTAAACGTAAATGGCTATTCAGGTTTTATGAGTAATGTAGGGGATGTTGACGATATGGCAAAAAATGCACTATATATTTTAGAAGACTCAAAACGTTTGGAAGAATTTAAAAGCAATGCTTACCAACAGGCTGCTAAATTTGATATTGGCAAGATACTACCTATGTATGAGAAGTTGTACGATAGTGTGGTGAGTGGGAAGTATCTTGTAATAAAATAGTGCGCTGTCATCCTGAGCCTGTCGAAGGAGGGGGTGGTGAATATCTTTTTTGTATATTTGATTATCACTACTGAAATGAAAAAAAATCTACTTTTCCTTATCCTTTCTTTTTCATTGGGAGCTCAAGCGCAACAATTCTCCTTTCAAATGTTCTTTACTGATTCTATTGGCAATAAAGATACTTTACCTTAGGTTATGATACAGCGCAACCAAACTTATTGATGCTGCTTTTTGGGAGATAAATATTATTGGGGTGCCGCTTGATACAGGTTTGGATTTTAGGGTTACAAATGAATGGTACGGAGTATGTAATAGATATCACAAAAAAAGTGAAATTACTATGTATTTCAAAATAATACAATGTTACTGTATTTTGATCTAGCAAAAATAATTGCATTTTAGAAGCTATAAACCTATATTTGCTTATAAAATAAGGCAGAATGGCGGTATCAAAATATAAAATTATTGTTGCAATTGATTTTCTCGCACAATCGATTACTGCTCTGCGGCAGTGTTATAGTTTGGCTAAGGTATATAAAGCTGAAATTGTTTTGTTACACGTTTTAACAAAAAGTGAGGAGAAAGCTATTGTTTTTGGTAGATTGGAAATATTAGAGGAAGAAGTTTTGCAATCTACAGGTTGTAGGGTTACAATACTTGTAACAAATGGAGAAATAGCTACGCAAATTATTAATACAGCATTATCCGTAAATGCTCAATTGATATTTGTTGGTAGTAATAATAAGGTATCTGAAGATGGCGATAATAGTATTTCAATGAGAGTTGTAAAGGCAGCAAGTTGCCCAGTTATTACCGTTAAATCTAGAACTTTAACTAATATTTGTAAGTCGATAGTATTACCTATAGATTTAACTAAACAATCGAAAAATAAAATTAATAAAGCAATTGAGTTAGCAAAATTAAATAAAGGGTCTGTTATTCGTGTGATATCAGCATTGTTTTTCAATGATGATTTTAAGTTGAATCGTTTAACCCGAGAGTTATATGATGTAAAGGATGAAATTTTGCAAAGTGGAGTTGAGTGTACCGCTGAAATAATAAAGGTGGTTGAAGGTGGCGAAGGATTTTCAGACATAATTATTGAGTATGCTCAGAAAATAGAGGGCGATTTAATAATGATAATGATTAAAGATGAGTTAGATGCTGATTCTGATGCTATAAGTCAGGAAGCGATGGATATTATTTTAAATTCCAATATTCCAGTTTTGAGTATTAATCAGGTTTAACAAAAGGGTTTGTTTAGAATTAGCATTCTGCTTAATCGAATACTTTTTTAAGTAAATCACTTATACGGGAGGCAGGATCTTTTCTGATTTTTAATTCTTCATCAGCAACCAATTTAAATAAGCCTTCAATTGCTCTTTGCGTAACATAGTCTTCTAAATTAGGATTTTTCTTTTTTGATCCGGGTACTTTATTGTAAGTAGTTACAAGTGGATTCCAATATTTAGTTATTGCCACTTTTTTTAATGCACTTGCTACAATTGGTTTGAATTTAGCTGTAAGTTCAGCATTGGTTTTGTCTTTTAAATAGGTTGAAGCAGCATTGTTTGCGCCTTTTAAAATGGTAAATCCATCAGCAATACTCATTGATTTAATAGCATTAACAAATATAGGGGCAGCATCTTTTGCTGCCATTTCAGCTGCCCTATTCAATTGCATTGTAAAATTGTCTATTTGTTTAGTCATACCAATACCTTTTAATGTGCTTTCCATTTGTTTAGCTTCAGGTGGAAAGGGTATTTTAATGGCAATATTTTTATAAAAACCATCTGCTTTCGATGCCTGTGTGGATGATTTGTTGGAACCTACTGTTAGAGCTTCCTTTAATCCATTTACTACTTCATCGTTTGAAATGGAGTTTCCTGAATTGTTTTTCATTTGGTCTTGCCCTTTTTTAATAATGTTCTCTAAGGCTGTTTGCGAAAAGGAAATTGTGCTCATAGCTATAGTAAAACAGAGTAAAATTGTTTTTTTCATATTTTGATTGGCATTTTTGATTGTAAAACAAACATACAATTATTCTGCCAAAAAACGTCTTGAATATAAAATGCACACTTAATCGTATATTTGCACATTATTTGCAATGAGCTTATTAAACTCAAATATTATGAAATTGTTTAAAAAATATTCTTGGCTTTTAATGCAGTTGTTTTTTTTAAGTGCTTTTGCTCAAACAAACATTATAGATAGTAAAGGTTTTAAGCAAGGTGCCTGGAAAAAAATGGATAGTCAAGGTAAAGTGGAATATGTGGGTGTTTTTAAAAATAATTTGCCAGTAGGTACCTTTATCTATTATTATCCTTCAGGAAGAGTAAAAGCTATAAATATTTTTGAACGAGCAGGTAAACGTTCCCGCATAAAGCTATTTAATGACAATGAAAAAAATTCTTTAATGGCAGTGGGCGTTTATGTTGAGCAAAAAAAGGACAGTGTTTGGAAGCTATATAATGAAGATCAATTGTTGGTGGGTGAAGAAGTATATCTGATCGGAAAAAGGGAAGGTTGTAACAAAAAATATTTTACCAATGGTAAACTTTGTGAGGTGTTATATTGGCAAAAAGGTGTTAAGCAAGGGGAATGGAAAACTTATTTTGAGAGTGGTAATCCTAAAGTTGAAGCAAGTTATAATAATGGTGAGTTGGATAATAAGATTATTTATTATTTCCCTAATGGTAATAAAGAAACCGAAGGGACATATATAAATGCCCTTAAATCGGGCGATTGGTATTATTATTTACAAGATGGAAGGGTTAAGATGCATATGCAATACGCGAATGGAAAAATTGTAAAAGAGGAAAAGATAAATGGCGTATTTACTGATAACTACCCTAATGACACCCCAAGAGAAATAATCACTTGGCAAAATGGGAAAAAAAATGGACCATTTAAGTTGTTTTATGAAGGGGAATACTTAAAAGAACTGCAAAAAGGCACAGATGGCTTTCCTGATGAAACTATTGAATATATAAAAGAAAAAAGAATAATGGGTGAAGGTGAATATAAGGATGGGAAGCTTAATGGTAAAATAACCTATTATAAAAAGGATGGAAGTATTGAAGATGTTCAGGATTTTGTAAATGGCGAATTGAAAAGTAAAGGAAAAAAATGAGTAAAAAAGGAAAAGTATTGGTTGCAATGAGTGGTGGAATTGATAGTTCCATTGCAGCACTGATGCTAAACGAAGAAGGCTATGAAGTAATTGGAATTACTATGAAAACCTGGGATTATGCATCTTCTGGTGGTAGTAAAAAAGAAACAGGATGTTGTAGTTTAGATTCGATAAACGATGCTCGTACACTGGCTGTTAATTGCGGTTTTCCACATTATATTTTGGATATACGAAATGAATTCGGAGGATTTATTATTGATAATTTTGTAGAAGAATATTTGGCCGGAAGAACCCCTAACCCTTGTGTTTTATGTAATACGCACATAAAATGGGAGGCACTTCTTAAGCGAGCAGATAAATTAGATTGTGAATTTATTGCAACAGGGCATTATGCAAAAATAAGAAAGGAAAACAACCGATATGTTATTTCAAAAGGCTTGGATGAATCAAAAGATCAATCATATGTTTTATGGGGATTAAAGCAAGAGATGTTGAAAAGGACTATTTTTCCTTTGGCCGATTATACTAAAAAAGAGATAAAGCAAATGGCTGCGACCAATGGTTACGTTGATCTTGCGAATAAAAGTGAGAGTTACGACATCTGCTTTGTTCCGGATAATGATTATAGAGGGTTTTTAAAAAGAAAAGTAGTTGGCCTGGAGGAAAAAGTGAATGGAGGAAATTTCGTTTCTCAAGACGGAATTGTTTTAGGTAAGCATAAAGGTTATCCATTTTATACAATTGGTCAGCGTAAGGGACTTGAAATAGCCGTAGGGGAGCCTCTTTTTGTTACTGACATTATTCCCGAAAGCAATACGGTTGTGTTGGGTAAAAAGGAAGATTTAGAAGAAGAAGAAGCCTGGGTACGAGATTTTAATTTGATAAAGTATGCAGATATGAAAACTGCAGGAGAGTTTTTAACTAAAATACGTTATAAAGATGCCGGTGCAATTGCAACAGTTACTGAAGTTGATAATTTGCTACAAGTAGTTTTTCATAGTAAGGTATCGGCTATAACACCTGGTCAATCTGCTGTTTTTTATGAAGGCAATGATTTGGTAGGCGGTGGTTTTATTACAAAAAGGAAGTAAATGAAATTATAATAGATGCCTTATTGGAATTTATTAATTTTGAGATACACTCAAAAAGATTTTGTGCCAACTGTTTTCGAGAGTACTTTCCCAAGTTAAATCAAAGTCCTTTTTTGTTGTTACCATATTGTTGAAAACGATTGTGTTTTTATCAACTTTATTTTCACGAAGTAATTTTTTAAAATCGGCTAGGGTACAAGCCAGCACATTAGAGCCATTTTTATATGCCACAGCCATTCTGTCGAGCAGTATACAATTAAATTGGTTCTCTATTTTTTTTATGAATATCAATGATTTGTCAATGGAGCAACCGCTTGCACTGGCATCATTCTCATCAACAATTAGAACAATAAAACGATTGTAAAGTATATTAAGACTTGCGTTTAATTGGCTTCCGTGTGCCGTCCAACCCGTAGTAAATAACAATCCAAGTTTTTTTATTTCTTTTACTTCAGTAGTATTAAATTCTCTGTTGCTTTGATAAACCCAAACTTTTGATTGTGGTGAAAAATTATTCATTGTGTTTTGGATTTATAAATCTTGTGCTTGTGCAATTAATTCGGCTATATCTAACACAGATATTTCCTTTTCTTTTTCAAAATGTTTCACACCGTCCGTCATCATTGTATTACAAAAGGGGCAACCTGTGGCCAATATGTTGGGTTTTATTTCAAGCACATCGTCCATACGTTCAATGTTTACTTCTTTGCTTCCCTTTTCAGCTTCTTTAAACATTTGTGCACCGCCCGCACCACAACACAAACCATTTGTTTTGCAACGTTTCATTTCAACCAATTCAGCATCCAATTTCTCTATCACATCACGAGGTGCTGTATATTCATTGTTCCCCCTTCCTAAATAGCAAGGGTCGTGAAAGGCTATCTTTTTTCCTTTAAAAGTACCACCTTCAATTTTTAATTGACCACTATTTATAAGGCTTTGTAATAATTGGGAATGGTGTATCACTTCGTAATTTCCGCCCAGTTCGGGGTATTCATTTTTAAGTGTATTAAAACAATGCGGACAAGCTGTAACAATTTTTTTTACCTCATAACCATTCAGTACTTGTATGTTTGTTATTGCTTGCATTTGAAACAAAAATTCATTTCCTGCACGTTTTGCAGGGTCACCGGTGCAACTTTCTTCAGAACCCAACACAGCAAATTTAACACCCACGTGATTCAATATTTTCACAACGGCCTTCGTTATTTTTTTTGCCCTATCATCGAAACTTCCGGCACAACCCACCCAAAAAAGTATGTCGGGTGTTTCTCCTTTTGCAATCATTTGTGCCATCGTTGGCACTTTTAATATTGTAGCGTCCATTAAAATGTTTTCTCAAAAATACTAATTATGTAGCAAAATTGATTGTTTTTTCTCTAATTCTCTGCAAAGTAACACTAACTTATAAAAATCAAATTGAGAGAGGTTGGGGCTTGGTGAAACTAGATTATTTGTGATACTCTTTTCGAATACTTTTCCGAAAAATAATACCAGCAATACCAGCTTCCATTCATTTATTTTTTTGTAGGTATTTAGAAGTTTAACATCGCCAATGGGCCACTTCTTATTGTATACAAAAGCAAGGTTTTTAATTCCCTCAGCTGTTTTTGCTATAAACTCTTCACTGCTTTCCAAGCCAATATGACACAAAGGGTTTTCGATGTGTAAAACAGGAATTTTTCTTTCTTCCAATTGATAACCGAACAAAGTGTCTTCGTGTCCATAACCGGTAAGTTCTGTGTTGAATTGTATGGATTGAAAAAGTGCTTTTGGAATTACAAAATTGTTGGTCATAAATGATTTGTATGGAGCAGTAGCTCTTTTAGCAGCATTCTTTACTTCACGTTTTATGCCATATAACCAACGCAAGAATTGTGTTTTGTTTGTTGGTACATTTTTTTCATAGCTTCTTCCACCGTAAACAACAGTATTTTCATTAAGCTTTTGAATATAGCTTGAAATAAAATCGGCTTGTTCAATGCTTGAATCACAATCCATAAAAAGTAAATAGTTATATAATGCGTCAGCCCCTAATTTGTTCCGAATGGCAGAGCGTCCGATATTGTTGGGCATTCCAATGTATACCAGATTGCTCATCCATAATAAAGATGAGTTTATGTCTTTGAATGTTTTATTGGACCCATCATCGTAACACCTTATTTCAAAAGGAATATTACATTCCAATGCTTGTTTGTGTATACTTTGTATAAATGCTCTACAGTCGAAATTATATATGGGTATAAGTACCGAGAGCATTCAGCGAATAACTAGTTAGGATATTTTGAATCCATTATTTTTCCTTCTTCACAGGTAATGGTGCGCGCTTTGAATTTATTTAATAATAAATAATCGTGCGTAGCCATTACAATTGCTCGACCTGTTTTACTAATGTCAAGCAAGAGTGTTATAATCTCCTCTGATGTTTGAGGATCAAGATTTCCTGTAGGTTCATCGGCCAAAATAATTTCAGGATCGTTTACCAATGCGCGTGCAATGGAAACTCTTTGCTGTTCTCCTCCTGATAGTTCGTGCGGCATTTTAAATCCTTTTCCGGTTAAGCCTACTTTACTGAGTACATCACTGCAGCGCTCTTTCATTTTTATTTTGTCAGTCCAACCCGTAGCTTTCATTACGAACATCAAATTGTCATCAATTGTTCTGTCGATTAGCAATTGAAAATCCTGAAATACAATTCCTAGTTTTCTACGAAGAAAAGGAATTTCTTTTCTTTGTAGTTCTTTTAGGTTAAATCCAGCAATGCTTGCTTCACCATCGCCTAAAGGAAGTTCACCGTATAATATTTTTAATAAACTACTTTTTCCACTTCCTGTTTTACCTATAAGGTAAACAAATTCACCTTTTTCAATATTGATGTTGACGTTTGCCAATATCAAATTTTCTTTTTGGTGTATATGTACATTTTTTATGTCGATGATAGTGTCCAAGGCCATATTATTTCTTTTTATAATATTTTAATGCAGTTGGCATATATGCTTTTATATCTTTTATGCGGGTTTCATCACTTGGGTGGGTGCTTAGTATTTGCGGAACATTCGAGTCTCCAATTTTAGACATTCTTTCCCAAAAGGCGATAGCTTCCTGAGGGTTATACCCGGCCAATGCCATATATACCAATCCCATTTTATCGGCTTCGCTTTCGTGAGAGCGTGAATATTTTAGCATTCCCAAGCCTGAGACAGCACCGTAAGCCTGCAAAAATAAATCTTGCGTTTCCTTCGGTTTTTCTAACATAAAAAGTTGTAAGCCTATGTCTCCGGCTAGTACCAATATTCCTTGGCTCATTCTTTCATTGCCGTGTCGGGCAATGGCGTGTGCGATTTCGTGACCCATTACTGCTGCTAATGCTGTTTCATTTTGCGTTACAGCCAACAATCCTGTGTACACTACAACCTTTCCACCGGGCATACACCATGCATTTACCGTTTTATCTTCTACCAAGTTGAATTCCCATTTGTAATTTTTTAAGCGTTTCATTTGCTTTTTTTGAAGCATAAAAGTAGTCACAGCATTTGCAATATTTTGACCCACCCTTTTTATCATTGCACTGTTGGCATCGTTAACCGGATCTACCTTGTGTTTACTTAAAAAATCTTTGTAGTTGGTCAAGCCCATACTAATCATTATAGACTCGGGTAATAAATTTAATTGTCTTCTGCCGCTTATAGGAACTTTATAACAAGATGATACTAGTGTTATAATTAAAAAACAATAAACAGTTTTTTGTTTCATATAAATGGGAAATTATTTCCCAAAAGTAGACATTGTAAGTTAAATAATCTAAAATAGAGTAATAGATATAGTACCTTATACTTTTTAAGTTTTAAACAAATTTACTTTGCCTTAGGAATTATTATTTTACTGCTTTATTTGCCATCACTCTCCTAAGTGCAAGTACGTACTTTTTAGCTGTTGAAACAAGCTTTTGTACATCCTCGCCCTTTTGATTGTGGGTAGATTTAACTTGTTCAATGGTGCTTTGTACGACTATTTGAGCAGCCTTGTAATCATTTTTAGCAAAAGTTTCTGCAATTACTTTTAAGGGTTGATTCAAAATGGTAAACGAATTCCAATTTTTATTTCTCAATAATATCAACAAAAGGCCTGAATCCTAGATGACTTTTTGGACTTCCATCAGAATTCTCCTTGTTGTCGATTCTTAAAAATTCTGATTTTTGTGCCCAACTTCCTCCTTTTACAAACGTTGGGTCAATTACCATTTCAGCAACATTCCCACTCATACAATATATTCCAAATTTATTGGGCCAATATGAATAAACTGGAGCGGTAATATCAGCATTGTCGTTCGATTCTCCGGCAACTCCCATTGTATCGCCATCTGCTCTTTTAAAATTAGCCATTAGTTGCCCTTTTTTATTTCTAAATTCTTTTTCTGTCCAAGAGTAAATGGCAGTATTGTCACCACCTTGAGCAGCTAGTATCCATTCTTTTTCAGTTGGCAATCTAAAAACAACTTTTTTGAATTTTCTTTTTGGATTTGAATTGTATTCAGATGTAAGCCATTCGCAGTAAAGCATAGCTCCTTTGTGGCTGATGTTTACTGCAGGGTAACCTTTGTATGCGGTGTGTTTGTGGTAATAGGTAGTATAAGGATCATTGTAATTTTGTTTGTCGCGCCATTGTAGTGTGTCAATTTGTGCTATTGTGAGTAAGTCTGTTTTGTTTGCTTTTTTTAATGCATTTAAAAATGTTGCATATTGATTGTTCGAAACTTCACACTCTGAAGCATAAAGTGTTTCGGTTACTTTTGCCAAGGACTTACTAAGCTCTTTAATGTTTACTTGTCCGAATGCTGTGAAGCAAAAAAGAATAATTGCGAGTGTTATTTTTTGTTGTTTCATAAAGTTTGGCATAGGTAATTTTTACTGTTACCTTATAACGTGAAAATTCTCTTTTAGTTTCATTGAAGAGTAATCTGCTCCGAAAGGCTTATCTATGCTTATTTTCTCTTTAGTTTCAAATAGAGGGTTTCTACTTTTGTGCGCGCCCAAGGTGTTTTTCTTAAAAATGTTAAAGTCGATTTTATACTTTGATTGTTTTGAAAGCAGTTTAGTCTCACTTCTTCTGCCAAGTATTCCCACCCGTAATGTTCAACCAAATGCCTCACAATTTGCTCTAAGGTAATACCGTGTAATGGATTGTTTTTTTGAGTTTCCATATTGGAGCAAATACTTAATTAATATTCATCAATGGTTCAGTAAGTAATTCAACTATTTTAATTTCCAAGGAATATGAATTAACAATGTTATTCCCTTTGCTGTCAACTATTTCAATTGTCGTTCTTCGATATTCATTGTCTTTTAATTTTTTTGTTTTCTCCTTTTCATTTTCAAATGGGGTGAATCGCGCACTTTTTTCTTTGGTACAGAAAATACCATCCAGAAGACTTATATCAATCGGTTTATCTATTCCATTCAGCGTAGTATTTGTCCATAGTATGCTTCCTGAAGTTTTCTTGCTGGGCTTTCCCCATACTTCTATCAGCTTTTCAATACACTTGTCTTTGTTCTGTTTTTCAATGCTAAAAGTCCTTATAGTATCATTTGCCGAATACTGCTTATTTACTCCGATTGCTTTTTTTTCTGTTTGCGCGTACAAATTATTACTGAGTATAATTGCGAGGGCGATTAAGAGTTTGTTTTTCATTGTAGTTTAATTTCTGATCATAATTTTATTTAATGTACAGGCTGATAATAGTGCAACTCTAATTCCTATATTCCTTCCTATAACTCTTTCCGTACTTAATTTTCTTCGCATCAGCTCGTGAAACCTTCTTGTTTACTTTTTTGTTTTTATCAATTTTTTCGTGATGCGATGTTCCTTTTGCAATCACCTTTGGCCGTTTTATTTCAATGGTTTTCATATTCACCTTTGGCTGCTCATCAAAGGTTAAAATGTTAGAAACGTCTACTTCAACAGGCATTTTCTTCATCGATATTTTTTTACCCATAAGGGCTTCTACTTTGGCTTTGTTTTCTTTGTCGGCTTCAGTAATAAAAGTGATGGCAATACCTTTTTTATCTGCTCTTCCGGTTCTACCAATGCGGTGCATATAGTTTTCGGCAACAGCAGGTACATCCATATTTATTACATGCGATACAGCAGTAACATCTAATCCGCGAGCAATAATGTCGGTAGCAATTAATATACTACTGGCACCACTTTCAAATTGCTCCACTGTTTTAAAACGCAAGTTTTGTGATTTATTGGAATGTATAACCGCTAGTTGATCGGGAAATTTGATTTCCATCTTACTGTTTATCTCGTCTGCCAAACTTTTGCTTCCCGTAAATATCAATACTTTAGTCATGCTTTTATCGGTTACCAAGAGGTGTTCTAAAAAATTAACTTTAGTATTAAAATTCGGAACCTTGTAAGCAATTTGTGTAATGTTTTTAAGTGGGGTACCTGTTGGAGCAGCCTCAATTTTTTCGGGGGCAATAAAAGTATTTCCAATAAAGGTTTCTACCTCTTCGGTTATTGTTGCCGAAAACATCAGATTTTGACGCTTTTCGGGTAAAATGTCGAGTATATTTTTAAGTTGGGTTCTGAAACCAAGATTTAGCATTTCATCTACTTCGTCAATAACCAATTTTTTAATCATTTTAGTTTTAACGGTACCGTTCAGTATTAAGTCTAGCAAGCGTCCCGGTGTTGCTACTATAACATCTACACCTGCATTGATGGCAGCCATTTGTGTTTTAATGTTGGTGCCTCCATAAGCACCGGTAACTTTAATGTTTGTGTAGGTGCATAATTTTTCTACTTCTTCTACCACCTGTGCTACTAGTTCGCGTGTCGGGACCAGTATGAGTATTTCGGGATTTACTTTTTTAGCAAACTGCCATTGGCGCAGCAAGGGTAGGAGGTAAGCGTATGTTTTTCCTGTACCTGTTTGTGCAATGCCCAAAATGTTTTTTCCCGCAAGTATGGGAGCAAATGCTTTTTGTTGAATTCTTGTCGGACTTGTAAAACCTAAGTCAGTAAGTGCATTCAGTAAGGAGGTGTTTATGTTTAGTTCGTTAAAGGTCATCTAGCTCGATTATTGATAGGCTGTAAAAGTACGCTTATTGTTTTGGTTTAAAGAAAATAGGGTCAGTCGGTATAATTTACTCCTAATAATACGTGTATTCAAACCAATGGATCTTATAATTTTTCTCTATCCATTTTAGGAGGATGTTTTTTTTGTTGAAGGTACGTATAGCATATCCATCTTCGTTTACCCTGTTTCCTTCAGAATTATTTGTTGTTGTTTCTTTTAATAAATCTTCATCTTCAGGTGAACGCTCTCTGCCGCCTCTTGGAAAACCAATCGGCATCTTGTCTTCATCTCCGTAATTGTTTATTTTATTCCTATACTTCACTTTGTCATTATCATAATAGGTAATTTCTTCAATTTTATGATTAAATTGGTCATATACATATTGGTTGTGATTATACATAATACCCTTATCATTAAATTCTTTACTGTCAATACAGTTTCCTTTGTGGTCGTAGCTATTAGCAACTTTATTTGTGCTGCTTAATTTCTCATTGTTGTAATTTTCTGTCAGGATTTCAATTTCGTTTTCATTTTTATCGTATGTATGAATAAAGCGTTGATTAAAGGTGTTTGAATCGGGGAAATAGGAGGCAAATTCAAGTAATTTATTTTTCCCGGTGTATTTATAAGTCCATTGATTTTGTTTTTTTTGAAGTAATATCCAATATCCAAAGTCGAATTTGATTTCCATTTTTATCATATTCAACAATGCTTTTTAATTGCTTTTCATTTGGGGTGCTATATGAAGCTTGGTATTCACGGTAGCCTTTTATTTGCAATTTTTTAATTGAATCTCTTTCCGAACCATCACCTTGTATATATCTGAAAGGTTGAGCATTGACACAAATATTAAAGAAGCCAATGAATAAAAATAAGGAGATATGATTTCTCACAGTTGGGTTTATTGTTTTATAAATGCGAAATTGGGTAAATATTAAGTGTATTTGATTGCTTGCATTGAATTTGAGTGTAATCCAACACTTTAATAAGTGCTTGAAAGTGAATGTTTTTGTTGGAATAATTAAGAATTAATTATAAAAAAGCCCTGATATTGAAAAAGTTTATATCTTTGCAGTCCGATTTAAAAAAATTGTATCAATGAAAAGGACATTCCAACCATCGCAACGTAAAAGAAGAAACAAACACGGTTTCAGAGAAAGAATGGCTTCTGCTAATGGTAGAAGGGTATTGGCATCTAGAAGAGCAAAGGGGAGAAAGAAACTTACTGTTTCTGACGAGAAATTACACAAAAGCACGCACAACTAAATAGAACAAAGATATACTTAAGCCTCGCAATTTGCGGGGCTTTTTTTATTATATTTATCCATAATTACAATTATTTAATTAATTGAAGATCATTAATTAAGCGCATAACATAATCCAATTGCTGCTGCTTGTCTAAATCACTATTGTCAAGTATAATTGCATCATTAGCTTTTAATAAAGGGCTTTCTTTTCGGTGTGTGTCTTCGTAATCGCGTTTAGAAATGTTTTTGCGCACTTCATCTTCTGTTATATATTCTCCCTTTGAAGTATATTCATCCAATCTTCTCTGTATTCTGATTTTTTCATCGGCCGTCATAAATAATTTTAGTTCAGCCTCCGGAAAAACGGTTGTGCCAATATCTCTACCGTCCAATACAACGCCTTTTTCTTTGCCCATTTTTTGTTGCAGCGAAACAAGTTTTGTTCTCACTTCCTTTATTGCACTTACTTTGCTTACACTATTTGAGATTATTATGTCGCGAATTTTTTTCTCAACGTTTTCACCATTTAAATATGTTTCAGCATACTTTAAACTAGGATTGTAAATAAAAGATAGGTATATTTTTGAAAGAGCTTTTATTGCATTTTTTTCGTCTATACCACCTTCTGTATCTATTAATTTATGTTCAAATAAATAAAGCGTTACTGCCCGGTACATCGCACCCGTATCAATAAAGGAGTATTGTAATTTAATGGCTAATGCTTTTGCTAAGGTGCTTTTGCCGCAAGAAGAATAACCGTCTATGGCAATGGTTATGCGTTTCACTTTTTTTATTTTGAAGTAAAATCGGAAAGGTTAGTTATGATGGAAAATGTATGTGATCCACCCGCAATAGAGTAGGAAGACCAAGCATAGCTGATATTAATTTTTAAAATTTTAACTCCTGCCCCCAACGAAAAGCCTGCCATGCCGGGGCGGGATTCAACTTGAAGTTCTTTTCTTCGTTGGTAATTGTAACCTAAACGAAGGTTAAAGTTTTTCGTGATTAAAAATTCGCCTCCCAAAACAATATGGCGTAGCGTATTATCTACAATATGTTTTTTTTCTTTTTTAGGTTGCTGTGTCGAAGGGTCATTTGTTATAACTGTTATTGTATCCTCATACAATAAATTCCAACGCTCTAAATTTTCGGTAATGAGAGATATTCGAAAAGGCACGTGTTTTGGTTTTTTAGAAATACCTGCTTGCACTTCAAAAGGTAATTTTTCTCTATTGCCATATGCATATGGCTTTAACTGCATTCCAATGTTTTTTATCACCAAAGCAGCAGTGAAATTTTTATTTTTGTTTAAGTATGTAGCAGCAATGTCAATAGCGTTCCCAACCGACCTGTAATCATATAATTGAGAATAGATAGTTTTTAAATTTGCTCCTATTGAAAAATTAGAATCGAGTTGTTTTGCTAAAGCTAAATTCAATGCATACTCCAATGCATAGAAGTTGCCTAAATCTTCTGAAGTAGAGGAAGTTTCTTTAAATTTCCCATAATTAATGTATTGTATCCCAGCTCCAAAACTTCCTAGTTTATGAATGTGTTTAGAAAATCCAACTGAGCCATAGTTAATATCAGCAAGGTAGTCACTAAAGTTAAAAGCAAGATTATTATTCATACTACTATTAAACAGGGAGGGATTCTGAAAAGCAAGATTGATGTCGTTATCTTTTATGGCAATCCCATTTCCTCCAATAGCTGCAATACGAGCGGATGGAATTAAGTTTAAAAATTCATAAGTGTTGTTTCCGCCAACTTGGGCTGAACATATAAAGGAAAATAAAAAGAAAATTAAGAATAAACGAAAATGTTGTTTCACGAATACAAAGTAACAAAATGTTTTAGATAGCAACGATAAATTTTAAAACTTATTGCTTAAACATCGCTGTTGAAAAGTTTGTAGTGTTTTTAATGTTGTGCATTACATCGTTGTTTATTTCTTGTTCGGGCAAATATACTACTTTACATCCTTCAGAAATAGATTTTATTAAGGATTCTTCATTAATATAATCAATGTAAATAATAAGTGGGTTTTGCTGTTGTTTTAATTGTTCAATTATCAATTGATTGTACCACCATCCAGAAATAATTATTGTTTTCTTAGAAAAAGAAACTGTTTTTGCGATCACTTCATTTGTAAATGCAAGTTTATTTTTTCTTTTTGAGTAATCTGAGAAAATAGGACCTGATAGAGGGTCGAAAAATATTTCTTGTCCTGAAAGAGTATGTTTTGAAGCCACCGAAGAATAGTTAGCACCACGGTACTTATTTGTTAAATTAATGCTGCAAATAAAGGACGAAGCAATGAATGAGATGCAAACAACTGAAAACACTTTTTTATTCATATAAAAGCTACACAGCATAATAATAAAGGGGATGGCAGTTATGAGGTATGCAGATTTTTGAGGTAGTTGTAAATAGTTTATTACGAATAACAAAATAGAAACAGTTATAGCGATAACTTGTAAATTGCCCAATGGTTTATTGTACAATTGAAAAGCCGTTTGTTTTTTTCTTGTAAAAAAAGTATAAATAATTGATAAAAGCAGTCCTACTGTCCCTATACAACCAAATACACCAATAGTTCCTTTGTATATTAGTTTTGCTATAGAAGGGTGGAACTGGTCGTAATATACCATAAAGTTCAATCCATATGTTTTGAATATGGGAATGTATAAAATAGATGAGAATAGGAGAGTTAAAAATACAGGTTTAGCAAATTGGACACAATTTGTAATAATTGTTTTTTTTGAATCGTATAAATAAAGTAAAAGTGGAAGTAACATAGCACCGGTAGTTACTCTACAACCTATTGCCAAGGCAAGTAGCAAAGCAAAGAGAATTGGTTTTTGTGATACACTAAAATAACAAGCTGCCATTAAAAAGGCCATAGCCCACATATAATCTATGGTATAACAACTGCTTATGTAAACTATAGGACAAAAAGCAAAAGCAAAAGCTGCCAATAAAAATTGCTTTACTCCAATTTTGTTTAAAAATAATGCAAAAAAAAGCACTGAAAATGAGCTTAATAAAGCAGTTAAAAAGTTAAACCACCAAGAGCCGCAATGCCATATTAAAGCATAAAGTGTATCTTGAACAGGGTGTCCTGGTAATCTCGATGTTTCATATATTCCTGAGGTATTATAGTGGTAAGCCGCAACAGCTGTTCCCCAGGAATCTTCTTCCACTCCATAACCATTTCCCAAAAAAGGAATTCTCGAGAGAAAGGTAATTATAAAAAGTAAAATAAAAGTCGTATTTTTATTCACTGATATAGTCTATTAATTTGATTGTAAATATATTAAATTTGAGGTACACTTTTTTTTGAATTTAGTATGAGATACTTTTTACATTTTTTTTACGCTTTATGTTTTGTTTTGTTCCTATTGTCTGATAATAAAGTAATTGCACAAACGTACAATTTTGAAGTTTTTTCAGTTGATAAAGGCTTGTCTCAATCAGAGGTAACTTCAATTAAAGAAGATTCACGGGGCTATATGTGGGTAGGTACTGCCGGTGGTGGTGTATGTATGTTTGATGGATTAAAATTTACTTGTTTTGAAGAAAAAGATGGTTTGTCGAGTAAATTAGTAAGTTGCATTGAGGAAGATCCAAATGGAAATATATTTATAGGTACCTTATTAGGAGGCATTTCAGTATATAATGGTAACAAATTTAAGGTCTATACAAAAGAAAATGGTTTGTTGTCTGACAAAATTAATTCCATTGTAAGTTCCAAGGATGGCAAAATGTATATCGCTCATGATAATGGGATTTCTATTATGGATAATTTTGGTAGCATTAGCATTTTTAAAGATGTAAAGTTGGCCGGAAAAAACTGTCAACGTTTATACAAAGATGATTTGGGTAACATTTGGATGATTACTGACATGAGTTTGTATTTATACGATGGACATACAGTAATAGACATTAATCAAAAAACGTCAGATTCTATTTTTTCAATTTCGTGTATTAAGCAAGATGGTGAAAAATATTGGATAGGAACAAAGGGACGGGGCTTATATTCTATAGTTAAAAGTGGTTATAAGTATATAGTTACTCCTTTTGAAAAAAATTCTGAATTACAAAATGCATTGATTACAGATTTGATAATAGACAATACCAAAAATTTATGGATAGGCATGAATGGTTATGGTGTTATAAAATGGAACGGGAATCAAATTAAAGTATTTAATAGAGAAAATGGCTTGTCGAGCAGTGCTATTGCAACATTTTTTAAAGATGAAATGGGCAATTTGTGGTTGGGAACTATTGGTGGTGGTTTAATAAAATATAATTCGGAGTTATTTACATATTACGATAATGTTGAAGGATTAAAAAATAACAATGTTTTTGCGGTATTATCACTTAACAACGGTACTATTTGGGCAAGTGTGCCCGGTAGGGGTATATTTTGTTACGATGGAGTTAAAACAACGAATTATACCATAGAAGATGGACTCTTAAGCAATTATGTAAAAAGCTTATATCAAGATAAGGAAGGGGTTGTTTGGATAGGTTGTAACAATGGTTTATGTAATTTTAAAAACAATAAAATTGAAGCAGTTAATTCCTCGTTAATTAAAGGTACTGTAAAAGCTATTTTAAAAGATTCTAAAGGTTTTTTATGGGTTGGAACATTTGGGGGTGGATTAATAAAATTTAAAGACAATACAGTTAAGTATTTTACCAATAAAAATGGATTAATTCATAATTATGTTCATTCTTTGTTAGAAGATAAAAAAGGAAATATTTGGATAGGAACCGGTGCTGGAGTACAAAAATATAGTAATGGCAAATTTACAGAATTTGCTTCTAGCACAGCATTTTGTAATACATATATTGGTTCTATCGTAGAAGACAAAATGGGTAGAATTTGGTTTGGGACCGATAAGTGTATTGTAAAATTTGATGAGACAGATTTTAAATCATATGATCAAAACGATGGGCTAGCTTCAAATACTGTTTATTTGATGGTGGTTGATAAGGAGAACAATTTATGGGTTGGGGGAAATAAAGGTGTTGATAAAATTTCTTTTGATGAAAAAGGTAATATTGGTTTGGTGAAAAATTATTCTTCTGCCGAAGGGTTTAAAGGTATTGAGTGCAATGCAAAGGCCGTTTCTATGGATACTGTAGGAAATATTTTTTTTGGAACATTAGCGGGGGTAATAAAGTATAGTCCTAAGGAAGAAAATCCTTTAAAAGATAATATTCACCTGGCAATTACAGAAATTAAATTATTTTTTAAAGATACGGATTGGTCACAATACTCATCAAAAGAAACTCTTTGGTTTGGCTTACCCGAAAATCTATCATTGCCATACAATCAAAATTACCTTAGTTTCAATTATATTGGAATTTGCCATACTGTTCCACAAAAAGTTCGTTATTTATGCAAATTAGAAGGGTTTGATTCAGAATGGATAGATAATAGTAATGAAACAAGTATCACTTATACAAATCTAGCTTCTGGTGATTATACATTTAAAGTTAAAGCATACATCTTAGCTTCTAGTGACTATTCAACAGTAGAGTATAAGTTTACAATACAAACTCCTTTTTGGAAAACGTGGTGGTTTTATGGTATTGTTATTTTATTGGTATTACTATTAATATATTATGTGTATAATTATTATACTCACAGAATGAAGTCGGATTTCGAACGGCTTGAGAGCCAAGTATTGCTGCGGACAAATGAAATTCTAAAACAGAAAAGAGAAATTGAAATATTGCTTCAAGAAATACATCATCGTGTAAAGAACAACCTTCAAATTATTAATAGTCTCATAAGTTTACAATCATCCTATATTAGTGACCCAAAAATACTTGAAATATTTAATGAATGTAAAAATAGGATAATAACAATGTCCTTGATTCACGAAAAATTATACGAATCAAAAGATTTCACAAAGTTGGATTTAAAGGACTACCTCACAAGGCTTACCAACTTTTTGAAATCATCATATACCATTAATAATACTATTAGTTTTGAAATTAAAACAAATGTGCAGAGTTTTGGAATAGATTCAATTATTCCTATTGGACTCATTGTAACTGAAATTGTTTCAAACTCATTAAAATATGCTTTTATAGAAAATTCTATCGGTATTATTAAAGTACATATAAATAAAGTCAATGATACTCAATTCGAGTTAATTGCAAGTGATAATGGAGTAGGGTATATTCCATCCGAAAATGACGAATCTGCAACATTTGGATTGGAGTTAATAAAAATTCTAAGTGATCAGTTGAACGGTAAAATTGAACGACTCAATGAAAAAGGAGTTGGCTATAGATTATTGTTTGAGAAAATAGATAAGAGTGCAGAAAAACGACCATAAATTATCAATGATAAATGTTTGTATCGAGGAGTTAGGGTAATAAACATTGTTTACTTTAAAAAAGGGCGAAAAACCATAGTTTTGCGCCCTTTTAGTTTTTTGAACCTAAGTTTAGTACTCGTCTTCGTTAAAGAAAAAGTCTTCTTTAGATGGATAATCAGGCCAAATATCTTCAATTCTGTCGTATATTTCACCCTCATCTTCAATTTCTTGTAAGTTTTCAATAACCTCAAGCGGGGCACCCGAACGCATTCCAAAATCAATTAATTCATCTTTCGTTGCCGGCCAAGGGGCATCTTCAAGGTTCGATGCAAGTTCTAGTGTCCAATACATTAGTAATAATTTTTTAATTTTTAAATTTGAAATTGTAATCTACACATCCTACTGGCATCTCTTCCTTCAATTTTTTTTGCAAAAGTAAAAATTTAATCGATATTTCAAAGCTAATTTTATGAACACTACATTCTAGCTTTCCAAGGTATTTCTTGGGCCGATAAATCCTGGCTCAGTTTGCGCGATAGTACAAACAAATAATCAGAAAGGCGGTTCAGGTACTTTATCACTAAATCAGCAACAAAGCTGCTTTCTGAGAGTAAAATGACATTTCTTTCAGCTCTTCGGCATACACAGCGTGCAATATGGCAATAAGATACCGTTGTGTTGCCACCCGGTAGCACAAACGACTTCATTTCCTGTAACACGTCATTCATTTTGTCAATTTCCTTTTCCAGTAGCACTATATCTTCTTCCTTTAAATCGGGAATTTTCATTTTCGACTTTTCAGGATCCGATGCCAAGGAAGAACCTATTGTAAAAAGCCTATCTTGAACTTCTAACAATGTTTCTACGTATGTTTTATTAATCGCTTGGTCTCTTATTAGTCCTATCCAGGAGTTTAGTTCATCTACGGTTCCGTACGATTCAATACGGACATGACTTTTCGGAACACGTGTACCTCCAATCAATGAAGTTTGTCCCTTGTCGCCTGTTTTTGTATAAATTTTTAAAGCCATACTTTTTTACGCGATTGCTCTTACTCTTCGAATGTTCTTGTTTTCCTTGTCACTTTCCACATAGCCATCCTTTAATCGTATTATTCTATGTGCGTGCATTGCAATATCCTCTTCGTGTGTAACTACAATAATGGTGTTCCCTTTTTCGTGAATTTCTTCAAATAATCCCATTATTTCAGTTGATGTTTTTGAATCTAGGTTCCCTGTCGGCTCATCTGCTAATATAATAGAAGGATTGTTTACCAATGCTCTTGCTACAGCAACTCTTTGGCGTTGACCACCTGATAGCTCATTCGGTTTGTGATCCACACGGTTGCTTAGGCCAACATCGAATAATACTTTTAAGGCTCTTTCGTCCCTCTCAATTTTATTCATTCCTGCATATATCAATGGCAGTGCAACGTTTTCTAAAGCAGTCGATTTGGGTAATAAATTAAATGTTTGAAATACAAAGCCAATTTCTTTGTTGCGAATCTCAGCTAATTCATTGTCACATAATCGACTTACATCTTTGTTATTCAACACATAAGTGCCACTCGATGGAGTGTCCAAGCAACCCAGAATATTCATTAATGTTGATTTTCCAGACCCGGATGGCCCCATTAAGGCAACATACTCGTTTTTGTTAATTTCCAGGGTAATAGAACACAATGCATTTACAATTTCTGAACCAATAGTATAACTTCGGGCTATATCCTTTAAGGTAATTATCGATTCCATTGTTTTTTAATTAGCTGCTTTGGTAATGCAAATTTAAGAAATATAGGCTGATACCCTCTTTTTTTATACTATTTTTGTCAAAATTCTTAAAAACATTAATTATGAAAAAAATAGCAAGTGTTTTTTTGTTTGTGTCATCCTCTGTATTGTTTATCGGTTGTCCACTCGGAACAGAAATAGCGATTGATGATAAACCAACTGTTAAAGTAATTCCTTCACTTATTGGAAAATGGGAAGCTCGTAACCCAACGGATTATACATATACGGTATCCAAGGTGGATGACTACAATTATAAAATTGAAAAGAAAGCCATTTCAAGTGGCGATGTAAGCAACTATGGTGGATTTATATCGGAAGTACTAGGGGAGAACTTTTTTAATATTTGGGAAATGGCTGAAGGAAGTACAACAAAAATGTATTATTTATATAAAATTGATATGCAAAGTGGGGCTAGTTTTATAAAACTACTTCCAGTAACCGAGAATATTGATGAAAAATTCACCTCCTCAGCTGAACTTAAAAAGTTTATAGAAAAAAACAAATCGCTTAGCTTCTTTTACGATAAGGATGAGAATTCGTTCATCAAGACCGGTAAGTAAAATTTTGTCTAATGTGCCAATTAGGAATGTATTGTATGTGCTGCACACTTCATATATTGTGTAAGTTTCATTTAATTTTCAATATAGTTTTTCACACATTTGAAACAGAATGAACACCAATTATAATGCGTATATTTGTTTTAAGCTATCATAAACTATGATGAAAATAAAAAGAAGTGTTGTTTTGCCGCTATTGCTAGGTTTTGTTTTTACATCGTGTAAAAAAAACTTGGATGAAACCAATTGGGATATTGATGCACTCACACCTGTTTTTAAAACCACCCTTAATATAAATAACCTACTTGCCGATTCATTGATTCAAGAAAATGCTGATAATTCATTGAAGTTGGTATATAGCAACCGATTTTATAACTTTAATGTAGATAGCTTACTTGATGTTCCCGATACCACGGTTCGAAGTTCGTTTAAAATACCTTTTGGTTCAATTAATGCCACACCCGGTTTTCAGTTGTTCAACAGTACAAGCGATACCAAATATGCTGCTAAGGGCGCTGCGCTAAATAAATTGTCCATTAAATCGGGTACACTTACTTTTCTTATAAAAAGCAAAGTGGAAGAGAAAACCGATTTTACCTATTCTATTCCATCTGCATCCAAAGACGGTATTGCATTTACTTTTTCTACCAATGTGCCCGCTTCCGATGGCGCAAATGACGGTGTTTATAAGGGCAGTTTTGATATTTCCGGCTACGACTTTGATTTAACAGGTCAATACCACAATACTGTAAATGCATTTACCACAAGCGTGCAGGTTGGTATTAACCCAAATGGAAATACCGTAATCATAACCCCTGCCGATAGTATTGAAGTTTTCCTTACTTTTTCTGCCATTGTGCCTTCTTACGCAAAAGGGTACTTTGGTACACAAAATTCAAGTGTAGCAAGTACATCCAATTTCGATTTGTTTAACCGAATAAAGGCAGGAGTTATAGGTCTTGAAAATACTACCGTAACGCTAAAGTTAACCAACGGTATTGGGGTTGATGCAACGGCATATATAAACAGTTTAACGTCTTTTAATTCACGCACCAATACTTCTGTTTCCTTGGTAAACAATATTATTGGTGCACCCATAAACGTTAACCGAGCATTGGAGTCGCCATATACACCTTCGTTTTATTACAATGTGATGAATTCCAACAACTCAAATATAAAAGCATTGTTGGAAAATTTACCTGATAAAATGAGCTATAACATTGATGTGTCAATTAACCCGAATGGAAATATTTCCAATGGAAATGATTTTGTGTTTACAGATAAATTAATTGATGCAAGCTTAGAAGTTGAAATGCCACTTTCCTTTTTTGCCACTAAACTTAGGCTGATAGATACCGTTGAAGTTAGTTTAACAGAACAAACAGAACATAATTGCATTAACTCAGGATCGCTTACCTTAAAAGTAGACAATGGATTTCCACTTGAGGCAAGTATTCAATTATATCTTTTGAATGATAAAGGAAGCATTTACGACTCTCTCCTTATATCAAGCTTGATCGAGGCCGCACCTGTTGACGATAATTTGATCGTTACGGCAAAAAAATCATCTAAACTTGTTATTCCGCTTAACAAAGTGAAAGTGGATAAGTTATTTGTTACAAAGAAGATTTGTATAAAAACTATTTTTAATACGGTTTCAAACCCACGGTATGTTAAAATATATAGCGATTACTCAATGGATTTAAAATTGATTGCGAACTTTAATTACAATATACAACCAAAGTAATTTTGTGAAAAAGATAACGTTATTATTTGTTTTATTTTTAAGTAATTGTGTAGTTGCACAGGAAATATCAATTTTTCATTCAGCACTTGATAGTAGCCGATTTTCCGCTACATTTTTTAGTAATTACGCTGTAAATTCAAATGCTTTAAATAATAGTTTCTATAAAAAAGTATACTTGGGAGGTTTTATAAGTAATGAGGATAAAGCCTTGGTTGGAAAAAAACTAAAGAACATAAATCGTGTGGGATTTGATGTTAATGCAGGGGTGTCTTTTTCTCAAAAAATCGATACAGTTTTTAATCAAACTGGATACGCTTATTTTGTTTCGTTAAACAATTGCAAGCATTTAGATATGCGGTTTTCAAAAGATTTGTTTAATGTGTTGGTTTACGGCAATGAACCCTATGGCGGGAAGTCGCTCAGTTTAGGAGGATTTTCGGCAAGCTATGTAGCCTACCAACAAGTACAATTTGGTTTTACAAAAACAGTAAAAAATGATAGTGCTTTTACCGAATACGGTTTAGGCTTATCCTATTTGAATGGTCAGAAAAATTTTACTACTATCATTTCAAAAGCAAATTTTTTTACTGAACAAAATGGAGATTATATAACTCTTGATTTTGCCGGACAACTTGCCCAAAGTGATACAGGCAAAGGTGAATTTGGTTCAAGAAGCGGTAGTGGTTTTTGTACCGACTTTTTTTTCCATTCCGTTTTTGAAAACAAAAGTGAACTTTCTGTCAGTATTCAGAATTTAGGTTTTATTTCTTTCAATGAAAAATCCCCTATTTATTTAATTGATTCAAATTTTACATTCGATGGCTTGGAAGTTGATAAATTACTTACAATTAAAGATTCTGTATTATCGGCAATCTCAAAAGATAGCATAGTTGACAATGTTGCTATTCACGGAAACAAAGGCTATTCGTATACTTTGCCCACTACCTTTACTTTTAATTATACTTACATAATACAAGAAAATAAATTACAACTTACTGCTGGTTTAATTACTCGAATACAAGCAAATTTTAAACCGATGGTATATCTCACTGCTAAATATTTTGTTAGCAACAAATTTGTTATTATTCCTTTATGTTCTTATGGTGGATATGGTAATTTAAGCAGCGGCTTGGCGTTTCAAACCGATATGGGGAAGGGCTTTATTTTAGCGGCAGGTAGCAGAAACATCGAAGGTTATATTGTTCCTAAAAAAACAACAGGACAAGGATTGTACTTTTCATTGAAAAAATATTTTTAATTCTATATGCTCAACAACATACCACATATCAATCATTTAAAGAGTAATAACTTTTTTCTCATAGCCGGACCCTGTGTTGTGGAGAGTGAAGAAATGGTTTTTGAAATTGCTAAAAAAGTAAAGGAGATAACCGATAAATTAGAGATTCCCTTTATTTTTAAAGCATCGTATCGCAAAGCAAATCGCTCTCGATTAGATTCTTATACCGGTATTGGCGATGAAAAAGCCTTGGCAATTATACAAAAAGTAGGGAAGGAGCTATCCTTACCAACGCTTACCGATATACATACAGAAGAAGAGGCAGCTCTATCTGCAAAATATGTAGACGTATTACAAATACCAGCCTTTCTTTGCCGTCAAACTGAATTGCTGATTGCTGCGGCAAAAACAGGAAAATGTGTGAACGTAAAAAAAGGGCAATTTCTTTCGCCAGAGGCAATGAAGTTTGCAGTTGATAAAATACGCCAATCGGGTAATGAAAATATTATGCTTACCGAAAGAGGCTCAATGTTTGGCTATCACGATATGATTGTAGATTATAGAGGAATAGCCGAAATGCAGTTAAACAAGGTTCCTGTTGTGTTGGATGTTACTCATTCATTACAACAGCCTAACCAGTCGACTGGCGTTACAGGTGGAAAACCTCAGTTAATTAGCGCCATTGCTAAAGCTGGAATTGCTGTTGGAGTTGACGGAATTTTTATTGAAACACATCCTAAACCTGCCGAAGCAAAATCTGATGGAGCAAATATGTTACGACTTGATTTGTTGGAAGAATTATTGGTTAAATTAGTGAAAATTAGAAAAGCTATTTTATAAAATAAATCACTAATGAAAAAACTACTTTTTGTACTTGGTGTTTTATTCGTTTATACTGCTTCGGCACAAGATCAAAAGTTTCGTAAAATATATGGTGGCACTTCATACGATTATGGTATGGATGTGGTCCAGTTACCAGACTCTGGCTATTTGTTGTTAGGTACATCGTCCAGTTTTTCAGGCAGTTCCGATATTTATTTGTTACGTGTCGACAAGTACGGAAACTTTAAATGGCATCACGTATACGGTAACAATAATGTGGAATGGGGTTATTCCTTAAAAGCTACGCGAGATAGTGGTTTTGTTGTTGCCGGTTATACCAACAGTATGGGAAATGGTGGCTATGACTTTTATTTAATGAAAGTTGACTCCATTGGAACAAAGTTGTGGGAAAAAACATACGGTGGCAGCGACTGGGAGTTTGGATATTCGATTGATACAACAAGTGATGGAGGCTATATTCTTACAGGGAGTACTTTAAGTTACGGAAAAGGAAATACCGATGTATACATTGTAAAAACAAATGCAGTGGGTGATACTTTGTGGACAAAAACGATGGGTGGAACGGGTGACGATGTTGGAAGGTCGGTTGTGCAATCGCGTTTTGATTCTACCTATGCCATATGTGGTTATACCAATAGTTTTGGTTCATCTATGCACGATGTTTACATTATTCACTTAAAGAATAATGGCGACACCATAATGAGCAAACATTTTGGTACGGCAGATGAGGATTTTGGTCGCTGTATAATTTTTTCAAACGATTCAGCCTTTGCTATTGCCGGATATTCTAATGGTTATTTGGGCGCATCGGATTTCAGCGGTATTTTGTGGAAGTTATATATAAATATGAATCAACAATGGATGGAGTACCCAGGACAAGCTTTTGCAGATGATATTATGAACGATTTGTGGCAGCGTCCCGATTTTGACAGTTGCTATGTAACGGCAGGCGAAACATCATTTAATAATTATGATTTTGCTATTTATGAGATTGATAAAAATGGATACTTTGCTTTTGCCAATACACACGGAAATTTGGGAGTCGATAAATCGAATGCCTTTGTGCATTGTCTTGATGGTGGTTTTGCACAAATCGGTACAAGTACTTCCTATGCCACCGGTTTGGAAAATATTCTCTTTCTTAAAAGTGATAGCCTTTTTGCTAGCAGTCCGAATCCCATTGTGTTTTTGTTCCAACAAGAAGAGGCAATGATGGCTGCCGACAATTCAGTTTACCCCAATCCATTTTACCAACAAACAAAAATTCAGTCGAATGTACCCTATTTTACTGCAGTAAATGAAAAATTACAATTTGTTGTTTACTCTATTTCAGGACAAAATGTAACATCACAGATAAATTATTATATGCAAGAATTTGATGGTAAATTACTTGTGAATATAAATGAAAATGAACTTTCACAAGGAATATATTTTTATTCTTTGTTAACTAATTCGCACACAATAGCATCTGGAAAATTGGTGGTATTAACCACAGAATAATATGAGTTTTACTGCTAAGGTTGTTTGGATAACGGGTGCTTCTTCAGGAATTGGTGAGGCATTGGCTTATGCTTTTGCAAAACAAGGAGCAAAATTAGTATTATCAGCTCGCAGAGAAAATGAATTGCAGCGTGTTAAAAATGGCTGTGCAGGTTCGCCCGATATTTTACTGCTTCCATTTGATTTAGAAGATACAAGTAAAGTAGATATGTTCACACAACAAGTAATGAGCTATTTTGGGAGCATTGATTTGTTGGTAAACAATGGCGGCATTAGTCAACGTTCCTTAACAAAAGATACGCCTATTGAGCTGGATAGAAAATTAATGGAAGTAAATTATTTTTCTTATGTTGCTTTAACTAAAAGTGTATTGCCACAGTTTATAAAACAGAATGCAGGGCATATTGTTGTAATAAGCAGCGTTGCTGGCAAATTCGGATTTCATTTGCGTTCGGCCTACTCGGCAGCAAAACACGCCTTGCACGGTTTTTTCGAATCGCTACGGATGGAAGTGTACGATAACAATATTCAGGTGTTAATGGTTTGTCCGGGTAAAATAAAAACAAATGTTTCAATTAATGCCATTACTGAAAATGGCGAAAAGCTAAATGAAATGGAAGCTTCGCATGAAAAAGCAATGTCGGCCGAAGACTGTGCTATACAAATACTCTATGCCATTTCAAAAAGCAAGTATGAAGTATTTATTGGCGGAGCAGAACTAAATGCGGTACGCCTTAAACGCTTTTTTCCAAATTTATTCTTTCGAATGATTAGAAAGGTAAAGTCCAATTGATATGTTAACACAACGCCAATTGTTTCTTTCTCATTTAGCGCAAACAACAACATTTCCTTTGATGATTGAAATTGAAAAAGCAGAAGGAATCTACTTATACGATACAAATGGTAAAAAGTATGCCGATCTTATTTCTGGTATTTCTGTAAGTAACCTTGGGCATCGTCATCCAAAAGTGTTGGAGGCAATAAAGAATCAGCTCGATAAATATATGCACCTGATGGTTTACGGTGAGTACATTCAATCGCCACAAGTTAAATTGGCAAGTTTGCTCGCGCTACATTTGCCGGCCCACTTAAGTTGTACTTATTTTGTAAGCTCAGGTGCCGAAGCCATTGACGGTGCAATGAAATTGGCAAAGAGATTTACAGGAAGAAGTGAAATTATTTCTTTTGCCAATGGTTATCACGGGAGCACACAAGGCGCCTTGAGCATAATGGGAAACGAAATATTTAAAAATGCCTATCGTCCATTATTGCCCGATATGCGAACAATTGAATTCAATAATGAGCAACAATTAAGTTTTATAACAAGTAACACTGCAGCCGTTTTTGTGGAGCCTATACAAGGCGAAGCGGGGGTAATACTTCCTGAAAAGGATTATTTAAAAAAGCTCCGCCAACGTTGTAATGAAACAGCAACTCTATTGGTGGCCGATGAAATTCAATGCGGTTTTGGCCGCACAGGAACACTATTTGCTTTTCAGCAATACGATTTTGTTCCCGATATACTTTGTCTCGCAAAAGCAATGGGGGGAGGAATGCCGATAGGAGCCTTTATTTCGTCAAAAGAGATAATGAATACACTAACAGAAAATCCAATGTTGGGTCACATCACCACCTTTGGCGGTCATCCTGTTTGTTGTGCTTCAGGCTATGCCACATTAAAAGTTATATTGGAAGAAAACATACTACAACAGGTGGCTGAAAAGGAAAAGTTATTCAAACTATTACTGAAGCACCCACGCATTAAAGAGGTGAGGGGCAAAGGCTTATTAATGGCGGTGCAGTTTGATTCTTTTGAAAGCAACAAAAAAATAATTGATGCCTGTATTGAACGAGGTGTTATCACCGATTGGTTTCTCTTTAACGACAGTGCTATGCGCATTGCGCCACCGCTCATAATAACTGAGCAAGAAATAAAAGACTGCTGTTTTGTTGTGTTGGAGAGTATAGGGGCTAATTTCGATTAAATTTACTCCAAACCTATCCAATCAATCAACAATTCGAAATCTTCTTCTTGCTTGTTGGCAATCAAAAAACTCACTTGTTCAACGCTTTTAAAATTGAAATTCGGGATGTTCAATTTGCGCCCTCGAAACTGAGGGTAAAATTCGCTTATTCGTAACTTGATATTTTTCCATTCTCCTGTAGTAGTAAATTGGTGCACGTAAGACTCAGACTGTGAAATTTCGCCCTTCAACCGAAATTCATAGGCCTTGCCATCTCCTTTTACACGCAAAACAATAAACTTCTTTTCTTCCGCTAGTTTTATTGTTGTGTTCAATTGTATCGAGGCAAATCCTCCGTTGTTCGCCAATGAAACGTGACCCGAAAATTGTCCATGTCCAGCATCGGTAAGCACCAAAGAACTTTTTGATATACCACCCATCACACCATCGTTGACAATACGCCATTCATTGACTTTCGTTTGAGTTGTAAATGTATAAATCTCTTTCATGTTTGTCTTAGTGGATAAGCTAAGTGTTAGTAAAATTAGGAGGTATTTCATCAATTTCAATTAATTATTGTAATTAAATTCTTTCTATGAGACTATTTATCAAGTCATTTTTTTCTCTACCTTCATCAATGTTCAAATATCATTATTTTCATCATCAGCTTTTTCTCATTGCGTTTTTGCCTGTTTTTTGAATCCAAGTCTTAAGTAATAACCTTCCGAAAGATAACCAGTGATTTGAATAAGCGCAACAGCGAATAGTGGAACGCTTAGCTATTCACACTAAGCCATTTGTTTAAATTTTCGCCTTTCCATGCTCCTTCAAATTTATATGGTACAAAGCGAGCAAACATTTCTTCTTTATACCAATTGAGTTTTCTGGTTAACATAACGACCTCCTTATGTTTTTGATTTTTATAGGCATAATCTAGCATTTCGGCCTGGGTTTTCCATAAACTAATCGTAGCCTGTTGTATGAGTGGCCATTCGCCTATACCAATCGAAAAAGCTAATCCTGTATATTTTTCTAAACTAAGGCTTACAGGGCCTACCCTTCGCCAGAATGAAATTAATTTAGACAAACGAATGCTCGCTCTTGTTAACACTAAGATTGGCTTGAGGGTGTTTAATTTTGCACCAGAAACAAAAGGTTGTTTACCATCCCATTGACCATGAACTTCTGCTGATTTTAAAAATACAGTCATAGATTCTGAACATCTAGATTGATAGTTTTTAAAAAATGTATTGCTCGTGAAAAAATGCTGCGCCTTATCTTCTGACTCCCATACCCCTAATAAGGCATATGTTCCAAAATTAGGTTTGATACTAAAGCCGTTCTCTGCGCCTGTACCTAATAATTTATAAAATACTAAGCCGTCTAAATTCTTTAAATGCTTATGACCTAGTTGCATTTGGGTAAATGCCCATAATTTGTTAGTATTACCTTGAAGGTTAAAAAAGCTACATGTCGTTATTTGATTCATACATTTCTTATATTTTCTTTTCTACTACGAGCGTTTGAATACCAAAAGGCAGGTATTTTTCAAAAATAAAAATAGGCATAGTGAGTATTTTTAGAAATACTAGCGGCCAAAATTTAGGTTCCATATTTCCAGCCCAGTTTATTCCCTTTTTCTCCAGGATACCAAGCCACCACAATGTGAAAGCGTCCATAGTTCCATAACGCTGGTGCTTCAATATTTTCCATTTAGGTTGCTGAAATATTTCCCTAAAACTAACTGCGGAAAATAAGGTTAAATGCCTGGGGCTATGCCATCCTTGCCAATAGGATTTCTGTAATTTAGCCGTCATGCTTTTATAATCTGGCACCTCTATAATTAATTTTCCGCCAGGCTTGAGGCAGTTGTAAAGCTTTTCTATGGTTGCTTGAGGATGATAATCGTGCTCGAGGTAGTGCCACAGCGTAATCACACCATATAGCTCCGTTGGTTGAAAATCCTCCATAGATACTTTCCGAAGATTTAAATGGTTGTATGTTTTATCGCGCCATCCCAAATCAGAGAAGTCTATGCCTGTGCAGGTAATGTTCAATTTCTTTGAAACTAAATCTAAGAAACTAGGATTTCCGCACCCTACATCTAGCATATGTGTTTGTTCATCTTTTTGATTTAGCCATTTACTAACAAAATTTACGCGTCTTTTATCTAGCTGCACTTGGCTTCGCTCCACGAATGAACGATACTTACCCCATACGGCAGACCCCTGATAAGGTAAATAGTTATCGGTATAATAATTGTCTAAATCTTCTTTGGAAACAGGATTGGTGAGCCATACAGCTTGGCACATGTTGCACTTATGGAATCTATATTCTTCTGTATTTGGTTTATGCATTAGTGCGCGAGTAGATATATAAAAATCATTGCTCTCACTGTTGCATATAAGGCAGCTACATTTCAATTTATTAGGCATATAAATGCTTAATTTTTACAATAGTGGATTTCACAAAGGCTAGAAGCGGAACAGAATTCATTATACCAAGGTCTTTCCATATAGAACTTTCTTCGTTTAAAAAAGTGAGAATATCTGCAATATTATTTTTCTTGAATAGTGAAGTAAATATTTTATCCGCAGGTACGCTATTTTTATTGATGACATCTAAAATAACAGAATCGTATAATTTATATTTCTTAGACCGTTTTAAATCAACCAATCTTTCATTTTTTTCTAGCTTGTCTATAATGGAGTTCGTATTCTTTTGAATAAAATAAAATGTGTAACCTGTGCTAGCTTTGCTACTTCCACCTGCAGTACCTATATTAATGACTTGAGGGCCGTAAGGATTGACATAGTCACTTTCCATCATCGGAATTTCGCCATATTCTCGTTCTACTATGTTATAGTCTTTTATATTTAGCATATTTTCGATATAATGGTGAAGCTTCTTATCATACTCCTCGCTAGGCAATGCATTGGGAGAGAATCCGGTATATTCTACCAAGGCTCTATTTGGTCCCAATGGTATGAGGTAGTAAAACCGACAATCTTGGTATTGTGAGGTCCTAAAATCCATAAATACAGGAAGATTAACATCAAAAAAATTATCCGTTGTTTCTATTACCCATCCTTTAAAATGTTGTACATAATTGATGTCATTTTTATGGATTAAATTATTCCTAAAAGCACTATTAAATAAGTACTTAGCTTGATAGGTGCTGTTTATCGTTTGCAATACACCCAAATTATGCTCGCTTGAGAGGCCACGAATTTCTTCGGTTCTAATATCGAATCTAATATCTTCTTTTAATTCTTCTATACAGTAGGAATAGAAATCTATGCCTCTAATCATGAAGTAGGAATAGGGGTTTAATTCAAATACCTTTCTAAAGTCTTGACTTATAAATTCAAATTGGCTCCATTTTCTATATACGATGGAATGATACCAGGCATCCGCATCTTTTGTCCAAAAACACCATGTTCGATCATTCTTATTTTTCAAATCTTTATCTATCAATAATATTTTATTAAAAGGAATATTAGAAGTTTTTAAACGCATCGCAAGAGAAAGACCTGCAGCGCCCATTCCTGCTATAATATAATCATAAGTTTGCGTTGTATCTTGAGTCATTATAGGGTAGCGAATTTCAAAAGGTGAATCTTACAATGTAAAAGCAACAGTATGGCTAAAGTGATGATGGACTCCATGTTACAAGAATATATAGTTTGTAGTAAAGAAAAGCATCTGTAAGAGAAGGATAGCCAGGGCAATTGTTTTGTTTCCTTTCACTAAATCTGAATAGAAAAAATAGGGTAAAACATAACCCACTATTGTCCAGCCTACATAGTTATGCAATCCGGCAAGGCCTTCCTCAAATTTCCAAAAATCTAGCTTAAAAGCAACCTGCTCAATAATAAAGTCTATGCCGGTAATCAAGATGGCTGAACAACCTAACACCAAATGTTTATTCGTTAAAAATCTACTTATGGTAATGATACTGGCACTTATTAATATGGCCCAATTGAGCGAGATAATTAAGGGTACATTGAATATTTTAAAACCCAATCCATTTCCATAATTATAGGCTCCAAAAATTAGTCTGGTTTTAACTCCTAACACCTCTATTAGGAAGCCTAAAATGGCGATGATGAAAAAGGCGTAAATAATTTTTTTGTTTTCTAACGGTTGATAATACAGAAAAACTAAGCAGGTTAATAATAAGGTATATGGCGTAAAAGGACCGAAAAATTCAGGAGATAAAGCAAAGCCAATAGACCCAGATACATAGACTAGGACAAGAAAATAGAGCAGATATTTTTTAAGTATATCCTTCATTTTTTTTCGCGGTATATTATAAGCTGATTGGCTATTTTAGCACTCCATAAACAGAGTGGTATACCTCCGCCTGGGTGCACACTTCCTCCTACGAGGTAGAGCCCTTTTATTTTTGATGAATAATTGGCATGTCTTAAAAAGGCAGCAAATTTATTGTTACTGGAGTTACCATAAATCGATCCCCCGAAGGAAGAAGTTTGACGTTCTATAAGAATTGGATCGAGGATAGCTTCTTCCTCTATGTGACCTTCAATATTTGTTTTTAACATACTATTGATTTTTGAGATCACATTTTTTCGCAGGTCTTGGGCATATTCTATGGTGGGCTGTTTGTTATGTGGCACATTAATCATCACAAACCAATTTTCAGAGCCTACTGGAGCATCTTTTTTGCAGTATTTTGACGATATATTGATATAAATAGTAGGGTCATGGCATGGGTATGACTTGGTGAAGAGATGGTCAAACTCATTTTTATAATCATCGCTAAATAAAATATTATGAAGCCCAAGCTCTTTAAATTCTTTATTAATTCCCCAATAAAAAACATAGGCACTGGTTGATTTCTCTTGTTTCAGTAATCTTTTTGGTTTAAAATGTAAGGGTAGTAGTTGGTTATATAAAGCGTGTATATCAATATCACTGGCTATAATATCAAACGAATAGTTTTTACCATTGCTTATTAAGCCTTCAATACGATTACTTGAACTAAGTTGCAAGTGCTTTACGTGTTCATCATAGTGAATATTCACACCAGAGGCTATTGCTAGTGCAACGAGGTGCTCCGTGATTTGATGCATGCCTTTTGCAGGTATGTAAGCCCCAAGATTAAATTCTAAATGCGAAATCATATTCATCAAAGCAGGTGCTTTATATGGATTAGAACCATTATACGTAGCATACCGATTAAATAACTGCGTTGTTTTAGGATTGGAAAATGTAGCGGTGTTTTGTTTATGCATAGTATTGAATAAACCTAAAAAAGGAGAGTAGATAATTCCTTTTAACATCTTCATGGTAAGAAAATTTTTAAGCTGATGTAAAGATTGCTTTAAAAATAACTCTTCCGTTGTATTAAAATAAAACTCGTTTTGTTTCAAATAGTTTATTACCGTTTCTTTCTTCTCTTTAAGTTTTGTATGAATTTCTTCTGCAAACCTTGTTTTATCTGAAGAGGCCTGCAATTGGGTGCCATCAGGATAGAAATAGTGAGTTATATAATCTAATTTGTGGTATTCGAAAGGTAGGTTATAGCCTACTAATTCAGTGAGTTCGTCTATTAGGGTGGGCATAGTAAGTAGGGAAGGCCCTTTGTCAAACCGATATTGATTTAGGTGCAGTTCACTTAATTTACCCCCGGGGTAGCTGTTTTTTTCAAACACAGTAACATCATAGCCTGCTTTTGCCAAGCGAATAGAAAGCGCTAACCCACCAATACCAGACCCTATGATACCTGCTTTTTTATTCATTTGACAAATAAGCTTTATTACTGCTAATGATTTTAAATGTGAAGTCAATAAATTCGGATGCCTCTTTTGGCGTTTGAGAATGAACAAAAGCTGCATTGAAGTCAGAATCTTTTATTAACGCTGTAATAAATAATTTAATTTTTGATATGTCAGCAGCAAACTGTTTCACCGCATCTAAGTATAATTCAAAATGGCTTTTTCGTTTGCCTTCCAAGTCCACATATGACTCTTTGCCAACAGCAATTTCATTAATTAGGTGTCTCGTGTCTGCAGAACCTTTATGAAAACAAGGCACTGATGAGCATGTCAAGTTGTTTTGCAAGGTTTTAAGCAAAGATATAAAGTCCCAAACAGCGTAAATGTTATATTCCATAAAAATCTTTAAGTCGTCTTAGTCTTTAATTTTTGAATATACTTTATGATTGATCATTTCTGATCTTAAAGGCTCAATCGTTTTTTTAGTTTTTCTATATGTTTATTTATCATTTCTTTTCTTTAATATTTGTATGATATTTTAAAATTATTATTTTTTCATTGGTTTTAATTACTTTTTTGAGTCGTTTTTTAAAATAATAGTTTTTTTTAAAAGTCTGTTTTTGTAATCAAGGTTAGTCTTTACGGCTTCGTTACAATTACTGCTAACGTTCCGCAGCTAAAAGAAGTTGGCGATTTTCACCACTAAACTTCATACGAAGAACGAATGTTTGCGCTACCACAAAACTGTCATTCGAAGCACTGAATCGCTAATTTTTTGTAGGTGCTGTTAGCGGTTCGGCCTTTATTCTATTTTTCAGATATCGCAATTTACTTTTTTAATTCAGTTTGTTTTTCTGCTTGTTTTATTAAAAAGTCTGCTACGTCAGCTCTATTAATTCTGCCTCTATTAATTCCTTTGAATAATTTATTAAAGCCATATTTTATATTTTTTAATTTGATTAATCTTTGATTATATAAGCCCAAACTTTGAATGTTACATTTTCGCCACTTACGGGATTCATGTTTCTAAATGTTGCAAAAAATGTACTGTCGTGTAGTGATGGGGATTCCATTGTTTCTCTAATTGCGTAACTTGTTATTGCTTGCGGACATTGAAAGAAGTCATAAGGTTTGAAGTTTGTGTCTTCGGCTTCAAACAACACTTTGTTTTTGCTGTCGCAAAAATATAAATCCACATTTCCGCCTGTTGCTTTTATTGCGTTTAATGCACTCACAAATCCCCAACCATAAGCAATAAAAGGGTCTTTGGTGTACTGTGATGCTGCGGCTGGAATTATGACTTTTGCTAATTCAGTTACAGGGTCATCGCCTACACCCAACCAATAGCACCAATATAAAGCCCGATGTGGTAATGTTATTGAACGTACAACTCTGTTGTCGTTGCCAACTAAACTTAATCGTGAACCTACTTTGAACGTTTCATCAATAATTTTGTATGGCTCTACTCTGAAGTCATACGAAGGTAGTGCTTCGTCTTTGTTCTTTTTGCAGCCCCAAAATATTAAGGAAAATAGTGCAATTGCAATAAAAAAATAATGTTTCATGTTCATTAATTTTAGTAACAATCCCTTTTTGTGTATTCAGTTACAGTGTGTGTAATAAATGGCGAATTGTCAATTAAATAATTTGCTGTATAAGCAACTGGCACTGCTCCAGAACGGTCAGAGAAAACATCGCCCCCTGTAAAATAGTCGCTTAATTTATCAATATTCCATGTATCAATTGCTGGTCCACCTGCTGCAACAACTGAATATTCGCATGAACTTAATATCTGCATTTGTTGTGATGTAATGCCGCCACTTATAACATTGAACTTTGCATTTAATAATGCAATTATTTCATCTTTTGTGTATGATGATGTAATTTTTGCAATTGCAATCCTTCCATAAGAAACCGAGTTTATGTATGCTGGTGGGTTTTCTTTTGAAAAAGTATTTTTCAAATCTTTCGCACTAACTTTTTTATCAAAAAACTTGCTTGGTTTGTCGGGATAGCCAATTGAAGCGGTGTAATAAATTTGCTTTAGCATAATAAAAACGGTGCTTTTGCCAACTTCGTTTGTAACTGTAAATTTTGTGTCTATGTCGGCAACTATCCAATTTGCATTTAAACCTAAACTTAATAATGATTGTGTTTTGCTGTAACTTCTAACACTGTTTACAACTGTAAATTGTGGTTGGTCAAAATAAAAATAGTAGTCGTTTCCGTTTACTGCTTTTGTTAGCGTTTCTCTTGTTGGAGTTTCAACTGCAACGCTTTTGCTTCGTGTTGCATTCTTTAAAAGTATTGTGAGTGGTTGCCTTTTGAATTCTCCAATTGAATTTAATCTGCCGTCTTTTAAATATTTTCCTTGAATAATGTTGCCCGGAAATATTTCGGAATTGTCTTGTGTGTAAAACGTTTGATAATCTTCTATTCGCTTTACAACATTAACTGTTTGCGTAGTGCAAGTTTGGTAAACACCACCTTGTAAAACGCTGTCAATAATTGCGTTTGAATATAGTTCTGAATTTTCGGGAGGTGCTGAAAACTTTGAAGCATTTGAAACTAATGCGTCAATTGCTATTTCGTCTTTTTCTTCCTTTTTGCATGATTGTACTGCAATAAACAAAGCAATCAAAACAAATAAATGAATGTTGCATTTCATGTTTTTATGAGATTATGATTTGTAGTTTAATAGTTCAATTATAGTCTATTTGTTAAATTGTTCTAAAACTTAACAAAGGCGGTGGCGAAGCCACCGCCTTTGTTTTTTTGTTGTCTTGTCGTTGAGAACTTACAAAGTAGCATTGAACCTTTAGAGAGGGCAACAAGGGTTTTGCGGTTGGAGTTTTTGCTCTTTGCCAATTGCGTTTGCCTGTCGCGTTGTGATTGGCAATGTGCAAAAACAGCGTTGCCAAGTGGCTGGCTTACTGTTGGTTTAAAGTTCGTTTGTTTCGTCATGATGCGGTCTGTCATTGCTTGCGTATAACGTTTTGCAGCTTGGCGAATATGGGCATTAATTACTTCCCACTTTTCTACAACCACAAACATCTATCAAAACTACAGACTTTTATTGTGATTTGCAACAAATCGCTGCTAAAACCTTAAAGGATACCACCGGAGGTGGTAAAACTATAAACACTTGGCAGCAACCTTATTTCCAAACCACAGCTTGGACAAACACTGCCCATATTAGCCAAACGGCTGTTATAGGTAGGCGAGTTTTTCAACTGGAAAAGGACGAACTAGAAAAGTTATGCGTCCTGCCGTCACTAACTTTGTTAAAGATTAAAGGTTTCTTATAAGAAACAATTTTTGTTGTCTGCCGAGTTAAACTGAAAACTTAAAACTTTCGAATTTAGCTTTCACGTTAGAAAGATTGTCCCACTAGTTCTGCTAGTTGAAATACATTATTTTTCTTTGCCGTACAAATACATAGCAACGCAAGGCGCAAATATTACGCTGAAAAGCCCAAGTCCTAACACTAATAGTACGCTAGCTCCAGGCTAACATTGAAGTTTAAATAAGATTCCAAGACTTGTTAACGAACAAGATAATGCTCCTGTAATAAATGTTACTTTTTTTTACTTTGTTTTTTAATATAAACTTTACATAGATTTCATTTAAAAAAAGTTAAAAACATTAATCTTTGCAATAAAAAATGGAATTATTTATACTGATTTTTACAGCATTATTCTCTGTTATGAATCCTTTTGGCACAGTACCTGTATTTGTAGGTTTAACAGAAGATAAAAATAAGTTGGAGCGAAATAAAATAGCATTTTGGACATCCTTAAATGTATTAATAATATTACTTATCTCATTTTTTGCTGGAAAGTACATCTTATTATTCTTTGGAGTTACATTGAATTCGCTAAAAATTGCAGGAGGACTAATTATTGTTTCATCAGGTTTTGCATTGTTGACGGGAGATTTTAACAAGCACAAAGGGATAAAAAAAGAGAAAGTAAAAACAGATATTGAAACTCGATCTGATATTTCATTAACTCCTTTAGCAATGCCTATGATAGCTGGCCCAGGAGCAATGTCATTATTAATAACTCATAATCAGGAGCTTGAAGGATTAAATAGTATGTTAATTATAAGTGGAGCAATTGTATTATCTACAATATGTATATATTTAATATTGAAAAGTTCATTTTATATTGTCAAAATACTTGGAGCTTCTGGAATAAATGCATTATCAAGAATTATTGGTTTCATTGTTATTGCAATTGGTGTAGAATTTATTATTTCAGCAGTTGTTAGTGTTTTTAATATTGCCTAACGGTTTCGCGGTTTGCCTTGTTTGGAGTTTGAAACAATGTCTACCGAAATGTTAGTTTAAAGATACTATGTTGCTAGGCATTTGCAAATAAAAAATAGAAAAATTGTCTACCGATTTTGCAAATGCTTTGATGTCCGCCCGCATTAGGCAAAGGTACTGTTATGGGCTGGTTTACTTCGTTCTATGCGTCCATTCTGTTTAAAGTTTTCACATTTATTTTTTCTTTTGTCGGCAGGTCATATTTTCTTTATAGCGAACCAATGATGAACTTTTAAGAATTTCTTTTGTTTCTATTATAAATAGTTCTTGCTTTTTTTTGTCTAATTCTATTAGCTTAAAGCAATAATCAACTTCTCCTTCTCTACCCCAATTCGTTATTTCATAATTTAATTTCACTTTATTTTTTTGCTCATATTCTGTAATGTAGTGGTCGTATTGTTGTTTTGCTTTTTTGTCTGTTCCTGCACCAATACTAATGAATGAAACACTAAAGCGATAATTTGTATCTGTCGTTATTATGTTCTGAGTTGTTGAAGTTCTTGTTTTTTTGTCTGTTACCTTTTTAGTGCTATTACAACCAAATAAAGTAATGATTGCGATTAAAAAAATTAAGTTTTTCATTTTGTTTGCTTTAAAGAAAATAAAGAGAAGCAATTTCGTAGAAATTGCTTCTCTGATTAATTTATTTTGAGATAAATATTTTTTTAGTTATAGCATTATTACCGCTATTGAACTTTATAAAATAACTACCATTTGGTAAATCTTTTAAACTCATTTGGAACGGATAACTGCTAACATTGTCAAATTGCTGAATTTTAGCACCTAACAAGTTATATAAACTAATGCTTACGTTTTCATTCTTTGTCAATTGAGCATTTATTATAAAGTTACCATTACTTGGGTTAGGATAAATATTAAAAGTATTTTCTAATAAAACTTCATTTATAGCTAAAGGACTGCCACAGCCTAATGAAGTCAACAACCCAGCCCTATCACCATTTAAAGCGGATTGCATTCTTGTCCCTTGGTCAAACGTAAACATAACCATACAATAATCATCTACATAGTCCATATAGTTCATATACATTTCTCCATCTACACCAGAACCACAAGTGCTATTTGCATTATGTGGGAATGTTGGGCAACCAAAATTATTGTCTTCCGCAATTTCTGTATCAGCTACAAAATCGTCTCCACAAATAGCATCTCCCCAAATGTGTCTTAGATTTAACCAATGTCCAACTTCGTGTGTACCTGTTCTGCCTAAGTCATTAGGTACTGTAGCTGTTCCAATATCACCAAATGCGGTATAGCTTATTACAACTCCGTCATCATCAGGAGCAGATACTAAGTCAGATGGAAATGCAGCGTAACCCAATGTTCCACCACTAGCACTTAAATCACAAACCCATATATTTAAATACTTTGTTGGGTCCCAATTGTCCTTTCCTCCAGTTGCTGTATACTTTTCGTTACCATCACCTACGAATGAAAGAGAATCTGTATATGTACGTGTAATACCCGAAGTGGCATTCCCATTAGGATCTCTTGTTGCTAAACAAAACTCAATTTCAGTATCCGCTGTGTATTGCCAAAAGGGATGAGAATTGTCTAATGAATCGGAATTCAAAAGTCCAAAGTCATCATTCAAAATGTCAATTTGAGATTGAATTTGTGCAGTTGAAATGTTCTGTGTTGCGTTATTGTATAATACGTGTACTACGACTGGAATGCTTACCAGTATTTGTGCTTTTTTTGCGTTACGATTTACAGAAACCCATTTTTGCGTTTCGATTTCTGATTGTTTCATTCTTAATTGAATTGAAGGGTCTTTTTTAATTCTTTGCTCAAGAATTTGCATTGTTGCGCATTTGTTGCTTTGTGCTTGTAGGTTCAGACTAAATAATGTAAGTCCAACGGCAAGCACTGTGTATAATATTTTCATTTTGTTTTGATTTTATTTTTTTTCTACTCGTATGGCTTTTCGGTACGCCCCGTTTTTATACTGTTTTCTGGTCTACAGTTTTAGATTGTCTTTTGTGCCCAAAGATTTTATCTAAGGTGGTTCTCTTTTCTGTTTCATTCCGTTGTGTCGTTTTTTAAACTTGCCCATAACGGTTTTTGGGTTTGCGAAGGCGGTGATTTTACCACCAAACTACCAACGAAGAACCAATGTTAAAGATAGCAAAAAATGTCAAACGAAGCGATAAGCCACCGCTTTTGCAAACCCAATGTTATGGGCTGGCATATTTCCAAATGTGGTTTTAATTATTAGCTAAAATCTTTTGTCGTGGTATAGAAAAACGACTAGAATAATATGAGTAAAGTTCAAAATTTTTGGGTTGTAACAAAACTAACAAAACGTTCCACGCTGATTAACATTCTGTTTAGTGCAGATATGAAACGAATGGAATTACAGTTTAAAGGAGGCTTGTCTGGAAGCGAAATTATCGGTACATTTACAACGAAAACCGAAGCCAAAAAAGTTGCTAAAATGGCGTTACTAAAAGCTAGTGCGATTACAAAGTTTTAAATCAAAAAGTGGTGCCATGTATTTATTGTACCACTTTTAAAATCAAATCATCGAATGGGAAAACATTTAAAAATACTTACTGCTGAATATTTAAACGAGTATTCAACTAAACTTAATATTGATTGGTTCGATGTGTTTAATCAATTTAGAACAAAAAACTTTTATTCTAAAGATGATTTTGAATACTACGTGCAATCTTCTGCAACATATTCATCAAATATTGAAGGAAATAGTATTGACATAGATACATACTTAAAAAATAAAAAATTTAAAGTAAAGTCTAAGCCAAAAGAAATGACAGAAATTGACGATTTGATTCTTGCATATAATTTTGCAATGAAAAATAAATTAAGTCAAACAACATTTTTAGAAGTTCACAAGATTTTAAGTAATACAGTTTTGACGCTAAAAAGTCAAAAAGGCAAGTTGAGAAATCAACAAGTCGGTATTTTTAGTAGTGGCAAAGTTGAATATATGGCTGTTGAACCTGAGTTTGTCAAGGAAGAATTTACAAAGTTGTTTTTTGATATAAAAGAACTAATAGGTAGAGATTTGTCGCATAAGGAAATATTTTATTTTGCTTCTATGATACATTTAATATTTGAAAAAATACATCCTTTTATGGATGGAAATGGTCGTGCTGGTCGTTTATTAGAAAAATGGTTTTTATCAGAAAAGTTGGGGGAAAATGCTTGGTCAATTCAAAGTGAACGTTATTATGCAAAACATAGGTCAGAATACTATCAAAAAATTCATATTGGATTTAATTATTACGCATTAAAAATGGAAAGGTGTGTGCCATTTCTTTTGATGTTGCCAATGTCATTACGGTCTGCTTAATGCTTGCCCATAACGTTTTGCGTGCCTTTGCCCGCTTTTGTTACAACTTACACCTGCGAACATTTTAATTAGCATAACAACTCCCAAAAAATAGCACTTACACGCTGTTAACTGCTGGTTTTACTTAAAAGCATTCTCAATTAGTTTTCCTAATGGTGTATTACTCGGTCCAATAATTGAGGATTTATAATGTTGCAGCCACATTCCAGTCAAACTTATATCTATATCCTTTGTTTTAAAATGGTTAGGTGTTAATAATTCTTTTAATAGACCTTTAGCTTCATGACTATTCGACTCATAATATTCATAAAGTGTAACTGCATTATTAAGAGGAATCCCTATTGCAACCTTGTGCTCTTCAGAAACTGTAATACCCATTTTTATCAAACGTTCTAAATAATTTTCTACCGCCCAGTCAAAAAAATGCATAAAAATTCTTTTCCCATTAATAAAGAATATGTCATCGGTAGCCCAAGATTTTCGTAATTCAGAAGTTATAGGTATAGGGATGGGGATAACATCAAAGAAACCTGTTGTTTTTTTTGCGAGAATTAAACTTGGGTTCTCATTACAATTTGCCCAATCTTTAATTGATTGTGCATATGCAGAAGAACAATTATCATCAAAGATGAATCTTGAAATAAATTTAGTAGATTTCGTATCAATAGAATAAGTGATTTTATATGGCGGAGCCTCATATATTAAAGTACGCTCCAATGAACATTTTTTTAACTGTTTATTTAAATTAGTAAGATAATGCTTTAATTCTACCTTGATCTTCTCCCATTTTTCGCGTCCTTCTTCGATTATCTTTTTGGGCTTAATTTTAGCAAGGTTTTGCTTACTAATTTCGTTTCGTGCAATTGTTACTTCTTCACTTTCTAATCTTTTTTCGGTAAGTTGAATAATTCTTTCTTTAAAAGATTCTTTCCATTTATCATTGTTCTCAGGCTTATTACCAAAAAATACATTTAGTCCGATATTTAATGTTATTTCATCATTCTTTAAGTTTTTGTAAAAACAAGCCTTTAAGCAATTTAAGTCTTTTTTACTATATGTGTATTGCTCCTTTAATTTTCTCAACTTATTTCTTTCAATGTAAATATATTCAATATTTATAAACTATCAAATGACAGGTAAGTTTAAAGTGAATTAAAACAAAATGTTTCAACAAATATTATTGGTTTCGGCAGACAGTTATTGCCATTATTTTTAAATTCTATTTGGTATTTAAGAGATTTTTCAATTTAATTACAATGTATAATTATTTAATTTGAATCTGAAAAAAGAATATATAATTGCATGATTTGCTCAACTAGGAATTGACTATCGTTTATTTCGGAACCACTAATTTTTATGGTTTCATACTGATAATCTATGGAGCTATTCTCCTTATTCCAAACAGGAAAATTTGTGTAAAATATTTCAAATGTTAATTCTCCTTCTACATCTACAACATAACGAACGTAAGCTATAAATGGTATATTCTTGTTTTTACAACTCACTTTTATACCATAAGTAAAATCATTTATTTGATAAAGAAAATCTGTAGATATGCCAGGGTAAGATTTTAAAATACTTAGAAATAAATTTAAATCATGCATTACATTTTGGTTTAATTTCCCCAATTGATACAAGCCATTTTTATTCATCCACTCTTCAATTTTATTTTCCCACTGTAAGGGATAATTAGTTGCTTTAATTAATTTCATATGCTTAAATTATTTTTTCAATTTATAAATCGGACTTAATCATTTATGATTGTGTTTTTGAAATCAAAACTATATAATGGCTTAATAGTTTTTAAATCCCTTAACTACATTTCTTTTTGGACTAGTTAATCCCATAAAATAGGTTTCAAATTCAGCAACAGTATTACATTGTGGGTTAATCAAACTAATTTTTAATAATAAATGCTTTCTGAAATTTTGTAATTCAGCCGCAGAAAATATATATTTTTCGGCAAGCAAACATATTTGTTCTGATGATATTTCTGGAAAATAATTAGTTAATAATAATTCTCGTGTTTCTAAATCAGGTAAATCAAAGGAGAACTGAAATAGAAATCGTCTTTTAAAAGCTTCATCAAATGAATCGGGTAGGTTAGTAGTCGCAATTAAAATACCATTAAAATTTTCTAGCTCATTTAATAAAATTGTTTGTATCGTATTTTCTGTTTGCGAACTATAATTATCTCCTTCACTTCTTTTAGAAAAGAGACTATCCGCTTCGTTAAATACAATAATCGGACAATTATCAGGATCATGGCTTAGAGTTCTATAATAATCAAAAATAGATTTAACATTTTTTTCTGTCTCACCGTAAAATTTATTTTTGGTTTCAGATACATTAAATAAAAGTACATCGCGATGCGTTTTTAACGCTAGCTGCTTGCAAAGCTCAGTTTTACCAGTTCCCGGCACTCCAGAAAATAAAAAGGTTAATCCACCCATTTCTTTCATTTCTAAAGCCTTTAAACGGTAATTTTTAAATTGCTTTGGTTGTAATAATTTTTCAAACAATAAAATATCATTTAGTTTATTCGAATTAAATAATAACGGTTTTTCATGGATGGATGTATAATTGATTCGAGTTAAAGCTGGGTGATTAACGATGGCATTAACAACTTTAAGTTCTGGAAAAATTGCTTTTAACCATTCTTTAGTTGGTAACAATGCTATTTCACCAAACTGCCGCTCTTCATTAAAGAATAATTTATGGGTAATAATTTTATGTTGATTGGATTGCAATTCAGCATGCAGTTTAAAACGAGATATGCTATCAACACTAAACGTGCTTAGTATGGTGGAACTACAATTATTGATTCTTTCATGAATATATATGGATGTTGCAAAAAGTACCATCGCATTATCTAATTTGGATAATCGCTTAGATTTTAAATAGATTAAATAATTTGTTTTTGGTTTAAGCATGATTTTAGTGGTATAATCTAACCACTCTTGTTTACTTATTTCATTAGTTCTTAAAAAACAGGCCTTAATAATTAATTGTTTCAGGCCTTTGTATTTATAATTTTCAATCAAACGCGGAAGTAAATCAGCATTTGATTTTTTAATGGCCAACTCAAGGGTTTTATTTAACACAATTTGTTCGTCTAAACTATTTCCTCTATCATATTTATTAATAAGCCATCCCATACATAATAAATCTTCATAGGCCAATTCTACATCTTTTGATATAAGCTGTTTACTAGCCAAATTTATTAGTTCTGAACTACTCACAATTTTGTGTTTTGAACTTAAATGGCAATAACAACACATTACAAATGATAATTCAACGGATAAGCCTAAAAAAGCTGCAAACTCTATAAATACTTCGCTTTCTAATGTTGGACAGTTTGTTTTTTTTTCAACTCGCTCAGTTTTTTCAACTGATAATTCTTTAAACCAATTTCTCATATTTTTTCTGTAAAATTATAATATCGCTATGCATTTTTATTGCAGACTTATTGTTTACATTTGTAATTGAAAAAATTATAAGAATAAATAAAGTATGGATACCAATTCAATGAAATTATTACGAATCCGTTTTATCGACCAATTTTTAAAAAAGGGTGGAGGAAGTTTGAAAAAAATGAAAAACTTTGTGAATCATAAATTGGATGAAGGAGGGCACAAGCCAATTGAAGAGAGAATGATTAATTATGCCCTAAAAGATTTACGCAGTGGCAATTTTATTCACAGTCTATCTGATAAAATAGATCCTAAAAAAAAGGATGTTTTTATTATTGAATATAGCCATGGAATTTATCAATATGCTGCCGATAGCCCTCAGCCAGTTTTTGGAGATTTAGAAGAAGATGAACGATTAACTGTTCCATTTTTAATGGGAATTTTAAAACAATACGAATCCTTACCAGCTGTAAAAAAAATAATGGAAGGTTTAGTAGAACAATTTGAATTAGATAACACAGAGAGCAAATGTGCTTCTGTTGTAATTAGTTCACAACCTAAATTAGCGCAAGAAGATAAGGTGGTGAAATTAGCGATTAAAATTTTAGGGCATATTCATCGTGGACAATGCATCCATTTTCGTTACATCGCTGTGAATAAATTAGATACAAGCATAGAAAAGGCCTCAGAACAAAAAGTGGCCCCCATGCAAATACGATTGTATAATGGGATTTATTATTTAACAGCTATAAATATGTATAATCAATCGATTATCAATTTTAGAATAGATCAAATTAGAAATTTGCGTGTTGATGAATTATCAGATGAGCAAGAGGAATATGTAAATTTTAATTATAAAAAGTTAGAAAAAGAAACTGAATTAAAAACACATTTTGACTATGTGCTTGGTGTTTGGAACCACCCTAAAGAAGACACCGTAACTGAGGTGAAAATTAAATTTAGAGATTGGGCGGCTTCTTATGTAAAAAGTTTACCCCTACATCCTACTCAAATAATTGACGAAAAATCAATAAATTTAGAAGAAAATTCATTGGTAGTTAGCATACAAATTAAATTATCGAAAAAACTAAACAAAGAGCAAAAGGCAAATGAACGATCTATTGAATTGGCTTTTTTATTAGGACGATTTAGAGAATTTTATGAAGTTTTAAATTAAGTGAAACTTTTTTTTAAAATAGGATATAATGTAAGATAAAATGGAAAAAGAGTTAAGAGCTAAGAACATCAATTATTTTAAAAGTGATTTGTTAGTTCACAAAAAAAACAAATATGGTATTTATATTTTATTTAGATCCATCAATTTTAAAAAAGCGTTTTTTGAACATTATAAATTAAACGAAACACTCAGTTTAACCGAATGTATTACACTAATTAAACAGTATTTTAGACTTAAACAAAATAATTACGAAGTATACAAGCAAGCCATTAAGGATGTGCGTAAAAACTATTACCTCCAATTAAATAAGCCTAGCGTAAAGCTTCGCATTGGATGGGATATAACAAATAATACAATATCAATTAAAATTAAAAACAAAAACAAATAAAATGAAAAAGAAAAAGACCGAAACGCTAAAAGCAGAATTGAATCCACTTTCTAAAGAACAATTTGAAGATTTATATAACAAAGCTTGGGAGAATGGCTGGGTATATGGTAAATTTTTTCAGGAATTATATTATGAATATTTAGTAAATTGGGTGTACTTTATTGTTTACCTTGATAATCTTAAAACAAACAATCTTGAGAAAGTTGAAATTCTAATAGGCGAAGCCCCACCTTATTGGAAAGGAAATGCTAAAAATAATGAAAAATCATATTTTTATAACCCGAAGCAAATAAAATACAGTCCTTGGTTGGATGTTCCTTTTATTTGGAAAGGGGGAAAATTAGAAGACCCTAAGATTAATACCAAACAAAAAAAATTAGAATTTTTAGCTAAAAAGGGAATTGTTTTAATTGATATATTTCCATTTCCAATTATTCAAGATCCTAAAGTAAGAACAGAAATTACAGGTGATTATGCTTATCATATTAAAAATTATTTTTTAAAAAAATACTCAGAAATTATTAACTATATTAATCCTACAAAAAAAATAACATTTACACATGGTCTAGTTGCAACTGAATTGGGCGCATTACAATTTTTGTGTGATAAATCTATTTTTGAATTAGATGGATATTCTAATATTGTAAAGAATAAAATACAATTTCAAAAGTTCACTATTTTTGAATTATGGACTCATAACATGATTGGAGTTGATCCCAAAAATACCGATATGAAAAAGCATTTAATTGATCATTATGATACATATAAAGGCGACTTTATTCCAATTGTTAAGCGTAGTAAAGATGATATAACAGATTGGTCAGATAAATTAAAGTTTGTCCGAAAATTATTGGAACATAAAGAAACAACAATTGACACAACTGAAATTTTAGAAATTTTCGAGTGTATAACCAAGCTTCCAATATTTATGAAAGGACGAAATGTTGTTTTTTCTTCTAAGTTTATAAATGGAACGACAAAATAACTCTGCAATAAAAATGCATACCTTTAACATATCTTTGTAAAAAATATAAATTATGCCATTAAAATATCCACATCTATTATCTAAGTCGCGCTTTGTATCGGGTGTGCAATGTTCTAAAAAATTATTTTTAGACCTGAACCGTAAAGATTTAAAACCAGCCATCACTGCTAGTCAGCAAGCTATTTTTGACCAAGGTCATGCGATAGGCAAAATGGCACAGGAGCGTTATCCGAATGGCATGGATTTAACAAGTCAAACGCATTACGATTATGCTGATGCCATCGATAATACGATTGTTGAAATGCAAAAAAAGACAAGTACTTTGTATGAACCTGCATTTTATTACGATGAAGTATTATCCGTTTTAGATATATTACAGCATGATGCTAAAGGCGATATTCATGCCATAGAAGTGAAAAGCAGCAGCAAATTTGAAAATTATTATATTACAGATGCAGCCATACAATATTGGGTGATGGCAAATGCTGGGCATGCTCCAAAACGATTTTCATTGTTGCAAATAAATAGTTCATATGTAAAAAATGGGACCATTAATTTAAATGATTTTTTTAAACTGACGGATATTACTGCCTTAGTTATTCAAAAACAAGCATGGGTATCTGAAAACATCGAAGTGCTTAAATCCATGATAAGAATAGGATTAGAGCCAATTCAAGCCATTGGAAGGCATTGTAATAATCCATTTGTTTGTGATTTTAAAACACATTGTTGGGGTAATTTATTGGATAAGGATAAGGTATTTAATTTATCAAACGGGAGAGATAAAATTTGGACTTTGTATAACGATGGCATTTTAAATTTAGCCAATATTCCCGATAATTTTGAATTATCACATCGCCAAAGTTGTCAAGTAAACGGGCAGCTAACAGGAGCCACTCATATTGATTCACCGCGTATACATCAGTTTTTAAATAAGGCCGTATATCCATTGCATTTTTTTGATTTTGAAACGGTAAATTCCGCTGTTCCAGTGTTAGATCGTACGTCTCCATTTGAGCAAGTTGGATTTCAATATTCCTTGCACATTGTTTCAAATATAACCGAAGAACCACAGCATAAAGAATTTTTAGCACAAGCAGAAGATTTCACAAACCCACAAGCTTTAAATCCTCGCCAAGCAATGATCAATCAAATGAAACTTGATTTTGGAACAACAGGAAGTATTGTTTCATATTACGCAACTTTTGAAAAAGGGGTTATCGAACGATTGGCTGAAGATTTTCCTGAAGAAGAACTGTTTTTAAAAGACCTAAATAATCGTATGGTTGATTTATTAGATGTTTTTAAAAATGCTTGGTATTATGTTCCGCAAATGGGAAAAAGTGCCTCAATTAAAGATGTGTTACCTGCTTTGGTGCCAACATTATCGTATTCATCGCTACCAATAAATAATGGCGATTTAGCCAATAAAACATACATGAGTATGATTGACGGCTCATTTAAAGGTAATGTAAATGAAACAAGAAATAACTTATTAGCGTATTGCAAATTGGATACTTTAGCCATGGTTGAAATTTGGAAAGTACTTTGTAACGTAAATTAAATAGATTGATTAGCAGTTGGATACAAACTATTTTTCAGTTTTATTTTTTATACCTGTAATCTGAATATACTTTAGCAATATGGAAAACGAAGAAGCACATATTTATTATTTAAATCGAATAAACTCAGCAAAGAAGACTGGGTATGTGTTTGACTGGATTCCATTTCCTCCCGGCTCACCTTTAATTATTTTAATATTTAGTACTATTCTGTTTTCATTTTTTGGAGTGTATTCATCTCATTCAATATTAATATTTATGGTGTTTTTCCCTTTTGCATTCGAGTTTTTTATTACATCATCGCAAAGAAACATTTTATTGGAGGACTGTTTGGCAATGGAGGAAGTATATCAGATGGAATTTAGAACTAAGGGTGTAGACCCAAATTTTCCCAACGACCCCTTATATGTAACACTGAGTGATAGGGAAGATATATTTGATGATCATTACGAAATGATCGAAGATCAAATATCATTTGACAATTTTAAAAAACACTATTTTTTTATTTTAACAATCACAGCTTCTTATATAATTGTTTATTTCATTTTTAAATTCGGATTTGATTTTTAATCTATAAAATATTATTTGCTTTAACTCTAGCAATAATATAATCTAAAAATGTTAAAAAAAATTAACCTATAAAAGGTAAGTGTATGTCTTTGCCTAAAAATTAAAAAAAAATACAAGATGAAAGAAATAAATTTAAAAAAACATTCTCTAACAAACAATATGTTATTACAAAGCATTACAACACTTCATAGTAATCACGTTAACATATTTAATGAAGTAAGTAAAGTAAAAACGTATAAAGACGAGTTAAATATTGTATGTGATTTTTTTGATGTTGAACCACAAACTGGGGTATTATTATCAGTTATTATTTGCGATCAATTAATAGGTGAGGTTAGATACATTCATAAAGTTTTAAAATCAATAGGATTTTCTTCTTTAGAAATAATTAGTTTAAATAATCAAATAAACGATTTAGTAAAACGGACCTGGCTTAAGCAATCTCACAAAACCTTTCCTTACGAGCGGGTGAAAAAGATTAAAACTACAGAATACATTGTTTCTCAACAAATTATTAATGCAGTAATGTGTTGCGACAAAACTAGTTTAGAAAATGAAAAGCCTTTAGATTTTACAGATGGTTTAATCAAATTAAGAAATTACATCAAACATTTAGTTGAATGTGATTTATTTATTGAAGATATGTATGAAGGCATCCAAAGCTATTTAATTGATTTTAACGAAAATTCTTTTTTTAAAGAAATAATAGAATCGAATAATTTTCTGTCTGAAGAAAAAATAGTTTTGTTTTGGTTAAGCAGTGAATATGTTTTTGATAGAGAAGAATTTGATTTGGATTTGATATGTGAAACCTTATGTTTTGAAAATAATTTAGTTTACAATATCAAACAACGCATTAAAAATGACCAATGTGATTTGTTTACCTGTAATTATCTCAGTTTTGTAAATCCGGAATTGGCTGATTTTAGTAGCATGACTTTTGGTGATAAAATGTTTGATTTGCTTACGAAGCACTGTGTAAAAGTTGAAGATAAAAAAATTAGGCACAAGTTTTGCCAGCTGATTAAACCAGATGATATTGAATTTAAAAATTTATATTTTAATGATAAGCAGCAAAAAGACATTACTAAAATAATAGATATGCTATCGCCGGAGAAATACAAAAAAATGGCAGAAAATTTTAAGTCACATAAAATGAAAGAGGCTTTATCCATATTGTTTTATGGCGTTTCAGGGACCGGTAAAACAGAATTAGTAAAACAGATTGCTAAAAAACATAATCGCATGTTGTTGTTAGTTGATATTGCATCCATAAAAAGCATGTGGGTTGGTGAATCAGAAAAAAACATTAAACGTGTTTTTAAGGAATATGCTGAGGCACTAAAAATATGTAAGGAAGCACCTATTATATTTTTTAATGAGGCAGATGCAATTTTAAATAAACGCAGAAATATAGAATCTTCAACCGATCAGATGCTTAATTCAATGCAAAATATATTATTGCAATATCTGGAAGATTTTGAAGGGATATTTATAGCCACTACTAACTATATAAATAATTTAGATGATGCCTTTGATAGACGAATTTTTTATAAAAAATTATTTGTGTTACCCGATGAAAATACGCGTTTTCAAATAATTAAGGATTTATTTCCTGAGTGGCCAAATGATTGGATAAAAAACATTGCTGCTGATTTCGAATTAAGTGGCTCTCAAATTCAGAATATAAAACGTAAATTGTTGGTTGATTCTATTTTATTTGACCTAGACTATTCAAATAAGGAATTACTTTTAAATTACATTGAAGAAGAGCTAGGTTTTCGTAAAAAATATAAAACTGAAATTGGATTTTTAAAAACTAATTAAAATGAAAGATAAATTATTATTAGCCCTAGACAAAGGCATAGCATATTATCCTTGTTCAGGTTTTGATTTTGAAATGATTAATACTATACATAAATTTCAACCCCGAACCAAAAATTTTATCTATTGTAATTCAGAAAATGCAGATGGTTGGAGTTTAAATACCGAAGAATTTAATCCTCAAATTGAAAGGAATGGTTTTCAATATGAGGAATTTGAAACTATGTTAATTGAAGATGTTCATCCGATTGGATGTATTTATAACCAATTATGTATATTATATGGCGATAAATTTAGAAGCTATTTTGAAAGTATAAAAAATACTGTTACTCGATATTTGATAACCTATAATAAACTAAAATATAATTTATTTTATTTCCGTGCGGAAGCTTTAACTCTTTTTCATTGGTTAAATGACTTAAATAGTAATTCTATAAAAAAGGGGAATAATACGTTAATCATTAAAGCGCCAAATGGACAATGGATTGAAACAGAACAATTTATTAAATTGTTACATGAGCGGTCCCAATTTTTTAATGTTACGGCAACCTACAATTGGGATAATGATCCACCTTATCAATCAGTTAATCAAAATTAGTTAAACAAAATAAAAAAAATAATCATAGAAATATTATTAGTACTAGTAGGCATCGTAATTGGTTTTTTAATTGGAATGACATTAAATGCTCATTCTAAATATAGTTCAAAAACTATTGAAGAAAATTACATTCAAAAATCAGTGTATACAGAAGTGATGCAAGATAATAAGAGTAAAGCAACAGAAATTAATGACCTTACTTCTCAATTATCTACTATAAAAGAAAAGTCGAGTAATTATGATCAAAAATTAAAGGATTATGAAACTCAATATAATGAAATAAAAACACGGATGTCATTAGAATTTAATCAACTCTCCACCAAAATTTATGAAGAAAACACAAATAAATTCTTAGCCTTAAATGAAAAAAATGTATCTGCCATATTAAATCCTTTAAAAGAAAAGATTTTATCTTTCGAATCAAAAGTTGATAAAAACTTTTTGGATGAAACGCGTGAAAAAGCTTCTTTAAAAAAGGAGCTAGAACAAATCATACAATTAAATAAACAGGTGAGTGAAGATGCAACTAAATTGACCAATGCATTAAAAGGGGATAAAAAATTACAAGGTAATTGGGGCGAATTTCAATTAGATTTAATTTTGAATAAAGCTGGCCTAGAAAAAGATATTCATTATTTTGCTCAAGAAACCTATAAATCTGATGATGGAAAAGATCAGCGTCCTGACTTCATTATCAATTTGCCTGATAGTAAAAACATAATCATCGATTCAAAAGTTTCTCTAGTGGCTTACGAAAAGTTTTTTAATGACGATGATGAGATAGTAAAACAAAAATATTTAAAAGAACATGTAAATGCTATTAGCAAGCACATCACTGATTTAAGTTCTAAAAATTACCAAAAATTATACGAAATCAATGCACCAGATTATGTATTGCTCTTTATTCCAATTGAGCCAGCATTGTTTGTTGCAATTAATGATGAACCTCGATTATTTGAAAAAGCGCTAGAGAAAAATATTGTTTTAGTAACCACCTCAAATCTTTTAGCAACATTAAGAACGATTGCCTATATGTGGAAACAAGAAAACCAAAGAAAATATGTGACTGAAATTGCAAATGAAAGCGGGCTTTTATACGATAAATTTGTAGGATTTTTAGAGGACTTAACTAATTTAGGAAAAAAAATAGATGGCATTAAAACGGATTATTCTGAAGCCATGAATAAGCTTGTAGATTCAAAACAAAAAGCAACAACTATAATTGGAAGAATGGAACGAATAAAAAAATTGGGTGCAAATACTACCAAAAATATTCCGAATCAATTTTTAGAAGAATGAAAATTTTAAAATTTACTTTTAAACGTTTAATTAGAAGTAACTTTGTCACTACGAGTCTAATCTATTAGGGGGCTAGAACAAGGACTGGCTCCTTAAAAAAGCCAAAGTTCGAAATCGGAAATAATTTTACGATTGCATCCGAAAATCAAAAAAATTAACTAATTTTAAAATAGAAAATGTCTTAAGTTTTTTAACATGAAAAGTCCAAATTGGTTTGAACACATACAGGTAGGTAAAAATAATTTATGTGCGGGAGGCATGTTGAGCGTAACCATTGAATATAACGTTTGGGGGGTTGCCGAAGTGCGGGTATTAGATGAACAACAGTGTCCACCCGCACAAATGTAAGTAGAAAGTGATACAGTTTGAAGTTGCACAGCACCCCGCATTTAGGCAACCCCATGTTATGCGTTCGTGCTACTGTTTCACATAAGACGGTTATTATTTGTCTTGTCTTAACCCTTGCACTTTGTCCACTAAACTTATGTCATCAGGTGAAAGAATTAGTTTTTCTCCTTGTTGTGTCCGAACAAGAATTCTATTTTCTCTTTGCGTTACATACCATGTCATGTTCCCAATTTTTGAATTGTGGTATTTGCCATAGTAGCCAAAAAGTCCAACGTTACCAAAGGTTCTGATGGTTCCTGAGAAGTCTGCCGTGTCAACTGCGCTGATTTCAGTTATGTCAGCAATGTTTACTACTTTGTCCTTGATAGGTCTGTGGATAATTAGCTCGCTGTCTGTTACTGTATAACTTTGGGTGCTGAATAAATAACTGCCAAGAATAATTGCAACTAAAAGAAGAAATGATGAGCCATGAATTAGAACAGTTGTCGTGTCGCCATTTGCAGCTAAAATTGCTCTGATATTTTTCTGTCCTATTGCAATAAAGAGAACGAACACTCCAGCAGTCATTACTTTGCATAAAGTGTCAAGTGATGCTTTGTAGTCCATATTTGTTAGTTTTAATTAGTTTGTCAAAGTCTTTTTTTTGTAGTCAGTATTAGTTTGCAATGTTGTCCTAAGCTTGCCCATAACGGTTGGCAGCTACAAGAAGTTGGCGTTTTTAAAACCAATTTTCAATTAAAAACTGCAACTCAAATATAAGATAAAACTGTCATACGAAGCACTGAACCGCCAATTTCTTGTAGGTGCTGTTATGGGCTTTAAACAGTAGAACTCTGATTTGACAATTAATCTACTTTGTGCGGGGGGTATGTACCTAGGAATTTTAAATAGACTTCACCGTCTTCCTTATAAAACTCGAAATCAATCGTATCGTTGGATAATATTTGAATATCTCTGTAGCTGTTTCTATTATCGCAAGGTGACCATTGCAAAATCAGCCTTCCTTTTTTGAAATCTACCACACCATTGCATTGGTCTAATACAATACTTTTTCCTAAATCATCATCATACCAATTCATTTCAAACCTTAGTTCAAACAAGTGTTCATTAGATTTTACAACATAAAAATTGCTCCATCGTCAGCCAAAAGTTTGTGTAGTAATTTTAAACGAGGATACATCATGCAAAGCCATTTGTCGTGCCTTGTTAAGTCTTCCGCCTCTTTGCCTACAACTTGTCCAAGCCACTTTTTAATTTTTGGGTCGTTTACATTGTCGTTATAAACCCAACTTTCATTTCCTGTGTTGTAAGGTGGGTCAATGTAGATGCACTTTACTTTTCCTTCGTATTCGGGCAATAAGGCTTTTAAGGCTTCAAGATTGTCGCCATGTATAATTTTGTTTCCGCTGTTGGTTTCTTGTTCGGTTTGTGTTCCATTGTCAAAACCGTAGGAGTGTTCCAATACTTTAAACGGAACATCCATGTGATGATTTATAACTTTATCTTTTCCTATCCAGTGTAATGTTGGCATCTATATATTTCAATTCGTTTTTATTGGTCGTAAAGATAAATTTTTAAACCCTGTTTCTGTCAAAAGTTGCACTCAAATTGTCCATAGTCCACTTGTCGGGTGGTGGGTGGGCTTTGGGTGCGGTAGGGCAAAATTAAATGTGCTGCAAAAGCGTTGGCTCGTGTGTCGGCTTGCAGCTCTTTTAATTTTGCGAAGCGTTGGCATTTTTCGGTCGTTTTTCTTTCGGTTTATGTCTGCTCTGTCGGTCGTCCTACGCTTGCACATAACGTTTTGCAGATTGGCGATGGGCGGGCTTTTCAGCACAAAAGTTAGTTCGGAGAACTGAACTTTCGGCTACCACAAAACTGTCAAGCGGAGACGATACCCCGCCTATTGCCAATGTGCTGTTAGCGGCTGTTTTTTTTTCTTCCTATAATTAAATGAATAAAAGTAAATATCGAACTAATCAGCAGTGCATCTATAATAATAGCTAATTGTATAATAATCGTTGAGAATATAATACTATTTCTGAAAAGGTTATTCCCTATGTACCTCCCTGTATAAGTAATATAACCAATAATTTCGTGTTTAGCCTGAGCAGAACTTGTAGTTAAAGTTCCCTCGTCATAGCCATATGCCTCAAGAATACAAACAAAAAATGTTAGGCTTAAAATTAGGACTGATAGTAAAAAATACACTAAAAATATTTTTCTCATTGATTATTTATTTTATCATAAAGTGCAATTTTATCTAAAATGTCATTTTTATTCATTGTTTCCAATATGTTTATGTTTTGCATTTTATACAAAATATTTTGAGCAGCAAATAGCATTGTATATTCATCAATGTTACTGTGAACAATTTCATCATTTTTACTATTTTTGATATCTGACAAATCAATATTTATTACATTTTTTCCATTATTAGGGAACCCTCTTGAACCGATATCACTATAATTAGTCTGATAAATATTTAGATTGAGCCTTACATTGTCTGGCACATTAGTTTTTACTGCAATCATACCAGGGTATCCTTTTGCTGAATCAATAGTTATTAATAGATCTACGTTAATATTATTTTTCTTCAGTTCTTCTAAGCAATACATCAAAATATTCCCACCTAAACTGTAACCATATAAAATTAGCTTTCCGTTGGTTCTATTAAAGTTTTTCTTTATTGCTGTAATTAAAGGTTTGACAATATCTTGATTAATGGAAATTCCGACAAAACAGACCCCACTTCTTCGCCCGAAACTGACCCCACTTCTTCGGAGTAAACTGACCCCAGTTTTCCGGAGCAAATTGACCCCAGCAAATTTGGTATAATCATACAGTTTTAGCATTTGATTTTTTATGTATTCA
>CAMAVS010000005.1 GCA_945861665.1 Chitinophaga pinensis | reverse complement strand
CACCAAGTGTGAACCCAATAATCCCGTACCTCCCGTAACCAATATCATATATTACAAATGTATTCATAATATTATTATTCGTATGGTAAATTAGACTTACCTATTTTATGCAGCGGCAAATAGTATATCTTTCATTACATTTGTATTTACATTAAATGGTATGAAAACGAATTTTATTGAAGAATTAAAATGGAGAGGGATGTTACACGATGTAATGCCCGGTACGGAAGAATTATTGAACAAGGGAGTGGTTACTGGCTATATCGGTTTTGATCCTACAGCCGATTCCTTGGGTGTGGGGAATATGGTTCAAATAATGACACTTTTGCATTTTCAACAAGCAGGTCATAAACCAATTGCCTTGGTTGGTGGTGCTACCGGAATGGTAGGCGACCCATCCGGAAAATCATTGGAAAGAAATTTATTGAGTGAGGAAACATTGAATCATAATTTGAACTGTCAGCAAAAACAGTTAGAGAAGTTTCTTGATTTTAATACTTTAGATAATGCTGCTCAAATAGTAAACAATTACGATTGGTTCAAGCAATTTTCGTTTTTAGAATTTATCCGCGATGTGGGAAAATACCTTACGGTGAATTATATGTTGGCAAAAGATTCGGTAAAAAACAGACTGGAAAATGGGATGTCATTTACGGAGTTCAGTTACCAATTAGTTCAGGGTTATGATTTTTATTATTTGTGGAAGAATAAAGGTGTAATGCTACAGATGGGTGGTTCCGATCAATGGGGAAACATAGTAACCGGTTCGGAGTTGATACGCAAAAAGGAGGGTGGAGAATCATTTGCATTAACAACACCCCTTATTAAAAAAGCCGATGGTACAAAGTTCGGCAAAAGCGAAAGTGGTAATGTTTGGCTCGATAGGAATAAAACATCACCTTATAAATTTTATCAATTTTGGTTGAATGCAAGTGATGAGGATGCAAAAACATACATCCGCATATTCACCCTTTTTACTCGTGAACAAATTGAAGCGATTGAGTTAGAGCAAGCAGCAGCTAAGCATACCAGGGTTTTACAGAAAGCATTGGCAAAGGATATTACCATTCGTGTTCATTCCGAATCCGATTACAATGCAGCTATAGAAGCATCTGAAATACTTTTTGGAAAAGGAACAGCCGAGAGTTTGCAAAAACTTTTGGAAGAGGATTTTTTGTCAGTTTTTGAAGGGGTTGAACAGTATAAATTACTAATAGAAATTTTGAATGATGGAATAGCACTGGTTGATTTACTTACAGACAAAACTACCATATTTCCTTCCAAAGGTGAAGCGAGAAAAATGATACAAGGTGGTGGTGTTTCCATTAATAAACAAAAAATAGAGGATGTTAATTTCCAACTTACAACTTCGCATTTGCTCAACAATAAATATATGTTAGTGCAAAAGGGGAAGAAGAATTATTCGTTGGTAGTGTTTTAAAAGCAGATTGTAGTTTTTATATTATGAAAAGAGTTTTTCATAGCTTTAGTTTTAATTACGAAACAAAATAAGGTTTTTCAAACACACGCTAAAACGGGTATTTATGCGAAAATAGAAATTGGTTGCGATAAACAATAATCGCGCGAGAATATTTCCTTGAAAAGGTTTAATTTGCATTTTCTGCAAATGTGAAATTGCTTAGATGCATTTTTTGATAAAAATAGATGAGCGAAAAAGTGTTTACTGCAAATTCTTTTTGAAGAAAATTTAAACGCACCAACGTAAATCATGAGTTCTGCTTCTTGATAGCACTATTTTAGATTATATAGAATATTTTCTTTACCTTAATCAAACAATAAGATACAGATAGTTTGTAAATGAAAACACTTTACTTGGTACGCCATGCTAAATCTGACTGGTCCATCGAAAATCTTCAAGATATTGATAGGCCTTTAAGTGCTCGAGGCTATCTTAATGCACATCAAATGAGTATTATTCTAAAAAATTTTTTTTTACCAGATCTTATCATTTCAAGCCATGCTATTCGAGCAATTTCAACGGCCTTGATTTTTTCAAGAAATCTTGATTGTAATCCTTCCATGATTGCTATAAAAAAATCATTGTACGAATCTTCAGTGAAAGATTATATCAATTGTATTTCAAGTATTAGTGAAGATTGCGGGAGCGTTATGATATTTGGACACAATCCAATTATTACTGATTGCGCCAATAGCTTAACAAAATCATTTACGGAGGAAATTCCAACAACAGGTATTGTTGGGATACAATCAAAAGCACCTAAATGGAAGAGCATTCTTGACCAACTTAACGAATTGATTTATTTTGATTTTCCAAAAAACCACCCTAACGAATAGTTAATTAATTGTTAAGGTTTAAACAAACTGGATAATGTAATTATATTTTTAAGATTTTTATAAACTAAAAATACTAAAAATGGATAAAAAAGAACTTCGTAAAGAACTTGAATTAATGTTGATTAAGTTAATTCAAGAGGCTTTAAACAAGCGCAATGCTTTGATAGCAAAAGAGATTCAGAAAACCACAAATGAATCGGCAAAAAATATTGCTAAAAAGTTTCATAAGATTTTGAAAACAAAAGCAAAAGTTGTTAAAGCAAAGAAGGGAAATATAAAAATTTCCTTGAAGAAGCAAATTGCTAAAGCTAAAGCTAGAAGCAAAAAATAATCTTGTAAATTATTGTTGTTGTTGTTTGTGAAGTATGATTAGGAAGAATATTGTATTAATCAATCGAGAGTTAAGTTGGTTGGCCTTTAATGAACGTGTGTTGCAAGAGGCTGAAGACAAAACAGTGCCACTCATTGAACAGATAAAATTCTTAGGGATTTATTCGAACAATAGAGACGAGTTTTTTCGTGTGCGCGTTGCTACTCTTAAACGTATTGTTAAGCACCAAAAAAGTGCCGAAAAATTTATTGGTGAGAATCCTATGCGCCTTCTGGATAACATTCAAAAAATTGTTATTGCGCAACAGCATAAATTCGAGCGTATTTATCAAACCATTCTAAAAGAGCTTGGGAAAAACAATATCTCCATTATTAATGAAAAACAACTCACCGTTGAACAAGGTGTTTTTGTAAAGGAATATTTTAGAGAAAAAGTGATGCCTTCGCTTTTTCCCATTATGCTAGACAATAACTCCAACTTTCCTTATCTAAAGGAAAAATCTTGTTATTTGATTATTAAACTAGGAAGGAATGATAAATCGAAAAAAAACAAATATGCTTTAATTGAAATACCCGCAGATATTATTTCGAGATTTTTGGTGTTGCCTAAAAAGGAAGTTAGAAATTATATTGTTCTTTTGGATGATGTAATCCGATTTTGTTTAGACGATATTTTCCGCAATTTTGAACACGATTATGTGGAATCCTTTAACATAAAACTTACTAGGGATGCAGAAATTGATATTGATAATGATTTATCAAAAAGTTTTGTAGAAAAAATTTCTAAGGGTCTTAAAGCACGTAAAAAAGGACAACCTGTTCGTTTAGTTTATGATGAGAAAATAACTCCGGATATACTTGATTTTATCTTAAAAAAAATAAAGTTGGGCAAAGAAGACAACCTTATTCCGGGTGGTAGATATCATAATTTCAAAGACTTTATTTCATTTCCCAATATTGGCGGAGCAGAATTGAGTTATAAAAAAACACCAATACACAGACATCCTGAGCTAATAAAGCACTCTAGTCTTTTTAAGGCAATTAAACAAAAAGATATTCTCATTACATATCCTTACCAATCGTATGAATATATCGTTGATTTATTGCGTGAAGCTTCCATTGACCCAAAAGTACAAAGCATAAAAATTACACTGTATCGTCTTGCCAAAAATTCAAATATTGTAAAGGCTTTAATCAATGCAGTAAAAAATGGGAAAGAGGTAACTGCCGTGATTGAATTGCAAGCGCGGTTTGATGAAGAATCCAATATATTTTGGTCAAACAAACTTCAAGAGGAAGGAGCAAATGTAATTTATGGTGTTCCCGGTTTAAAAGTTCATTCCAAAATGTTCTTGATTACCCGAAGAGAATCAGGTAAGAATGTTCAATATGCACATATTGGCACGGGTAATTTTAATGGGGATACTGCTAAAATTTATACAGACCATACACTGCTTACAATAGATAACCGTATTACAGAGGAAGTACAAAAAGTATTTACTTTTTATTTAGATAACTTAAAAAGAGGCACTTATAAGCATTTGCTTGTATCACCGTTCTTCATGCGCAAAAGGTTGGTGCAACTTATAAATAGTGAAATCAAAAATGCAAAACAAAAAAAGCAGGCATCCATTATTTTGAAATTAAACAATTTGGTCGATACTGAGATGATTAAAAAATTATATGAAGCAAGTGGGGAAGGAGTTAAAATTAAGTTAGTCGTTCGAGGGATTTGTTCGCTTGTTGCAGGCGTAAAAGGATTGAGTGAAAATATAGAAGCAATAAGTATTGTAGATAAATTTTTGGAACATAGCAGGGTGTTCATATTTAATAATAATGGGAATGCAAAATACTTTATATCTTCGGCCGACTTGATGACAAGAAATTTAGATCACCGATCAGAGGTTGCTGTACCAATTTATGACCCCAATATTCAACAACAGTTAAAAGAAATGATTGAAACTATATTAGCAGATAATACAAAAGCAAGGATATTGGGAAGTAAACAAAACAATGAATATAGAAAATCGAATAACAAAACAAAAGTTCGCGCTCAAGAATCAATAAATAATTTATTCAAATCTAGAAAGAATTAGACCGAATTGAAATTTGCTGCAATCGACATAGGTTCCAATGCTGTAAGGTTATTGTTTTGCAATGTGTATGAAAATAACGGCAAAACTATTTTTAAAAAGTCCGAACTTATACGTGTACCTATACGCTTGGGAGAAGACTCATTTTTGAGTGGAAAGATATCTGTACAAAAAGCTGATAAATTAGTAATAGCAATGAAAGCTTTTAAAAACTTAATAGATGTTTACGATATTGTTGATTACCGTGCTTGTGCAACTTCTGCGATGCGCGATGCAGAAAACAGGTATGATATTGTACACCGTGTTCGAAAAGAATCTGGAATAAAAATTGAGATAATTGATGGAAAGACTGAAGCAGATATAATTTACTCGAATCATATTGAGGAGCAATTAGATAAAAGCAATAATTATTTATACGTTGATATTGGAGGAGGAAGTACAGAAATTACATTATTTTCAAAAAACAAATTAATTGTCTCCCAATCATTTAATATAGGCACAATTAGAATGCTTCATAATCAAATCGACAAAGATTATTGGGCATATTTTAAGAATTGGATAAAAGAAATTTCAAGTGGGTATAAACCATTGATTGCAATTGGTTCGGGAGGTAATATTAATAAGCTATTTAAAATGACAGGGAGAAAACAAAACAAACCGATTGCAACAGCAAAACTTAAAAGCCAATTCGAAGTTTTAGAGTCATACTCCTATGACGAACGAATAAAGATATTAGGTCTTAATCCTGATAGAGCAGACGTAATTATTCCTGCTTCGAAAATATTATTATCCGTTCTAAAAAAAGCCGAAATAGAAAAGGTTATAGTGCCACAAATAGGTTTGGCAGATGGTATTGTACATCAACTGTACGAAAAATATCTGTTGAACCAAGCAAGTGAAAATGTGTAATTTTTTGCCAAGCAATTAACCCGCCCAACCATCTCGGTCTAAACTTCTAAACTGGATAGCTTCAGCTAAATGTTCGGTTTTTATGTTTTCACTGTTATCTAAATCGGCAATGGTGCGTGCCACTTTTAATATTCTATCGTAAGCGCGTGCCGAAAGTCCCAATCGCTCCATTGCAGTCTTTAATAGTTGTTGTCCTGCGTCATTTACTTTGCAAATTTGTTGCAACATTTTAGGACTTATTTGTGCGTTACAGTATACATCTTTATTTTTTTCGAATCTTTTTTCTTGAATATTTCTTGCCGCAATAACACGTTCACGCACCCTTTCACTTTTTTCACTTACACGTTCTTTGGTAAGTTCGCTAAATGCTACTGGTGTTACTTCAACGTGTAAATCTATCCTGTCGAGCAAAGGTCCTGATACCTTGTTAAGGTATTTTTGAACCACTCCGGGTCCGCATACACAATCTTTCTCGGGATGATTGTAGTAGCCACAGGGACAAGGGTTCATTGAAGCTACAAGCATAAAACTGGCAGGGTATTCTACCGAAAATTTTGCTCGGGATATTGTTATTGTTCTGTCTTCAAGAGGTTGGCGCATTACTTCCAATACGGTGCGTTTAAATTCCGGTAATTCATCTAAAAATAGTACTCCATTATGTGCCAATGAAATTTCTCCCGGTTGTGGAAATTGTCCGCCACCAACTAAAGCAACATCGCTAATGGTATGATGTGGCGCTCTGAATGGGCGTATTGTAATGAGCGAAGCATTCTTCCCCATTTTTCCTACTACCGAATGAATCTTTGTTGTTTCAAGTGATTCTTGCAATGTTAGTGGTGGTAAAATGGTAGGCAATCTTTTTGCAAGCATTGTTTTTCCTGCTCCGGGAGGACCAATTAATATCACATTGTGTCCGCCTGCTGCTGCAATTTCTAATGCTCTTTTTATATTTTCTTGACCTTTTACATCTGCAAAATCAAATTCTGTATGGTTAAGTTTAGCATAAAATTCTTCGCGGGTGTTTACTATTGTTTTCTCTAATTGAATATCACCATTGAAAAAATCAATAACCTCTTTAATATTTTCTACTCCATATACATCCAAGTCGCTCACAATAGCCGCTTCACGTGCATTTTGTTTTGGGAGTATAAATCCTTTAAACCCTTCTTTTTTTGCTTGTATTGCAATAGGAAGTGCTCCCTTTATAGGTTGTAAACCTCCATCCAAAGAAAGTTCGCCCATAATAATATACTGTTCAATATGATCTGCTTTTATTTGTTCTGAAGCTGCTAAAATTCCAATTGCCATCGTAAGATCATATGCGGATCCTTCCTTGCGAATATCGGCAGGAGCCATATTTATCACAATTCTTTTTCCGGGAATACGGTATCCATTATTTTTTAGTGCCGCATCAATTCGCTGTTGACTCTCTTTTACAGCATTGTCGGGCAAGCCAACCAAAAAGAATTTAGCCCCTTGGCCGATATTAACCTCTACCGTAATAGTAGTGGCATTAACACCATAAACAGCACTTCCAAACGTTTTTACGAGCATATTAAACCATTATTAATTTCTTGTTAATAACAATTAGGAACTGCGAATATAAGTAATCTTAATAATTGCTTGTTTTGAATAGATTTTTTTTTAATTTAACCTTCGAATAAAATGAAAATAATGAGCCCACTATTTAATAAATTATTTATTTCTGGTATATTTTGTTTTTTTATGCTAGGCACGGTAGCTAATGCTGCTGATACTACTGGCATTGCAGGAACTGATTGTTACAGCAAATACCATAAGGTATTCAAAGAAAGAGGTTCAAATACCATCGATGACGGTTGGCATAATCACGTAATTATTTGTATTCGCAATGGCGATAAGTCTGACTGCTATGATGGTAAGGTTCAAGTTTATTATGGTTCAGTAATAGGGTTTTACTTGAAATTAGAAGATGGAACTTATGAGATGTTGGAGAAAAAATTTAAAACAGGTGTTGAGGCTGTTGTTGAAAATGGAATTTCTAGAGCACGAACTACCTTGGATGGCGAGCAAGTAAATGCAATTTTTGTAGATAAAATTAAACCTAAGAAAAAGGCGTACGTTAAAGCCTCCGATGCTTTGATAAAATAAAATTTATTCTTTAAATATAAAATCTATAATAGTGTAAAAGCTGGTATGGATTTTTTGCTTTTTGTGCATCTGTCAGGCAAATCCAACAATAACCTTCTATATAAACCAATATTTCTAGAACTGTTCCTATTGATATTTGGTATAAGCGTAACCCAAAGAAGAAGAAAGGGGTTGAGATTTTGAAAACAATGGGTGAAGTAGAAACGGTAAAAGCCTATGTGGCTGTTGAACCAATATGGAACCCCGAAATTCTTATGGGAAAAGCAAAGTATGTATTGATCTTAAAATGAAAAATTAGAAGTAAGCCCTAACTTGTATACCTCCAGTATGAATTGTTTTGCTGCTTTCTGGCTTACGACCATCGTAGTTAACACTAACTTGCATATTGTTTGAAAGGTTACGTTGGTATGAAAGGTTCCACAGAACATTTTTCCCAATCTTTAACCCCTCCAACATTTCGAAAGCAAGTGGAGAGTTTTCATTGCTATTGTATCTTATAAGTATATAATTCACCTTACCTAGTAAACTACCTTTTGAAACTACATTGTATTTTACTTCACTACTTATTTTTTGAAGAATTGCTTTTGCACCTACTTCTCCGGTGAAATTTTCTTTTGTATTTTGTGTGTAGGCAAGTGAAACTCTGAAGACAGTATTGGGTTGAAAAGTAAGCTTTGGTTCCACACTATAGTATAAAATATTGTAATCACGTGTACTAAAGAATTGTGAACTGTTTATTTTTACTCCTTGTATTGCTTCTCCATTTAGTAAAATTTTGCGTGTTATATTCCAACGTGTACGTATTGATTTAGTAATGATGCTGCGCGATTCAAATCCGTTTATCAACAAGAATTTATTTTCTTGATCTTGGTAATTTAATTCAAATCCAAACACTTCGCCAAACCTATTAAAGTAAAAAGTATTACGTAAGGAAGAGTTTAATGTAGCTAACGAGCTATCGTTCGTAGCATTTAGGAAAGGATTATATGCTTCAGTTAAATCATTGTTGTTTGTTTTCCTATTAATAGTATAGGTTCCTTGGTCGCTCAAACGAGAAACAAATTTACGCATCCCTGTTTTATTGTTCCACAGGTTGTAGGTTGATATATTTATCAATTGATTGAACTGATTGTTGTATGTTTTTACAAATTCATTGGTAGGTGTGTATACTTTTATATAGTTAGCTCGATCTTTAAAAACAGCTGTTTCGAATTCATTTAACTCTTTCACAGTGTTCTCATTATAGTCTTTCCAAGTATAAAACCCTTGTCCTGCAACTACTTCTAAATAGGAATATTCTTTTTTTACTTCCAATCCGCTTCCTGCCTCATAATATGTATTTGAGATAATCGTGTTTTTCCACAATTTAAAATCGTATTCAATACGACCAATCAATGAATTATCAGCTTTTTGTATTGTGAGTAAAGTGTCTATAATAGTCAACTTTCGATATGTTACAGATGTTTTAAATTGGCTGTTGGAATTTTTATGTAATTCAGTTTCAAAAATAAAATTTTCTCCTAAGGTTGTTTTTTTAAAACTGTTTTGTGAAGCACTCCAATCCCTCCTGTTAACATATTTCAATGTGTATTTGTTTGCGCTAGTATCAGAATTAGTTGCAAAACCTTGCCATTCCCAATAATCAAAACTGTTCGAGTTTAGTATGCTTGACACATTATCGATGAAACGACTTTGCTCTTGTTCTTCTTTTGCACCAATGTTAATAACATTTTTTATTGTTTTACTTATCATTGCCTTATGACGTAAAAATTTGCTGTTATAATCTTTTCCGCTGCTGTTTAATAAACTGCCATTGACATTGGCTTTGATGTTATTTTTATTATATGCTAATAGAGTGGTGTGTAAAATACCACTGTATTTACTGCCTTCAAACAAGGAACTAAAATGGTAGGATACAAGGCTAGTTTTACTGTCTTCTAAAGTAATTTTACCTCCAGCAATATGTTGTTCGTGATCTATTAGGGGGGAAGTCCGATTCCAATCGCGTTCAAATTCAATAGTTCTGAAACGTTCGATGGGAGAGAAGTGACTGCTTACCATTTCATAATTCCCTTGTGTTTTTATAGCCCATTTTTTTTCACTTTCACGACTGCTCAAACGTATTTTGCTTTCAACCGAGTATTTAATGCCAAAACCACCATCGTCTTTACTATCATTGTTTGAAAAGGTATTGATATCATTTTTTGTGTAAGCAACTTCTATGCTCGACTTGGTGTTTTCTGACAAAGCATAATCTGCCGCAACGGTAATCATTTGCTTTTTTTTGGGAGTAATCAATAATAAAACGGGCTCAAAACTTCCTTGTTTTATTCCTTTTAAAGGGGGAAACCATTGGTATACCTTTCCATTAGCTGTAGTATTTACTTGTTTGTAGTTCCCTTGTAATACCCCTACATCTGAAAAACCTAGTCGGTATATAGCCTTTACAGAATTTGTTGAATATTCGTAAATTCCTTTGTAATAAATACCGTTAACAATACTATCTTTTATTTCATATAACACTTCGTTAGTCGAGAATGTAACAGTATCAATATTGGGACTAACAGACTGGCTTAGGCTGTCACCAATACTTCTCAGCAATGATTTTTGGTTGTCTTTTAGTTCCTGTAATAATGGTTTGTTTTTATTATCCTGCTCGGAATAAATATTAAAAGACAGTTGTAATTTATCGTATTGTACTTCATCCGTGAATTGCAAAAGCGATCGCGCATAATTTTTATCAGAATATTGAAATTCAGCCACAATCCTTTTATCTTTTGTTACCAATCGTTTAGGAGTAAAAGTAATTTCTGAAGTGTTGTAATCAATTATATAGTCGTTATTTTGCCCTCTTATAAGCAGTTCTCCGTCCATAAATATTCGTTCGCTGCCTGAAAGAACAAAAATGAACAGTTCATTTTCTGCCCCTTTTAATCTATATGGTCCTTGATTCCCTTCCGCACCTTTTATGGTATTGCGAGAAAATTTCCCTTTCGACACAGCGGCACTTGTAGTTATTTTCATTGTGGAAGTCGGAACATTTTTTTTATCACTTTTTTTTAAATCAATTACAGTTGAGAAGCTCCCCCCTTGTGCCTTTTTATTGTAATTTAGAAAATAACTTTTGGGACGAGTAAGTATAAAGTCTCCTGCAACAAGTTGTGAGCGTTCATCGTTGAGCTGTATATACACTCGGTCAAATTCTTGTAATTGTTGCGTGTTTCCTTGTGGCTGTATCGGAATATTGTCATCAGCAATGGCTGCCTTTATAGAAATAGTTTCATTAATTTTTCCGGATAATTGCAGATTAAGGTTTGAATTTACGACTACATCCTGATTGTTTCCAAAATTAATCCCACGCGATATACTGCCATTTTTGTTGAGCCCTTCTGTTTGAAAAAAATTGCCCTCTTTTGTATCGTAGTTATATGTGAAAGGGTTTCGAATACCCGTTTCATCGGGTTCCATTTTTCGAATATTTTTATGAAATTTTTTTTCAAAAAAGAGAAACGGAAATACACGGTAATAAATACTTACTTGCCCATTTACAATTTCATTTTTAGTAAGCTCCGTTCGATTCCAAATTAACAAACTGTTTCCGACATCAATTGTATAGCAGTTAAAAGGAAGTAGTTTGTTGTTATATAAAATTAAAATGCTCTCAGGTGAAATACTCAGCGTATCAATTTGAACGGTGTCCTTCTCAAAATTAAGAATTTTTTGTCTTTTATTATTGAATGCTTGAGCATACAAGCATTTATTTGAAAACAAAAGCAATACAATGCCACATACAATTGTTGCATTAATTTGTTTTGTAATAAAACAGCGTAATTTTATAGTCATCCCAGTTTGACTTTTCCGTTTAATCCTTAAATTAGCAAATACAGACTATTAACGCAATTATTGGGATTTTAGTGGACAAAAAATATTAAAGTTTTCTCCGAATAGTTTTATCGATTTACCTCAACTTTTTAATTGCACTTTTGATTTGTTAGCATTTGTATATCTGCAAAATTTAATGAAGGTTAATTTTTTTATCACCACCGCCAAATATGCTTTTAATGAAAGTCATAATATTTTCGAATTGAATTTTAAGTAGAATAAAAATAAATATTTTATTCTAAATTTTTCAAAAAAATGCCCTATAGTTTTTTCTATAGGGCATTTTTTATTTATTAGGTACTATATTATTCTGCCAAAATCACTATTTTATTCTTTAATACTTCGGCAACACCACCATTAATTGTGAAAGTATGACTTGCTTGTTCATTATCAATTACCATAATGATTCCACTTTTTAAACTACTGATAATTGGAGCGTGATTGTTTAAAACCCCGAAAGAACCTTCTGACCCAGGAAGACTTACACTCTTAACTTCACCACTGTATAGTTTTTTGTCTGGACTGATTATTTCTAAATACATATTTTAAGTCTTAAATTTTTAGTGTTATTAACTAGTGACTAAAAGCTAATGACTAATTTATTAGGTAGCTTCCGCTAATATTTTTTTTCCTTTTTCAATCGCGTCTTCAATATTTCCTACTAAATTAAATGCCGCTTCAGGGTATTCATCAACTTTTCCATCCATTATCATATTAAACCCTTTAATTGTATCTTCAATAGGTACAAGTACACCTTTTAATCCTGTAAATTGTTCTGCAACATGGAATGGTTGAGACAAAAAACGTTGAACACGTCTAGCGCGGTGTACTATCAATTTATCTTCTTCAGAAAGCTCATCCATACCAAGAATGGCAATAATATCTTGTAATTCTTTATAGCGTTGTAAAATGTTTTTTACTCGTTGAGCAGTGGCGTAATGCTCTTCTCCTAAAACAGCGGCAGATAATATTCGTGAGGTAGAATCCAATGGATCCACTGCAGGATATATACCTAATTCAGCAATTTTACGACTCAAAACAGTCGTTGCATCTAAGTGGGAAAATGTTGTTGCCGGAGCTGGATCGGTTAAGTCATCTGCGGGCACGTATACAGCTTGTACCGATGTAATTGATCCTCGTTTGGTTGAGGTAATTCGTTCTTGCATTGCACCCATTTCTGTTGCTAATGTCGGTTGATATCCTACTGCTGAGGGCATACGTCCTAATAAAGCAGATACCTCAGCTCCCGCTTGTGTAAAACGGAATATATTATCAATAAAGAAAAGTATATCACGCCCACCTGACTCGTCATCTCCATCTCGGAAATATTCTGCCATTGTTAACCCCGAAAGGGCAACACGTGCACGTGCTCCCGGAGGCTCGTTCATTTGTCCAAAAACCAAGGTCGCTTTTGATTCCAATAATGCCTTTTTGTCAACTTTACTTAAATCCCAGCCACCCTTTTCCATACTGTGCTTAAATTCATCACCGTATTTTATAACATCTGATTCAATAAATTCCCTTAATAAGTCATTTCCTTCACGTGTTCTTTCCCCTACACCTGCAAATACTGATAAACCCGCATAGGCTTTAGCAATATTGTTTACCAATTCCATAATCAATACTGTTTTGCCCACTCCTGCGCCACCAAATAAACCAATTTTTCCTCCTTTTGCATACGGTTCAAGCAAATCAATTACTTTAATCCCTGTAAAAAGAACTTCGGTAGCGGTTGATAAATCTTCAAATCTAGGAGGGTCGCGGTGAATAGAATATCCGCCTACCTTAGAAGTTTCTCCAATTCCATCAATCGCCTCTCCTACCACATTGTATAATCTGCCCTTTACTTGTTCGCCAATTGGCATTTTAATAGGAGCCCCTGTTGATACCACTTCCATTCCGCGACTTAATCCATCGGTGGAGTCCATTGCAATCGCCCTGATAGTATTTTCACCAACGTGTTTTTGACACTCTAAAACGATTATTTGTCCGTTTTCTTTTTTTATTTCTAAGGCGTCCAAAATATTTGGTAAAATTGCTCCTTCTAAATTAAAACTAACATCAATTACAGGTCCAATTACCTGCGATATTTTTCCTACTTGTATTGACATCTTTGTGCTTTTAAGGGTTGTGTTTTTTTAAATCGAGGGCGAAGTTACTATTTATTATAATAAAATCGCAAACATTTTATTTATTTATTTTCATACATTTGTATAAGCTATTTTTACAAGAATAATACACCCATTGAAAGTATTTAAAAGCATACAAAGTTTTTCTAAAATACCGAATGCGGTAGTTACAATTGGGACTTTTGACGGAGTTCATTCTGGGCATAAAAAAATTATAGCGCGATTGCGTGAAATTGCCTCTTCAATAAATGGAGAAACAGTAGTGGTTTCTTTTTATCCACATCCCCGATTAGTGTTGTTCCCTGACGATAACGATTTAAAATTGTTGAATACGGAAGAGGAAAAAACAAGTTTGCTTGCTGCTTCGGGTATTGATAATTTTAATATCATTGATTTTACAAAGGATTTTTCCAGGATGTCATCACTTGAGTTCGTACGCGATATTTTGGTGAATGGAATTGGTGCAAAAAAGCTAGTTATTGGCTACGACCACCATTTTGGAAGAAATAGAGAGGGTTCATTAGAAAATTTGCGTGAATTAGCCCCTTTATACGGTTTTGAAGTGGAAGAAATTCCTGCGCAAGATATTAATAAAATTGCCATAAGTTCAACTAAAATTAGAAACGCTCTGTTGCTCGGGGACATTGTCTCTGCTAATAATTTTTTAGGATATAATTATTCCTTGTCAGGCACTGTGGTTAAAGGAAATCAACTAGGAGAAACAATTGGTTTCCCAACAGCCAACATCGTTGTTAAGAGCAGGTATAAACTTATTCCTGCAAATGGGGTATATGGGGTAAAAGTTAAAGTTACAGATGTAATCTATGACGGAATGCTAAATATAGGATTTCGCCCCACAATAAATGGACAGTCCCTCACAATTGAAGCAAACATTTTTGCGTTTAATGATACTATTTACGATAAAACAATAACGGTTTATTTTGTGGATAAAATTAGACCTGAAATAAAATTTCCTAATATAGAAGCACTAAAGGAACAATTGGTGAAGGATAAGGAATATTGTAGAACGATGTTGAGTAAAAGCCAAAACGAATATGTTGGAATATAAAAAAAAAGGGTTGTTTACCCTGTTTTTATTTTTATTTAATGCAGCTTTAGGTTACGCACAGTTACTCGACTCCTTATCATTAGATACAACTACAGCTTTTACATCTATCGAAGAAGCGCTTAAGCAACCAGAAAAGGTTATTAAACTAAGTCTTCGAAAAATGAAATTAAAAATATTCCCCACTGAAATTTTTAAGTTTATTAATCTTCAATACCTCGATTTGAGTAAAAACAGTATAGATGAATTGCCTCCTGAAATAGAATCATTGCAACAATTGCAGGTGCTAATTATGTCTAAAAATAAATTAACTACAACTCCGGCAGGTATTGGACAACTTAAAAATTTAAAACAACTTAATCTCAATCAAAATTCAATTGTGATGTTTCCACCACAAATTGGGGACTTGGAAAATTTAGAATATTTAGACTTATGGAGTAATGAATTAATTGATTTACCCGATTCAATGGAGCAACTAAAAAAATTAAAAGTGCTTGATTTGCGAGTTATAATTATTGCAGAAGAAAAGCAAAAGGAGATAAAGGAAATGTTTCCTGCAACCACCACCGTATATTTTACTCCAAACTGTAATTGTGGCCATTAAAGAGTTTTACACTTATTGTAAATTTCTTTAAAAACTTCTAGCTTATTTTCACTTTTCCAAATGATCCCTGAAAGCACCATGCCTTTAAAACCTAAAGCCTTTATTTTTTCAATATTACCTAGCTGAACACCGCCAAGTGCGAGCACATTTTGATTTGTTTTTGTAAGAGCAATAGCAAGATTATGGTGGTTAAATGCCCCTTGATAGCCACTTTTTGAAATGCTGTCGAAAACTGGGCTTAAAAAAATATAGTTGAATTTAGATTCCTCCTCGTATAAGTTGGAAAGGTTAATAAACGAAGTTGAAATATGAAGGTTGGGCTTTCTAAATTTATAGTAATAAAATCGAAAAATGTATCGTATTTTTTTTCTCCTTTTACTATTTAAATGGATCCCTTTCAGTTTGTATTTTAGTGCATATTTATAATGCGAATGTATAACAATCCTATCCCAGTATTTTTGAGGAATTGCTTCGATATAATCACTCATTTCTTTTGCCGAAAATTTTTTCTTACGTAAATGAAGTGTTTCTAATCCGTTGTCAAATAGGGAGTTTATTACCTCAATTTCCAGCAAAATATCATCGCTGTTTGAATTAGCCAATACGGATAAAATCATTTTTTTTATAGTTTTTTATTCATTTTGTGCACTACTTCGGCAAATTCAATAATATGATTTTCATTTTGTTCCAATGCATTTCCAATAACAATCATATCGGCCCCTGCATTTAAAGCATTTTTTACTTTTGTCGAATTGTTAATTCCACCTCCAACTATTATTGGTAAATCAATTGCTTTACGAACGCTTTTAATAATACATTCATTAACAGGGTGCAATGCTCCGCTACCAGCTTCCAGGTATATTAATTTTAAGCCAAGCAATTCACCTGCAATAGCAGTTGCAACAGCGATTTCAGGCTTGTTTGCTGGAATCGGCATTGTGTTGCTGATGTATTGAACAGCGGTGCTTTCTCCAGCATCAATTAAAATGTATCCTGTAGGAATAATTTCTAATTTACTCTTCTTCAATGATTGTGCTGCCATCACGTGGTTCCCTATCAATAATTCGGGATTTCTGCCCGATATAAGTGATAATAATAGGAACGCATCAGCTTCATTGCTAAGCTGCAAATAACTGCCTGGAAAAATAGTTACAGGTATGCTACAACGTTTTTTTATCTCCTGTATACAAATTGTTATATTACTCTCTGTAACAATACTTCCGCCAATTAAAAGATGATCAACTCCATTTTTTTTCGAAAGGTCAATAAGTCGGTAGTTTATTTTATCGGGATCAATTAAAACAGCAAGTTGCTTAAGCCCTTTTGCTTTCTTAGAAAGAATATATGAATATAAATTGTGCATTTTACAAGTATACTAATTCGCAACGTAAACCAAAACAAATTCATCGATTAATTCATAATATAAGTAATAGCTTTCGTTTTTTAATTTTGCAGTAAGTGTTCCTTTGGGTTTAATATCAAAATTAGCTACAATTATATCTTCTGTAAAAATAATTTTTCCACCACCATTCAATTTGTAAAGTGCTTCTTTTACACACCAACATATTGTTTTAGCAAGTGTGCTTTCAGCAAATGAAAATTCTGATACGTGCATAAATTTAGTCGCTATTTTTTCGATTTTCATACTCACTTTTTCAATATCAATTCCTACTTTTTTAGTTCCAACAATAACTGCTGCCATTTCGTTTGAATGAGATATGGAAACAAATCTCTTGTCGCCCGCTAAAAAAGGAGCGCCAGTATTGGTATAAATAATGTTAGCAGCGCCAATCATTTTATTCAATGCCAATCGTGATGCCAAAAATTGTTTTTTACGCGAAGGAGCTTTGAAGTCATCAGAAATTGCATTTATGCCATTCAATTTAACAGATAAGGTCCTTAATTCATCCAAATTTTCTGAAATATTCCAAATAGCTATTTCACATAACTTTTTAGGTAAAAAAAAAGTTTTAAGCAGCGCCATTCGAATTTTTTAAAATGTTAAATATTCAACAAAGAGAATGATTTTTTTTTCAATAGAAATATATTTTGCATATTTGTGGGAATTAAGAACAAATAATAATTATGAAATCCAACTTTCAAATGAAAACAGGGAATTCAATTTTACTAAAAACGCTCGCTTTTTTGCTACTTACAAGTTTTGTGTATGCACAGGAAACATTATATCCTATTTCTAAAGGAGGCAAATATGGATATATTAATAAAGCAGGAAAAGAAGTTATTGCTACTCAGTATGAATTTGCAGCAGTTTTTACAGAGGGGCTGGGGTTAGTAAAATTGGGTGGAAAAAAGGGATATATTGATAATACAGGAAAAATTGTAATAGCAACTCAATATGATGACGCTTTTTCTTTTAAGGAGGGATTGGCTTGTGTTAAAAAAGCAGGTAAGTGGGCATATATCGATAAAACAGGAAAAATATTGTTTCAACCAAATTGTCAATATGCCTATAGTTTCTTCGATGGATTAGCACGCTTTCAATTAGGATTTAAATTTGGTTTTTTTGACAAAACAGGGAAAGTAGTAATTGACGTAAAATTTGATGTTGCCTATGAATTTTCAGAAGGCCTAGCTAGGGTAAAAGTTGATTCAAAAAGTAAATGGGGCTATATTGACAAAACAGGAAAAATGGTGATAAACTCAATTTACGATGATTGTTTTGATTTTCGTGAAGGCATTGCAAACGTTAGAGTTGGCAATGAACAAATTGGCAAGTGGGGTTTTATTGACAAGACTGGTAAATATGCAATAGAATTGCAATATGATAAGGCATTTTATTTCTCAGATGGATTAGCCTTGATTCGTATAGGTGATTTTAAAACCGGAAAATATGGATACATTGACAAAACCGGAAAAATAGTTATTAATCCACAGTTTGACGGTGCATTTAATTTTGTGGAGGGAGTGGCTTGCGTTCGAAGCGGAGATGCCCGTACTGGTATGTGGGGTTATATTGATAAAAATGGTAAAATTATAATTAACCGAGAGTTTGCATTTCCTGTCGACTTTAAAAATGGTATGGCATATGTAAAATATGGCTCTGTTAAATCGAGCCAAGGTGGTTATATTGATAAAAAAGGCAACTTTATTTGGAAAATATAATTCATTAATATAATTCATTTCATCGAAAAGGCCACTATTTTGTGGTCTTTTTTGCTCCACTCACTACTATTTATTAAATTCGCACAAATATTTAAACATTACAACTACTCATGTTGTTTAACAAACAGAAAACTAAAAACTAAAAATGGCTACATCCGTGGAAAAATTCGAAAAATTCAAAGTTAAAGATATGTCCTTAGCAGCTTGGGGACGTAAGGAAATTAAATTGGCCGAAGCAGAAATGCCTGGCTTAATGGCATTGCGTGCTGAGTATGGGAAACAAAAACCATTGAAGAATTCACGTATTGCAGGTTGTTTGCACATGACTATTCAAACAGCTGTACTTATTGAGACATTGGTTGAACTAGGTGCAGAAGTTACTTGGTCGTCTTGCAATATTTTTTCAACCCAAGATCACGCTGCAGCCGCAATAGCTGCTGCAGGAATTCAGGTATATGCTTGGAAGGGAATGAACGAAGAAGAATTTGATTGGTGTATTGAGCAAACATTATGGTTTGGTGAAGAACGTAAACCATTAAATATGATTTTAGACGATGGTGGCGATTTAACTAATATGGTGTTTGATCGATTCCCTGAATTGATCAAAGAGATAAAAGGACTTTCCGAAGAAACCACGACCGGTGTTCAACGTTTGTATGAACGTATGAAAAATGGCACTTTGCACATTCCTGCCATTAATGTAAATGATTCTGTAACCAAGTCAAAATTCGATAACAAATACGGCTGCCGTGAATCATTGGTAGATGCCATTCGCAGAGCAACCGACTTAATGTTAGCAGGGAAAGTTGCTGTAGTAGCCGGTTATGGCGATGTTGGAAAAGGCTCTTCGGAATCTTTATCATCGCAAGGTGTGCGTGTAATTGTTACAGAAATAGATCCGATTTGTGCTTTACAAGCAGCAATGGATGGATACCAAGTAATGAAAATGGACAATGCAATTAAGGAAGCCGACATTATTGTTACTGCTACTGGAAACAAAAACATTATAAGTGATCGCCATTTTAAAGCAATGAAGCACAATGCCATTGTTTGTAATATTGGCCACTTCGATAATGAAATTGATATGGCTTGGTTAAATAAAAACTACGGAACTTCAAAAGACGAGATAAAACCTCAGGTAGATAAATATACCATTGACGGGAAAGATATTATTGTATTGGCTGAAGGGCGTTTAGTAAATTTGGGTTGCGCTACAGGTCATCCCTCTTTTGTTATGAGTAATTCGTTTACTAATCAAACATTGGCTCAATTGGAATTATGGGCGAATTCAAGTAAGTACGAAAACAAGGTATACACCTTGCCAAAATATTTAGACGAAAAAGTTGCTCAATTGCACCTTGCAAAAATTAATTGCGAATTAGACATATTAACAAAGGAGCAAGCAGATTATATTGGCGTTCCAGTTCAAGGTCCTTTCAAATCCGATATGTATAGATACTAAAAAACAATTATACAGTAATAAAAAAGCGTCCCGATAGAAATCTGTTGGGACGCTTTTTTTATTGTCATTTTTGCTTCCAGCACTTTGAGTGCGATAGCAGTTATTGCCTAAATAATCTCTTGTAAATCAATTAAAAATACGAACACTACTTCCGTCAAAAGATGTTTGATAAAATTTTAGAGGTAAAGAGGCGGGGGGGCCAGTAACACTTCCATCTGTTATTAAAAATGTGGAACCGCAACAAGAGTCTTTTGCCATAATGTGGCTTGGGTCTACTTCCACGCGACTGCAAGCATTTTCAGGTTGGTAGGTACAGTGCCTGTCAAGTGCTGTAAATTCATCGTTCGATTTTCTATAAACAATCAATCCTTTTGAGCCACCACCAACATATACCCAACCTCCTACTGCATTCAATGGGTTAAATTGTGGGTCGGATAAGTATAATAACAAATCAACCCTAATATAAGGGATAATATCCTCGCTTTTTTCACAGCGAATGTTTAGAAGCAAAAGCGATGTTAGTAAAACAATTTGCAACCTGTTCTTTAATCCTGAGTACACCAGCTAAATTTATCTGTTTATTAGTTTTCAAAGATAAGTATTAATAAATTTAGTGTAGCTTACAAATTTACTTTAAATAAAAATACCTTTATTTGCAACAACACATTTTATTTTATGAATAGCAACTGCTGTTTTTTTCTTTTATTTTTATTAGGTATTTCATCTTATTCAAAAGCGCAGGATGCACAACCGCCTGTTAATCCTGTTATACACGGTTCAAGAGAAAAAGGAGTAGAGAAGGATGAAAATCAAGAAAAATTTGACAAGCAAAAAGAAGAGCAAGCACAAAAAATAAGAGAAGCTGAAGAGAAGGGGAAAGGGCGCCATCTTCGCATACAAACAAAAGAAACACGTAAACGAATGAAAAAATCAAAAAAGAAAGCCAGAAAGAATAACGAGCATAAAAATGAATTCTTCTTAATCAAGCTTTTTTCAAAATAAGTCATTGGAAATCAAACTGCAAATTTTAAAGTGAAAAATACAAAAAACAGCAGTTAAATAAACCCTTAAAATTTGTTAAAACAAATTATAGTGTTTATCTTTACAACACAAACTAAAAAAGAACACTAACGTATTTATTCTATATATATGCTTAAAAATTTACGAACCACATTCATTTTAGTGCTTTTGGGAGCCACATCATTGTTTGCACAAACAGCATTAAAAGTTACAGTAACCGATCCTGGCACTGGTGAGCCAGTTCCTTTTGCAGGTTTAACCGTTAAGGCGGGGGGGGCTATTATCGGTTCGGGAAAAACAGACTTTGATGGAAATTTAACTATTAAGCCAATTGTTGCAGGTAAGTGTAATATACAAATTTCAAGTTTGGGATTTAAACCAATGGAGCTTGTTGGTGTTACAATTATTGATGGTCAAACAAAATATGTTGAAGTTAAACTCGTATCAAGTGTTCAAGTGATAAAAATCTTTGAAAAGGTTGAGTACAAAGAACCACTTATTGAAAAGAATGGAAGTTCGGGAGGTACTGTAACCAAAAAGGAGTATGAAAATATGGCAACGAAAGATATCAATGCCGTTGCTGCAACAACTGCCGGGGTTTTTCAGGCAGATGAAGGAAAGGGATTAAATATGCGTGGCGGTCGTGAGTCGTCTACTGTTTATTTTGTAGATGGTATTAGAGCAATTGGTTCTGTAAATATTCCACAATCGGAAATTGAACAAATTACGGTTGTTACGGGTGGTGTTCCTGCTTCCTTGGGTGACTTAACGGGTGGTGGTGTAAATTTAACAACACGTGGTCCTGCGAGTACATACGGTTATGGTGTAGAGGCTATCAGTTCACAGCTTACAGATAAATTTGGTTATAACTCATTAATATTAAGTGCTACAGGTCCTATTTTGTTCAAAAAGGATACAGTCACTGGAGATAAAACTTCGGTACTTGGTTTCTCTATTGGTGCTCAATTTACTACCGAGAAAGATGCAAGCCCTTCTTCCATTGGTTTTTATAAAGTAAAGGACAGTGTACTAACGCATTTGGAACAAAATCCGTTGCGTAAATCACCTAATAGTTCCGGTACTAAAAGAAATACTGAGTATATAACCTTAAATGATTTGGAGAAAATAGATGCGCGTCAAAACATTCGTACAAACACAGCTTCAATAACTGGTAAAATTAGTTACAAGCCCACCAAAAATTTAACATTTACCCTTGGGGGAAATTACAACTATAATAAACGCCATGATTTTGTTTATGGTTATGCATTGTTTAATCCAGTAAACAATCCACAAAGTATTGATAATACTTGGAGAGTATACGGTAGGGTGCAACAGAAATTTGGATCGGCAGAACCTGAAAAAGGAGACGCAAAGGATGAGAAGTCTGCTACTACTGTAAAAAATGCTTTTTATACATTAAATGTGTCGTATGCAAAAGTCCACAACATACAACAAGACGATAATCATAAAACGAATTTTTTTGATTACGGCTACTATGGAAAGTTTAAAACATATAAAGCCAAAACCTATGAATATGGAAATGCTGCAGGTTATCAAAATGTATTTGTAAACAATGGCTTTCGCGACACATTGGTGTCATTTCAGCCAAATACAGAATTGAACCCTGAGGCAGCTAATTGGACAACCCAATACTATAATATTATTGGTGATGCCGGTGATTTATTGTACAACGATACACGTAACCCTAACTTACAAGGTAATTATCAAAACACAACGCAAATTACCGATGGCGGAGGCTTGTTAAACGGAAATCGTCCCCTTGATGTGTATGGTATGTGGTACAATACCGGGCGTCAGTACGGTGGTTATTCTGAAACAAACAATACTCAATTCAACGTAAATACTGCCTTTTCTGCCGATGTTAAAAATCACGCCATACAAGTTGGTTTTGAGTACGATCAAAGAAACGAAGCTTCTTGGACAATATTACCTATTGGTTTATATGCTAGAATGAGACAATTAGCAAACTTGCACATCAATGAGTTAGATAAAACGAATCCGATTTTGGTAATGGATGCCAACGGTGTTTTTCAGGATACTGTAAACTACGACAGATTGTATGTTGAAGACAGTGAGCGTCAGTTTTCTAAAAGCTTAAGAGAGCAAGAAGGTTTTGGTAAAACAGAATGGGTTGATATTGACAATATGGATAGAAGTAAATTTTCACTTGATTTGTTCAGTGCTGATGACTTAATCACTAACGATGGAAACCAATTGGTGTTTTATAACGGTTATGATTATAAAGGGAATAAATTAAAAGGAAATACTTCTTTTGACGATTTCTTTACGAAAAAAGACGATAACGATAAATTCACGAGGTTTATTCCTGCTTTCCAACCTATTTATATTTCAGGTTATATACAAGACAACTTCGATTTTAAGGATTTAAAGTTTAAAGTTGGTTTACGTGTTGACCGTTTTGATGCAAACCAACGTGTACTAAATGATCCATACTCCTTATATGAAACCAAAAAATTAGGGGAAGTAACAGAATTAGCGGGGAGGTCTGTTGCGCATCCTTCCAATATGGGCGAAGATTATGTTGTGTATGTAAACGACTTAAATAATCCATCAGCAATTTTAGGTTACAGAAATGGAGATACTTGGTACAACTCATTGGGTATTGAAGAGGCCGATCCATTGAAAATAGCCCAAAATTCAGCGACAGGTAAAATTACTCCATACTTAACAGACCCTGATGTAACTATTAAATCAGAAGATTTTGTTCCATCAGAATCCTTTAAGGATTATAAGCCGTCTGTGAATTTAATGCCGCGTATTGCATTCTCTTTCCCTATTTCCGATGTGGCTAATTTATTTGCACACTACGATGTGCTAACGCAACGTCCCAGTGCAGTTCGATTAGACCCATTCAGCTATTATTTTATGGAAAATAACAGTGGAGCAGTTATTGCAAATCCGAATTTACGTCCGCAAAAAACTACCGATTACGAATTAGGTTTTGAGCAATTATTAAACGAAACAGGAAACTCAGTAATACGCATTTCTTCCTTTTATCGTCAAATGAAAGATATGGAGCAAGTAATAAGAGTGAATCAAGCCTATCCTTTAACTTATAATACCTATGGCAATATCGACTTTGGTACTGTAAAGGGTTTTACTTTTGTGTATGATTTACGTGAAACAAATAACGTAAGCGTTACGCTGAATTACACCTTGCAATTTGCCGATGGTACTGGTTCTGGTTCTGGTTCCGGTGTTAATCTAATTGCTGCAGGTCAGCCAAACTTAAGAACACCAAAACCGCTTGATTACGATCAACGTCACTCTATTGTAGCGGTGGTGGATTATCGGTACAAATCGGGAGTTGTTTATAATGGCCCCGTTTGGTTTGATAAACAAGTATTTGCAAATGCTGGAGCTAACTTGACTTTTAGAGCCGGCTCAGGAACGCCATATAGCAGTTCTTCAAATGTTGAGAAAAGCACATTAAAAGGCAGTATCAACGGTTCTAATCTTCCTTGGAGTTACCGTATGGATTTAAGAGTAAGCAAAGAGCTTCCATTAAAGCTAGGCAAGAAAAAAGAAGGTGGGGAACGGAAATTGGGAAATATGAATGTATATCTACAAGTATTAAATATATTAAATACTCAAAATATTCTTGCTGTTTACCGTTACACAGGTTCTGCTGAAGACAATGGATACCTAACATCTCCACAAACACAAGCTGCCGTAGCTGCTCAAACAAATGAGGCTTCTTACCGCGACTTGTACTATGTGAACGTCAATAACCCGGGTAATTACAGCTTACCAAGAAGAATAAGAATAGGTATGCAAATGAACTTTTAATTAAGGATAAATTATTTTTATGAATATACAATCTTTCAAATTAGCAGTTGTTTCAGCAGTATTAGTGCTGTCTGTCACTGCACAGTCAAAAGAGGTAATTGGAGTAGTACCGGGTGGCGGAAACAATGGAAACGGGAATGCTGGTAAACTTCAAAATCCTCACTTGAATACCCTTTCCGGAGATTGCGAACCCGCAACTGCTCAAACCGATTTGGACGTGAACAACGTGCGTGCAAAAATATTCAATGCAGGCGATATGTGGTGGGATCAACCGAATAACTTTCCTAAATATGAAATACCGAAAGGTTCCGGTAAAATGGCCCTTTTTGCTGCTTGTATTTGGATAGGCGGACTTGATCCGGGTGGACAATTAAAAGTAGCGGCTATGACTTACCGTCAATCAGGTAACGACTTTTGGCCCGGACCATTGGATGTAACCAATGCTTCTATTGATAAAGCCACATGTAAATTATACGACAAGCATTTTGTAATGAACCGCGCGGATGTTGAAAAATTTTCGGCAGGTGTAATAGCGGCAACTCCTGCTATTTTATCTTGGCCGGGGAATGGTGATTTGGCTAAAAATAATGACCCTTACTTAGCGCCCTTTTATGATAAGAACGGTGATGGTATATACGACCCGAACGATGGAGATTATCCCGGTTACGACCTTCAAAATATTTCAACTTCCGTTACTTGTAACAATTATATTTATGGTGATAAAACACTTTGGTGGGTATTTAACGACAAAGGAAATATTCACTCTGAGTCGGGTGGAGAACAAATTGGTTTGGAAATAAGAGCGCAAGCTTTTGGTTTTCAAACCAGTGATGATATTAATAATATGACTTTTTATAAATACCAAGTCATTAACCGTTCAAGTTTAACCCTTACCAATACCTATTTTGGATGGTGGACAGATGCAGACTTAGGAGACGCTTCAGATGATTTTGTTGGTTGTGACGTAGGAAGAGGCTTGGGGTATATTTACAATGGTGATGCCTCAGACGGAAACGGTTCAGGTCAGACTTACGGTATAAATCCTCCTGCAGCCGGATTGGATTTTTTTCAAGGTCCATTGGCTGACCATTTGGATGGTTTAGACAATGATAGAGATGGCTTAGTTGATGAAGATGATGATTCGGTTGTTACTGGTTTTCAGGACGAACAAATTATTATGTCTAAATTCTTGTATTATAATAATACGGGCGGTACTCAAGGAAATCCATTTTCTGCCAGCAATTATTACAATTATTTACGCGGTTATTGGTTAGACAATACACCAATGACATATGGAGGAACGGGTAAGAGTGGATCGAGCGCAACCGATTTTATGTTTTCAGAAAATACAGACAATGCTTTTTTAGCTGATCCTGCTTTTCCTTGGACAGAGGCTAGTAGTGGGAATACATATGGTGATAGAAGATTTGTTCAAAGTTCGGGTGTGTTTACCTTGAAACCGGGTGCAGTAAATTATGTTACTACGGGTGCAGTGTATGCTAGAACCAGTCAAGGTGGACCTTTTCAATCGGTTAAATTATTGAAAGATGCCGATGACAAAGCCCAATCACTTTTCGATAATTGTTTCAAAATATTAAACGGTCCCGATGCACCCGATGTAACTTTTCAGGAGTTAGACAAGGAGTTACTTTTTGCACTTACCAATAAAAAAACTGCTGCGCTTACCAACAACGTAAATGAGTTGTACAATGAGTTAGACCCATTGATTCCTCAACAAGTAGTATCCAGTTCAGATATCCAGGTATTTGTGCCTGTGCCATTGGCTCAGCGATATTATCGTTTTCAAGGTTATCAGGTATTCCAATTGAAAAATGGTACTGTATCAGCAACGGAATTGGACAATATTGATTTGGCACGTTTGGTTTTCCAATGCGATAAAAAAGATGGAGTTACACAATTGGTAAATTATATATTCGACCCAGCATTGGGTGGTAGTGTACCAAAAGAAAAGGTAAGTGGAGGTGATGAAGGAATTAAGCACTCTTTCAAAATAACGGAAGATTTATTTGCTCAAGGAACACCACGTTTGGTGAACCATAAGACCTATCATTATATGGCGGTTTCTTATGCGTATAATGGTTACAAAAAATATGATCAGGGAAACCCTTTGGCTCTGGATGGTCAAAAATTACCTTACAAACCGGGACGAAGAAATGTGAAAGTTTACTCTTGTATTCCACATATTCCTGGTCCTGAAGCAGGTGGTTCAGGTATACAATCTGTGTATGGTATGGGACCAAATATTAAGCGTATCGAGGGGCAAGGGAATGGTGGTAATGTATTGGATTTTACAAAGGAAACAGTAGATGAAATTCTTGCCAACGGAAAATCTATTAACCCCGTGTATGAAAAATCGCACGGGCCAGTTAATATAAAAGTAATTGACCCATTAAACGTGCCAGATGCGGAATTTGAAATTAAGTTAATTGCTGTTCCAAATCAGGCAGCGAATAATAAATCCAAAGAATTAGATACCTGTATGTGGGTGCTTACCAATATTACTTCAGGTACCGTAGTTAATTCGGATATGGGCATTAAGGTTGGGAATGAACAAATTCTTTCCGATTGGGGATTATCCATAACTATTGAACAATGGCTTGATTTTAATACTAATTGTTTCAATAAAACACCTCCTAACCCTGTTTTGAGTTCAGATTTTGTATATTCTAATCCTGATAAATTGTGGTTATATGGTTTTCCTGATATTGACGGAAACTCAAGTTTTAATTGGATACGCTCTGGTACTCATATGATAGCAGACCCACAACGCACCACAGCCCCTTTTTACCTAGATCAGTTTACAACTTGTGATGCTGTAAATACGAGTATTGATGCGAATCAATACTTCGAAGGAATTGCAAGTGGTTTAGTTGCGCCATATAAGTGTACTGCATCCGAACTAGAAACAGATGGACCAGCTTGGAGTGATGCGCAAGTTATGGCAATAAATCCAAACAATAGCGGTACAGTTCAAAACAAAATAATTAATATTAATAGTGTAGATATTGTTGTTACTGCCGACCAAAGCAAATGGTCACGTTGTCCGGTTATTGAAACCTGCGAATATACTACACAATCAGAGGGAGCTGCTAAGAAGATGGATTTACGAAAAGGTAAATCTTTGGGTAAAGATGGATTGGATGATGGTACTGGTACCGGTATGAGTTGGTTCCCTGGTTATGCAGTAAACCTTGAAACAGGTGAGCGTTTGAATATGGCTTTTGGTGAAGACAGTTGGTTAAGCAGTGAAAATGGCCGTGATATGAAATGGAATCCTACAGGAAATGTAACTACCAATTTGGGACAAGTTTTATTAGGCGGTAAGCATTATGTTTATGTATTTGGTCATAATGGAAACGATGCCGATGATATGCCTGCTTACGATGGGGGGCAGTATTTGTATAATCAATTATCGTTAGGTACAGATATAGGAAGAAGATCTGTTTACAAGGATGCAATGTGGGTGTATTTGCCACTTACCGATTCTCGTTTAGATTTCCTTGCTTGTGATGTTACTATAAAAGTAAGAATAGGTAAGCCGTATGAGAAGTTTTATGCAGGGCAAGCATACCAAATTCCTGCGCAGGATATTTCATTTGATCCTTCAAATCCACAAGCGGCTTCTCCGAGAAATGACAATAATCCACTGTATTATTTCAGTACAAAAGATTTAATGACCATTAAAGGAGATAAGTTAACTGCTGAAAATGCTTTGCAGTTAATTAATGTGGTGCCTAATCCTTATTACGCCTACTCTGCCTATGAAAAAGACCAAGTGGACAATCGCGTAAAGGTGGTAAATTTGCCGGATGTATGTACTGTGGATATTTATACCGTAAATGGTAAATTGATACGTTCCTTCTCAAAGGATGAGGCAATAACATCATTGGATTGGGATTTGAAAAACCAAGCGGGTGTTCCTATTGGTAGTGGACTTTACATTATTCACGTAAAAGTTCCCGATGTTGGCGAAAAAACCATTAAGTGGTTTGGTGCTATGCGTCCGGTGGATTTAGACTCATATTAAAAAATAAAACAGAAAAAAAATTTGAATTAATATATTCAGCTTATGAAACAACTACTAAAGGCAGCAAGTTTAGTTATTTTAATGTCAACCATTTCTTTTTATAACGTTTATGCCGGTAACGATGATCGTTCAGGTCAAGCGGGAGCAAATGAATTATTAATAAACCCGTGGGGGCGTACTTCCGGCTGGGCAAATGCGAATACAGCAAATGTCAGAGGACTGGAGTCAATGGGCTTAAATATTGCGGGATTAGCATTCACCAAAAAAACAGAAATGATGTTCGCTAACACTTCTTGGCTAAGAGGAACCGATATAAAAATGAATGCTTTTGGCTTTAGTCAAAAATTAGGGAAAGATGGTGGCGTATTGGCGGTATCAATTATGTCGATGAATTTTGGGGATATTGATATTACCACAACAGAACTTCCTGAAGGTGGCATTGGTAAGTTTTCGCCACGTTTTATGAATATGGGAATCGGATTCGCAAAGGAATTTTCGAACAGTATTTATGGGGGTGTGAATGTGAAAATCATTTCTGAATCCATTGCCGATTTAAAATCGCAAGGTGTTGCTTTTGATGCTGGAATACAATACCACACTACAATTGGAGCAAAAGCAAAAGAACAAAAAATTAAAAACGTAAAATTTGGTATATCATTACGAAATGTAGGTCCTCCATTGAGTTTTAGTGGTGATGGACTTTCTACAAGAGCAACCTTACCATTAACAGGTACAAGTTTAACAGTTGAACAGCGATCAACGAAATTTGAATTGCCAGCATTGATTAACATTGGTGGTGCTTACGATTATTATTTAATGGAAGAAAAGCACCGCGTTACGGGCTGTATGAATTTTACCTCTAACTCCTTTATTAAAGATCAATTTTGTTTTGGTGTTGAATATGCATACAAATCGATGTTTATGGGAAGAGTGGGATATGCTTACGAATCAAAAAAAGATGGTATAAAAGTGAATGCTTTAACAGGACCAACTGCAGGGTTTACTGTTGAGCTGCCTTTAAACAAAGAGAAAGGAACAGCATTTGGATTGGATTATGGGTATAGATTTACAAATCCGTTTGCAGGTTGCCATACCATTGGTGTGAAGCTTACTTTATAAAATAAAATAAATTTTATTGTGAAGGGAGTCCCGATATTATTCGGGATTCTTTTTTTTTCTAATATCAAAACAACATACTATGAGTCAAATTGTATACTTTACGGAAGAAGGCTTAAAGTCATTTAAGGATGAATTAAAGAATTTAAAATCGGTTCAACGCCCTGCAATTTCAAGACAAATTGCTGAAGCAAGAGACAAGGGAGATTTGTCGGAAAATGCGGAATATGATGCTGCAAAGGAAGCTCAAGGCTTGCTGGAATTGAAAATTTCCAAGATGGAGGAGAGTTTAATAAACTCTCGCATTATCAATGATACCAATATGGACAACTCGAAAGTGTTCATATTGTCAACCGTAAAAATTAAGAATATTGCCAATAAAGCCGTAATGAGCTATTCGTTGGTTCCTGAAAATGAGGCAGATTTAAAGTTGGGAAAAATATCCATTGAATCGCCTATAGCAAAAGGATTGTTGGGGAAAAAGGTAGGAGAGGTTATTGATATTAAAGTTCCATCCGGAACAATGAAGTTTGAAATAGTTGAAATTTCTAGGTAGTTGTGGTGTCTGTTTTTACGAGAATAATCCAGCGTGAAATTCCCGCCTATATAGTTGCAGAAGACGATAATCATATTGCTTTTTTAGATATATATCCTTTAGTGAAAGGACACACCTTGGTGGTTTTAAAAAAGGAAATAGATTACATATTTGATATAAATGATGAAGATTACAAAGAGCTTCACCTGTTCTCAAAGAGTGTAGCAATTGCTCTAAAAAGAGTTATCCCTTGTAAAAGGATAGGCGTGATAGTAATTGGAGACGAGGTGCCTCATGCACACATTCATTTAATTCCTATGAATACCATAAACGATATGAATTTTTCGAAGCCAAAACTTGGTTTTACCAAAGTAGAAATGCAAGAAGTAGCCAACCGAATAAGCGATACGTATACTTCTGTTGTTGGTTGTTAGTTGTTTGTTGTTAGGTCAGGCAAGTACAGCATATCGTCAATCTCATACCTATCATATGACACTTGTTGAACATTGTGTATTGTAACCCTTTAATAGACAGAGCTCTAGATGTTAACTAATTCGATGGATTCCAACAACTAAAAACCAACAACTAACAACTACCAACCATCAACCAATAACCATCAAAAACAACCAATAAGCCAACAACTAAATTAATTCATACACCTTACCCGGCAAAGAGTTCAAGACACCACTAAATTCAAGATTAAGAAGTATTCCTGCTAGTTTTCCGGTCGGCAACTTTGTCTCTATTGAAATAGTATCAATGTCTAGCTTACCTCTTTGCTCAAGTATTTCGGTTATCTTTTTTTCTTCAGCATTTAACTCTACAAAAAGCTGTGTCTGTTTTTTTTTCTTCCCGGGCTGTAATTCCCAACCCATAATGTATTCTAAATCTTTTACTGATTCAAGCAATGCTGCTTTATTTGTTTTAATAAGTTTATTACAGCCTATAGAGTAGGTGTCGTTTATTTTTCCTGGAACGGCAAATACATCCCTGCTATAGCTGTTTGCAATATTTGCGGTGATTAAAGCACCTCCTTTTATACTGGCTTCTATTACTATGGTAGCATCGGATATTCCGGCCACAATGCGATTTCTTTTTGGAAAATTTTGTTTATCGGGGATAGTTTCGCTCATAAAATCACTTATTAAGCCTCCATTCTCAAGCATTTTATCTGCAATGTTTTGGTGCTGAGAAGGGTAAAGTTTATCCAAACCGTGTGCGAGTACACCTACCGTAGGTAAATTATATTTAATGGCCGATTTGTGTGCACAAATATCAATTCCGTAAGCTAGTCCGCTTACAATTAATAATTTGTGAACAGTTAATTCTGCTACCAAATTCTCGCAAAATTCTTTCCCATATTCAGTTGCCATTCTACTGCCTACAATGCTCACTACTTTTTGAGCGTTTAAATCTGCGTTCCCTTTATAGTAAATCAGTATTGGTGAATCCTCGCAATGTTTTAATCGACTAGGGTAGGCGCTGTCTGAATAAAATAGTGCTTGAATATTGTTTTTTTCAATGAATTTAAGTTCTTTTTCTGCACGAACAAAATCGGGAAACTTACTAATGGATTTAGCTAAGTACTCGCCTATACCTGGTATTTTTAATAAATGAGGTTTCTTTTCTTTGAATATATCCTCGGCACAGCCACAATAGGCAATTAGCTTTTTTGCATTTATATCACCTACTCCTTCAATTTGGGTAAGGGCTATTTGGTATAAAAGATCTGATGATTTAGTCATTTAGAAGAAACAGAGATTTTGCTAAAAATAAAAAAGTCCCGCAAATAGTGCGAGACTTTTTTGTAATAAGATTAAGTTTTATAATTCCCACAAATCGTGTTCTAAGAAAAATATTTTTTCCTTTATGACTTCAGCTTCTAACAAAGCATCCATACCAGTTTTGTATTCTATGATTGCGCGGTCGTATACATTCGATTCTTTTCTAATGTAGCTTCCAAACATTCTTTTCCAAAAAATATCTTGCAATGTTCTTCTTTCAGCATCATTGTCACGGTTAAAAACCTCAGCGTTCACGAACACATAACGACACTCAGGGAAATAGCACCAAAACATTGGCTTGCTACCTCTCACCGAACCATCATCGTTTTTTTCATCTTGTACGGGGCATATACCTACAATACGAACATCCAAAACTGAACGTTGTTTATCAAAAAACCAGTCTTCCTTCAAACGATATTTTACAACACTTCCCGGGTCAAATTCTCTAGGAACAATTTTTTCAGTAAAAACTCCTGGATTGTCAGGGTCCTCTACCTGTAAAGTATCAATTTTGGTAAGTGAAGCTAATATTTCGGCCTTTGTCAATGATTTAATAAATTCATCGTCCTCATAAGGAGTAATTGTTCCATCAATTGTTATTCCGTCCATAATTACTTGGGTCAAACTCCTTCTGTTTTTTATTACAGTGGTAGGAAAATACAATGGGTGGTTAATTTTTTCACGTAAGTCCAATGTTCTCCAAATACGTTTGTTCCAAGCTACATCAGCTTCTCTCAAAGGAGTGTAAGGTATTACGGTACGCTCGGGGGTGTGTTCTTTTATGTACACACCGTCCAGTACATTTTGTGCCATAGCCGAGTTGCAAATAAATGCAATTAGCATCAACACAATGTGTTTTTTTAACGATTTCATTTGACCTCCTGTTTTAGAATTATTATAATATAACCTTAAAGTTACAAGCATTTACAGTACGTGTAGTACCGTCAGGCATTCTAACTTTAATTTCTTCAATATAAACTCTTCCGTTATTTTTACACTGTTGCATCATTTTTAATTGGCTCGCATTAAAAGTATTACCTGTTGTAACTTCCTCTTTTATATCACCAGCAACAAGCGTTGAAACTTTAAATCCAACAACTACAGGTTTTAAGTCGAAGTCAAATCCTTCCATTCTAGGAATAACGGCACCTGCTGCAACTAGTTCATTTTTACGTATAACACCGTCTTTTTTACCACCAACATAAGCAACGGGATCTGGAATACGTTTGATACGGAATTTCATTGGAGGCCCTTGTGGTCTATTTGGACCACCAGTGGTTGACTTAGCACTTACACTAATAGAACATTCTGTTTGTCCTGCTTGTACCTTTACAATGTATTTACCTCTTGAACCTGATAATGAACCTCCTGACATAGAAGGAGCAAGATTTTCAGGAGCAACACCCGCTGCTGATATCTCAACTGGATTATCAACACCAATGTAAAACACGTTCATCTTGGTTGGAGAAATTGCAACGGCAGGCTTAGCAACCATATACTCACCGGTGAAGGGATAATATTTTTTCCCTTCAGGTGCATCAACTTCTATCACACCGCTCCAAGTTTGTAAACCTTCGGCACTAGTTGGCTTAACATAATGACCCGCACCTGATGATATATCTTTCAATTCTTCACCAGGTCCTTTTAATCTATTTTTGAACTCATCTTTAATAGTCGTGTCAATGTCACCAATATAAATCTTTGGGTTGCTGGTAGAGTTAAAGGCAACTAATAACACATCGGCTTTATATTCGTCACCTGCCAATATATAACTGGAAGGTGCGATTACTTTAGCAGTAAGTCTGTCGAATTTAACCTCAGCACCACTCACAGATTGGAATAACTGACTAACAACATCCGATTCGGCATTCTTTACGTCTGCTTGTATTTTTGAAAGTATTGTGATAACAGCAACTAAGGGCACGTGTTCAAAATTCATAAGTTCCCAACCAACTGCCTCTCCATTTTCAATACCGCCTTCACATTTTAACGAACCAAGTTTATTGTCTATTTCTTTCTTTACATTTGCCAAAAAGAGTGGCCTACCATTAATAGAACTATTTCCTGCAAATAATTTAATAAATTCTGCACGAATTTTTTCTATTCTCATCTTCAAGTCTTTTGCAGAGAATTCACCGTCTTTCGGATTTGCGGCATCACTACCTATCATAATATTGGAAGGAATATCATAGTTGTCCTTGCTGTCAACCCATATCAATTTTTCGATAATAGAATCGGCAGCTAAAGCATCTTTTTTATCCACTTTCATAACCAACTCTTTCTTCAACTTCTCAATATAATCATACAAATCTTTCGTCATTGTTTTAGCTTTCTTTGCACGATCATAAAAAGCTTGTACCTTTTTAGGATCTTTCTTTAGCTCATCTTCAAAAGAAGTATATATTTTATCGTTCTTTTTTCCAAAGTTTATAGTTGTCTTGTGTAAACTTTCATTCACGATAACAAATGAGTTTAAGATATCTTTCGATACGTTCATAGCCAAGAGGGCTGTTAGTACCAAGTACATCATACCAATCATCTTCTGCCTAGGGGTTCCTTCTGCTGACATATTCTATATATGTATTTTATATATTTTTAATAAAATTATCTACTCGAAAAGCAATCAAACGATTACGCTTTCATTGCGTTTAACATATTTCCGTAAACGGTATTCAAAGATGTTAAATTATTTGCCAATTGAGCAACTTCGGTTTTGTAACGCTTAGTATCGTCAGCTGATTCATTTAAGTTTTTCATCAATTCGGCAATACCATCGTATAATTTGTTAGTAGCTTTCATATGCTCACTTGAACCTTGCAATTGTAATTCATATACAGCATTTAATGCGCCTAAGTTTTTAGATACTTTTTGTAATTCTTCACCATAATTTGCACCGTCAACGTTTGCATTCGCTAATGTACTCATAGCTTCAGAAGCTTTGTTGTAAGTATTACCTAATTTTTCAATAGAGCTGCTTGCCCCTTTCATATTTTGAACATATCCTTCAGTTGCTACAGTAGCGTCTGTTATATCAGATAATTTTCCTGCTTGTTCACCAAGATTCTTCATTCCTGCACCAAGGCTCGCTATCAATTCCGGACCAATTTTAGCCTCTTGTAACAATCTATCAAGTTCTTGAGCAACCGGATCTTTTTTAGTAGCTCCATGTCCGTGCGCCCCTCTTAATTCAGGATATACCAAACTCCAATCATCATATTCGTGAACAGGTTCAAAAGCCGAGAAGAAGAAAATTACTGCTTCAATAGAAAGACCACAAACCAACATCGGTCCGGCACCTGGCCAGTGTTGGATCTTAAACATCGCACCAACGATTACAATTGAAGCTCCCCATCCATATAGATAGCCCATAAAAACTTTACCTTTCTTTGTTTGAAGTGTTTCTATAAATCCCATAAAAATTTAATTGTTAATTGTTTAATGATTAATTGATTTGTTTATTTTTAGTTTTTATTTATTGAAATTTTATAAATCATCTCCTTTTGCACGGCCTAAGTAACTCATTACACAACGGAAACCGATATAACATTTTGCTGTATCTTGGTATTCGTATGTTCTTGTACCTGTTTGTAAGTACCAAGAAATATCTTTCCAAGAACCGCCCCTTAGTACTTTACGTTTTAATGCAGAATGGTCATTTTCTTTTGCATCATATTGGTAATCCATGTTTAAATCGTGAGCAAAATTATAAGCCGACTCATCGAAAGCATTGTTTGTCCACTCTGAAACATTACCTGCCATACAATACAAACCGTATTCGTTAGGGTTGTAAGAATTTGTTTTTACACTATGAAACCCACCGTCAACAACATAATTACCACGCATTGGTTTAAAGTTACCCAAGAAACAACCTAATGAGTTACGTATGTAAGGGCCACCCCAAGGATATAGAGACGATGCTAAGCCCCCGCGGGAAGCATATTCCCACTCCGATTCTGTTGGTAAACGAAAATCTTGAACGTATGTATTTCCGGTCATTGCAAAGAAATTGTTCATTAATTGAGTTCTCCAAATACAAAACGCTTTTGCTTGCTTCCAAGTTACGCCTACTACAGGATAGTCATCGTAAGCAATATGCCAAAAGTACATATTGGTCATTGGTTCGTTAAATGAATAAGTAAAATCGTGTATCCAAGCCAATGTATCCGGGTATACATTTATAATATCTTTTTTGATAAATTCTGAACGGTCTGTTAGTCCTTGTGGGCGATTAACACGTTTAGCGGCTTCTCTTAAGTCAACCCACCAATATTCAAACATTAATTTACGAGCATCAATATCTTTTCTATGATAAAAACGCTCCCCTAATGGAAGAAACATATCATTCAATGCTTCTTTGTTGTTTGGGTCGGCCCAGTTTAATTTTGTTTCCCAATTTAATTGGCGGTAATCCGGGTCATCTTCGTTTTCAAGATAAAGAAAATCTTCATTACCTGCCTCAACTATTTTTCTACGTGCAATTGAGTCGCGAACCCACATTACAAATTGACGGTATTCATTGTTTGAAATTTCTTGATCATCAATATAGAAAGCTTGAACGGAAACAGTTTTTGCTTGTGTTGTTAATCCGTAAAAAACATCTTGGTCACTTGGCCCCATTTGATAACTACCCATTCCAATGTATGCCATTCCATAAGGGTCGAAGTCGAACCAAAGGCCCCTATCCTTAACACCAATAAGTTGACCATTATCGCCCGATTTGCAACCAACTAAGCCAGCAACAATCAAAACGTAAAGAAGGAACTTTTTCATATTATTTTTCATTTTTTTCATTTTTTAATCTGCATTTTGACATAAAATCATCACATATTACATAATAATATAAAGTGTGATGATTTTTGTTTTGAAAACAGACTACCCTTAACGCAGAGTTTTATAAAAGGTTACAAATAATGTAAAATATTATAAAAAACGTACGTTGTAGAACTTGGTAATTACTTTCGGTTTAGGAGTTACGTTAAAGCAATAGCCTAACATAATTTCGTGTGAGCCAGAACTGTATGTTTTAAGTTCTGATGTTGTAACATCATACGAGTAACCAAATTTTAGAGTGCCGGGACCAAGTTTACTTATTTGTACGCCAACCATTGGAGCAATAGCGTCTTTTAAACGATAAGAAATACCTGCCCAAACCAATTGGTTGTACATTGCTACTACGTTAATGTCTAATGCTGTTGAAGCCGCATCCGTTTTAATAAAAACAGACGGCTTAAGGGTTATCATTTCATTAACAGCATAATCATAACCTGCGGTAATATAAAAGTGACGAGCTAAATCATAATAATCACCGTTAGCATTAGCAGGCAAGTGCGATGAGGCTAAACCAACATATAATTTTTCGGGTATATTATAGTATGCCCCAAAGCCAACATCGTATGTTGTGCCAGCTTTGTTAGTGCCACTAAGTGGTATATTAGCGTCTCCAGCTCCATCCGTTCCATCAGGGGCTAACCAAGTGCCGTTAATACTGTTGTTAATAGCACCTGCCTCAAGACCTAAGCTTAATTTAGCACCATCAGGTCCAAGCGGTATATGATATGAATACGCTAACTTTCCGTAGAAATTATTCATATACCCTAATTTATCCGTTTGGATAGTTAAGCCTAAGCCCATATTTTTTTTAGCACCTATTGGAGCATCAAGACTTAATAAACCAGTTGTTGGCTGTCCATCAAATCCTACCCATTGAGTACGGTACAATGTAAATGCACAAATTGAACCATTTATACCTGCGTAAGCAGGGTTAACAGCTAAACGATTCATAAAGTTTTGGGTAAATTGCGCATCTTGTTGTGCGAACGCAACAACACTGAACACGATCAAAGCCGCTGAAGTAATGATTTTTTTCATAGTGAGAGTATTATTTTAATGGTTTTTGCTTTTAAAAATATTGTTTTAACTTAATTTTAAAGATATATAAAGTGCTAAATAAGGTAATAAAAATAATATTTCCAAATTTTTAACAATAAAATGTTGAGAAAATAAATGTCTAATCTAAAAAAAACAGGTTATTTTACTCCACAGTGACTGATTTAGCAAGGTTGCGCGGTTGGTCAATGTTGCAACCTCTCATTACTGCTATATGATAAGATAATAATTGTAATGGGATAGCAGAAACCAAAGGAACTAATATTTCATCGGTTTCGGGGATTTCAATGGTATAGTCGGCCATTTCTTTTACTTGTTCATCGCCTTCGGTAACAATGGCAATTATTTTTCCTTTTCGAGCTTTTACTTCTTGAATATTGCTCACTACTTTTTCGTACGAAGCCCCTTTGGTTGCAATAACAAACACAGGCATTTCCTCGTCAATTAATGCAATTGGACCGTGCTTCATTTCGGCAGCCGGATAGCCTTCAGCGTGTATGTAGGATATTTCTTTTAATTTTAGTGCGCCCTCTAATGCAACTGGGAATGTAAAGCCTCTCCCCAAGTATAATGCGTTAGTTGCGTTTTTATATATACCCGCAATGTATTTTATCTGATCGTTTGTAGCTAGTACTTTTTCTACTTTTTCAGGTATGGCCTCAATTTCGCTTACCAATTGTTGGAAACGTGAAGAAGGAATAGTTCCTTTTAAATTAGCAATGTGCAATGCCATTAGTGTTAATACCGTTACTTGTGCTGTAAATGCTTTTGTTGAAGCTACACCAATTTCGGGACCTGCGTGAGTATAAGAGCCTGCGTGTGTTGCACGTGCAATAGACGATCCCACTACGTTACATATTCCAATAATGGTGGCACCTTTTGATTTTGCCAGTTCAATAGCAGCAAGTGTATCTGCCGTTTCACCGGATTGGGAAATTGCAATGACTACATCGTCTTCATAAATTATGGGATTTCTATAGCGGAATTCAGAAGCGTATTCAACTTCAACAGGAATGCGTGTAAGGTCTTCAAACAAATATTCTCCAACCAGTCCTGCGTGCCAAGATGTTCCACATGCAATAAAAATAATGCGTTTTGCATTTAAAAATTTTTGTTCGTATTCGGCAATCCCCCCTAATTTAACCGCCCCCTTGCTTGCGCTTAACCGCCCCCTCATACTATCCTTTATGGAGCGAGGTTGTTCGTAAATTTCCTTTAACATAAAATGCGGAAACCCTCCCTTTTCAATCGCTTCCAATTGAATTTCTAATTCCTGAATATAAGGAGTTTTTTGGCGATTTTTTATGGTTTTTATTTTTAATTCACCTTTGCGTGGAATAAAAGCAATCTCTTCGTCTTCTAGGTAAACTACGTTTTTTGTATATTCAACGATGGGTGTAGCATCGGATGCAACAAAGTACTCATCAACACCAATACCTATTACTAAAGGACTTCCTTTTTTTGCAACGATTAACTCATCAGGATTCGTTTTTGACATTATAGCAATGGCATAAGCTCCGATTACTTGGTTAAGTGCCAGCCTTACAGCATCACCCAATTTTACATTTTCAACTAATTGTATATTCTCAATTAAATGAATAAGTACTTCAGTGTCAGTGTCGCTCAAAAATGTATGTCCACTTTTAACCAATTGTGCTTTAATGGAAGCGTAATTTTCAATAATTCCATTGTGGATGATGACCATGTTTTTCGACTCGGAATAATGCGGGTGCGCATTCACATCGTTAGGTACACCGTGTGTTGCCCATCGTGTATGGCCAATTGCGATGGTTCCTGCTTTTGATTTCCCTTCGGTGAATTTTTCAAGTTCAGAGACCTTTCCCTTGCATTTATAAACGGTTAATTTACCTTCGTTTAAAAGCGCAACTCCTGCACTGTCATAACCTCTGTATTCTAGTCGGTGAAGACCTTTAATAAGAATAGGATATGCTTCTTTTTTACCGATGTATGCAACAATTCCACACATATAAATTTATTTTTAAAGTTTGGTATAACTTATATTTACTACAATGTTTTGTCCGCCTTTTATTACGGTTCTGTTTGCAACCACAGAAGCTCCCGCACACATCAAATAAAGTCCATAATCCGTAGTTTGTTTATTAATTACTTGTTGTGCGTAGCGTCCAATATTAAACGTATACTTTTTTGTAGTCGCATTATAAACACCGCCAAAATAATCGTCTCCTTCAAATTGGTCAGGTAAAAAAACATTGTTCCCATCAGCGTCTAATGCAACAAGTATTAATTTATTGGCGGGTGCAAATTTACTTGTAATAGATTCATCTACTTTTATTATTATTTCTACTTTATTTATTGCCACCAAGGAAGAATCCGAAGAGCTCCATTTTTTTAAAAAAGGCAATTCTAATTTTGTTTTAATGCCAGCCATTGGCTGAATGTAGCTAAGCGTTTGTCCCAATATTGGATTGGCTAACTGATCATTGATAGCAGTTGATGTGACATAATCGTGTTTAAAAAAATTGGCTCTGGCGCAAGTATTATTAATTATAAAATCAAATTGTGTAGGCACATTATTTACAGTATAGTAAATCGTAAATTTTGATGTTGCACTAAGCGTATTAAACGACAAAATAGCACCTTGCCCCATTGTTTGAGCAGGGTTATCTACGCTCACGTAGAACCCTTTGAAAAATTGTAAAAAAGCGGTATTGTTAATTAATGACGGTGCATTTTGCAAATCGAGGAAACGTTGACCAAATATTGCAGGAAAATTAATGCGTAACTGAGGAACTTGTACTTCTGAACCAACCAATACTCCTGTTGATGGTTGGGGTGAAAAAAACACGTCTGCTATAGGTAATGCGGGGTTATAATTATCGGTGATGTTTGAATTGGAATAATATTCGAGATCCTTGTTAACAGAAGTGGTTAATTCAAACACTTTTAAATGTTGTAATGAACTGATTTGTGCAGGATCGGAATAATGAGAGTTGTAAGTGATTGATAAAACTGATGAGTCTAGCACAGCACCAGTAAAGTCAGGAGCGTCAGCGGACAATAGTACCTGGGTGAAAAAACTACAGTCTGTTTTGCCAAACAATGGGTCAAAATAGCTGCCCAGTAAATTATATACGGTTTCGTCTGTTCTTAAATGAGTTTCGGCAATAGAATAGGAGGTAACTTGTTCGGTATTATTAAATAAGGGGATAAATTTATCGTTAACGGGTTGTATGTCGAGTCCAATTCCATCTTGGTCTTTACAGGAATACAAAAAGGAAGCAAACAGCAAAAAGGAAAGTGCAAACAATGTTTGTTTATAAAAAAATTTTGCGGATAACTGAGTAGTTACCCGCAAAAGAGATAGTAAACGATGTGGTTTATTCATCTAAAATATTAATCAATTAACACATCTTGTTCAACCAATACTTCGTTGTAAAGTGCATAGTATGCTTCCACATATTCGGCTTTTGTCTGCCAGAAAGAGGTTAGTGTGGGCTTGTTTATGTTTTTGATGTATTTTTCAATATCGGGGTTAATTGTTTCACTGGCCTTTATAACTGCGTCACTTAAATCGATGGCTGTTTTTGTAATATTTACAAATGTTGGATCCTTTAATTTTTTAAGATCAGCGCCTTCAAATCCTCCCATTTGTTTCAGTTTTTCTACATAGTTTTTATCCAATGGTTTTTCGAAATCATCGTTGTAAACAGAATACACAATTTTTGTATCAGCAAATAAAGGATCGTCTTTGTAAGCATTTTTAACCAACAATGGCATTGCTGCAGTAAACCAACCTTGGCAATGAATAATGTCGGGCGACCAACCTAATTTTTTTACTGTTTCAAGCACGCCTCTGCAAAAGAAGAATGATCGTTCATCGTTGTCTAAGTGTGCCACCCCTTTTGTATCGGCAAACATTGTTTTACGAGAAAAGTACTCTTCATTGTCAATGAAGTAAACTTGCAAGCGAGCAGTAGTGATAGATGCAACCTTTATGATAAGGGGATGATCGGTGTCGTTAATAATTAAATTCATTCCAGATAGTCGAATAACTTCGTGCAACTGATTTCTTCGTTCGTTTACACAGCCGTATCGTGGCATAAAGGTTCTTATTTCATGACCCTTTTCCTGAATGCCTTGGGGTAAGTACCTTCCAATATTTGCCATATGGCTGTCTTCCATATATGGGAATATTTCTTGAGACACAAAAAGAACTTTGGCTTTTTTCATAGCTATTACTATTTGGATTAGTTTATGAGGGTGCAAAGATAATAAAAAAAAATCGCATAAATCAAAGTTAATGTGTTAGTTTTGGCAGCCTTTAGTAATAAATAATGCTGTAATGCAAGTTTTTTTAACGGTAAGAGAGCTAAGTATGTTTTTAGATATACTATTAAAAGCCAAGAAAAAGATTGGTTTTGTTCCTACAATGGGTGCTTTACATCCAGGCCATTTATCGCTTATTAAGAAATCGGCCGAAGAAAACGATATCACGGTATGCAGTATTTTTGTAAACCCAACTCAATTTAACAATAGCTCAGATTTGGCCAACTACCCTCGAGCCATTGAAAGCGATACGGCTATGCTCAAAGTTGTTGCTTGCGATGTTTTATTTGCCCCTTCGATAGAGGAAATATATAGACAAGGAGAAGTAAATAGTACTCCGAGTATTGATTTTCAAGGAATTGAAGTTGTTATGGAAGGGGTATATAGAAAGGAGCACTTTAAAGGAGTGGTGCAAGTGGTGAAACGACTTTTTGATATTGTAAGGCCAACAAATGCATACTTTGGAGAAAAGGATTATCAGCAGTTGGTTGTTATAAAAAAAATGGTAAAGTCATTGAAGTTACCTATTAGCATAATTGGTTGTTACATTGTTAGAGAGGTTGACGGCTTAGCGATGAGTTCCCGAAATGTACGTTTAAGCAATGAAGGACGGAAAAATGCAGGGTTTATTTATAAAACACTTTTAGTGGCGAAGCAAAATGCTCACAAAGCATCTGTGAGCGACTTAAAAAAATGGGTAACAGATGTACTTAATGCCAATGAGTATTTTAGGGTTGAGTATGTTGAAATTGCTGACTCAACAACGCTTTTGAGCACCCATGAATGGCAGCAAAGTTCGTCACAAAGACTTTTTGTTGCCGTATTCGTGGATGAAATAAGATTGATAGATAATATTGTTTTATAAGGTATTGAACAAATTAAATTTTTTAATTTTGCGATCTTAATATGCAAATACAAGTTTTAAAATCGAAAATACACAAGGTTAGGGTCACTGAAGCTGATTTGAATTATATAGGCAGTGTTACAATTGACGAAGATTTAATGGATGCTGCCGGTTTAATTGAAAACGAGCAGGTACACGTGCTAAACTATAACAATGGTGAAAGGCTCATTACTTATGTAATAAAAGGAGAAAGGGCCTCGGGCGTTATTTGCTTGAATGGTCCCGCGGCACTAAAAGTAACTTTGGGTGATTTTGTAATCATCTTATCCTATGCATCGATGGGTTTTGAAAAGGCTACTACATTCGTTCCAAAAGTGATTTTTCCTTCAGAAAATAATCGGCTCTAAAAATTGAAAGACAAAATACTTAAAACAGCTAAGTTTTTGTTCTTTTTAGGAATAGGGATTGGTTTAATTTGGCTTGTTGTTAAGGATCTCACAGAGAAAGACAAGGCAGATATTTACAAATCATTTGGGGAGGCAAACTATTGGTGGATAATTGTTACCATATTGCTTGGCTTTGTAAGCAATGTTAGTAGGGCCATCCGTTGGCAAATGTTAATGAAACCTTTAGGGCATTCTCCTCGATTAGACAATACCGTTTATGCAATATTTATTGGGTATATGGCTAATTATGCACTTCCTCGTTTAGGCGAAGTTACCCGTTGTGGAATATTGAATAGATACGACAAAGTACCAATGAATGAATTATTAGGAACAGTGTTGGCTGAAAGAGCAATCGATATATTGTGTTTGATACTTATTTTCTTTTATACTTTGTTTGCGCAGCATTCCTTGATATACAATTATACAGAACAAAAATTATTGTTGCCTTTATGGAATAAATTAGCGCCCCTGTTTGCCAATAAAACAATTGTGATTGTGTTGTTTGTTTTATTTCTTTTAGCTGTTTGGTTATTGATTCGTTTTGTTCAGAGAGCTAATACAGGTATTGTATCTAAACTTAGCAATGCCCTTAAAGGATTTATAAATGGAATGGTTTCAATAAAAAATATTGACAAACCCTTTTTGTTTGTTTTTCATTCCGTATTTATTTGGGTTATGTATTTTTTGATGAATTATGTTGGTTTTTGGGCTTTTGCAGAAACAACGAATCTAAGTTTAAACGCAGGCTTTTCGACCTTGGTTTTTGGCAGTGTCGGAATGATTGTTGTTCAAGGTGGTATTGGCGCCTATCCACTTATAATTATGGAAACCCTTAAGTTGTATGGAGTGTCTCCTGCTGTTGGATTTGCATACGGCTGGATAGCTTGGAGTGCTCAGGCAGTTGAAATGATTTTATTAGGGTTTTTGTCGTTGTTGTTATTGCCTTTGGTAAACCGTACTAATTCCATATCAAAATGACACAAGAAGAGGTAATTCAATCAAAAATACACACAATACAGTCGTTGCAAAGGCAATTGGCCATTTGGCGATTGCACAATAAAAAAATTGTTTTTACGAATGGTTGTTTCGATTTATTGCACCGAGGCCATATAGACTATTTAACAAAAGCAGCCGATAGTGGCGATTATTTAGTGGTTGCTATAAATTCAGATGATTCTGTAAAGCTTTTAAATAAAGGGAGCAGCAGACCTATACAAGATGAGCAGAGTAGGGCGATTATTATGGCCTCTTTGCATTTTGTTTCGGCAATAATTATTTTTACTGAGAATACTCCCTTAGAATTAATTAAACAAATTGAGCCCAATGTGTTGGTTAAAGGTTCCGATTATGATATGCATGAAGTGAATTCCCAGAGTGAAAAATATATTGTTGGCTCCGATTTTGTTCGACAACAAGGCGGGGAAGTTAAAACAATAGAATACTTGGAAGGTTTTTCCACCTCGGATATTGAACAAAAAATAAAACGTTCGTAAGTTTTTTGCGTTATTAAAAATTGGAATATTTTATTTTTTAAAAGGGTATTGTAAAACAATTTTGTATCTTAGTTGTTTGTTAATAGAAGGTGTCTATTAATTTGTTCCCCATAAATGAAAAAAATAACTATCCTTATTTTTATGTTGTTATCCATTGTGGCTTATGCAACGCATAATAGAGCCGGGGAAATAACAATGAAAAGAGTTGGTTACCCTGAATGTCAAGGTGCACACAGTTACGAAATTACTATTACTACTTATACCAAAGAGTCGAGCAATGCAGATAGGTGCCATCAAATGTTGTATATTATGGTTAACGCTGTTATTGTTGACAGTATTGAATTCCCAAGAATAAATGGGCCAACAGGAAATTGCCCGAACAATGTTAAAATGGGTGTTTCCTTGGTGAACGATGTAAAAGAAAATGTGTATTACGGAGTTTATACATTCAACGGTCCCAATACTTGGACAGTTGGAATTGTTGACCCTAATCGCAATGCAGGGGTTAAGAATATGGTCAATTCGGTAGAAACACCTTTTAGTATTACTTCAATGGTCGTTATCAGTCCATTTTTTGGATGCAATAGTTCGCCAGACTTATTAAATAAACCGATTGATAATGCTTGTTATTGCAAGCGCTTTGTCCATAATCCTGGTGCTTCAGATCCCGATGGAGACAGCCTTTCATATGAATTGGTGAGCTGCCAATCAGGTTTAGGTATTGTGTGCGCTGGTTATTTAATCCCTCCCGGAAACGTAACCTTGAATGTACTTACAGGCGAATTTGTGTGGGATTGTCCCGGGCAAATGCAAGGTAATTTATATGGAGCTGGAGAATATAATTTTGCCATTAAAATAAAAGAGTACAGGCATGGTTTTCCTATTGGTTTTGTTGTGCGCGACTTACAAGTTACGGTGTCTGGTAATTGCCCGAACGACCCACCTGTGATTGCTGATTTACCAGATACTTGTGTTACTGCCAGTGATTTTGTTTCTTTTATTGTGAGTGCTACAGATCCTAATGCCGGGAATATAGTAACGCTTACTTCTACCGGTGGCCCTTATTTAGTCCCGAGTAGCCCTGCTCAATTCACACAAGGTGTTCAAGCACCTACAACAGTTGTAGGGGTGTTTACTTGGCTAACAAATTGTTCGCATGTTCGTACTCAGCCATATACTGTTTCGTTTACCGCGGTAGATAATAACATTAGTATTCCACTAACAGATATTAAAACTCGAAGAATAACCGTAGTTTCACCGGGGCCAATAAATTTAACGGCTACTCCTGCAGGCTCAACTATTATATTGAATTGGACGCCGACTATTTGTACCGATGCAACCGGATATAAAATATACAGAAAAAAAGGATGCTCTACTTGGCAACATGGAATTTGCGAAACAGGAATTCCTGCTTATACAGGCTACTTGCCAATTGCAACGGTTGTTGGTTCGGGCATTACAACTTACATCGATAATAACAATGGAACAGGATTGATACACGGTGAAGATTATTCCTATATGATATATGCCTATTTTGGCGACAATACAAAGAGTTCATTTAATTCTAAAAGCTACGCTTCCAATGAAGCTTGTGCTAAACTTAAAAAGGATGTTCCAATTATTACACACGTATCGGTCCAAAAAACAGATATTACAACCGGAATTGATTCTGTAAGTTGGCTTCAACCTACAGAATACGACACTGTGTTTTTCAAAGGGCCGTTTAAATATTTAATATATAGAGCAAGCGGAATAAATGGAGGCGCTTTTTCATTAGTGGATTCAACCGGAATGGTAAATGGAATAGATGAAACAACTTACATCCATAACAATTTGAATACGCAAGACTTTGGTAATACTTATAGAATAGATTTCTATCAAGATATTCCCAAAAGACAATTCATCAGTTCTTCCCACACGGCCTCTTCTGTATTCCTTAATTTAATCCCTTCGGATAATGCACTTACGTTAAATTGGTCCTACAATGTGCCTTGGACCAATGATTCATTTTTTGTATTTAAAAGAGACAATGCCACTTTACTATATAATCCAATTCCAATTGGGACTACAGCCACTACTAGTTTTATAGAAACAGGGCTCTTAAATGATGTTACTTATTGTTATAAAATAATGAGTTTTGGTCATTATTCCGATCCAACAATTAAACGACCTCTTGAAAATTGGTCGCAAGAAGTTTGTGGAATTCCTCAAGACATAACTCCACCTTGTGCACCAGTTTTGGCAGTAAATCCTAATTGCGAAAATATCATAAATAATTTATCTTGGAATAATCCTAATTTAACATGTGCCGATGATGTAACTCAATATAAAATATATTGGCGACCAAAAGAAATAGGCATTATGACATATGTTGGGGTCATTGATGGTTCCGGAAATATTACTACAACGCACAATGATAATGAAAAATCAATAGCAGGGTGTTATTGCATTACAGCATTGGATTCTTTTGCAAATGAAAGTGAACCAAGTAATATTGTTTGTGTTGATAATTGCCCTTTATATAGATTGCCAAATATTTATTCTCCTAATAATGATGGTTCAAACGATTTATTTCACGCGCTTTTACCATACAGATATATTGAGAGCATTGATATAAAAATATTTAACCGTTGGGGCGAAATGGTTTTCAGCACAAATGCCCCTGATATTAATTGGAATGGTTTGAATATGACCAGTAAAAGGCCTTGTACTACAGGTGTTTATTATTACACCTGTACGGTTAATGAAATTCGTTTAGTTGGAATTGTGCCACACGAGTTACACGGATTTTTACACCTCATATCCAACGGAGAAAAGCCGAACGGCAATTAGATTCAATGTTTACAGGCATTATAGAGTGTTTAGGGAAAGTAGTAGAGGTAAATATCGATAAGAATAATCGCATTTTTGTTATTGATGCACGGTTGTTTGAAGGTGAAATAAAGCCTGACCAAAGTATTTCTCATAATGGAGTTTGTTTAACTGTGACTTCAATTAGTGGCTCTACCTATTCAGTAACTGCTATTGCCGAAACTTTACAAAAAACAAATTTGAGCGAATTAAAGAAAGGGGGTTTTGTAAACTTGGAGCGTTGTATCCGATTAAATGATAGACTGGATGGTCACATAGTGCAAGGTCACGTTGACATAACGGCTAAGTGTATTGCTATGGAAGATCAGAATGGGAGTTGGTTGTTTTCATTTTCATATGATAAATCAAAAACAAATTATTGTACTGTGGATAAAGGTTCTGTGTGTATAAATGGAGTAAGTTTAACGGTCGCAAAATCTACCGATTCCGGTTTTTCAGTAGCCATCATTCCATATACATTTGAACACAGTAATTTCAAGAATTTGAAACAAGGTGATGTTGTAAACATTGAATTTGATATTGTTGGAAAATATGTTTCTAAACTTGTTTTACGATAATACTCTTTCAAGCACCATTTTCTTTAAGGCATCAATCCATTTAGGCGAATCGTTTAAACTTTCAACCAACTGAATTTTTTCGCCTCCGTGTTCTGTGAAAATTTCCTGGTATTCAATTCCAATTTCATAAATAGTTTCTAAACAATCGGCAACAAATGCAGGTGAAAAAACAAGCATCTTTTTTTTGCCTTCTTTCGCCTTCTCTGCAATTACTTTGTCGCTGTAAGGTTTCAGCCATTTATCATCTAATCGCGATTGAAATGTAGAAGCATATTTACCTTCTGGAATATTTAATTTTTGTACAAGTGCTCGTGTTGTTGCAAAACAATTTGCACGATAGCACAAACGGTTTTTATCTGTTATGGTATCACAACAGGAGCCTATTTTACAAGAGCTATCACTAAATTCGGTAGAAGCTTTTGTTATTTGTCTCTCGGGCAAACCGTGGTATGAAAAAATAAAATAATCGTAATCACTTAAGTTATATTTATTTGCTGTGTTAACACAAGCATTAATAAATCCTTCATCATTAAAAAAGTTCTCAATGAATTTTACAGGCGGATGATTTTTCCATTTTTTGAGTACACGATTCGTTTCTTCAATGGATGAGGTTGTGCTGGATGTGGCATATTGAGGATACAATGGAATAGCAATGATTTCGGCAACATTGGCAGCTTTCAATTTATTTATTGCCGATTCAAGGCTTGGGCTTTGATACCTCATACCCAGTTCAACAACAAAATTTTCACCGAGTTGCTTTTGCAATAATTCTTTTTGCTTTATGCTGTTTACAAGAAGAGGCGAGCCTTCTTTTGTCCATATTTTTTGGTACAGTTTAGCCGACTTGGACGAACGAAAGGGAACTATAATTCCATTCACCAAAATAAAACGCCCAATTGGATTTATGTCAATTACACGTGGATCGTTTAAGAATTGTGTAAGGTATTTTCTTACATCCGAAGTGTTCGGGCTATCGGGTGTTCCAAGGTTTATAAGTAGTACGCCAGTTTTCATTTTCTTTCAATTTTTAACACAGAGGTCACAGAGCAGACAAAACTACACAGCATTTAAATCTCCGTTGATTCTTCTTCTAATTCCTTGTTTTAGCAGGGTAACATTAAAGTTGATAAGCAAGCCTAATTTTTTATCTACTAATTTTAAATATGTTACCAATTGTGCTTCGTGCACTGGGAGTATAATTTCAACAGATTTTAATTCAAGTATAATTTTATCATCAACTAAAATATCAATTACAAATTCTTTGTTTAATTTTTCTCCTTTAAAAACAACCGGTAATAATACTTGTTGCCTTGGGTTAAGATTTTTTTTCTTTAAAACAGAAAGCAAATACACTTCATAAACTGACTCCATTAGTCCGGGGCCAAGTTCTCTATGAACTTCAATACAAGCATCTATTATTTTCCCTGAAAGTTCATTGTATTCCTTCTCTGTGAAACTCATAATACGCTGTGTCCTCTGTGTTAAAAACAAGTAAAATACTATATATGCAGTGCTCTTTTCCCTGTAGCATCCAAACACGCTTCCTTAAACGATTCAGTAAAGGTTGGGTGAGCGTGACTCATACGAGAAATGTCTTCTGCACTTGCCCTGTATTCCATTGCAACAACTGCTTCGGCAATCATATCGGCACAGCGAGGACCAATCATGTGTACACCTAAAATTTCATCGGTTGCTTCATCTGCCAACACTTTCACAAACCCCTCAGTATCCATCGATGCGCGTGCGCGACCGCTCGCTTTGAAAGGGAAGTTTCCTACTTTGTATTTTTTTCCTTGTTCTTTTAATTGCTCTTCAGTATATCCAACTGCAGCTACTTCAGGCCAGGTGTATACAACTCCCGGAATTAAATTGTAGTTGATATGTGGTTTTTGTCCAGCAATTTTCTCGGCTACAAATGTTCCTTCTTCCTCTGCTTTGTGCGCCAACATTGCACCTTTTACTACATCGCCAATGGCATAAATCCCCGCAACGTTTGTTTGCAAATGATCATCGGTTTCAATCCTTCCTCGGTTGTCTAATTTTACTCCCGCTTTATCTAAACTCAGTTTATCAGTATATGGTTTTCTTCCTACACTCACTAAACAGTAGTCCCCTTTTATTTCAACTATTTCTCCTTTAGCATTCTCAGCAATTACAGTAACATCCTTTCCTTTTGTAGAAGTAGAAGTTACCTTATGATTGAAATAAAATTCGAAGCCTAATTTTTTTAAACTCTTTTGCAATTCTTTTCCTAAGGCGCTGTCCATGGTGCTGATAAGTCCACCTGTAAATTCCACTACCGATATTTTTGCTCCCAATCGAGCATACACGGAACCTAATTCAAGACCGATTACACCTCCGCCAATAATTACCAGATGCTTCGGAACTTCTTTTAATTCCAACGCTTCGGTAGATGTGATGACACGTTTCTTATCAATTTCAATTCCCGGCAAAGAAGAAGGTTTTGAGCCTGTTGCAATAATTGTTTTGTCGGTTTCAATGCTTGTTTTCTTTCCCTCAGCTCCTTCAATTTCAATGCTATTTTTTGTTAAAAATGAACCGTGACCAGTGAATACAGTAATTTTATTTTTCTTCATCAAAAAATTAATACCGTCACAGGTTTGTTTCACCACATCGCTTTTGCGCTTTATCATTTGCACAAGATTCACTTTCACCTCTTTCACATCAATGCCGTGCTCTGTAAAAGTGTGTGTTGCATTGTGAAAATGCTCCGATGAATCGAGCAATGTTTTGGATGGAATACAGCCAACATTTAAACAGGTTCCGCCAAGCGTATTATATTTTTCAATAATGGCAGTTTTCATACCCAGTTGTGCGCAACGAATTGCTGCAACATAACCGCCTGGTCCTGAGCCTATAATTGTAACATCAAATTTTTCCATTTCCTTTTATGTTTTAATGAGATTTGAAAACAACTAGCATAAAATTACGATTTTTTTACAAGCTTAAATCGCAGCAAAACAAGATAAACTAGCAGCCCCAATGAACTCAGTAAAGATACTTTTCCAAGATAGTCTCCGTGAAGGGTGTAAAATGTTAGTATACTATTTAAGACCACAGTTTGTTTTATAGAAGTAGATGTCCACCATTTTGTGGGTTCTGATATTTCGCCTAAAGGAGAAATGAAACAAGAGATGCCTGTATTTGCCGAACGAACAATACTTCTGCGTGTTTCAATGGCTCTTAATGTTGCATAGGCAAGGTGTTGCTTGTATCCGGGAGTATCTTCCCACCAGCCGTCATTGGTAATAATGAAAAGTATGTTTGCTCCCTTGCTAACATATTCACCCACAAATTCTCCGTAAACACTTTCGTAACAAATTATTGTTCCTGCAACCACTTTTTTATTTATTGATTTAAATACCGATCTTTCTTCTTGCATGCCCAAACTCCCTGCAGTACCGCCTAAATTGATGGCCAATTTTTCAAGGGGCTTCATCAAAGCAGGGAAAGGCATTTTTTCAACACCCGGCACTAACTTTGATTTGTGGTATAGCTGTATGTTTGTTGAAGCATCTATTTGCATAGCGGTATTGTAAGAGTCGTAGATATATTCTATTTCAGCGCCTTTCCATTTACGTGCCGTTTCCGAAATTTTTTCACCATGCCTGTATTCTTTAATAGTGGAAGCTCCAGTTACAAAAGTTAATCGCGGATATTTTTTTAAGAATGCCCTGATGTCAGCAATAGCTGGCGACTCTTCTAACTCTGTTTCAATCATTTCATTTACCAATGATGTTTCGGGGCCGACTAAATAATCGGTGTTCGAATCAGTTTTTTTTTCAGCTAAAGCAAGCATTTTTTGCAATTGCACTTGCGGGGTTAGTCCACTGAATTTTTCATTGTAGGGGTCAATGTTTGGTTGAACTACCACGACATTGATATTGCCTTCGTTAGGCATTTTGTAATTTACTTTTAGTAAAATCGATAATAGAATAGGTAACAATATTAATGCTAAAATACCTGCTATACGAATAACAGTTCTTCCTTTTGTAAGAATAGTAAATAGCAATAAATTTATGCTCAGAATCCATAGCGAACCACCTAAAGCTCCCGTGTATTCATACCACTGAATATACCAATGTGAGTTTGCAAAGCCATTACCCAATGTTAGCCAAGGCCAAGTTAAATCCCAATTTAAATGGATGTATTCAAATGCCAACCAATATAAAATAAGACTAAAATACCCGATAAAATCACCCGCTTTTTTTCGCGTTATATGAAACAGTAATAATACTAAGGCCATAAAAAAGCTGTTTGTAATTACTGCCATTGCCGCACCTCCAAACGAGGCGTAATAAATCCACCAGGTTGTTAGGATATTCCATACAAACAATAGTAGAAATGTGTAGTTGAATAGTCTGAAATTTTTACTGTCGTGCTTATCTTCTGCAATGTTTTTCTCCAAATACAAAAAGGGAATAAAGCAAACAAATAAAAGAGTAGACCACCCTAAGCCTGATATAGGCCAGGCTAAAGCAAGCGTTAGTCCGCCAATAAGCGAACGGTATAAATTATGAAATTTCAATTTTTAGAAAGGTAAATCGTCCACGGAATTTACATTGCTGATAAATGTTTCAGTTATTTCGGACTCAACATCATTGTTGTTAGATGATGATGGCGCATTAGCTGAAACACTTTCTATTTTCCAGGCCTCTAAAGAGTTGAAAAATTTAATTTCTCCTTGCGGACTTTTCCATTCGCGACCACGTAAATTAAAAAATACTTTTATTTCGCTTCCTTCATTGAAGTTGTCAAGCAAACTGCATTTGTCTTGTGTAAGCTGAAAGCTTATAACTTGTGGATATTGTGTCGTGTTTTCCGTTATAACAAATTCACGTTTTTTGAATTTTTCAGACACCTGTTGTGAAGCGCCTTTTACTTTTAAGTTTCCTGTAATGTTGAACATTGTGTTTAGTTTTTAGATGGATAATAATGTTTTCCAAGCATCTTGAATTTTGCTTGATTCTAATAATTGATGTGCTAATTGGTGTGTTTTATCTTCCGAAACAATTGGATTGCTTTTTTTGTATTCTACAATTTCTTCTGGTGTAGGTAATTTTTCAACGTTCCCAAGCATACCTAAATCATTACCGTTTAAATATTTGCTTTTGCGTATTTTTTCGGGAATACCATCTACTCCAATTCCAATGGTGCTAAGTGGTTTAGGAACTGTGAACAATGAGTCACCTGATGCACGTGAATACCAATCGCCACCCATACGGGCAACCAAATCAATTTTTTGTGGGTCAATATTGCCATTTGCATCCAATATGTTTTCATCAATATGCATCAGCAATACTTCACAAATAACTAAATTTCCTGCCCCTGCGTTTTGTCCGAGTTCAATAATATTAATTACCTTGCATTCCAGTTGCACAGGTGATTCTTTTACCCTAAATGGTTTTATAAGTGTAGAAGGAATAGGTGTGAAACCTGCTTTCGTAAATTCGTTTATACCTTTTGGATACTCAGTACTTGAAAGCGATGTTTGTTGAACCATTGCATAATTCACCATATTAATTACTACTTCCGAAATTTCTTTTACATTTTCAAAAGTATGTTTGGTTGTATTGTCTCTTCCTCTGCGTGCCGGTGAAAAAATAGCAATGGGTGGATGTGCGCTAAATACGTTAAAGAAACTAAATGGACTTAAATTCATATTCCCCTCTTTATCGATGGTGCTGGCAAATGCAATCGGTCGTGGAGCAACTGCTCCCAGTAAATAGGAATGAAGTTTTGCTGTAGTTATTTCTTTAGGATTTATGGTAAGCATCGACTTGTTGTTTGTACTGCAAAAGTAGGAAGAAATAGGACGGTTTTCTAGGAAAAGAAACATCTTTTTTCAACATTTTTGGTATTTTTAGTATTTAAAGAATTAAATTTGTAATAAATACTATTTATATGAAATACCTATACAGCGCATTCATCACATTAGCTACTTTCTTTTCCGTTTCGGCACAAACATTTAACGGTGTTGGTGGACCCATAACAGATGGGAATTGGTCCCACGATGCGTTCAATTGTAATGTGAGTGGCTTACCTGCTGTAATTGATACCAATTTTGGTATTGAAAAAGTTACCATAAATATTGCTCATACCTACGATGGCGATTTAAGTATTTACTTAGGGGCTCCCGATGGAAATTACATACCCTTGGCTAATTATTTAGGAGGCGCCAATGATAATTATACCAATACTACCTTTAGTAACAATGTTGTAAATTCAATCAATGCTGCATCTGCTCCATTTACAGGAACATTTGCGCCAACGAGCTATTTAAGTTTGTTGAATAACTTGCAAAATCCTAATGGAAACTGGATTTTATACGTGATGGACAATAACCTCAATGATGTTGGAAATGTAATTGATTTTAGCATCACTTTTAGTAATCAGCCAGCAAAATGGGTTAATTTTAAATCGTCTAATTTGCCAATCATATCCATCAATACCAATTTACAAAACATTGTAGATGAGCCAAAAATAATAGCGCAGATGGGTATTATTAATAAAGGTGCAGGGCAACGAAATTTCCTAAAAGACACTTTTGAGGGCTATAACAATAAAATTGCGATTGAGTTACACGGAAATTATTCGCAAACCTACCCTCAACAATCCTATGGTTTTGAAACCCTTGATGCGCAAGATTCTGTTTGGGATGCTTCTTTGTTGGGAATGCCCAAAGAGCACGAGTGGATTTTATACGCACCTTATAACGATATGAGTATGATGCGCAATGTGCTTACTTATAAGCTAAGCAGAGAAATGGGAAATTTTTCCTCGCGTTCGCAATTTTGTGAATTGGTAATAAATGGCGAGTACCGAGGTGTGTATGCTTTGATGGAAAAAATTAAGCGTGATGATAATCGGGTTAGTGTAAAAAAAATGGATAGCGATGACAATGCCGGTGATAGTTTAACAGGTGGTTATATTTTTAAAGTAGACTGGTGGGCAGGTAATGGAAACAACGGTTGGTGGTCGGCTTATAATAATATTTTTATTCAATACCATTATCCTAAATATCCGACTTTGCAGCAAGGGGCATATTTGAAATCCTTCGTAGATAGTTTTGAGACTGCACTGTTTGGAGTTAATTATACCGACCCTATTGTAGGATATAAAAAATACATCAACGTTACTTCTTTTATTGATTACATGTTTTTGCAAGAGGTGAGTAAAAACCCCGATGGCTACCGAGCAAGTACTTATTTCAACAAAGAAAAAATTACCGATGGAGGTAAAATTAAAGCAGGTCCTCATTGGGATATAAATTACGGTTACGGTAATTACACAGGTTGCGAATCGCAAACTATTTCCAAGTGGGAATTTGAAACATACTCCTGCGATCAAAAAGTACGTTGGTTTAACAGACTAATGACCGATACTGTTTTTCATAACAATGTAAAATGCAGATGGACTTGGTTGCGTACCAAAACACTTGAAATGACTTATTTGCAGAACTACCTCGATTCAATGGAAGGTTATTTAAGTGAGGCACAGGCAAGGCATTTTCAACGATGGAATTTATTGGGATTAGGTGTGGTAGGTAGTCCAAGAATATACGATGCCACTTTTAAAGGAGCGATGAATGATTTGCAAAAATGGTTGGTTGACCGCATAGGTTGGTTGGATGCAAATATGCCAGGCAAATGCTACAACCTAAGTGTTGAAGATGAAGCAGCTTTAGGTGCTTTGGTACAAGTATTTCCAAATCCGTTTAACAACTACCTGGATGTAAATTATTTTCTCAACGAAGAAACTACTGTTCAAATACAATTGGTAGATGTTTTAGGCAGAGTAATAAAAAGCATTGATTGCGGAAATAAAATTGGTGGCGATTATAACGAGCGTATTTCCGATTTTCAACAACTAAGCTCAGGTATTTATTCCATTGTTGTGAAGACCGATAAAAAGGTGTATACGAATAAGGTGGTGAAGGAGTAGGGTTGTTGATTTGTCACGCACTAGATTACGCTCAAGTATGAGTAAATAATTACTAACAAATCGTAATAAGTCAAACAATTAATAGGTAACTTTATTTAAGTTTCGGACTCTCAAAATCTAAAGTATCCAATATTAATAAGCCTTTGGAGAAAAATAAAGATAACTATTAAGTAGGTAATTTTGTTTAACTTAAAGTTGTAGGTCAGTAGCTCTTTCGACTTTACCTTTGTTCTTATAACTTAAAACAATTAATAAAATGAAACCACAACATCTATTATTAGCAACTGTTGCCATTACTTTGGTAATTGTTGCTGTTGGTGCCTACCAAGTAAAGCAAGGTCACTTAGTGGTATTAAAAACACCATTGGCCTCTGTCTCTATTTATCCTAAAGTAGTCGCCTAAAAGTGAAAAGGGGCTGAAATGCCCCCTTTTTTGTATCTTGGTGCAAAGTCTCCGATAGTCACTTAGGTTTAAGTAAAGTTTTTTTTGATTGCAGGATTCTTTTGTCAATTGGTGTAGGGTGGTATTGTTGCAAGCACTACAAGTGTGCGCAAGTGTGAGGAATTAAGCATTAAGACCCATTCTATTTAAATTTTCAATTTTTAATTCCCAACCATTATTTGAATTACTTAAAATCTTTTTAATAGAATATTCTTCTCCAGAAATTAATTTAAATTGTACTGCTATATTCTCAGGTAAGGCTTCTGAAATTGCTTGTTCAAAAACCGTTTTCTGTAAATATAAATCATCTTTTTTTCCGCTAATTTCAAATTTTGCTATTTGTATTGATTTAAATTCAAATGATTTTTCAATAGTAATAGGTTCCTTATTTTCAATATAGAATTGCTTTTCTTTTTCTTTCAATTCATTTAAAGTATTAACAAGTTCAATTATTTTATCTTCAAATTCGAAATATTTTTCGGATAGATTGTTCAATTCTGTTGTATATTTCTCTAATGTTATCAAGTTATTTGTTTTTGCAATCAATCCAAAATTATTAATTTAGTTAAGTTAGATTTTATATTGCCATCTTCATTTATTTGAATGAAATAAACTCCATTTTGAAGATTGCCTTTTTGCAATATAACTTCCTGTTCTGAAATGTTTTTTAACTGCCTTACTATTTGACCAGATGAATTGTAAATTATTAAAGTTGTATTTTTAACATTGTAACCAAATTTTATTTTTGTCTGAAGTGTAAATGGATTAGGATAAATGAAGAAAGTATTTACTATGTTTGAAGAATTAATCGAATTCGTACTGTCAGAAGTAGTTGAATACTCCCAGAAATCGTTTCTGTCCACTCCATCATACCCAGTACCAATGTACCCTTTAGATCCAATTGGAAAACTAGTACAAACATACCTTGTTGTGCCTCCGAAATTTGTTTTTTGTGTCCAAAGGTCTGAAATGGTATCATACTCCCAGAAATCACTTAAGAAGCCGGGATTGATATCATTCCCACAACCAACATAGCCTTTTGCTCCAATGGAAAACCCTGTAGAGTACTCTCTCCCAGTTCCACCGAAATCACCTTTTTGAGTCCACGTATTTGTTCCTTGATTCCATTTCCAAAAATCTTTATAGTATAAAGTATTATTATCATCCCCCATTCCAATATATCCTGAATTTCCAATGGAGAATCCTATTGCAACAGCTCTGCCTCCTGCAACTGGCATGGGCGCTTTTTGAGTCCAAACATCTGTTAAAGTATCATATTCCCAAAAATCATTTTTATAAACACCGGCATTAGCATCGTATCCTGTGCCAATATAACCTTTCCCTCCAATTGAAAAGGCTACAGCTTGATTTCTAACTGTTCCTCCAAAATTTGCCTTTTGCGTCCAAATGTTGGTTAATTGACTGTATTCCCAAAAGTCATTTTGGTCGGAAGAGGCATCTTTTCCACATCCAACATACCCCTTAAGCCCAATTGAAAAAGCTGCAGAAAATTGTCTTGGTGTTCCCCCGAAATTGGCTTTTTGTGACCATGTATTATTGTTTCCATCCCATTCCCAAAGATCATTTGTTAAACCAACTCCTCCAACATTATTTCCTGTTGTAATATAACCTTTTGTGCCAATTGAAAAGCTGGTTGCCCCTTCTCTAGCTGCCCCTCCAAAATTGGCTTTTTGAGTCCAAATATTTTGTCCATTGGCCATTGAAGAAAAGAAGAAAAGTATGGTTGAGAAGTAAGACAATTTTTTTTTCATTTGTTGAAATTTATGAGTTTATATAATAGTTTATACTCGCTATCAAAGATAATAAATCCATTTATAAGATAATCATCTGCTGCCGCAAGCGTCCCGCGTGTGTTCTTTTGCAGTTTAATTCTAAAAATGGATTTTTATTTTCAATTTTTAGAAAAGATTATTCCTTTATAAATTTCTTGCTCACTACAACAGAATTTGAAGATGAAATTTTCAGGAAATAGCTTCCACTGCTAAGAGGTTGAGTAGAAAAGCTGAACATATTCTCTCCTTTTTTTACGTGAGTATACAGTAAAATAGAGATTAATTTTCCTTGCATATCATACACTTCAAATTTAAGAGCATCTTGTTCGTTTAGGGTAAAATTTACGTTTATAATATCAGTTGTTGGGTTGGGGTAAAAGTTTACCTCTGCTTCTTTGCGGGTATCAATTTTGTTTGACACAAGTTCTTGTACCGAAACCTGTGCAACCCAAGCCGCATTTTTTTTTATATTGGTTCCATATTCACCACTCATCCAAACAACACCCGGTTGGTCGTATTTACGCTGCGAGCCAGAATAATCGCCCCAACGTTGATTTAATCCATTGATTACAATTACATAATTGAGTCCGTTTGCTATGGTTGATATCGGTGAGAACATCCCGGCACCATCTGATATGGCTGCTGATGTGCCTGCAAAAACAGTCGGTGAAGAATGGTCGAAAGTAATAATAGATGTGTTATCGTTTGCAGCATTTCCAGCGTATGAAATGTTGGCGTATCCTAAATCGAGCAAAGGGTCGGAAAGTACGGAAGCACTAACAGTTGGCGCACCTGTAACGTTGCTTATAATACCGTGGTAGATAGCGGCAAAACCGTTACCTGTATTCAAAGAATTTTGTACAAACTGTATTTTGTTATTTTCGAAAAATGCTCCCAATATTCGTTGGTCGTTGGTCTCAAATTTATAATTATTCGATTGTCTTGCTGTAGGTGGCAGCGTATACGTTAAGCTTGATTTATAGGCATTGGCAACAATCATTGCATTGGGCGAGTTAAAAGTATCGGTAAGGTTCACCAAAAAAATGGAATCGTTTTGAGGATCTAAATTTCGGTTCGATACAAAATACTGGTTCGGACCATAAGGTACACTTCCACCTTTTACCGGGCATAAGTTTCGTATGTTTCTTCCGGCAAATTTAATGTTGTTGTAGAATCCTCCAACAAGCGTTTGGTAGCCATTGTAGCCACTGTTTTTATTCACTTGCCAAATAACAGTTTCATTGAATCCTGTTTGCCAAGGCATATTGTTATACAATAAATTTACAGTGATAAAAAGTTCGTTGTTGGAAACTGAAATCATTGGGTAGTCGGTCCAAAGTGTATTGTTTAATGGGTTACCTGGTAATTCATATACATTCCAAATGCCTCCGGGATTATTTGTTTGCGAAAAGCCAACCAGAATACTGGAGGTGCTATCCGTAAAGCCTGCTAAACATATCAATATAAATTTATCACTGTTTGGGTCATAGAGTACTTTTGGGTCGAACTTTCCTTGTAGGTTTCCTAAAGGAAGGAAAAACGAATTCAGGGACATATAGTTTATCAGTGTATCGGCAACAACATCTTTCATCCAAACCGATGAATTTATTACCGATATTAATTTACCCCCATTAGAGATTGCTACATCATTATCGCAGGGAGTTGAATTATTGTATGGGTTGCCAAGAAAATTTAAACCAACATAAGGGGCAGTGATGGCTTGGACCTTATTATTATTGGCTTGGGTTTGATTTTGTTTTTGCGAATAAAAATTCTGTAAGCTGTCTTTTATGCGTTGTATTTTGTAGTATGTATCATTTATTCCGGGGTGTGGCATTTCAATGTTTTGCAACACAGGGTTCCATTCTTCTTTTATATCACTCAGATTTATGGTAGCTGATTTTACAATGCTAATGGAGTGTTTACTAAAAGTAGTTTGTGCAATTGTTGAAGTTATTAGCGTAAGGCTAATTATTGTTTGAAGAAGGATATTTGTTTTTTTCATACAATAAAGATAGGTTTTTAAAAAACATAAAAAAGCCATTCTTGTTTAAGAATGGCTTTCTATTTGTTAAAGTTGCATACTTGTTATGCTAACAAACTTCTTGATATTACTATTTTTTGTACCTCAGTTGTTCCTTCATAAATTTGTGTGATTTTTGCATCACGCATCAAACGTTCAACGTGATACTCCTTCACAAAACCATAGCCTCCATGCACTTGTACAGCTTCTATAGTAACCCACATAGCAACTTTAGAAGCAAAAATTTTTGCCATAGCCCCTTCTGTATCATAATTCAAATGACGATCTTTTAACCAGGCAGCCCTTAAACAAAGCAATCGTGCAGCTTCAATTTCGGTAGCCATATCGGCTAACTTAAATTGAATAGCTTGGTGTTGAGAAATAGTTTTTCCGAAAGCTTTTCTTTCTTTTGAGTATGCAAGTGCCAGCTCATATGCACCGCTTGCAATTCCAAGTGCTTGTGATGCTATACCGATACGTCCACCCGACAATGTTTTCATTGCGAATTTAAACCCAAAACCATCTTCTCCAATCCTGTTAGCTTTGGGAACTTTCACATCGGTGAATAGTAATGAGTGTGTGTCCGACCCTCTAATGCCCAATTTATTTTCTTTAGCACCTATAACAAATCCTTCCATACCTTTCTCCACAATGAGGCAGTTAATTCCCTTATGCCCTTTTTCAATGTCTGTTTGGGCGATCACTAAATAAACAGAAGCACTACTACCATTGGTTATCCAGTTTTTTATTCCGTTCAATAAATAATGGTCCCCTTTGTCTATCGCAGTAGTTTTTTGAGATGTGGCATCGGAACCGGCTTCGGGTTCTGAAAGGCAAAATGCACCAATTATTTCTCCTGTTGCTAATCTCCTAAGGTATTTTCCTTTTTGTTCTTCCGAACCAAAATGTTCAATTCCCCAACAAACTAACGAATTGTTTACAGACATTATTACAGAGCAAGATGAGTCCACTTTTGAAATCTCTTCCATTGCTAATACATAGGAAACAGAATCCATTCCCCCACCTCCGTATTTAGGATCTACCATCATTCCAAGGAAACCTAACTCCCCCATCATTTTTATTTGCTCAGCAGGAAATCTTTGATGTTCATCGCGTTCAATTACACCTGGTAATAAATGCTCTTTCGCAAAATCCCTAGCTGCTTTTTGTATCATCAAATGCTCTTCGCTTAAATCAAACTGCATAGTATCTGTTTATTAAATTGTTATTAATGAGTGGATGGCAAATTTAATTTTTTAAATTGAATTTGCTATCCTTGTATAAAACAAAATTTAAGCAAAAAAGTTTATGTCTAGCTATACTGTTATTGGACTAATGTCAGGGACTTCCTTAGATGGATTAGATATTGCCTGTTGTGAGTTTTCGGAAATGGAAGGAGTTTGGAAATATAGTATAAAGGATGCTCGTACTGTTAAGTATACTGTGGAGATGAAAAAAAATCTGGGAAATGCATCCGTACTTAATGGACTTGATTTAACAAAATTGAGTAAAGAGTTCGGTAAGTTTTCGGGTCAACATGTGAAATTATTTTGCGAGGAGAACACCATTAAGCCTGATTTTATTGCTTCACACGGGCATACTGTTTTTCATCAACCGCAGAATGGATTAACACTTCAAATTGGTAGCGGTGCTGAAATAGCCGCAATAACAAATTTAGCTACTATATGTGATTTTAGAAGCAGCGATGTTGCATTGGGTGGGCAAGGTGCACCATTGGTCCCGATTGGGGACCAAATCTTGTTTGGAGAGTATGATTTTTGTCTCAATTTGGGAGGTTTTGCGAACATTTCTTTTGAAAACAAAAACAGCAGAGCTTCCTTTGATATTTGTCCGGTTAACATAGTAATGAATGAATTATGCAAAGAAATAGGCAAGGACTTTGACCTAAATGGCGACATTGCCAAAACAGGTAAAATACATCAAGAATTGTTGAATAAATTGAATTCCTTGACTTACTATGCGATGCCTTTCCCAAAGTCTTTAGGGAAAGAATGGATAGAAATGAATATCCGACCATTGTTTTATAATACAGGTTTATCCCTACAAGATAGATTGCGTACATTTTACGAGCACATAGCTATCCAACTAAGAAAAAGCACACAGCATGTTCAAAACAAAAACATTTTTATTACCGGTGGCGGAGCCCATAATTCATTTTTGATAGAACGAATTCAGCAACTGACAAATCATCGATTAATTATACCGGCTGAAAAAATTATAAATTTTAAAGAGGCTCTTGTCTTTGCTTTTTTAGGGGTTCTTAGGTATAGGGAAGAAACAAATTGTCTTTCATCCGTTACAGGAGCAACACGGGACAGTATTAGCGGTGCAATCTATTTATAAAAATTGGCATTTAAATGTTTAGAGCAAATGGAGATTATTTTGTTGGCTAGCTCATTTTTTTTTCACTACTTTGTTTGTGAAATAAATAAGTAGGATATAACGATGAAGGAATTATTAAAAAAATACGAAGAAAAGCAGCCCGAAATAGTTTTTGAGTGGAAGGATTCTGAAACAGAAGCAGAAGGATGGATAGTTATTAATTCATTGCGTGGTGGTGCAGCTGGAGGTGGAACTCGAATGAGAAAGGGTTTAGATAAAAGAGAAGTCGAATCGCTTGCCAAAACGATGGAAGTGAAATTTACGGTTTCAGGTCCTGCTATTGGCGGTGCAAAATCCGGAATTAATTTTGACCCTAACGATCCTCGAAAAGTTGAAGTGCTTGATAGGTGGTATAAGGCAGTAGTCCCCTTGTTAAAAAATTATTATGGTACAGGTGGGGATTTAAATGTAGACGAAATTCACGAAGTGATTCCTATTACTGAAAAATATGGTTTGCAACATCCACAGGAAGGGGTAGTAAACGGGCATTTTAAATCGGATAAAATTGAACGAGAGAGAAAAATTCATCAACTGCGTACGGGTGTTTCTAAAGTAATTGAGAACAAACTTTATTCACCAGAAATAAAAAATACGTATGTAATAGCTGATATGATTACGGGCTATGGAGTTTCGGCATCGGTGAGACATTTTTACAGCGTTTATGGTGGTGAAATAAAAGGCAAGAGAGCTATTGTTCAAGGCTGGGGCAATGTTGCAGCAGCAGCAGCATTTTATTTAGCACAAAGTGGTGTAAAAATTGTTGGAATAATAGATAGAGTAGGTGGGTTAATAAACAATGATGGATTTAGTTTTGAGGAAATAAAACAACTTTTTTTAGATAGAAAAAAAAACACATTGGTTTCCCCTAATTTAATTTCTTTCGAAGAGCTAAGTAAGAATATATGGAATACCGATGCCGAAATATTTATTCCCGCGGCATCTTCTCGTTTAGTAACAAAGGATCAAGTGGAGTCGCTTATAAATAAAAAATTGGAGGTAATTGCCTGTGGTGCAAATGTTCCTTTTGCGGATACCGAAATATTTTTTGGACCTATAGCGGAGTACGTTGATGGGAAAATTAGTTTGATTCCTGATTTTGTTGCGAATTGCGGTATGGCAAGAACTTTTGCTTATTTAATGCAGAGTAAGGTAGAAGTTACTGATGAGGCAATATTTTCAGATACGTCCAATACAATATTGCAAGCAATTAAAAACGCTCACGGACATTCTCCTGAGAAGACGCACATTGCAAAAACAGCTCTTGAAATTGCATTAAAGCAATTAATGTAAATTTGAAAGAAAATATTCGCAGGTTTTGGCTATAATGTAATTCCGAACTCAAGCCCGTAAACGTGGTCTCTTTCGGGATTATTTATATTAAATTCTCTTTGATATAAATAGTACGCACCGCAACTGTATTTGTCGCTTATTTTATAATTAAATCCTGCATAATACCTTCCTCTGTTAAATTCGTTATTTGCTTCCTTTAAACGCATATTCGGAAACTGATACCTGAATTCGGCACCAATATAGGGTGTAATTGGCTTATTGATATCGAATTTTAAATCAAATTTATTTCTCCAATAGCTTTCGGGAATACGACCATCAAAACTGGAATAGTAATCCCTTACTTGTGTTTGAAGACGAGTTCTATAGGCAAATGTTACAGATTTAATTTTTGTTTTATAAGTTGCATCTACGTAGAAACGATTTCTGTGACTATAGCTGCCATCAAAATTATTTTTTTCAATCCAGCGATATACAACTCCTACCTTAAAGTGCTTATCGATAGCAAAATAGCTACCAAAATTCATATAATTTAAATTTATCTGATTAAAGTTATTAAGAAGCCTTAATTCTTCATCAATGTTAATGGATAAACGTTGGGTTATCTTTTTCTCTAAACTTATAGTTGACCATAACATCGCATCCTTATTAACTCTACCATTATCATCATCTACTTGAGCATACAAAAAAATGTTAGAAAAGGATAAAAAGCAAAATGTTAAAGCTGCATATAAAGCTATTTTATTTTTGAAGGTCCTCATAATAGTATATTTTAATAATCGCAGTGTCGCGCAAAAAGTCAACCTTTCCTATTGTGATTTTATGAATACTCAAGCCTGTTCTTTTTTTTAAATCTTCCAGTAAGTCAGCGTGATGTTCAGGTTTAATCATATCAATATTTTCGTATTGTATATTTTTAATAATTTCCTTTCTAAGGAACAAATTGCTATCCAATGCATATACAGCACCAATTATAATGCATTCAACCAAGGCCATCTCAAAATAGGTGCCTTTCATTACTGAACCAATAAGTCCCATTGCGATCACAGTAAAAAGATAGGTCATATCTTTTGGAGTAATATCTTCCGTTCTATAGCGAAGCAGTGAAAAAACAGCAAACAAACCAAAAGCCGCTCCAGTCGACATATCCACTTTGTTCAACACATACGTAAGTAAGTAGATGATGATATTGAACATAAAAAAGGTAAAAAAGAATTCTTTATTTTTGTAAAGTGGGTAGTATATTAAACGAATGAGGCAGAAAACAGCCACTAAGTCAATTAATAAACGCACAAAGAATTTTTCATTCAATTTGTCAAAAAACATGGATGTTACTGCTGGATCTAAAGCCTCGTTTGCTGCATCAAGCAGAATGTGGTAAAGCATATAATATTTTATTAAGGGTTAAAATTTTCGGTTTAAAATTATTCTTTTTTACTTCAGAAATCAATTGGGTTACTCCTAAGCAATATTTGCTGATTGAATTTCGTTTGATACGGTACTGGTTCATGGCCTTCAAAAATAGGGAGCGTGAACGAGCTTTGTCTTGTTTTAATTCTGCAATAACAAGTGTTTCGTATTTTTTCTCTTTATTCTCTTTCTTAAAAGTAAGGTTTAAGTCGATTGTAACCCTTTCTTCCAGGTTGTTGTTCACAAAAGTAATGCGTGAGTAGTTAACCCATAAAGCAGGAACTAATTGACTTGAAAGAAGACTTGTGTTTTCCTCCAGCAACATTTTAGCTATATCAGTTATTTGGTTTTCAATTGATTTTTGTTTAACCCTACTCTTGATAGTACGCCCTTTATTATTTTTATATTTTATTTCAAAAAAATGCAAATTGGAGTTCACGTATTTTCTTGTTCTAATTTTATACCTGTTTAATATTTGATTATGATGCTTTGTGTAAAGCTGCCAATCAGGTGTGTCAAAATATAATGTTTCGTAATCCGTTATCCTACTATTTTCAACTTCTAACACCCTATAATGTTCTGCAACAAAATTCAGCACACTCGGTAATTTGCTAATAGGAAAAATAAATTTTGTATCTGTTCTGTCTAACAGTTTAACACCATCCATCTCTGTTAAAGTGATTGGCCTGAAATCTGAAATAATGTTTCTTATTGTATCTACCATTTATTTATACCCGTAGTTATATTTTTTATCCGATAATAATTTATCCTTCCCGTCTACGGTTTTCTTTTCCAGTTTCAATCCTTTTTTATCGTAAGTATAAATTGCTTTTTTAATCAATACACCATTCCCGTCCAAGGTTACCTCAGAGGTTCTTTGCCCTTGAGCATTGTAGGTATATGCCTCCCTCTCAACTAATTTATTAGCTACTCCTTCATAGCGTAATTCTTCAATCTTATCAAACAATGCGCTATATTTCATCGTGGTAGATTTTTTAATTTCTCCTTTAGTTCCGTACACTACGTGTTCTAAAACATCTCCATTCTTATTGAACTTATATGTTTCCTTTTTTTTGAATGTACCATCCGGATTGTATTCAATATCTACTATGGTATTGCCCTCTGAATCATACTCTTCATAAGTATCTTTGAATGTTTGCTGAGCACCTTTAATATCTTCAGTAGTAGTAACAGAAGTTGATTTTACTTTATTTTTTTTGATATTCTTTTTGCTTTGAGCAACAGAATAAAACGAAAAGAAACATAAAAGTGTGATGCTTGATAATAAAAGCCTAATTCTCATATTATTTCCTTATGATAAATGTCCCTAAATCTTTCACCTGAGCTTTATCGGTAATCTCGAATGTCATTTTCACAGCTGTTTTATGGTCGGGATTTGGCAAAGTATCTCTTGAATAAACATATACTGAGTATTTACCTTTTCGCATATAATTAAATATAAATGAACCGTCAGGAGAAGTCTCTACTTTTGTGCCGTAGTTGACATTTTCACCGAAATTAATGTATACATCCTCATCCGCATGGTAATCAGAACCTGTTACTACCTGAAATTTGCTGTCGTGGTAATGTGCAAAAACTCTTCCTTTAATAGATGCAGAGCCTCCATCGTCAGCGTCTTTGTTGATTACAAAATCGGTAACATCATATGAGCCAGTCTTATCAGTTACTTCTATTGTTTTTTCTACAGGTGTTAAAATAGGATTGTTCGCAACATTGGTAGAGGGGTTTGCAAGTGCAGGATCCAATGAATAAGCAAATATTTTATAGGTGCCTTTTCGTAAATAGGGAATCTCAAATGAACCATCTGTGCCAGTTTTAACAGATTTGTCAGCTATCATTCTATCGGCACCGTAGCTGATAAAAATAGTGGTGTTTGCTTCAGGCTCAGAGCCAGAACTAACAGAGTGCACATTACTTGCAGTTAATACTCCTTTTATAATTGCTCCGCCACCTTCACCCTCACCTTTTTTACAAGCATTAAAGCCAACAGTAATTACTCCAAGTGCAACGATATATTTAAATTGCATTTTCATATAAATTTATTTATTTTTTGTGTTAATTAAATATTAAGGTTTTACTATAGACAAAAGTAACACTATTGTCTTTATTTCAAAATTAATGAACGCCATTTATAAAAGTGGTTGTTTTTTACGAGTGTTTGTAATTTTTTATCGTTTCAACAAAATAAATCACTTTTTCTTTTTCTATATCGGGGTAAAGTCCGTGACCTAAATTGGCGATGTATCTATTTGGTCCAAATTCAAACAGCATTTTTTCGGTTTCTTTTTTTATGGTAGCATTGTCTGAATAGAGTAAGCAAGGGTCCATATTTCCTTGCAAGGTTTTGTTATTTCCAACATCTACTCTGCTATGTTTTATTGACATATTCCAGTCGAGTCCAATTGTGTCACAATTTAAATCTGACATTTCTTTCAGTGCAAAAAAGGCTCCTTTTGCGAAGACAGTTATGGGTGTATTTGGGTGCGATTTTTTCAGAGCATCGCAAATTTTACTAATATAAGCTAGAGCAAATTCGGTGTATTGAGCAGAACTTAATATCCCCGCCCAGCTATCGAATAACTGTATCATATCGGTGCCAGTATTTATTTGTGAACGCAAGTAGTTAATGGTACTATCTGTAATTTTTTGTAACAAACGATGCGATAACTCAGGCTGTGTGTATAAGAATTTTTTTGCTTGTGAAAAGGTTTTTGATCCACTTCCTTCAACCATATAAGCAAAAATAGTCCAAGGTGCACCAGCAAAACCAATCAATGGAACTCTGTTGTTCAACTCTTTTTTCGTAAGCTTTATGGCATCTAAAACATACGAATAATTTTCTTCCGAAGCTATTCCTAGTGCTTCTATATCGCTTAAGTTGTGTATTGTTTTTTCAAACCAAGGACCTTTGCTTTCAACCATTTTATATGATAAGCCCATTGCTTCCGGAATAACCAATATATCTGAGAATATAATCGCTGCATCTACACCTAAAATATCTACAGGTTGAATACTTACTTCACAAGCAAATTCGGGTGATTTTACAAGTTCAATAAATCCTCCCATTTTTGACCTGATGGCCCTGTATTCAGGTAGAATCCTGCCTGCTTGACGCATCAACCAAACGGGAGTGCGCTCAACTTTCTCTCCAAGGGCAGCTCGTATAATTAAATCATTTTTTAATGTCATCCCACAAAAGTAAAAACAAATTATTGTTAGTTGTCATAATTGTGTCATTCGTCTAAAAACAGCAATTTACTCTTGTTACAATACCTTTTTTTAGGTATTTTTGTACCGTATTTAGATTTGGTCTAAATAAAAACAGTAAAACAAATGCTATGATAACAGTATCAAATAATGCCAAGGAGCACGTCCTTCAATTGATGAAGGAAGATAACAAGCCAGAAGGATCCTTTATTCGAGTAGGAGTTGAAGGGGGGGGGTGCTCTGGCCTATCCTATAAACTGGAGTTCGATACGATTCCTAAAGATGGGGACCAAAAATTTGAGGACAAAGGAATAACAGTGGTTGTAGATAAGAAAAGTTTTTTATACTTGATAGGAACGGAGCTTGATTATTCAGGTGGTTTGAATGGTAAAGGATTTATGTTTAATAATCCGAATGCAAGCAGAACTTGCGGTTGCGGAGAAAGTTTTAGTGTTTAAAAATTAACCACTAAGTGTTATACTTAGTGATCTTAGTGATAAAAATACAATGAGCAATGAAGTTTTAGAAGAGCAAATTAACAGTGATTACAAATACGGTTTTGTTACCGATATTGAAGCTGACAATGCGCCAAAGGGTTTGAATGAAGATATTATTCGCTTTATTTCAAAAAAGAAGAATGAGCCTAACTGGATGTTAGAATACCGATTAAAAGCATTTCGCTATTGGTTAACACTGGATGAGCCTCACTGGGCACATGTTTCATACCCCCAACCAAATTTTCAAGACATTATTTATTATTCTGCCCCCAAACCAAAAGTGCAATTAAATAGTTTGGATGAAGTTGATCCGGAATTATTAAAAACATTCGAAAAATTAGGAATCTCAATCGAGGAGCAAAAACGATTAAGTGGAGTTGAAAGCAGAATTGCAGTAGATATAGTAATGGATAGCATTTCAGTAAAAACAACTTTCAAGGAAACCTTATTGGAAAAGGGAATTATTTTTTGCTCTTTTGGCGAGGCTGTTCAGGAACACCCCGAGTTGATTAAAAAATATATGAGTTCGGTGGTGCCTTATACCGATAATTTTTATGCAGCATTAAATTCAGCTGTTTTCACTGACGGCTCTTTCTGTTACATTCCAAAAGGGGTTCGTTGCCCTATGGAGTTGTCTACCTATTTTCGTATAAACTCATCCGGTACCGGACAGTTTGAACGCACTTTAATTATTGCAGACGAAGGGTCATACGTTAGTTACCTCGAAGGTTGTACCGCTCCAATGCGCGATGAGAATCAATTACACGCAGCAGTAGTGGAAATTGTAACGCACAAAAATGCAGAAGTAAAATATAGTACTGTACAAAATTGGTACCCGGGAGATAAGAATGGCAAAGGAGGGATTTTCAATTTTGTAACCAAGCGCGGAATTTGTTTGGAAGATAATTCTAAGATTTCATGGACACAAGTAGAAACCGGTTCTGCTGTTACTTGGAAATACCCGTCCGTAATTTTAAAAGGCGATAACTCAGTTGGCGAATTTTATTCTGTAGCTGTTACAAATAATTATCAGCAGGCAGATACAGGTACAAAAATGATGCATCTTGGAAAAAATACAAGAAGCACAATTATATCAAAAGGGATTTCGGCAGGGTTTAGCAATAATAGTTACAGAGGTTTGGTTAGGATTTCAAAAGGGGCTACCAATGCACGAAATTTTTCGCAATGCGATAGTTTATTGATGGGCGATAAATGTGGAGCACATACTTTTCCATACATCGAAATTAAGGATAAGACTGCTGTTGTTGAACACGAAGCAACGACTTCCAAAATTGGCGAAGACCAGTTGTTTTATTGTAAATCGCGTGGAATCGACAATGAAAAAGCAATTGGTTTAATTGTAAATGGATATTGCAAAGAAGTATTAAATAAATTGCCAATGGAATTTGCAGTTGAAGCGCAGAAGTTGTTGGCTGTTTCTTTGGAGGGTAGTGTTGGGTAAAAAATTAAACACTGATTAACAAAGGAAAAGGGATACACAGAGACTCTGTGAAACTCCAATAACTTAGCGGTCTCTGTGTTAAAATAAAAATTATGTTAAGTATAAAAAATCTACATGCGTCAATTGACGGAAAAGAAATTCTGAAAGGGGTTAATTTGGAAGTAAAGGCTGGAGAAATTCACGCTATAATGGGTCCAAACGGTTCAGGTAAAAGTACCTTATCGGCTGTGCTTGCAGGCAGAGAAGATTATGAAGTTACGGAGGGTTCTGTAACATTCAATGAAAAAGACTTATTGGAGCTTTTACCCGAAGATAGAGCCAGAGAAGGTGTTTTTCTTGCTTTTCAATACCCCGTAGAAATTCCTGGAGTTAGTAATGTTAACTTTTTGAAAATTGCATTAAATGAAATTCGAGCATACAAAGGTTTAGAACCAATGGAGGCAAAAGACTTTTTAGTACGGTTAAAGGAAAAGCAAAAGTTGGTAGAATTGGATGGTAAGCTGGCAAGTCGTTCTGTAAATGAAGGGTTTAGTGGAGGTGAAAAAAAGCGTAATGAAATTTTTCAAATGGCAATGTTGGAACCTAAATTATCAATTTTAGATGAAACCGATAGTGGATTAGATATCGATGCTTTGAGAATTGTTGCAGGCGGTGTAAATAAGCTAAAATCAAAAGACAATGCAATCATAGTAATTACGCATTACCAACGTTTATTGGATTATATAGTTCCAGATGTGGTTCATATTCTTTACAATGGAAAAATTGTAAAATCGGGACCGAAAGAATTAGCGTTGGAGTTGGAAGAAAAGGGATACGATTTTATTAAAGAGCAAGTAGGGGCTTAATGGAAGCAGAGTTAAAAACAATGACAACAAAGGATAAGTTGATTGCCGAATTTGAATCTTCAAAGAATTCATTGTTCGATAATATTCAACTACGTGAGCAAGCATTAGAAGCTTTTTCAAAACAAGGTATTCCTAATCGTAAGAGTGAAGAGTATAAATATGTAAATATAGAATTGTCCATGAAAGGGGATTTTGCCTTTTCTAGCTCGAAAAAATTGTCTGCAAAACAAATTGAAAGTACTCAGTTTTTAAAAGATGCAATTATTGTTGTTATTGAAAATGGAAAATTTAATTCCGAGTCCTCAAAAGTAAATTCATTACCTAAGGGCTTACAAATTCTAACTATTTCCGAAGCTGTTTCTGATGAATCGTACACGAAGCATTATACGAAATATGCTGACATAAATTCAGATGTATTTATTGCATTGAATACAGCATTTGCTTCTGGTGGAGTTTTTATTCATTTGGCAAAAAGCGCTGTGATTGAAACGCCTATTCATATTATTCATATTTCCTCTGTTTCAGAAAACACCATTTTAAATACACGTAATTTAATTGTTGTGGAAGAAAATGCTCAAGTTCAATTTGTTGAATCCTATGAAACAGTTGATTTATCTGCAAAATCTTTTACAAATACTCTAACCGAAATTGTAGTAGAGGCGAATGCTATTGTGAGTCATTTTAAAATTCAAAATGAATGTGAATTAGGAAGCTTAATTAGTACAACCCAAGTAGTTCAAAAAGGCAAAAGTGTTTTTTCTAATCACACCTTTACTTTAAGCGGTTCACTTGTAAGAAATAATCTGAATATAGTATTGGATGGTGAGCACATTGAATCACACTTAAACGGATTGTATTTAACTAATGGTAATCAAGTAGTAGATAACCACACTTTGGTAGATCATCGCAAACCAAATTGTAATAGCAATGAACTTTACAAAGGAATAATAGAAGATAAATCATCGGCAACTTTCAATGGTAAAATATATGTAAGAAAGGATGCACAAAAAACAAATGCTTTTCAGTCGAACAAAAATATTTTATTGAGCGATGATGGCACCATCAACACAAAGCCGCAATTAGAAATATATGCTGATGATGTGAAGTGTTCGCACGGAACATCTACGGGTAAGCTCGATGTCGATAAAATATTTTATTTGCGTGCACGCGGATTGAGTGAGGCGAGTGCTAAAAAATTATTGATGCATGCTTTTGCTTCTGAAGTGCTCGATAGTATTAAAGGAATGGAAGATTTGCATAATTATTTAGAAGAAAGAATATCAAAACGATTTGAGTAAAATGAATTCGACCATAAAAGATAGGGTGTTTGATGTTGTTTCGGTAAGAGAAAGCTTCCCTATACTTTCAAAAAAGGTAAATGGCAAAACCTTAGTTTATTTGGATAGTGGCGCTACTGCACAAAAACCTCAAACGGTGATTGACGCTGTAGATAATTACTACAGAAATCAAAATGCCAACATTCATCGCGGAGTGCATACCTTGAGTCAAGAAATAACAGTGATTTACGAGAATGCACGTGCAACTATTCAAAATCACTTGAACGCCAAGTACCCTCATGAAATTATTTTTACAAGTGGAACAACGGAAAGTATTAACCTGCTTGCTGCTTCTTTTGGTAAAAAATTTCTACAAGCTGGAGATGAAATTATTATTTCTGCTATGGAGCACCACAGTAATATTTTACCTTGGCAAGTAGTATGTGAAGAAAAAGGTGCTGTGCTGAAAGTTATTCCCATCAGTGAAAAAGGAGAATTACTGCTGGATGAATATAAAAAATTGTTGAGCAGCAAAACAAAAATGGTTGCCATTACGCATATTTCAAATACCCTTGGTACACTAAATCCTGTGAAGCAAATTGTTGAATTGGCGCACGAAAAGGGGATTCCTGTTTTAATTGATGGAGCACAAGCTGTTCCTCACCAAAAGGTGGATGTGCAAGTATTGGATGCTGATTTTTATTGTTTCAGTGGGCATAAATTATTTGGACCAACCGGAGTTGGTATTTTATACGGAAAGGAAAAATGGTTGAACGAATTACCACCTTATAAAGTAGGTGGTGGAACCATTAAAATGGTTACTTTCGAAAAAACGGTTTATGCTGATTTACCCTTGAAGTTTGAGGCGGGTACTCCACATATTGCAGGAGGAATTGGACTTGCTGCTGCAATTGATTATGTTAATTCAATTGGCTTAGAAAATATTCAAGAGTACGAAAAGGAATTGTTGCATTATGCCACAGGAAAATTAAGTGCTATAAGTGGATTGAAAATAATTGGTAATGCCAAAGAAAAAGCAAGTGTAATTTCATTTGTTATTGAGGGCATACATCCATTGGATATAGGTACAATATTAGACAAGTTGGGTATTGCAGTTCGAACAGGACATCATTGTACGCAACCGCTAATGGAGTTTTATTGTATTCCCGGAACAGTGCGTGCTTCCTTTGCATTTTACAATACAAAAGAAGAGATTGATTTGCTAATTGCCGGAATTGAAAAAGCAATAAAAATGTTGAAATGACAATAGAAGAAACGGAAAAAGAAATTACCGAAGAGTTTGAGTTGTTTGGTAACGAATGGGAAGGGAAATACGAACATTTGATTGATTTGGGAAGGTCTTTGCCTTTGATTGATAATAAATATAAAACGGATGATAAATTAATAAGAGGTTGTCAGAGTAAAGTATGGTTGCATTCAGAAATACAAGATGGAAAAATTATTTTTACGGGTGACAGTGACGCTATTATTACCAAAGGAATTGTAGCATTGATGATTCGAGTGTTATCAAATCATACACCCGATGAAATTATTAATGCTCAATTGGATTTTATTGATAAAGTAGGATTGAAAGAACACTTATCACCAACACGTGCAAATGGTTTGGTGAATATGATAAAACAAATGAAAATGGATTCATTGGCTTACAAAGCAAAAACATAAATATGTCTGCGATAATCATTACAAAAAATACGGAGTTGACGCAGAAAGTCATAGATATGATAAAAACATGCTATGACCCTGAAATACCTGTTGATATATGGGAGTTAGGGCTAATCTATGAGATTAACTTGGATGAGGAGAATAACTTGAATGTAAAAATGACACTCACTTCGCCTTCTTGTCCGGTTGCCGAAACATTGCCTCCTGAAGTAGAAGAAAAATTGGGCGAAATTGAAGGAATTAAATCTGCCAAAATCGACCTCACATTTGAACCACCCTGGGAAAAGGAAATGATGAGCGAGGTGGCACAGTTAGAGTTGGGATTTATGTAAGGAAGTATAGAGTATTGAGATATTAGGATTGAGTATTTTTAATATGGATATAGTAAATAAAGTAGCACAAAGCGGACTAGTAGAGTTTAACCTCGAGGACCTCTATATAAAAGGAGATAGGGTTGTATTTGACATAAAGGAACAATTGTTTCAGGGATTGATTTTGCGTGAAAAAGAATTTAGAGAATTTGTTAAAAACGAAAATTGGGGCAGTTATAAAGATAAAATAGTAGCATTGGTTTGTACTGCCGATGCCATTGTTCCAACCTGGGCATATATGTTATTGGCAACAGCAATTGAGCCTTCTGCAAAAAGAATAGTGTTTGGAAATTTGGAGGTGTTGGAAACAGTTTTATTCAATGAATCCTTATCAAAAATTGACATTGAAAAATTTCGCGATCAACGAATCGTTATAAAAGGCTGCAGCAATTTACCAGTTCCGGAAAGTGCATACGTTGAAATTACTCGCTTGTTGCGTCCAGTGGCAAAAAGTATTATGTATGGGGAGCCTTGCTCTACGGTGCCAATTTATAAGCAAAAACTAACTAACTAATTGATACAAAACCGGCTTACTCGGACTAGCATCGTTTTCAAAACTTGCTATTTGTAAATTTAATAAATACGCTCCATCATAAATAGTATTCGGTACATATATTAGTTCGGTAATTGTTCTATCGGATTGTGTATTCGTAGGATATTCCCAAAAAGCACGGTGTGCAAGTAATTTCCCATCGTCTTTTTCTTTGTCGACTGAGGGTAAATCAATGAGCAAATGTTTTATTCCCACCGATACAATATAGGCGGCAGCTTCATGGTGTAAGTAGGGAGGATTGGTGTTTGAATATTGCATGCTCAATTTTGCAGTACTGTTGTTCAATGTTCTTATTACAATGGCTTCTGGTCGTTTTTCACCCAATACATTTTCAATGTGCTTTTTTGTAATTATTCGATCACCATTTTCTAATTCATCGGGCAGTATTGTAAGAAGTTCTGCTATAAACATAAATGTATTCAAACATTTATTAATGCTGTAATCCTCTTTTGATATATGTCCCACACATTCTGTATGCGTTCCATTTCCATGTGGATTAAAAAAAATATTCCTAAAGTTTACAGCACCGCCTTGATTTACATCTCCTACCCAATCACTCATACGTACAGGCTCAATAGTGGGTGATGGCACATACCAAGCATTTACATTATCGGGCTTAGCACGCAATGGTATGGAAATATCAATTGGTTTACCTAAATCGGTTTTGTACGTTTCCCCTTTATGGTTAATGGCTGTAAACATTTTTATATATTAAATGACAAATAAATCGGAAGCAATTTTATCAGCAATCAATTTTCCTTTGTCTGTTAAAAGTAATTTTTTTTCCTGTTCCATCAAATCTAAATTGCTGAAATAGATTTGCGCTTCCTTTATGCAATGTTGTAAATATTCTTCGCCAAATACTTGTTTTATGTGATTCAAGGAGGTTCCCCACATTGTACGCAGGGTAGTTAAAATGTATTCATTATAGCGTTTTTTTTCACTCAGCTCTTCGCGCTCAAAATTAATTTTGTTGTTTGTGAGAGAATTAATATAGAGTGCATTGTTGGAAACATTCCATTGTCTGTTTTTTCCATCGAAAGAGTGGGCTGATGGACCTAACCCCAAGTAAGATTCCCCTTTCCAGTAATTGCTGTTGTGTTTTGAATACCGTTTATTTTTGCAAAAATTGGAAATTTCATACTGTACAAAATTGTGTTGCTTCATTTCTTCTACTAGAATAGTAAAGTGCTCAATACTTTGTTGTTCATTTATATTTAGCACTTTTTTCTTTTTTATCATATCTGCTAAAGCTGTTCGCGGTTCTACAGTTAAGCAATATGCTGAAATGTGTGGAACAGAAAGCTCAAATGCTTTTTGTAAATTGTTTTTCCATTTGGTATTATCAAGCGTTGGTATACCATAAATAAGGTCGATGGTAATATTTTCTAATCCTTTGTCCTGAGCCCCTTTAACAGATGAAATTGCTTGTTCAGCATTATGCGCCCTGTTCATCCATTTTAAATCATCTTCGTAAAAACTTTGTATGCCAATGCTTAGTCTATTTATTGGGCTAGCAGTAAGTTCTTTTAGCTTAGCCGAATTTAAGTCATCCGGATTTGCTTCCAATGTTATTTCTGCATTAGGGCTAATGGTAAAATGCGCATTAAGTTTTTCAAAAATGACAGCTAATTCATCATAGCTTAACAGGGAAGGGGTTCCTCCCCCAAAGTAAACAGTATTGATTACAGTTGCTGTTTCTTTTTCAAAGAATTTTTTTTGAATTTCTATTTCTTTCCCTAGTGCACTTAAAAAGGTCTTTTTATTTTGCAGTGAAGTTGAAAAATGAAAATCGCAATAATGGCAGGCTTTTTTACAGAAGGGAATATGAATGTATATGCCGGGCATTATTTATTTAGCACAATTCTAAATGTTGCCCCTTTATCAATCTCAGAATTCTTAACAAATATTTTTCCCGAATGGTAGTTTTCAATGATACGTTTTGTGAGCGAAAGTCCTAATCCCCAACCGCGTTTTTTAGTAGTAAAGCCGGGTTCAAAAATTGTTTTAAATCTCGATTTGCTAATGCCTTTTCCGGTATCGTTTATATCAATATAAACAAATTGTGTTTGGTCGCTTACATCAATTGTAATAGCTCCAACTCCTGTCATTGCATCCACGGCATTTCGAACTAAATTTTCTATTGCCCACTCAAATAAGGGTACATTTAGTGGTACCATTATATCGCTTTTAGAATTAATAGTGAATTCCACTTTGCTGGATGTTCGTGAGCGCATATAATTGACACTATCGAAAAGAACAGCGTTGATATTATCTTTTATTAATATAGGCTGTGAACCAATTTTTGAAAAACGTTCAGTAATTGTTTCCAATCGCATGATGTCCTTTTCAATTTCAGCAATTTCGTTTCCTTTGCCTCTTTCTTTATACAATTCGAGCCAGGCTAAAAGTGATGAAAGTGGGGTGCCTAGCTGATGTGCCGTTTCTTTTGCCATGCCAACCCAAACTTGATTTTGTTCTGCTTTTCGTGCAGTGCTGAATAAGGTATATGCAATCAGTAAAAAAACCCCTATAATGCCAAATTGTATAAAAGGATAATACGTTAATTGTGTTAGCAAATAGGAATCCTTATAAAAAATAAAATGCTTATCTCCTTTCGCAAGTTCAACTTCTATGGGCGTATTTTGGATACTCATTTCACTAATCAATGAAGTAACACTTTTTTCTGTTTTTAGCAGGTTAGTGTCAATACTTCCGGATGCAAGTATGCTGTCTTTTTTACTGTTTGTAAATATAACTGGTGCAGCAGCAGAATTAATTACTACTTCCGAAATAAATGAGCGAATTAAATCGTCTAACACATTTTTAATCTGACTAAATAATTTGGAATCGGTATAGTATAAATAATTTTTCTTAGTTACCAATACATCAATCTCTATAACATTTTGATGGAACTGCATAGTTGATAACTGTTGTTGCAAATATTCTTTTTCATATTCAGTTAGGGAGTCTTTTCGACTCGTTTTAACGGAATCAAAGTTAAGCCAGCTTGTAATTTCTCCCCTATCGTCTAACAATATAACGGGGATAGTGTTATTGCTTTTTACTACATCCAAATAAAAATTTAAGTCTGCATTTGTTTCTGTTACAGATAGCATTTTGGTGGCATTTGCCCATATCTCAATGCGTTTTCTTTCTTCTGCTTTTATTTTGTTAAACAGTTCATTGGTATAGGTTACAAGATTTGCCTTTTTTTGTATGGCATCTGCCCAAAGTTTTACTTTGTTTCTTTCCTCACGGGCAATTTTTTTGACCAATAAGTTGGTATACCATAGCGACACACCTACTATGAATATAGCAGCAATAAAAAGGACTATTTTCCAGCTCTGTTTTTTAGCGTATATGCTCACCTATTCTCGTTCAATTAAAATCGTCAGTTGTTTCTTCTTTTTCTTTCTTCTTTTCTTTCCCTTTTTTTAATAGCGGAATCTTTTTACTGTCATCCAGCTCTTTATCTTTTGCTTTTACTTTCGGTAATTCTTTTTCTTTCGTCTTATCTTCTTTGTTCTGTTTTGGACTGTCATTTTCCAATTCTATTTCAAATTTACCATTTTCTTTCTTCTTTTTACGTACAAGTGCCGTATCCTTTTTAAACCAACCGAATTCATCGTGTAAAATCGATTTGATATTTTGTTTTTCTTCGATTACGTTTTCTTTGATATTTTGCTTTAAACCGGCCTTGTCATAAATGATAGTAGGGTCTTCCATTGCCCCCTTCATTCTTATAAATAGGTTGATACGGCCAAGTCCATCTTCTTCTATTATACCAAATTCTTCATTTTCTTTTTTTGATTGCTTGACTTTTTTTGCCAGTAAATCGTTTAGAGATAATTTAAAATGATAGTCCACAACGTTGTCGAATGTATGATTGCCAAAACAATATACGTCAAGAGCACTCGATTTAATTTCCATTTTAGGAATAGTAATGACCCTGTTTTTTATCTCAATTTGATTTTTTAGGGTTGAAAACCCAATGCTTTTCAGCTCTTCCACAGCTATATACCGCGATAGGTTTAGCATTGGTTCAAAATCCTTTAATTCTCCATTGTCGACACTAATATCGGCTTTTGCCTTTGTTTTACTTTCATCAACTTGTAAAGTGTTCTTCCATTGCGAACTAAATTGTATTGAAGACGTTAAATAGCCTTTTACATTTTTATCAGTCAGGGTGTGTTGTCCGAAATTTTCAAATTGATAAAATAATTGGGTAATATTTATATGCCTTAAAGTAGCATCACAAATAACATCAAATGTTCGTTCTTTTGTAGCATCTATTATCCCTTTTGCATCAACATCTCCATTCATTGTTGAAAAGTGAATTGGATTAAATGCCAGTTTTTGATTTTTTAAAATCATTATTCCAGTAATATTAGTGGCTTCAAATTTTTTAAATTCTAGCTGTTCAATGTTGCTGTTAAGGTTAAAATCTACTTTTTCTGAAAGTTTAAATACAAATGAAGTGTCATTTGATTTCCCATTGCTAGCAAGCAGTTGTGTAAGGTTAATTTTTTTAGATTTTAAGGTAGCGTCAATTGAGAGTCTTTCTCCATCAACCAATAAGTAGGAGAGAACATTCCTTAAAAACCCATTTAGTTCAAAATCGCTGTCAAGAATTTTACCTTGTAAATTATTGATGGCTATATCGTTGTTGTTAATTAATAAACTGCCATTAACGTTTTTGAATTCGTGCGGGGAATTTTTAAAGACAAAGTTCACATCGTGAAGAATAACGGCTCCGCTGGTTTGGGCTTTTCTATAATCTTCGCTTGTAAAACCGTTGTTTGCATTAAAATTTCCCCTAAAATTAATTGTTGCTTCTGCGCTTCCTTTAAGATTTTGCAAGGTGTCAATTTTTACAAAATATTTTAATTCGGCAAGTGCAAAATTCGTTTTAATTTCCAACTCGATGGTGGGATTAATAAAATTTCGAACAAACAGATTTCCGTTTAATTTACCTCCTTTTAAATTTGCCGAAAATGTTTTCAATTTTATACTACTCGATTTTAAAGAGTGACTGTCACCATTATCAAATATTCCATTTAAGTTTACTTCGTTTAAAGAAATCCCCGATTCTTTTTCCGTTACTTTTCCGTTTTGAATTTGAAAAATAGCATTCATTGTAGGGAATTCTGTTTTATTTACATTTCCTTTTATCTTTGCTTCAGCTGTGAAATTACCTGCACTCTTATAACTTTCGCTATACTTTTTGTATTCATTTGGGAGTAATGATAGTACTGATTGGATGTTCATATCATCTCCTTTTATTGCGATATCAAGTGATGTTGAAGTTGAGTCTATATTTTCAATGGTACCGGTTAATGCAATATTTAAATCCGCAACCTGAACATTGCTTTTCAAAAATTTGAATTTTTTATTATTCGTTACCTGCAGCAATACATCACTGTTTATTTTCTTCTCCTTTACATAGGAGGTTTTACCATTATTGATATTTGTAATATACAGATCTCCATTCAAGGCGAGCTCATATTCTTTATCCGAAAAGTTTCCAGCCGCTATTAATCGTTGTGCCATCACATCTACTTTGATATCGGAAGAAAGGTCGCTATATACAATTTGCATATTGTTTAGTGAAATATTCGTCAATTGAATTTTAAAATCATCACTGTTTCCTCCTTTGTTATTTCTCCAAAAGTGAAAATTTTTACTACCTAATTCGGAAATTACAAAATTGCTTTCGCCTTGTTCAATACCAATTTTTTTAATAATGTATTTTTTATTGATAATGTTTAAAATGTTGAACTGTAAATACACTTTGTGTGCTTTTATTAGTGGTTTTTTCCACTCTTTTGGTGTTTTTTCATTGCCTTTAATTGCAACAGATTTTGCACTCACATCCGTAAATTCCAATGTAGCGTATGGGAATTTTTTAAACAGAGATAAGTTTACCTCTTTAATACTTATTTCACTTTGCAGTTGTTTGTTTAGCTGTGTTTTTATATATTGAATAACCTCTGTTTCGTAAAATGAAGTAATGACGATAGCTATTGTTACTAATAAAAGTAACAAGGATAGTGTTGATATGAAAAATACTTTAAAATACTTTTTTATCTGCATAAGTTTATTGCTACAAAAATAACGCGCAGATGTATAGGATAGTATATTGTTTAATAAAGTTTAGAACTATGGATTGTGAATATAGTAAGTAAATAAGGAGCTAAATGCACTTAAAGTAATCAAAGGCCTCCTTGCAATCCTTGCAACGGTATAGTGCTTTGCAAGCTGTTGAACCAAATTGACTTATCATTTCGGTGTTTTTTGAGCGGCATTGTGGGCAGGCAATTTCTTTTGTTTCGCTCATTAAACTACTTTTATTTACTGTGCTTTTTTCTGGTGGAGCAATTCCATAAATACGTAATTTTTCTTTTGCTTCATCGTTAATCCAGTCGGTAGTCCAAGCAGGATGATAAACCATATTTATTTTAACATTTTCAACGCCATTTTCTCGGAATTTTTTTATGATTTCATCTTCAATCATTTTCATCGCAGGGCACCCAGAATAAGTAGGGGTTATAGATATGATACAGGTATTGTCTTGTATAGAAATTTCGCGTAGTATTCCCAAATCAGCAATGGTAATAACGGGAATTTCAGGGTCTGGAATTTGGCTCAACAAGTTTCGTATTTCGTCTATACTCAGGCTAATTGAATTCATGTTTTAGAGGATAAATAGTGCTGCCACTATGAATATAACAATGATGATGAGATACTGCCAAATATCTACAAAATAAGATGCGTATTTTTTGTACAGTTCTTTCAGCTGATTCATCACGTTACCATTTCACACCAGGGTAGGCACGGTGTAAGTGTTGCATTTCGGCAAGTAAAAAACCAAGGTGTTCAGTGTGTTTTCCCTGCTTACTTCCATATTGCATCCATACTTTTTCAGGTATTTTTAGGTTAGCCTTTTCAAAAGCACCGTTTACTGTATTTTGCCACTTGGTTTTAATTATATTCAAATCAGTGGCAATGCCATCAGTAATTAGCATTTTGTCTACTTCGTCCATTACAAACATGTCATCTGTAAATCGCCAAAGTTCGTTTATGGCATTTTGAGTTCGCAGGTTACTTTCATCCGTTCCTAATCCTAATCGGTCAATCCAAGTAGAAGAATGGCGTAAATGATAAGTTATTTCTTTGTGTCCTTTTGTTGTAAGTGCAGAAATGGTTAAGTCCTTACTCTTTTTTAATTCATCAAATAAATAGTAGTTGAATGCGTCAATTAGAAATTGTTTTACCATAGTAAATGCAAAATCGCGGTTAGGCTGTTCGGATAACAATGAATTATAAAAATGCCTTTCGTGTCGCAAAAAGGCAAGGTCATCTTCATTTCTCCCATTGTTTTCAATGCTAGCAGCATACTGCAACAAGGCATTTGCTTGACCTATTAAATCGAGTGAGATGTTAGTACAGGCGATATCTTCTTCCAATACAGGACCTTTGCTGCATAATTCCGACAAACGATGTCCTAATATTAAATGATTATCTGCTAAACGTAAACAGTAATTAAACAAAGCTTCTTGAGTAGTCATAATTTACATATGGGTTATGCCATCAGCAATTTTATAAAAAGTAGGATGCCTGTATACTTTATCGTTTGCAGGTTCAAAAAACGAACCTGTATCTTCAGGAGACGATGCTACAATTTCCGATGCGGGGATTATCCAAATATTGGTTCCTTCATTTCTTCGGGTATATAAATCGCGCGCATTTTGCAGTGCCATTTCTTTATCGTGGCCGTGAATGCTTCCACAATGCTTGTGTGGCAAACCTGGTTTTGTTTGTACAAATACCTCCCAAAGTATTCCTTGATTATCTGACATACGTATACTGAATTTTTATATGTTATTAATTATTATGCGGCAATAGATGCTTTGTTTTTTTTAGCAGCGTAAGCTTCAGCAGCCTCTCTTACCCAAGCACCTTCTTTGTGTGAATGTATCTTATTTGCTATTCGTTCTTTATTACAAGGACCATTTCCACTAATTACATTTTTAAACTCGGCCCAATTAGGTGTTCCAAAATCGTATCCTTTTTTTGCTTCGTTCCATTTCAAATCGGTATCGGGAACTTTTAGTCCAAGTATTGCAGCTTGAGGTACTGTTTGGTTTACAAAGCGCTGACGCAACTCATCGTTCCCTTCGCGTTTGATTTTCCATTTTAGTGCATTTGCCGAATTGGGCGATTCTTCATCGGGCGGACCAAACATCATCAGTGATGGCCACCACCAACGGTTTAGTGCGTCTTGTGCCATTTCTTTTTGTTCGGACGAACCTTCCGACAATACAGTCATAATTTCAAACCCTTGGCGTTGATGAAAACTTTCTTCCTTACAGATACGCACCATTGCTCTAGCATAAGGTCCATAAGATGTGCGTTGCAACATAACTTGGTTCATAATTGCTGCTCCGTCTACCAACCAGCCCACAGCTCCAATATCTGCCCAAGTTAAGGTAGGGTAATTAAATATACTCGAATATTTTGCTTTTCCAGTATGCAATTGGTCTAGGAGTTCATCCCGTGTAACGCCCATTGATTCAGCAGCACTGTACAAATATAATCCGTGACCGGCTTCATCCTGTACTTTTGCCAATAGTACCATTTTTCTCCTTAAACTTGGTGCGCGGGTTATCCAATTACCCTCCGGTTGCATTCCGATTATTTCAGAATGTGCGTGTTGTGATATCTGTCTTAAAACGTGTTTTCTGTATGTTTCGGGCATCCAATCCTTCGGTTCAATAGATATTCCCTCATCTATTTTATCTTGAAAGGATTTTTCGTTCAGTGCGTTTTCCATTTTGTAGTCTTATTTAAATTTTCTTAGCTGTTACAAATATACTATTTAAACAAAATTGTCATCACAAAGTTTTATTTTTATTGTCATTGTTAAAATGATATAGATCATGTTTTTGCATAAAAATTTAAGAAAGTAAAATTAATTTACACATATTACTTAATTATAGCAGCTGTACCATACTTAGCAGCAAATTCCATTTTTATTTTTTGCAACTTCATTTCATGTTCCAGTAATTCAATCAGTTGTTGGTCGTCATTTACGTCTTGTAATTTTTTTTGATTCTCGGAACTCATTTTGTGTATGCGCTTTAACTTCAAGGATAGCACACTCTTTTTAACATCGTCAGCAATGGAGCTAATTTCTTTTGGGACTACTATCTTTTTCTTTTCTTCCCATTTTGCAAGCGAATAGGGTAGTGCAATAATATCAATTACTACTTTTTGCACTTCGGCATTGGAGTGTTTTGTAAAGTGTGGTATGTAAGGGATGTCCTCTTTTTCAACACCGCTAACAAATTCGTTTAAAATAATATTGTACACTGCATTTTCCAATTCAATCTTATCATCTGTAAGTTCGTGGCAAATGTATTCGGCTACTTTTACTTCGTTGCTGACTGTTTTCTTATTGTCATCTAAATAGCTCAGTGTAAAAACATCGTTACCATACTGTATCAGCAAACGAATAATGTCGCGCTCTTGAAATTCAGAATCATCGCTGATTTCAATTTTTTCGAATTGCTCAACAAGCAGTTCCTCTGTTTGAAAATTTTGTTCAGTTCCTGTTTCTTTTTTGGAATTCTGTCTGCGTATTTTATTTAATTCGCTCAACAACACCTGCTCGTTCATTGCCATTATGGTGCTGCATTCCTTTACATATACCGAACGGTAAATAGGGTCGGGAATAAGCGCAATGGTTTCAACAATATTTCGAATCAGCTCTGCTTTTTTAATAGGGTTATTTTGGGTTTCATTTACCAACAATCCTGTTTTGAAGGTTATAAAATCAACGGCTTTTGTTGCAAGAAAACTCTTTAGCTCTTCGCTGCTTACTTTTTTGGAATAGGAATCCGGGTCGTCACCGTCAGGGAACAACAATACTTTTACGTTCATCCCTTCTTCCAGCACCAAATCGATTCCTCTGAAACTGGCTTTTATTCCTGCATTGTCGCCATCGTATAAAATGGTAATGTTTTTTGTATACCTGCGAATGAGCCTTATTTGCTCAATGGTAAGGGATGTTCCCGAAGAAGCCACCACATTGTCGATGCCCGCTTGCACCATCGATGTAACATCGGTATAGCCTTCCACCAAATAACAGGTATCTTTTTCAACTATGCTTCTTTTTGCAAAAAAGGCACCGTACAATACATTGCTCTTATGGTATATTTCTGTTTCGGGGGAGTTAATGTATTTAGCAACTTTTTTATCGCTGCGCAAGGTGCGTCCACCAAAAGCAATTACCCTTCCTGATGTGTTATGTATTGGAAACAGTACTCTTCCCGAAAAGCGGTCGAAGGCTTTATTTTCTATATGTTCATTGCCTTGTTCTTTTTCAGGTAATATGCTCAATCCTGCTTTAACTAAAAACTCTAATTTAAAACCGGCCTCCAAGGCGGCTTCTGTAAAAGCATTCCTTTTTTCTAAGCTATAACCCAACTGAAATTTCTCAACTATATCATCGCGAAATCCTCTTTCCTTAAAGTAGCTTAAGCCTATAGCTTTTCCTTCCTCGTGCTGCAATAAATTTTCGGTAAAATATTTTTGTGCAAAGGCTGTGACTGCAAAAATGCTTTCGCGTTCATTTTTTTCGGCTATTTGCTCATCGCTTTGTACTTCTTCGGTAATTTCAATATTGTATTTTTTTGCCAGGTAACGCAATGTTTCAGGGTAGGAATATTTTTCCAGCTCCATCATAAAATCGATAGAGTTACCCGCTTTGCCGCAACCAAAACATTTGTAAATTCCACGTGAAGGAGTTACCGTAAAGGAAGGAGATTTTTCATTGTGAAAAGGACATAAACCAAGTATATAAGCCCCTGTTTTTTTCTTCAGTGTAACATAATCGCCTACCACCTCCTCAATGCGAGCAGTATCAATAATAAGGTCTATGGTTTCCTTGGATATCACTACACAAATTTAACTAAAAAGGCGGATGTTAGGAAAGGTTATCATCAAAACTTCGCTATAGTAATCCCTGTCAACGCAGCTATTGAATTCGATTATGGCCATTGAACATTTTTGTGCTTCATTTAATACTAAGACGCAGCCGTGTTTAGTAAAAGTTACAGGAATAAATAAAAAAATCAATTTTATTTAAATAACCTGAAAATATCGTTTCCGTTTGCGAACAATAATAAGCCTAAGAGTATAATCATACCAATATATTGAGCATATTCCATAACTTTTTCGTTCGGTTTTCTGCAGGTTATTACTTCATATAATAAAAACATTACGTGCCCTCCATCCAATGCGGGTATCGGCAATAAATTCATAAATGCCAATACCATAGAAAGAAATGCTGTTGTTAACCAGAAATGTTCCCAATCCCAATAAGGAGAAAATATTTTGCCCAAGGTTATAAATCCACCAACCGACTCATAGGCCTTTGTTTTTGGTGAAAAAATAAGCTTGAATTGTTTGATGTAATTATCGATGGTGTTCCAAGCTTTTGTAAATCCTCCCGGAATAGCTTGAAAAAAGGAATATTCACGCTTTTGGAATGCATAATAAGCATCCAGTCCTTTTGGAGCAAGTCCAATAATTCCTTCAGTTGGAATAGTCAGCTCAATATTTTTCGGGACACCGTTGCGCAGTATTCCCAACGATACTTTTTTTCCCTTGTTTAGTTTTACTTGTGTTTGAAACTCATCATAATAATTGATGGTCGCAGAGTCCATCCCTGTTACTTTATCGCCTTTTAACAATCCTGCTTTTTCAGCAATTGATTTTCCTTTTACAACTTCGATTTCAAAAGGCTGGCGAGGAAAAAACATTCGTCCTTGTCCTTGAATAATGGTTGCCATTGAATTTTCATCCAACGGAATATTTACGTTACTTCCGCTTCTATCTACTTGCACCGAATGTGCTTGTTCAAACAAAATTTCGGGAACTATTTTGCTAAAGTCTTCAATTACTTTATTGTCTACCGAAATAATTTTATCGCCATTCTGAAAGCCTAATTTTAGCGCTGTAGAATCACAAGCAATACCATTGCTTACATTTTTATTTGGCAAAAATTCTTCACCCCAGCAAAATAAAACTCCTGCATAAATAACAATTCCCAAAATAACATTTACTGTAACACCACCCATCATAATAATCAAGCGTTGCCAAGACGGCTTCGAACGAAATTCCCAATCTTGCGGAGGCAATTTCATTTGTTCCTTATCCATCGATTCATCTATCATTCCCGATATTTTTACATATCCTCCCAGTGGCAACCAACCTATTCCGTATTCTGTTCCTCCTCTTTTTATTTTAAAAAGTGAGAACCAAGGATCAAAAAATAAATAAAATTTTTCTACACGGGTTTTAAATAACTTGGCAGGAATAAAATGTCCAAGCTCGTGTAAGACTACTAAAATTGATAAACTTAAAATAAGCTGAGCAGCTTTTATGAGTATTTCCATTGTTGTTATTTAATAAGTAAGCTTGCTAATTGGCGCGTTTCACTGTCGGTTTGCACATAATCGTCATAGCTCGGTTTTTTAATAAAAGTAATTTTTTGTAAGCATTCTTCAATGATATCACTCATATTCAGAAAGCCTATTTTGTCGTTTAAAAAAGCACTCACGGCAATTTCGTTGGCGGCATTCAGCACACAAGCACTGTTACCTCCTTTTTCCATTGCCGAAAATGCCAATGCAAGATTACGAAAAGTTTTTGTATCGGCTTGTTCGAAACTAAGTTGTGGATATTTCATAAAATCGAAACGCGGAAAATCCGATTTAAGTCTTTTTGGATAGCCCAAAGCGTACTGTATAGGCAGCTTCATATCAGGCAATCCCATTTGCGCTTTCATCGACCCATCGGTAAACTGAACAATGGAATGCACGATGGATTGAGGGTGCACAATCACATCAATTTGTTCGTGTTTTAAATTGAATAACCATTTTGCTTCAATCACTTCAAGTCCTTTGTTCATAAGACTTGCCGAGTCGATGGTGATTTTTGCCCCCATCTCCCAATTCGGGTGTTTTAATGCTTGTTCTTTTTTTACTTGCGCTAAAAATGCTTTGTCTTTTCCTCTAAAGGGACCGCCCGAAGCGGTGAGGTAAATTTTCTCAATGGGATTGTAAAATTCGCCTGCCAAACATTGAAAAATGGCTGAATGTTCAGAATCGACCGGATAAATATTCACACCTTTTTCTTTTGCCAATTGGGTTACTATTTCGCCTGCCACTACCAAGGTTTCTTTGTTGGCTAAGGCAATTTGTTTTCCTGCTTTAATGGCGCTGAGTGTCGATTCCAATCCGGCATAGCCAACGATGGCAGCCAATACCGTATCGATGGTATCCATCTCTACAATTTGAGCAATGGATTCAGAACCTGCAAATACTTTTATATCGGTAGAAGAAAGTGCTTCTTTTACTTTTGTGTAGTGCTGTTTGTCGCCAATAACAACGGCATTCGGATTAAATTCCAATGCTTGTTTAATCAATAAATCGGCATTTGAACCTGCGGTTAAAACTTCTACAACAAAGTTACTTTCTTGTGCTTTTATAACTTCCAATGCCTGTGTTCCAATGGAGCCTGTGGAGCCCAATATAGCAATGTGTACTTTTTCAGTTTCAGGATTAGGAACAGTCATTTAATTAAATATTGGAATCAAATAAACGACCTCTGTTGGCATTAAAACTTCTTCCCAAATGTTTGTAAGCAAGTTCTGTAACTTCTCTTCCACGCGGTGTACGGGCAATATAGCCTTCCTGAATCAAAAAAGGTTCGTATACTTCTTCAATGGTATCGGCTTCTTCGCCTACTGCGGTTGATATGGTAGTAAGACCAACAGGTCCTCCTTTGAATTTATCGATGATGGTAGTAAGTATGCGTATGTCCATATCGTCCAAACCATTTTTGTCCACATTCAAAGCACTCAATGCAATTTGCGCGATATCCATATCAATGGAACCTGTTCCTTTTATTTGAGCAAAGTCGCGGGTTCTGCGTAACAAGGCATTTGCAATACGGGGCGTTCCTCTGCTTCTGCGTGCTATTTCATAAGCGGCAGTTTCTTCAATGTCAATTTTTAAAATCTCGGAAGAGCGCGACACAATGCTTGTTAATAGTTTTGAATCGTAGTATTCCAAACGTGCATTGATTCCAAATCGTGCACGTAAAGGAGAAGTAAGTAATCCCGACCGGGTGGTTGCGCCCACCAATGTAAAAGGGTTTAAGGTAATTTGTACACTGCGTGCATTGGGTCCCGAATCAATCATAATATCGATGCGGTAATCTTCCATAGCCGAGTATAAATACTCTTCTACAATGGGACTTAAACGATGTATCTCATCAATAAACAATACATCGTAGGGTTCTAAATTGGTTAATAAACCTGCTAAGTCACCGGGTTTATCCAGTACAGGACCTGATGTAATTTTTATGTTTACGCCAAGGTCGTTGGCAATGATATTGGCAAGGGTTGTTTTTCCTAATCCTGGAGGACCGTGAAGCAATACGTGATCCAAGGCTTCTTTGCGCAGCTTTGCAGCCTCAACAAATATTTTTAAATTTTCCACTACCTTGTCCTGCCCCATAAAATCATCGAACTCCGAAGGGCGGAGTACTTTTTCGATGTCTTTATCGGTAGCCGAAAAATTTTCGTCCGATGGGTCAAGATTGGGATTCATTTTGTTTTTTAATTGATGTTCAAAGGTAGTAAAAAAGTGCTATTTTGAAGGTATTTGATTGGAGCTATTTTTCTCCTCTTTTTCACAAACTCAAATGCTTCGAATGCACAGCTTCTCCATAAAATATACTGGCAGCAGCATCAAAGTTTTCGGCAGAGTCGGTTGTGAAAAATTCAATGTTATTTCCTTTGCTGCATTGTTGTTCAATTTCGGGATGGCGTGTTAAGTATTCTGATAGTTTACCCGAAACAATTTCTCCTTGCGAAATAAGGTTAATATTGGGAGGTAGGTGTTTTTTTATTTTTTCAATCAGCAAGGGGTAGTGTGTGCAGCCTAAAATAATGGTATCAATTTTATTGCTTTGTGAAAACAGATGGTCGATGTTTTGTTTGATAAAATAGTCGGCACCAATACTGTTAAATTCATTGTTCTCCACCAAGGGAACCCACATAGGACAAGCTTCTTGAAATACTTTTACATCGGGAAAAAATTTAGCAATTTCAATGGGGTAGGAGTTGGAGCTCACGGTTCCGCTGGTTCCCAATACACCAATATGTCCTGTTTTTGTTAGCTTCCCAACCAATTCGGTTGTGGGTCGTATAACACCTAGCACCCTTTTGTTGGGTGCAATTTTAATCAAGTCTTTTTGTTGAATGTTGCGCAATGCTTTTGCCGATGCGGTATTGCAGGCTAAAATTACCAAGGGGCAACCCTTGTCAAATAATTGCTTTACACATTCCAAGGTATATTCATAAATGGTTTCAAAGGATCGTGTACCATAAGGTGAACGAGCATTATCGCCTAAATAAATATAGTCGTATTGAGGAAGTTGTTTTACTATTTCTTTTAAAACAGTAAGTCCACCATAACCCGAATCAAATATGCCTATTGGATTTTTGTTCACTTTTGAAGCATAAAAAAAGTCCCGATGAAGGGACTCTTTTTTTTATTTTTTTGGTGCCGGACTTGGTGAAGGACTAGGAACATCGGTAATGCCCATTTTCTTTTTCACTTGTGCCATAATATCGTCAGCCGGATCGGAGTATAACAATACACCTACGCTGCTGTCAATTACATTTTTATATCCCAATTCTTTTGCAATATCTTCTACTGCTTTTTTTGCCTTGTTAACCATTGGCTCTAATAGCTCGTTTTGTTTTTTTTGCAACGACTCTTGCGCTGTTTGTTGAAACTCTTTTATTCTGTCTTCCAAACCAGCTATTTCTTTTTGCTTATCCATTTTAATGGGTTCGGTCATCATTGCTTCTTTTGCTTGATAATCGCCTACTTTTGCTTCGTACTCAGCACTCATTGATTTTAATTGATTATCGAGTTGCTTAGCATATTCTTGAATATCGGCTTCTGCTTTTTTTCTTTCAGGCATCAACAACAATAAATCGTTTAAACTTATATGTGCTACTTTTTGTGCGCTAACCGATGTGCTGAATGCTATTAAAGCGACTGCAATAAAACTTACTACTTTTTTCATACTATTATTGGTTTATTTATTAATTATTTACTTTTTGTTGAACCTGTACCTGCAGCTCCTCCACCTGTTCCACCTGCAGCGCCTGTTCCTTCTTTTGCACCTCCGCCTGCTCCTGCAGCTGAACCTTTTTTGTAACCCATCAGTAACAATATATCATCGCTTTTATCCAATTTAGGGGTAGCGTACAACATTGTTAAATCGCTCGATTTGTCGAATATTACAGAGTAAGCTCCTTTTTCAGCATAGGTTTTTATGGCGTTGTATATTTTGTCCTGAACAGGTTTAATCATTTCTTGACGTTTTTTAAATAAATCACCGTCAACACCAAAACGTTGTTTTTGAAGTTCTTTGGCATCGCGTTCCTTGGCAATTATTTCGTCCTCACGCTTCTTCTTCATTTCTTCGGTAAGCAAAATTTGTTCTGCTTGAAACGCTTTGTACATTTTGTCAATTTCGGAGTACTTGGCTTCAATTTCTTTTTGCCAGGTCACCGACATATTGTCGAGCTGTAATTGCGATGTTTTATATTCCGGAATGTTGTTCAAAATATATTGTGAATCAACGTATCCGTACTTTTGTGCCGATGCAATTCCTAAATTAAAAATGGTAAAGCCAATTGCTAAAACAAGTTTTTTCATCTTTTTTATTTTTTGTGCTTCTGACGAGGCAAAGTTACTATTATTTTATAAATCACCAATGGTAGCTCCTATTGTGAAAGCAAATTCACCTTTCTTAACCAACCCAGTTGCAACATTTCTGCCGGAACGTCCTTGCGTTGAATAATCAAATCCCCAGCCGTAATCAAATCCCAACATTCCAAACATTGGTAAAAATATTCTTACTCCTGCTCCTGCTGATCGCTTTACAACAAAGGGGTTAAACTCTTTGAAACTGCTCCATGAATTACCTGCTTCTGCAAAAGCTAAGCCAAAAATTGTTGCTTGTGGATTTAAGGAAAAAGGGTAACGTAATTCCATTGTATATTTTACAATAGCAGAAGCTCCCGTACTGGGTGATAAATCACCGTCAGTATAACCACGTAATGCAATTATTTCTCTGCCATCTAAATTGTACCCCGATAAGCCGCTACCACCTAAATAAAAACGCTCAAAAGGCGAAGTGCCTATAGTTTTATTATAATTACCTAAGTAACCAACTCCAACACGTGTATTGAGTACCAATTTATCAACCAATTTTGTAAACCAGCTGGTGCTGAATTTTAGCTTATAATATTCAATAAACTTGTATTTTTCTTCGGGTGTAACATCTACATAATCTTTCCCGTTGAATAAGGAATAAGGTAATGTTGCTTGTGCTGTTAAAGATATTGTCCCTCCCGATTGTGTATAGATAGGTGCATCAATGGAGCTGCGGGATAATACAGACTTGAAGGGCAAGTTATAGGAGAATCCGCTTTTGAAAAACTCACCAGTTTTAAATCCTAAATCATAATTTTCCAACTTGTATTTTTGGGCGCTAAAATCGTTGTACAAGGTGAAATAATCATCTGGAATTTTTAATCTTTTTCCAAGTCCTACCGAAACACCTGTTATTTTTATTACTTGCCGCGCAGGGTCATCTTTTTTAGAACCATAACGATTTTGTACGTTGTGGTAAATGGATACACTAAATGAGTTTTGTTTTTTACCTCCTAGCCAAGGCTCAACAAAAGAGGCGCTGTAGGATTGATAATATAAACCGCTTGTTTGCGCACGCAAGCTTAAGGATTGTCCGTCACCTGCAGGAAGCGGTTGCCAAGCACCTTTTTTAAAAAAATTATTTGCCGAGAAATTATTGAAAGAAATACCTGCAGTGATTAATAAGTTTTTGTTACCGTAACCGCCCGAAAGCTCAATTTGATCGGAAGGGTTTTCTTCCACTACGTATTCAATATCAACGGTTCCATCGGCCGGATTTGGTTTAGGGTTCACACCCATTTTCTGCGCATTAAAATAGCGTAATTGCGATAATTCTCGTTGCGATCGGATGATGTCGGCACGACTAAATAATTGTCCCGGTTTGGTGCGTATTTCACGCATAATGACCTTGTCGTTTGTTTTTGTATTTCCTACAACAGTAATTTTATTAACACGTGCTTGTTTCCCTTCATAAATGCGCATTTCAAAATCGATGGAGTCATTATCTACTACTATTTCAACTGGGGTAACGTTGAAAAACAAATATCCTTCATCCATATACAAAGAGCTAACGTCTCGTCCATCGGCACTCATAAATAAACGAGATTCGAGTGTTGCTTGATTAAATATATCACCTTTTTTAATACCTAAAAGAGTATCTAATCTGCCCGTTGTATACTTTGAATTTCCTACCCAAATTATATGGCGGAAATAATATTTTTTCCCCTCTTCAATATTTATTTTTATGTTTAGCAAACCTTCTAAGTCTCTCCCAATAGTATCGCTTTTAATTTTAGCATCCCTAAATCCTTTTTCATTGTACTTGTCAATAATGCTAATTTTATCGGCTTCGTAATTTTCTTCCAAATATTTCGATCCTTTAAACACATTGTACCAGTGTTTTTCTTTCGTCTCTTTCATCAACCTGTGAAGTTTACCTTCCTTGATTTGGGTGTTTCCGGTAAAGTATATTTCTTTAATCTTTATTTTTTTATTTTTCTTTATGTTAAAGTATACAATTACGCTGTTCAATAAAGTGGTGTCTTTTTTTTGTGCTACATTCACAACCATATCATAAAACCCTTTGTCAACAAAGTGTTCTTTAATAATATTTTGTGATGATACCACAAGATTATCGGTAACTATTTTACCTTTTATAAGTCTTATTTTTTCACGTAAATCATCTGCTTCACCTTTTTTAATTCCTGTAAAAGAAAACCTGGAAAGTCGCGGACGCTCCTCTACGTGTATGTTAAGGAAAACGACATTGTTTTGAACCTTTGTAGCTTTAATATCAATGTTGGCAAATAGGTTTTGTTCCCATAAGTTTTGAATGGCGCGTGTTATTTTTTCGCCCGGAATCATAATTTTATCGCCAATGGTTAAACCCGAAATGGTTATCAATACATTTTTGTCCAGGTAATCGGTTCCGCTAATGGTCATTCCCCCAATTTCATATTCACGAGGAGAATTATAATCAATGGTTTCTAAATCAGTGCCAATGGCAACTTGGGCTTTTGAAGCCAACATAAATAAGCAAAAAACAAGTGTCACGTAGTTTTGTATTCTTTTCATTTTCTATTTGCTTAATTGTTCGCTGGTTAGTCCGAACCTACGTTCACGTTGTTGATAATCCAATATGGCATCTACCAAATCTTGTTTTCTAAAGTCGGGCCAAAGTTTGTCAGTAAAATACAGTTCGGAATAAGCAATTTGCCACAACAAAAAATTACTGATGCGTTTTTCACCGCTTGTACGTATGAGTATATCCGGGTCAGGTATTCCATCTGTGTTTAAATGAGAGGAAATAAGTTTGTCGTTGATGTCGTTGATGGAAATAGTATTGCTTTTTACTTCTTTGGCTATTTGTTTTATTGCTTCAATAATTTCCCATTTCGAGCTGTAACTTAATGCAATAACAACTGTCATTTTGGTGTTTTGGGAAGTTGATTCAATGGTGTGCATTAACTCATCGTAGGTTTCTTTTGGCAAACTTTTGGCGTCACCAATGGTTGCTAATTTTATTTGATTGCCATTTAGCCTTTTCACTTCATTTTTGAGTGTTCTAACCAACAAGCCCATCAGCGCATCTACTTCCTGTTTTGGGCGGTTCCAGTTTTCGGTTGAAAAGGCATAGAGTGTAAGGTATTTCACACCAATTTCGGCCGCCATTTCCACCGTTTCAGTTACGGCAGTGATGGCATTTAAATGACCATATATTCTATCCTCACCTTGTGTTTTAGCCCAACGACCATTGCCATCCATTATAATAGCAATGTGCTTGGGCAATTTATTTAGATCTACTTTACTTATATCAACCATGTTTTTCTAGGGCGTTAAAAAACGCCATCAAAGTTACAATAATTATTAAATTAATAGGCAGGGCAACGGTCGCGTTGGTCGGTGAACTTATAGGCTACTGTTATTCCTGCAAAGGAGTACCAATCTTTGTTTTTTGAATTGCCTCTTTGCCTGTCGGTACCAGTTACGTAAGCCAAATTGCTTCGGTTGGAAAGTTCGGCAGCCAATGCCCCCTTCTCGGCTTCCAATATGGCGGGATCAACATAGGTCTTACTCACATCGTCAATATAATCGGTAAATGTTTTGCGCATACCCCATTCAGCAGCAATGCTTAAGTGTTTGGATACGGTAGCTTTAAATCCTATTCCAAAAGGAATGGAAGGTTGAATTGTACTATATTTTTTTCGGTTGTAATACGTTGTTCCTTGCCCTTCGGTACTCAAATTCCGTAAATCCACATAGTTTCCATTTACATCAGCTTGAGGATTAAATCGAAAGGCAGATATCCCTATAAAAACAAATGGACTAGAAGGGATTTGCCAGTTGCCGGTTTCGTATGGAAAAAAATTAAATTCGTACTGTGCTGTGGCTTCCCATAAGGTAGAGGTGAAATTTAGATTGCGATTGCGTTGAGTTATATCGTTCGATTGCGCATCACTCGCAGTAAGTTTTCCATAATTAATGCCGCATTTTATGGTTTGTCGGTAATTGATATTTCCTCTGTATACTAAGCCAACAGAAGGCTGTATTTTGTGAAACTGTTTTATTGGGTTTAAATCACCAATGTAATAGGAGCCACCTAAAAATAAGCCCAATTCGTTTTTTTGAGCAAGTGAAAAGTGGCAGCAAGCGAGACTGTAAAAAAGAAATAAACAGTTCTTAATGTTCATCGTAGGCAATAATAACGAATAATATGTGCATTTTAGTATACCCTTCGTGTGGCATATGTTAAATAATATTAATTGCTCCCATATAGCAGTATAGTGAAAATGAAATGTACAAATGTAAAAATTGATTGATATATTTGTTTTTTTCAATGTATAAATGACTTTATTTACTAAAATACTTACCCGTGCTGTCGAATTAAAAAAAACAATTCCAAAAGTTGGGCGTAAGAAGGATTTATTAAAAATTCAGCAGTCGGCCTTATTGAAATTGTTGCGCAAAGCACGAAACACATCCTTTGGCAAGGAATATGATTTTGACAGTATCGTTTTTTCAAAAAAACCAATGCTTGAATTTCAAAAAAAAGTACCTGTTTTTGATTATCAAAAAATATATGATACCTGGTGGTTTCGCTTATTAAATAATGAAGAAAATGTTTGTTGGCCTGGTAAAGTAAAATATTTCGCTTTGAGTTCAGGCACTTCAGGAGCTTCCAGCAAGTACATTCCAGTTACATCGCAAATGTTGCGTTCAATAAAAAGAGCAAGTGCTTTACACGTTCTTACTTTAGCGGATTACGATATTCCGGTTACTTTTTTAGAAAAAGGGTTTTTAATGATTGGAGGTAGTACCGAATTGAGGAGTAGGGGGAGTTATTTTGAGGGCGACCTTTCGGGAATAACAACGGGTAATATACCTTTTTGGTTTCAGGAGTTTTATAAACCGGGTAAGGAAATATCCATGGAAAAGGATTGGAATGTTAAAATTGAAAAAATAGTTGAGAATGCCAAACAATGGGATATTGCTATTATTTGCGGTGTTCCTGCTTGGATACAAATAGTACTTCAAAAAATTATCACCCGTTACAAGGTAAATAACATACACGACATTTGGCCTAATTTGTCTGTGTATGTGAGCGGTGGAGTTTCCTTCGAACCTTACAAAAGTAGCTTTGAAAAGCTATTTGCTAGGCCCCTTATTTATTTGGATACATATCTTGCTTCCGAAGGATTTATTGCATTTCAAGCACGCCCCAATACAACATCTATGCAGTTGATATTGAACAATGGGATATTTTTTGAATTTATACCTTTTACTTCCGATAATTTTGATGAGGATGGAAGTATGCTGGAGAACCCCAAAACTTTATTGATAAATGAAGTGGAGGAGGGTAAGGAATACGCTTTACTCATTAGCACCAATGCTGGTACTTGGCGCTATTTGATTGGTGATACCATCAAATTTACATCAAAGGAAAGGTCAGAGATTATTATTACCGGACGTACTAAGCATTTTATGAGTTTATGTGGTGAGCATTTATCTGTTGACAATTTGAATAAGGCGGTTACTGCGGCTGCCAATGAATTAAATATTTTTATTACGGAATTTACACTTACGGGTGCTCCTGCCAAAGAAGGGGTTTTTAGCCATAAGTGGTATGTGGGAACGAATTCTAAAATAGATGGGGATAAACTATTGAAAAGGATAGATGAGTTATTGTGTGAGCTGAATGATGATTATGCTGTGGAACGTAAGGAGGTGTTGAAAGAAATAAGTTTAGTAGTGCTCCCATTGGGTGTTTTTTATGCTTGGATGCGTAAAAATGGGAAAGAGGGCGGGCAAAATAAGTTCCCAAGGGTATTAAAAAAGGAGAAGCAAGAGGACTGGGAAGTGTTTATTCAAAATGCCTAATTCCCATTAATTTTTTTATGATAGCAGCCTTATTTCAAGGAATTTTTTTAGGGTGCGTATTAAGTGCGCTCATTGGCCCCGTATTTTTTTTGCTGATACAAACAAGTATTAAAAAAGGTTTCAGAGCGGCAATGTTTTTGGAATTAGGAATTTTTGCAAGCGATGCATTTTGTGTTTGGTTGTGCTATATGGGGCTTGCCGACATAGTTCAAAACCCTGAATACGAAAAAGCAATAGCCATTATTGGCGGAAGTATCCTTATTGCGTTTGGAATTGCAACTATTTTTAGTCACAAAAAAATGGAGAATGCGAATCCGGAAGAGATTAAAATTAAGATACCTCGATTGATTCTGAAAGGATTTTTCTTCAACATCAGCAATCCTTCTGTTATATTATTTTGGATTGGATCAGTGGGAGTTGCCATCTCTCAATTTAATTCACAAAAAGGGGACATATTTACATACTTCTGTGGGACACTTGTAACACTTTTGGGAATTGACATTTTAAAAGCATATTTAGCCATTAAAATAAAAGCAGTTCTTACTCCAAAAATATTTGATACTGTAAATAAAATAGCGGGAATTATCATTATTGGTTTTGGGGTATATTTGATAGGGAGTAAGTTTTTTAGCTAAAAGTTACTACCATTAATATAACATTTTACATAAAAACGATTATTTGTTATGAATACTTATAAAATAGCTCCTTATAAGGCTGAAGTATTTGATTGCCAGGTCCGATGAATTTTTTAAGTAAATTATTAAAAAGGTCTGAAAATGAGCGCCCTTTTTTACTCATTCATTATGGGAATTCACTAGTAAATTTGGTTGTTTCCTAATTTGTCGCGAAAAAAATCGAATAAAATACTGTTTCTTTACGACTAAAAAATTTGATTTTGAATCAATAAATGTATATTTGCACAAAATTTTTATAAACTTAAAACAGTTACAAAATGTCAGACATTACATCAAGAGTAAAAGCTATAATAGTTGATAAACTAGGTGTTGACGAGAAAGAAGTTACGCCAGAAGCTAGTTTCACGAACGATCTAGGAGCAGATTCGCTAGACACAGTTGAGTTAATTATGGAATTCGAAAAAGAATTCAACATTGCAATTCCAGATGATCAAGCTGAAAACATCAGTACAGTAGGTCAGGCGATAGCTTATATCGAAAGCAACGCAAAGTAATTTAACGTATTTGTTATGCAATTAAAACGAGTTGTAGTAACCGGCTTAGGAGCCATAACACCATTAGGAAATAGTGTTTCTCAATTTTGGGAGGGCTTAGTTAATGGTGTAAGCGGTGCTGATATTATAACACGCTTTGATGCCACAAAGTTTAAAACAAAGTTTGCTTGCGAAATAAAGGGTTTTGATGCGCTTAATTATTTTGATCGAAAAGAATCGCGTAAACTAGACACTTTTTCTCATTATGCCATTGCTGCGGTTGATGAAGCTATGAAGGATTCCGGTATTGATACTGCTTCCGTTAATTTGGATAGAGCCGGTGTTATTTGGGGTTCAGGAATTGGAGGTTTGGATACATTCTTACACGAATGTATAGAATTTGCAAAGGGCGATGGCACACCGCGTTTTAACCCTTTCTTTATTCCAAAAATGATTGCCGATATTGCATCTGGTCATATTTCAATTCGTTATAATTTTAGAGGACCTAATTTCACAACAGTTTCTGCTTGCGCATCATCTACAAATGCTTTAATTGATGCTTTTAATTATATCCGTTTGAATAAAGCGGATATAATTATTTCAGGAGGCTCGGAAGCAACGGTTAACGAAGCAGGAGTAGGTGGTTTTAATGCGCTACAAGCACTTTCAACGCGCAACGATTCACCTAAAACGGCTTCTCGGCCTTTTGATTTGGAAAGAGACGGCTTTGTATTGGGTGAAGGATCGGGAGCTTTAATATTAGAAGAGTACGAGCACGCTAAAAGAAGGGGTGCAAAAATATATGCCGAAATTGTTGGGGGAGGTATGAGTGCTGATGCATATCATATGACAGCACCACATCCTGAGGGTTTAGGGGCGTTGAATGTAATGAGAAATGCATTAGAGGATGCAGAAATGAAACCCGAAGAAATTGATTATGTAAATGTTCACGGAACATCAACTCCTTTGGGCGATATTAGTGAGTCGAAAGCAATACAAGGTGTTTTTGGTGAGCATGCATACAAGCTGAACATAAGCTCAACGAAGTCAATGACCGGACACTTATTAGGTGCTGCAGGTGCTATTGAAGCAATTGCTTCTATATTGGCAGTTAAAAACGATATTATTCCTCCTACCATAAATCATTTTACCGATGACCCTGCTTTTGACAGTAAGTTAAACTTTACTTTTAACACTGCTCAAAAACGTACAGTTAACGCTGCATTAAGCAATACCTTTGGTTTTGGCGGACACAATGCTTCGGTGATTATGAAAAAATATAAAATGTAGCATTTCTTTTGCTTTCTTCTACCATACATTATTTACTTGCATTTTCATCAAAGAACAAGGATTTACAGAACTCCTTAAAGAATTTGTTGGGGTTTTATCCTTCCAATATTTCTTTGTATAAACTAGCCTTTAGCCATAGGTCAGTGTCAGTATCTGCGAAAAATGGAATGTCGAGTAGCAATGAACGATTAGAGTATTTGGGTGATGCGGTATTGGGTGCTGTTGTTGCCGAGTACCTTTTTAAGAAATTTCCATTTAAGGACGAGGGTTTTTTAACTAAAATGCGTTCTCGCATTGTAAATAGAAAGCAAATGAACAAACTTTCATTGAAGTTGGGAATAGATAATTATTTGAACTATAATATTAGTAATAAACAGCGAGGCGGTTCAATAAACGGTGATGCTATGGAGGCATTGATAGGGGCAGTATATATAGACAAGGGCTATAACACAACGGCAGATTTTATTGTAAATCGCGTACTTAAAATTCATATCGATTTAGATGAAATTGAAAATATAGATACAGATTATAAAAGTAAAATAATTGAGTGGGGACAAAAGAATAAACAAAAAGTGCAATTTGAAATTGCTGAAGTAATAGTAGAGCCACATGAAAAAGTGTATACCATACAGCTAGCTATAGAAGGAGAAATAATATGTGTTGGAAAAAGTTATTCTAAGAAAGTAGCGGAGCAACAAGCCGCAGAAATTGGGTGCGAAAAATTAGCACTAGTCTAAGTTTTGTTTTAGTTTTTTCTGCCGTATAATACGGTATATCTGATTTAAATTGTAACCTTTGCTATATAAATGGCAACTTTAAAACTCCTTCCTGATAATGATTATGATTTTATACTAATAGGTATTTCAAGTAATATGCCTGATTATAGAATATGTTGGGCTATCAATAATGCCTTGTTGTTACAATTAGTAAAAGTGGAGAATTACGCATTGCTTGATAAACAAAAAAAAATTTCTATTCCAGATTTATTTGAGAAAAATCACCAGTCCTCTTTTTCACATTATATGCAGGAAGATCAAGACACTTTTTGCTCCTATCACTTACTCTCGAATATAGGTACGGGTGTTACATTGGTTCCCGAACACAAAAAGGTAAACTACCTATTTTTGATTAAAGGTCCAATTACTAAAACCGAAAAAAGGGAAATGCTTGAAACCTTAAACGCTCTTTCCTTGGTTGCATCTGCCTATGAAATTGAAGTAACTGAGATTAATTCAAAGAAAAATTTGATGGATATTTTTAATACTTATTGATGTGGTTTAATTGGGGGAAAACAGCAAAAGTTGTAATACTATTATTGGTTGTTGTCGCCATTTGCTTTTTGGTTTTTAGGAATGCGCTACTAAGGCATTATACCGATAAATATGTGTCCGCCTACTCATCGCTGTATAAAACAGCCATTCAAGTAAAGCAATGTGAGTTTGTTGGTTTTAAAACCATTGCAGTGAGTGGAATTTGCATTTCTCCAAGTCAAACGGATAGCCTGCTTTATATTAGCGATATAAAAGCCAGTGTTAGTTTGTGGGGATTATTAAAAGGCCTTATGCGCTTTACCAATTTAGAAATAGAGAATGCCTCATTGCATATCATTAAGAAGAGTGAAAATAATAATTTTTCTTTTTTGATGAAAAATAAAGCGAAAGAGAAGCAAGACACACTTTTTGTTTCCAATACCTGCGACTATGCTTCTTTGGCCAATTCTATTATAAACACAGTGTTTGATGTTATTCCCTCCAGTGTTCAATTCAAAAACATATCCGTACAATTAAATACCGATAGCCTTTCAGTACGATTGCATACTCCTGAACTTATAATCGATGAAGATAATTTTCAAGCACAGTTTACGAGTGAGGAAGATAGTTTAAAAAATACTTGGCAGGCTCAAGGAATAATCAATAAGGATAATAATACAGCTCAACTAAAATTGTTTAGTAAGGACAATGATGTGATGTTTCCGTTATTAAAAAACAAATACAAACTAAGTATGAGTTGCGATACGACTTTTTTGAGTCTTGCGGCATCCGATTTCAGCAATGGAGTGTTAACATTAACCGGAAATGCTCGATTAAATAATTTACAGGCAAATCATTGGCGTATATCACCTAAAAATGTTGTAATAAAGGAATGTGCAGTAAATTATAGTGTATCTATAGGAAGCAATTATTTTCAAATAGACAGTGCTACCAGTGTGCGATTGAATAGCATAGATATTTATCCTTTTGTTAACTATATTTTGAGTCCATCCCAACAGTTAAGCTTAAAAGTTAGAATACCCGAAAGCAATGCACAAGATTTTTTTGAATCGTTGCCTACCGGATTATTTGCAAATTTAGAAGGAATAAAAACGCAAGGAAACTTGGCCTACCAACTTTATTTTTCTATTGATAGCGATTTGCCTGATAGTTTAAAATTTTCTTCTGTCTTAAGCAAAAAAGATTTTAAAGTACTAGATTATGGCAATACTGACTTGCGTAAAATAAATGGAGACTTTTTGTATACTGCTTATGAAAAAGAAAAGGCAGTTCGTGCATTTTCGGTTGGTGCTTCCAATCCCAATTATGCACCTTTAGATAATATCAGCAATTTTTTGAAAAATGCGATTATGACTTCAGAGGATGGTAATTTTTATGGACACAGTGGTTTCAATGAAAATATGTTCCGAAAATCAATTGCTGAAAATTATAAGCAAAAAAGGTTTGTTAGGGGAGGTAGTACCATTTCAATGCAGTTGGTTAAAAATGTGTTTTTACTCAGAAATAAAACAATTGCCAGAAAGGTGGAAGAGGCACTTATAGTGTGGCTTATTGAAAGCAACAGGTTGGTGAGCAAGAGTAGGATGTATGAAGTGTATTTGAATATTATTGAGCTGGGACCCAATGTTTATGGAGTAGGTGAGGCAGCCCGTTTTTATTTTAACAAACAAGCATCGCAACTTACCTTGGAAGAAAGTATTTTTATAGCAATGATAGTTCCTCGTCCGAAGTGGTTTAAATATAATTTTGACGAGCAGGGAAAATTAAAACCTAGCACAGCAGATTTCTATAATGTTATTGCGGGACATTTTGTGAAAAGGGGACTTATCACAGAAGATGAAAGGGCTGTTTTATTGCCCGAAATAGAACTTGCAGGAATAGCACGCAATTATATTATTAAAAAAGATACAACACTTTTAAAAGAGGAAAAGCAGTTGGATGTGCCGGATGGCTATGAGTATTAATTTATTTTTTGGTAATACAATTTTTTCTTTTTCGGAATTCCCCAATATTTTAATAGTTGTGACATTCTTAGTAAGAAACACATTTAAGTTATATACTACCGCTAGCCAATTTTAAGCATTAGCTGTTATCGGCTGATTAATAGCCGCTTACATATGTAGTCGTGTTCTCCTTGAATTTTTAATGTATAAACTCCATTTGGAAGGCTGCCAATATTTATTTTACTATTTGCAATACCATCCTTTACCTCTTGATGAATAAATAGTATAATTTAAACAATCATAGTTATCTCCCCAACAATAATTTCTTATTCAATACTTCACTGTCTGTTTTTAATGTTACAAAATACAATCCATTATTAAAATTCGATAAGTCAGCTTCCATAGTTGTTGCTGTGAGAGCAGTAAATGAATGGGTGTATACTATTTTGCCCAATACATCAGTAATTTCTATTGTTCCAGACTTTTTTGAACTAAAATCAATATCAATAAATATATGACCGTTAGTTGGGTTAGGATATAGATTCAAAATAGTTTTATCGGTATATGCAGATTCATTAATATCGTTGGTAAGTCCTACCGTAAATTGCTGGTATATTTTTCCTCCAAAATCGGCACCAAAATTTTTCACTACTGAATTATTCATCCTTTTGAACTTTAAATACCCGCTGCCTTGGTTTGCATTTGCCCAAAAGGATAATCCGTCCTCACCTGTATCGGTAAGTTCAAATTCATAACAATCAAAAGGCAAGTACACTGTGTCCTTGTAAACAGTATTGGAAGTTAAATTGCTTCTGGAAAGGAGAACTGTACCTGCACTATTTTTTAATATATAGGAATTTTCACCCGGGTAACTATTGCTTTTCATTTCAATTACCATTTGCGAAGGCATAACCGATGGATAGGTAAATTTTGATTTTTTTGTATTGTTAAAGGCATATTGGTCAGCTCCTCCATTTGGATTACTAAGTGTAACGGTAAATATAGTAGCACTTTGCGACCAATTAAAATTACCTAAGGTTACGGTTGCTATTTCCATAAAGCCTAAATTACCTGTCCAATTAAATATTGTTGGCACAGCACCTCCATCTAAGCCATAAGTAATGGTTAAAGAAGTTAATGTTGTTGATCCAGTATTTTTAATTCGTATAATTGGATTTGTGCAAACTGGGTTTAAGCGTAAATGCATTTGATCGGTGCTTGGTGAAAGTATGTCTTCAATGGCCGCATCCAATGTGAAATTGGGTGCACTATAGGTTACAACTTGATCTTCAATTTGATAATAATCCCAACCGCTGATGTGCACATAAGCTTCCACGTTATGGTCTAGACTTACACTTGTTCCTGGTATAACATGGGGTGTAAGTTCCATATCGTAGGTCCAAACTTCAGCCCCCGGACACCAATTGGCACGGTCGTATACCCACGTTCCTCCTTGCGGATAAAGTGGATTCACATCACAATTGTCTCTCCAAACCAATTGAGTGTATTGTGTAATTCCATTCACTAAAAAGAAATGATTTTTAGGACAGAATTCTGCACAATTTTGAGGGCTGTCCATTCCGTGTCCCGTAATACGCGATTTTAATCGGCTTGTAACTGCCGCATTCGGGATAAAAGCATTCTTTGACACCAAGTGATTGTCGATGGGATCGTTGCCATTTCCATATTCAAAATTTCCGGTACATAAATTTTGTATGTCAAGTATATCTCTTGGAGGAATACCTTTAATCATTAAAAATTTTACATCCAATAATTCTTGCCAGTTACCTGCCGAAAGATGAACACTGTCTTTCAGTAAAGTGCGGTAATCACTAACGTCAAAGGTCCAAGTCCAGCCGTTACCCAAGCTTAAACCGTTACCATAAGGTGTAATGTATCTTGCCAATTCATAACGGTCAATTTTTGGAAATTTTACGTAGTATTTGTAATGCACCATATACATTGTGCTGTCAGGTTTAACGAAAGCTGAATCGTAAGCAATACCTTGTGCATTATATGCGTAATTATTATAGTAGGAAGGCCATACATTTAGTGTATCGGTTGGTACACCAGGATTATTCAACGAATCGATATATGTAATTATTTGAATGGGAGCATTCATTGTGGAATCTATTACTAATACCGAATCGATGTAGGAGTTATATATACCTTGTTCAAAAACAATATTCGGACGAAGCTTGCTTTGCGCAAAATTTGTTGTGATTTCACTTGCTGCTTTCAATGGATTGTTAACGCTAGATAAAATACCGGGAGCGTGATTCCCGGGAGCAACATCGGCAGCTGTTTGATAGTTGCCATCGTCAAAATGATAATACAAAGCAAGGTTGTTGTAGTTTGGATGTTGTGCATCAATTGCTTTGTTCATATAACTTTGTATGGTTGCTTGACTCAGCTCAGCATTGAATACTGCAAAATCATCCATACTTCCTTCATAGGTTTGCGAGCCACCGGAGTTTCCTTTTCCGATTCGAAATTTTTTTATGTTCTGCATGCGTTTTATTTTTGCAGTACCGGTATGCCATAAGTTTCCGTTTAGGTAAATGTTCATTATACCTGTACCTGCATTTTTTGTGAATGCCCAATAATTCCATTGCCCCTCAATTTCATTGGCGACACCGGCTTTATTTATTCTATCATATCCTGCATTATTACCAGCATCCCAGTATATGTTGCTATCCGACCAAGGAAGGTGTGTATTCAAAACACGATTTCCCAATGAATCAACTGCTTCAAAACAAGTGCCGTCCATTGGTTGATAAGCTTGTGTTCCGTAGGCCCAAAATGCGACAGTAACAAATGAATCAAGTCCAGCTATTTTGTTGTTTAATGGGAGATCAATACTCCCATAGGTATGAAATGCCGCAATTCGATCGCTTCCCGCATTCGTTAATCCTGAGTTGTAATTGGTATTACTAGCCAATAATACATTGTTTGAATTTGTTTGAGTATTGTCGTACGTTATTTCAATCAACAAGTTTGAAATTCCATCCCAGTTAAATGGGTTTGTAAGTTGTAAGCTGTTCCAGCCTATGGAATTAAATTGTGTGTTTTTAGAATATACGTTTGTAAATCCCGAATTGTTAAATGTTGCCTGTGTTAGTGAATCAAGTACAGTAGATTTTATGTTTATGGTCATATTTCGCATACTGCCTCCAAGAGATTGAAGAAAAAGCTGTAGCCCAGTAATATTTCCGGCAAGTATTCCGGCTGCTGTCATTTCACTTGCTTTCCATAAATACTGACTACGTGATACAGGATTTGAAACACCAAAAGGCAAAGTCGTTTGCATATTCCCTATCCCAATGGTATTCGTAGTTAGGGAAATGGTATTGGTGTTTACTCTAAAATATTGCCAAGAAGGAGTATAGTTGTATGAGGGTGTATTCATATAGCGTATACTATCGGGAGTGGCACCATTAACAGTATAAATGGGTTGATTTACTATAGAGGAGTCGAGTAAGCCAGTGTGTTTATAAACATAGGTATTGGTTAAATAATCCCATTCTCCGCAAGCCGGATTTTGTGCCGGATTACATTTTAAGGTATACTTCATATATATTTTTTCGAAACGAACGGTATCCGAAGGAAAAACAAACCAAGCGTCTTGGGGCGAACCAAAAGTAAATGTTTGCACTATAACAGTGTCTCCGTTTTGTGCTATTGTTTGTTTGTTGCTTATAAAAAGCAATAGCGCTATAGTTGAAAGTGTGATGATTTTTTTCATTTGAATGTATAATGTAAATTGGAAGATAAATGTACTGAAAATTAGGTAGATGGCAAAGAAGATTGTATTCGAACTGTTATTATTATTTTATAATTTTGATACAAAATAAATCAATGAGAATAATTATTACAGGTGCAACAGGTTTAGTTGGTGCTGAAGCAGTAAGGCAAGCCATAGAAGATAATGAAATTGAAGAGATTGTAGCATTAGTAAGAAAGCCTTTGGATTTTCAACACCCAAAAGTAAAAATAATTATTCATTCCAATTATTTGGATTATTCAGGATTAGAAACTGTTTTTAGAAATACGGATGCGATGCTGTGGTGTCTTGGAATTTCACAGTCGCAAGTTAGTAAGGAAGAATACATTGCAATTACCTATGATTATAGCATAGCAGCAGCAAAAGCATTATTGGCAGTAAACCCTGAAATCACTTTTTTATTTGTTAGCGGCATGGGCGCCTCTTCCGATGAAAAAAGCATGACCTTGTTTGGTCGCATAAAAGGTAAAACCGAAAATGAATTAAAACGTTTACCCTTTAAAGATTTATACATTGTTAGGCCAGGAGGTATAAAACCTATTCATAAAAATAAAAACACTGCCTTCTCAAATAAAATAATGACACCTTTGTTTCCTCTGATGAAATTAATTGCACCTTTCAGTGTAATAACTTCTGTTGAGTTAGCATTGGTAATGCTCGATATTGTAAAGAATGGAACAGAAAATCAGCTATCGGAAAATGTAGATTTGTTGAAAATATTGAAAACCCTATGATTGTTTAACCTTAACGAACATTAATTATGGCAGAGCTAAAAACAAAACTCACCAAACTAAGTGTAGAAGATTTTATAAATGCTATTGCAGAGGAACAAAAGCGGAAAGATGCATTTGCAATTCTTGAAATGATGAAAAAGGCTACCAAAGACAAGCCCAAAATGTGGGGGCCGAGCATTATTGGTTTTTGCGATGTTCATTTAAAATATGAGAGTGGCAGAGAGCTTGATTGGTTTAGAATTGGCTTCTCCCCACGGAAACAAAATATTACGCTTTACCTGTCTGGGACTCTTGATTCGCGTGCAACACTGCTAAAAAAATTGGGAAAACATAAAACAGGAAAAGGTTGTTTATACATAAATAAATTAAGTGATGTTGACACAAAAGTGTTAGAGAAAATTATTACACAATCGACAAAAGGTTTGTAAATAAAATGCTAAAAAGAATTTCAATCGAAAGTAAAGTGAGATTAAATATATATGATGTGTTGGGTAATAAGTTAGCTAGTTCGTTAAATACAATATAATAAAAAGGAAAACATAGTTTTTTGTTTTCAGCATTGGCAATGCGGATTTATATAGGACTTTACATTGCCACATTTGAAGTAGATGGAAGACTACAGACGAATCAAATTTTGATAATTAAAAACAGTATGAGTGAAAAAATAGGTGAATTAAGTGGACAGTATTTAAAGAATATTAAATTGGGGATGGAAGTAGATATTGTCTTGAAAAGAGATCAGCGTACTGGAAAATTAACCAGAGGCATAGTTAGGTGGATGTTAACCAACAAAAGCTATCACTCGTTCGGGATTAAGGTTATGTTAGAAACACGTCAAGTGGGTAGGGTTCAAAAAATTATTGGATATAAGGAAGAAGCCAAATGAACTGTTAAAAAATCTTAAGCGTGTAACAGCCATTTTATTCTTGCGTATTATTGTTGTGTAAATAATTTGCAATGCAAAAAGTAGTTTTGTTTTCATTGTGTTTTTCCTCCCCCCTTTCTTTTTCGCAACAAAGGATGAATTCTTCTAGTTTTGGTAACCAGTCGCAACAAGTATTTTATTCTATGAATAATATGGGACGTTTAAATCCTGCTTCACAAAATACACAAAACACACAAATGAGTAATGTAAGTGTTGCTCGTCCTGCTAATAACCTTAATAAAAGAAGTGAAATTCCTCAAGCACAAATTCAAAACATCAATAACAATAATTATGATAATAGGAATATACAGCAAGTTGTGCTAGTAAATGCTGTTGAGGAATAAGTTCAAGTAAATGAAGCGGCACAAGATAATAATTTAGGAAATCAATTCAACTGGCAATCAATTTGCCTAAGCTTTCTGCTCCCGAGTTTTATTTTTCACACAGTTCTTCGTCCGATTCAAAACAAAAAGTAGGATTAAAGAGAAGCCTATTCGTTAAGAGTTTTAATTTAAAAAGAAAGATTCGCAAATTGCTTCCTGCTAAAAGAATGAGAAACAGTAATCGTACAGCTTGTTTTAGTTGGAATTAGATAAGAGTCAAGACGTAAGTCAAGAAGCAAGATGTAAGACACAAGAAGCGAGACGGAAAGGTTTAGCATTTACATCCAACGATTAATTTTTTTCTCATTTATTCCTTTTAAATAATTATTTATACATTTGTTTCATCAAAGGGGTGCCTAAAAGTATTTTACTAAACCGGCTGAGATTATACCCATTGGTTGTTTGCCGCTTTTTGCGTAACATTCAGCCAAACACCTGATCAGGGTAATGCCTGCGTAGGGAAGGTAAATTTAATATAACAGTTACTCGCTCCCTGTAACTGTATGTTAAACTAAAAATTAAAAATGGAATGAAAATTTTAACATCAGCAATCCTCTTTTTGAGTGTGCCTTTTATTGCCAATGCGCAATTTTCAATTAGCGGACAAATTACTACCCAAAAAGATGGAGGTATTGTTTATGGTGCTGTAATTGCAGTTGCTAATTCTTACACTGCTGTTCAAAGCAACAGCGATGGAATGTATAAAATTGATAAGTTAAAACCCGGAACATATATCTTGTCGGTTACAATGCTCGGCTATCAAAAACAAATTGACACGGTGCAAGTAAATGCTGATGTAGTTAGGAACATCCAGTTGATTCCTTCTTTGTATATGATGGATGAGGTACAGGTAAAAGCTACCCGTGCAGGAGACAAAAGTGGTATTGCTAATTCTAAAATAGCAAAGGAGGATTTGGAAAAACAAAACTTGGGTCAGGATCTTCCTTATTTGTTAAATTTAACACCCTCTTTGGTTGTGACTTCCGATGCCGGTGCAGGTGTAGGATATACAGGTTTTCGAATTCGTGGAAGCGATGCTTCTCGTGTAAATGTTACCATTAATGGTGTGCCGGTTAATGATGCCGAATCGCAAGTAACCTATTGGGTAGATATGCCCGATATTGTTTCGTCAGTAGACAATATACAGATACAGCGTGGAGTAGGCACTTCTACCAATGGAGCAGGTGCTTTTGGTGGTAGTGTGAATGTTCAAACTACTACCTTGAATGCAAAACCCTATGCAACTTTTGCGAATTCGTATGGCTCTTTTAATACCTTAAAAAATACTGTCAATTTAGGAACAGGATTGTTGAACGAAAAATTTACAGTTGATGCACGCTTGTCGAGAATAAGCTCTGATAGCTATATGCAAAGGGCTTCATCCAATTTGAATTCCTATTATTTAGCAGGTGCCTATTACGGTAAATCGACCATTGTAAAATTAATAACCTTTAGTGGTACCGAAAAAACATACCAAGCCTGGTACGGGGTTTTTCAAGATTCATTAAAAAACAACAGAACTTTTAATCCGGCCGGAATGTATTATGATGCTATAGGAAATATAAAATACTACGATAACCAGACCGATAATTATAAGCAAGATTATTATCAGCTTCATTTTTCACAACGTTTGAATGATAAATTATACTTTAATACTGCACTTCATTATACCAAGGGAAAGGGGTACTATGAGGAATTCAAACAGGGGGCAGCATTTTCCGATTATGGTTTGTCAAATCCTGTAATTGGTTTGGATACAATTTTAGCGACTGATTTGGTGAGAAGAAAATGGTTGAACAATGATTTTTATGGAGCTACCTACTCTTTCAATTATACAACCAAAAGAGCCGAAATTACATTGGGTGGTGCAGCAAATCAATATTATGGTTTGCACTATGGAGAAATTATTTGGGCACAGTATTCAACCAATATTGAAAAGGAACAAGAGTATTATAGAGATTATGCAGTGAAGAACGACATCAATAATTTTTTAAAAATTTCTTATTTACTTACTTCTAAATTAACCGTGTATGGCGACTTGCAGTACCGCTCGGTGAATTATTCATTTAAAGGGTTTAACGATAGTTTAGTGTCTACGCGGCAGAAAGCGAATTTGAATTTTGTTAATCCCAAAGCGGCTATTAATTATGATATTGCTTCAAACAAAAAAGTGTATTTTTCTTATGGTGTTGGCAATAAGGAACCTTCACGCGATGATTATGTACAATCCTCGCCTACAACTCGTCCACGCCCCGAACATTTAATAGACTACGAATTGTGCTACAAACAAAAAAACAAAAAAATTGCTTTTGGTGTGAATGCTTATTATATGGATTATAAAGATCAGTTGGTACTAACAGGAGAGATTAACGATGTGGGTGCATATAATAGAACCAATGTAAGTAAAAGTTACAGGACGGGAATTGAGGTGGAGTTTGCCACACGAATTCTAAAACAGCTTACGTGGAATGCGAATGTTACTTACAGCAAAAACAAAACAGAAGAATTTACTGAGTATATTGACGATTACGATATTGGGGTACAAATTGCTACTGTTCACAACAACAAGGATATTGCCTTTTCACCTTCTATAATTGCAGGAAGTGAATTGGTGTTTGTACCGGTGAAAAATTTCTCCATTGCATTTATTACAAAATATGTTGGTGTGCAATACTTGGATAATACATCCAATTTATCTCGTTCCATAGATGCATACTTGGTAAATGATATGCGATTATCGTATAGTATAAAAAGCAAATTATTTAAAGAGATTGCATTTACAGCAATGGTAAATAATCTTTTTATTGAAAGCTATGTTTCCAATGGCTACACCTTTAGCTATAAATATGGCGGCTTTAACACTACTGAGAATTATTATTACCCGCAGGCAGGTAGGTATTACTTGGGTGGTGTGACAATAAAATTTTAAAGAGAATCTAAAAACTCATTTACCGCTTTATAAATAGTTTTTAGTTCTTTATTGCCAATACAATAAGGAGGTAAAATATATAATACATTTCCTAGGGGGCGTAAGATAATGCCTCTTTTTAAAAAGAAGGTAGGCATTGTTTCGGAGATGCTGTTGAGGTAATGTGTTTTTTCCTTGCTACGAATTTCAAAAGCTATGATAATGCCTATTACGCGTACATCTAATATGTTTTTATGTTGTTTTACCTTTACTTGAAATTTTAGGTGTTGTTCGTTTATGCGGGTTATATTTTTAAAAGTAACAGGCTTATCAAAAATATCCAAGTTGGCCAATGCTGCGCTGCAGGCAGTTGGATTTCCGGTATAAGAATGTCCGTGAAAAAAGGTTTTTGTTTTGTCATCTGTAATATAAGCTTTATAAATAGTAGAGTTACAAATACTAAGTCCCAAGGGCATAAATCCAGCGGTAAGGGCTTTTGATAAGCAAATAATATCAGGTTTGTTTGTAAGGTAGTCAATGGCAAACATTTTCCCTGTTCGTCCAAAACCTGTCATTACTTCATCGGCTATGCTGATGCAATTGTGTTTTTTACAAAGCGCCAGCATTTCATTCAGGATATAGCTTTCATACATTACCATTCCTCCGGCACCTTGCACCAGTGGTTCAAATATAAAACAGGCAACATCGTTTTTCTTTACTTCATTTTGCAATTGTAGCATCGCTTTTTTTTCATTCCCCTTGGTTGGAACATCAATATGTATAACATCAAATAATAGTGGCTCAAAGGCATTGTTAAAAACATTTCTGGCGCTTATGCTCATTGCACCAAAGGTGTCACCATGGTATCCGTTTTTAAAAGCAATTACTTTGGTGCGGGGCGCTCTTTTATTGCTCCAATATTGAAATGCCATTTTAAGGGCAACTTCTACCGAGGTAGATCCATTATCGGAAAAAAACACTTTTGACATACCCGGTAATTTCTTCAACAGCCTTTCTGAAAGTTCTATTGCCGGTTCGTGTGTAAAGGATGCAAAGATGGAGTGTTCCATTTTTTGCAACTGTTGGTGAACTTTTTTAATAATGTAGGGATGACAATGCCCGTGAGCATTTACCCACCAAGAAGAAATGCCATCGATGTATTTATTTCCCTTGTCATCGTAAAAGTAAATACCTTTTGCTTTGCTGATGGTAATTGGCAATTGTTTGCTTTTCAAAAAAGTAAATGGGTGCCAAACAACTTTTGAGTCGCGAACGGAGAGTGTTGTCATTATAGTTGGATGTTCTTTAAAGCATCAGCATACTTTGTAATTACCTCTTGGTTTATTTCTCTTTCTTTAGAAATGTGCATTAGAGGTTGCATTCCCGCATATTCAATGATTATGTCTTCCGACATTTTATGCGGTGCTCCATTCATCACAAAACCTTTTAATGGGATATTGTGTTTTCTTAAGGCGTCAATTGAAAGTAAGGTGTGGTTAATGCTCCCCAGGTAATTTTGCCCTACTAATATTACTTCGCAACCCATTTGTTTAATTAAGTCGATGATAAAAAAGTTATGTGTAAGTGGAACCATTAATCCTCCCGCACCTTCAATGATGAGTCTATTATTTGTTGTTGGTATTTTTATGTTTGTGGGATTAATTAAAATTCCTTCGTCTTCGGCAGCAGCGTGTGGCGAAGAGTATTGTTTTAGTGAGTATGCTTCGGGATGAATAACTGATTTTGTATTGCTGATTAAACTTCTGACTGTTTCGGAATCGGTGCCAGAAAAATTTCCAGCCTGCACAGGTTTCCAATAGTCGGCTTGTAAAACTTCCACCAGTATAGCTGCTATTACAGTTTTGCCTACATCGGTTCCTATTCCGGTTATAAAGAGAGGTTTCGTCATTTTGTTTTTTTAAGTAATACTGATTTTAAATAATAACGATGGCGTTTTTTTGAAACTCAACAACATCTCCTTTTCTAATTTTTGCTCTTTTGCGAAGTTCTGTTTCACCGTTTAATTTTACTAATTGTCCTTCAACAGCTTGTTTTGCTTCTGATCCCATGGAGCAGAGTCCAGTTGCCTTCAGTAATTTAATGAGTTCAATGTACTCATCGGTGATAGTGAATTCTATTTTCATTTGTTTGGTAGTTTAGCACTTAATGGGTTTTTCAACCCTGAATATTTTTTTACAGTTACTTGTATCCCTCCAACAACAATAGGAGTTTCTATTCGTATGGGTATTTTATTCTCATCGTCTGTAACCCATACTGCCATATTATCGCCACCTTTAAAAATTGTTCCTTCAATTAAAAGTGGACTAAATTTCACACATTTAAATTTCCCCAAATTGGTTTCAATGGTTTCTTTGCCAAGGTACTTTATATATTGGTTATAAAATTTATTATCGAGGTAAAGGTATATGGGAACCTTATCGCCAACCTTACTTTTTGAGAAATCAATTGTTCGAGCATAATAAATCATTGCTGTAACATCGTATGCACAATTGTTAGGGTTAATTGAGATGGTGTCTGTTTTAATGGGCTTACTATTTTCTGTTGTGTAGGCTGTTATACGCGATTTGGAATAGTTAAAATAGTTGTCGTTGTAAATGTTGTTCGGTCCCTCCTTTGAATCTCGAAGGTATCGGTGGGGTAGAAGTGAACTGCTATCAACCCAACTTGCATAGGTATCTCTTACTTTATAAAACCAATCGTATTTAGGATACGTTTTTCCTACTCCTGAAAATTTCCAACAATTATTTCCCCTGTAATTATCTCGCTCTACTTTAAAGCTAACTTCACCCGAGCTTATCCATATAAAGCCCCAGTTATAATATATTTCATAGGTGAGTGACTCTCCGGGAGCAAAGGCTGTGTTGTTTAAAACGCAGTTAGTTTTTTGCGGATAACAAGCAATTGAGGTAAGGAATGAAAGTATAAAAAAAAGAGTAGTCTTCACTTTTGTTGTATTACGAGATGAAGTTACTACAAAAAAAAATCTCTCCAATGATGGAGAGACTTTTTTCATTGAAGAAAAATTACTTTTTCTTAGCTGCTTTCTTAGGAGCTGCTTTTTTAGCTGCTTTCTTAGGAGCTGCTTTTTTAGCTGCTTTTTTAGGAGCTGCTTTTTTAGCTGCTTTCTTAGGAGCTGCTTTTTTTGTTGCTTTTTTTGTTGCCATTGTTTTTAATTTTTAATTAATCCATTTAATTAATAGTGACACAAAGAAAATAAATGTTTATGACACAACCTAATATCATTTAAATAATTATTAACATTTAATTGTTCGTTATTGTTAATTAAAATTATTTTAGAGTAAAGTAGAACTTTCAAATAATATTCAAAAAAAATACATCTCTTGTGATGGCTATAAACAAAGAGTATGTAGGGCATCTTGTTTTTTATTTTGGTAAAAATAGAAATTAGAGAGTATGAATACTGATTGAATTATTTATTAAAAATAAATTCATTTTTATTTCTTGAACGAATTTTTTTGAGTGAAAAATAATTTTTGAAGGTTTATTTTTTGAAATCTAAAATATTTTATGTTGCGTTATGTGTAACAATAAGTATAGAAGTTTTAATAGTAGCAGAATAAATACTTATTTTTATGTAAAAATTATAAAATGAAATTGAAAGGTATAAAAATAGGGCTACTGCTTTTTTCGGTTTGCACGCACCAATTGTTTGCACAGTCGTACTTTCAGCAAGAGGTTAATTACACTATAAATGTTGCATTGAATGATGTTACACACGAATTGAATGCCGATGAAAAAATAGAATACATTAATAATTCGCCCAATTCTATTTCGGAAATTTATATGCACATGTGGCCAAATGCATATAAAAATAATGCCACAGCTTTAGCAAAACAATTTCTTGAGAATGGAGAAACCAAATTTTATTATTCAAAAGAGGAGGACAGGGGTTTTATCTCCGGAATTGATTTTAAAGTAAACGGTGAAGCGGTGAAATTTGTATACGACTCAGTCAATATTGATATGGGAAAAATAACTTTGAATAGTCCATTAGCTCCTGGCCAAAAATTAATTATTACAACTCCGTTTCACGTTAAAATTCCAATCGGTATTTTTTCCCGATTAGGTCATATGGGGCAGCAGTATCAAATTACACAATGGTATCCCAAGCCTGCTGTTTACGATGCAAATGGATGGAATGCTATGCCGTATTTAAATCAAGGTGAATTTTATTCAGAGTTTGGTTCTTTTGATGTGTCGATTAGTTTGCCCGAGAATTATGTGGTAGGCGCAACCGGTGATTTGGTGGATGGAGAAAAAGAAATTGCTTGGCTAACTGAAAAAGCAAAAATTACAGAATCAATTCGTGAATTTAATAAAAGCGATAATTCATTTCCTGCTTCATCTGATAATTTAAAGACTTTGAGATATAAGCAATCAAATGTTCACGATTTTGCTTGGTTTGCAGATAAACGTTATCACGTTTTAACAAGTGAGGTTGAACTTCCTCAAAGTAAAAGGATGGTGAGTACTTGGGTGATGTTTACAAATGCGGAAGCTCATTTATGGAAAAAAAGTATTCCGTATATTAATGATGCATTGTATTATTATTCATTGTGGAACGGTGATTATCCATATAACCAATGCACTGCTGTTGATGGTGCTTTAAGTGCTGGAGGAGGGATGGAATATCCCAATGTAAGCGTAATCGGTGCTTCCGGAAAAGATTTTATTTTAGAAACAACCATTATGCACGAAGTAGGTCATAATTGGTTTTATGGAATATTAGGCTCGAATGAAAGGATACACCCTTGGATGGATGAAGGGTTAAATTCTTTTAATGAACTTCGGTATATGCGTAAAAAATATCCGAGCCTACGATTGTTGGATGAATTTGCACCTCGATTATCGGGAAGGTTTTTTAATATTGGTCATTATAAACAAAAAGCACAGTATGAACTTTCATATTTGATAAATGCCCGCAGAAATTTAGACCAGAAAATAGAACTGCCTGCTGCGCAATATACGGAGTTGAACTATGGTGGTGTTGTGTATTCAAAAACTGCATTGGTATTTGATTACTTAATGGCATATATTGGTGAAGAGAAGATGAACAAAATAATGCATCGCTATTTTGATACTTATAAGTTTAAACATCCCCAGCCCAATAACCTTAGAAAAATTATTGAGGAGGAAACAGAAAAACCGATGACTTGGTTTTTTGATGGACTTATTAATTCAACAAAGAAACTCGATTATAAAATTATTGCAGTTAAGGAAAGAAAAGACTTTACTGAAATTACCATTAAGAATGTAAATAACATTAAAGGGCCCGTTTGTATTTCAGCAGTAAATGAAGGCAAAGTAATAGCTAATGTATGGTATGATGGGTTTTATGGAAAACGAAAACTAAGTTTCCCTCCCGAAAATTATGATTCATATAGAATAGATGGTTTGTTGGAAATGCCTGAAATAAATCGAAAAAATAATACTATACGTACGAAAGGTTTATTTAAAAAAGTGGAGCCATTAAGGCTGCAATTTTTAGGCAGTGTAGAAAATCCCGATAAAACCCAAATTTGTTATTTACCCGTTGTTGGTTACAATGTGAATAATTCATTTATGCCAGGGATAGCTATTTACAATAATCCATTTCCACAAAAAAAGTTAGAATATTTTTTAATGCCTTTGTATTCAGCCGGAACAAGTGATTATGCAGGCCAGGCGAGTATAGCATACAATTGGTTTCTGAACAATGATTTTCAAAATATACGTTTGAGTTGTGAGGCGATGAAGTATGCAATAGGAGAGAAATCATTGACATTAGGTGCTGCACTATTATATAATTATAAGGCATTCACAATCTACAAGTTGACTCCCCAGCTATCATTTGAATTGAAAAGGAGTAATTCAAGAAGTTCGTTGAAGCAAAACTTATTTTTGCGAAGTATAAATATTTATGAAGAATTTCTTTCTTATAACTATCCTATTTTAAAGCTATATAATTCGATTCAAAAAAACACGATTAATGAAATCTCATATAATCTGAAGAATAGTAAAGCTTTAACACCTTATTCTTTGAATGTTGTAATGCAGCAAAACAATAATAGCGCATCGGGGAGTAGTTTTATGAAATTATTTGGAGAATTTAAATACCGTTTCGTATATAAGAAGAAAGGGAAGGGCTTCGATATTCGTTTGTTTGTAGGGAAGTTTATTTACAATAATGAAGCAGATTCTAGATATGGATTTGGAATGGAAGGCGGAAGTGATTATACGTACGATCAGATTTTATTGGGTAGAAATGTATATAATGGAATGTTTCAAAATCAATTGATTTCTACAGATGGAGGGTTTAAACACCAAACAGGTTTATTATTTGCCCAAAATTGGCTTACAAGTGTGCATTTCCAATCTTCCATTCCCAAAATACCACTTGCGCTATATACAAGTGCGGGCGCAACAGATGTTAAAAATTATTTTGTTTACGAAACCGGTGTAGCCTTGGTAATTATTCCCAAGGTGTTTGAAGTATATTTTCCGATATATTTAAATAATAAAACTCCGTATAACGTAACCACTTATACACAATATATTCGATTTGCATTGAATTTAAATCTTATAAAACCCTTTCAGTTTGCAAGGGGTTTCACTTTGTAACATCCTTTTCATTAAAGGTGATTTCCCTTTTACTTAGTTCGGATAATATTGGATTATAAAATTCCTCAGTAAGTGGAATAGCTACCCCCTTGGTTTTTATTTTGTTGTTAAGAATAAGTTTTGTTGCAATTGCCATCGGTAGGCCAACTGTTTTTGCCATAGCAGTATAAGTTTGGTCGTCACCCTTTACTATCAAAGAAGAAGTAATTTTACGATGTGTCTTTTTTAGACTATATTCAAATTGGTGTTGCATCACAATCATATCTTTATCGAGGGGATTCAGCACCCATTTTGTTTCCAATAAACTTTGCAGTATTTGTGCAGGTGTTCCTTTTGCCAATGTTATTTTTTTGCCACTCAATATTCCGAGCCATTCAATTGCTTTGTATTTATCGGAGCTAACAGATATGTGAAGTTGTTTGTCTAAAAAATCTTCAAAACTATTGTACTTTGAGGGAACAAAAGATTCAATAAACTCTCTATAGGTAAATTTATTTGTATTTTCAATCGTAAAGGTATCATCCGTAATTCCTAAACTGGATAGGCAATTCCATTTTGAACAAAAATCGGCTTCACGTAATGTTCCCCGCAAAACGGTTTTAGCATTTTCAATGCCATAGGGTTGAATATAACTTAATGAGTCGCGATTGGCATAGGCATCAAATTTTCCATAACCTTCTATTTCTATAGTTTCAGTGTCTGTGAATATTCTATTGTATGGTATAAAGTGCAGTTTTCCTTTATGAAGGTATTGAGCAGTTGTTTGTCCAGCTAAAATAACGTTGCGCGGGTTCCACGAAAATTTATAGCCCCAAGGGTTATCGTTACTTTCCGGAGCAACTAATCCACCACAGTGAGATTTGAAAGAGGTGATTTCTCCACCTGCTTTTTTTATGTTATTAATTACTTGCATAGCCGACAGGTGATCTATGCCTGGGTCAAGACCGATTTCATTTAAAAGCAACACGCCATTTTTAACAGCTTCGTCATTTAATGCTGCTAATTCCTTTGAAACATAAGATGCAGTTACCAAGTTTTTTTTATACGTAACACAGTCTTTTGCTACTGTATAGTGCATTAAAGCAGGTAGCATTGAGATGATAATATCTGCCTGTTTGATTTCTAAAATTCGTTGATTTTCATTGTTTACATCAAATGCAATTGCTGTTGCTTTTGGATGATTGTTAATTTTTTGTTTTGCCAAGTCAAGCGAAATGTCGCCAACAGTAAGTTCCCAATTTTCAGCCGCGGCATTTTCCAGTAAGTACTTGATAAGCGATGAAGCTGATCGTCCTGCACCAATTAATAAAATCTTTCTCATATAATTACTTCATATTGATAAATTGCAAAGGTGTTTCAAAGTCGGTAGTACGCACCAAAGCAATAACAGCTTGTAAGTCATCAATCTTTTTTCCGGTTACACGTACTTGATCATCCATAATTTGGGCTTCCACTTTCAGCCTTGCTTCTTTAATAGCTTTTACAATTTTTTTTGACACTTCCTTTTCGATTCCTTCCTTGATTCGAATATCCTTTTTTACCATATTGCCCGATGCATATTGCTCCTTACCAAAATCTAAAGACATAGGATCTAGTTTTTGTTTAATCATTCGGGAGCGAATAACATCTTCAATAGCCGTTACACGCATTTCATTTTCTGTAATGACGTGAATGATGAGCGCCTTTTTATCCAAGTCAATGCTGCTTTTCGAATCCCGAAAATCGTAACGTGTAGCCAATTCTTTACGCGCAACGTTTATAGCATTGTCAAGCGATTGGTGGTCAATTTTACTAACTATATCAAATGAAGGCATATCTAATTAATTTATATTCTTATCCCAATTACTAAAATATCGTCTACTTGCTCCAAATTACCTTTCCAGTTTTCAATGGCATTATCTAAGTGTTCTTATTGTCGGAATAAAATCCCTCCTCAATAATTTGTCCTTTTTCTTTTTCATAAATTACCCAAAAACCTTGTTCCAATCCATTTTTGTTGATTTTATTAACGGTATCCTTTTGAAAGTTTTCAGATTTTTGAGCAACAGAAATTTGAGCCATTACTAAGAGCAGTAATAAAAAAAGGCTATAATACGTTTTGCGCACGGAATTGAAATTATGCATAAAATTAGCAAAGAAAAATGATATAGTAAAGGAACTGTGTAATGCTTGTTATTATTGGAAAGTATAAAGGTTGATATTGCATTTGTATTTTTTTTGTTTCACTAACTGTATATTTTTGAGAATTAAGGTTTAGTCAATAAATAAAAAAGCGGCACAAGTTATTGTGCCGCTTTTTTTATTCTGTAATTATTTTGTTAATCTGTAATAATAATTTTACCCATCAAGTTTTTTACTGAAGTGTTTTCAACTCTATAATAATAGATACCCGCATCCATATTTTTTCTATCAATAATACATTGGTTGTTCAATAAAGGTAAAGCCCTTACTATTGCTCCATTACTATTATAAACAATAAGTTTTCCTTGAATAGTAGAACTTGATTCGATTCTATATACTCCAGTAGTATGTATTGGATTAGGATAAACGGATGCTGTTATTTTCTCAGTGCTTGTTGTATTCATTTTTAAAGGAACAGCATTGGGATTGAATTCCCAGATATCATAAAAAATAGCTGTATCACAATAACCGGTACCAATGTAAGCAACACCATTAATGGTGAAAACAGCAGCAGCAGCTCTTGCTCCTGCAGGAAAACTTTGTTGTGCAGTCCATTGGTCATTTACAGGACTGTATTTCCAAATATCAGATTTAAAGGTAAACGAGTCATCATATCCAGTACCGATATACCCCTCGTTGTTGAGTGAAAAAGCTATTGCGTTTTGTCTTGGGCTTCCTGCAAATGCAGCTTTTTGTACCCAAGTATCTGTTTGAGGCGTATACTCCCACATATCTTTTACAATAACTCCATCATCACCGGTTGCAACATATGCTTTCCCTGATGCCGTAAAAGAAACAGCCAATCTTCTTTTTGTTCCTCCAAAACTTGTAATGGCTGTCCAGGTATTACTTGCAGGACTGAATTTATAAAAATCTTTTCTATATCCTCCAAGGTCTTGTCCCGTACCAACATAACCAACACTGTCTATACTAAAAGCAGTTGCACCTCTTCTTGCTGTTCCTCCAAAATCTGCTTTTTGTGTCCAAGTATCAGTCTGTTTTTCGTACTCCCAAGTGTCACGCATATATGCTGCACCACCCGAACCAGTAGTAACATACGCTTTAGTTCCAATGCTAAAACTGGCCGACATATTTCTTTCTATTCCGCTTTGATTAGGCCCTCCAATGTTTGGAATTGAAATCCACCAATTGCTATCCGGTTCAAAACGCCAAAGATTTCCTTTGTAGTTGTTTACATCGTATCCCAATCCGATGTAGCCTGTATTGCTAATTCCAAATCCAACCGCTGAACTTCTACCTCCGCCAAGAAAATTTGCGCGTTGACGCCAAGGTGGTTGAGAGTATACTTGTAAAAATAAGAAGGATATAACTGTAAGTGAAATAATTTTTTTCATTATCAAATTTTATTGAATGCACATTTTTGTGCTCGTTACTGTTTTTCCATTTACATTCATTACAACATAATATAGGCCCGCATCAAGCTTTCCTTTAACAATGTTTGTTGTAGTTGTTGTAATATTTTTATTTTCAACAATTGCACCTTTGCAGTCATATATAACTAAAATGGTAACATCCTTAGAATTAAAATTACCAAGTGTAATAGTTGTAAAATCGTTAAAGGGATTCGGTGACAATTTTAAAGAATTTGAATACGAAGAAATATTTTCAACACCTTCATAAATTTGCGAATACTCTTGTAAATCTCTTTTTGTTCCATCGTCACTTTTTCCTCCACCTAAATATCCTTTTGTTCCTATTGAAAATGCAAGAGCAGATTTACGAATATCTCCTTGTATGTCGGAACGTTGAACCCAATTATCGGTTATAGAATTGTATTCCCAACAATCTTTTTTAAATCCGCCATCGTTACCACAAGAGATATATCCGTAATTACCAATTGCAAAAGCACTAGCACCCGTACGACCAGCTGTAGGGAAGTCCATTTTTTGAGCCCAAGAATAATTGTTTCCCGGGTTAAATTCATAGAAATCGTATTTGAATAAATTGTCATCACCGCCAAAGCCCATATATGCTTTATTGCCAATTACAAATGAACTCATTCCGTATCGAACTCCAGGAGGAAAGTTAGATACTTTGTTCCAGCTATCGTTACCAGGGTCGTATTCATATACGTTATCGGTGTAATTTGCTTGTCCTGTTTTTCCACAAACGGTATAACCTTTTCCATTTATAGCAAATGCCGTGAGAAAAAATATTTCATTGAGCATGTCAGCTTTTTGCGACCAACTATTGTTGGCAGGATTGAATTCATAAAAATCTTTTAGCACTCTTAATGCGTCAAATATATCGGTATCAATTCCTCCACCAACATATCCTTTAGTTCCAATAGCAAATCCAAAAGCATCTCTTCTGCCCAAACCGGGTAAGTCAGCTTTTTGGGTATAGGTGTCTGTAATAGGGTCATATTCCCATAAATCTTTCATTGTAAAATTGGCTGAATCTTGTCCCATTCCAAAATAGGCTTTGCTATTAATAACAAAGGATACCGCACGTTCTCTTTTCCAAGTCATATCTGTTACCCTGCGCCAAGCATTAGGCGCAGCAGAAACTAAAATTGTAAAAAGAAGTATGGTAGGAACTATTAATATATATTTTCTCATTGTACAATTAATTTACCTGTTGACACTTGTTTTTTATTTTCAACGATCGAGTAGTAATAAATTCCACTTGCAAAATCAGCAACATTTACGGATACTTTATTAGAAGTAAAAGCATTGCTTTTTACTATTCGTCCTGTTGCATCATAAAGTGAAATTACTTTGTTGTTATTGTTGCCTCCAACAATAGTAAAGTTTGCAATTTCAGATGTTGGGTTCGGATAAATAGATACAACTGCTTGATTCTTATTTTCACCTACTGATAATTCTTCTTCGGCATATTCCCAAAAGTCGTTGAAGTTAATACCGTTGGTTCCTGTACCTGCATAACCTTTTGTATCACTTGAATTGGTAAACGCCACCATATATCGTCTTGCTGTACCATCAAAATCGGGTTTTTGTTCCCAAGTATCGCTGCCTTCTTTGTATTTCCAAACATCATGTAAATCGGTATATGTAGTATCAAGTCCCAATAACACAAAACCATCGTCTTGTAATCCAAATGCCGATGCTTCATGTCTTTTGGGACCGGGTAAACTTGCTTTTTGCATCCAAGTATTATTGTTTGGATTGTATCTCCAAAGGTCGTTTTGTTCAACATCTATCGAATCTCTTCCAGAACAAACGAAAGCTCTATCATCAGCTTCAAATCCCGCAGCTGTTTCACGTTTTCCAGGAGGAAAGTCTGCTTTTGCTGTCCAAATATCAGTGATAGAATTATATTCATACCAATCTTTACTCGCGCCATTAATAGTTGTTCCAAGACCCATATATGCTTTTAAAGTTGTGGGAATGTAAACGCAAGTTCCCACACTTCTGCCCAAGCCAAGGAATTGTGCAATGGGTGTCCAAGTATTTGTATTGGGATTATATTTATAAAAATCGCTTAAAAAGGAAACGGAAGTTTTTCCAAGTCCTACATAAGCATGTGTTGGCGTTGCAAAACACAAGGCACCATAACGATGCCCTCCCGGTACATTTGCTTTTTGAGTCCACGAGTTGGTAGCAGGGTCAAATTCCCACCAGTCATCGTACTCAACCAAGGCATTCGCATTAAAATGTCCGGTACCTAAATAACATTTAGCTCCAACAGAGCAACCTACAGCTCTATGACGAGCATCGGCTGGCAAACTGGCTTTCTGATTCCAGTCACTTGCGGCAAAAATTGCACATGAAAGTAAGGTGAACAAGCAAAGAAGTGTAGTTGTTTTTTTCATTTTTATGTGGTAATTGTTTAGTCGTTTATAATTATTTTTCCTATTGTGATAGTGTTTGAATTTTCATTGGTAATGGAATAAAAATACACTCCTGAAGAAATACCATTGCGTTGAAAGGTAGCACAGTTTTTATTCATAGGGATAGTTGAAACTAATTTACCTATACTGTTAAATATAGTAATAGTATTATTCAGAGAACTGTTACCATCAATACTAATTGTTGTGTAATTAATCATTGGATTAGGGTACACCTTAACATTAACCTTTTCGGTATTACTTATTTCGTTTACTGAAACCAAATTTGGATTAAATTCCCACATATCATTCAATTGGTTGCCATCACTGTAACCCGTACCAAAATATCCTTTGCCGTTTACACTAAATCCAACAGCTGCACTTCTCGATATTCCAGGGCAAGCGGCCATTTGAGTCCAAGTGTTAACTGAAGGATTAAACTTCCAAAAATCATTGGTGTAGTTTAACGTACTATCATAACCACTTCCAATATAGCCCTCAGCGGCCAACGAAAAAGCAACTGCACTTTTTCTTGCAGTCCCCCCAAAAGGTGCTTTTTGTGTCCAACTATCAAGTTGTGGATCATATTCCCAAAAATCTTTTAGCATTGTTCCTTTATCTCCTGTTCCTACATAGCCTTTTGTTGATATAGCAAATCCAACCGCAAATTGCCTGCTAGCTCCTGGAATACGTGCAACCGAAGACCAGTTATTATTCACAGCATCAAATTTCCAAAAATCGCTTCTTAGTCCATTAGCATCCTGTCCCGTGCCAATATAGCCGTGTGAGCCGATAGAAAATCCGCAAGCTCCTTTTCTTGCAGTCCCTCCAAAATCAGCTTTCTGAGTCCAGGTATCGTCTGCTGCATTATATTCCCAAAAATCTTTCAAGTAGGGTGCTCCTCCTTGACCTGTTCCAACGTATCCTTTATTATTGATAACAAAACTAATCGCTAAATTCCTCTCCAATCCACCTCCATTAGCTCCGCCTAAACCCGCTATGTCAGCCCAAGAGTTATTATTTATATTATAAGAGAAAAATCCTTTTTTGAATGTGAAATTATCGTATCCACAACCAACAAATCCATTAGTGTTAAAACCAAAACCAACGGCACTACTTCTATTGTTACCTGCAAAATTACTTAACTGTTTCCAAGGAGATTGAGCAAATAAATTAAAATTAACAAGTATAGTGAAGGAGAGTATATATATATTTCTCATTGTTATAGAAGGTTAAGTTTTGTACTGTTTACAATTTGATTGTTGTTTTTTATAACAATCAAATAAATTCCATTTTTTGTATTTGAAGGAAGTGCTATTTTATTGTCTTCAATAAAATTTTCAGCAATTTTTGAACCAGCTAAATCATATAAAATATAATGAAGTTGTTTATAATAGAATGCTTCGTTTCCACCAATTTTAATAATTGATGAAGCAATAGTAGGATTTGGAAAAATGTTTAGCAAAACAGAAACAGTATTTTTAGTTACACTTTCTAATATTTGTGAATATTCCCAAAAATCTCTTCGCCCACCACTATCACTTTTGCCAGTTCCAAAATATCCTTTATTTCCAATGCTGAAAGAAACAGCTGATTTCCTTGGATTGTCGGGAAAATTTTTGCGTTGTACCCAATTGTCGTTTAATGGATTGTACTCCCAAAGATCAAAGTTAAAACCTCCATCTGTACCGGCACATAGATATCCGAAGTTACCAATAGAGAAACAACTTGCCGACATTCTAGGAGAAGGTGGAAAATCAGATTTTTGTACCCAAACAAATCCAACGGGATTAAATTCCCACCAGTCCTGTTTCATTATATTATCATCTCCTCCCAAACCTATATATGCTTTATTATTAATGACACAAGAATTGAGAGCATATCGCGCTCCGCCCGGAAAATTACTGACAAATGTCCATTGATCTAAAGCTGGGTCATATTGATATACATCGTCATAAAAAGTTCCCTGACTGATTTTCCCACAACAAACATATCCCTTTCCTGAAATAACAACTGCCGTTGCAAAATAAACTCCTGTTCCATTTAAAGTAAAGAAGTTGTTTTTAGGTGCCCAAGTATTTGGAGCGGGATCATATTCCCAAAAATCATTTAATATGCCTCCCCAATAGAAGTCGGCACTATCAATTCCCATTCCTACATAGCCTTTTGTACCAATAGAAAAAGCTACAGCATCGCGTCTCCCTTTACCCGGTACGCTTGCCTTTTGTGTCCAGGTATCAGTACCTGGATTATACTGCCAAAAATCTTTTGTTACGTGTTCTGCAGTATCCACACCTGTTCCCACATAACCAAAGTTGCCAATAACAAAAGATACCGCACGTTCTTTCTTTGCTCCACCAAAGGCGTTTAACTTACGCCAATCATTTGGTGCAGAAAATGAACTTTTGGAAAAACAGAATACAGAAAAGAGGAATAAAGTTTTCTTTATCATTGTAAAATAACTTTTCCGGAGTAAATAGACTTGTTGTTTTCTTTTACACTATAAAAATAGATACCATCTCTTAAATCTACTCTGTCGAATGCAGTTTTGCCTGAAGTGATATTTTCTAAAGTTCGCACTTTTCTCGCTGCATTATCATATATTTCAATGATAAATGATGCGCTACTTTCTGAAATTATTTCAAATGTTCCTTTATCTATAATTGGATTTGGATAAAGGTTAATTTTTACACTTTGTTTCTCTTGGTTTTGAACACCCACAGTAAAAGGACCAAATTCCCAAAAATCACTTTGATTGATACCATTTGTACCTAAACCGGCATAGGCTTTTGTTTGTGTAATATTATTCATTGTAACTAAATATCTTCTAGCAGTGCCTTCAAATTTATTTGCACTATCCCAAACATTTGTCAAAGCATCATATACCCAAAAATCTTTATAGTCATTTCCCGCAGCATCTAACCCGGTACCGGCATACCCTTTTCCCATAAAGGAAAATCCAGCCACTTCGTGCCTTGGTCCACCTGGAAAGTTAGCTTTTGGAGTCCAGATATTTGTTGTCGGGTCATATTCAAACATATCCTGTGTATGTGAGCCTGTTCCTACATAACATCTATCGTTTAATGTAAACCAAAATGGGGAGAGGCGGCCTCCTCCAGGGAAATCTGGCTTCATTGTCCAAACATCAGTAGCGATATCATACTCCCACCAATCGGAAGGTTGACCATTTCCATAACCTAAACCAACATATCCTTTATTTTTACAATAAACGGAAACTCCCGTTGCTCTTCCTCCACCAGGAAATGGAGCTAAAGTTGTCCAAGTATTAGTAATTGGGTCAAAAGAATAAAAATCGTTAAAAAAGTTCCAACTGCTTTTTCCCATTCCTACAAATACTTTTTTTGCGTCAGCAAAATAATAAGCTCCGTAACGCCCTATTCCAGGAACATCTGCTTTTTGAGTCCAAGAATTAGTTGAAGGGTCAAATTCCCACCAATCTAAAAATTCACTAACGGCATTTGCATTATAGTGACCGGTTCCAATGTAACACTTGTCGCCAACCATAGCCCCTGCAGCTCTGTGACGCGCTTCAGCAGGTAAATTTGGTTTTTTAGTCCATTCATTTACGAAATCGTTTGCTGCTTTAAGTTGGTATACGTATACAGATATAAGAAGCGATAATAAGGTGAAGTGTTTTTTCATTTAACAAAAAGTTAACGTAAACATAACAATCATTTTTGTATGGAAAGGTTTGGTGTCATTTTATTTAGTTAACGGTATCAAAGGCTAGTTAAAAAATGAAAATGAGTTGAAATTTAAACAACTTCTTTCTCCATCCAATCACCATTTTTACGAATTAAATCAATCAATGCGTCCACCGCTTTCTCCGATTCTATATTTTTCAAAACCACCTCTTTTCCTTTGTACAAGGTTATTTTGTCAATTCCTGTTCCAACGTACCCATAGTCTGCATCAGCCATTTCACCGGGACCATTCACAATGCAACCCATAATGCCAATTTTTAGCCCTTTTAAGTGGTCGGTTCTTTGTCTTATTTTTTGTGTTGTTTCTTGTAAGTCGAATAATGTTCTTCCACAAGAAGGGCAGGAAATATATTCCGTTTTAGATATCCTGCTTCGTGTGGCTTGGAGTGTTCCAAATGCTGTTCTGTTTACTATTGTTGGTGGAATATCATCTGCTTGAATCCAAACGCCATCTCCAAATCCATCCAATAATAATGCGCCAAAATCAGTAGCTACGTGAAGTTGAAAATCATTTTCGGAAATTTGGCCGTAGTTTCTTTTGATTATAACTGGATTCTGTATGTTCCTTACTCCTAATTCAATAAACATTCTTCTCTGTTCTGCCATTCCATGCATATTGTTGGTGTTGAATACGAGTGTGGTATTAGCATCAAATTGAATGGCAGTATCAAACAACTCTTCTATATTCAATAATAAAAAATGAAGTGAGGTTTTATTTGTATCTCTTTGCTCGTAATTATGAATGTTGAACGAGGGATATTTTTTATCTTTATTAGAAAGTTTTTTCCACGTATCGTAATTTAAAATAATACCAAGAGTACCAGGAATTTCAAAGTCGATAGAATTGTCACCAGCGAAAATATAATCACAAGCCATATCGGATATATTCCACTTATCGAGTTGTACAGAATAGCTATATCCTAGGGCAAAAAAGTTTGCAGAACTTATGTTTTTTTTGGAGCTAAAATCGGCAATAACAATTGGCACGTTTGTGTTTCCAATATTTCCTACTGATATACTTTTTCTTCTTAAATATTCATATGGAGAGTAGGGGATTACAATTTTTTCATTTTCTTTTTTTATTGCAGGGATACTAGTATGATTATTTCGATTTGCATACCTATTAGCCAAAGCGATGGCTACAGGCGCTTCAAATTCAGGGTCTTCTGTAAGAGATACCCGTATCGTATCACCAATTCCATCTTCCAGTAATGTGCCGACTCCAACTGCCGATTTAATTCTACCATCCTCACCATCACCAGCTTCAGTAACACCCAAGTGTAGTGGGTAGTTCATGCTTTCTAATTGCATTTTTTGAATAAGTAGTCGATAGGCCTCAACCATTACTTTGGTGTTGCTTGCTTTCATTGAAAGCACAATTTGATGGAAATTATTTTCTTCACAAATTCTTAAAAATTCCAAAGCGCTTTCTACCATTCCAAGAGGAGTGTCCCCATACCTACTTAAAATACGGTCGCTAAGTGAGCCATGGTTGGTTCCTATACGCATAGCCGTGCCATATTCTTTGCATATTTTTACAAGAGGCGTAAATCGTTTTCGAATTCGTTCTATTTCCGATTCGTATGTTAAATCGGAATAATTTATTGTTTCAAATTTTTTCTTGTCAGCATAATTTCCAGGGTTTACACGGACCTTTTCAACTATACGTGCAGCTAATTCTGCTGCGTTGGGAGTAAAATGAATGTCGGCAATGAGAGGTGTATTGTACCCTTTTTCTCTCAATTCCTTTTTTATGGTTTTTAAATTTTGCGCTTCATTAATGCTTGGCGCCGTTATTCGAATGTAGTCACATCCCGATTCAATCATTCGTATGCTTTGCTCAACGGTTGCTTTTGTATTCATTGTGTCCGTAGTGGTCATGCTTTGAATACGAATGGGGTTGTTTGCTCCGAGTGCAATATTTCCAATTGTAACTTCTCTTGTTTTATACCTGGAGTACTGGGTTAAACTATTACAATATAATAAACTACTATCCATACATTAATTTGTATTCGAAGGTAAGGCAAAAATTATTAATGGTTGTTTCTTTGGCTATATTATTTAGGAGCAAATATCGTCAAAAGTAAATTTTGATTTGCGTTCAAATTAACTTAACTATTATATTTGTACTCTGAAACCCAAAAAAAAATATACAATGACAGCAAACTCTATTTTTTTAAAAAAAGTCACATTTGCTTATGAGTAAAATATTTATAGGTGTTTTTGCGATAATAACTTTTTTAAATATTTCTGCAAAGGCTCAAAATTGCGCAGTCACTTTCAATGACTCCACAGCTTTTTGCGATGCTTATTTTTATGGTACTCCTTTGAATGCAGGCAATGGAATAAATTGGACTTGGAATTTTGGAGATGGAAATGTAGGAACCGGACAATACCCTGTTCATACCTACGCACAAAATGGAGCATATTATGTTTGCGTAACAATATTTAGTGCGAATGGTGGAGCTGCTTGTCAAGCAATCTATTGCGATAGTGTAAATATATTAGGTTGTGGCCCTCAAAATGGTTGCAATGCCGATTTTAATTATTCTGCAGCAAATTGCACAGTTAATTTTACGGATATTTCACAGCCAACTCCAACAAATTGGTGGTGGGATTTTGGTGATGGGGGTCATCTATGCTTCAAAGCCCATTAAATACATATCTGCAATCTGGCTTGTATACGGTATGTCTTATAAGCTATGATTCTTTAATAAATTGTTACGATACTATATGTAAACAGGTAACCGTAAATTGTGGAGTCGGTGTTGACGAATCTTATACGGGCGAAATAATATTGGGGATTTATCCAAATCCTTTCAACTTAATTACTACAATTGCATATTCGTTGCAACAAAAATCGGCAGTTCAGTTAGAAATAATAGATGTGTTAGGAAATAAAGTAATTCAGCTTGAAAATGAAGTAAAGGTTTCTGGAAATTATCAAGTAGTATTAAATGCAGATAAGCTTTCTTCAGGAATCTATTTTGTTAAGATGACAATTGATGGAAATACTGTTAAACAAAAAATCGTTCTAAAAAAGTAATGTAAAGGTTAATAATAGTGAAATAAAAAAGGGGAAAGTTTTACACTCGCTCCTTTTTTATTTCATTAAAATTAAATTAGTGAGACGGGCTATCTTTTAAAGGAGCAGGAGGTTGCATCACTGTACCACATTCCTTGCAAGTGCGTAACGATTCATTGCTATAAAATGTTTGAAAAATAAATTGAAACTGTGTCATAATATTATTAAGTTTAAAATACTCATCATACAATTTATGATTACAGTTTTCGCAAAACCACAACAAGCCATCTGTTTCTGTTTCGTTTCGTTTACGTTCCATTACTAATCCAATAGTGTTTTCTCCTCTGCAAGGGTTATGTGGAACTTTTGGTGGCAGTAAAAATATGTCTCCTTCCTTAATAGGAACATGAACAGATCGCCCATCTTCCTGAATTTTAACTGTGATATCACCTTCCAATTGATAAAAAAACTCCTCGCTTTCGTTGTAGTGATAATCTTTTCGTGAATTTGGGCCACCCACTACCATTACAATAAATTCGGTATTTTCATACACCACCTTGTTGCCAACGGGCGGTTTTAATAAGTGACGATTTTCGTCAATCCATTTTTTTAAATTAAAAGGTTTTGTAATTGCCATAATTGAAAATTTTAATCAAAGTTAATTTATTTTAATAGTTTTCTTGTTTTATCAGATTATAGTTTGAATAGAAAGGTCTTGATACCTTAACAAAATTTAACAGCCCCAGCAGTACTTGTTACCTAAAGCAAATTATTTTTGTATTCCTTAAAATAAACTATGGAAACAACAACAATAGACATTAAAGAATTAAATGAACGCATTCAGCAAGAAAGTTCATTTGTAGAAATGATTAATCTTGAGATGGATAAGGTTATCGTTGGGCAAAAAATAATGGTAGAGAGGCTGCTAATAGGTCTATTATCTAATGGGCACATATTGCTTGAAGGGGTTCCAGGTTTAGCAAAAACGCTTGCTATTAAATCATTGGCATCTACAATTCAGGCCAATTATAGTCGTATTCAATTTACACCCGACTTATTGCCTGCCGATTTAATTGGGACTATGATTTATAACCAAAAAAAGGAAGAATTTACCATAAGAAAAGGACCGATTTTTTCCAATTTTATTCTTGCTGATGAAATTAATAGAGCTCCTGCTAAAGTGCAAAGTGCATTATTGGAGGCTATGCAGGAGCGGCAAGTGACTATTGGAAATGAAACATTTAAGTTGCCAGAACCTTTTTTAGTATTGGCTACGCAAAATCCAATAGAACAAGAAGGTACTTATCCTTTACCGGAAGCACAGGTTGACAGATTTATGTTAAAAGTAGTAATTGGATATCCAAGCAAAGAAGAGGAGAAAAAAATTATTCGGCAAAATATTTCAAAATCACAAAACATTCCAAATTGTGTGCTTAAAACAGAAGATATTATAAGGGCAAGAGGCTTAGTAAAAGAAGTCTATATGGACGAAAAAATAGAGCAGTATATTGTTGATATCGTTTTTGCTTCGCGTTTTCCGAAAGAATACGGATTGAGGAGATTGTCTGATATGATTAGCTTTGGAGGTTCTCCAAGAGCAAGTATAAATTTAGCACTTGCTTCCAAAGCATATGCTTTTATAAAAAGAAGGGGTTATGTGATTCCGGAAGATGTGCGAGCTATATGTACCGATGTAATGCGACATAGAATAGGATTAACTTATGAAGCAGAAGCTGAAAATATTAAAACGGAAGATATTATAAGTGAAATTTTAAATACTGTTGAAGTACCTTAATAGTAATTTGCCGTTTGTTTATGGAAACAGTTGAACTGTTAAAAAAAGTAAGAAAAGTTGAAATAAAGTCACGTGGTCTATCTAATCAGATTTTTGCGGGAGAATATCACAGCGCTTTTAAAGGAAGAGGAATGGCTTTCTCCGAAGTGCGAGAATACCAGGCAGGTGATGATATACGGGCAATTGATTGGAATGTTACCGCACGGTTTAATCATCCCTATGTAAAAGTATTCGAAGAAGAAAGAGAAATGACTGTTATGTTAATTGTGGATGTAAGTGCTTCCAGAGAGTTTGGTACACAAAAACAATTAAAACAGGACTTAGTCACAGAATTGTGTGCAACACTTGCTTTTTCGGCCATACAAAACAATGATAAAATTGGGATAGTTTTTTTTAGTGATAAGATTGAGAGGTTTATTCCGCCTAAAAAAGGGCGCGGTCATATTTTACGAATTATTAGAGAGTTAATCGATTTTAAGGCAGAAAGTAAAACAACAAACATAAAACTTGCTTTGCAATATTTTACAACTATCATCAAAAAAAGAAGCACTGTGTTTTTGATTTCTGATTTTATTGAAAATAAAACAATGAGTCCATTTTCTTTTGAAGATACTCTTAAAATTACGAATCGTAAGCACGATTTAGTCGCCCTAAAAATAATTGATAAACGTGAGTTGGATATTCCCTCTATTGGCTTGGTTAATTTTATTGATGCAGAAAGTGGTGTTGTAAAATGGATTGATACTAGTGACTCTGAAGTAAGAAAAAATTATCATCTTGAAGCAACAATAAAAGCACAACAATTGGCAAACGTTTTTATTAAAAACGGAATAGATTTTACAACTATAAATACGGATGAACCTTATACTAAACCGTTGATTAATTTATTTAAAAAGAGGGAAAGGTAATGAATTTAAGTGCATTTAAGTTTGCTAAAAATTTAGCCATTATCATTTCTTTTTTGAGTAATGTTTTAGTTGTTAATGGTCAAAATTCTTTAGTGAGAGTAAAGTTGGATACTGCTATTATTACAATAGGTGATCAACAAAAGTTAACCGTTGAAGCAAAAGGGATTAAAGGAGACAAAATTACGTTCCCTTCTTTTAAAGACACACTTGTTAGCCATATTGAGGTGTTGGGTGTATCTAAAATAGACACCGTTTTTTTACCTGATAAAAACAGTGTTATATTATCTTGCTATTATACCATTACATCGTTTGATTCCGGTTATTATGTCATTCCCCCTTTGTCGGTTGTTATTAATAGTGATACTATATTAACAGATGCGTTATTGTTATCTGTACTAACCCTTGCTGTAGATACAAATAAGGTAATAAAGGATATTAAACAGCCGTACGATTCACCCTGGTCAATTTATGAGATATTAGACAAAATAATAATCGCAGCCATTTCGTTGATTTTATTATCTATTATACTTTACTATTTTATAAAAAACAGGAAGAAAAAACCACTCGTAGTGGAAGAAAAAGTAGAAGTAATAATTCCTGCACATATAACTGCATTAGAAGAACTGCAGAAATTACGTGATGAAAAATTGTGGCAAGAAGGTAAGTATAAGCTGTTTCACATCCGTTTGTCGGATACCGTGAGAACTTACATTGAGAAACGTTTTGGAATAAATGCACCCGAGCAAACTACCTACGAAACATTGCAAAATTTTAGAAGTGTTTCATTGGATGATGAATTAAAAAAGAAATTGAGGCAATTGCTTACACTTTCAGATATGGTCAAGTTTGCAAAAGAAAATCCACTTGGCAATGAAAATGAAATGAGTATTCAAAATGCAATTGATTTTATTAATGGAACTATCTTGATTTTGAATACAGATAAAGAAAAAGACGGCAAGCTATGACAGTCCAAGATATAACATTTGCATACCCCCATTTTTTTTATGGATTTATTATAATTAAACTGCTCATTGTATGGTACATTTTTCGAAACAATAAGTTGAATCCTTCTGTGAAAATTTCATCTATTGTAAATTTTCAAACAACAAAGACTCCATTGAAAGTATATTTTAGGCACAGTGTTTTTGTATTGCGTTTATTGGTATTATCATTTTTGATAGTTGCAATGGCAAGGCCTCAATCTAAAAAAAGTTGGCAGGATATTACAACAGAAGGCATTGATATTGTTATTGCTCAAGATATTTCGGCAAGTATGCTTGCACGTGATTTCAAACCTAATCGTTTAGATGCATCCAAAGAGTTGGCAATGAATTTTATTGATAGTAGACCCAATGATAGAATAGGTTTAGTTATTTTCAGTGGAGAGAGTTTTACTCAATGTCCACTTACCACTGATCACGCAGTACTAAAAAACTTATTTGTTTCGATAAAAACAGGAATGGTAAATGATGGTACTGCAATAGGTTTAGGCTTAGCAACAGCAGTAAATAGATTGAAAGACAGTAAAGCAAAAAGTAAGGTAATAATTTTGCTTACTGATGGTGTAAATAATTCTGGTTCCATTGCACCTGAACTCGCAGCCGATGTAGCGAAGCCGTTTGGAATAAGGGTATATACAATTGGTGTGGGAACGAAAGGGATGGCCTATTCACCTGTCGGAATTTACCCTAATGGTCAATATGCCTTTGATTACATTAAATGTGATATCGATGAAAATATTATGAAAAAGATTGCTGAGATTACGCAGGGTAAATATTTTAGGGCAACCAATAATGAAAATTTAAAGGATATTTATCTTGAAATCGATAAATTGGAAAAATCGATTATTGAAGAAAAGCAATACAGTAAAAAATCAGAATTGTTTTTGCCATTAGCAATTGCTGCAGCTTTTTGTTTGCTATTGGAGTTAGCATTGAAGAATACACTTTTTAAGAGTTTGACCTAATGTTTAGATTTGAAAATATAGATTATTTATACGGTCTTTTAGCCATTCCGCTGCTGATAGTTATATACATATTAGTGAGAAGATGGAGAAAAAAGGCCTTGTTAAGTTTTTTGGATACCAATTTAGTTTCCTTCATTATTCCCGATGACTCTAAAACTAAACCAGTCATAAAAATGCTATTAATGTGTTTTGCAATTCTTTTTTTAACAGTTGGAATTGCTAATCCTCAAATAGGGTCTAAGTTGGAAGAAATAAAAAGGGAAGGAGTTGATATTATCATTGCCTTAGATGTATCGAATAGTATGAAGGCAGAGGATTTATATCCCAATCGATTAGAAAAAGCGAAGCAAGCTATATCAAAGCTCGTAGATAATTTGAAAGATGACAGAATTGGAATTGTGGTTTTTGCAGGTCAAGCTTATGTTCAGCTGCCTGTAACATCCGATTATGCTGCTGCAAAACTGTTTTTAAATTCAATTGATACAGACATTATTCCTACACAAGGAACTGCTATAGGTTTTGCCATAGAATTGTCAATGAATTCTTTTGATAAAAACAGCAAAACGGCAAAGTCGATAATTGTAATAACAGATGGAGAGAATCACGAAGATGACGCTATTAAAATGGCAGAATTTGCTGCCGAGAAAAAAATCACCGTTCATACAATTGGCATGGGGTCAGAGAGCGGTTCACCAATTCCTTTGTTTTTAAATGGTAAATCAAATGGGTATAGGAAAGATAAAGAGAACAATACAGTTATAACAAAAATTAATGAACAATTGCTTCAAGATGTTGCTTCTGCAGGTAAAGGAGTATATGTTCGTGCAAGCAATTCTCAGGATGCTCTGAATACTATATTTGACAAAATAAACTCCATGCAAAAAACAGAATTTGGCAATAAAATATACAGTGACTATGAAGATAGGTTTCAATATTTTATTGCCGCAGCAATGCTGTTTTTAATAATAGAATTACTATTGAATAATCGAAAAAGTAAGTTTTGGAATAAATTAAATTTGTTTGGTGAAAATTATGTATAAATATTTTTTTCTTTTTGTATTGCTATTTGCTTTTGTATTTCCTGTAAAATCGCAGGAGGATAAGAAGTATATACGCAATGGGAATGATTCGTATAATAAGGGAAAGTACAAAGATGCCGAGAAGTTATACCGAGAATCACTACAAAAAAACAGTGCTTCAAATGAGGCTGCTTTTAATATTGCAGATGCCTTGTACAAACAAAAGAAATTTGATGAGTCTGCCAATCAGTTTAAGCAAATTACGCAACAAACAAAGGATAAAAAAAAGTTAGCAGACGCCTATCATAATTTAGGCAATTCGCTTTTGCAATCCAAAAAATACGAAGAGAGTGTGCAAGCTTATTGTAATGCATTAAAAAATTCACCAACAGATGAAGCAACAAAATACAACTTAGCTTACGCACAAAAAAAATTACAACAGCAGCAGCAGAAACAAAAAAAGGAAAAATATAAAAAAGACGATAAGAAAAAAGACCAGAAGGATAAAGACGAGAAAGATAATAAGGACAAGAAAAAAGATAAAGAAGACGATAAAAATAAGGATGGAAAGGATAAGAAGGACGAACAGAAAAAGGAATCCCAGGCTAAGAATAAGATGACGAAGGAAGAGGCAATGCGACTGCTTGAAGCATTGAATAATCAAGAAAAGAATGTTCAGGAAAAGCTAAAAAAGAGAGTTGGAAAAGAGGAAAATATTAATATTGAAAAGGATTGGTAATTATTTTGAGATTTTAATGATAAAAGACACGTTATATTATAAGGTAAAAATGAGGCAAAGGCTTGTTCTTTTGTTTTTGTTTTTACCATTTACTTTGCTTTTGTTTTTTAATTCAGTATTTGCTCAAGAGCTTACTGTTTCTGCAAATAAAACCAAGCTAGCAGTTGGCGAACAGTTTCAAATTACCTATTCCTTGAATACATCCGGAAACGGTTTCCGTCACCCTTCTTTCAATGATTTTGATCTGTATTCCGGTCCCAATCAATCTACCAGTATGCAAATTATAAATGGGGCAATGTCGCAGTCTGTTTCATATTCATTTATATTGGCCCCTCGTAAAGAAGGAACGTATACAATCATTCCTGCTTCAATAACTGTTAATGGAAAAAAAATAGAGTCGAAAGCCTTAACGATTAACGTGGGAAAAGGAGGATCGAATAATGCTCAACAACAACAGAATAGTGGAAACCAACAAAAGCAATCGCAACAGCAAAAAGCAGGTACAGAAGAACTTGGGAATAATTTATTCATAAAAGCTTCAATCGATAAATCGAAAGTATATGTTGGAGAACAATTGGTGGTGACGTATAAGGTTTATACAAGGGTGTCTATTGTTGATAACGGTTTAACAAAAGCTCCTGTATTTAATGGCTTTTGGAGTGAGGATGTTTTCTCTCCCAATAAACAAGCTACATTACATCCTGAAGTAATAGATGGTATTCAATACCAAGTTGCCGAAATTAAAAAAGCAATTTTGATTCCTCAACGTTCAGGAACATTGGATATTGATGCTATGGAAATGGATTGTGTAATTAGGATGTCTGTTAAATCAAATAATTTTTTCGATCAGTTTTTTGGTGGAGGATATCGCGACTCTAAAGTTTCTATAAAAAGCAGAACATTGCAGATTGAGGTTGTTCCATTGCCAGAAGAGGGAAAACCCGATGGTTTTAGTGGAGCAGTTGGAGAGTTTTCTATTGAGACAAAAGTGAACAAGAGCAAACTTAAAGCGAATGATGGCGTAAATTATTTGCTGACACTTTCAGGCAAGGGGAATATAAAATTTATTGAATCCATTAAACTCGATTTGCCAAAAGAATTCGAATCTTTCGATCCCAAAATGAATGATAAACTTTCAGTTAGCAATACAGGTATTTCAGGTAGTCGTACATACGATTATTTACTCATTCCAAGAGTCGCTGGTAATTTACAAATACCGGCACTAAATTTTAGTTATTTTGATCCGCAAAAAAAGGAATATATCACACTTAAGAGTGCCGAAATACCTATAGAGGTCGAGCAAGGTGAAGGTGAAAAGGCTACCGCATCAAACAATAGCAATATTATTAAAGAAGATGTAAAAATGTTGGGTTCTGACATTCGTTATATAAAATCAAAAACGGAACTAAACAGAATAGGGCTGTTTTTTTTCGATTCATATTTGTTTTATCTATTGTTGATTTTGCCATTCATAGGATTAGTAGTATTTCTTTTGTTAAAGAAGAAGTTAGAAAAAGAGAATAGTGATGTTGTTTTAATGAGAAGTAAAAAAGCCACAAAATTGGCTCAAAAAAGACTTCAAATGGCAAATTCGTATTTGGTAAAAAATTTGTACGATCCGTTTTATGAAGAGCTATATAAAGCATTGTATGGATATTTGAGCGATAAGCTTAATATAAATGGCATGGACCTTTCCAAGGATTTAATCGTTGATAATCTGCGAAAAAATGGAGCAAATGAAAATACATTAAAACAATTGCACGAAATACTTTCAACCTGCGAATTTGCAAGATACTCATCTGTTAAAGAAGTGTTGGGAATGAAATCAGATTACGACAAATCAATACATATTATAAGTGAAATAGAGGAAACTCTTCGTTCATAAAAATAGTATAAGGATGAAAAAAATGTTTTACATATTTATTTTGCTTTGCCGATTTACAATTTTGTATGCAAATGAAAGTAATGAAGCGGAGTTTGGCAAGGCAAATAACTTGTATAAGGAAAATCATTTCGAAAAGGCAATTGTTTCTTATAAGGCCATTCTTAATTCAGGTTATGAGTCATCCGAATTATACTTTAATTTGGCAAATGCTTATTATAAATCAGATAGCATTGCAGCCGCTATATTGTATTATGAGAAGGCAAAAAAATTAGCTCCTTTTGATGAGGATGTGATAGTGAATTTAAAAATAGCTAACCTAAAAATAAAAGACAAAATAGAACAACACGATGAGTTCGTTTTATTTAGGTGGGTAAATACATTTATACTTACCAAAAGTGCCGATAAATGGGCTGTACAGTCGATTTTTTCTTTTTTCGTTTCCTGTTCATTGATAGTACTGTATATGTTGGCAAAAACAATCGGACGAAAGAAATTATTGTTTACCCTCACTATTTTATTCTTTTTAATTGCCTTTTCATCTTTTTTCTTTGCGAGTAAAAATTATACAACGCAACAATCATCTAACACCGGTGTATTATTTCTCGAATTAGTACAGGTGAACAGTGCGCCTAATGAAAAGGCAACAAGTTTGTTTGAGATACATTTAGGAACTACATTTACTGTTTTGGAAAGAAACGGCAATTATTCTCGCATTAAACTGCAGAATACTAACGAGGGATGGATTAAATCGTCAGCATATCGATCGATTTAAATCAATCGAATCTATTTATCTTCATTTTTTAATGCCGCAGGATAAATAAAGTGGAACAAAGATAACTTAATAGCAATATTTTATTGTTCAGTAAATTCAATTTATCCCAAAAAATTATATATTTACGATAATTTAAATTCGTCTTCCGATGAAAAAAACATTATCAATCATAGCCTTATCTTTTCTATCGTTAAATATATTTGCACAGTGTGGTGTAGGGCAAGGTGGAGGTGTTCAACTTCTAATTTCGAATCCAAGTTTTGAGTTAAATGGTGGGCAACCACAACCCCACATCGCTCCTCCACCTTGGGGAGCTTGTTATGGTAGTCCTGATGAACAACCAGGCAATTGGGGATGTTTGCTTCCGGCATCAAACGGATTACATTATGAAGGTATGCTCTGCAATGCTGGATATAATGAAGGAGTTACTCAACAATTGAGTGGTTGTATGGTTGCAGGAACAACTTATATATTAACATTTGATCTTGCTGCAGGAGATTATCCCGGTTATACAAATGGTTGTTTTGCAAGTTGTGAGATTAAAGGAGGGAATTCTTTGTGTGGTAATCAGCAAGTTTTATGGCAATCAGGGGTAATAAATGGTAACGTTTGGCAAACGTATAGTGTTTCATTTACGGCAACAGGTAACTGGTGCTACATAACCATTAGCCCTTATTACATTCCAGGTTGTAATGGATATCATACATTATTGGTCGATAATATTCAGCCAATTATTCCTGCTGGTGTAACAGTTTCAGGAACAGATGTAACTTGTTTTGGAATGTGTGACGGGACTGTTTTGGCTACTCCAAATGCAGGAACACCTCCATTTACATACCAATGGAGCAATGGGCCAACAACCGCGGCTCAGTCAAACCTTTGTCCTGGAACCTATTCGGTAATTTGTACAGATGTTAATAACCAAGGTAGTTGTGATACAATTATTATTACAGAACCGCCTTTATTAACTTGTAGTATTTCACAAACAAGTACTATTTTATGTAATGGTGACACTGCAGGTGCTACAGCTACTGCTGTAGGAGGCTCTCCAGGCTATATCTTCACATGGGTGTATAATGGAAGTCCTATGCCAACACAAACCGGAATGACTGCAGGTACATATGTCTGCAATATTATGGATACTCATGGTTGTACTGCTACTTCTAGTATTACAATTACGGAACCTCCTGCTATGACTGCTAATTCAATAATTATAGATGTTTCTTGTTATGGAGCAAATGATGGATCGATTACTGTATCCAATGTTACTGGCGGAACTGCACCATATACTTATTTATGGAATCCGAATGTTGGCAATACTGCTACTGTTAATAATTTGTCAGCCGGTAATTATACCTGTATTGTAACAGATGCAAATGGATGTTTTGTTACTCAAATAGTTGCTGTTTCTGAACCAACGCTATTAACAATACAAACATCACAAACAAACTTATTATGTAATGCAGTTTGTATTGGTCAGGCTAGTGTGGTTGTCAATGGTGGCCTTTTGCCCTATTCGTACTTGTGGAGCAATGGTTCTACAAATCCAGCTATCTCGAACGTTTGTGCCGGGGTTTATTCTTGTACAGTAACCGATATAGTTGGGTGTACCATATCTTCAAATTTTATAATTACTGAGCCGCCTGTTTTGGCAATTCAAACCACATCTGTAAATTCAAACTGCGGTTTACCAGATGGAACTGCCTCTGTAACAAACATTACAGGTGGAACCCCGGGATATACTTTTATTTGGCAACCTAGTGGACAAACCACACAAACAGCTACAAATCTTGTTGCAGGTAATCATACCGTTACCGTTACAGATGCAAATAATTGTGCTGTTAATGCAACCATCGTAGTTGGATTTAATCCAGGAGTGATAGCCTCTGTGCAATCATCTATAAATGCAACTTGCTTTGGTAGTTGCGATGGACAAGCTACAATTGATAATGTAGGTGGAACAGCTCCATTTACGTATACTTGGATACCTAACGTAGGAAATACAGCAACACTTACTAATTTATGTGCCGGCAATTATTCAATTTTGGTTACGGATTTAGTTGGATGTACTTCTACCACAACTGTCAATATTAGTGAACCATCTCTACTTACAGTAACGCCACAAATCGGAACGACAATTTGTATAGGTCAATCTGTTACTTTAACCGCAAATGGTGCCGGAGGAACACCGCCATACACATATAATTGGACTCCATTAGGCCCAATTGTTTCTCCCATTTTAACTACTGTATATACAGTAACTGTAACAGATGCAAATAATTGTGTTTCTGCTCCTCAAAATGTTACAATTACTGTATACCCTGCACTTTCAGTTATCGCTTCAAAAGACGATTCTGTTTGCCCTGGATTTACTGCAACTATTAATGCTGTTGCAACGGGTGGTAATGGTGGTCCTTATGCATATAGTTGGACTTGGGCGCCAAATGGTTCAAGCAATTTCCAATCAATAAATGTTACTCCCACCACCACCACAACATATTATGTTACAGCAAGTGATAATTGCGGAACCCCTGTAGTGGTTGATTCTGTTTTAATAACTGTTAATCCTTTAACTATTGTTGCAATGAGTACTAATATTGCAAATGGCTGTGAGCCTTTATGCGTTGATTTTACGGATGCTTCTTCGATTGCTACTGGAACCATAGTAGGTTGGACTTGGAATTTTGGTGATGGAACAGCACTAAGTTCTCAACGAAATCCTTCTCACTGCTACGCTTCACCGGGGGTGTATTCTGTAACACTAGGTACTATTTCAAATTTAGGTTGCCTGTCATCTGCAATGACTACTGCAATGATTACTGTTTATTCCAACCCAGTTGCTGAATTTGGTTTTACGCCAACAACAACTACCGTTTTAAATCCTGTTATAAGCTTCTTTAACAAGTCTGTTGGTGGAGCAAGTTATATATGGGATTTTGGTGATAAAAATGATGCTAATAATTCTACAGATATTAACCCTCGACATGCATACAGTGATACCGGATTATACTGTGTAAAATTAACGGCCATTTCAATAGAGGGTTGTACAAATGATATTACCCATTGTTTGATAGTTGGTCCGGAGTACACTTTATTTATTCCGAATGCTTTTACACCAAACGGTGATGGAACAAATGATGTTTTTATGCCTAAGGGACAATTTATTTTATCTTTCGATATGACAATATTTAATCGTTGGGGAGATTTAATATTCAGGTCTAATGACTTGAATAAAGGATGGGATGGAACCGGAAATAATGACACAGACATATCGCAACAAGATGTTTATGTATATAAAATAAAAGTAACATACAATAATAAAGACAATGTTACAAGCACTCAAAAAAGTGAATTTATTGGTCACGTTACTCTTATTAGGTAACTTGTTTTCTAAAAATAAAAAAGGGAAAAGCGACAACTTTTCCCTTTTTTGTTTTCTTATGGTTATTTTTGTGAAAAAATAGTATGATAAAATCAATGACAGGTTTCGGAAAATCATTTTCCGAAAATGAAAACAAGAAAATTTCGGTAGAAGTAAGGTCTTTAAATTCAAAACAACTTGATTTAGGCATAAGAATGCCTTCTGTATTTAAAGAAAAGGAGAACGACATTCGCTCAATGGCTCAACGTATGTTAGAAAGGGGAAAAGTAGATGTATTTGTATTGTTGGAAAGTAGCGCAGAACAAAAATCAATTTCCCTCAATAAACCATTGGCAAAAAATTATTACAAAGAACTCATGTTTTTAGCAAGTGAATTAAACCTTGCCGATAATAATTATATTGAAATAATATCGAAAATGCCCGAAGTGTGGAAACATGAGAAAAATGACATCAACGAGGAAGATTGGCAAATTGTATACAATGTCGTAGAAAAGGCACTTGCAGACCTTAATGTGTTTAGAGATGACGAAGGTAAGGTGCTTGCTAAGGAACTTTCTTCTAGGATAAATAAAATAACACTTAACCTTTCTTCCATCCAAAAAATGGATGGATTACGTGTTCAGCATATTCGCGATAGGATAAAAAATAATATAAATGAGGTTATTGGAAACGATAAGGTAGACAATAACCGTTTTGAACAGGAATTGATTTATTACATTGAAAAAATTGACATTACAGAGGAAAAAGTGCGTTTAAAAACACATTGTGATTATTTTATAAAAACAATGGAAGAAGCATCTTCCGGAAGAAAACTTGGATTTATAACACAAGAAATTGGACGTGAAATAAATACAATAGGTTCAAAAGCAAACGATGCAGAGATACAAAAATTGGTAGTTGAAATGAAAGATGAATTGGAAAAAGTAAAAGAGCAACTGCTTAATGTTTTATAAGAAGAAATGAATTTAATATGGATGGTAAACTAATTATTTTTTCGGCACCTTCAGGTGCTGGCAAAACGACTATTGTGCAACATTTGGTTTCAAAATTTCCTGCCGTTGAATTTTCCGTATCGGCTTGCAGTAGAGAGCTTCGAAAAGGCGAAGTTGAGGGAGTAGATTATTATTTTATAGGTGTAGCAGAATTTAAAAAGCGCATTGCCAACGATGAGTTTGTTGAATGGGAAGAAGTGTATGAAAATCATTTTTACGGTACGCTGAAAAGTGAAATTAAACGAATTTGGGATAGAGGACATCACGTTATTTTTGATGTAGATGTTGTGGGTGGCTTGAGTTTAAAAAAGAAGTTTGGAGACAAAGCCTTAGCTGTATTTGTTAAAGCACCTTCCATAAAGCATCTTGAAGACCGACTTAAGAAGAGAGGCACCGAGACAACCGAAAGTATCGCTAGAAGAATTGGGAAGGCAGAAACAGAGATGGAATATGCCGTACAGTTTGATGCCGTATTAATAAACGATTCAATAGAGACGGTTTTTAATGAAGCCCACCAATCGGTAGAATCATTTTTAAAGAGTTAATGTGTTTCGTTTTTTAATATATTTATTGTAAAAAAATAGTTTAATTTTATTCTGAAATAACCATATGGATTACAATTCGGAAATAATTTTATTTGAAGAGAAGCAGTATCTTGGTTATAATAAATCAGCTCTTTTAAGTAGGATTATATTGATCTTGTTTTGCTTTATTGCCTACTATTGGTCACAAAATCCAAAGCCAATAGATGTTTCGGGTATTCACATAGGGCCATATCCCGTTCAAGATATTCCTGAATCGGGGGCAATGTTTTTTTTATTAGGAATTATTGTATTGTTGCTTTCAGCCGGATTGGTATTTATACTTCATATTAAAACCCAAATAACCGAAAAGAGTATTGTTTTAGATGGTTTATGGACTTCTCGTAAAGTTAAAATTGAACTGAGTAGCATTGTGGATGCCCACCAAATAGTTTACGACCCTCGTTTTAGACACGTTTCGGTTTATAACCTGCACAAAAGAGGGCGAATAAAATTTTATACTTCCGGAGAAGATGCTGTAGAATTAATGAACCGTGATGGATTAAAATACATTATTGGAACGAGAAAACCGGGCGAATTTTTAATTGCAGTTAAAAGTTGTATTAACATTAATTAACCAATCTATTCAAGATATTGTATTGGTTTATTTAAGAGTATCCGAATAGTTGTGTAATTTTGACAATTATATATTTAAAACAAAAACAATGAAAAAAAGTTTACTGGTCGTAGGTAGTTTAATTTTATTAGTATTTATCATCTTTATGATGTATCGAAGTAATTTTAATACTGCAAACAGTTATCAAAAAGATGTGGAAAAAGCTTGGGGTAATGTACAATCAAGGTACCAGAGGCGTGCTGATTTGATTCCACAGTTAGTAGCAACTGTTAAGGGTGCTGCTGAGAATGAAAAAGGGATTTTAACTTCAGTAACTCAAGCTCGCGCGGGTATCGTTAATGCTAAAACACCAGAAGATATGGAGCTTATGGGGAAAAAAATCAACACAGCCATTAATTTAGCGTTTGAAGCGTATCCCCAAATTCGTTCAACTGAGAATTTTCAAGAATTACAAACACAATTGGAAGGCACTGAAAATAGAATTAATTATTCTCGTGATGAGTACAATGAGAAAGTTGCTATTTATAGCAATCATATTACAGGTTTTTTGAATGAAATGCTTTTGAGTAAAACAAGATTCCCTCAAAAAGAATCTTTTAAAGCTGCAGAGGGTTCAGAAAAAGCTCCTGAGGTTAAATTTTAATTTGGTTGAATAATTTGTATAATAAGGCATGAGATAGCTTATTGAACTCAATAAGTTATCTCTTATTTTATACTAACTCTCTCTGCACTAAATAAATGAGGACTAAAAATTTTTTCACACCCGAACAACAAAAATCTATTAAACAAACAATTGTTAATGCCGAATTAAATACCTCGGGTGAAGTACGTGTACACATCGATGATAAATGCAAAGAAGATGTGTTGGACAAAGCGGCCAATATATTTCATCAATTAAAAATGGATAAAACAGAATTGCGTAATGGAGTGTTGTTTTATTTGGCCGTTTCAGACCATAAGTTTGCTATACTTGGAGATAAAGGAATTAATGAAAAAGTACCAGCAGATTTTTGGGATCTAATCAAAGATGTGATGTTAGATTATTTTAAAAAGCGACAATTTACTGAAGGGCTTTGTAAAGGAATTGAAATGGCAGGAGAAAAGCTGAAAGTATATTTCCCTTTACAATCAAACGATACCAATGAACTAAACAATGAGGTTAGTTTTGGTAAATAATATGTAATTGAAAAAGATGTTCAAAAAATATATTTCTATTTTATTTTCCCTTCTTTCATCGTTTGTATTTGCTCAGTCGAATGGCATTCCTGAACGACCTAATCCACCAAAACTGGTAAATAATTTCACTGCTTCAGGCTTTTTATCTGCTGATGAAGAATCGCTATTAGAGCAAAAACTTCAAACTTTCGCTAATGAAACATCCAATCAAATTGTTATAGTTATTGTAGATGATATTAATGGGATGGAGCCTTGGGCTTATGCAACAGAAATTGGTAAACAATGGGGTGTTGGTCAAAAAGAGGAAGATAATGGGATTGTGATTTTAATAAAGCCAACAGGAGGAGAAGGCCAGCGATATTTAGAAATAGTTATTGGCAGAGGTTTAGAAGGCGCTATTCCTGATATTACCAATAAACGTATTCGTGAAGATGAAATGTATCCTTATTTTAAAAATGGCGAAGGATATAAAGGATTAGATAAAGGAACTGATGTTTTAATGGCATTAGCAAAAGGTGAATACAATTCAGATTCGTATAGCGCAAAACATAAGGGAAAAGGTACGAATAAATTTAAACTCGGATTGATATTGTTGGTGATTATTGCTTTTATTATCATCAATATTAAGCGTGGTGGAGGCAGAGGAGGAAATGGCGGAATGAGTATGGGGACGGGTTTTTTACTTGGCTCAATGCTTTCGGGTGGTCGAGGTTTTGGTGGTGGCTCATCGGGTGGCTTTGGTGGTTTTGGTGGTGGTGGCTTTGGCGGTGGCGGTTCAGGCGGAAATTGGTAGTGAATAAAAAAGGCCAGTAGAATTAAAAGCGATTTGTTATTATTAAATAAACGTATTATATGAAACATATTCTATCCCTTGGTCTACTACTCTCAATATCAGTTTTTTCAAATGCTCAAATATACAAGTCGAAAGACAAGGGAGTGGTTGTGAGCTTTTTTTCAACAACACCAATTGAGGATATTGATGCAACCAATAATGCTTGTACTTCTTTATTAAATTCTGCAAACGACACAATTGTTTTTAAGATTCCAAACACAGAGTTTGTTTTTCCAAAGTCATTAATGCAAGAACATTTTAATGAGAATTATATGGAAACATCCAAATATCCAAATGCTACTTTTAAGGGCAAAATTAATGAGGATATTGATTATACAAAGGAGGGAATTTATAAAGTTACCTGTACAGGAATGTTAAAGATGCATGGAGTTGAACAAATAAGAACTATTGAAGGCACAATTACTGTAAAAAGTGAGGAACTTACTATTGTATCAAACTTTAATGTAAAGTTGGTGGATCATAAAATTGATGTTCCAAAATTAATTACAGAAAAAATTGCCGAAAGTATATTGGTAAAAATAAATGCCAAATATTCACCCTACAAAAAGAAATAATATTTGCGTACTTTTGAGAGCATATGCTCTCGATAACAGAAATTCAGAAGCCGGTTCTCAAAGAAATGGAATCCTTTGAACAAAAGTTCAAAGACTCTATGAAAAGTACAGTACCCTTACTGGATAAAATTACTGGATATATAGTTAAGCGTAAAGGGAAACAACTTCGTCCGATGTTTGTTTTTCTAAGTGCGAATGTTTGTGGCTCTGTAACTGAATCTACTTATAGAGCGGCCTCACTTATAGAGTTGCTTCACACAGCAACCTTGGTACACGATGATGTGGTGGATGATTCAAATATACGTAGGGGCTTTTTTTCTGTAAATGCTTTGTGGAAAAATAAAATTGCTGTGTTGATAGGCGATTATCTTTTGTCAAGAGGTTTGTTGCTGGCAGTAAAATATGAAGAGTTTGAGTTATTGAAAATTGTATCCAACGCTGTGCGTGAGATGAGTGAAGGCGAATTGTTGCAAATAGAAAAAGCGCGCAGATTAGATATTAGTGAAGCAATATATTTTGATATTATCCGACAGAAAACAGCATCACTTATAGCGTCCTGTTGCGCTTGTGGAGCAAGTTCTGTGAAGGCAAGCAGTGATATCGTAAATCTAATGCACAAATTTGGAGAGCTTACAGGGGTTGCTTTTCAGCTAAAGGATGATTTGTTTGATTATGGTAATGAAGAGGTCGGGAAACCTACAGGCAACGATATTAAAGAAAAGAAAATGACCTTACCTCTTATATATGCTTTGAATAATGCCCCTTATTTAACCAAACGGCATATTATTAATATTGTGAAAAACAACAATAACAAGCCCGAAAAAGTCGCTGAAGTAATTGATTTTGTTATTAAAAGTGGAGGTATTCAATATGCTACAAAAAAGATGATTGATTACAAAAATGAAGCATTAGAAATATTAAATTATTTCCCTGAAAGTCCTTCGAAAAAATCATTGTCAGAATTAGTAATTTATACAACAGAAAGGAAAAAATAGAAGATAGAAAACTATTGTCGTATTATTTTTCAACCGTAATAAATCCTTTTGTACTGTAATCCAAATCATCTAGCCCAATTGCTTTTATTACGTAGTAATACGTGCCATCTACAACAATACTTCCTGATTTATTTTTTCCATCCCAAGCTTGTAAAACATCGTTAATGTCAGCTATTATATCTCCCCAACGATTAAAGATTTGCAAATTGAATTCTTTTATTAAACTTGATTTTATAAGAAATAAATCATTTACCCCATCCCCATTGGGAGTAAATATATTGGGAATGATAAGTGTAATGTCTCCCTCCACAATTATTGTAGCAGTAATGGTATCAGAGCAGCCGCCAGTATTTGTAACAATAAGTCGTACCTCATAAGTTCCATTATTTAAAAAGGTATTTGATGTATTTTCTAAGTTGGAAGTATTCCCGTCACCAAAATCCCATAGATAAGAATTTCCATTTATACTACTGTTTAGAAAGTTAACCAGTAATGGCTTTTGTCCTGTTGAAGGGTTTGCTGTGAAGTTAGCGATAGGGGCAGGAGGCACAGTAATAGTAACGGTTTCAATAAATGTACAATTATGCGCATCAGTTATTGTACAAGTATATGTTCCAATATTTAATCCTGTTGCAATTGATCCATTGCCCCCCGAAGGCAACCACAAGTAGGAATAGGGAGGTGTACCACCAACTCCAAGAACTGTTGCCTCTCCACTTCCACAAGAAATATTTAACACGCTACTAATAGCAGATAAGGAATCGTTTGGCTCAAGAATTGAGACCGGAATAGAATCAAAGCATCCGTTTGCATCTGTAACTACAAAATAATATGTTCCTGCCGGTAATCCACTTACGCTAGGGGTATTTCCAATATTGGGATACCAAATATAAGTCAAGGGGGCAACACCTCCATTAATGTTTATTGTAGTCGATCCATTACTTTCCCCTTTGCAATTAACAGGAACAATGTTTCCCAATGTTGCATCGGGACCATTAGATGTAACTGTAACAGTAAAAGATTTGCTATGGCAATTTGCATCACTAACTGTTACGGTATAATTGCCAGCACAAAGATTCGTTGCAGTTGCATTAGTTTGAATCGGAATTGTATTCCATGAAAAAGTGTAAGGTGGCAACCCACCGGTAGGAATAGCTGTTGCTGCTCCATCGCAAGTACAAGCAGGGATAATGTTTCCCGAAAACATCAAAGGGCCATACTCGAATTTTGCAATAAATCCATTGTCGGTACCCGACACTACATTCTGAAAGTAGGCACCGTTTCCTTGGTCTAGCAGAGGCAAATTTGCTGCGTTGGGATAATTAGCAAACTCTGCGCCAACATAAACTGCACCGCTGTCATCAATTGCAAGGCTACCCCTTAAGTCTTCGTAAATATGACCAAAATAAGTGCCCCACTTATGGATTCCATTTTCTGAAAATTTTGATATAAAAAGATCGTTGCCACCTTTGTAAGTTCCCAAAAGATAATCGTTGTTTGCAGAAACTTTTATAGGCATTCCCGCTGAGCGAGTGGTACAAGTGAAATATACATTTCCACATCCATCTTTCGCAATTCTATCGTAATCATAGGGAGTGTTTAAATCGCCACCGGGCGAACCATAAAAAGTTGACCAAAGCAGTACTCCATTGTTGTTAAATTTCATCAGAACAACATCGGTAATTCCATTGAATGAAGCATCGTTATACGAACCCGGGAAGGGATTGTTTGCTGTTACAAAATCAATTGATGCTGTATTGCCAACAAAAAATAATTCGTTGTTGCTCGTCATAATAATATGAGCTAATTCTTCTTCACTGGATCCCCCCAAATAGCTTGCCCATTTACGAGTAAAAGTATTGTCGAATTTTAAAACAAACAAATCACTTATTCCGTTAAAGGTTCCATCAAAATAATTGCCGTTGTTTTGAGTTGGGAAATTAGCAGATTTTGTTACTCCAGCAAAAAAAACGTTTCCATTTGCATCACCTGTTATACTATATCCCTCATCAAATCCAGAGCCCCCATAATAACTTGCCCAAAGTAAAACACCATTGTTGCTAAATTTTGTAAGCATTACATCCGCAAAACCACCGCTTGAACCTTGAAAAAAACCATTCGCATTTTTTGTTGGTAAATTGGTTGATACAGTAATGCCAGTCATAAAAACATCGCCATTATTGTCGATGTACAAATAATCGCCAACTTCCATATCGCTTCCTCCAAAATAGGTTGCCCAAATACGATTTCCATTATTATCAAATTTTAGCATAAAGGCATCTTGAGCAGGCGCACCTCCATTTGCAGGTTGATAATATGCTCCACCTCCTGGGTTTTGAACTGGAAATCCATTTGTAGTTTTGCTGGAGCCGGTAACAAAAATATTTCCATTTATATCTAGCTTTATATCGTTTCCTACATCGTCATCACTAGCACCGTAATAGGTTGCCCATTTCCTATTTCCAAGCGCATCAAATTTTATTATAAACACATCAAAAAACATAACCAAGTTTCCTTGAAAAAAGACTCCTGCATTTTGTGTTGGAAAGTTTGGTGAATTGGTATACCCTGTTACAAATAAATTACCACTTGCATCGCACTCTGTTGCCTTAATTCCAGTATAACCCGACCCACAATAAGTACTGCACCAAATGAGGGGAGGGTCAATCGTTGTTGTTGCATTTATATCAATATTAGGGATATCAAAACTAACTTCATTTTTTGTTATTTTAAAGCGTGAAATAAGAGTTGATTTTTCATCATAACAAAGTAAATTGCCTTCTTTAAATTCATAAATTGGGGTTGATACTTGAATTATTTTATCATTATTTTTTAGCGTTAAATCAGCACCCTTATATAGCAGTTTAATGGATGCAATATCAGCACCTGGATGTAGTATGAAATCGTATTTCAATTGGTTGTCCGATTCAATTTTCCAAACCCAATCAATATTTGGATAAACATTTTTTATAGTGATTTTTTTGTACTGATTTACACGCATTATCCCATTGGGACAATGTTCATAGAAAAAATTATAAGTACAACTTTCTTTGTTTTCAGCAACAATGTTTTCCTTTTTTATACTTGCTTCTTTTAAGTCGACATCCATTCTGTATTGGCGAATATTAATCTTCTCATCATTTATTTTCTCTTTTACTTTTTTATCCTCATCTTCGATTTTGTAGAAAGCATATGTTAACCCTTTGCTGGTAATGTATAAATCACCTTCAGGAATTGAAGATTTGAAAAATACAGAGTTCATTTGAACCCCATTGTCATCTACTATTTGTCCATTGTTTTCAACAAACCCTGAAGATGTGCTTTGTAAATATTCTGCGGAACGTTTTTTTAATACATCATTCCTCTGTGCAAAACTAAAGGGGGTAGCTTGAAAAGTGCATAAAAAAAGTAATAAGTAAGAACAATGAACTTTTAACAACATAGGCGGATGTAATTTATTTATAGCAATATTAATAATAAAAAGTTGAAGGCTATGTGCGTTTTTGTAAAAACTGACCGTTAACTAAATAAACTGTAACTAAATACTCGAATTTAGATGAATTGTGTAATAATGTAACTGCAGCTTTGGTATATTTACATAAAATATAATTATAATGAAAAAAAGTATTCTAATCACAATCGCGCTAGTTTGTTTGTTCAGCTTCAATAGCAATGCTCAACAGGGCATAGTTTATGTAACCGATCAAAATGGAGAACCCTGGGGTTCTCAATCGCAAATTAATGCATTTAATGCTGTTTATGGCGGCGGTGGATGGACTACAGCTTACTATCAAAATGCGAATGCGCAAGCCATATTTTCAAACGCAAATTGTTTTGTTTATGTCGAAGGTGGTCAAAACAATGACACTCCAATGAATAATTTTACGACTGCCAATCAAGCCCTTATGCAAACTTGGGTGCAAAACGGTGGCCATTTGTTTTTAAATTCGGCAGGTTGGAACAGTGATATTAATTGTGGATTTGGAGGAGTTTCCATTACTCTTAATCCTGCTTATATATATGCTTCAGCACCTGGTGCTGTTACAGCAGGGCAAGGTGGACATGCAATATTTAATAATGGAATATATCCTTCAGGCGCTGCTTGGACTGGTAACTATTTTTCACACGATGTTATCAATGGTCCAAGCGGAACAAATTTAATAACTTGTACTGGTGCTCAAGGTAACCAAATTGGTTTAACCGAATTACAAGATGGTTGTGGTATAGTGTTATTTGGAGGTATGACTTCTACAAGCTGGCACAATCCTCAACCTGATGCTGATAATTTATTAATGGCGATATATGACTATATGACCCCTTGCATAGGTCAACCCGTATCTTGTCCAACCCAAATAGCACCACCCAATGGTTCTATTGAGCCTAATTGTCTTGGTCCTGTATTGTTGAGTTGGAATGGTGGTGGAGCAGGTTGCGGAGCAGACAGTATACATTTTTTGTTGTCTTATGGTACCAATAACCCACCAACCAATATTTTCAATCAATTGGATGTTGGGAATGTTAGTTTTTATGTATTAACCAATCCCCCTTTAGTCTTTACCCCTGGCCAAACCTATTATTGGAAAATAGAATTGATAGGTTATGGCGGAGGTGTAAATGGAAGTGATACAACCTTGATTTGCCCAACAGTGTGGAGTTATACCTTACAAGGTACCCCTGCAATACCTGGTCCAATATCTGGAAATTTGAATGTCTGTCAAAATGCTTCTGAAGTATACAGTGTACCGAATGTGCCAGGAGTGTTATATACGTGGACGGCTCCACCTGGTAGTACGATTGCCAATGGTCAAGGAACAAATAGTATAACCTTAACAGTAGGTCCAACCTCCGGTAATTTATGTGTAACCGCATCGGATGCCTGTGGCACGAGTCCTCAAGTCTGTATTCCTTTAGTAGTATCGCTACTGCCTGTGCAGCCCTGTCCAATAAATGGGTCAATCACATTTTGCCCGAATATAATATTAAGCTATTCTTGTCTCAATATGGTGGGCGTAACTTACAATTGGACAGTGCCTGCAGGTTGGGTGATTAATGCAGGTCAAGGCACAGACAATATTACTGTAACTACAGGAAATACTCCAGGTAATATATGCGTAACAATAAGTAACCTTTGTGGAGCAAGTCCACCTTGTTGTATAGCTGTAATATTGAGCCCGAATTTAGTAATCGGTCTGAGCAACGACACAACGATATGCTTTGGCGGACAAGCCACTTTAACAGCAAGCGGAGCAGCTACCTATATTTGGTCACCTGCAACGGGATTAAATACCACAGTAGGGGCTAACGTAATAGCCACACCCGCAGTAACCACAAAATATTATGTAATAGGAGATTCAAACGGTTGTACCGGTAACGACTCTGTAACAGTAACAGTATCTCAGCCGATAGTATTAAATACTATTCAAGTAGATTTAGTCTGCCCAAGTGGCACAAATGGAACTGCAACAGTGAATATTACCAGCGGAGGTATAGCGCCATTCACATATAGTTGGAATAGTAATCCAGTACAACTAACACAAACAGCCACAAACTTACCGGCAGGAACCTATACCGTAACCGTAAGCGATGCAATTGGATGTAATAATACCATAAATGTAACGATACTTCAACCGGCAGCCTTTGTTGTAGTAACCGATTCAATACCAACATTGTGTAATGGTGGAATAGATGGCAGCGCAACGGTAACTTTCGTAACAGGAGGCACTGCACCATACGGCTATAGTTGGAATAGTAATCCTGTACAATTAACACAAACAGCCACCAATTTAGCGGCAGGTAACTACACGGTAACCATTACGGATGTCAATGGCTGTACAACCACAGCTATAGTTGTTGTTACTGAACCTACAGCTGTAACCGTAACTCCAAGTGCAAACGTGAGTATATGTATAGGTCAAAATGCAAATATAACCGCCTTAGCGCAAGGAGGCACAGCGGCTTACACTTATATGTGGAATCCGGGTAATTTACCAGGAGCTAACCAAGTAGTTTCACCTTTAGTAACAACAGTGTATACGGTAGTCGCAACCGATGCTAATGGATGCATTTCAGCTTCACAAACCTTAACGGTATCAGTAAGCTTATCCATTACAGTGGTTTGTTCAAACGATACAACGATATGTTTAGGTACAACCGCTAATTTACGCGCTTTAGCGAGTGGTGGAAGTGGAAATTTAATATACAGTTGGTTACCAGCCGGGGGTGGTTTCCCGAATCCGAATGTACAACCACAAGTAACCACTACTTACTATTGTACAGTAAATGACGGATGTGGTACCCCTTCGCAAATGGATAGTGTAACGGTAAAGGTAATTCAACCCGCAACCGTAAACTTTACCAGCGATATAGCCACAGGCTGTACACCCGTCTGTGTAATTTTTGCAGACCAAAGCACAGCAGCCGCAGGTAGTAATATAAGTGCTTGGTTGTGGAATTTTGGAGATGGCAACACATCCAGCCAAAAAAACCCAAACCATTGCTTTACTCCAGGGGTATACGATGTAACATTAACGGTAACAGATAACATAGGTTGCAGTACAACAAAAACCATAACAACTATGATAAGCTCTTATGCTTATCCGATAGCTCAGTTTGCTTATGGCCCGCAACCAACCGATATATTGAGTCCGAATATAGTTTTTGGAGACAAATCAGCAAATGCAGTAAAATGGCATTGGAATTTTGGTGACTTCTCCAAAGACAGTACTTCGGAGTTACAAAATCCTATTCACGAGTATGGTGATACGGGAAGGTATTGTGTAACTTTAATGGTAACCAGCCCTAATAACTGTGTAGATACAACCATCAATTGTTTGATAGTTAATGATGCTTTTACCTTGTTTATTCCGAATGCTTTTACTCCCAATGGAGATTTAATGAACGACTATTTTATGCCAAAAGGGAAAGGCATAAAGAGTGATGGCTTTGAGATGCTTATTTTTGACAGATGGGGTAATATGATATTCAAGACCACGAACTTTAACGGTACAGGTTGGAGTGGAACCATCAAAGGTGGCAGTGAAATAGCATTACAAGATGTATATGTGTATAAGATAAGCGCAGTAGACTTAACAGATAAAAAACATTCGTTCACAGGTGATGTTACATTAGTGAGATAATTGAAGATAGATTTTTAATGCAAAATGGCTAGAACTCTTCGAATTTTATTATTTGTTTTGATTTATTCAGTGGTTGCAAATAATACAAATGCACAGCAAGGCATTGTATACATTACCGACCAAAATCAAGAACCATGGACATATAATATAAATGGTGGTCAAGATAATTTTATGTCATTGAATGCTGTTTTTGGTAATGGGGGATATTCTACTGCCTATTTCCAAAATGCAAATATTGGAGCCATTTTCTCAAATACTAATTGTTTTATTCTGATGGAAGGTGGGGCACAAAATGACACACCTCTTGATAATTTTATTGCAGCTAATCAAGTTGCTATACAAAATTGGGTTCTTGCGGGCGGACATTTAATGATTGAATCTGCAGGCTGGAATAATGATATTAATTGTGGATTTGGTGGAGTTGTGATTCAATTGCAACCATCCTATAACTTTGCATCGGGAACTGGTCAAATTGCTTTCGGACAAAATGCACATCCTATTTTTAATAATGCACTTTTCCCATCCGGTAATAATTGGACAGGAAATTATTTTACACACAATATTGTAAATACCCCATGTGGTTTAAACTTAATTGAAGCTCCACAAGCTCAAGGAAATCAATTTGCTTTAGTTGAATATAATTATGGGGCAGGATTGGTTTTGTTTTCAGGAATTACTTTTTGGGGTTTTCACCAACCCCAACCTGCCTCAGAGTACTTGAGTGAGGCGATATTCGATTATATGCACCCTTGTGTAGCGGGACCTGGGGTTCCTGTAGGATGCACAACTTATAATTCGATTCCTGATTTATCTATCGACCAACCTTGTTCGGGTGTAACACTTGATTGGGATTCCCTTACCTGTCCTCCGGTTGGATATAGTTTATATTTTGGCACGGATAATCCACCAACAAATATTTTAAATGGCGCAAACCAAGGCTTTAACCTAACCTATAATACTGGAGCATTGTTGCCCGGAACAACTTATTATTGGCAAGTTTCACCTTTGTCAAATGCTGGACCGGCTGCTGGTTGTCCCGTTTGGTCATTTACAACTATGCCATTGCCATCTAAACCAGCGTTAAATGGTCCGCTTAATGTGTGTGCAAACAGTAGTCAAACATATACTATTAATGCCATACCTAATGCAACAAATTATGTTTGGGTAGTTCCTGCCGGAGTCTTTATAGCAAGCGGACAGGGAACAACAACAATTACAGTTGGTTTTGGAAATACCGGAGGAAATATTTGTGTTCATGCTGACAATTCTTGTGGATCAGGTCCGGATAGTTGTTTACTGATAAATGTTTATCCAAACCCCGTTGTATCTTTTACAAGTGATACAATAAATGGCTGTGCACCGGTATCGATAAATTTTTCTGATTTATCAACGGTAGCGGGTGGTACAATAACACAATGGTTTTGGGATTTTGGGGATAGCACAACATCAACTATTCAAAATCCAACACATTTATACGGTTGGGTTGGATCTTTTAATGTTAAGTTGGTAGTAACCACATCTAATGGTTGTAAGGATTCGTTAATGATGGTTGCTTATATAAATACATATCCTGCCCCAAAAGCCGATTTTATATTAGGCCCGCAGCCAACAACAATATTAGATCCTAAAATTTTTTTTACAGACAAATCAACGAATGCCATAAATTGGGTTTGGAATTTTGGCGATAACTCATCGGCAGACAGCACTTCAACTCAACAGCACCCAACACATACTTATACTGATAGCGGCCAGTATTGTGTAACCTTAATTGTTCAATATAACAGCGGTTGTATTGATACCACAGTAAAATGTTTACACATAAACGGTGCTTATGCATTGTATATTCCTAGTTCATTTAGCCCAAATGGTGATGGACAAAACGAATACTTTATGCCGAAGGGAGTTAATTTAAAAAGTTTAACATCTTTTGAGATGTTGATATTCGACCGTTGGGGCAATAAATTATACGAGCAAACAGATTTTGGAAAAGCAGGTTGGGATGGACGCGGCCCCAGTGGGCAATTGGTAGGTCAGGACGTTTACGTATATAAAATATCAGCAACTGATTTGTATTCCAAACAACATAGCTATGTTGGACACGTAACAGTGGTTAGATAAATTATATTTAAGCAAACTGTTTGTTCGATTAATCAAGCACTCATTATCTCGCTTCTTCTATATAAATTAATTGTCTTCTAAAGGTAATTAATTTTGTGGCGCACATATAGCAACAAATTGTTTTCAGTTTCCAAATAAAAAAATCAATTGTTTTTATAATAAATACTACAAGTGCCTATTTTATTGAGGTACCAATGCGATTTTTTCATTACTTTTGCAGTATGAGAGAAAAGATTAAGCGCTTATTAATTGAAATAAATTCTTTTTCAACCAACAGCAAGGAGGAATTGGAATTGTTCAGAATAAAAATGCTCGGCAAGAAAGGTGAAGTAACCATTTTGTTTGACAATTTTAAAAGTGTTGAAGTTATTATTAAAAAAGAAATAGGGCAGCTATTGAATGAGTTAAAAACCAATACACAACAAAAGATAAACGACTTAAAACAACTTACAGAAAGCAATGGAGATGTAGATAGAAAGATAATGGATTTGACCTTACCCTCTCAATCTATTTCTATAGGTTCGAGACACCCACTTTCACTTGTAAAAAATGAAATAATAAATATTTTTTCGCGAATAGGTTTTGCTGTCTCAGATGGTCCTGAAATTGAAGACGATTGGCATAATTTTTCCGCACTGAATTTTTCTGAAGAGCATCCTGCAAGAGATATGCAAGATACATTTTTTATCGAGGATAAAATTGCACTTCGTACACATACTTCATCAATTCAGGTGAGGGTAATGGAAAATTCAAAACCTCCTGTTCGAACAATTTCGCCAGGTAGAGTATACCGTAACGAGGCAATATCGGCACGTGCACATTGTTTTTTTCATCAGGTTGAGGGCTTATATATTGATAAAAACGTATCCTTTGCCGACCTTAAACAAACCTTGTTATATTTTGCCAAAGAGATGTTTGGTTCAGATACAAAAATCCGATTGCGGCCATCTTATTTTCCTTTTACCGAGCCAAGTGCCGAGATGGATATTTCTTGTCCGTTTTGTAGTGGTAAAGGATGTAATATTTGCAAAGGAAGTGGTTGGGTTGAGATCCTGGGTTGCGGTATGGTTGATCCTGCTGTGCTGGATAATTGTAAAATTGATAGTAAGCAACATAGCGGTTTTGCTTTTGGTATGGGGGTTGAGCGCATTACAATGTTGAAATACCAAACAAATGACCTACGCTTGTTTTCGGAAAACGATGTGCGTTTTATGAATCAATTTAAAACCGAGCTTTAATACTCTATGAACTCAAGTCAAAGGGTAGAACAATTGCTCTTATTCTTGCAGGACGACCCGACTGATTCTTTTTTACAATATGCTTTAGCGCTTGAGTATCAAAAGTTGGGTAAAGTTTCTAAAGCTATAAAAACAATTGAGTATTTATTGATGAATAATTCAGCCTATTTGGGAGCATATTACCAATTGGGGAAATTATATGAAGCGGAAAATGACTTACAAAAGGCTGTTTCTATTTATAAAACAGGAAAAACCCTCGCCCAGAAACAAGACAATCGTAAAACACTTAATGAGTTAAACGAGGCCTTGCAGAATTTAGAAGAAAATTAAATAGGTGTTAATTAAATAGGTGTTTAATTTTCTTAGTAGGCCCTAATATTTTTACCTTCCATATAATTAATAAAGGATGTGTTTGCCACTTTATTGCCACCGGTAGTAGGGTAATTTCCCGAAAAATACCAATCACCTAAGTTGTCAGGGCAAGCAGTATGCAAACCTTCTATAGATTGGTAAATGATTTCTACTTCTGCATTAATATCTAGAGGGGTTAAAAGCTGTCCGATTTTTTGAGAAATTTGCTCTGCTGTAAAAGGCTTATATAATTCTTTTACTACGTTTTCAATTTTAATTTTCGGAAGTTCATTCTGTGCTTTTGCTTTTTCGTATGCATCGTCAATGATGTTCTCTTGGAAAGTTTCTTTTAGCAACTCAACAGCTGCTTGAAAGGCAATAAAGTCCCCTAGCTTAGCCATGTCAATTCCATAGCAATCTGGGTAACGAATTTGTGGAGCAGAGGATACAATGATTATTTTTTTCGGACCTAATCGATCAAGCATTTTTAAAATACTTTGTTTTAATGTTGTTCCACGTACAATTGAATCATCAATAATTACAAGAGTGTCTGTGTCTTTTTTTAACGAGCCGTAGGTTATATCGTATACGTGAGCAACTATATCATCGCGCTGAGTATCTTGTGTAATAAATGTTCGAAGCTTTGCATCTTTTATAGCAACCTTTTCAACACGCGGACGTTTTGCTAGTATTTCGGTAAGTGCAGCTTTTGTAATTTTGTTTCCGTATTCTAAAATACGTTCTCGTTTTTGTTCGGTCAAAAAATCTTCTATTCCTTTTACCATTCCTAAAAATGCTGTTTCGGCAGTGTTAGGAATGTACGAAAAAACAGTATTGTCTAAGTCGTAATCAATAGCTTTTAATATTCTCGGACAAAGTGATATTCCCAAGTTTTTCCTTTCTTCGTATATGCTTTTATCACTACCTCTTGAAAAATATATTCGCTCAAATGAGCAAGCTTTTCTTTCTAATGGTTCTTGTATTTGATGAATGCCAAAGTCGCCATTTTTCTTAATAATAAGCGCACTTCCTGGAGTAATTTCTTGTATTGAATCAACAGATACATTAAATGCGGTTTGTATAGCTGGCCGTTCAGATGCCACTACAACTACCTCATCATCTTTGTAGTAATAAGCAGGTCGAATCCCAGAAGGGTCGCGTAATACAAAAGCATCACCGTGTCCAATCATACCTACCATCGCATAGCCTCCATCCCACTTTTTACTTGAATTTTGAAGTATTTTCTCTACATCCAAATGTTCGGCAATTAAGGGGGAAATTTCTTCGTTTGAAAATCCCTTTTCTTTAAACTCAAGAAACAAGCGTTCATTTTCTTCGTCCAAAAAGTGACCTATACGTTCCATAACTGTTATAGTATCTGCTTTTTCTTTTGGGTGCTGACCTAAATCTACCAATTGTTGAAAAAGTTCATCCACATTGGTTAAATTAAAGTTTCCTGCTACAACTAAATTCTTTGTTTGCCAATTATTTTGACGTAAAAAAGGATGGCAATTCTCTATGCTATTTCCTCCGTATGTTCCATAACGCAAGTGTCCAAGCAACAATTCTCCACAAAATCCCACATTTTTTTTTAGCCAATTTGTGTCGTTGTACTTTTCCTTGTTTTTTAGATAGGCATCTTCGTATTTCGCATTAATTTTCCCGAATATTTCTTTTATAGCATTGTTGGAATTCGATCTGTATCTACTAATATACCTACTTCCAGGGCTTACATCGAATTTGATGCTGGCCACACCCGCACCGTCTTGACCTCTGTTGTGTTGCTTTTCCATCAACAGGTATAATTTATTTACTCCATAAAGTGGTGTCCCATATTTTTTTTGGTAGTAGGAAAGAGGCTTTAAGAGTCGTATTAAAGCAATGCCGCATTCGTGTTTTATTTGGTCGCTCATTAGCTTTAATAGTGTTTTTTGGAGTGCTACAAAATTACTATTTATTATTGATACTTTTGAGGATGTTTTTATTTTTTCGACATATCCATAATAAATGAAGAGAATTGCACTATTATCGGACACACACGGTTATTTAGACGAAAAGATATTTAAGTATTTTGATGAATGTGATGAGATATGGCATGCTGGAGATATTGGAAGTTTAGAAGTAATTGATAGGCTTGAAAAAATAAAGCCCATAAAGGCTGTTGCAGGAAATGTTGATGATGCAACTATACGCCAATTTTGCCCTAATAGCTTACGTTTTATGTGCGAACAAACGGATGTATGGATAACCCATATAGGGGGGTACCCAAATTGTTATTCTGTACCTATACGGGCTGAAATATATGCTAACCCGCCCAAGCTTTTTATTTGCGGGCATTCACATATATTGAAAGTGATGTTTGATAAAAAACTTAATTTATTGCACATTAATCCTGGAGCTGCTGGCAATCATGGTTTTCATATTGTTAAAACCTTGGTTCGCTTCACTATTGACGGCACTGTAATAAAGGACTTGGAAGTTATTGAATTAGGTAAAAGAGGCTAATAAAATTGAAACAGAATGCGTATTTTTGTTAGCCAATGAAACACCAATGTTTTTCCCTTTTGTTTTCACTATGCACTAATTTTTTGAGTGCTCAATCGGTTTCTGATTGCGAAGGTGCTTTATATATTAATGATACATTGTTTATTCAAAATAATGTTTTTAAAGATTATGGAAAGATTATGGAGATAAGAGGCAATGGAAGCAACGATTCCTGTTTTTTTGAACGTGAACACTATTCCGCTTGGTATCGATTTAGTCCTAAATTAGAGACAATACTTAGTTTTGAAATTATTCCGATGGATGTAATGGACGATTTCGATTTCTTACTTTTTAAGGATGAGGCCAAAGATTTTTTTTGCAATGAAAAAAAAGATGAAAAAGGAATATTGCCTATCAGGTCAAACATGTCTAGAAACGATATGGGTTTACAAAGTAAAACGGGACTAACTAAAACGGCTATTAACAATTATGTTCCGGAAGGTATTGGAAATATCTTTAGCAAATCTATAGCAGTGCATAAAGGTGAGATATATTATTTGCTCATTGATAGTCCACGGCCAACAAAAGGTGGTTATTCCATCGTGTTACATTACGATAGGTATCTTGATTGGTATACTGATTATAAGAAAGAAATTGAGGCGAATGTGCTTAAGGAGGTTGAAACATTGCTTGTGTCGAATCCTGTTTTACACATTCTTGTTTTAGATAGGGAAACACATTTTCCTATTAAAGCAAAACTTGAAATAGGGGGCATTAAGCCCAATGAGATAGTTACTGCTGATACAAATCACTTTTCTTTTGAAACAGGAAATTTAATGAGCTATAAAATTAATTGCAATGCGGAAGGGTATATGTTTAGTTCAACTTCGTTTACATATAAGGATAAAGATACCTTGTTGCTACAATTGGCAAAAATTAAAGTGGATGAAAAGATAACATTAAACGATATTTATTTTGAAGGAGACGATGTTTCGTTTTTACCCAAATCAAAACTATCCTTGCAAAATTTAGTTGCATTTATGCAACAAAACCCTAGCACAAAAATCGAAATTATGGGTCACGTTAATGGTCCAGACTCAAAAAACAAAACCCGGTATAAGATATTATCACAGGACAGAGCGAAAGCAGTACAAGAATACTTAATCATTAATAAGGTAAATAAATTGCGCGTGAAGGCTAAGGGGTATGGGAATTCGCAAATGATTTATTTGCATCCTGAAAATGGAAGACAAAGTGAAGCAAACAGAAGAGTGGAAATAAAAATAATATCCCAATAATTTGTTAGTATTGTTTAACTTTACGCGGTGTTTAGTGTCAAAATGAAAAGAATTAAAATTAATCTTTGTCTAATCCTTTTTTTTCTCGCAGGTGTTTCTCTTGCGCAACAAAAGGTGTGGACATTGCAGCAATGTATTGAGTATGCGTTGAAGAACAATGTCCAAGTCAAGCAGTCGGAATTAACGGTACAATTAGATAAGGATAATTTGTTGCAGAGCAAAGCAAAAGCACTGCCTAGTTTAAATGGTAATTTTTACCACAATTATAATTTCGGAAAAACTATTGACCCTTATACCAATACATTTGCAACAGATAAAGTATTGTCACAAAATTTATCACTGAGTAGTAGTCTCACCTTGTTTAATGGTTTAGCCAACTATAATACCAATAAGCAAAATCAAAGTTTATTGGCTGCCGATAAGTACAATGTTGATAAAACCAAGAATGAAATATCTCTCAGCATCGCATCTGCTTACCTACAAATATTGTTGAACCAGGAAACAATAGATGCGGCTTTTAATCAGCTCAATATTACTAAACAGCAATTAGAACGCACCAAAAAATTAGTAGTTGTTGGTACACTTGCAAAAGGAAACGTATTTGATGTAGAGTCACAGGTAGCTTTGGAAGAATTGCAATTGGTGATTGCACAAAATCAATTGGATTTATCTTATTTAATCTTGGTGCAGTTTATGCAATTAGAAACGATCGATGGCTTTCAGATAGAAAAGCTTTCCATTCAAGCACCCAATGAAGGTACTTTGTTAAGTACACCTAAACAACTATTTGATGTAGCAAATAGTTCTTTACCTGAAGTAAAAAGTGCTGAGCTAAAAATAAAGAGTAGTGAGTATGCTTTATCGGCTACGAAGGGGCAGTTATTGCCCTCCGCTTATTTAAATGGTTCTTATGGGACCGGCTATTCTGGTCAGAGTAAAGAGTTGCTAGAGATTACTGCCAATGGGTTTCAAACGATAGGTTACACACCCTCTGGCGAACCAGTATTGACACCTTCATATTTGCCAACATACCAAACAACACCTCGAAATACACAGTTTCAGGATAATTTTAATCAATCAGTTGGTATTAGTGTGCGTGTCCCTATCTTTAATAATTTGCAGGTAAAAACGGCTGTTAGCAGAGCCAAAATAAATATCGAAAGCTCAAAGTTAATGTTGGAACAAACACAGTCGCAACTCAGAAAAAATATTCAACAAGCTTATGCCGATGCGCAAGGTGCCTTAAAAAAATATAAGGCAACACAAAAAAGTGTAGATGCATTGAAGGAGTCTTTTAAATATACCCAGCAGCGTTTTGATGTAGGGATGATAAATTCCTTGGATTACAATACGTCAAAAAATAATTTGGTAAAAGCCGAATCGAATTTGTTGCAAGCCAAATATGAATATGTTTTTAAAATAAAAGTACTTGATTATTATCAAGGCAAACCCATTTCGCTATAAGTATTAAAATGAAAAATAAATTCAGCACTAAAAAAATAATTATTATAGCGGTATCGTTTTTGTTATTGCTTGTTATATTTAAAAAAGTAGGCGTACTGGGTGGTGATGATAAAATGGAAGTTACAACGGAACAAACAGAATTACGAACCATTGTAGAAACCGTTTCGGCAAGTGGTAAAATTCAACCCGAAGTAGAAGTAAAAATAAGCTCAGGAGTATCGGGTGAATTAATTGAGATGTATGTGAAGGAAGGGCAAGAGGTAAAAAAGGGAGATTTATTGTGTAAGATTGATCCCGATATTTACATTACTGCACTTGATAGAATGAATGCAAGTGTAAATACATCTAAAGCAAATTTAGCCAATTCTAAAGCACGACTATTGCAAGTAAAAGCACAGTTTGCAAATGCGGATGCATCTTATAATCGCAATAAAAAACTAATTGACCAAGGGGCTATTTCACCGGCTGAATTTGATGCTGCAAAAGCTTCATTCGAAAGTGCAAAGGCAACAGTGGAATCTTCAGAGCAAGATGTAAATGCTGCCCAATACAATATAAAAAACTCCGAAGCTTCTCTCCAAGAAGCGAACGTAAATTTGAGTCGTACAACAATTGTTTCTCCAGTAAATGGTAAGGTGTCAAAATTAAATGTTGAAAAAGGGGATAGGGTATTGGGTACATCGCAAATGGCCGGTACTGAAATAATGCGCATAGCAAATTTGAATGAGATGGAAGTAAATGTGGATGTAAATGAGAACGATATTATTCGTTTAAGTATCGGCGACACTTCCGACATTGAAATTGATGCATACTTAGATAGGAAATTTAAAGGTGTTGTTACTGAGGTAGCCAACTCGGCAAGTGTGTCAGGTATTTCATCCGATCAGGTTACGAATTTTACAGTAAAAGTTCGTGTTATTTTTGATTCCTACAAGGATTTAATTCCTGCCAATGATGTTCATTATTCGCCCTTTCGTCCAGGTATGTCGGCTACTGTAGAGATACGCACAAATGTTGCCAGAAATGTAATTACCGCTCCCATTCAAGCAGTTGCCACACGCGAAGATACTTCTTCCTATGGTGTTTCGGAAAGAGGGAAGGGTGGCATTTCAATTCAAATAGGTTCGGGTGGAAACAGTTCAGCATCTACTGCAAAAGTAGATGATAAAGAAAAGGATAAGAAATTAAAATCTGATGAGTATGTTTTTGTATTGGACAATGGAAAAGCCAAGTTGAGAAAAGTGAAAACAGGTATACAAGATAATAATTATATTGAAATACTGAGTGGCTTGGAAAAAGGAACAGAGATTATATCGGGTCCTTACAGTGCAGTTGCAAAAATGTTGAAAAACAATACCCCGGTTGCAAAAACAGACAAGGACAATTTGTTTGATAAGGTTAAAGAGGATTAATTTTTCCAGGTGGCAATTCTATTAAATATTGAAACAGCAACCACTGTTTGTTCTGTATCACTTAGTGAAAACAATAAGCTGCTTGCTTACAAAGAATTAAACAGTGGCTATGCACACGCTGAAAATTTAACTGTTTTTATTCAAGATGTTTTAAAAGATTCAGGTATAGCAATAAGTAAAATTGATGCTATAGCAGTAAGTATGGGGCCGGGTTCTTATACTGGCTTACGAATTGGGTTTTCTGTTGCTAAAGGGTTATGTTATGCTTTAAATAAACCCATTATAGTAATTGACACATTGCAAGCTTTGGCGAGTAATTACAAAATGAAGTTGCTTGCTCAAAATATGTTGCTTTGCCCAATGATTGATGCACGCAGAATGGAAGTGTATTGTGGTATTTATAACAGTGAGTTAAAAATAATCGAAGCTGTTCGTGCCGAAATAGTGGATAAAAATTCATTCAAGAAACTATTGTTGAATAACAAAATTGTTTTTTTTGGTGATGGGGCGGAAAAGTGTAAAAATATTTTAGGAAATAATCTTAATGCGATGATAGTGGAAAATATATTTCCTTCGGCATTGGCAATGGTTGAATTGGCAAACGAAAAATTTGTAAAAAATCAATTTGAAAATTTAGCGTATTGCGAACCTTTTTATTTAAAAGAGTTTGCAGGTAGTTTAAAAACTAATTTGTAGCATAATTTCTGAGGTATTCAAATCGCGGCATAAGTTCACCATTTCTTGTTATGGAAGCCCTTTCTATCAAACCTTCTTTATCATTATTAAGTAACGATGGCAACACTTTTTCAATTAATTCTTTTCCAAAATCTTCTGAAGCATCACGCGGTAATTCACAGGGCAAATTGTCCACCGCCATTACTGTAATCGTATTATCAGCAAATGGCTCACCTTCATTTTCTGTTAGCGGATTGTATCCATAAAAGGGTTCGTCAATAGTAGAAGATCTCTGTGTAGATGGAATAGATCCATTTATGTCACATGTTACATCGGCAATAACACTTATTCTAAAATCGGGACTACTAATTTCATTTTTCGTAAAAAGTACTGGTGCTTTGGGATTCCAAAACGAGCAATGAATCAGTAAATCACAGTGTTTGGTATATTTTGAAAAGGTTGATCTGAATTGTTCTGGGTGAGAGTAGAAGTTACTTGTATTCCATTGTGAACCATCCAAGGGTTCATTATAATTGTTGGAGTGTAATTGTACGTAAGTAGCTTGTCGGTAGCTGTAATTGCTAAACTCGAATGGTGTTATCCTTCTGGTTTGCAACAAACCTAATAATTCAATAGCACCGTTGGCTACTCTTCCATTCCCGGTTACAATTATTTTTATGTTGGTGAGTTTTACTTTTTTTAGCTCTTCTGTAAGCTCCTTTAAATTGATGCATTGGTGAGCAGGTTTTAAATTAAATAATTGATATTTTTTTCCGTAACCCAATACACCGTTATAGGCTCCAACAATTCCTGCATAATGTCCAAAACCAATTATGCGATTAAATTCTTGTTCAGTAAGACATTCATAATCTACCAGCTCAATTTTTTTATCTAGCGATGCCTTTATCAGTTTTTTATTGTGCGCTTGTTCTTTTATGGTATGTGAAAAAAAGCAATATTTTTTACCCGGTATAATGTCATTTATTGGGACTTCTTTTATTCCCATTAAGATATCGCAATCGGCAATATTCTCTTGTAGGGTAATACCCGCTTTTATGTATTCTTCATTGCTATAACTTCTCCAATCGCTTGGTTGAACTACTATTTCGGTGCCGTTAAAGTGCTTATTAATATAGTCACATTGTTCCGGTGTAAAGGGAACACGTTTGTCGCGGGGCATTTTTCCTTCTCGTAAAATTCCAATCTTCATTTTTGTTTTTTAACGTTTGCAAAGCTATTATTTTTTAATGTATAATAATAATTATGGCTACCTTTGTATTATTCAATGGGGTCGTTTTGGTTTTGACAGCGAGTGCGATTGAAAGGTAAGCAAGCCGAGTGTTGTGAATATAACTCGCTAAACATAATTCTCAAAATTTCAACTGGCGAGTATAACTACTCCCTTGCTGCTTAATACTAGGTATTAAATAGCAATGTCCTCCGAGAAGCCACTCCTGGCAGCGTTTCGGTAAGGGCATCACAAAAGTCGGGATAGTGTAAGTGAGCCTTGGGCTTATGCGAAAACAAAGAGGATAAGGTTACAGTTGGTTTGTGTTTATGCCTCCTGTTTCCCTACAATCAAATAAACACTAAGCTTTGTAGAAAGCCTCTTAATACCTTGTTTGGACGAGGGTTCGAACCCCTCCGACTCCACTCCACGAGAAGGACCCGATTTTTTCGGGTTCTTTTTTTTTGCTCCCTTTGATGTATGTAGTCAAACCAAAGTGGACTTTTTAAGAGTTTTCAATTAAGAGCTTTTATATTGGTAAATGTAAAGTTAGAAGATTTTCTTTTAAAGTAAATACTTCTTCTTTCGTTTAGTTGTATGTCGTCAAAGTAATTTGAACTTTTCACTAAGGAGTGTTTTTTGTTAATTCAAAACTAATTCATTTTTCTGATATTTAAATTTTAATTTTTGATATTCTCTCATTCTGTTTTTAAAAGATTCTTGTTTAATTCGTCTTCTTTTATTTAAAATAGCATCTCCTCGACCATAATAAACATCAGCAGGCGTTAAGTTTTGTAATGATTCATGATATATTTCGTTGTTATACATTCGCACAAATTTTTCTAATGCTCTGATTAATTCTTCCGGACAATAATAATTATCCAATTTAACAACGTTTTTCATTGTTCTGTGATAGCGTTCAATCTTGCGCTGTGTATGAGGATGCATCGGTCTTCCATGCAACTGATTCATATCGTGATTGTTTTTCAAATATTCTTTTAATTCAGCAGCAAGGTTTTTCTGCGAATCTCTTTGATGAAATTCTCGGTGGTTTGTTTCTTCTTTGTTTCCATATTATTATAAATTTAAGGTTTATCGGAAACACTCTCTTATTATTTGATTATATTTAGTCCAAATTATGCTGACGATTTACACCTTGTAAACCAAGGACTTTTTTACGTTTTAACATTAAAAATTAAAGTACTACTTTTAATAAATAATGAAAAACATTAGTTTACATATTTTCATTTTATTGCTATCATTACTAGTAGCTTGCACCGACAGGAATCAACAAGACGAGCAATTACACACATTAAAAGTTTTAGCGGTAAAGGGATATGTTGTTCCTAAAGACAGTATGGGAAAACCAGAAATAATTTTTGTTGATGAGAGTAAACTAAAAAAAAATCCTTGCGGCAATCCAAAAATAGTTCTAGCAAACACCAACATACATTTAGCCATAGCCACTAATATACATAAAGCGGGTATTCCAAATATTTGTACACCTGGCACTGACACTTTTTTACTTCCTAAAATAGTACCTGCAATTGATAGCCCTTTTGTAGCCCAATCCCCTGAAATTATAATTGCAAAAGATGCATATACTAAAGACCAGAACCCACACAATTTTAGTTCTTTTAAAAAACTGCAAGGATTAAAAAGCGGCAATATAAATTGTTTACTACAAGACAAATCCGGAAATCTTTGGTTAGGGACTGACGCCGGAGTCTCTAAATATGACGGAAAATATTTCACTCATTTTACCAAGTCGGAAGGACTGAGCAATGATGTTGTTAAAAGTATATTAGAAGATAAACACGGAAACATCTGGTTTGGTACTGATGTAGGTGTATCAAAATACGATGGAAAAAAATTCACTCATTTTACCAAGTCGGAAGGACTGAGCAATGATGTTGTTAAAAGTATTTTGGAAGATAAACACGGAAACATCTGGTTTGGTATTGAAGATGGTGGAGTTTCTAAATACGATGGAAAAAAATTTACTCATTTTACGGAGAAGGAAGGACTGAGTAATAATGTTGTTTTGTGTAGTTTAAAAGATAAACACGGAAACATCTGGTTTGGTACTAAAGGAGGTGTATCAAAATACAATGGAAAAAGGTTCACGCATTTTACAGTGAAGGAAGGATTGAGTAATAATGTTGTTAACTGTAGTTTAGAAGATAAACACGGAAACATCTGGTTTGGCACTGAAGGAGGTGTGTCAAAATACAATGGGGAAAGTTTTACTCATTTTACAGTGAAGGAAGGGCTGAGTAATGATTCTATTTTGTGTTGCTTAGAAGATAAACACGGAAACATCTGGTTCGGTACAAATGGTCGCGGAATAACAAAATACGACGGAAATAATTTTACTCATTTTACAGATAAAGAAGGGCTGAGTACTAATTTTGTTTTAAGTAGTTTAGAAGATAAATCTGGAAACCTTTGGTTCGGTACTTATGGTGGTGGGGTTTCTAAATATGATGGAAAAAGTTTTACTCACTTTACAGAAAAAGAAGGACTAAGCAATAATATTGTAATGAGCAGCTTAGAAGATAAAACTGGAAACATCTGGCTAAGCAATTATCGTGGTGGGGTATCTAAATACGACGGCAATAGCTTTACTCATTTTACAGAGCAAGAAGGACTGAGCAATAATTCTGTTTTTAGTAGCTTAGAAGATAAAAATGGAAACATTTGGTTCGGAACCTTGGGGGGGGGAGTTTCAAGATACGACGGCAAAAGCTTTATACATTTTACAGAGAAAGAAGGAATGAGTAATAATGCTGTTTTATGTAGCTTAGTAGATAAAGATGGAAACATATGGTTCGGAACTGAAGGAGGTGTTTCAAAATACAATGGAAATAGTTTTACACAGTTTACAGAGAAAAATGGACTTAGTAATAATGTTGTTTTCTGTAGCATAGAAGATAAACACGGAAATCTTTGGTTCGGTACTGAAGGCGGAGGAATATCGAAATACGATGGGAAGGGCTTTACCCAATTTACAGAGAAAGAAGGACTGCCTAATAATTTTGTATGTTGCAGCGTAGTAGATAAATATGAAAACATTTGGTTTGGTACCAATGGGGGCGGAGTTTTAAAATATGACGGAAAAAATTTTACACAATTTACAGAGAAAGAAGGATTGGGCAATAATTGTGTTTATAGTTGCTTAGAGGATAAATACGGAGACCTTTGGTTTGGCACTCGATTTGGATTAAGCAAACTAACGCTTTCCAATTTATATGAAACTTTGAAAGTAGTCAAATCTAAAAGCTCAAAAAATACATCAGCTTTATTTAAAAACTACAGCTATGACGACGGTTTTTTAGGCATTGGTTGTACTTTAAATTCTATTTGCGAAACCAAAGATGGCACTATTTGGACTGGCACAAATGACAGGCTTACTGTTTACCATAGTGAAGGGCAAATAACAGATACCGTTGCACCAAATATTCGATTAACTAGCATAGATTTATTTAATGAAAATATAAATTGGAAAAATTTAGAAAAGCAAAAAGACAGCACATTAACACTTAGTAATGGAGTTTCAATTAGTAATATTAAATTTAATGGAGTAAGCAAATGGTATAGCGTACCTGAAAATTTAAGTTTAGCATTCAATAATAATTACCTCACCTTTAATTATATTGGAATTACAATGGCTCATCCAAAAAAAGTAAAATACAAATACAAATTAGAAGGATTAGAAGAGAATTGGAATGCATTAACATCTAAAACAGAAGCATCTTATGGCAACTTGCCACAGGGAAGCTATACGTTTAAAGTAAAAGCAATGAATAGTGAAGGTTATTATAGCAATGAATTGAATTACTCATTTTCTATTCGCCCACCTTGGTGGAAAACTTGGTGGTTTAGAGTGCTCTTTGGTTTATTAATTATAAGTTCAATTGTATATTATATAAAATGGCGTGAGCGAACTTTAAAAGCCGAAAAATTAATATTGGAGCAAACTGTTGAAGAGAGAACTGCTGAAGTAATTGAACAAAAAAAACGAATTGAAGAGAAACACAAAGAAATTACTGATTCGATCAATTATGCGGAGAGAATTCAACGCAGTTTTCTTGCTACAAAAGAATTGCTGGATGAAAATCTGCAATCTTATTTTGTTTTCTTTCAGCCCAAAGACGTAGTAAGTGGGGATTTTTATTGGGCAACAAAACTTAGTAATGGAAATTTTGCTCTTGTTACAGCAGATAGTACTGGGCATGGAGTACCTGGCGCTATTATGAGCATATTAAATATATCCTGTTTAGAAAAAGCAATTGAAACATTAGTCCAACCTTCTGCTATTTTTAATTCAACCCGTAAAACAATTATTGATCGTCTTAAAAAAGACGGCAGCATTCAAGGTGGAAAGGACGGAATGGATGCCAGTTTAATGTGCATTGATTTTTTAAATCATAAATTTGTTTATGCAGCTGCAAACAATCCTATTTGGATTGTACGCCAACACAAACTGATAGAACTAAAACCAGATAAAATGCCAGTAGGCAAACACGATAAGGATCAAATTCCTTTTACACAAAACGAATTTGATTTAGAAAAAGACGATGTAATATATACGCTAACAGATGGTTTTCCTGATCAGTTTGGTGGACCTCATGGTAAAAAATTTATGCACAAACAATTAAAGGAATTACTTATTCGTATTGCTCCTTTGCCCATGACAGAGCAAAATGAAATTCTAAAATCAGCATTAAATAATTGGAAGGGCGATCTGGAGCAAATTGACGATGTGTGTTTAATTGGCGTCAGGGTATAATTCATATTGATTCCATTAATATTACAAACTGTCTTTTTAATAATTTTTTTAGAATAAATATTCAGAATATATTAGTCCTGTAGAGATAAAAATGGAATTAATCAGGTATATAAAACACTTAAATTTTACTAAGACTTAGTAAGAAAGTACTTAATGGTACTCAAATTCTACAAATCAACTAGAAAAGAGTTCGGAAAATATCGGTGACTCCACTCCAAAGGTTTCTGAAACAGCAACCTTTGTTCATTTAATGGGATTCATGTTGCTCACACAAATGAGTGTAAATGCATTAAAATCATTCGACAATCAACGTTTTTAAAAAACTCTGTACTCCTCTCTAAATTGATTTGGGATGCTTTTAGTTGTATTAGCCCCCAGTTTCTTCATCCGTCCCATCGTTCCAATTATTGTTGTTGCCTTTTGTTTAGAATCAACTAATTTATTGATGGCTTCAGTATAATCAATTTAGTATAGTAAAGATTGAAGAATTATGAAGCAACAAAAAATATTTTTGATAGCTTTAATAGTCAATTTAGTAGTTGTTGCAACTAAATGTTATTTGTTAAGAATACAATCTTGAACAATCTGTTACGTTGTAATAACATCAATGTTTTATAAAAAGGTTATATTTGATGAGCATAAACTAAAAATTGTTTAACCATTAATAGCGATTTAAATGGAATTTACAGCAAAGCAAATTGCAGGACTATTGCAAGGAACTGTTGAGGGGGATGAAAATACTACTGTATCTACTCTTTCGAAAATTGAGGAAGGAAAAAAAGGCAGTTTGTCTTTTTTGTCAAATCCAATTTACACGAATTTCATATACGGAACAGACGCTTCCATTGTAATATTAAATACTGATTTAGTATTGGAGAAGCCTGTTAAAGAAACTTGCACCCTCATTCGCGTTAAAAATCCCTACGAGAGTTTTGCAAAATTATTGGAGATGTACAGCGAAAGCAGACAGAAAAAGACTGGCATTGAACAACCTTGTTTTATTTCTCCAAGCGCCAAATATGGTAAGGATTGTTATGTGGGAGCATTTGCTTATTTAGGTGAGAATGTACGTATTGGAAACAATGTAAAAATATTTCCCCATTGTTATGTTGGCGATAATGTAACCATAGGAGATAATTGTATTTTGTATTCAGGTGTAAAAATTTATCACGATTGTGTTATCGGAAATGATTGCACTATTCATGCAAGCAGTGTAGTGGGGAGTGATGGTTTTGGTTTTGCTCCGAATGCGGAAAATAACTACAAAAAAATTCAACATATAGGCAATGTAATTATTGAAGATTTTGTTGAAATAGGTTCTAATACTTCCATCGATAGAGCTACAATAGGCTCCACAATTATACGTAAAGGTGTTAAGTTAGATAACTTGATTCAAATTGCACACAATGTTGAAGTGGGAGAAAATACTGTGATGGCAGGTGGTGTATTCATTGCGGGCTCTACCATAATTGGTAAAAATGTGATGATAGGCGGACAAGCAGGTGTTATTGGGCACCTTAAAATTGCCGATGGTGTAAAGATTGCAGGTCAATCCGGTGTAGGCTCTAATATTGAAAAAGAAGGAGAAATTGTGCAAGGCTCACCTGCCTTTGCTATTGGAGAGTATAAACGCAGTTATGTGCTTTTCAGGAGTTTACAGAAATTAAATGAAAGAATAAGAAATCTGGAGTTGAAATTAAAAGATTAAACGGCCTCCGCAACAACCTCGTTTACTTCTGGAATCAATCGTTTTAAAATACTTTCAATTCCGGCTTTTAAAGTAATTGTGGAAGATGGGCACCCACTACAAGAACCTTGCAATTGAACAGTTACCGTTCCATTCTTAAATGATTTAAAAGCAATAGCACCACCATCTTGTTCTACCGCGGGACGAATATATTCCTCCAACACGTTGGCAATTTTAATGTCAATTTCTGCACTTGTTTTTTCGCCCACTTCTTCTTTATTTTCAACGATAGCGGATTTTTCTGTAATTACTTTTTCACTTAGCACAAACTCATTGTTATTGAGGTAAGCACTTATGAAATTTCGTAGTTCTAGGGTGATGTCTTCCCATTCTACCAGCTTATTTATGTTAACAGTAACAAAATTCGAAGCTAAAAATACACCGGTAACAAAAGGGAAGTTGAACAATTCTACTGCAAGGGGTGAAACTTTTGCTTGGGCTTTACTAGTAAATTCAATGGATGTTCCACTTATCAGCATTCTATCTGCCACAAATTTCATTGCTGCCGGATTCGGTGTTTCTTCAGCGTATAGAATTGTTGGCGTTTTTTTCTTTTCCATTCTGTTTCATTTTAACACTGCAAAATTACAAATAATTTTTACCTTTATTTTGTATCCGTAAATTATGTTAACACCAAACGAAATTTTAGAAAAATATTGGGGCTTCAACCACTTTCGTCCGATGCAAAAGGAGATTATTGAGTCTGTTTTGCAAGGGAGAGATACTATTGCATTATTGCCAACAGGGGGAGGGAAATCTATCTGTTTTCAGATTCCTTCATTGGTACAAGAAGGTATTTGCATTGTCATTTCGCCACTTATAGCCTTAATGAAGGACCAGGTAGAAAATTTGAGAAAAAGAGAAATTAAAGCTACATCAATTACTTCGGGAATGACTAGAAGAGAAATTGATATAACATTGGATAATTGTATTTACGGTAATTTTAAATTTTTGTACGTATCGCCCGAGCGTTTAACAAGTGAATTGGTTAAAACGCGCATAATGGCTATGAAAGTAAACTTAATAGCGGTTGACGAGGCACACTGTATTTCGCAATGGGGGTATGACTTTAGGCCCAGTTATTTGAAAATTTCCGAATTGCGTGAAATTGTAAAAGCGCCAATTTTAGCATTAACGGCATCGGCACAGCTGGATGTAATAGAAGATGTTCAAAAAAAATTACTCTTCAAGAAGGAGAATGTTTTTCAAAAAAGTTTTGAGCGGAAAAATGTATCCTATATTGTATTGGAAGAAGAAAATAAGCTAAATCGGTTATTGAAAATTGTTCAAAGTGTTCGTGGTACAGGAATAGTATATGTGCACAATAGAAGAAAGGCAGAAGAGATAGCGCTTTATTTTCAAAAGAATAACTGTAAAGCCGACTTTTATCACGCAGGATTATCAACCGAGGATAGAAGTAAAAAGCAAAACAGTTGGATTAATAATGCCTGTAGAGTAATGGTTTGCACCAACGCTTTTGGAATGGGTATAGATAAACCAGATGTCCGTTTTGTAGTTCATTTGGATGTGCCCGATAGCATTGAGGCATATTTTCAGGAAGCAGGAAGAGCTGGCAGAGATGAACAAAAAGCTTATGCCATATTGATGTATTGTAACTCGGATAAACTTGAAATTGAAAAAAGAGTTGAATTAGCATTTCCTTCGATTGAGGAAGTAAAGCGTACGTACCAAGCCCTCGCAAATTATTATCAGTTACCTGTAGAATCTGGTTTAGATGCCACATACGATTTTGATATCAGAACATTCTGTAATGCTTACGATTTAAAGGCTAACACTGTTTTTAATTCCTTGAAAGTACTCGAAAAAGAGCAGTATATATCTGTTTCAGAGGAAATAAATTTACCTTCTCGGATTAAATTTAATGTGAATAATGAAGAGCTTTATGGATTTCAAGTAGCAAACAAAAAATTTGATGAATTTATAAAAATAGTTCTGCGTTCTTATTCAGGAATGTTCGATAACTATGTCAAAATAAATGAAAGTGAGTTGTCGAAACGACTCAATATAAAACGAGACGAAACTATTTCATACCTCAATCGTTTAAATCAAGAAGAAATTGTGAGCTATTTGCCCCAAAAAAAATTACCGCAAATTACCTATACTCAACAACGTGTCGATATTAAATTGTTGGTGATTAATAAAGAAAATTTAGCGAATCGAAAAAACAAAATGCAAGAAAGGGTTGAATCAGTTTTAAGTTATTGTTCCAATAGTAATGTATGTAGAAATATTCAATTGCTTAGGTATTTTGGAGAACAAAATACCAAAAAATGCCTCCACTGCGATGTCTGTATTGCTGAAAGGAAGAAAGAGTTGAATAAGGAAACATATATAGAAATAAAAGAAAATGTTATTGCTTTTTTGAGCGCTAAACCAATGATGCTTTCTGATTTAATAAAGGCTTTGAACTACAAGGAAGAGTACATATTAAATACTGTTCAGCTGATGCTGGATGATGATATGCTTTTTTACAATGATAAAAATGAGTTGTTTTTAAAAGCTAACTAAATGTGTTCGGGCCTATGGCTTTTTTGTATGTAGCCAATACTCTTTCGCGAGCCATTTTATGTTCCACAATAGGGGCCGGATAATTTATCTCTTGCCATTCTGGAACCCAATTTTTAATGTATTCAAAAGTCGGGTCAAATCGTTTTGTTTGCTCGTAAGGGTTAAAAATTCTAAAATACGGTGCTGCATCGCACCCACTGCTTGCAGCCCACTGCCACCCACCATTGTTGGCCGATAAATCATAATCCAATAGCTTTTGTCCAAAGTAAGCTTCGCCCCATCTCCAATCTATTAATAAATGTTTTACCAAAAAACTGGCAGTAATCATTCTTGCTCGGTTGTGCATAAACCCTGTTGCATTTAATTCTCTCATTCCTGCATCTACAATAGGATAACCGGTTTCTCCATCACACCATTTTTTGAATTCAATTTCATTGTTTCGCCAAGGAATAGCATTGTATTTTTTTTTGAAAGCTTTGTTTTCAACTTTAGGGAAGTGAAATAAAATCATCATGTAAAAGTCTCGCCAAATAAGTTCGTTTAGCCAAGTTTCATTTAATTTAATTGCTTTTGATACAAGATCACGTATGCTAATTGTACCAAAACGAAGGTGTATACTAAGTTTACTTGTACCTTCAATACCGGGGAAGTTTCTTTTTTCGGTGTATTCTTCAATGACTGAATCAGTCACCGTTTTTTTTGGGAATACTGTACCTGTACTTTTAAAACCAATTTCAGCAAGTGAAGGAAAAGGAAATTGTTTTAATTGGATAAACGATGAATAATAGAGATCGTTCGGATACGCTTTTGTGTAAAAGCTATTTATTTTTGCTTTCCACTTGCGTGAGTAGGGTGTGAAAATAGTATAAGGTGTTCCATCGTCTTTTGTTACTTCTGATTTTTCAAATATACACTGGTCTTTGTAAGTGAGAAAAGGTATGTTGTGAGTGTTTAGTAATTCTTCAATTTGTTTGTCACGCAGAATGGCTTTTGGCTCATAATCATGATTTGCATAAACACTCCTTATTTTATAATCATGCATTATTTTTTCGAATATCTTTTTCGGCTCTCCATACAATACCAAAATGGAACTACCTATTTTTCCTAAACTTTTTTCTATCTCTTGCAAGCTGCTGTGAATGAACTCTACACGTTTATCTGCTTTGTCTTCCAATTTATCAAGTATATCGGTATCAAAAATAAATAAAGGAAGTACATTGTTATTGTTTTTTAATGCATAGTGTAAAGCTGCATTATCATTCAATCGTAAATCCCTTCTAAACCAATAAATACTTATTTCTTGTTTCATTCTGTTGTTAGAAATGGTGTTTTATGAAAAGGCAAACTCATTTAATTCGTTCATCAATCTTTTTCTAGCAAGAAAAATGCGACTTTTTATTGTCCCAATTGGTAACTCCAATTCATCCGATATTTCCTGATACTTGTGCCCATCAATATGTTTTATAAAAGGAATTTTATACACATCGTCTAGTTTTTGAATAGCCATTTCAATTTCTTTAACTTTCAAATTTGAATCAGCATTATTGGTTGATATCTTAGCCGTAATAGGCGCTTTTTGAACTTCTTCTGCATCTTTCAGTATCCTTCTCATTTTTGTAGTTCTATGGTAATTATTTATGAAGGTGTTTTTCATTATAGTATAAAGCCAAGCTTTTATATTAGTGACATCTTTGAATTTGTCTTTATACATTATTGCTTTTAAGAAAGTGTCCTGTACCAAATCATTTGCATCTTCACCATTCATAGTAAGTTTTAATGCAAAATATTTTAGGGCAGTACTTTGTTGTGTTAGATGCGAATTAAACTCTATTGCAGTCATATTATTTTAATTTGTTTAACAAATGTATTAAAAAGTTAAACAAAAAAAAGAATCAGTAATCTTTTTTTAAGATAAAAATTGTTAAATGACAGCAATTAAAGGAGTATTGGGATTTTGAATACCTTATTGGGATTGCTTTTACAGAATTTTTTTAAATTCCATAGGTGTTTTAAATAAGGAAATGTTTTTTTCGGTTTTAAAGGAAGATTCCATTAATTTAAAACCGGAAACAAGAAAATGAACTTTTCGAAACAGTGAAGCAATATGTTGAATATATTTTTCTATTTCAAAGTTTTTATCGTTGTAGGTAAATATCGAAACCAAGCAATCAGGGTTTCTTGTTTTTATTATTGCTAATAAATCATCCAAAGGTACTGATTGTCCTAAGTAAATATAAGTGTTGCCTGTTCTCTCAGGTTTTATAATACTTTAGCATTGTTCCCAAATACGCAGTGTATGGGATTTTATTCCCGATAATCGCTCAATATCTTTTATAGAAAACTTAGAAATCAAATCAAATAATTTAAATATTATTACAAACAAGGTCGTTTTTCTATAACAGACTTTCTAATGACCAACAAAAATAAACTAAAAAGTTTAAAAATGTGGCTTTTACTTTTGATGTGATAGCTTAATGTTTAACTCTTTTAGTTGCTCTTCAGCAATTATCGAAGGTGAATCAATCATCACATCGCGTCCCGAATTATTTTTTGGGAAAGCAATAAAATCACGTATGCCGTCAGCGCCTCCAAATAATGAACATAATCTATCGAAGCCCAATGCAATTCCTCCATGTGGAGGCGCACCATATTCAAAGGCATTCATTAAAAACCCAAATTGTGATTGCGCATCTTCTTTTGTAAAACCTAATAATTCAAACATTTTAGCTTGCATCTCTTTATTAAATATACGAATTGATCCCCCACCAATTTCAACTCCATTAATCACCAAATCGTAAGCATTCGCCCTCACCGCTCCGGGATTCGAATCAAGTAATGGAATATCTTCGGGCTTCGGTGATGTAAATGCGTGGTGCATTGCGTGCCATCTACTTGTCTCCCCACTCCATTCCAGCAAGGGGAAATCAATAACCCAATGACAAGCAAATTTACTTTTGTCGCGTAAGCCCAATCGTGTTCCCATTTCCAAACGCAATTCAGATAAAGCTTTACGTGTTTTATGTTCTTCTCCCGCCAATATCATTATCAAATCACCAGGCTCTGCATTAAATGCTATTGCCCATTTTTTTAACTCATCCTCGTTGTAAAATTTATCTACCGATGATTTTATTGTGCCGTCTGCATTGTACCGTGCATATACTAATCCTGTTGCGCCTACTTGCGGACGTTTAACAAATTCAGTTAATTCATCCAATTGCTTGCGTGTATATTCTGCAGCACCTTTTGCGCAAATACCAACAACCAATTGTGCATCATCAAAAACTTTAAAGTCTTTCCCTTTTACCAAATAGTTTAATTCAATGAATGTCATTTCAAAACGAATATCCGGTTTGTCGTTTCCATAAAATTTCATTGCGTCTGCATAAGTCATCCTTGTAAGTGCTGGAATGTCAATTCCTTTTACCGATTTGAATAAATGACGTACCATTCCTTCAAACGTATTCAAAATATCTTCCTGTTCCACAAAAGCCATTTCACAATCTATTTGTGTAAATTCAGGTTGTCTGTCGGCACGCAAATCTTCGTCACGAAAACATTTTACAATTTGATAGTAACGGTCAAATCCTCCAACCATCAACAATTGTTTGAAAGTTTGCGGTGATTGTGGCAAGGCATAAAACTCTCCTGGATTCATTCGGGAGGGTACCACAAAGTCGCGTGCACCTTCGGGTGTCGACTTAATCAAAACAGGAGTTTCTACTTCTAGAAAATTTAATTTATCTAGATAATTACGAGTTTCAATCGCTATTCGGTGGCGTAATTCTAAGTTTTTACGCACTGTGTTTCTTCGCAAATCCAAGTAGCGATATCTCATACGTATATCATCTCCACCATCGGTTTCATCTTCAATTGTAAAAGGAGGGGTAATGGCAGAATTTAACACAGTAATTTTTGCAGGATTAATTTCTATATCGCCTGTTTCAATCTTGTCTGATTTTGAATAACGTTCAGTTACTTTTCCTGTAACACTTATTACAAATTCACGCCCCAAACTTCTAGCAATAGTTACAAGTTCGGTGGATGCATTTTCAGTTTCAATGGTTATTTGTGTTATGCCATAACGGTCACGCAAATCTATCCAAAGCAATGAGCCCTTATCTCTCATTCCCTGCACCCAGCCACTAATAGTAACTGTTTGTCCAAGGTGTGCTTTGCGTAATTCTCCGCAGGTATGTGATCGTAACATTTTTTATGATTTAAATTACTTTCAATAATTCTTTTATTGCTTCAAAGTTAGGTAAATCGGATGCCGATTCAAGCACTTCGGCATATTGGATTATTCCATTTTTATCAATTACAAAGGCCGCTCTTTTCGAAACTCCTTTCATCCCATAAAGAAATTCATTGTATAAGGCACCATAAGCAAGCGAGGTTTCTTTATTGAAATCACTTAACAAGTCAAAAGTAAGGTTTTGCTCATCTTTAAATCTATTCAATACGAACAATGAATCTACTGAAATACTCACAACATCAACATTTAAGTCACTATAAAAAGAAAAGTCGTCACGTAAAGTGCACAATTGCTTTGTACAAGTGCCTGTAAATGCAAGGGGGAAAAAGTGTATAACGAACGTTTTTCCATTAAAAGTATCTGTGGATATTTCTTTTTTATTTGAATTGTAAAGTTTAAAAAATGGAGCTTTATCTCCCTTATTAAGTATCATACGTAAAATTGTTTTTTATATTTGCTCACAATATTAATTAAAATAAAAATAAAAATATGAAAAAAATTGCCTTAATCCTTGCTGTTTCATGTATTGCGCTTTTAAGTGCTTGTGGCAATGGCGATAAAAAAGAGAATGAAATTAAATTGGTTCCAAGTGAATATGATTTATCAAAGAGTGGACTTTCAATGGTAGTAAGTGCCCCTAGTGAACCTATTGTTGAAAATACTGCAGCTGGTATATACAACTTGAAATGCAGCAATGAATTTCAAATAGACATAGTAGAAGGTGAAGGTAATGTGGAACAGATAAAAAAGGATATTGCAGGCAATGAAGTAAATAAATTTCAACGTTATGTTGAGGAGGAAGATAATGCTTTATTGTACGAATCAAAAATATTGGATTCAGAGTTCCACTTTTATTTCATTCTAAAAGCAGGTAAAACAACTTATGAAATACAAGATAAAAAGGGAGACAAAATTTATACCGAAGAGCAGGCTATGGCAATGTTTGATGCTGCTAAAAAGTTTCGTGTAATAGAAACAGCGACTGTTGTAAAAGAATAATTTGTTTTGTATAAACTGAGAATTTTATTTTTTCTTTATTGTTATACAAAAGTAACTATTTTACATATTTGGTGGATGTTTTCAAGTTTAATATAAAAAATGTTTTTTTGGGAAACACTAGTTTGCTTTAATTAATTTTAGCCAACTTTATGCTATAACGTCAATTCAATATAATATTTAGAATAATACAATACCAAAGATACTGACACAAACAGATATTGATTGAAGTGTTTTATTTGATGTCAATTTCTAATTCAGTTTTGTTAATCCACAATCAGTTCTTAATTGGATTGTGGTTTTTAACTTTAAAATCATCTAAATTTTTGTCAAATAAAAATAAAACTTTTTCATCATTAATTTCGTTATCATTAATCACTATTCCCTTTTCTCCAATTAATTTCCAATAATCTTCATTACTTTCATTTTTATTTTTAGAACTCAAAGTTCCTAAAAATGATTTAAGTTTTATTGTAGCATTTTTTCTATTTTCATAATCTTATCAAATATACCCTTATTTACTAGGAAAAGGTTATTCATAAAATTAGGGAAAATTGGGTGTCTTGTTTTCAAAACTTTCTATTATGCCCCCTTTTATTTTTGACGGTTAATAAGAAATAATGACTTTTTTTTGACTGTACCCCCTAAAATTGTACCTTTGTCTCGAAAATTATTAAAAAATACTCGCGCTTCCCTAAAAAACACAAACAAATGGCATTTCACAGATTTAAAGCATTAGAAACTGTTCTTTCAAGAACGCCCATTGAGGTGATATTACCCAGTATTAAAGTATCCGAATTCTTTGGCGAAAATGTATTTGGCATCGATGCAATGAAAGAATTTCTTTCGGAAGAGGCATTCAAAAATGTAATGGATGCAATGGATAAAGGTACCCGCATTGACCGTAAAATGGCCGACCAGGTAGCTGCCTCTATGAAATCATGGGCAAGTTCAAAAGGTGCAACGCACTATACTCATTGGTTTCAGCCTTTAACAGGTGCTACTGCCGAAAAGCACGATGCTTTTTTTGAACCTGCCGAAGGCGGTAGAGCTATTGAGCGTTTTGGTGGCAGTCAGCTTGCACAACAAGAGCCCGATGCATCTTCTTTTCCAAACGGAGGAATACGTAATACATTTGAAGCGCGCGGTTATACTGCCTGGGACCCTTCATCACCTGCCTTTGTTATTGGGAAAACATTGTGCATCCCAACTATATTTGTTTCCTACACGGGTGAAGCACTCGATTTTAAAACACCGTTATTAAAAGCATTGGTTGCCTTGGATAAGGCTGCCGTAGATGTGTGCCAATATTTTGATAAAAGTGTAACTAAAGTTACCGCAACCTTAGGTTGGGAGCAGGAATATTTTTTGGTGGACGAAGCCTTGTATTACGCTCGTCCCGATTTGGCAATGACAGGACGTACCTTGTTTGGCCACTCACCTGCTAAAGGACAGCAATTGGAAGACCATTACTTTGGTTCTATTCCCGATAGAGCTACTGCTTTTATGCGTGATTTTGAAATTGAATCCTTAAAATTAGGTATCCCTGTAAAAACCCGTCACAATGAGGTTGCACCGAATCAGTTTGAGTGTGCTCCCGTTTTTGAAGAATGTAATTTAGCAGTCGACCACAACCAATTGTTGATGGACGTGATGGAAAAAATTGCACGCAGGCATAATTTCCGTGTACTCTTGCACGAGAAACCATACGCGGGTGTAAACGGAAGTGGTAAGCACAACAACTGGAGCTTGAGTACCAACACGGGAAAAAATTTATTGAGTCCGGGTAAAACTCCTAAAACAAATTTACAATTCTTAACCTTCTTTATCAATACCGTAAAAGCGGTGCACGATAATGCCGACTTATTGCGTGCATCCATCGCATCGGCAAACAATGATCACCGTTTGGGTGCTAACGAAGCACCACCAGCAATTGTATCTATCTTTTTGGGTACGCAATTATCGGAAGTGTTGGATGAGTTGGAGTCAAAAGTAAAATCGGGTAAAATGAGTCCCGATGAAAAAACGGCACTTAAATTAGGTGTAGGAAAAATACCAGATATTTTATTGGACAATACCGACAGAAATAGAACATCTCCTTTTGCCTTTACGGGAAATAAATTTGAGTTCCGTGCAGTGGGTTCATCGGCTAATTGCTCCGGACCAATGACAGTGTTGAATGCGATTATGACCGACCAGTTGATTAAATTTAAAAGTGATGTAGATGCCTTGATTGCGAAGGATGTAGAGAAAGACGAAGCTATTTTTCAGGCATTAAGACAATGCATTGTTGACTCGAAAAAAATTCGTTTCGAAGGAAACGGTTATGGTGATGAGTGGGTGAAGGAAGCAGCAAAAAGGGGGCTCTCAAACATTAAAACTACACCACAAGCATTGGCAGCTTTTGTATCGAAACAAACGGTTGACTTGTTTGAACGACTTAACATTATGAGTGAGCGTGAGCAATACGCACGTTATGATATTTATTTAGAAACTTACACAAAGAAAATACAAATTGAGTCGCGTGTAATTGGCGATATTGCACTTAGTCATATAATTCCTACTGCCATAAAGTATCAAAGTTCATTGATTGAAAATGTAAAAGGCTTAAAGGAAATAATGAATGATACTGATTTTAAAAAAGTAGCCAACATACAGTTGCAAATGATAAATGAAATATCGGGACACATCAACGGTATTAAAACAAAAGTGGATGAAATGACCGAAGCACGCAAAAGGGCAAATACCATTAATGATGTAAAAAAACAAGCCATTGAGTATTGCGAAAAGGTGAAAGAATATTTTGAAGTGATACGAAAGCATGCAGATGAATTGGAGTTGTTAATTGACGATGAAGCTTGGCCATTGCCAAAATACAGAGAGTTATTGTTTACTAAATAATTGACTTACTAAACAACAAAACGACATCGGTATTCTAACCGATGACGTTTTTGTTGCAAATAGTTTAAATTTGTAACAAGATTATTTCACAAAAAGGATTATATGAAAATAATGAAGTTTGGTGGTACATCGGTAGGCTCTCCTACACGTATGCACGCATTGGTTGAACTGGTAAATCAAAAACGACCGGTATTGGTTGTATTGTCTGCCGTTTCTGGCACAACAAATAGTTTGGTTGAAATTGCCAACTCTTTGTACATCGGACATAAGTCGCTTGCCAAAGAGCAAATTTTAGCTTTAGAAAGTAAGTACACAGTGTTTGTAAACGAATTATTTAGCAGCGAGGAATATAAAAAGAAAGGACACGAACTGATTGTAACACATTTCGAATACATACAAAGTTTTACCAACGATTTATTTACAGTTTATGAGGAACGTGCTATTTTAGCACAAGGGGAGTTAATATCAACAGCTTTGTTTCATTACTATTTGCAAGAAATAAAAGTGCCTTCTGTGCTGTTGGCTGCACTCAATTTTATGCGCATCGATGAAAACGATGAACCCGATTTGGCATACATTGAAGAACATTTGAAAAAGGAGTTGGCACAACATTCCACCGATAACATTTTTATTACACAAGGATATATTTGTCGCAATGCATTTGGTGAGATTGATAATTTAAAACGTGGAGGAAGCGATTACACTGCATCTTTGGTGGGTGCTGCTATTTACAGCGAAGAGGTTCAAATTTGGACAGACATTGATGGGATGCATAATAACGATCCGCGTTATGTAGACAAGACCTATCCCATTGCACAACTTTCTTTTGACGAAGCAGCTGAGTTGGCTTATTTCGGAGCAAAAATATTGCATCCTTCCAGTGTGTTTCCGGCAATGCTGCGCAATGTTCCGGTGCGTTTGTTAAATACTATGCAACCTTCCGCAAAAGGAACTTTGATTTGTGAAAAGCCTAAAGGTGCTAATATCAAAGCCGTTGCAGCCAAGGATGGGATTGTTGCTGTTAAAATAAAATCGGGACGAATGTTATTGGCTTATGGTTTTTTACGCAATGTGTTCGAAATATTTGAAAGGTACAAAACGCCCATCGATATGATTACTACTTCGGAGGTGGCTGTTTCTGTAACCATTGACGATATTAAAAACTTGAAAAAGATAGTAGCCGAGTTACAAAAATTTTGTACTGTGGAAGTCGATCACGATCAAACCATTATTTGTATAGTGGGAGATTTTTTAGAAGAAAAGGAAGGCTACGCCTTGAAAATATTTGAATCGCTAAAAAGTATTCCTATACGTATGATATCCTATGGAGGAAGTAAAAACAATATTTCTTTGCTCATTAAAAAGGAACATAAAATAGAAGCATTGCGCGCCTTGAACAAAGGGGTGTTTGAATTATAAGTGCTTACTTTCTATTACGAAAAGCATTGAAAATATTGTGTTCTACTTTTACCATGATGGATTGGTGAGCATTGTATACAATGGTATTATAAACAGATCTTTTATAGCTTATGTCGAGCCTGGTTTGTGAATTAAATATAAACTGAATGGATGGTATAATGTCCAAAGAAGAGCCTGCGGCAAAATTGTTTTCAGGATTAGCTGTAATTGTTTTACCCATTGCCTCAACATACAAATTACAATTTGTTTGTTTGTAGTTGGTATATTTTCTGGGGTAAATAAGGTATCCTGCCGATAGGTTGTAATTGAATGAATTCTCAGGAATTATACCTGTCGATGAATAAGCTTTTGTTTCATTAAGCGTTACTGATAAAGCAAGTCTGTGCAATAACTGTGTTATAACCAATCCCGCTGCAAGTCCAGATTGTGCCCCTTCAATGTTCAGGTCGCTGGTATAATTTTTAGTTGGGTTGTATGTCACTCTTCCAAATGCTGCCATTCGGGTATGCCTGTGTTCACTATCCATAGAAAGAAATCGGTACTTGAAATATGAACCCACTCCTTGAAATAAAAATGCCTTACTGTAGAAATCCGAAAAATACCCATTGATGTGAAACATCCAACGTGCATTTATTCCATACATCACTTCCGATTTTATTTGCGATTTTATATTGTAATTATTACTTTGATAATTGCTTATTCCTAAACGCAAGCCGAGTGCATCGCTTGCCATATTACTGGCAGGCTCCGTCATTGGAAACAACTCTTGTGCAAGTCCCGAAAAGTGAAAAAACACTGAAAGTAATATACTTGCAAGGTATTTCATAGGGGTTATTTACAGCGTAACGTGATAGGTTTTAGTTCCTGCAGTTGGACTACAACTTGTACCGTTTTTTATACAAGGAATAGCACTTTTCTTTTTATGTTTTTTGTATTCTTTTGTCAGCATATAGCCCTTGTCCATTACTTTGAAAGCAACATCACCGTTCAAAATTTGTTCGCTCACATCCACAAAGTGATAATCATTCTTTTCAATGGATAGGTGCGAATCGTTTGTTATTTTTTGGTTATTGAAATGATAAGTTGCTGTCATTCCTGCAACAAAAAAACCTGCCCCCTCTATCTTATTCTTCATATCCTCTAATTGAACAGGTGCATCGGTTTTAAAAGTAACCGTAAAGGAGGTTGTTTGTAAATTAACCGTAACCTCTTTTACAAAAGTAAGAGTTCGAAGGGCTTTGTCAATGGAGTTAGAACACATCGAGCAGGTTAATCCGCTTGCTTTTATTTCTACCGATACAAATTGAGCATTTGCTATCGCAGAATTTATAGTTAGTATAAAGAAGAGTGCAATAATTTTTTTAAGTGTTTTCATTTTCATAAGATTATTATCATTGTTAAACTCATACCCACCATCAATAAATCTTCTACGATGGTAATGTTGCTCATAGGCAAATTAAATACTGTACCCAAGCAGGCACATTGAATTTTCTTTTTGTTGATTACACTTTCAATAACACCTATACTGCTTATTCCCATTATTATTAATGTTACAACATTGGTTAAAAAAGGATTGAATGCAGTTAAAAAAGCAATTCCAAGTAATAATTCCATAAATGGATATATGTAGCCGTACACCGGTATTTTTTTAGCAATGATGTCATACATAGCATAAGAATCGGCAAAGGCTCGAAGATTGAGTAGTTTAAAAAATGAAAAGACAATAAAAAATCCCGCCATAAAATGATTCATAAACAACATCATATCGATGGTTTCATTTTTATAGGATGTAATGAAGCTGATGCCTAATATAAAGGAAAACACAAGAAACAAAGGAGCGTAGCTTGACTTCGGAGCGTCTGTCTCTTCCATTGTATTTGCTGTTTTTTCTATAAGACTGTATTTTGAGTCCTTTAAGCCTTTTTGCAACTCAGAGAACGAAAGCGTTTTTGCACTTTCTATTTCTAATTCATTTTTAGTGAGGTCAATAGCAAGTTCTTTTACTCCGCTTACTTGCATTAGTTTTTGCCTCACTGTGCTTTCACAATTTGAGCAAGTCATTCCTTGTATTGTATAACTACTTTTCATTTTTAATTTCTCAGTACAATTCCATTCGGTTTACTTCCAACAGAAACATCTTTTATTTTAGTGTGATTTATCACATCCAAGATGGATACTGTGGCAGCTCCTTGGTTGGTAATATAACAAGTTTTTTCATTCGCTGAAAAAGCGAGAGCGTGTGCATCGGCTCCCGTATTTATACTGCCATTTTCTGTCCATACGCTATTTAATTTTTTGTAATAATGAATAGCGCCATTTGTTGCATTGCTCACCCATAATTCATCGTATACTTTATTATACTTAGCCATAGCCGGAGTATAATTAAGCGCTATGGTAGCTGTAACTTTTAAGGAAGCAACATCAATTTCAGAAATGGATTTCCCCGCTTCATTGTCGACATACATTTTATTGTTGGATGCCGCCCAAGCCCCTACGGGTGTTTTCCCAACCGATATAATTGCTTTTGATTTGTAACTTGTAACATCAAATGCTTCCACTGTATTACTTCCACTGTTTGCTACAAAGGCAGTACTTCCATCTGCCGACATTGTTACTTCAAGAGGTGTATTGCCTGTGTTGATGTGTTTTAATTCACGTAGTTCATCATTACTATAAATTATAATTTGTCCCTGCTTCACCATTTTTGCACTCCATATTTGTTTTCCATTTGTTGTGTAAACAGCATTGTGAGACATTGATGGGGTTTTTGTACGGGCTCGTTCTTGCAATGTTACAGCGTTTAACACAAGTATTTCACCCATTTCTTTATGGCCTTTACCTGATTGTGAGGTCCCGTGTGAATGCACTCCTGCACTGCTGTGTCCACCACTTAGATCGCTGCCGGGTACACCTATTGCCAATGTTTTTTTATCAGGACTTAAATATATATGATGTGGAAATGTTGCATCGCTTAATTGTATACTGGCATCAATTGTATTAGTAGATAAATTTAAAACAGAAATAGAATTGTCGCCTCCATTAATAATATAAGCAGCAGGATAATCAATGCTTATTCCCGTTGATACATTCGTCTTTTTACACGATAAATGCAGTATACAAAGTAAAAAGAAAAGATACTTGAATAAATTCATTGTACAAAGATAAGTGTTCAAAGAGGATTGCAATTACATTTAATTACAAAGTTTGAATACTTAAATTTTAGAAAGTTCTAAAACAAATGCTTTTCAGCGTGGTAAGATGATCGAACCAAAGGTCCGCTTTCAACATACCTGAACCCTTTTGATAAAGCAATTTCTTTGTACTTAGCAAAGACATCGGGATGAATAAATTCTTTTACAGGCAAATGCTTAAAGGTAGGTTGAAGGTATTGTCCAAGTGTTAATATATCTACTTTTACTGAACGTAAATCGTCCATTGATTCACATACCTCTTGTTCCGTTTCGCCCAAGCCCAACATCAACCCTGACTTTGTTTTTAATCCGCCTTCCTTTAACCGTTTCAGTACCTCTAAGCTTCTATCGTATTTGGCTTGTATGCGTACTTCTTTGGTTAACCTTCTTACGGTTTCTAAATTATGCGAAACAATTTCAGGTGCTACATCAATGATGCGTTGAAGGTTTTCCCATTTCCCCTGAAAGTCGGGAATCAATGTTTCCATAGTGGTTCCCGGACTTATTGAACGAATGGCATTTACTGTCTGTTCCCAAATAATAGAACCACCGTCTTTTAAATCGTCTCTGTCGACCGATGTGATAACACAATGCATCACCTTCATCAGTTTTACAGACTCAGCCACACGTGTAGGCTCGTCAACTTCCACTGCTTTTGGACGACCGGTTGCAACGGCACAAAATCCGCAGGAACGTGTACAAATATTTCCTAAAATCATAAAGGTTGCAGTGCCCGCACCCCAGCATTCACCCATATTAGGACAGTTGCCACTTTCACAAATGGTATGCAATTTATGTTCGGAAACCAATTTGCGTACTTCCGCATATTCCTTTCCTGTAGGGAGTTTTACGCGTAGCCAGTCGGGTTTTTTAATTTTAGATTCTTCCGCTATCATCATTCAACAAATTAAATTAAAACCATTTTCTACCCACTAACATATTTATATAAAAAGAAAAAAAGTAAGGAGAGGTAGGATTAAAAGCCATAATTTCTACTGGTTTTGGGTAGTAATCAACAACTACGCCTGTTTCCAATATGCGCAACACATCATCGTATGAGCCAAATTCAAAACTTAATCCGAATTTACCGTATACTCCAGGATGTATATTTACTTCACTAAATCCTCTGCCCCATGGCGCTTTGCCAACTATGTTTAAGTTTGTGTGCTTCGCAGGATCATATTTTTCCAGCAGTATAATTTCATTGTCAGTAGAACTTGCATTCGGATATGAAATTTCCAAATAAATAGGTTTTAAAAAACTCAGAGAACCACCACCGTATAAAGAGTAACGTACTTCAACGGAATTTTTATTCTCTTTCCCATAAATAATTTTTTGAACCCCGATTCCTGTCCTGAAAATACCAACAGAATTTATTTTGCCAAAAACAATCGACTTGGGTTTTCCTGAACCAACAATTCCGGTTTTTGTTTCTTTCGGGTTGCGCATTGATACATACTCAAATTCAAACTGCTTTTTTTTGCTACCTGTTAAGTGTTTTCCCCTACGGTGGTTTATTCCCCAACCATTGGAATGAAATATTATTCCTGTAGTTTTATCGTGGCGATATAATAGTTTAGCATTGTCTCCTGAAGTTGCTTTAGCAATTTCGGCTGCTGTTTGGTTTATTTGAGAAAATGCAAGAGTTCCTACAAAAATTTGTAGCGCGAGGTATATTGAAAGTGTATTTATATACTTGTACATTTGCATCGTTAAGCTATACAAATATAACAATATTACAATAAATATAGGCAGTTATGGAAACAATGAAACTAAAATATATAGGTGAATTAAGAACACAATCTACTCATAGTGCTTCGGGTATTACAATCATTACGGATGCTCCTGTAGACAATCACGGAAAAGGGGAAGCGTTTTCACCAACAGATTTGTTGTGCTCTTCCTTGGCAAGTTGTATGCTTACCATTATGGGTATTACAGCCAATACGCATACAATTAATATAGATGGAACAAGTGTTGTTGTAACCAAAATAATGGCAGCAAATCCACGCAGGGTAGGGGAAGTTAAATTGGAGTTTTTTATGCCAGCCAATAATTTTTCGGAAAAGGATAAATCAATCCTGGAAAATGCCGCAAGGACTTGCCCGGTAGCAAAAAGTTTGAATCCAGAACTATTACAAACACTTAGCTTTCAGTACCAGTAGTTCTTCCAATAAAATTTTCAATTTCCAATACGTCAATATCACTGTGGGTTCGCGAAAAGGTGCAAATTCCATTTTGTATCAGTAAAATTTGAGGCGATTGGTGTTCAATCCTGAAAATATTTTCGATTTTAGAAGAGAGTTCTCTATAATTAAGTAAATCTAAATAATAGGTCGATAATTTTTCTGTGGTAAAATTCCATTTTCTTTCTAAACGTGAAAGTGCCATATTGCTTATGGAACAACGTGTACTGTGTTTAAAGACTAACACACCAAACTTGTCGGGGATTTTTGATTCAGAAATTAATTGTGATAATTGTTCGCTGTTTTGTAGCGCTATCCAATTCAATATAAAGGGGAATTAAACTGATTTTTCAGACTTTTTAGTATCCACTTTTCCGTATGCAGGGCAACGTTCGTAGGTTTTGCAAGAACTAAGAAAAGTAGCAGTAAAAGAAACTAATAATATAATTAAAAAAGTCTTTTTCATAATCCGTTGGTCTAAAGTTTAATCGTAAGTATAAATCAATCTTTAATTTAACACTATTGCAAAAGTAGAACTTTTTTGAAAAGTTCCAAAAGAAATGACCAATTGTTTATTAAAAATATTACTCTTTGATACCTTTGTACTAAATTATATTATTGAAGGTGATCGAAATAAAAGAAACAAGCTTGGGACAGGGGTGGAAAAATGTCCTCTTAAATGAATTTTCCCAAGATTATTTTAAAGCCTTAAAACAGTTTTTGGTATACGAAAGGTCGAAATTCACCGTTTATCCCAAGGCAAGCAACATTTTTGCTGCATTTAATAAAACACCCTTTGATTCTGTAAAAGTGGTAATTATCGGTCAGGATCCATATCACAATGAAGGACAGGCAAATGGCTTAAGTTTTTCCGTTACAGAGGGGGTGAAAGTTCCACCTTCCTTGGTTAACATATTTAAAGAGTTAAAAAACGACCTTGGTGCCGACATTCCTACATCCGGCAATCTTGAAAAATGGGCAACACAAGGAGTATTGTTGTTAAATGCAATTTTAACCGTTCGGGCAAATGAGGCAGGTTCGCATCAAAAAAAGGGCTGGGAAAATTTTACTGATGCTGCCATTAAGAGCTTGTCTCAACATAAAGCAGGGCTTGTTTTTTTATTGTGGGGGAAATTTGCCCAGTGCAAGGCAGAATTTATAGATGCGAATAAACACCATATACTTTTGGCGGCACATCCTTCGCCTTTGGCGAGAGGTGCTTTTTTTGGAAGCAAGCATTTTTCTAAAACCAATGAAATATTAAAAGCGCAAGGGAAATCACCTATTGATTGGGACTTAACAAAAAAATAAATTGCGGCAGTTAAAAATAATAACATTTTTCTTTTTGTGCCTCCTAACTTTTGTGGTGAAAGCGCAACAAGGGTGTGAAATTAAATTGTTGCTCTCCGATTCAGTTGCAGATGCCCGTTTATTTAAAAAGCTCAATGCATATAAAAAGGTAGTTCCCTATAACCAAGTAAATGCGCAATTACAATCTGTTATTTTTCAGTTACACGAAAGTGGTTATCTCTTATCAAGCATCGATAGTACCTTGTCATCGGACAGCTTGCACGCTACTGCGTATTTAACTATTGGAAATAAATACACTTGGGCATCTTTAAAGAACAATGGCATTGATGAGGAAATGATTGTTAAAAGTGGCTTTCGGGAACGATTGTATCGAAACAAAAAATTCTCTCCTTCTCAATTGGCAAAGCTCGAAGAACGAACTTTACAATATGCCGAAAATAACGGCTATCCTTTTGCCGCTGTGTTTTTAGACAGTGTAAAAATTCAAGAGAACGGCATCTCTGCTCGACTCAATTTATCAAAAAACATACGTGTAAAAATAGACAGTGTTGTGATTAAGGGCGGAGCAAAAATTTCCGAAAAATATGTGTGTAATTATATCGGTATTAAAGAAAAAGACCTCTATAAAGAAAGTTCAATAGCTGCTATTCACAACCGAATTCAAGAAATTCCATTTTTAAAGGAAATAAAACCCTTCAACATTGTTTTTACACCGAAATACACCAGTTTGATATTGTACCTCGATAACAAAAAAGCAAATCAGTTTGATGGTATTTTGGGTTTTTTACCGGACGATGTAACGGGCAAATTATTAATTACCGGTCAGGCACATTTAAGGTTGTTGAACTCATTTAATCATGGTGAACTCATTGATGTTGATTGGAGAAAGTTACAACCTCTATCGCAAGATATAACGGCAAAATTTAATTTCCCTTTTATTCTCAATACGCCTTTCGGTAACGACTTAAATTTTAAGTTGTATAAAAAGGATACAACCTTTACCGATGTTACTCAAAATGCCGGAATACAATATTTGTTGCGAGGAGGTAATTATTTAAAAGTGTTTATTAATAATCGAACGGTTTCACTTATTTCAACCAAAGGTTTTGAAAACATTACGGTGCTTCCATCCTATGCCGATGTTAAAATAATTTCCTACGGATTAGGCATAAAGAACGAAAAATTAGATTACCGAATAAATCCCAGAAGAGGCTATCGGATTAATGCTACGGGTAGTGTGGGAAATAAAAATATTATTAAAAATGCGAGAATAAATCCTGTGGTATATGATAACATCCAATTGAAATCGGTTCAATATAATTTCTTATTGCTCTCCGATATTTTCATTCCTATTCTTAAAAAGGGAACGGTGAACATTGGCATAAAATCGGCAGCTTTAATAGGTGCAACTACCTTTGAAAATGAATTGTTGCGTTTTGGCGGTTTGAATACATTGCGCGGCTTTGACGAAGAATCACTCAGTGCATCTATCTATGCAATCGGGAATGTTGAGTACCGTTATTTATTCGAAAAAAATTCCAATTTCTTATTGTTCTTTAACGGTTGTTATTACGAAAAAAATACGGTATCGGGTCATTTTAGTGACAGACCATATGGTTTTGGAGCAGGACTAAACTTTCAAACCAAACCCGGTATTTTTACTTTAACCTATGCTGTAGGTAAACAGCTCAACAATCCTATTTTAATACGTTCGGCAAAAATACACTTTGGTATTGTGAGTGTGTTTTAATGTGTTGGCTTTACTAAGTTGCAAAGGGTTGTCTTAACAAGTTATTTTTGTATCTTAGCTAACAATAGGTCCTAATATTTAACCCAATGATATTTATATGTTGAATATTAGTGGAGCAAACCAATCGTTTAATAAACGATTAATAAAACAGTAAACTTGCTTGTATACTTTTAGTACTTTCGCATACACATAATTCTACACCCTATGCCTAAAATATTAGTAATTGACGATGAAAAAAGCATCCGCAAAACCTTGCGCGAGATATTGGAATACGAGAGCTTTAAGGTAGATGAAGCGCAAGATGGAATGGAAGGTTTTGGGATGATACAGAAAGAGAAATACGACATTGTTTTATGTGATATTAAGATGCCTAAAATGGACGGACTGGAGTTGCTGAATAAAGTACACGCTTTGCAACCCGATACTCCGATTGTAATGATATCCGGTCACGGAAATATTGAAACAGCTGTGGAAGCAGTAAAACGCGGAGCATTTGATTTTATACAAAAGCCTTTGGATTTAAACCGTTTGTTGGTTACCGTCCGCAATGCAATGGAAAAAACCACCTTGGTTACAGAAACCAAAGTGCTGAAGAAAAAAGTAAATAAAACATTTGATATGATTGGCGATTCGGAAGCCATTCAAAAAATAAAGGAAATGATTGAACGTGTTGCTCCAACAGATGCGCGTGTTTTGATAACCGGTGGAAATGGAACAGGGAAGGAATTGGTTGCACGTTGGTTGCATGAAAAAAGCAATCGTTCGGCAGCTCCTTTGGTTGAAGTAAATTGTGCAGCCATCCCCAGTGAACTTATTGAAAGCGAATTGTTCGGACACGAGAAAGGGGCTTTTACTTCGGCAGTAGCACAACGAAAAGGAAAATTTGAACAAGCAGAAGGTGGCACCATATTTTTAGATGAAATTGGTGATATGAGCCTTTCGGCACAAGCAAAAGTATTGCGTGCTTTACAGGAAAATAAAATAAGCAGGGTGGGTGGCGACAAAGAGATAAAAGTAAATGTGCGTGTATTGGCAGCTACTAACAAAGATTTGCAAAAGGAAATAGCTGCGGGGAATTTTAGAGAGGATTTATACCACCGCTTAAGTGTTATACTTATTCACGTTCCATCTTTGAGTCAGCGTAAAGAAGATATTCCATTACTTGCCGAGCATTTTATGAATACCATTTGTGAAGAACACGGTATTGCTCCTAAATTATTCAGCAAAGAGGCAGTTAAAGAACTACAAAAATTAAACTGGACCGGAAATATTCGTGAGTTTCGCAACGTGGTGGAGCGCCTTATTATATTGTGCGATAAAACTATTTCCGATAAGGATATAGCAGCCTATGCGCGCCCCTTGTAAAGATGTCATTTTTTCAAGGGTCCTTCCCGCAGTATCGAAAGTACGCGCATAACCGTACTTATTTTAAAATAAGTTCTCTTGTTCTTTTCGAAGAGCTTAATATTGTTGTCAGTAAGTATTCTTATACTACCTTTGCTGCGAAAATTTTACCCGACCGAAATTTCATTAACGATATGTTGTTAAATGAAGAAAGCCGTTGGGTTGTTATTACGGAACAAGAATACAATGATGCAAAAGAACGCTGTGAAAATAGTTTACAGCGTTTTTGATATGTTGTTATGACCATAAAAGAACTGTTTTCGGCCTATGCCGAACATCCTAAAACTGCTGTACTTGTTAATGCAATTCGCGCAACAAATCAAACTTCTATTAAGCTAAGCGGACTCATTGGTTCTTCTCCTTCTTTTTTTGTGACTGCCGTGCACCTGCATACACAGCAGTCGCAATTAATTTTGCTGGACGACAAGGAGCAAGCAATTTATTTTTACAACGATTTACAAAATTTACTGGAAGAGAAACAAGTTTTTTTTCTGCCACAATCCTACAAAAAGAAATACGATGTAGAGGAGGTCGATAATGCCAATGTTTTGTTGCGTGCCGAAGTGCTCAATAAAATGAATACTTCTTCTGCTCCCATTGTAGTTGTGAGCTATACCGAAGCCATCATAGAAAAGGTTACTACTAAAAAATTACTTACTGAGAATACACTAACCTTATCACAAGGCGAAAAAGTAAACATCGATTTCATTACCGATTTGTTGTTTGAGTATAAATTCGAGCGTGTCGATTTTGTGTATGAACCTGGTCAGTATGCCGTAAGAGGGGGTATAGTAGATATATTTTCATTCTCCAACGATTATCCGTATCGTGTGGAAATGTTTGGCGATGAAGTAGATTCTATACGTTCATTCGATACTACATCTCAATTATCGGTTGCGAAACACTTACGTATAAACATTATTCCCAATGTGCAGGATCGATTGTTGGTGGAAAAGCGTGAATCGTTTTTTGAGTATATGCCTTCCAACACCATCTTTTGGTTACACAATACTGCCTTGCTATTAGGGAAAACAGACAAGGAGTTTATTGAGGCACAGAAATTATATGCACAACACCATTCTATTATTGAGCAATTAAAACCCGAAGAACTTTATTTAGATGAGCAAGAAACAGTCCATCAGCTATCCAATCATACGGTTATTGAATTCAGCTTGGGCAGCTATTTTAAAAATGCAGTTGAAATTAATTTCAATTTTTCACCGCAACCTAGTTTCAATAAAAATTTTCAGCTACTTCTTCATGACTTAAAAAATAATTCCAAAAGAAAATACAAGAATCTTTTATTTGCCGATACAGCCAAGCAGGTGGAGCGTTTTTATGCCATCATTGAAGATGTAAAAATTGAAGGTGATGAACATCTTTCGGTGGAAGAGGTGACACCCGTGATGCTTTCGTTTCACGAAGGTTTTATTGATAATAATCTTAAAATTGCTTGTTACACCGACCATCAAATTTTTAATCGCTATCACCGCTATAAATTAAAAACAGGATTCAGTAAATCCAAAGAAGCGCTTACCATAAGAGAGTTACAAGGTTTGAATCCCGGTGATTTTGTAACCCACATTGACCACGGTTTGGGGCGTTTTGCCGGGCTTGAAAAAATAGATGTGAATGGGAAACAGCAAGAAGCTATTCGATTAATTTATAAAGACAACGATATTTTATATGTGAGTATTCACTCACTGCATCGTATTGCAAAGTATTCCGGACAAGAAGGGAAAGAGCCGAAAATAAATAAACTGGGAACAAATACTTGGCAAAATTTAAAGCAAAAAACAAAAACAAAAGTCAAGGAAATTGCTTTTGATTTAATTCAGTTGTATGCAAAAAGAAGGTCGCAGAAGGGGTTTCAGTTTTTGCCCGATACCTACATGCAAACAGAATTGGAAGCATCATTCATTTATGAAGATACTCCCGATCAGGAAAAATCTACGGCAGCTGTTAAGAAGGATATGGAAAATATATATCCTATGGACAGACTTATTTGTGGTGATGTTGGTTTCGGAAAAACAGAAATTGCTATACGTGCTGCTTTTAAAGCAGTAGCCGATAATAAGCAGGTTGCAATATTGGTACCCACTACCATTCTTGCATTGCAACATTATAAAACATTTAGCGAACGCTTAAAGGATTTTCCTTGTACTGTTGATTATATAAACCGATTTAAAACAGCGAAACAACAAAAGGAAACACTCGAAAAATTAAGCGAAGGAAAAGTAGATATATTGATTGGTACACACCGTATTGTAGGGAAGGATGTTAAATTTAAAGACCTGGGTTTGCTCATTATTGATGAGGAACAAAAGTTTGGAGTAGGCGTAAAGGAAAAGCTAAAAGCCTTTAAAACAAATGTAGATACGCTTACCTTAACAGCAACACCAATTCCTCGTACCCTACAATTTTCTATGATGGGAGCCCGTGATTTGTCGGTAATAACCACACCGCCACCCAATCGCTATCCTGTTCAAACTGAACTTGCCAGTTTCAATGAAGAGCTAATCCGAGATGCTGTTTCTTTTGAGATATCGCGTGGAGGACAAGTGTTTTTTATTCATAACCGTGTATCCAATATTATAGATGTTGCCGGAATGATTCAACGATTATGCCCTGATGCTCGTGTTTTGGTTGGTCACGGGCAAATGCCAGGTGACAAACTCGAAGAGGTAATGCTTAGTTTTATAAATGAAGAGTACGATGTTTTGGTGGCAACAACAATCATCGAATCGGGATTGGATATTCCAAATGCAAACACAATTTTTATCAACCAAGCACATATGTTTGGCTTGAGTGATTTGCACCAAATGAGAGGTAGGGTAGGGCGTTCCAATAAAAAAGCATTTTGTTATTTATTAACTCCTCCTGCCTCAACGCTTACAGTAGAGGCGAGAAAACGCTTGAAAGCCATTGAAGAATTTTCGGAATTGGGAAGCGGATTTAATATTGCTATGCGCGATTTAGACATACGCGGTGCAGGTAATTTATTGGGTGCAGAGCAAAGTGGTTTTATTAGTGAAATTGGTTTTGAAATGTATATGAAAATATTGGACGAGGCCATTCAAGAACTAAAGGAGTCTGATTTTAAAGATGTTTTTGCAGAAAATGAGCAGCAGTCTGTTGACATAAGAAAAAGTCAAATCGGCTCAATGTATGTGAGAGATTGCCAAATGGATACCGACTTAGAAATATTAATTCCAACGGATTACGTACAGAACATTGCGGAGAGAATGAGTTTGTACAAGGAGTTGGACGATATTGAAAAGGAAGAAGTCTTAATGAAGTTCGAGAACGGACTGATTGATCGCTTTGGTCCAATTCCGGTATCGGTGTTGGAGCTTATCAATGCTATCCGATTGAGGTGGTTAGCAAAACAGTTGGGCTTTGAAAAAATTATTCTAAAAAATCAACGTTTAGTAGGCCATTTTATCTCAAACTCTAATTCACCTTACTATCAATCCGATACATTTACGAACTTGTTGCGTTTTGTGCAGCAAAATCAGAATGTGTGTAAAATGAAAGAGGTAAAGGGTAAGTTAATGCTTTCCTTTGAAAATGTACGAAACATTCGTGATGCCTTTAAACAACTTACAAAGTTACTTGTGCTTTATCCTCATTAATCGACCGATTGCAACTCAACTTACAGCAATTTTCTTATTTTTATGCCCTATTTTACACAATGCAACGCAAGTTTATAACCAATTTAGCCCTACTATTGCTGCTTAATTTATTGATTAAGCCGTTTTGGATATTAGGTATTGACAGATCGGTGCAAAATGCGGTTAGCCCACAAAGTTTCGGTATCTACTCCGCCATCTTCAGTTTTTCATTGTTGCTCAACATATTATTGGATTTTGGTATTACCAATTTCAATAACAAAAATATTGCTCAGAATAATAACCTACTCAACAAGCATTTGTCGAGCATTGTTTTATTGCGCGCAGCCTTGGGTGCCGTTTATTTTATTATTACCATAACGGCAGGTTTTATTATTGGTTACACCTCGGATGAGTTATTGATGCTTATGGTATTGGGGTTTAATCAGTTTTTACTTTCTTTTATTTTATACCTACGCTCAAACATTGCAGGCTTACATTTGTTTAAAACAGATAGTATTATTTCTGTTCTCGACCGTACATTAATGATTGGAATATGTGCCTTTTTATTGTGGGGAAGAGAAAGTACAGGACAGCCCTTCGAAATTTGGTGGTATGTGTATGCTCAAACAGCAGCCTATTTAGCAACCATCTGCATCACGTTTGTCATCGTTATTAAAAAAGCGAGACTTAAAAGACTTTATTGGAACAAAACATTTTTGTTGGTAGTATTAAAAAAGAGTTATCCGTATGCTGTACTCGTGTTGCTTATGACCTTCTATAACAGAATAGACACAGTGATGTTGGAACGAATGCTGCCCGATGGAAAGGCGCAAACTTCCATTTATGTTTCGGCATACAGGTTGCTTGATTCTGTCAATATGATTGCATTTTTATTTGCAGGTTTATTGCTTCCAATGTTTTCAAGAATGATAAAATTAAAACACAATGTAGACAAGCTTGTTAAACTTTCCTATTCGATTTTAGCTTTTGGGTCGATAATAGTAGCCGTTGGCTCTTTTTTTTACAGCAATTATATAATGGAATTATTGAATACCAACCACATTGATGAATCGGCAAAAGTTTTTGGTGTACTTATGTCCTGTTTTATAGCAATATCAATCACCTATGTTTTTGGGACACTGCTTACTGCTAATGGTAATTTAATGCAACTAAACATTATGGCAAGTATTGGAATGGTACTCAATATTGTGTTAAACATATTTTTAATACCGCTCTATAAGGCTTATGGTTCAGCACTTTCAAGTTTAATTACACAATTTATTACTGCATTATTTCAGGTATACCTTTGTCAAAAGGTATTTAAATTTAAGATGAATTATCGTTTTTTAATTACCCTTTTTGTATTTATTATGGGTGTGATTTTATTTAATTATGTGTCCTTAAAAGTGCCTGTAAATAATTGGATTATAAAATTTTTAATCATGGCAATAATGAGTACACTTTTTGCGTTCACAATACGGCTAATAAATTTAAAAGCATTATACAACGTAATAAAAAATGATACATAATAAATTCTTAATTTTGTACCCTTAAAATAACAAATATGAATACACCGTTAAATAACAATTCAGATTTCGATTCAACTAATCTTGTTGCCTTTATTTATAAATGGAGAAAAGTGTTGCTAGTTATTGCAGCATCAGCGGCAGCAATATCGGCTATTGTTTCCTACACCATTACCCCAAAGTTTAAATCAACGGTAATCATGTTTCCTACACAAACCAACTCTATTTCCAAAGCTTTGTTAAACGACAATGCTGTTGGGCACGAGGATATTCTTAGTTTTGGTGAGGAAGAGGAGTCCGAACAATTGCTTCAAATATTAAATTCCGATAACATCCGTTCACGTGTATGTCAGAAATTTGATTTGGTACACCATTACAAAATTGATGACGGTGATAAATACAAATACACCAATTTATTTAAGGAGTACGATAGCAACATTAGTTTTGAACGTACTGAATTCTTATCGGTAAAAATTACGGTAATGGATAAAGATCCTCAAATGGCAGCAGACATTGCCAATGATATTGCAGCATTGTTAGACTCTACAAAAACCATTATGACGCACGCACGTGCAGTGGATGGTTTAAGAATTGTTGAAAGATCTTTTTTTAGTATGAAAGCAGAGATAAAGGCGTTGAATGATTCATTGAAAGTATTGCGTCAATTGGGCATTAATGACTATGAAACACAATCGGCAGCATTTAACGAACAGTATGCAATGGCATTAGCTAAAGGGAACGAAAAAGGAGCCAAGCAATTAGAGGAGAAAATGCAAGTGCTTTCTCAATACGGTGGTTCTTATGTTTCATTGCGTGAGGAATTAGAAAATCAGTTAAAACAATATACCATACTCAAAACGAAATACGAAGAGGCGCGTGTAGATGCTGAGCAATCTTTGCCAAGTAAATTTATTGTAAACAATGCATACAAGGCTGAAAAAAAATCATACCCTATCCGTTGGCTAATTGTTGTAGTGTCAACAATGGCTTCTGTCTTGTTTGCTGTTTTGTCCATTATCATTATGGAGAACTTTAAAAGGCTACAACAGGTAAAATAGTTTTTACTCACATAAGCAATGCTACAAAGCCAAAAATTAAAATGGGTATATGCATTGGCTGCAATATTTATTATCGCCAATGCTGCCTTTTTATATTTTGAAGTATTCTGGTTTGTATTGCTTCCCTTTGCTTTATTGCTAGTACTGTTTTACTTTTTTTCGCTCGATAAGCTAATGTGGTTTATTGTTTTTACTACACCACTTTCCATAATTATAAAGCACCAGGATTTTAATATTGGCGTGAGTCTTCCCACAGAGCCTTTTATATTTGGAGTGATGGTGATGTTTTTTATGAAATTGTTTTTCGAGAAAAACCCCGTTGATAAAAAATTATTGTACCATCCTGTTACCATTGCTATTATTGCTCATTTATGTTGGATTTTTATTACGTGTTTTACTAGTATTATGCCAATGGTTTCTTTTAAATACTTGCTTGTTAAATTATGGTTCATCATCACTTTTTATTTTGTAGGAAGTCAGTTGTTTGAAAATTACGGAAACATAAAGCGATTTATTTGGATATACATTATTCCCCTTACAGGAGTTGCTATTTATACCATTATTCATCATAGTATGTATGGCTTTGATCATAAACCTGCACATTGGGTAATGAATCCTTTTTTCAATGACCATACATCGTATGCCGCTATACTCGCTATGTTTTTTCCAATATTGATAGGTTTTGTTTACAACAGCAGTTATTCATTTTACATAAAATTTGTCACATCTCTGTTAATTGTAATTCACACACTTGCCATTATTTTATCCTACACGCGCGCAGCTTGGCTTAGCTTGTTTATGGTATTTGGAGTATACATTGTATTGGAACTGAAAATAAAGTTCCGAACCCTAGCAATTACTTTTAGCGCATTGGTATTATTGTTTTTTACTTTTCAAGAACAGCTTGTTATGAAATTAGAAAAAAACAGGCAAGATTCATCCGATGATATTTCTAAACACGTTCAGTCGATTTCAAATATTTCATCCGATGCCTCAAATCTTGAGCGTGTAAATCGTTGGCACGCTGCTTTTAAAATGTTTAAAGAACGTCCTGTTTTTGGTTGGGGACCCGGCACCTATCAGTTTAAATATGCCCCCTATCAATTATCGTATGAGAAAACAATTATCAGTACCGATTTTGGCGAAAAGGGAAATGCGCATAGCGAGTACATCGGACCACTTTGTGAGTCGGGAATACTGGGCTCGCTAACATTTATACTAATACTTGGTATTGTTATTTACCGAGTGGTTATTTTGTACAATTCAATGGGGAAATCTGAAATGAAATTATTGTTGGTAGTACTATTTTTAGGATTACTAACTTATGTAATACACGGTTCCCTTAATAATTTTTTGGATACCGATAAAGCCGCAGTTCCTTTTTGGGGATTTATTGCAGCCATTGTAGCCATTGATATTTATCATTCTAAGAAGCAAGAATCAGGAATCAAGCAGCAAGACATATAAGTGTGATTTCGTTTCTAAGTTATTCACTCTTTGTTATCTTACCAACACCTCTTACTTTACATAAACTTTCGGACAATTTGCAGCTTTTCTTGGAACATACTTTATTCCTACTCTAAGTTCATAAGCATTGTGCCTGCGCGTATAAAAATCATCTCTGTAAGCTTTCATCACATCAGGATTCCAATGTGCTTCCACAAAAGGAACCCAGGCTTTCCAATACAAAAACTCTATTCCCGTTCCTATGGATGCCGTTAAGTGGAATAATTTGTAAGGCAATCTTGGTGCAGAATTAAAATGGTATTCTATTCTGGGTCCCGCAAGAATATATGGCGTTACATCGTATAGCTCTTGTCGCAGTTTTACAAAATTATTGAACGAGAAATAATTTACGCGGTAACGTGTATTCGTTATTTTATCCCTTGCTCCCTTTTGGTTAAATTGTAATTCAGTTACCATATGAACGTAAGGATGATTGATGTATTCAACAAAAATACTGGTATTACCACCAAATCGGTATTTGTATTTTAAAGCATCTCCCGTGCTATCAATCTTTAATTTTTGATTGCAGTAAGTTAGTCCTCCCGTAAGTCCAAATCCTTGTATAAACTGAGCTTTAACAGTATTGCTAAAGTATAATATGCTAAACAGAAACAGTATAATTGTTTTTTTCATAAGGTCTATATAATGTCAATTATTCAAACCGTAATGCTTCAATCGGGTCTAATTTACTGGCTTTTATGGCAGGATAAATTCCTGCTGCCAATCCAACTACCAAACAAATAATAATTCCGGTAATAATCCATATCCAGGGTATTATAAAGCCCGAACCAATTAGGAGGGATATTAAATTACCTATTCCTATTCCAAACACAATTCCTAAAAAGCCACCCATTTGACAAATTACTATTGCTTCAATTAAAAATTGTTTTTTAATAATTTCTCTCGTAGCGCCCAAGGATTTTCGAATACCGATTTCCCGCGTACGTTCAGTAACCGAAACAAGCATTATGTTCATTAGCCCTATGGCTGCACCAATTAATGTTATAAATCCTATAATGGTAGCAGCCCAGGTAACATATTTTATGTTATCTATTAAAATGTTGGCAAGACTGTCACTCTTTATTATTTCAAAATTGGTTTCTTCCCCGATTGTCACTTTTCTTATTTTTCTGAATACACCTGTAGCTTCTCCTGTGGCAATGTCCATTTGTTTCGGACTTCTGCTCTGTACATTGATAACATAATTCATTTGGTCTTTACCGAAATACTGCCTTACATTTCCCAATGGCACAATGCTAATTTTATCACCTCCAAAGCCTATACTGCTGCCTTTGGGTTTAAGTACTCCAATTACTTTGTATTTACCGCTTCCAATGGAAATAATTTTGTTAAATGGGTTTATTGAAGAGCCGAACAAAGTGTTTTTTAGTTCGTCACCAATAATGGCTACATGCGAATTGTACTGAATTTCTTGCATCGAAAAAGCCCTGCCGCTTTGGAGGTCGTAGCCTGATGTTACCACATAATTTTCATCCCCACCAAACACCTGTATATTGGGATTTGTTTTTTTTGATAGGTAACGAACCGTTGATGCACCGCTTGCCATTGTTGAAACTGACGTGAAAGAAGGAAATTGAAATTGGTTCTTAAATGCAATTGCCTCATCATAGGTAATATTTCTGAATCTTTTCGGTCTTTTTCCATTTTTACCAATACGTATGCTCATTTCGCGGTTACGAATGGTAAAGGTATTCGCGCCCATACTCGTGAAATTATTGTTGATTGATTGTTTTATGGAGTCGATGGCAGTTAAAATGCCTACCAATGCAGTAATTCCTATGGCAATTATCAGTACGGTTAATACGGTACGCAGTAACTGGCTTCTAATTGAGGAAAGGGATATTTTAATATTCTCGGTTAACAGACTTGCCATATACGTATCAAAATTACGAATTAAAAGCAATTATGTTAAAGCGTAAGCGCTAAAATTCTATTTTTGCAGTAAGGATGACAAGCACGGTCGACAATCATTTTTCAGTTATTAGCATTTGTGATGAAACATTCACGAAAGAAAATGCAGCGGGCTGTCATTTAGCCATTGAAATGGGATACGATAGCCTATCCTTTGCTGCCGTTGATGCAAAACGAAACAAGTATGTATTTCTTCAAAGCTATACGCTTAAAAAAGTGCTTGGATTTGAAACGCTAATAAGCGAGTTAAAGCACCTTGTTGAAACCAACGATTTTTTGCGCTATTCCTACAAAAGCATCGGTGTAGGATTTATAACAAGCAGGTTTACCTTGGTGCCCGCGCCCCTTTTTGATGAAAGCAACAAGGATATTTATTTAAATTTTAATCACCCGATTGATAAAGCGGAGGAAGTTATTTTGCACGATGTGTTAAAAAATACCGACAGCGTGTTATTGTTTGCCATTCCTAAAAAAGTACTTACTGCAGTGGAATCCTTGTTTAAAAAAGTAACCATTAAACACCAATCATCCAGCCTTATCGACTTGCTGGTATTGCAACATAAAAATGCAACGGCAAAAAAAGTAACGGTGCACATTCAAGCATCGCATTTCGAATTGATAGTAACACAAGGAAAAAAATTACTCTTTTTTAATTCCTTCAAATACCAGTCCACCGAAGATTTTATTTACTACGTGCTGTTTGTTTACGAACAACTGAATATGAATCCCGAAGAACAAGAGTTGGTGTTGTGTGGTGAGATAGAAAAGAATTCCGCCATCTATTCCATCCTTCACAAGTATATTCGTACGGTATCTTTTATTCGCAGACCCGAGCAAATAGAATACAGCTATGGTTTTAATACCGTAGCCAATCATTTTTATTATAATGTATTAAGTCAGTACTTGTGCGTATAATAAGCGGAAAATTAAAAGGGCGCTCCATTGTTGCGCCTACCAATTTGCCTGTACGCCCTACAACTGATTTTGCCAAAGAAAGCCTGTTTAACATACTCAACAACCACATTGACTATGACGGATTAACCGTACTTGATTTATTTTGCGGAACAGGCAATATCAGTTACGAGTTTGCATCCCGAGGGGTAGAAGCAATAACGGCAGTGGACGATAATTTCAAATGCACTTCCTTTGTAAAGGAAACAGCCGAGAAGTTTGGATTAGCAAACATCAAAGTAGTAAAATACGATGCGTTTCAGTTTTTGAAATCTACACCTTTTACATTTGATATTATTTTTGCCGACCCTCCCTACGAAATGGAAAAGATTGAAAGTGTCGCAGAAATAATTTTTGAAAAAAAATTGTTGAACATTGGAGGATGGCTCATCATAGAGCATTCCGACAAAACAAAACTATCGGCACTTCCTTTTTTTTATGAATCAAGAACATATGGCAAAGTAAATTTTAGTATTTTTAAAAACGATGATAAAGAAGGAAAAAAGTAATTTTATTTTTGGCACACGTACTGCCATTGAAGCCATACGTGCAGGCAAGGAAGTAGACAAAATATTCATTCAAAAAGGTCTTAACAATGAGCTGTTTGCTGAACTTAGAAAGCTTATAACCGATGGAAACATTCCGCACCAATTTGTGCCCATTGAAAAGTTAGATAGAATAACAGGAAAAAATCACCAGGGTGTTATTTGTTTTCTTTCAGAAATTACTTTTTACAATATCGAGAATTTATTGCCCGGCATTTACGAAAAAGGTGCTGTTCCATTATTGCTTATTTTAGACAAGGTAACCGATGTGCGCAATTTTGGCGCTATATGCCGTACGGCTGAATGCAGTGGGGTTAATGCCATTATTATTCCAACGCGTGGCTCGGCACAAATAAATGCCGATGCCGTAAAAACTTCGGCAGGAGCCTTGCAACTTATTCCCGTTTGCCGCGAAGAGAATTTAAAAAACACCATCATTTTTTTAAAGGAAAGCGGTGTGCAAATTGTTGCCTGCACCGAAAAAACCGATGATTATTATTATTCCCTCGATTTCACACAACCTACTGCCATCATTATGGGCTCCGAGGAAGATGGCATTTCGGGCGAATACCTAAAACTCTGCGACCACAAGGCAAAAATTCCTTTGCTGGGCGAAATACAATCCTTGAATGTTTCGGTTGCCTGCGGTGTGCTATTGTACGAGGTGGTGAAGCAAAGGGTGGGGTAGTTTGGAGTATTTAGTCTCTAGTCAATAGTCTTTAGCAAAGGTGGTTTAATAACCAAGAGGTTCACGGCTGGTATGAACAATTCTTACAATTCTAATTTCCGATCTTTCAGGTTTTATTTGGTAGGTAATTCTATAACTATATAGTGTGAATGCTCGGAACTCTTTATTAGGATTATCTTTCAGCTTGTCTAGTTCACAAATAAGAGCATTTGTTTTTATAATATCTAATCGAGATAGAATACCCTCTTTTACAATTTTAGGAGCTTGACTGCTTTGTTTCGACAGGAAAGTAAGGATTTCTTTAAAATTATCGAGTGTTTGTTTATCCCAAATAATTTTAAAGGATTTATTCTTTACCACTTAGATAATTCTTTAAGTGCATTTTGATGTGTTACAAAATCTCCTTTTTCAATTCGGCTTACAGCATCATTGATTTCTTTGTTGTATTGTTTTTTTGAAATTCGCTTATTTTCTTTATCAACATTTAAAAAGCTTTTTACCATTTCTAATAGCAACGTTTGTTGCTTAGATGATAATAGAGGTAAATAACCATCGAATTGTTTTTTTATAGCTGTACTAGTCATTTTCATTTATGTTTAGCATTCAAATTTACAAAAATTAGATGAAAGCCCCAAGCTAGTTTTTAAAACAAATAATTTTGTTTTAAAAACTAGCAATGAAAAACAAATACGACAGCTCCGTTGTGTTCTTGTATGCCATTGGCAGAGAACAGCTATTGCCACTAGATTTCAGGAAAAAAATCCCCTACTCAACTATTTCCTCTTGGCGCAAAACAAATTATGGAAATTACCTCGGACACGAATTCCGATACCATTTTAGCGATGCCTTTAAATGCTTTGAATTGGAAAGCGAAAACAATCGCTTAAAAAGCAGGCTCCTTAGTTTAGGAAGGTCTTGGCTAACATTGTCGCATATAATTTTGCCACTGGTAAAAACAGCACGAAACAATAAAGCAGCACAATTTAAAATACTTACGGCAGTAAATTATTTAAAAAATCAGTTCGGACTGGATAGAACGCTTAAGTTAATTCATCTATCAAAACCTTTGTATTATCAATGGGTATTGGAATCGCGTTTCGAATGTTTTGATTCATATACGCAATTGTGTGTAAAACGACATCCGCAACAATTACAACTAAAAGAAATACAAAAAATAAAAGCAATTTTAACAAACCCCGAAACCGATCATTGGCCAATTTGCTCCTTGCAAGCTGATGCATTGCGTAAAAAGGACATGGTTGCAAGTTTGTACAGTTGGTATAAATACGCCAAGCTGTGGGGCATTACTAAAAAATTAGTTAAAAAATTTCGTAAAACGGTTGGTCTTAATGCCACTTGCTCCAACGAATATTTACACGTGGATACAACCTATTATCCAATCATTGATGGGAAAATGGTTTTCATCAGTTTTGTGATGGATAATTATTCAAAAATGATACTTGGCTATCACGTAGCGGAATCCAATACATTTGATATTGTGAAAAAATCCCTTGGCAATGCATTAAAAGTAATAATGAAACACCCAAAACAAAAGCACAGTTTCTTGGTTACCGATGGTGGAAAAGAAAACCACAACCAATACATTGATGCCTTTATAAGTAAATTAACAAAGCACAAAATTACCAAGATTAGGGCCTTGAAGGAAATACGCTTTTCCAATTCTCCTGTGGAAGCAATACACCGCACCGTGAAAGGCAGGTATTTAAAAAATCGAAAATTTGAAAGTATAAAAGCACTCAGTGATTATTTAAAATGGGTGGTGGAGGATTATAATAAGTTAAGACCACATTACAAACACCGCCCTCGAACGCCTTACGAAGTTTATTTTGACATACCTCTTGACTTTGATGTACGAGTAAGGGTTAAAAAAGCGGTTTGCGATAGGGTGAAAGGCAACAAATGTGCTGATTGTGTTCAATGCTCCGGTTGTAGAGTCCTTAAAAAGAAAGTGAAGCCCAAGGAAAAAGCTAAAAGCTTGGCTAATACTTAATAATTTGCGTTATACTGGTTAAATTTGTAATATACTACGATACATCGTAGATTTACATTCAGAAAAAGCAGAAAGATGAATGTAATAGGGAAAAACGGGGGTTCGAACCCCTCCGACTCCACTCGATGTAAAAATAGGTAGGATATTTTGCGGATTAAATGGCAGAATTTATGATCGGTGGAGTCCACTGGACAAAAAAAGAAGGGTTGGAAACCATACGGATGTCGTTAATTTCCTTGAAGAAATGCTTGTATTTAGTTTATATCATAATTATTTTTCTTTGGAGCATGGGACTGAAGTCCACCCAACTTTTTTTATGCATCGAAACATAAATAAACCATATCATATTGATTACTGTTTTGCGTCAAGAAAATTTAATGAGAAATTAAAATCTGTTGAAATAGGAGATTACAACGATTGGATCGGCTATAGCGACCATATGCTATTAATTATCGATGATCCCGCTGGGATTCGAACCCAGGGCCCTAACATTTATAAATATACATTTCTGCTTTTTCTGAATGTAAATCTACGATGTACCGAAGTATAATGCAAATTAAAGATTCTAGAACATCGTGCTCTCCCGCAAGCTGGCTCCTTCACTAAAAATGTACACTGTACATTTTCTTCACGTTCGGCCCTGATACACCTTAGATATTTCCAAAAATCAACATATTCTATTATTTAGTATATTTGTAGTATGAAAGCAATGGTAATAACACCTCGGAGTGAAACGGAGTTTAAGTTTATTAACGATTTGTTAAAAAAACTCGGAATTACAACTTCAACAATGACTGCCGAAGAGTTAGAGGATATTGGTTTATCTAAAATGCTGAAAGCGGTTGATAAGACAAAAAAGGTTAGTAGAGAAACTATTCTGCTAAAGCTTAAATCCTAATGCAAGTAGAGTTTTCAAGTAAATTCTCAAAGGATATTGATAGTATAAGTCAAAAATCCATTAAGTTGAATTTAATTAAATTAATACAATTGTTTGAGTCATCTCAAAATTTAAATGCTATTCCTAATCTCAAAAAACTGGTTGGTCATAAGTCTGCTTACCGTGTTAGAATAGGCGATTATAGAGTAGGTTTTTTTTATGAGAATCAGAAAGTTCTTTTTGCGAGAGTTATTCATCGTAAAGATATTTACAAATTATTTCCTTAGTTTAGAAATAGCCAAACACAAAAAAGGGAGGCGAGTGTAAACCTCGCCCCCCTTTTTAATTTATAATTTAAATATTATGCGTTGGCTTTTTCTTCGGGCTTCGGCAATAATATTTTACGCGATAATTTAAACTTACCCGTTTTAGGGTCGGTACCAATTAATTTTACATCAATCAGTTCACCTTCCTTTAATGCACCTTCCATAGTTGCTAAACGTTCCCAGCTAACTTCAGATATGTGCAACAAAGCTTCTTTGCCCGGTAAAAATTCAACAAAAGCACCAAAGTCTTTTATTGATTTTACTTTTCCTTTGTATACTTCACCTACTTCAGGTATAGCCACTATGCCTCTAATTTTAGCAACTGCAGCATCAATGGAAGCTTTGTCGGCCGAAGCAATTTCAATTACTCCAATGTCGCCTACTTCAGTAATGCTAATGGTGGTACCTGTTTCGCGTTGCATTTCTTGTATTACTTTTCCTCCCGGCCCTATTACTGCTCCAATAAATTCTTTCGGAATTTCAAGTTTAATAATGCGTGGTACAAATGGTTTGTAATCTTCGCGCGCTTCGGTAATGGTTTTGCTCATTTCACCTAAAATGTGCAACCTGCCTGCTTTCGCTTGTTCCAATGCTTGTGTTAATACTTCGTAGGACAGTCCATCTACTTTTATGTCCATCTGACAAGCAGTGATACCATCGCGTGTTCCTACAACTTTAAAGTCCATATCACCCAAGTGATCCTCGTCACCTAAAATATCTGAAAGCACTGCGTACTTGCCAGATGTGTGGTCGGTAATTAATCCCATTGCAATACCTGCAACCGGTTTTGTAATTTTAATGCCTGCATCCATCAATGCCAATGTTCCTGCACATACAGTTGCCATTGACGATGATCCATTTGACTCCAATATGTCTGAAACAATACGAATGGTATATGGATTTTCAGCGGGCATTACTTTCTTTAATCCTCTCAACGCAAGGTTACCGTGTCCTACTTCTCTGCGTCCAGTTCCGCGCATTGGTTTTACTTCACCCGTTGAAAAGGGCGGGAAGTTATAGTGCAATAAAAAGTTATTTTTCCCATCTATAAAAGCACCGTCAATGATTTGCTCGTCAAGTTTGGTACCCAAGGTTACCGTAGTAAGTGATTGTGTTTCACCTCTGGTAAAAATAGCCGAACCGTGTGCTCTTGGTAAGTAATCAACCTCGCTCCAAATAGGTCGTATTTGGTCTAATTTTCTGCCATCTAAGCGGGTACGCTCATTTAATACCGATTGTCTCACACCGTCTTTTTCGGTATCGTGAAAATACTTGTTTATTAAAAAGGCTTTTTCTTTTTTAGTTTCTTCGCTAAGCGTTGCAACAAATTCTTCCTTTACTGCAGCAAATAATTTTTTGCGGATATTTTTGTTGTCGTTACCAGTTTTAGCAATGGCATAAACTTTATCGAAACAAGCTTTTTGAATAGCTTCCTTTAATTCAGCATCGCTTTTCTCGTGGCAGTATTCTCTTTTAGTACCTGCACCCACCATTTCAGCTAATTCCAATTGTGCTTTACATTGTATTTTAATTGCTTCGTGTGCAAATTTAATGGCAGCAAGCATATCGGCTTCCGAGCATTCTTTCATTTCACCTTCCACCATATTAATATCCTTAATAGAAGCAGACACGATTAATTCTAAATCGGCATTTGCCAATTCAGTTCGTGTAGGATTGATTACAAATTTGCCATCAATGCGTGCTACTCTTACTTCAGATATGGGTCCGTTAAATGGAATGTTGGATACAGTTATAGCAGCCGAAGCAGCTAATGCAACCAAACTATCGGGCATTGTTTCTAAATCGGATGATATAAGGTAAATTAATACTTGTGTATCAGAATGGTAATCGTCTGGAAATAATGGACGAATAGCTCTGTCTACCAAACGAGAAATCAATACTTCGTAGTCGGATAAACGTGCTTCTCTTTTGAAAAATCCTCCCGGGAAACTTCCTACGGCAGCATATTTTTCTTGATAATCAACCGAAAGAGGTAGGAAATCCATATTCTCTTTGGCGTCTTTGTTTGAACAAACGGTAGCAAGCAACATGGTGTCGCCTATTTTTAATACCACCGAGCCATCAGCTTGTTTCGCTAACTTGCCTGTTTCAAGTGATATTTGGCGACCATCGCCCATATCAAATGTTTTTGTAATTGCTTTTATTGACATTTTAATTTAATTGTAGCGCAAGTTTCATCTTTAGGCTTGCACAGGGTTTATATTTATTGTGTTTATGATTTCTATAAAAAAACAAAAGGCAATCAACGATTGCCTTTTATTGGATACGCAAATGTTTATTTACGTAAGTCTAGTTCTTTTATGATTGCTCTGTAGCGACCAATTTCGGTAGCTTTTAAGTAATCCAATAAGCTACGTCTTTTACCTACTAAATTTATAAGCGATTTTTGGGTATTTACATCGTGTTTGTTCTTTTTCAAATGCTCTGTCAAATGGCTAATTCTAAAAGTAAACAATGCTATTTGGCCTTCTGAATTACCGGTGTTGGTTTCTGCCTTTCCGTGTTTTTTGAAAATTTCTTTTTTAACTTCTGTTGTTAAGTACATCGGTATTAATTTTTTTGTTTTTAATTTTTAGGACTGCAAAGATACAATATTCTTTCAATTAGACAATAAATAGATTAGCATAAAAAGAAAGAGGCTTCGATATTTCGAAGCCTCTTTATAATAAGAATCTAGAATTCTATTTATTCCAGTATAATTCTTTTTACGGTTAAGCCTTTATCAGTCTTAACTTGCATAAAGTAAATACCTGCTTGTTGATCCTTAATAGAAAGGTTCAATTTAGAATTACCCTCTGCTAATTTTTGTTCTGATTGGTAAATTACCTGACCCAATGCATTGCTCATTGTTAAACTAACATTTTGAGTAGTGTTTAAATCAATAGATAAAGTAAAATCACCGTTGTTTGGATTTGGGAATACTTGAGCTGATACAGCTACAAGTCCTTCTTCAACACCTGTGCAGTTTGTAACTGTTATGGTACGTTGAGCAGAGTCAGTACAACCAAAACCATTTGTATAAATGTATGTAACAACATGTGCACCTGCACCCGCTATAGCAGGGTAGAAGATGTTGGCAACCACACCGCTTCCGATATAATTACCACCCGCAGGCAATGCACTGTTTAAACTTACTTGATTTTGAACATTGGCAGCGTCCATACAAACAGTACTTGGAGCAAAAACAGGAAAAGTTATTGTTGGTGCTTGTAATACTATTACAGTTTGATATGAACTGTTAACACATCCGTTTCCATCCGTGTATGTGTATGTAATCGTGTGACCACCTTGGCCTGCAACAGCCGGGGCGAACATACCTGCATTCACACCAGTACCGGAATAAACTCCTCCTGCCGGTGCTCCGCCATTTAATAAAATGGCCGCTTCGCTTTCACACATTGCACTCATTTCAGATAGTGTAACAAGTGGTAAAGGGTAAATGGTTATAGTAGTAATTGCAGTATCTGTACATGTAGTGGTATCTGCAAATATATAAGTAATAGTATGCGTTCCAACTCCTGCAGCCATTGCATTAAACATTCCGTTTGAAACACCGTTACCGTAATAAGTACCACCAAGTGGTAAACCTCCCGATAAAGCATAAGCGTTTGCGTCTACACAAACAGGACTTAACTGACTCATTGTAACAGTAGCAGATTGATTTACAACAATACGTTGCGTATCAGTAGAAATGCATCCGTAAGGACTTGGATAAGAGTAAGTAATTAAATGAGAACCTACACCAGCTGCAGCAGGGTTAAACATTTGTCCAGGAACAACACCATTACCCGAGTAAACGCCACCTACAGGCAACCCTCCTGTTAACGGATAGGCTGCAGTATAACTGCAATTTGTAACAAATGGGCTTAACACACAAGGTGTTGCAGAGTAAACGGTAATGTTACGTCCTAAATTAGAAGTACATCCATTAGCACTTACTGTATATGTTATTAAATGAGTTCCCGGTCCTGCAGCAATTGGATCAAATATTCCTGCGGCAACACCGTTTCCTGAATAAGTACCTCCTAGAGGTAGCCCACCGGTAAGTGCAAATGGAGCAACATTGTCACAGGTTCCTGGGAAATTAGCCATAACAATAACTGGGTAAGGGAAAACTTGTACGGGTCTTGTAGCAATAACTCCTGGTCCACAGGGTCCATCAGCAAATACAGAAACTTGACTTACAACAGGCCCACCATAAATTACAGTTAAAGTAGTAGTAGTTTGACCAGACAGGATTGTTGCACCAGGAGGAACTGACCAATTATATGAGGTAGCTCCAAGCACAGTATCGCAAGTATAAACGTGAGTTGAGTTTTCGCAAACCGAAGTATTACCTGCAACAGGTGTCGGTGATGGGGTGCCGAAGTAACTAAAAACAACAGTAATTCGCTGGGTTGGAGCATTACAATTGGTAGTAGCAACACCACCCCAAATTGTACTTAAACCACCCGGACGGATTGAATAAGCCGGATTTATACAATTACAAATATTTGAATTGCAAGACAATTCAATACCTGTGCCACAAGTACCAACACGCCAAGTATTTGCACCAAATGTAAAACTACCGGCTGATCCGGATCTTAGTGCAGCAGCAATTGATGCAACTGTAGCAGGGTCGGAAGTTGTTTTTCCCAAAGCGCTAAATGTTCCTTTTATTTGAACTGAAGTCCAACAATGGTTAGCTGTTAGTGTGGCTCTATAATTATCCCAAGTAGTTTTTTGTGCAGCAGTTGAAGCAATATTTAATCTAAACGAATCCGTATAGGTTAATGTTTGTATTTGTGCATAGCCTACGCACGAAACTGCCATAAGGGCAATTGTAGAAAATAATTTCGAAAGTACTTTTGTTTTCATAATTGTTAGTATAATATTACGATAATGTTACGATAGGCAAATATATAAAAAAATAGACAAAATACGAATCTTTGTATGAAAAATATGTAAATGCTTGATAGTTAAGGTGAAAGTTTACGAAAAAATTCTTTCATACTTCAAATTTACACTCCGGTATACTTTAATTGTTGAATGTGGGAGCGAATTGCACTAAGTACAGTTGGGAACTCATTATAACGTACATTAAATTGCTCGCAGGTTTCTTTTACAAAATGGCTAATTTGCGGATAATGAATATGACTAATTCTAGGGAAAAGATGGTGTTCTATTTGAAAATTTAATCCTCCAACAAACCACGATACCATTTTACTTTTTGTGGCGAAGTTAGCTGTTGTAAGCACTTGATGCACCGCCCATTCGTTTTCAATTTTATTGGTTTTTTCATCGGGCAATGGAAAGTCTACGTTTTCTACAACGTGTGCTAATTGAAAAACAGTACTTATAACAACACCACAAACTGTAGCCATTACTAAATAACCAACAATTGTTTCTATTAATCCTATGTTTATAATAGGAAGTAAAAATATAAAAAACGTATAAATCAACTTAGTCATCCAAAAAACAATGTGTTCGCTGATGGTCATTCCTGCCACTTTTGTGTCACCAATTTTACCAGAAAAGTATTTTTGAAAATCGAGGTAATAAACCCAAAATATATACATGATACCATATAGAGCAATCCAGTAAATGTGCTGAAAACGATGAATCCATTTTAGTGGTTGCGTTTTGCTCACTCTCATCCAAGGTTTAATATCAATGTCATCATCTACTTCATCAATGTTTGTAAAGGTATGGTGCACTATGTTGTGTTTTATTTTCCACATAAACGCACTGCCGCCCATAATGTTAAGTGAAAACGCCATTAGTTTGTTTATCCATTCTTTGTTCGAATAGCTTCCGTGCGCACCATCGTGCATCACATTAAAACCAATTGATGCAAATGCTAAACCTAAGATTACACACAATGCAAGTGAAATAAGTACGGTGGGGGTAAAAAACACCAAAGTAATATAGGAAGCGATAGCAATACTATATAGTACAATTGCCTTGTGGTACAACTTAAAGCTACCGGAAGGGCTTAAGTTATTTTCTTTAAAATAATCGTCTACTTTTTGTTTAATATTAACAAAAAATAAATTCCCCTTATTGTTGAAAGTAACTCTTGACATTAATGTTTTGGGATAACTATATAATTATTTTTTCTTTTTAGGGTTTTTTAATGTTCCTGCAAAGTTAAACTCCTTTTTTATCTTACCACCTTTACTAATAGAGGCAGTGCCTTCTATTTCATCAGCGGTAATAGTACCTGTGTATTTTACTTCTTCTTTCCCTAACGTAGAAGTCGCTTCAAAAGAAAAATAAGGATTTTCTGCATCCGATGAGTCGACTTCAAATGTATAAGCGCCAGGTTGAAATCCGAACTTGGTGGTCATAAAATTCGATTTTAATTTAAAGCTTCTGAAAGTTAATTCGTCCGGAATATCCTTTTTTCCGGTTTCGTTCATTCCGATTATGAAAATTTTATTTTCTAAATATTTCGGTTGTTTTACTTTTTTTTGTGCTAATGTTACGCTTGTTGAAGCAATAAGTAAACAAATAGTAATTAGTCCTATTATTTTTTTCATTATATAAAGTTTTAATTTTTAGGGTACAAAGGTAAATAAATTATTTTTAGCTATAACAATCGCTATAATCAAAAAAAGGAAGACTTTTTAAAGCTTCCTTTTTTTTGATTAATAATATATAAAGGATTTTACATCATTCCACCCATTCCGCCCATTCCTGGATTGCCCATCGGCATTGAACTACTTCCTTCTTCTTTTTGGTCGGCTAATACACACTCGGTTGTCAATAGCATTGCAGCAATAGAGGCTGCATTTTCTAATGCAATACGCGATACTTTTGTTGGGTCGATTACGCCAGCGGCAAATAAATTTTCAAATTTATCGCTACGAGCATTGTACCCAAAATCACCTTTTCCTTCACGCACTTTTTGAACTATCACTGCGCCTTCACCGCCTGCATTAGCAACAATTTGGCGTAATGGCTCTTCAATAGCACGAATAACAATAGCAATACCTGTTGTTTCGTCTTCGTTTGTTCCTTTTAATTTTTCTAATCCATTAATTGCCCTAATATAAGCAACGCCACCTCCCGGTACTATTCCTTCTTCTACTGCGGCACGTGTTGCAGCCAATGCATCGTCTACACGGTCTTTTTTCTCTTTCATTTCAACTTCAGTAGCAGCACCAACATACAATACGGCAACGCCACCTGCTAATTTTGCCAAACGCTCTTGTAATTTTTCTTTATCGTAATCGGAAGTAGTTGTTTCAATTTGTGCTTTTATTTGATTTACACGAGAAGTAATATCGGCCTTTTTGCCTTTTCCTCCAACTACGGTTGTATTGTCTTTATCTATGGTGATTTTTTCTGCTGTACCTAAAAATGATAAATCGGCATTTTCTAATTTGTAACCTCTTTCTTCCGATATAAGGGTTGCTCCAGTAAGTATAGCAAGGTCTTCCAACATAGCTTTTCTTCTGTCGCCAAATCCGGGAGCTTTTACGGCTACAATTTTTAACGAGCCGCGAATTTTATTTACAACCAATGTTGACAAAGCTTCGCTATCTACATCTTCTGCAATAATTAAAATTGGCTTACCTGTTTGTACTGCTTTTTCAAGAACAGGTAATAATTCTTTCATATTAGAAATTTTCTTATCAGTAATTAATATAAGAGGTGTTTCCAACACTGCTTGCATTTTATCTACATCTGTTACAAAGTAAGCTGATATATAACCTCGGTCGAATTGCATTCCCTCTACTACTTCAACGGTAGTCTCTGTTCCTTTTGCTTCTTCAACCGTAATAACGCCTTCCTTTTTAACGCGTTTCATTGCCTCTGCAATAAGTTTACCAATAGCATTGTCGTTATTGGCAGAGATGGTTGCAACTTGTTCGATTTTTTTATTGTCGTCACCCACTTTTTGCGACTGTTTTTTTAGGTTTTCAACAACGGCTAATACAGCCATGTCAATACCTCTTTTTAAATCCATGGGATTTGCTCCTGCAGCAACATTTTTTAATCCAGCAGTAACAATTGCTTGAGCAAGTACAGTTGCTGTAGTAGTTCCATCACCTGCAGCATCAGCTGTTTTTGATGCAACTTCTTTTAACATTTGTGCACCCATATTTTCTACAGGATCTTTCAACTCAATTTCTTTTGCAACAGTAACACCGTCTTTTGTGACAATAGGTGCACCAAATTTTTTGTCAATAATCACATTTCTGCCTTTAGGTCCCAATGTAACTTTTACTGCATTAGCCAATGCATCCACACCTCTTTTTAATTTATCGCGTGCATCTACATTAAAAAAAATATCTTTTGCCATTTTTGTATAGTTATTAGTTGTTTATTATTATTGATTGTTTCTTAACTCACAGGAAGTTATACTATAGCGAAAATATCGCTTTCTCTCATTATTAAGTAATCTTTTCCTGCTATTTGAACTTCTGTTCCTGCGTATTTACCATACAAAACAGTGTCTCCTATTTTAACTTCTGGTTTATTGTTTTTTTCGTCTTTTTCACTAACGGCAATAACTTTACCCTTTTGAGGTTTTTCTTTGGCTGTATCCGGGATGATAATCCCACTTGCCGTCTTTTCTTCTGCAGCAGCAGCTTCTACAACTACCCTGTTTTGGGTTCCTGCTATTGGTTTTATACTAATTTTTGCCATATTTGTTGTGTGTTTTAGTTAAACAGTTAAAATTAAATAATGCTAATCAAATTTGTCATTAATAATGCCAAACTTCATATTGGTTAAGTTACAGATAAATTGTCAGCAATAGCTACTTAATGAGTATTGAACTGTCAGATTATTGTGTCTTTATGACAGTTTAATTATTTTTAATCTTCTGTACCTTTTGACTCACCTGCAGAGGGAGGCGTTCCTGCCTCGTTCTCAGCTCCTTTAGAAAGACCTTGCAAAGGTTTAGTAGTGGGTGCGCTTTCTATTTTTTCTCTCAACTCAGTGTCTTTTAATTCGCCTGTAGCAGAACTATTGTTTGACACAAAAGAAGAAGAAACGCACAATACCATCAATGTGATTGCTAATCCCCAAGTTATTTTTTCTATCGTTTCGGTTGTTTTTTTTACTCCCAATACTTGGTTGGAAGCTGAAAAGTTAGCTGACAAGCCACCGCCCTTTGAGTTTTGTATCAATACTACCAATATTAGGAGTACACATACAAATATAATTAATATAGAGATTACTGTGCTCATTTTTTACTATTTAGTTGTTTGTTTATACTTTTTATTTGGGCTGCAAAGTAAACGCTTTTTTCGGGAAATTTCAAACTTAAATTTTCATAGGCTTTTTTTGCAGTAATAAGGTTGCCTTGTTGCATATATACTTTGGCTAGTGTTTCGGTAATAATTGAAATGTTTTCTGTTACACTTTTTCGAGCCATATCAACAGGGGAGTAGAATGCCGTTTTTTTGGACAGTCTTGGTTCTGTAGTAATAAACGAATTGACTAAAGCATTTTGCTTACTAGTTTCAATGTTTATTTGATTATTATGTGTGTTTTTAGTTCGCTTCAGCCAATCTGAAAAAGTATTTTGCCCGCTTGTGTTTAGTTGTGGTACTGTAATTGTTATTTCTTCCGTTTTCGATTTGTCTTCAAAATTTATTTCAGCAAGTGTATTTGTCTCAACGATTTCTTGAATTGTTGTTGTATTAATAATTTCTGAAAGAATTTGAGCATTTAATTTTTTTTCTATTGATTCATATATGTTATTATCAGTAATAAAATCAATATTTTCAGTTTCTTGCTCAGTTTTTTTTGTTACATCAGTTAATGCACCTGTTTGTTTTTTATCTTCTGTAAAAGGTTGCTCTATTGTGTATTTATCGGTGATTAAATTATATAGTACCTTTCTATCTGTTACATAAGCGGCTGTAATTTTTAATTGAGAATTGTAATGTATACTACTTTGATTGTGAAGTGATTTTAAGTAAAGTAAATGTGCTGTTTGAAAATAAGGAAAGTCGTTAATTAAACTACCTAGCTGATTAACAGTCTCGGAATTTAATTTTTCAGGCGAAAGTATAAATTGAATAAATTGTTGCTTATTCATAACCTCTGCATTACCAATTTGTAACTGATTTATTAAATATATCTTGCGTGAGTTGCGTATTTATATCCTTTATCAATTGATCCTCTACAGCTGACAAGTTTTGCGAACTGCCGTAATCAGCAAAACGCGAAAAATACGTTTCGAAATTTTGCTTTTCATTTTTTTTGTTGGTGAATTTTACGTTTACAGTAATGGTTAATCTGTTTAATGCTGCTGCATCGTTGCTTTGTATTGCAATAGGGCTAACAGTATAGCCGGTAATTGAACCTTCAAAATTTAAATCGCCCCCTTTGTTTATCAATGATAAATTTGTTTGTGACGTAAAAATATCCCTTAGAGTTTCGGTAAAAGATTGACTTAATGTTGGCTTAATAATAGATGCATTGTTAGGGAAATACTGAATAGAAACCGTTTTTACTTCGGGCGGAATGCTTGCTCCGGTGAATGAATAATTTAACTTGCAACTACTAATAGAGCCAATAAGCAAGAGCCAATAAGCAATAAGCAAGAGCCGAGAGCTAAACAATAATATATTTTTTGTTTGTTTCAATTTTAAACTTATAACTAATTATTTATAACTATTTACTTAATGCTGTGTTCATTTATTTTTCTGTACAAGGTTCTTTCTGAAATCCCCAATTCCTTTGCAGCATTTTTCCTTCTACCATTGTGTTTTTGTAAGGCTTTTTTAATAAGTTCTAATTCTTTGTCTTCTAACGACAATGAATCTTCAATTTCAATAGGTGGCATTTGCACAATTTCTTTTTGTTTTATAATAGGTTGATGAAGTTGAATGGAAGTCGTTTCATTGTTATCTGAAGTTTGTACATCTTGATATAATTTTTTAAGTGTTTGCGAGTTATTATTGATAATATCATTGTTTAGGTTTCCATCGCTATTAATTATATCTACAACTATTTTTTTTAAATCAGTTAAATCTTTTTTCATTTCAAAAAGTACTTTATACAGCAAATCTCTTTCTGAGTATTCAGTGTTTCCAGAATTATTAAATAACATTGGTAGCGATGATTTTGAAACCATTGGCAAGTACTTTAATAATATTTCTGCATTGATGTCGCGCGTTTTTTCAATCACAGAAATTTGCTCAGTAATATTTTTTAGTTGACGAACATTGCCTTGCCAATAGTAATTAGCCAAAAGTTGTTCGGCATCAGTATTTAGTTTAATGTTCGGCATTCGATACCTGGAAGAAAAATCCGTAGCGAATTTTCTGAAAAGTAAATGTATGTCCTGTTTTCTTTCTCGTAAAGGAGGAATAACAATAGGAACTGTATTAAGGCGGTAATATAAGTCCTCACGAAATTTGCCTTTTTCAATGGCTTGTTGAATGTTAACATTTGTGGCGGCAACAACTCGTACATCCGTTTTCAATACTTTTGATGCACCTACTTTTATAAATTCGCCACTTTCCAAAACACGCAATAAACGTGCTTGCGTAGCAATTGGCATTTCGGCCACTTCATCTAAGAAAATAGTTCCTCCATTAGCAACTTCAAAATATCCTTTACGCGCTTCGTGTGCCCCTGTAAATGAACCTTTTTCGTGGCCGAATAGTTCGGAGTCAATTGTTCCTTCAGGAATTGCACCGCAGTTTACAGCAATGTACTGACCGTGTTTACGTGTGCTAAGGTTATGTATTATTTGTGGAAATACTTCTTTTCCTGTCCCACTTTCACCAGTGATCAATGCCGTTAAATCTGTTGGAGCAACTTGCATTGCAATATCAATTGCCCTGTCGAGTGATGGGGAGCTTCCAATTATTCCAAATCTGTTTTTAATTTCTTGAACTGTCATATCATAATAGAATCAAGATATAAGTACCAAGAATTAAAATGTAATAGTTTAGTCATTTTTAATATTTTCTCTAAATTTAAATATCATTTTTTGTGTTTCTGTAATTAGATTCAATGCCTGCCTCTATAAAGCTGTTCCAATTAATGTTCCCCCTGTACAATTTGTAACCAATACATTTACATAATCTCCTTTTTTATAATTTTCTTTTGGGAATACAACTACAGTGCTTTGTGAGTTTCTTCCAAATAATTCTTCTTTTGATTTTTTAGATGTTCCTTCCACCAAAACTTTGTGAACCTTTCCAACACCTTGTTTTGTTCTATAGGCCGAATGTTTTAATTGCAATTCAACTATCTCAGCTAACCTTCTGCTTTTTACTTCAACGGGAACATCATCTTTTAATTTGCGTTCTGCTAATGTTTTTGGACGTTCACTATACGCAAACATATAGCCAAAATCATATTTTACAGTTTCCATTAAAGACAATGTGTCTTTGTGTTCCTCTTCCGTTTCTGAACAAAATCCTGAAATAATATCCATTGAAATACCCGCATCGGGAATGATTCTGCGAATAGCATCAATCCTGTTCAGATACCATTCACGAGTATATCCCCGGTTCATCATTTCTAAAATTCGGGAATTTCCTGATTGTACCGGTAGGTGAACGTAATTGCAAATATTTTCATATTTGGCAATGGTGTGAAGTACATCATCAAGCATATCTTTTGGATGCGATGTGCTAAAACGTACTCTTAAATCATAATGTATTAATGCTACCTTTTCAAGCAATTGTGAAAATGTGGTAGCATTTTTTAATTCTTCATCAGAAACGTTTTCTTTTTTTAATCCTCCTCCCGTCCACAAATACGAATCTACATTTTGTCCAAGCAACGTTACTTCTCTATACCCTTCATTAAATAAATCGGTAGCTTCGTTTACAATTGTTTGTGGGTCGCGGCTGCGTTCTCTGCCTCTGGTAAAGGGAACAACACAAAATGAGCACATGTTATCACACCCTCGTGTAATGCTTATAAATGCTGTAACTCCGTTAGATCCTAATCGCACCGGTGCAATATCGGCATAGGTTTCTTCTTTTGATAAAAGCACGTTTACTGCTTTTTGTCCGGTTTCAGCAATTTCAATTAGTTCTGGTAAACTGCGGTAAGCATCTGGCCCAACCACTATATCTACTAACTTTTCTTGTTCTAAAAATTGTGATTTCAAGCGTTCGGCCATACAGCCTAATACTCCTATTATTAAATCGGGTTTTAACTTTTTTGCTTTTCTATATTCGGTTAACCGCTTACGAACACGTTGTTCGGCACCTTCTCGGATAGCACAGGTATTTACAAAAATAACATCGGCTTCAAAAAAATTTTGGGTTGTACTAAATCCTTTGTCCTTTAGAATAGACGCAACAATTTCACTGTCCGAAAAATTCATTGCACAACCGTAACTCTCCAAAAACAGTTTTTTACCGTTTGGATGTGATGGGTCTTCTATTAAAAGTGCCTCTCCTTGATTGCTCTCGTCAATTACTTTGTTTTCCATTTCATTCATTAAGGATTGCAAAGATAGTTAAAAACAAAACTGTGACAAAATGTCGTTTTTTAAAAAAATTGCATATTAAAAAAATATATATATTTTATATATATATGGAGTCAAGTTTTGACAAAAGATTTGGAGTTAATGCTTTTGTTTGTTTTTCTTTGCAAAAAAAATATTCTCAAAAACCACTTAATTTTATAGTATGACAAAAAATTTAGTAATAGTTGAGTCACCTGCAAAAGCAAAAACTATTGAAGGCTTTTTAGGTACAGACTACTTAGTGAAATCGAGTTTTGGTCACGTGCGTGATTTGGTAAAAAAGGGGATGGCTATTAATATAGAAGATCAATTTACACCAACTTATGAAGTGTCTGCTGATAAAGAAAAGATAGTAGCGGAATTGAGAAAGTTGGCAAAGGGGGCTGAAGTTGTTTGGTTAGCAACGGACGAGGACCGTGAGGGAGAAGCCATATCTTGGCACTTATCGGAAACGCTGAATTTGGATGAAAAAAAAACGAAACGTATTGTTTTTCATGAAATTACTAAACATGCTATATTACAAGCCATATCAAATCCGCGAACGATTGATAAGCATTTAGTAGATGCGCAACAAGCGAGAAGGATTTTAGACAGATTGGTTGGTTTTGAATTATCACCTGTTTTGTGGAAAAAGATAAAGCCGTCATTGTCTGCTGGTAGGGTTCAGTCGGTTGCTGTTCGATTAATTGTGGAAAGAGAAAGAGAAGTAAATGATTTTAAATCGGTTTCTTCATTTAAAGTAACTGCAATTTTTGAGGTGAAAGGCAAAAGCATTTTGAAAGCAGACTTGTCAGAAAAATTTGCTGCAAAGGATAAAGCAAAGGCATTTTTGGAAAAATGTATTGGTGCTAATTATATAATTGAAGATATAGAGGTGAAACCGGGAAAAAGAAGTCCTGCTGCACCTTTTACTACTTCAACTTTGCAACAAGAAGCGAGTAGAAAGTTAGGGTTTTCTGTAGCGCAAACGATGACGATTGCTCAACGTTTATACGAAAGCGGTAAAATTACCTATATGAGAACCGATTCAATGAATCTTTCTCAAACCGCAATTGATGCTTCAAAAGAAGAGATTAATTCTTCCTATGGTGCAAACTATTATCAATTTAGGCAATTTAAAACGAAGTCGAAAGGTGCACAAGAAGCGCACGAAGCGATACGTCCTACTTATATGAATCAGCAATCGGTTGAAGGTGAAGGCGGAGAAATGAGGTTGTATGATTTGATTTGGAAACGTACAATTGCTTCACAAATGGCCGAAGCACAATTAGAAAAAACGGTTGCCACCATTGGTATTTCAAGTACGAATGAAAAATTTGTTGCACAAGGTGAAGTATTAAAATTCGATGGTTTTTTAAAGGTATATATGGAAGGGACGGATGATGAAAATACTGAGGAACAAGATGGAATGCTCCCTGCAATTAATAAAGGAGAAACAATTTCACTTCAAGAAATAAATGCAGTAGAACGTTTTTCTTATCATCCGCCAAGATACACTGAAGCGAGTTTGGTAAAGAAGTTGGAAGAGCTTGGTATTGGTAGACCTTCGACCTATGCACCTACTATTTCTACAGTTCAAAAAAGAGGATATGTAGTGAAAGAAGATAGAGAAGGAAGACAACGCAATTATCAGTTTTTGAATTTAAGAAATGATAAGGTAACGGAAGAAGTAAAAAGTGAAAATACAGGTGCCGAAAAATCAAAAATGTTTCCTACAGATATAGGTACAGTTGTAACCGACTTTTTGGTATTGAATTTTCATGAAGTGCTAGATTATAATTTTACGGCAAAAGTTGAGGAGGAGTTTGATGAAATAGCGGAAGGAAAAGTCGTATGGCAGAAAATGATTGCTGATTTTTACAAGCCTTTTCACAAGCACGTTGAAAATACTATGGACAATAGTGAGCGTGCTTCGGGCGAAAGATTGTTGGGCGTTGACCCCTTAACGAAAAAGAACATTTATGCACGAATTGGTCGTTTTGGTGCCTTGGTGCAATTGGGTGAAGGAGATGATGCTGAAAACAAACCGCGCTTTGCAAGTTTACGTGCAGGACAACGATTGGAAAGCATAACGATAGAAGAAGCACTTGATTTGTTTAAATTACCTAGAACAGCAGGTGAATTTGAAGGCAAGGAAATGATGGTTGCCATTGGAAAATTTGGCCCTTATGTGAAGCACGATGGTAAATTTGTTTCCTTGAAAAAGGAAGATGATCCGATGACAGTAAGCACTGAACGTCTTATTGAATTGATACATGCAAAGCGTGAAGCAGATGCAAATAAATTTATTAAAACATTTCCTGAAAATACAGAAGTACAATTGCTGAATGGACGATGGGGACCTTATTTGGTTATAGGAAAAGACAACTTTAAATTACCCAAAGGTGTTGATCCCAAGGCTTTAACCATGCAAGAGTGTATTGATATTTCAAACGACCCTAAAGCGGCAAGCAAAGGAAATAAGTTCAAGAAAAAACAAGGTGCGGTAACGGCTGTGAAAAAAGCGCCAAGTGCAGCAAAGAAAAAGCCTGCTACCAAAAAGAAAACAGTAGCGAAAAAGAAAGCAAAAACAACAACTAAGAAAAAATAATGCAATCCATTGCCGAATATTTTGCGCCCATTGATTTGGGAAATATTGTTGGGGAAGAAATAGAAAACTCCCTCGCCACTGTTTTTGCTGTATACACTGAAAAATTGGGTTTCCCGGATATGAAGGGTGTTAAACTTGCTATTATTGGAGTGAATGAAGAAAGGCAAGCGATAAATAATAACGGTTGTGGAAATGCTCCCGATGAAGTGCGTAAAAGTTTGTATAGATTGATGAAGGGTGGCTATGATTTAAATATTGCCGACTTAGGAAATATAAACCCAGGATATTCCATTGAAGATACTTATTTTGCACTAAGTTCAAGCATTCAAGAATTGGTTAAAAAAAACATTGTTCCAATTGTCATAGGTGGTAGTCAGGATTTAACGTATGCAAATTATATTGCGTATGAAAAGTTAGAGCAAATAGTAAACATTGTTGCTATTGACTCTCGTTTGGATATTGGAGATGCTGATGGAGATCTTAATTCACAAACTTATTTGGGTAAAATTATTTTGCACCAGCCTAATTATTTGTTTAATTTTAGTAATATAGGTTACCAGAGTTATTTTGTAGATACTAAGGCGTTGGACTTGATGACCAAATTGTTTTTTGATTCTTATCGACTTGGACAAGTAAGGGCGAATATTGAAGAGGTTGAACCCATTGTTCGCAATGCAGATATTTTAAGTTTTGATATTTCAGCCATTAGACAACCCGATGCCCCCGCAAATAATAATTCATCGCCCAATGGTTTTTATGGCGAGGAAGCTTGCCAAATAGCCCGTTATGCAGGATTTAGCGACAAACTTTCTTCCATCGGATTTTATGAAACTAACCCGTCATTAGATAACCGTAGTCAAACTACCCATTTGGTTGCTCAAATGATTTGGTATTTTATTGACGGTTTTTATAGCCGTAAAAAGGATTTTCCTATTGGTGACAAAACGGATTACACTAAATACAGTGTTATACTGCAAGAACAGAAACACGAACTTGTGTTCTATAAGAGTAATAAAAGTGAACGTTGGTGGATGGAAGTTCCGTATCCACCAAACAAAAGAATAAAATACGAGAGACACCACTTAGTGCCTTGCTCCTACAGCGATTATCAAACAGCTTGTAATGAAGATATGCCTGACCGTTGGTGGCAAACATTTCAAAAGTTGAGTTAATTTTTTATTTTTAATTCATTGATAATGTTTTGTGCTCCGGCATACTTATCAATAATGAAAAGTACGTAACGAATATCGCAGCAAATAGTTCGTTTTAGCTTAGCATCAAATACCATATCACCCGTCATTGCTTCCCAATTTCCATCGTAGGCAACACCAATAATTTCACCATCTCCGTTAATTACTGGGCTACCCGAATTGCCACCGGTAATATCATTGTTGGTAAGGAATGAAACACGAATGGCTCCATTTTCAGCATACCTACCAAAATCTTTTTTCTCAATTAAATCGAGCAGCCGCTGTGGCACATCAAACTCTTGGTCTTTGGCTTTATATTTTTCATTTATACCATCAGTAGTTGTAAAAAAATTATAATGCAATGCATCAGCAGGATCATAACTCATCACATTTCCATAGCTAAGTCGTAGGGTTGAGTTAGCATCGGGGTAAAATTTAGCATCTTTTTTATATTTCATCAATGCCTCTAAATATAGACGTTTTTGCAATTCAATAACAGGATTGTTTTTTTGTATTGTTGGGTACACGCTTTCTCCTAAATAGCGGTTAAGTGCAGAAAAGAACTTAATAGAAGGGTCATTTTGCAATACCTTTAATTTAGGTGATGCTATAAATGCATTGAATTTATTTTCGCTACTAAAAATTGATTTTTTGTAAAAAGCATCTACATACTTTATTACTTTTTCTTCTACTGTTTTACCATTTTTATTCAATATTTCAGCAACAAGGGGAGGTAGTTTTTCTTTAGGGAATGCTGTTATATATTTTAACAATAATTTTGCGAATACTTGTTTGTCAACTTCCTCGTTATAATCTTTATACAATTCTTTTGCCTGTATTTTTAACTCAGTAATTAATTTATCAATATCCGCTTTTCGTTCTTCTGGTTTTTCAAGAAGTGAAGCAAGTGGCGCAACAGATGTGGAGAAAACGCCAGCCTCCGAACCAAAGCCCGCCAGCTGTGCATAAGTTGCCATTAACAGCGATTCTGTGTTTTCATTATATGTTTGTTTTAAAGTTGAAAGTATATTACCATATCTTTTCTTTGTTTCGTTACTTGCTTCGGTCCATTTTTGAAAATCATCTTCTTGTTTTTGTCTTTCCGACAAAGAATGTAATTTTTCCAATCCTTTATTTTGGCCAATATAATATTTCCAGCTATTTGCCAAATTAGCATATTTGGATGCATATTGAATTCTTGTTTTTTCATCCTTATCCATATTCGTTTTCCATGTTTCCAACTTAGTTTGAAACAATGTAATCATAGCAGGATTTAAGTAGTTTAAATTTACTGCCATAGCAGAAGCGGTTATATAACGATTTGTTCTGCCGGGAAATCCAAATACCATCGCAAAATCACCCTCTTTGTAACCTTTAATAGAAACAGGAAAAGAATATTTTGGTTTGTACGGAATATTTTCTTGAGAAAAGTCAGCCGGACTGCCATCTTTTGCTGTATAGATTCTCATCAATGAAAAGTCACCTGTATGTCGTGGCCACATCCAATTATCAGTATCTCCTCCAAATTTACCTACCGATGAGGGTGGGGCTCCCACAAGGCGAACATCTTTATAAACGATGTAAACAAATAAATAATATTCATTGCCATTAAACATATCTTTTACAGTAGCTTTGTATTTACCATTTACGCTTGCTTCTTGTTCAATTATTTTAGAGTTTTCTTTTATTTTTTTATACCTGTCAGTATAGCTCATTTCATCAGTAACACCTTCCAATACTTTTTTTGTCACATCGTCCATTCGTTCCAATATGGAAGCTGTTTGCCCGGGAATAGAAAGTTCTTCGGAATAATTTTTTGCCCAAAAACCATCATCCAAATAATTGTGCTGAACAGTACTGTGTGTTTGAATGGCATCAAATGCGCAATGGTGGTTCGTTAAAAGGAGGCCATTTTCGGATATAATTTCTGCAGTACAAAATCCCAAGGATACGATTGCATCCTTCATGGAAGAATGGTTAATATCATATATTTCATTCGTACTTAGTTTATATCCGTGTTTGGTGATATCATCGGCATTTAATCGGTTAACCAACATAGGTAACCACATTCCTTCATCGGGACTAGTTGCATTTGAAAATTGTATGTTGGTGATAAGGGTAAGAAGGAATAAAATTTTTTTCATTTTTTTTCATTTAAGGTGCAAATTAAGGAATAATAAACAGATTGGATAAAATGTTTTAGGTAAATAATGTAGTATAATAGATTAATTTCAGAATATCATATAAAACTTAAAATAATCCGTGGATTTCAGCATCAATTTTATTGATAATTATACCAAGGTCCTCGTTGTTTTCAGCAAATTTATTGGTGTCGACATCAATGATGAGTAGCTTCCCTTGTGTGTAGTTTGTAATCCACGCTTCATAACGTTCATTCAATCTTTTTAGATAGTCTAATCGGATTGCTGCTTCGTAATCTCTTCCTCTTTTTTGAATTTGTCCGACCAAGGTAGAAACGGATGCTCTTAAGTAAATCAACAAATCTGGCGGTTTAATGAAAGAATCCATTAAGTTAAAAAGCGTAAAATAGTTCTCGAAATCTCGAGTAGTCATCAAACCCATTGCGTGCAGATTGGGAGCGAAGATATATGCATCCTCAAAAATGGTTCTGTCTTGAATTACTTTTTTACCGCTTTTGTGTATTTCTTTTATTTGAGTAAAGCGACTATTCAAGAAGTATATCTGTAGGTTAAAAGACCAGCGTTGCATATCTTCGTAAAAGTCATTTAAATATGGGTTATCATCAGCGTCTTCAAAATGCGCCTGCCATTTATAATGTTTCGATAACATTGTTGTCAATGTTGTTTTTCCTGATCCGATATTTCCGGCAATTGCTATATGCATTTTAAATCTATATTACAGTAATGAAATAATTTTATATCTAAAGAGAGCCGAAAGTACTAAAAAAATTGAAAGAAAAAAAGGGGAATTGTAAGTTATTAAACTACTTCTGCGACCGTAAAAGTAGATCCTCCTATAAAAATAAGATCATTTTTCATAGCATTCATAAGGGCTTTTTTATACGCTTCGGCAACCGATTTGTAACTATTTCCTATTAGTTTAAATGCTTTAGCCTGTTGTTTTAATTCATCTTCGTTTAAAGCTCTTGGTATAGATGCTTTGCAAAAATAGTAAATAGCATTTTTGGGAAGCAGCGACAGTATTTTACTGCAATCTTTATCGTTAACCATTCCAAACACTATATGCAATTGCTTGTGAGGTGTTTGGCTCAGTTGCAAAAGCACCAAACGTATTCCTGCCTCATTGTGTGCCGTGTCGCAAATTACAAGTGGTTTTTTGCGTAGTATTTGCCATCTTCCAAGCAAGCTTGTTTTACCTATTACGTTGCAAATTCCAGCCCGTATGTGCTTGTCGAGTATGCTGAATTTTTTTAAACGTAAAATGTCAATTGTTTGCAATACGGTAGGAATATTTTTTTGCTGATAGAATCCCAAAAGTTCGGTGTTTAAATTTTTAAAGAGTAGTTTTTTTTGTTTATAAATATCCATTTTCAATTGCAATTTTCTACCTTCTAAATGTCTCAAATTTTGAGTACTATAAACACTATCAGAGAAATGTATTGTAGCACTTTCTTTTTTCGCTTTTGCCTTAAAAATATTTTTGGTAGTGGCATTAGTTTCTCCTATTACCACAGGCGTCTTTAGTTTTATTATTCCTGCTTTTTCAAGAGTGATTTTTTCAATAGTATTTCCCAATAAATTCTGGTGGTCGAGGCTAATGTTTGTAATCACAGAAATTAAAGGTTTTATAACATTTGTTGAGTCAAGCCTGCCCCCTAAACCTGTCTCAATAATTGCTATATCAATTTTTTCATCGGCAAAATAATTAAAAGCCAAACCAACGGTAATTTCAAAAAAAGAGGGTTCAATTTTTTCGAATTTATTTTTGTAACTAGCAACAAATTCAACTACATTTTTTTTCGGTATTTTCTTGCCATTTATACGAATACGCTCCCTAAAATCTTTTAAGTGTGGGGAAGTATACAGGCCTACTTTATAGCCTGCAGATTGCAATATAGAAGCTAAGTAGTGCGATGTAGAACCCTTTCCATTTGTTCCGGCAATATGAACACTTTTAAATTTCTTTTCAGGATTTTTTAATAGTTTACAAAGGACGATTGTATTATCGAGATTCGCATTATAAGCTACACTGCCAATGCGTTGAAACATAGGCAAACGCTCATACATATACTGTAACGTTTCACCGTAAGTCATTTATTTACTGATTGATAAACTCGTAGGTAATAAATCCTGTTTGCTCTTCAGGAGCTTCCGAATCAACATTGAACTTCGAATTCATAGCAGCTTGTCGAGCGATTGCAAGGAGTGAAGGGTTTGTATTGGTGGTTCCTTTTATTCCTGCTCTTGCATTGATAACAGTTCCATTTTTATCTACGGTAATTTGTACCACCACTTTACCTTCTTCGTTGGAGTTTGATTTAGGTATTGTTAAACTAATTTTTTTTCTATTAGCGAGGTTAATTCTGGGTCCTTTATCTTTCCCGTCTGAATTTGGAGTATTACCATTTCCACTTCCTTTACCATGGTATTTAGCATTCACCGATCCGTCTTTTAAACCTTGGTCGCCCGGCTTACCTGTTTCTCCTTCGCCAGTTGAATTGTTTTTGGTTTTTCCCTTGTACAATGCACTGGCATTTACGGTAGGTTGAGTGTTCTTGTTTTCCTTTGCAGCAGTATTTTCAGATGTGTTTTCAGTGGTCTTTGTTGGGTTTTTTTCTAAAACAGGTGCTTCCTCAGTGTTTTGTGTAATATAATTCTTTGGCTCAGATTTGGCTTCGTTGTTTGTTGTTTTTGTGTTATTTTCGCTAGTAGAAGAGCTGAAATTCTCTGTGTTTGAGTTGTCTTCTGGTTGCACATCGCCAGTACCATCATCGGAAGTTCCGAGATTTATTTCTATACCGGGTGTACTTGCTTCAGGAAATGGAGGTATGGGTGTTTTAAAAACAACTAAAAAGAACAATAGCGCCAGTAATCCGTGAAAACACAAGGCTGCTAACGCTGCTATAGTTTTATTGTTTTCGTTGCTCGTGGTCATTGTTAGTTTAAAACGGCTTTATTCTACTATTTATTGTTTAGTAGGTGATTTGGTTGCCATTACCATTTTTACTTTTAATCTGTTTCCGATTTCTAATATATCAACTAAGTCTTGTATCACCAAACTGTTATCCACTCTCAGCACAACAGTAGCTTCGTCTACACCGCTTACCAAAGATGCTAGCTGAATTTCTAATTGGTCGAATACTACGGGTTTGTTATTAAGGAAGATAAGTTTACTCTTTGAAATGTCAATTGTAAATTGCTGTTTACTTAAAGTCTGGGAAGACTTAGCTTTCGGTAACATCAATTTTATTACACTTGGGTTTACCAAGGTTGACACAATCAAAAAAAATAACATTAGAAAGAACATAATGTCACTCATTGAAGAGGCGCCTACTTCAGCCGCAAAGCGATGCTTTTTTGTTCTTAAGTTCATTTAGAAGGCTCTTGAAGCATATCAATAAATTCCATTGAACTTATTTCCATTTTAAAGCTAAGTTTATCAATCAACATATTTAACCAATGATATCCTACAAAAGCAAATACCCCCACTACTAAACCTGCAGCACTAGTTATCATTTTTTCGTACAATCCTCCTGATATTAAACCAATACTAATGTTATCTGCCAAGGATATTTTATAAAATATTTTAATAACTCCGGAAATGGTTCCAATAAAACCAAACATAGGTGCAATTCCTGCTATAATACCCAGAATACCAGTGTTTTTTTCCAGTTTTCCAATTTCTATTTTCCCCACAGCCTCCATCGAACCCTCAATTTCTTTCATTGGTTTGCCAATGCGAACAATTCCTTTCTCAATCATTTTACCGACAGGATGTTGTGCGTTTTTACAAATTGATTTTGCAGAATCAATATTCCCTTGCAAGATAAAATCACGAACATTATTCATAAAATTATCGTCAATTTTAGATGCTTTTTTTATGGTAATGTATCTTTCAATTAACACATATATACTAAGTATGGAAAGTATTCCAATAGGTATCATAATGTAACCACCCTTCATCATAAGGTCTAATAAAGACAACGAATCTTGTATCGGGGCAATAGTTTCAGTAACTGCAGTAGTTGCTTTTGCGGCAGAATCGATTGCAGGACTTGTAATTTGTAATAAGAGAGATAATAACATATTTTTTATTTTTTAAACCGTTGCTAAGGTAGGGACATTGATACCTCCATTAAATTGAACTAACATCAACTTATAAACAGGCTGATGTTAGTTCAATTGGTTTTAAAAACTAACCTCTTAAAACAAATTTAATTGGAATGTTGAAGCGTACGTTTACCGCTTTACCATTATTTAAGCCCGGTTTCCAATTCGGAAAGGAATTGATGACTCTCATTGCCTCGTTGTCGCAAGCATTTCGTAAACCTTTTAGTAACTGAACATCTTTTACTTTACCAAGTTTATCGATTACAAAAGATACATATACAGAACCTTGTCGGCCTTCTTTAGCACTTTCGGGGTATTTAATGTTTTTTGAAAGGAAGCGAAACATTTCGGTCTCACCACCCGGATATTCAGGATTTACTTCAGAAAAATCGACAGGGTCGTTATTTTCAACCAGCACACTGTCCTTTTTGGTTCCGCCTCCGCCACCTGTTCCGCCAACACCGCCATTGTTAGTGGGATTATCATTGCCTTTCCCTGTGCCGGTGTTGGCTAAAGGGTCAAAGGTTTTTCCGGTTGCAGAAGCGGTATCGGTTACAATTTTGAAAGTGGCAGCAGCATCTGCAGTTTTCGCAGCCGCTCCACCTTGCTCGGGTATGATATCTACTTTTATTGTTTTGGGAATTTCAATATCTCTGTATTCGTGAATGCTATTATCTTCTTTGGGTTCAATTAAATCGCCAAGGTCTATGTTGTTTTTGCTTACCATAAATTGAATGAATATAGTTACAAGCACCAATAAAGCAAAAGAGCCAAAAGTTAAAAACAAGGAAGAAGTTACGTGCGTATCGTATCCTGTTCTTAAAGCATAAGCACCATATTGCTGGTTTCTGTTTTCAAAAACAATCTCATCGAAATTTTTTTGATTGGGAGCTTGGTTTTTCATAGCTTATAGGTTTTAAGGGTTAACTCTGCTCTATAGATGTTTATTGTTGTCGAATTCCATAAAAGCTTGAAAATATTTTTAAAATATTTTGTGGGAAAGGAAAAGTGGCTATATTTGCACTCCCAAAAAAGGAAGCAATTAAAGAGTTCATTATTTCATTGGGAGCTTAGCTCAGCTGCCCCGATAGCTATCGGGGCAGAGCATCAACCCAAGGGGTGCAAAGATTAAGAGTGCATTGGGAGCTTAGCTCAGCTGGTTCAGAGCATCTGCCTTACAAGCAGAGGGTCACTGGTTCGAACCCAGTAGTTCCCACACCAATGAAAACAAGCCTTTCGGGAAACTGAGAGGCTTGTTTTTTTTAGCGTGGTACAACAATGGTACAACATTTAGTCCTTTTTAATCTCTATACAGATTTGTTAAGTAATTAGATTAATTTTGTTTTGCTTCCAATCAATTGGATAAATATTTATTACAATAAATGGTGGTAATTCTATTCCCTTTACATTGCGTTAAACCGAAAGTTCATTAAAGTATTTAAGAGATTGGAGCAACTGCCAAAGACTTTCAACCAGACCATTAGTATTCCTTTTTACATCGCTGAACTGCACCACGAAACATAAGAGAATAATTATTCTCAAAATAATAACTAATAATAATTTAACTATGAATAAAAATTTGCCAAAGACAAATGGAATTTATGCCTATAGACTAAACGAAGCTGATTGGACTCCTAAGACTACTTTTATATTTAACAATAAGCAATCAATAAAAATTGATTTTTTTGGCTTCATAAAAATGTGGGCGGGTTTAAAGGAGAAATCTCCATTCTACTATATTATCATTAAATTCTCGGGTGATGAAAATAATCTTAATGCATATTATTTTATTAGCGATACTGAAATTTTTTATGCAGCCGATCAATGGGGAAATTCAGATTTTAGTGGTCATTCCGATTTGCACAAAGTACAAATAAATAATAATGATGATTATAGATTAATATTCTCTAATTTCCAATGTTACGTTCATAATTGGGAAAATAAATATACTAATAGTCATAGTCATTCGTTGGTTACAATTATAAATAATCCGGAGAACAACGTAAAAGGAAATTTTACATTTAGGTTTATTGAATCTTTGGAAGGCGATGGTTTAGCAAAATATTATTGATTTATTAGTTTTTAAAAATTGATTACTCACTCAATCTACGGTAGTGTCTCAGTTTGAATTTTATTCTTATATTTATGTTCAAACATACAAAATATGAGAAAACAAATTATACACAAAGATATTAGTTACTGGATAACTATTGATGAAGCTATTCATGGCTTGTCTAATGAGCATGGATATATTGCCTATGTAATGGAAACTCACGAAGAGCCAGGAGCATTCCTATTTGGTAAAGCGGTAGATTCCGCTTACCGTTCACAACCTTTTACAACAGAAGCTAAAAGAATGGAATACTTATTTGAACTTTACGAAAAATACACAGCCGACCTTTTCACCAAAGAGAAACCAAAGAAAGCTAAAACCCAACCTAAACTTCAAAATGGCTAAATACATAATAAATCTAAGTTAATTATATAAATATCTGATCTGTTATAAAAGTGAATCCAGAAGAAAACTTGTATGATGAAATTAAAAAGTTCGGTTATCAAATCGGTGCCACTTACTATAAAGACAAAGAAGAATTAGACAAGCAAAATTTCTCTTCCCGTTATTGGCAGCATCCTGGAGAAAACCACAAATTAAAAGGTACTCCCTTTTTTCATAGCAACGAAAACGATTTTATTCATTTCACCTCATTAGATTCCTTATATTATATTATTAATACAGGGTTCATTCGCCTTTATAATTTTCATAATATGGACGATAAACTTGAGATGGAATATGCACTTGCTGAATTATCATTTAAGCAATCCTCCGAAAAAGCTAAAGAGGAGTTATATTGCTTCTCAATGTGTTCTTCCGAAAAAATATTATTAGATGAAACGAAAGAACATTTGCTATGGAAATTACACGGAAGAGATGGAAGAGGGGCAATCATCAGAGTATGTATTGAAAATAATTTAGACAAGTGGTATCTTTATCATTTATCCAAAGTATCGTATGGAATAGAAAGATTCTTAGCAATAAAAAAATTTAATACTGATATCGATATAGAGATGCTTGACAATAAAATTTGTTGCTTTATTAAACATCCAATTTATGAATTTGAAAATGAGATCCGTTTAGTATTTGACAACACCAATCCTGTAACTGTTACTGATATTGATAAGGGCAAAATTTATCCTATTACATATCCGGATAAATTGCATAAGAAAGAGAATACTTTCTATTTCCAAATCCCACTTATAAATTTTAATAATAGCAATGAAGCTTATCTTGCGCCAAATATGCAAGGAGAAGCTTTTGAGATTCCTAAAATTAAAATCACGGAGATAATATTAGGTTATAGGTATTCCGAGGAAGACCGAATAAACATTCAAAGTAAAATTGGCGATAAATTTAATGATGTAAAAATTAAAATTACAGACCTAAAAAGATATTATTAGAATATCTAAGCATAATAAAGATCTCATATGATTCGCTTCAATTTTCTTACCAGATTCTATATATCTATTGCTGGAATTGCCTTTTCCTACATATCAAATTGTGATGGATTAAACAAGGGTGAAAATCTGGAAATTTATACTGACAATCAACTAGTTTCAAAAAATCAAAGGATGAATGAATATGTTATAAGGCTAAAGGCTTTATTTAATCACCATATTTACATTTATAGAACATTCAGGAAACAAATTATAGAAAACATTAAGTAATAGTAAACTTAATAGTCATTTTAGTATATTTGTAATTAAGAAGAAATTTGCTTAGCTATTTCAATTGCGAATTGAAATAGAATCCCATATGAGTATTTTCGAAATAAAATTTTAATTTAAAACTAACTATGAAAAAACAAATCCTTCATTTGACAATCATTGTCCTACTTGCGTTAACTAATGCAAAAGCTCAGAACTATTCCGATCAAGCAAAAACATATTTTAGTAAATGCTCGTCCTCAAATTCAGTTGTTGAAATAATTGTAAAGTCCTTTCCAACTCTTGATGATTGTAAATTGGTTTTTAAGGGAGATAATGCGTATACCTATTTCGGCAAACTTGAAGACATAAAAAGTCAGATTGGTTCAGGAGTTCAAAGGGAGAACCAAGTGTTTGTTGAGAATAGAGTCCAGGTATTTTCAACGCAAGATATTGAGTTAGGCAAAGGGAATTATGCAGGGGGAATGAAAAGTATTGTCGATAAACTACAACCATACGTTACATTTTATGAGATTACCTTTTTGAAAGTAAAAGGTGCTGAAGCGGGCAATTCATATAAATATTGGGTTAACATTAATGGACGATGGGTTTTCTTTCCAAAACCATTTGATGCATTCGGAAACTAAAAAATAGACATATTCACTTTAAAATGTAATGAATATTAAATTTCGTCCTAAATGCAGCATTAACAAATGAGGTTTAAAGAAAATAGGAAATTTAATGCGAATTGTTTGAGATTATCTAGTAAAATTTTTGTTATTATAGTTTCAATAGCATTTTTTGATGCTTTAAATTGTCTTGGGGCAAGTTTAAGGTGGGCAGACAAAATAATAATTGAAGGTATGGTGAAGGACTGGTCTGAAGCTCATAATCATTGGGACTTAGAAAAGTTTAGTCTGATGTATGCTGATGATGTATATTTCTACTGTCAACAATTAAGTAAACAAAAATGTATTTCGTTAAAGTCTACTTTATTAAAGCCAAATGAAATATTCAATCAAAAAATTATATCCAAAATTGAATATTACCAATATTCAAATGGCGTAACATTAGTCTCATTCACCAAAAAGGTTAAAACTAAACGTTTAACAAAAGAATATCCTTCATATTTATTGTTCTATAAGCAAAACGGTAAGTTGCTAATTGTTGGTGAAGGAGACAGAATTACTGATAAAAATTTAAAAATAAAATTGAATGTGAATACAATAACATTACCTAAAGATGATATTAAAAGTCCTAAAGAAATAGAAAGGGAGCAAGACAATGGATTTGGTTTGAAATTATTATTAGGATTACTTATTCTCGTGTTTTTAATATGTGTTTTTTTTCTCCTTAGATATTTTTCTTCTAAAAAGTTAGAAGAGTCAAAAAGGTGGAAATTCCGACAAAACAGACCCCACTTCTTCGCCCGAAACTGACCCCACTTCTTCGGAGTAAACTGACCCCAGTTTTCCGGAGCAAATTGACCCCAGCAAATTTGGTATAATCATACAGTTTTAGCATTTGATTTTTTATGTATTCA
>CAMAVS010000004.1 GCA_945861665.1 Chitinophaga pinensis | reverse complement strand
CTGCTACAAAAAAGAAATAATAATTTCTTTTCTGTCTTTTAAAAGGTCTCAGTTTACTGAGACCTTTTTTTATTATACGTATCTTAAATTGAACTTTACACTTTAAATAAATTGAATGAAGTACGATAGAAAAAAATACAAAGACAGTATATTACTTAATTTATACAAAGAAATTCTAAAACCTAGAATGATAGAGGAAAAGATGCTTCTACTTCTACGGCAAGGAAAAATATCAAAGTGGTTTTCAGGTATCGGTCAAGAAGCGATTTCTGTTGGGCTTACTTGCGCACTTCAAAAGGGGGAATACATACTTCCAATGCATAGGAATTTAGGAGTTTTTACTGCAAGAGGTGTTCCTTTCTATAAATTATTTTGTCAATTTCAAGGTACAAATAGCGGTTTTTCTAAAGGGCGAGAAAGATCTTTCCATTTCGGTACCAATGAATTTAACATCGTAGGTATGATTTCTCATTTAGGACCTCAGATGGGGGTTGCCGATGGAATTGCTTTAGGGGATTTATTGAAAAAAAATAATAAAGTAACTGCCGTATTTACTGGCGATGGTGGAGCAAGCGAGGGCGATTTTCACGAATCTATCAACGTTGCAGCAGTGTGGAACTTGCCTGTTGTTTTTGTAGTTGAAAATAATGGTTACGGACTTTCAACACCTTCAAACCAACAATTTAAATTTAAAAATTTTATCGATAAAGGTATTGGATATGGCATTGAAGCAATAAAAATTGATGGAAATAATTTGATGGAAGTATACGATACTGTAAATAAAATTGCTGAATCCATCAGGGAAAATCCTCGACCAATATTACTTGAATGCATTACGTTTAGAATGCGTGGTCACGAAGAAGCATCCGGAACTAAATATGTTCCAAAAGAATTAATGGAACAATGGGCATTAAAAGATCCGCTTAACAATTTTGAAAAATACTTAATAGAAGAATCTGTTCTCAATCAAGATATAATTGATCAATATAGAAAAGAAATAAAATTAAATATCGAACTCGATCTTGAATTTACTTTTAATGAAAAGGCTATAGTTCCAGATACTGCAACTGAATACAAAGATTTGTATGCAGAGTTTGATAATGTAGAAATAAAACCACAAACAACCAGTCAGTCCGAAAAGAGGTTTGTAGATGCTATTTCAGATGGATTAAGGCAGTCTATGCAAAAGCATCAAAACCTAATTTTGATGGGACAAGATATTGCCAATTATGGAGGGGTGTTCAAAATAACAGAAGGGTTTTTAAATGAATTTGGAAACGAAAGAGTAAGGAATACACCTTTATGTGAATCAGCAATTGTTGGAACATCATTGGGTTTGTCAATCAATGGATATAAATCTATGATGGAGATGCAATTTGCGGATTTTGTAACCGAAGGTTTTAATCAAATTGTAAATAATTTGGCAAAATCTCATTGGAGGTGGGGACAAAATGCAGACGTTGTGATTCGAATGCCAACAGGTGCTGGGATAGGCGCAGGTCCTTTTCACTCTCAGTCAAATGAAGCTTGGTTTTTCCATACACCTGGATTAAAAATCGTGTATCCTGCATTTGCAAATGATGCAAAGGGGTTGCTTTGTGCTTCATTTGAAGACCCAAACCCCATCATGTTTTTCGAACACAAAGCCCTCTATAGGAGTATATCTGGCAATGTGAACGATGATTATTTTACAATTGAAATAGGAAAAGCAAATTTGATAAAAGAAGGAAGTGACGTGAGTATTATTACCTATGGATTTGGTGTTCATTGGGCTTTGGAATACTTGAAAAATAACGCCAATGTTTCCGCAGATCTATTAGATCTTCGAACATTATTGCCATTTGATAAAAATGCAATAATTGAAACTGTACAAAAAACAGGTAGAGTAATAATTCTTCACGAAGATACATTAATAGGGGGCATTGGTGCCGAAATAGCTGCCTTTATAAATGAAACCTGTTTCGAACACCTTGATGCCCCTGTAGTTCGCTCTGCAAGCATTGATACACCTGTTCCCTTTGCAAAGGAATTGGAACTTAATTTTCTTCCACAAAATAGATTTGAAAAACAAATAAATGAACTGTTAAAATACTAATGAATTGCTAAATGAATATAATTATAACGGGTGCAAACAAGGGAATTGGTTTAGAGTTAACAAAACTTTTTTTACAAAAAAAGAACAACACTGTCATCGCTTTGTCTAAAAGCAATAATAACCTGACCAAGTTGGCTAAATTAAATGCTAAACTAAAAATAATCAAATTCGATTTAGAGAATATTGCCCTTTTACCAGGCCAAATGAAGGATATTGGTAAATCATATAAGAAAATAGATGTTTTAATAAACAATGCTGGTGTTTTATATAATACTGTATTTGAAAATACTACATACCAACAATTAGAATCGTCCATTTCTGTTAATTTTAAGGCCCCTTATATAATTATTCAAAAATTATTGCCTCAACTAAAAAAGTCAAAGGCTGCTCACATTGTTAATATAAGCAGTATAGGTGGAGTACAAGGAAGTCTTAAATTTAAAGGCCTATCTTCATACAGTCCCACAAAGGCAGCGCTAATTTGTTTAACCGAATGCCTTGCAGAAGAACTAAAAAATACAAAAATATCTGTAAATTCATTAGCATTAGGTGCTGTTCAAACCAAAATGCTTCAAAATGCTTTTCCTGGCTATAAAGCAACCGTTTCAGCAAAACAAATGTCAAAGTATATTTACAATTTTGCATTAACTGGCCACACGCTATGCAACGGTAAAGTGATTTCGGTATCCAAAAGCAATCCTTAACATTAAAATATTACCCTGTAAATCAGTGATTAATGTAAAATTAATTAAAATACTTGTAAAAGTATTTGCTGCTATGTAAAAACAAAGTACATTTGCAGCCCCTTAACAAAAAGAGTTCTTTTGAAATTTAGTTAGTATTAGTAATAATTCTAAAAATAATTGATAAAAAATTTGCAGAGTTAATAATTATAATTAATTTTGCAACCCTTTAAAAAAGGAAGTTCTATTTTAAACTGAATTAATTAGTAACCAATTTATTGGTTTAACGAATTATATAAGTTCTTTGAAAATATTGAAGATAGCAAGAAAGAAGCAAGTATCTTTTCCTATTTAGTTTTCTAATTAAATAGTGAATGAGAATAAATCCTAAGCAAATACTTTCTGATTCAATAAATCAGAATTAAAGTCAAACTATACAATGAAGAGTTTGATCCTGGCTCAGGATGAACGCTAGCGGCAGGCCTAATACATGCAAGTCGAACGGTAACATGAGTAGCAATACTTGATGACGAGTGGCGCACGGGTGCGTAACGCGTATGCAATCTACCTTTAACTGGAAGATAGCCCCTCGAAAGAGGGATTAATACTCCATAATATTATGAGTTGGCATCAATTTATAATTAAACCTCAGGGGGTTAAAGATGAGCATGCGTGACATTAGCTAGTTGGTGAGGTAATGGCTCACCAAGGCTACGATGTCTAGGGGATCTGAGAGGATTAACCCCCACACTGGTACTGAGACACGGACCAGACTCCTACGGGAGGCAGCAGTAAGGAATATTGGACAATGGTGGCAACACTGATCCAGCCATGCCGCGTGAAGGATGAAGGCCCTATGGGTTGTAAACTTCTTTTGTACGGGAAAAAACCTATCTACGTGTAGATAGCTGATGGTACCGTAAGAATAAGGATCGGCTAACTCCGTGCCAGCAGCCGCGGTAATACGGAGGATCCAAGCGTTATCCGGATTCATTGGGTTTAAAGGGTGCGTAGGCGGAATAGTAAGTCAGTGGTGAAAGCCTGCAGCTTAACTGCAGAACTGCCATTGATACTGCTAATCTTGAGTACATATGAAGTGGGCGGAATGTGTAGTGTAGAGGTGAAATTCTTAGATATTACACAGAACACCGATTGCGAAGGCAGCTCACTAAAATGTAACTGACGCTGAGGCACGAAAGCGTGGGGATCAAACAGGATTAGATACCCTGGTAGTCCACGCTGTAAACGTTGATAACTCGTTGTTGGCGATATACTGTCAGCGACTAAGCGAAAGTGATAAGTTATCCACCTGGGGAGTACGTTCGCAAGAATGAAACTCAAAGGAATTGACGGGGGCCCGCACAAGCGGAGGAGCATGTGGTTTAATTCGATGATACGCGAGGAACCTTACCTGGGCTTGAAAGTTAGCGACTGAGTGTGAAAGCATTCATCCCTTCGGGGCGCGAAACTAGGTGCTGCATGGCTGTCGTCAGCTCGTGCCGTGAGGTGTTGGGTTAAGTCCCGCAACGAGCGCAACCCCTATCTTTAGTTGCCAGCACATTATGGTGGGGACTCTAAAGAAACTGCCCGCGCAAGCGGTGAGGAAGGTGGGGATGACGTCAAGTCAGCACGGCCCTTACGTCCAGGGCTACACACGTGCTACAATGGCAGATACAAAGGGCAGCTACACAGCGATGTGATGCTAATCTCTAAAGTCTGTCTCAGTTCGGATTGGAGTCTGCAACTCGACTCCATGAAGCTGGATTCGCTAGTAATCGAAAATCAGCAATGTTTCGGTGAATACGTTCCCGGGCCTTGTACACACCGCCCGTCAAACAATGGAAGCTGAGGGTACCTGAAGTCGATAACCGCAAGGAGTCGCCTAGGGTAAAATCGGTAACTGGTGTTAAGTCGTAACAAGGTAGCCGTACCGGAAGGTGTGGCTGGAACACCTCCTTTCTAGAGTGATTTATTCAGTTTTATATGTAAATATAAAGCCGATATTTGCCCTTCTTGCAATTCTTCAATTATTTTATTTTACCCAAAACGAGCTCAGGAGTGTTTTGCCTATGAGCTGTAGGATCTGATTTGTGATTTAAAATCACCCAGTCCCGTAGCTCAGTTGGTTAGAGCACTACACTGATAATGTAGGGGTCAGCAGTTCAAATCTGCTCGGGACTACATAAAAAATTCGTATTGGGGAATTAGCTCAGCTGGCTAGAGCACCTGCCTTGCACGCAGGGGGTCAACGGTTCGAATCCGTTATTCTCCACATTAACCACTTTTGTGGGTAAAGTTCTTTGACATATTGAAAGAAAATACATTTGTTTGTAACTCAAACAAAATACATTAATAATATAATAGAAAGTAATTAAGGGCGCATGGCGGATGCCTTGGCTCTCAGAGACGAAGAAGGACGTGATAAGCTGCGATAAGCTTCGGGGAGGTGCAAATAACCTTCGATCCGAAGATTTCCGAATGGGGAAACCTAATACTATGAAGTAGTATTATTTCGAAAGAAATGTCAACCCGGAGAACTGAAACATCTAAGTACCCGGAGGAAAAGAAAACAAATTAGTGATTCCCTTAGTAGTGGCGAGCGAAACGGGAATAGCCCAAACCAACTTTGTTAAGGCAAGGTTGGGGTTGTAGGACTGCAATATGGACTGTGAATTTGAAGTGGAATCTGCTTGGAAAACAGAGCAATATAGGGTGATAGCCCCGTACACGAATCAATTTTGCTACCTAGCAGTATCCTGAGTACCGCGAGACCCGAGAAATCTTGTGGGAACCAGCCAGGACCATCTGGTAAGGCTAAATACTTCTGAGAGACCGATAGTGAACAAGTACTGTGAAGGAAAGGTGAAAAGAACCTCGAACAGAGGAGTGAAATAGATCCTGAAACCGTGCGCTTACAAGCGGTAGGAGTCCCGTAAGGGATGACTGCGTGCCTTTTGCATAATGAGCCTACGAGTTACTCCTCACTGGCAAGGTTAAGGACCAAAGGTCCGGAGCCGAAGCGAAAGCAAGTCTGAATAGGGCGTATAGTCAGTGGGGGTAGACGCGAAACCTTGTGATCTACCCATGACCAGGTTGAAGGAAGGGTAACACCTTCTGGAGGACCGAACCGATAAGCGTTGAAAAGCTTCCGGATGAGTTGTGGGTAGGGGTGAAAGGCTAATCAAACTGGGAAATAGCTCGTACTCCCCGAAATGTTTTTAGGAACAGCCTCGAGGTTAAGTCTTATAGAGGTAGAGCTACTGATTGGACTAGGGGGCTTCACCGCCTACCAAATCCTGACAAACTCCGAATACTATAAGATATACTCGGGAGTGAGCCCATGGGTGCTAAGGTCCGTGGGCGAGAGGGAAACAACCCAGACCATCAGCTAAGGTCCCCAAATGTATGTTAAGTTGTTCAAACGTGGTCCGATTGCATTGACAGCTAGGATGTTTGCTTGGAAGCAGCAATTCATTTAAAGAGTGCGTAACAGCTCACTAGTCGAGCGATTGGGCGTGGATAATACTCGGGCATTAAACATACTACCGAAGCTATGGGATCGAAAGATCGGTAGGGGAGCATTCCAACTGCACAGAAGATTTAGCGTAAGCTATATTGGAGCGGTTAGAAAAGCAAATGTAGGCATAAGTAACGATAATGCAGGCGAGAAACCTGCACACCGTAAGACTAAGGTTTCCTGATCAACGTTAATCGGATCAGGGTTAGTCGGGGCCTAAGGCGTATCCGAAGGGAAAAGTCGATGGATAACAGGTTAATATTCCTGTACTTGCATTTATTGCGATGGGGTGACGGAGTAGTGAAAGTTCTGCGTACTGACGGAATAGTACGTTAAAGGGTATAGGTATAAGAGGGTTGGAAAATCCGCTCTCTTGCTAAAGCCCAATAGTACTCTGATCCTTCTAGGTGACGAGATATGAACCTAATCAAACTTCCAAGAAAAACCTCTAAGCTTCAGATAGATGCAACCCGTACCGTAAACCGACACAGGTAGTCGAGGAGAGAATCCTAAGGTGCTCGAGTGAATCATGGCTAAGGAACTAGGCAAATTTGCCCTGTAACTTCGGAAGAAAGGGCGCCTCTAGTAATAGAGGTCGCAGTGAAAAGGTCCAGGCGACTGTTTATCAAAAACACATGGCTATGCTAAATCGAAAGATGATGTATATGGCCTGACACCTGCCCGGTGCTGGAAGGTTAAGAGGAGAGGTTAGTCGTAAGGCGAAGCTTTGAATTGAAGCCCCAGTAAACGGCGGCCGTAACTATAACGGTCCTAAGGTAGCGAAATTCCTTGTCGGGTAAGTTCCGACCTGCACGAATGGTGTAACGATCTGGACGCTGTCTCAGTCATGAGCTCGGTGAAATTGTAGTATCGGTGAAGATGCCGATTACCCGCAACGGGACGGAAAGACCCCGTGCACCTTCACTATAGCTTAACGTTGATTTTGGATAAATAATGTGTAGGATAGGTGGGAGGCTTTGAAGCAGTGTCGCTAGGCATTGTGGAGTCAACCTTGAAATACCACCCTTTATTTATTCGGAGTCTAACTCCTAACGGAGGACATCGTTTGGTGGGTAGTTTGACTGGGGTGGTCGCCTCCAAAATTGTATCGGAGGCTTTCAAAGGTACCCTCAGTACGCTTGGTAACCGTACGTAGAGTGCAATAGCATAAGGGTGCTTAACTGTGAGACCGACAAGTCGAGCAGAATCGAAAGATGGATATAGTGATCCGGTGGTTCCGCATGGAAGGGCCATCGCTCATAGGATAAAAGGTACGCCGGGGATAACAGGCTGATCACCCCCAAGAGCTCATATCGACGGGGTGGTTTGGCACCTCGATGTCGGCTCGTCACATCCTGGGGCTGGAGAAGGTCCCAAGGGTTAGGCTGTTCGCCTATTAAAGTGGCACGCGAGCTGGGTTCAGAACGTCGTGAGACAGTTCGGTCCCTATCTGTTGTGGGCGTTAGAAGTTTGAGAGATCCTGACTCTAGTACGAGAGGACCGAGTTGGACAAACCTCTAGTGTATCTGTTGTGGCGCCAGCTGCAGTGCAGAGTAGCTACGTTTGGACGAGATAAGCGCTGAAAGCATCTAAGTGCGAAACTCATCTCAAGATTAGACTTCTTTAAAGGGCCGTCAAAGACTATGACGTTGATAGGTTGTAAGTGTAAAGACAGTAATGTCAAAGCTGAGCAATACTAATTGCCCGTAAGCTTTTATTATAAAAGTTTTTGCTTAGTTTAAAACAGTGTATTTTCTTTCTTTATTATGTCAATATAGTACTAAAGATTTTAGGTGACTATAGCGATGAGGCCCACCTCTTCCCATTCCGAACAGAGAAGTTAAGCTCATCAGCGCAGATGGTACTGCATTTAATTGTGGGAGAGTATGTCGTTGCCAATTTTAAGCCCCTTTCAGAAATGATTGGGGCTTTTTATTTTATAGTAATTAGCTATTACTTTAATTATGTTCCCTTAATTTTCTTTTAACTATATTATAATTTATATTTTTATTTATGTTTTTGAAGGAATTAAGTTTATTGAATTTTAAAAATTATCAAGAGGCTAATATTTCTTTTACTAAACAAATAAATTGCTTTGTAGGTAATAATGGAGAAGGAAAAACAAATTTACTTGACGCAATTTATTACCTTTCTTTTTGCAAAAGTTTTTTTAATCCAATTGACTCTAATCATATTCTAGATTCGGCTCCTTTTCTTGTAATACAAGGAACTTTTGTTATTAATGATACAACCGATGAAATTTATTGTAGTTTAAAACGAAATGAAAAGAAGCAGTTTAAACGAAACAAAAAGGAGTATTCTCGTTTAAGCGACCATATTGGTTTGTATCCATTGGTAATGGTGTCTCCAGTCGACATTAATATAATAAATGAGGGAAGTGATATTAGAAGGAAATTTATTGATTCAATTGTTTCACAGTATAATAAGGAATATTTAAACAACTTAATTAAGTATAATAAAGTATTGGCACATCGTAATGCTTTGTTAAAAAAAAATGCAGAGTTGCGTTATTTTGATTTTGAGATATTAGAAATTTGGGATATTCAATTAATAGAATTAGCTAGTTTAATTTTCAAGGAAAGGAAAGTGTTTTTGGAAGAATTTACTGTTATTTTTTACAAATATTATAATTTTATTAGCTCGAGTAAAGAGGATATTTCTTTGAGTTATGATTCTAGTTTAATTAATGAAGATTTTGGGTTATTGTTAAAAAAGAATTACGCAAAGGATCACGCTGCGCAGTACACTACATGTGGGGTACATAAGGATGACTTGTTTTTTTTTATTGCTGAAAAGTCGTTAAAAAAATTTGGATCACAGGGACAGCAGAAAAGTTATTTGCTAGCACTGAAATTAGCTCAATTTGATATTCTAAAAAAAAATAAAAATACAACTCCAATATTACTATTGGATGATATTTATGATAGATTGGACGAAATAAGAATTAAACAATTATTGGAGTTGGTAAATGGTGGAAATTTTGGTCAGGTATTTATAACTGATACTCATAGTGATAGGTTGGCTAAAATTTTAAAAAGTGTGAAAGCTGATTATAGTGTTTTTATTATAGAAAATGGTAAAATTCAAAACTGACTGAGTTGACGAAAAGATTAATTTTCATTTTTTTATTTTTATCAACTAATTCTAATGCTCAAAGTAATATTGGTATAGAAGCTAAGTTTGATTATGGGGCACTGCTAGTTCACCACTATTATATGGAGCATTTAGCTGAACGACATTTTCCAATGTTTGAAGTTGCCATTTTAAAGCAAACTAAGGGTAAGAAAGGATGGGAATGCAATCGCAACTTGCCGGTTTTTGGAGTAAAATATATTTATGGAACTTTAAGCAGTCCCCGTTATTTGGGTTCTGGGCAATCAGTTTTGCCATATATGTGTATTTCTTATATTCGAAGAAAAAAAATAACTATAAATTGTCAGTATGGATGGGGATTAGGATATATTAAGAAGCCTTTTGAGAGCAATATAAATTATAGGAATATTGCAATTGGGTCACATTTTAATGCTGTTGCAAATATTGCGAATGAAATAGAATACAGATTAAATGATAAAACAAGGTTTAATTTAGGCCTTTCATTTGTTCATTTTTCAAATGGTTCTTTTAAAGTACCTAATTTGGGAATTAATTTAGCTTCTGTTAGTATTGGAGGTAAGTTTTTTATTAAAAATCCAATTTATGTTAAACAAGATTCGATTGACAATCCTGATAGCAAGAATGAATTTTCTATTTGTGGAGCTATTGGAATGAAAGAAATTTATCCAATAGGTGGCTCTAGATATACTGTTGGTATTGTATCATTGGGTTATTGGCGTAATTATTCCTGTAAAGGGAAATATGGTGTGTCGTTGGATTTATTTTATGATGAAGGTATAAAGGGGTATGTGATGCGTGATACAATTGAAACAAATAATTCTACATCATTATTTCAAATGGGCTTAATAGGTGGTTATGAATTTAGAATTGGTAAAATTGGATTGCCTTATATGATAGGTATTTATATAGTTGACGCATATAAAGGCAATGGTTTATTTTATAATAGAATAGGTGGAAGGTATTATATTAATGAACATTTGATTGCAAATATTACTTTGAAAACACATTTTGCCAAGGCTGATTTTTTTGAATATGGTTTGTCATATAGGTTTTAGATCATTATCAATAGGATTCATCGCCACCTCGAATTTCATTTTGTCCTTCGCCAGTTTTTCCTCCTTTTCTTTTTTGTGAAATATCGGATTGTCCAAAGCGATAAAGAAAAGTAAAGGTTAGTACCCTAGATTCTTTTTTGCGTGTCATATCTTGATAAAAGTTAGTATCGCTCAATATCATATTCATTTGTTGTGTATTAAAAATATCACTGCAGGCAATACTAATAGATGCTTTTTTTTTAAAAATATCTTTCTTTAAACCTATATCAACATTATAGCTATGCTTCATAGTACCTTGAGGTAAAGGTAATGCCGCTTGGTAATTACCGGATACTTGTATTTGCATATTTTTCCAAACGGTAAAATTCGACATCATTTTAGCAAACCAGCTGATACCATCGTTATTTAGGGCAGCATCCACATTCGTTCCGTTTATAATACTTTGATAAAAATTAAAGCTTGTTGTAAGGTTCCACCATTTGAATAAATCTGTTTTAGCAATTAATTCAACTCCATAAGATATGGCAGAGTTTAAATTTATATTTGATGTGATGGCTACTCCAGAAGGTTGAATTTCTTTTATTCTTTGAATAACATTATTTGTTTTTTTGTAATAGATGCTTGAACTAAGAGAGAGTTTTTTAAAATATTTTATGTCACTTAATTCATAGGAGTCAATATATTCGGGTTTTAAATAGGGATTACCCACACGTAAATTAAGTGGGTCATTGTATTCTGGAAATGGATTTAGTTCTCTAAAGCCAGGCCGATTTACTCTACGGCTATAACTTAACTGTAATTCTTGGTCGTTTTTTAATTTTTGATTTAAGTGTATGCTTGGGTAAAAAGATAAATAATTACTCAAATATTTTTCGGCTGTGTTTGCCAGATTCGCAATGATATAAGCCTTTTCAGCTCTTGTTCCGAATTGATACGTGAAGTTTTTATAACCATTGGAATATGTTGCATAAACTGCATAAACTTGTTCATTGTATATGAAATGATTACTGAGCCCGAGATTGTTTATCCATTCATTTGTTTGGTAGGAGTAATCTTCAGATAAGAAATCTTTATCGTTGTTTCTAATGGTTGACTTAAGACCTGTTTCAAATCTGCTTTTTTCATTTATTGGGTATGAAAAGTCTAATTTAGCTGTATTTAGAGAGAATTTGGTATTTGATACCGTGTTTTGATTTGCCGGATTTATCGGAATAATCAGGTAATAAAAATCTAAGTCGTTTTGAACTATTTCATCACTATTATTACTTAGAGAGGAAGAACGGTTCGCTTCTAAAGTAAGCAACTTCCCCTCACGTTTGAACTTTTTTTGATAATTGAGTGAAATATCAATACTGCTTTCATTTTCAGTTTTGTTTGTTATTCGATTATATATTCTGGATGTATAATCATTCTCATCCTTGTTGGTGTATAAAATACTGTCTTTATTAGTGTTGTTACTGATATTAAAAGTGGAGCTAACTCCAATATAGCTTTTCTCATTTATGGTAAAATCAGCTCCGATTTTCCCAGTTTGTCCAATGTCATTTTTTTTAGATTGATTTGTTTGGTTATAGTAAAAAATGGTATCTGTAAAAAAGTTTTCACGGTATGTATGCCCTGAATTTCTGCGTTGGTTGTTTTTATAGGTATAATTGGCAAATAGGTTTATTTTTCGGTTTCGATAATTTAGTGTACTACTACCATTGTATTTATTCCCAGTGCCGGCCGACACAGATACTAATCCATTTAGTCCTTGCATCGATTTTTTTTTTAGTATTACGTTTAGGATTCCTGCCATTCCATCTGGATCATATTTAGCTGAAGGATTTGTAATAATTTCAATACTTTGAATAGAGCTTGCGGGTATTTGCTCTAAAATCGCTTTTCTGCTAGATCCTGTCAAACTTGAGGGCTTCCCGTCAATTAATATGGTTACATTTTCGCTACCTCTTAGACTTACATTTCCATCAATATCGACTGAAACGGATGGTACATTTTTTAAAACTTCTAGCATAGATTGCCCTGCGTTTGTTATGTTTTTATCAACATCAAATATTTTTTTATCTATGTTGCTTCTAAATGCGCCTTGTTGCCCCTCAATAGTAACTTCATTTATTTTTTTTTGAGAAGATAACAGTTTAATTGTTGCTGTTTTGTATTCTTGATTCGCTAAAATTACAACACTGTCTAAAGTTTGTTGATTGTATCCTATATACTTGAAAATAATTTTATAAATACCTGCCGGTATATTTTTAAGAATAAAAACTCCTTTTTCATTACTTATGCAGCCTTTACTTATGCTTGGTTTACTTAATGATTGAATAGCTATGGTTGCAAATTCTACAGGTTCAAGTGTTTTAGCATCAATGATTTTTCCTTTCAATGTTCCATTGTTCAATTGTTCAAATCGTGGGACGTTTGATTGTGAATATCCTACAATTGGTACTAAAAAAAAAAGTAAAAAGACTATGTGTTTCAAAACAATACAAAGTTACTATACTTTGATGTAGAAATTTAATAATTGTTTTTAAATACGTTTTAGAAGCTATAAACCTACATTTACTTGTTAAGCATCCTTTTTTATTCGACCCCTTTCCTTTAAAATAGAAACTTGTCGACCAAGCCAAACACTCCACCCCAGTTTAAATCCTTCAATTTCGGTCAATGAAAGTATATTATCTAAAGAGATTAATTCCCAATACGCAAAACATTAATTTTGGTAGGCCTTCTGTTTCTCCTTTTAATACAAGCATAAAAGGTATCCACAAAAATATAAATATTTGAACGAATATAAAGAATGACACGCATGCCTTTTGTATGCTAAATAGCATTGAATAGGGTCAACAAGGTAGCACCAAATTAAAATCAATATATATAACCAAATGTTCTGAAATTTAATTCTGTTTTTTTGCTTTGTAGCGATTGCTATATGCTTAATTTATTAACTTTGAAAAAATACTAGTTTTATCATATTGCAATTCATTATTTATTGTCGACAACCGAAAACAGCATTGCCGCTTTAGCCTCCAAGTTTGTAAACAATACCAACAAACATATTTTTTTAACTGGAAAAGCAGGTACAGGAAAAACTACATTTTTAAAATACATCATTAAGCATACCTACAAAAATGCAATTATTGTAGCACCTACAGGTATTGCAGCCATTAATGCAGGTGGGGTAACCATCCATTCGCTTTTTCAATTACCCTTTGGCGCTTTTGTTCCGTCAAAAGACAACACAACGGAAATATACAACCACTTAAAAATAAACAATCCCTTATCGCTTATTAAGAATTTGCAAATAAATGGGACCAAGCGCAGACTTTTACAGGAGTTGGACTTGCTAATTATTGATGAAGTGAGTATGCTTAGAGCAGATTTGTTGGATGCCATAGATGCAGTTTTGCGAACCATTCGAAGACAAAGTGCCGTTGCCTTTGGAGGTGTGCAGGTGTTGTTTATTGGCGACTTGTTACAGCTTCCCCCTGTAATAAAAGACGATGAGTGGCAGGTATTACGAACTTACTACAAAAGCATTTATTTTTTTGAGGCACAAGCCTTGCAAAATCATAAGCCTCTTTATATTGAGTTGGATAAAATATACCGCCAAACAGACGATACTTTTATAAATATCTTGAATAATTTACGCAACAATAAAATTACACAACAGGATATTGAACTGTTGAACAAGTATTATAAGCCAGATTTTAAGTCAACCGAAAAGGACAGCTATATTCAACTTACTACGCACAACAACAAAGCCGATAGTTTAAATAGAGAAGCTTTGCAGCGATTGAATGAAACTTCCTTTATTTATAAATCATCTACTACAGGCGATTTTAATGAATTTGCTTTTCCTGTGGAGGAAAAATTGGAGCTTAAAAAAGGAGCACAAATTATGTTCATTAAAAATGACTCAAGCGGTGAACAGCTATTTTTTAATGGTAAGATAGGAACAGTACTCGACCTTTCGAACGATGAAATAGAAGTCGCTTTTGAAGATACTTCTAAAACAATATTCGTTGAAAAATACGAATGGGAAAATATTAAGTACAGTTTGAATGAGGTGACAAACGAAATAGAGGAGAGGGTGGTAGGAACTTTTACACAGTATCCACTTAAACTGGCTTGGGCAATAACCGTTCATAAAAGCCAAGGATTAACCTTTAAAAAGGCAATCATTGATATTGGCAATGCTTTTGCTCCCGGTCAGGTATACGTTGCCTTATCGCGACTAATCTCCTTAGACGGTTTGGTACTTACTTCAAAAATAAATATAAATGTGTTGAGTGAGAACATTACTGTTAGTGAGTACTCAAACACTAAAATTACACAAGACCCTTTAAATGATATATTGGAAAAGGAATCACATACTTTTTTAAAAAACTATATGCTGCTTTGTTTTAATTTTAAGGAGCTGAATTATAAATTACAAAATCATTTGGAGAGCTATTCCAAAGACGAGCAAAAATCAACAAAGCAGAAGCATTTTAATTGGGCAGTTAAATTGAAGACTGATGTGGAGGCATCAAAAGTATTTGCCGATAAGTTTATGAACCAGCTGTATCAAATTGTTGAAAAGAGAGAAGCTGATTATTTGCAGCAATTACAAACACGTATTCTTGCAGCGAAAAAATATTTTACCCCTATACTTAAGGGCTTTAGCATTTTAGTTATAAATCAGATAAAGAAACTACAACACGAGAAACAAATAAAAACCTATTTAACTGAGTTAGCTGAGTTGGACGCTCTTTTTTACAAACAACTAAAATTGATTAACAAAGCCGAAGTGCTTGTTGATTCGGTGCTTACCAACACTGTATTTGTAAAACAAGATTCTACCATTGCAGCCGAAAACAAAGAGAGGGTTGAATTGCATATTTATAGTATTCAACCCATAAAAAAAGGGAAAAATGAACGTGTTAAAAAGGAGAAGAAAACCGATACAAAGGAAGTAAGCTATACTCTATACAAACAAGGTTTGACTATTGGAAGTATTGCAACCGAAAGGCGAATGGCAACCACCACCATTGAAGGACATTTAGCGCATTATGTATCGCTTGGCTTATTGGATGTGAACGTTTTTGTTGAGAAGGAAAAGCTCGAAAATATCATTACAGTTTCTAAAACAATTAATTCTGTTTTGTTGGGTACCATAAAACAATCATTGGGCGATGAATACACCTATACCGAAATTAGGTTTGCAATGGCTTATTATGAGAATGCAAAAAAATAATTCATAATTGTTACTACTATGGAAAACACTGACGAATACGCAAAATTAAGAGAGCAATTAGCCACTTTGGATTGGCCTCAGGTATATATGTTTAAATTTATTGTTCCTGCCATTAATAAGCAAATAGCGCTTGTTGAATCAAAGTTTACAGACGATGCTGTTCTTTATCAAAAAGAATCATCCAATGGTAAATACATCAGCATTACAATAAAAGAAGTAATGCTAAACCCTGAATCGGTAATTGATAAATACAAAGAAATGAAAGGAATTGAAGGCTTGATGGCTTTGTGAGGGAGTAATAATTTAACTGTTATTATTTCATTTTATTGGCTTAAATGGGTTGTTTTAATTATTTTGAATAGGTAATAATAATATCGTTTTAATTTGAGACTGCAGTAATTTTAGTATTTTTATAAAAAATAATTAAAATTTAAAAATATCAAAACAGTTTCAAAATTAATGTTGCTAACTTTAATAGTGGCAATATTCACAACAATGAGTTGTAAAAAAGATGCAACTCCCGAACCTGTTACTAATACACCAACCACACCACCGCCACCTGCAGGTTTATCATCACTTAATAGTTTGTTTGAACATAAGGGTGCCCAAAGTCAAAATTTTACAATTGATAATATTAACACTCAAATTATTACGGGTGCACAAGGAACAAAAATCACTTTTAACCCTAATAGCTTTGTAACTTTTGCTGGAGCTGAAGTGACAGGAAATATAAATATTGAGTTGAAGGAAATTTATGATAAGAAAACTATGTTATTGTCTGATATAACTACTAATGGTTTGTTAAATGGTCAACAAGAGCCTCTTGTTTCGGGAGGTGAATTTTATGTAAATGCTACACAAAATGGTATTCAGCTTAAATTGAGACAAGGACAAAAGTTTAGTGCTTTTTTACCAAGCATTAGTGTTCCAGACCCTGGAATGAATTATTTTAATGGAAGTATTAAACCAGAGGGCATAGTTTGGGCATTGAATAAGGACACAGTTGTATTGCCCACTTCCACTTCACCCAAAGGATATTTTGTGAATTGCGATAGTTTACGTTGGGGTAACGCAGATAGGTTTTTACCCAATCCCAATTATACTTCTGTTACTTTGAATATTGCTGGTAATTATGACCCGTCAGAAATAAAGGCATATGTGTGGTATGATAATGTTAAGACAGTGTGGTCCTTTTGGAAACATTTTAATACTGCAACAAATGTGTTTTCGGATAATCACACCGCTTCTGGCTTACCTGCACACTTTATCGTGGTCAGTTTTAAAGATGGAAAATTGTATACTGCTGTTTTAGGAACAACAATTACAACGAATGCAACCTATAACCTTACGCTTAGCGAAACAACGGAAGATGCATTTGCAAATAGTTTAGCTGCTTTACCTTAGTAAAAAAACAAAGCGTTTAAGCTGTAATTAACTCCACCTCAAAATAAAAAACTCCGGAATTTTCCGGAGTTTTTTATTTCTAAAATCCAAAATCTTGATTCTTAAATCTCAAGTCTAAAATCTAATGTATAACATTTATAATCTCAATCAAATTTTTCTTAATTGTATTAGCCAAATCGTCCGTAGGTAAATCGTTTCGTTCAAAGCCAAAGGGGTCTTCAATTTCTTCAGCCAATAGTTCCAATCCTGCAAAGGCATAAAACACAAATAGTACAATTGGGATTGTGGCCCATTTCAAATCAGGAATCAAACCAATAGGTAAGGTTACAATGTATAAAAAAATGATTCGTTTTATAAACGTACTATAAGAGTATGGAATCGGTGTTTTTTTAATTCGCTCACAAGCCCCGGTAGCATTTGTAAAAGAACGTAGTTCCTCGTTTAAAACAATGAGTTTTTCTTCTGAAATTAAATTTTGTTTAACCAATGCATCCGAATCAGTATATAGTTGTTGCGCAATTCTATTGGGGATATGATTGATGTTTTTTAAATCCTGTATATGTAGGCGAGGGTGTTCTTCTAGAAATTCTTCCTTGAATCCGCCTCTTAAATGTTCTTTTAGCGCAAAGGAATAATTTGTAATTAAAATTCTGAATTCATTTTTTAATTCTTGTTTTTCAGTTGGTAAAAATGCGGTGTATTTTAACATTAAATTTCGGCTGTTGTTCACCAAATCTCCCCATATTTTTCGGCCTTCCCACCAGCGGTCATATGCCGTATTGGTTCTAAAAACCAACAACAATGAAATAACAAACCCTAACAATGAATGCATTACCGTGGTGCTTCTGAATGTTACACATTTCAATTCAATGTGTAAATAACACAGTCCTCCTGAAAGTATTGCTAAACCTAACATTGCCGGAAGTAACATCCGAAATGTATCGCTTTTGTGAAAATTAAAAATAAGACTTGACCAATCTTTTGGGTTATATGCTTTCATATTTTATTCACTATTAAAAAATGCATTTTATCTTGAATCTTATGTCTTGTGTCTTATTTTACGCTTTCACATTCGCCCTAATAATATTCAATGCACCACCCGCTTTAAACCATTCAATTTGTTGCTCGTTATAGGTATGATTTACTTTAATTTCTTCTTTACTGCCGTCAGCGTGATTCAATACTAAAGTTAATGGAACGTTTGCTGTAAATGATGTTAAACCGTTGATATCAATGATATCATCCTCTTTAATTTTATCATAATCTGCTTTATCGGCAAAAGTTAAACCAAGCATTCCTTGCTTTTTCAAATTGGTTTCGTGAATACGTGCAAATGATTTTACCAATACGGCACGTACACCTAAGTGACGCGGCTCCATCGCTGCGTGTTCACGAGAAGAGCCTTCGCCATAATTTTCATCACCCACCACAATTGAACCTATGTTTTGTGCTTTGTATGAACGTTGTACTTTAGGGACAGCATCGTACGAACCTGTCAATTGGTTTTTTACATTGTCTGTTTTTTCATTGAAGAAGTTAACAGCGCCAATCAACATGTTGTTAGAGATATTATCTAAATGTCCGCGGTATTTTAACCAAGGTCCTGCCATAGAAATATGATCAGTGGTGCATTTACCTTTTGCTTTAATAAGTAATTTTAATCCTTTTAAATCAACACCTTCCCAAGCCGCAAAAGGGTCTAGTAGTTGTAATCTGTCGGATGTCGGTGAAACTACAACACTTACTTTACTTCCATCTTCAGCGGGAGCTTGGTAACCTGCATCTTCAACAGCAAAACCTTTAGTTGGCAATTCATCACCGCTTGGCGCATCTAATTTTACTTGTTCTCCTTTTTCGTTTGTTAAATAATCGGTCAGTGGGTTAAAAGTTAAGTCGCCCGCAATTGCCATCGCTGTAACTATCTCTGGCGATGCAACAAATGCATAGGTATTTGGATTTCCATCGGCACGTTTCGCAAAGTTTCTGTTAAATGAGTGGATAATGGTGTTTTTTTCTTGTTTTTCGGCACCCATTCTGTCCCACATTCCAATACATGGTCCGCAAGCATTTGTAAATACTTTTGCTCCTATTTGGTTAAACACATCTAGGAAACCATCGCGTTTAATGGTGTAGCGAATTTGCTCTGATCCCGGATTAATTAAATATTCTGATTTACATTTTAAATTTTTGGATGAAACTTGTTTTGCCAAACTTACCGCACGAGATATATCTTCGTAAGATGAGTTGGTACAAGAACCTAACAAACCAACGGATATTTTAGTAGGCCAGCCATTTTTGATAGCAGCTTCTTTCAATTGTGAGATAGGGGTTGCTAAATCGGGCGTAAATGGACCGTTTACGTGTGGCTCCAAGGTATTCAAATCAATTTCAATAACTTGGTCAAAGTAGGTAGCTGGATTTGCATAAACATCTGCATCCGCTGTTAAATGTTCTTTTATTTTATTTGCCAATTCTGCTACATCGGCTCTGTCTGTTGCTTTTAAATAACGCTCCATCGATGCATCGTAACCAAATGTTGAAGTGGTTGCACCAATTTCAGCACCCATATTACAAATGGTTCCTTTACCTGTACAACTCATTGAAGTTGCTCCCTCACCAAAATATTCAACTACTGCACCTGTTCCGCCTTTAACAGTTAAGATACCAGCCACTTTTAAAATTACATCTTTTGGGGCAGTCCAACCATTTAATTTTCCGGTCAACTTTACACCAATTAATTTAGGCATTTTTAGTTCCCAAGCCAATCCTGCCATTACATCACAAGCATCGGCACCACCAACACCTATGGCAATCATACCTAATCCACCAGCATTTACTGTGTGCGAATCGGTACCAATCATCATTCCACCGGGGAATGCATAGTTTTCAAGCACCACTTGGTGAATAATTCCTGCACCCGGTTTCCAAAAACCAATACCATATTTATTTGAAACTGAACCTAAGAAATCGAACACTTCTTTGCTTTCTTTTGTTGCAAAAGCTAAATCGGTTGCAGCTCCTTCTTTGGCTGTAATTAAGTGGTCGCAATGAACAGTTGAGGGTATTGCTACCTTCGGGCGACCTGCTTGCATAAATTGCAACAAGGCCATTTGTGCAGTTGCATCTTGCATAGCAACTCTATCTGGAGTAAAATCAACGTAAGATTGGCCTCTTCCAAAATTTTCTGCTTTTTGGTTTGTATGCAAATGTGCATACAATATTTTTTCTGTTAATGTAAGCGGGCGGCCAACCAATTTGCGGGCTGCCTCTACTTTCGCAGGAAGTCTTTCATAAACCGCCTTAATCATCTCAATGTCAAAAGCCATAGTGTTTTTGTTGTTTTTAGGTATGTTGGTTAAATAATACGATACGAAATTATATATTTTATGCTGTATTATAAAACTTTTAGAAAAGCAATTATGTTGATTTAAAATTAATATGATTTTTCTTTTTTTGATGCGGAATTTTAATAATTTTGTGAAAAATAATCATAAACGATATTTTGTTATGAGAAAAATAGTATTTCTAACTGCCTTAGTAGTGATAGGCCTGGCATCTTGCAAAAAAAATCAAGAATTTAAAGATGAGGATGGGCATACATCTGAGGATAATCAAAATGTTCAGTCCAATACTGATGGGGCTGTTTCTGATGCGAACATTGCTGTTTCGAACAATAATTTGTTGGCAGGAAAAACAATGACACCTGCACAAATTGCAGCTACAAGTATTTGTGGTGCAACAGTGGATACAAGTTTACGTGTACAAGGAATAGTTACAATTAACTACGATGGTGTTACTGCTTGTAATAATAGAAAAAGAAGCGGTTCAATAAAAGTAACACTTGTTGATTATGTGAATGGAAAGCGATGGAAAGATGTAGGTGCGGTTTTGCAATTGGATTATACTACCTATAAAGTAACCAGAGTTTCGGATAGTAAAAGTTTAACCTTTGATGGTACACATACAATAACAAACGTTACCGGTGGTAATTGGGTACTTTTGGTTTTCGCATTACAACCTTCATTAGCGGTTACAGTTGCAGGAACAAACTTGGATGTGACTTTCGATGACGGAAATCATTCAACTTGGAATATCAATCGTAAATATACTTACACCTATGCAAATGCAGTATTGACTTGTAAGGGTGAAGGCTTGGGTTCACAAGATGGATTGAGCAATTTGGAGAATTGGGGAACTACACGCGAAGGCGATAACTTTACCAGCCAGGTATCTACACCTATCATTTGGAATTCGAGCTGCGGAGCAAATGCACCTATTGAAGGTCAGCTAATTATTCGTGTTGATGCCAAACAGTTTGAACTAACTACAACTGCAGCTGTCGACCAAAGCGGAAATGTAGTAGCGCCAGCTGTAAATAACTGTGCTTACGGTTTTAAAGTAGAGTGGAAATACAAGAAGAAAACTAAAGCCAAAATTTACAAATATTTATAATTTTTATTTACGCCATATTAATAGTCCTTTCTTGTTTTTAAAGAAAGGGCTATTTTTTTTATAACAGATTTGTGCAGCAGGAACAGTTTTCTTCCATTTTTACCCTTCAGCTTCCTTTTGAAGCAACAAACGACCAATCGGTTTTTATTCAAAAAATTTCACACTTTATTATTCATAAAGAAACATCTGAACTGTTTGTATTAAAAGGGTATGCAGGTACAGGGAAAACAAGTCTTATAGGTGCATTGGTGAATGTTTTGCCATCAATAAGTATGAAATCGCTTTTGATGGCACCTACGGGAAGGGCAGCAAAAGTTATGTCGAAGTATTCAAAACAACCTGCTTTTACAATTCATTCAAAAATATACAAGTTGGAACCCGATGCATTTGGAAATATAAAATTCAGCATACAAGCGAACAAATACACAAATACGCTTTTTATAGTAGATGAGGCTTCAATGATTGGCGACAGCTATGAAAGCGATGGTAATTTGTTTGGCGGTAGAAGTTTGCTGGAGGATTTATTTTCATTTGTTTACAGTGGTGAAAATTGTAAACTCTTGTTGGTAGGTGATACTGCGCAATTACCTCCGGTAAAATTGGAAGGAAGTCCTGCTTTGGATATAGAATATTTAAGTTCTTCTTTTGGTATGAATATCGACTCGGTGGAACTCAAAGAAGTAATGCGCCAAGCCGATTTATCTGGTATTTTAATCAATGCGACTAAATTAAGATTGCAAATGTTGGAAATGAAAAGCGGTTTTCCCGCTTTTGAAGTGGATGGTTTTTCTGATATTGAACGTTTGCCGGGAAGCGAATTACAAGAGGCTTTACAGCAATCATATACAACATATGGTGCCGATGAAACAATTGTAATTTGTAGAAGCAACAAAAGAGCAAACATTTACAATCAGCAAATAAGGGCACTCATTCGTTGGCAGGAAAGCGATATATCCATTGGAGATTATTTGATGGTGGTACGAAACAATTACCATTGGCTAGCTTCCGATTCAAAAGCCGATTTTATTGCAAATGGTGATACTGTTATCATAACAAGAATAAAAAAGCGTGAGGAAATGTATGGTTTTGCATTTGCCGATGTAACACTCAAAATGATTGATTACGAGGACGAAGAGTTTGATGCTAAAATTATATTAAACAGTATAATGTCGGAAAGTGCTTCCTTAACTTATGATGAAAATAAGAAACTTTACGAAAGTGTTTTAGCAGATTATATGGAGATACAAAACAAATCCCTTCGCTATCAAAAAATAAAAAAAGATCCTTATTATAATGCATTACAAGTGAAGTTTGCATATGCTGTAACGTGCCACAAAGCACAAGGCGGACAATGGAAATCTGTTTTTGTTGAACAAGGCTACTTAACGGATGAAATGATTAACATTGAATTTTTACGGTGGCTTTATACAGCATTAACACGTGCCACAGAAAAGCTGTATTTGGTTAATTTTAAAAACGAATTTTTTAAAACTTAAGCCTCTATAACAAGTTCACATTAACATTTTCCTTTTAGTTTAAAATGCTTACTTTTGATAAATAAATAATTTTATGGAATACAATACGAGCAAACCGGAACTTGTTTTACCCGAATACGGTAGGCATATCCAAAATATGATTGAACACGCCTGTACTCTTGAAAATAGAGAAGAGCGTAATAAATTTGCAAAGGCAATTATTCAAGTTATGGGTCAATTAAACCCACACTTAAGGGACATTACCGATTTTACACATAAGTTGTGGGATCACCTTTTTGTAATTTCTAATTTTAAATTAGATGTTGATTCGCCTTACCCCATTCCATCTAAAGAAACTTTTACTACCAAACCGGACAGGGTTTCATACCCAACTAAAAATATTAAGTTTAAACATTATGGTAGAATAGTAGAAGCTTTTGTTGAAAAGGCGATGCAAGTTGAAGAAGGCGAGGAGCGAGTTTCGTTTGCCGAAGATGTGGCAAACTTGATGAAAAAATCATACATCAATTGGAACAAGGATGTAGTAAACGATGAGATTATTCTTGATCATATGAGTTTGTTATCAAAAGGTAAGTTAAAAGTGAAAGAGAATACACGCTTGGCATTTGTTAACATTGCTACCGCTAAACCCCTAACAAATATTCCAAAAAACAAAAAGAAAAATAACGGGAAACCACACAGTAATCCATACCGCAGAAGTAATAACGGATAAAATTCCATTTCAATTATGGCCACATTTGAAGTAATAGGGGGTAAGTCATTAAAAGGAGAGTTAGTTCCGCAAGGAGCAAAAAATGAAGCATTGCAAGTGTTGTGTGCAGTGTTGTTGACATCCGAAAAAGTTACAATCAGCAATATTCCGGATATAGTTGATGTAAATAAGTTAATCGACTTGTTGAAGGATTTGGGTGTGAAGGTTGAAAAAACAGGGCACGAACAATATACTTTTCAGGCAGATAATGTGAATGTGGATTTTTTGAACACACCTGAATTTAAGAAAAAAGGAGCAAGTTTAAGAGGTTCTATAATGATTGTAGGTCCACTATTATCAAGGTTTGGAAAAGGCTATATACCTAAACCGGGAGGAGACAAAATAGGAAGACGCAGATTGGATACTCATTTTATAGGCTTTCAAAATTTAGGTGCAAAATTCAGTTATGATCCGGGAGATGAATTTTATAGGGTGGAGGCAGGTAACTTGAATGGTTGTTATATGTTGTTGGATGAAGCATCAGTTACCGGTACTGCCAATATTATTATGGCGGCTGTAATGGCAAAAGGTATTACAACTATATACAATGCAGCTTGCGAACCTTACGTGCAGCAATTATGTAAAATGTTGAATAGGATGGGTGCCAAAATAACGGGGATTGGTTCAAATATGGTTAGCGTTGAAGGAGTAACTTCCTTATATGGAACAGACCACAGATTACTGCCCGATATGATTGAAATAGGTAGTTTCATTGGTTTGGCAGCAATGACAAAAAGTGAAATAACCATTAAAAATGTTGCTTACGATGAGCTAGGCGTTATTCCAACAATCTTTCAACGTTTGGGTATTAAACTAGAACGTAGAGGAGATGATATTTATATTCCTGCTCAAGATTCATACGAAATAGATACATTTATTGATGGCTCCATACTTACCATTGCCGATGCTATATGGCCTGGCTTTACTCCCGATTTATTGAGTATTGTTTTGGTTGTTGCTACACAAGCAAAAGGAAGTGTTTTAATACATCAAAAAATGTTTGAAAGCCGCTTGTTCTTTGTCGATAAATTAATTGATATGGGTGCGCAAATTATTTTGTGCGACCCACATAGAGCTACTGTTATTGGTCTAAATCACGACCATAAACTAAAAGGTATTTCAATGACATCGCCCGATATTAGAGCAGGAGTATCCTTACTTATTGCAGCATTGTCGGCCGAAGGAAAAAGCACCATACACAACATTGAGCAAATAGATAGAGGCTATCAGCACATCGATGAACGATTAAATGCTCTTGGCGCGGAAATTATAAGAAAGTAAAAAGAAATAAACATAAATTAAACATATACAACAATGAAAAAAGTAAATATTTTTTTAGGATTAGCTGCTGTTGCTTTGGTAGCATTTGGTTTTATCTATCAACCGTCAACTGATGGGGCTGTTAAAATAACAGGAGATGTTGGGACAAACATAGGTGATAAAGCACCGGAAATTATTTTAAAAAATCCTGAAGGAAAAGAAATTAAACTTTCAACAGTGAACAAGGATATGTATGTACTAATCGATTTTTGGGCATCTTGGTGTCGTCCTTGTCGTAGAGAAAATCCAGCCGTAGTTGCAGCATACAAAGCGTACAATGGTAAAAAATTTATTGGTGGTGCATCTTATACTGTATTTAGTGTTTCATTGGATGCAAATCCTAAAGATTGGGCAAATGCGATTTCTGTTGACGGATTAATTTGGGCTCATCACGGAAGCGATTTGAAACAATGGGCTTCTGATGCAGCTGCATTGTATGGAGTTGAAGGTATTCCGACAAATTTTTTGGTTAACAACAAAGGAATTATTGTTGCAAAAAATTTGCGTGGTGAAGCGCTTGATGCTGAGTTGCAAAAGTGGACTGTGAAGTAAATCACGCTCTAAATTTTAATGAATAATAGATTTACAATGAAAAAAGTGCTACTTTCTGTAATTGTATTATTGCTGTTTTCGCTGCCTTCTTTTGCATCCTATTTACTAATCCCAATGGATGTTTCGCAAAAGAACCACCTGAAGTCTTATGGCATTGCTTATTGGACACTGGGACACGATATTGAAGTTGACTGGCTGTTGAATTACCGTGGTGGTAGTTTTGCTATAAAATATTTAAAAGATATTGAAAAGGAATGCACCATCCGTGGTGTGAGTTACCAAGTTATTGCCGATGTTCAATATTCCGCAATCCTTCAGGAAATAGCAAACCCTGAGGTAAATATGGACGTTGTTAAATTGGAAAAAGCGCCTAAAATTGCTGTTTATTCACCCAAAACAAAGTTGCCTTGGGACGATGCGGTTACTATGGTGTTGACCTATGCAGAAATACCATACGATGTTATTTACGATGAAGAAATAATAGTAGGGAAGTTGCCATTATATGATTGGTTGCATTTACACCACGAAGATTTTACAGGACAGTACGGGAAATTTTATGCTGCTTATCATAACATTGCTTGGTATCAAGAGGAAGAGAGATCTTCACAAGCGATGTCTGCCAAATTGGGTTTCAAAAAAGTATCACAGTTAAAATTGGGTGTGGCGCAAAAAATTCGCGACTTCACAGCTGGAGGAGGATTTCTTTTTGCGATGTGTTCTGCTACCGATTCTTATGATGTAGCGCTTTCCGCAGACGGTTTGGATATATGTGAAAACATATACGATGGCGATGGCTCAAGTCCAAGTTACAATTCAAAACTCAATTTTGATAATTGCTTTGCTTTTAAAGATTTTAGCTTAGTAACAGACCCTTATCAATATGAATTTTCAAACATCGATGCAACAGGTACCAGAAGGGTTACGGAGAGTAGTGATTACTTTGCTTTGTTTGAATTTTCAGCAAAATGGGATCCTGTACCCACTATGTTATGTCAAGATCACGAGCGCATCATAAAAGGTTTTATGGGACAATCAACATCTTTTAATAAAAAAGTAATTAAGCCAAACGTATTAATTTTAGGCGATAACAAAGCTGGAAACGAAGCACGTTATATACACGGTGATTTCGGAAAAGGTACTTGGACTTTTTATGGTGGACACGATCCCGAGGACTATCAACATTTTGTGGGTGATCCTCCAACTGATTTAAACTTACATCCAAATTCTCCTGGCTATCGCCTAATCCTAAACAATATTTTGTTTCCGGCTGCTAAAAAGAAAAAGCAGAAAACTTAAGTTTTAGATCCGATAGCTATTTAGTACGTAATTGATATATGCTATAAAATACCCTATTTTTGATTTCAATATGGCATACAAAAGTATTAGTGATTGCATAAACGACCTCGAAAAAAACGGTCATTTAATTCGTATCAAGGAGGAAGTTGATGCCGAGCTCGAAATGGCTGCTATTCATTTGCGCGTTTTTGAAAAAAATGGTCCAGCACTACTTTTTGAAAACATTAAAGGCTCCGAATTTAAAGCGGTTTCCAACCTGTTTGGAAATATGGAACGCAGCCGTTTTATCTTTAAAGATACCTTGGAGAATGTAAAGAATTTAATTCGACTAAAATCAAATCTATTGGAAGCAATTAAGCATCCCATAAAAAATTCTGCAGCTTTATTTACTGCTTGGAATGCGCTACCTAAAAGACAAATTTTCGGACATCCAGTTTTATACAAAGAAACAAGCATCGATAAATTACCACAATTAAAATGTTGGAAGGGTGATGGCGGACCTTTTGTAACGCTTCCCCTTGTGTATACCGAAGACATTGACAAACCCGGGGTGATGAACTCCAACTTAGGAATGTACAGAATACAATTGGGAGGAAACGATTACATACAAAACAAGGAAGTAGGTTTACACTATCAATTGCACAGAGGCATTGGTGTACATCAATCCAAATCGAATGCAAAAGGGCAACCATTAAAAGTGAGCATATTTTTGGGTGGTCCACCATCCCATTCCTTAGCAGCTGTAATGCCTTTACCCGAGGGACTTTCCGAACTCACCTTTGCCGGTGCTATGGGCGGAAGAAGATTTAGATATACTTATGAAGACGGTTATTGTATTTCATCGGATGCCGATTTTGTAATTACCGGTGAAGTATATCCCAACGAAAATAAACTGGAAGGCCCTTTTGGTGACCATTTAGGATATTATAGTTTGAAACACGATTTTCCTGTGATGCGTGTGCATAAAGTGTATCATCGCAAAGATGCCATTTGGCCTTTTACGGTTGTTGGCAGACCACCACAAGAAGACACCAGCTTTGGTGCACTCATACATGAAATAACAGGAGATGAATTACCCAATCAAATTCCCGGATTAAAAGCAGTGAATGCAGTGGATGCTGCTGGTGTGCATCCTTTGTTATTGGCAATAGGAAGTGAGCGTTACACACCATACATCAAAGAAAGAAAGCCGAGCGAAATTCTCACCATTGCAAATCACATTCTTGGATTTGGACAAATGAGTTTGGCTAAATACTTATTCATTGTGGCGCAAGAGGACAATGCCAATTTAACAGTATACGATATTCCAGCCTATTTTGCACACGTATTGGAGCGCATTGATTTTGCCAGGGATTTACATTTTCAAACCAATACCAGCATTGATACCTTGGATTACTCCGGTAAAGGACTCAACAGCGGATCCAAATTGGTAATTGCTGCCGCAGGAAATAAAAAGCGTGAACTTGCTTCCGCATTTAATTATGAAAATGCTATTGATGGTGTAGTAAAAATAAAACCCGTAATGCCCGGTATATTAGCAATTGAGATGGGTAAATACAAAAACGAACAGGAAGCACATAATGAAATAAAAAAACTGTCTGAAAATCTTTCTGCGATACCTGAAAAACTAAAAGGCTTTCCGCTGATTGTTGTTGTTGACGATGTTGATTTTGTTTCTGCTACAATAAATAATTTTTTATGGGTAACATTTACACGCAGTAATCCTGCTGCAGATATAAGCGGTGTAAATGAATTTACAGAAAACAAGCATTGGGGCTGCAAAGGTTCCTTGATAATTGATGCGAGGATAAAACCGCATCACGCACCGCCTTTGTTAAAAGACCCTGCTATTGAGAAAAGAGTGGATAGGCTGGGAGAGAAGGGTGGAAGCTTGTTTGGGATTATATAATGGTTGTTAGTGGCTAGTTGTTCGTTGTTTGTCTCACAAGTGGGGCGCTTGCGCGAGTGAGAGTTGAGTGAGGAGGAAATTGCTGGGGGAATTCGATTACATTAGATTTACAAGGAAATGTATTCACAACTGTTTTTTTTACAGATACTATTGATTTTGATTCCGGGGCATCAACCTATCATCTTTATTCAGCAGGCTGTGATGATATTTTTGTGCATAAACTAAGTCAATGCCTGGTGGATACCTCGGTACAATTGAACGGAGCAATTCTAAGTTCTAATGCAAGCGGAGGAGTTACGTATCAGTGGTTAGATTGTAATAACGGGAATACCTCAATTGCAGGTGCCACCAGCCAAAGTTATACGCCACTGGTCAATGGGAGTTACAAAGTAGTTGTAAACAATGTCAATTGCAGCGATACTTCAGCGTGCCATATTTTTAATGGTATTGGGATAGCCGCTGTTGCTTTGTCAAATAGTATCTATTTATTTCCAAATCCTTCAGGTGGAAAAACAACAATCGACCTTAGCAAAGTGTTGCACAATGCAAGTCTCAGGCTGCTGGATATAATGGGGCAAACAGTATATGAAACAATGGGTCTTTCTGGAAATTCTTTCTTTTTGGATATTTCAACCTATTCAAAAGCTATTTATTTTATTGAGTTGAGCGACCAGCAAAATGTGTTAAGAGCTAAGCTGGTCAAGGAGTAATCTGCCCATCGCTACCGCAAACATCGCGATTGTGGCTTAAAACAAAAAAGCTTCTCATTTAATGAGAAGACTTTTCAGAATTATCTATTTGTAATTTATGATTTCAAAAATCCTAATAATTTCTCAACACTCACTTTCGCATCACCGTAAAGCATTTCTGAATTTGGTTTGTAGAACAAAGGATTGTCTTCACCTGAATAACCTGCCGACATAGAACGTTTCATGATGATTACTTTTTCTGCTTTCCAAACTTCAATCACAGGCATTCCGTAAATAGAACTTGCAGGATCATCTTGTGCGCTTGGGTTTACCACATCGTTTGCTCCAATTACCATTACTACATCTGTATCCGGCATATCAGGATTTATTTCGTCCATTTCCATTACAATATCGTAAGGTACGTTTGCTTCAGCTAATAACACATTCATGTGACCTGGTAAACGACCTGCCACAGGATGTATAGCGAATCTTACTTTTTTACCAGCTTTTTGTAATGTTTGAACCATGTCATAAATTGGATACTGTGCTTTTGCAACAGCCATTCCATAACCGGGAACAATAACAACTGATCTTGCTTCTTTTAATAATGCCGCAACTTCCTCGTGATTTAATGATGTTACTTCACCTTCAATGGCTTTTTTCTCACCGCCTTGCGATGAAGATGCAGTTGCATTTGCAAAAATCACAGCAAAGAAAGAACGGTTCATTGCGTGACACATATGCATAGAAAGTATCGCCCCTGAACTGCCTACCAAAGCTCCGGTTACAATCAACAAGTCATTTCCTAACATAAATCCTGCAGCCGAAGCAGCCCAACCCGAATAGGAGTTCAACATAGAAACAACCACCGGCATATCTCCGCCTCCAATAGCCATCACCAATACAACACCAATGAAGGATGCAATTCCTGTCATAATCAACAAGGGAAGCATTCCGCTTGTTCCTTCTGCTTTACAGAAAAATACTCCCAAAACAATACATGCAGTTAGTAGGGATAGATTCATTATTTGAAGCGCGCTAAATGCCCAAGGTTTAGAAGGGATTTTACCATCTAATTTTCCCCAAGCAACAATAGAACCGGTAAAAGTAATAGCACCAATAAAAATTCCAATAAACACTTCCACCAAGTGGATAGTGTGTGCTGCTCCGGTTAATGTTTGTGTTTCCGGATCTAGATAAGAACCGAAACCAACCAATACTGCTGCTAATCCCACAAAACTATGAAGGATGGCAACCAGTTGAGGCATTGAAGTCATTTCCACTTTACGTGCGACCATAGTACCAATTAGAGAAGCAATGGCAATGGCTCCAATAATATAAACATGTCCTTCAACTCCCTGCCCTAAAACAGTAGCAATTATGGCTACGATCATACCAACAATTCCGTAGATAACTCCACGTTTTGCGGATTCTTGAGAGGCTAATCCTCCTAAACTTAAAATGAACAGGATACTTGCAAATAAATATGCTGCTGTTTGAATTTCTTTTGCTATTTCAATCATAATTTCAGTTTAACTCCTTATAATTTTTTATTATTTATGTCGTTGAAGCTTGCGCTTTCTATTTTTTAAACATTTTTAACATACGGTGTGTCACTAAGAATCCACCAACAATATTGATGCTGGCAATCAAAATAGCAATCACTGCTATAATGGTCACTGGATCTTTGATGTCATTCGTAGTTTGTAATAAACCACCCACAACGATAATTCCACTGATGGCATTTGTTACGGCCATTAATGGTGTGTGCAAAGCGTGTGCAACGTTGGTAATCAATTGCCAACCGACAAAAATCGCTAGTATGAATACTGTGAAATGCTGAATGAATTCGCTTGGTGCATATTTACCAACCAAGAATAACATTGCTCCAACGGATGCCAAAGTTATGACCATAGAGTTGGTTGCTTTTTTTGCTGCTGCTTCTGCGGTTGCTTTTGTTTCCGCTTCTGTTGGTGCAACTACTTTTGCTTTTCCACCCGCAGTTGGGCTAACAGGAAGGGGGGCAGGAGGCCAATTGATTTTACCATTGTAAGTTACCATTGCTCTTGACACAACAGCATCTTCCATATCAATTTTCCATTTTTCTGCTTTGCCCATGTCATCTAATAAGTGACATAAGTTGTTTCCATATAATTGTGAAGCTTGACTTGGTAATTGACTTAATTTACCAACCATCACAACTCCATTATCAGTTGTATAAACTTCTCCGTTTTTTGTAAGAGCACAGTTACCACCGCTTGAAGCTGCTAAATCAACAATCACTGAACCTGGTTTCATGGCAGCTACGTGATAATCCATCCACAATTTAGGAGCGGGTCTGCCAGGAATTTGTGCAGTAGTAATTACGATATCAACTTCTTTTGCTTGTTCTAAAAATAATTTCATCTCTGCTTCAATAAAAGCAGGACTCATTTCTTTTGAATAGCCCGATGATGTAGCTCCATCTTCTTCAATTTCAACAGTAAGAAATGTAGCACCCATCGATTCAATTTGTTCTGCAACTTCTTTACGTGTATCAAAAGCCCTGACAATAGCACCCAATGAATTGGCAGCACCGATAGCTGCTAAACCAGCAACACCAGCACCAATTACCAATACTTTTGCCGGTTCTACTTTACCCGCAGCAGTAATTTGTCCGTTAAGGAATCTTCCGAAATGGTAAGATCCTTCGATAACTGATCTATATCCTGCAATGTTTGCCATCGATGACAAAACATCCATTTTTTGTGCTCTGGAAATACGAGGAATCGCATCCATTGCCACAGCATTTACTTTTTTATCCGCTAATTTTTGAAGCAAAGGTTGATTTTGTGCAGGCCATAAATAGCTTAGCATAACCAAACCTTCTTTCATCATATCCACTTCTTCTATTGAAGGTTCCTTAACTTTCAAAACAATGTCTGATTTGCCATAAATATCAGCCGCTGTAGCAACTATTTTAGCTCCAGCTTCTTCAAATTCTTTATCTGAAAAATAAGCTTTTATGCCAGCGTTATGCTGAATATAAACTTCAAAGCCTTGTTTCTGAAGCCGTTTGACAGTTTTGGGAGTTGCCGCAACCCTTAACTCATTTGGGGAAATTTCCGATGGAATGCCTACCTTCATAATTAAACTATATTATTTTAAATTTTTTTTGAGTACAAAATTTGGTAATCTGCTTGAGGTGCATTTAATTTAATATAACGCAAGCACCATTGTAAATTTTTTGTTTTGGTTGCCAAAATTAAAAAATAAAATCAAATATCAAAACCTATTAATTCTGCTAAATTATTTGTTAATGTTCGTTACATTTACACTGTAATGAATCCTAATGTTAAAGTAACTTTTTTAGGGACAGGCACTTCGCAAGGAGTTCCTGTTATTGCCTGTAAATGTAAAGTTTGTGTTTCGCTTGACTATAAAAATAAGCGATTACGTTCTTCTATACTGATAGAGACGGGTGGCAAGCATATCGTTATTGATACTGGTCCTGATTTTAGGCAACAAATGTTACGTGAAAAAGTAAACAGGATTGATGCAGTAGTGTATACACACGACCACATTGATCATATATCAGGCTTGGACGATATACGAGCCTTTAATTATGTATTGAAAAAAAGAATGGATATTTATTGTTCCGAGTATGTTAAGGATAGCATTAAGCGTCAATTTCCATATATTTTTTCGGAATTTAAATATCCCGGAATACCTGAAATAGATATACATATCATAGAGAACAAACTTTTTTCAATAGAGGGGGTGTCTATCCTTCCCATTGAAGTGCAACATTTAAAATTACCTGTTTTAGGTTACCGAATAGGAGGCTTTACTTACATCACCGATGCTAACTATATTAGTGAAGATGAGAAGGCGAAAATAAAAGGCTGTGATGTAATTGTTTTGAACGCCTTGAGAAAAGAGCCACATCCATCTCATTTTACATTACAGGAGGCAATTGATTTAATGATGGAGTTAAAGCCGAAACAAGCATATTTTACACATATTAGCCACCAGTTGGGGTTACACAATGAAGTTGAAAAGGAGCTTCCTCCCTTCATTAAATTGGCCTATGATGGACTAAACATTGATGTTTGATTAGTTGCCGTTAAATAATGTTAATACACCTTGGCCTTTTTATTTTTTTTGAAACATTCGCCAAGTTTAATTACATTTGTTTCCCTTATTAAAAAATGTTACTATTTAATTATGAAAAATAACGTATTAAAGGCTGCTTTGTTATGTGCAATTTTTGTTGTTTCAAAAGCTTGTGCTCAAGACCCTGTATTAATGATAATAGCCGGGAAACCGATATACAAATCGGAATTCCAGAGTATTTACTCTAAAAACAACTCAAAGGATGCAGCTGCTGAAGGAAAAACGGTAAACGACTATGTTCAGTTGTTCGTTAATTTTAAACTTAAAGTGAAGGAAGCAGAAGTTATGGGTTTGGACACACTTAGTCAATTTAAATCCGAATTTGAAGGGTATAAGAAGCAACTTGCACAACCATACTTAACGGATAATGAAGTAAACGATCAATTACTAAAAGAGGCTTACGAGAGGATGAAGGTTGATGTAAGAGCAAGCCATTTGTTGATTAATTGTGGTACCAATGTTTTGCCAAAAGATTCTTTAGCAGCATATAATAAGGCCCTTATGGCCAGAAATAAAATACTAAAGGGAGAAGATTTTGGAAAGCTTTCTAGACAAATTTCTGACGATCCTTCTGCAAAAGAAAATGGGGGTGATTTAGGATATTTTACTGCAATGCAAATGGTGTACCCTTTTGAAAATGTAGCTTACGCTACAAAGGTTGGAGAGGTGTCAATGCCTGTTCGTACTCGTTTTGGATACCACCTTATTAAAGTTTTTGAAAGAAGACCGAATCAAGGTCAGCTATTGGCTGCACACATTATGATACGCTATACACCTGAAATGAAAAAAGAAGATTCCTTGAATGCAAAAATTAAAATTGACGAAATATATACTAAATTAAAGAACGGTGACGATTTTGCTCAATTAGCATCTCAATTTTCGGACGACAAAGGATCGAAAACAAAAGGTGGAGAGCTGCCATTGTTCGGCACTGGAAGAATGGTGCTTGAGTTTGAAAAGCCGGCTTTTGAATTGGCGAAGAACGGTGATTATTCAGTACCTGTGTTAACTCAATATGGATGGCACATCATTAAAAGATTAGAAAAGAAAAACCTTGGCACTTTTGAAGAGCTTAAGCCAGAGCTAAAAGCTAAGGTTACAAAGGATACTCGTTCACAAAAAAGCAAAGAGTCCTTAATTGTTAAAATTAAGAAGGAGTATGATTTTAAAGAAAATTTAAAATCCAGAGACGAGTTTTTTACCGCTCTTGATAGCTCATACTTTGAAGGGAAGTGGGATGCTACAAAAGCTTCTAAGTTAAACAAGGAATTGTTTAGTATTGGAGATAAAAAATATACTCAAACAGACTTTAAAAAATACTTAGAAAGTCATCAGAGCAAAAGGCCTAAAACAACCTTTACTTCTATAGTAATTGATATGTATAAATTGTATACGGACGAAGTTGTAATGGCTTATAAAGAAAGTAAATTAGAGTCAACCCAACCGGAATTTAAAAATATTTTAGCTGAATACCGTGATGGTATATTGTTGTTTGATTTAACGGATAAAAAAGTATGGTCAAAAGCAATTAAGGATACGGTTGGATTAAAGGAGTTTTATGAAAAGAATAAAAGCAAGTATATGTGGAATGAACGACTAGATGCAGCAGTGTATACTTGTGCTATTCCAGAAATTGCAAAACAAGTGCACAAAGAACTTGCTTTAAGAAAGAAAAACAAAAGCAAAAAGACGGACGATGATTTGTTAAAAGAAATTAATAAGGATTCACAATTAAATCTTAAAATAGAAAAAAGTAAGTTTAATAAAGGTGAAAATGAAGCTGTTGATAAAACCAAATGGGTTCTAGGTATTGGTGCTGATATGGAAATGAACAAACAAACTGTTTTTGTGTTAGTGAACAAAGTGATTTCGCCTGAGCCAAAATCATTGAGTGAGTCGAAAGGACTGGTAACTGCTGACTACCAAACAGAATTGGAAAAGTATTGGGTGGAAGAATTAAGAAAAAAATATACTGTAACCGTTAATAACGATGTGTTGCAAACAATAAAGTAAGAAAAAGAACACAATGGAAGAAGTTTATAGTGATACACTATAAACTTCTTTTTTTTGTAACAAATGAGATGTTGAAATCGTTTATAACATATATGTTTTTTTGCTTAGTGTTTTCTTCTTGTGCTTTTTTTTTTAATGGAAAGCAAAAGGATAATATGGTAGCTCGTGTGTTTGACAAATATTTGTACATGGAGGACGTTGTAAATATTATTCCTTCTAATGCAAATGGTAAAGATAGCTCGATGATTGTAAAAAAATACATCAATAATTGGGTAAAGTTGAACTTATTGATTCATCAAGCAGAATCAAATTTAGAAGGTGATTCAATACAAAAAGAGATAGAGAAACAATTGCTAAATTACAGAAACTCCTTGATTACCTATGCCTTTGAAAAGGAGTTGGTGAGTCAGAAATTAGATACAATAGTGAACGAGGCTGAAATAGAAAATTATTATAAGAAACATCCGCAAAATTTCGAATTGAAGGACAATATCATAAAGGTATTATATGTTAAAGTGAAGAAGAATGCACCTAACTTGAAAAAAGTACAAGATTGGTACAAATCTAATAAGGTAGAAGACATAAAGAAGTTGGAAGATTATTGCCATCAATTTGCCGAGAATTTTTATGCAGACGATCAAAATTGGTTACTGTTTGATGATTTACTAAAGGAGATTCCAATTAAAACATATAACAAAGAGCAGTTTTTGCAAAATAATAGGTTGGTAGAAGTTCAAGACTCGGCTTACATTTACTTTTTAAATATAAAGGGGTTTAAAATAAAAGACAGTACATCTCCGTTGAATTTTGAACGAGATAATATTAAAAATATTATTTTAAATAAGCGAAAACTTGAACTGATAGATAGTATGAATAAGGGTATTTATGACAATGGACTTAAAAATAAAAGTTTTGAAATATATTAAACTATTAGTACTATTTTCAGGGCTTGGCTTTACCGCTTTAGCTCAACCAAATCAAGGTAAATCGATTGATAAAGTAGTGGCCGTGGTTGGAGCTAATTTAATATTAAAATCTGAAATTGAGAATGATTTTCAACAGAGGGTTGCTCAAGGAGAAGCAACGGATGGAGATACCCGTTGTGAAATTTTGGAACAATTACTTTTTCAAAAATTACTTATAAATCAAGCTGAGGTGGATAGTGTAGAGGTAACAGAACAGCAAGTGGAGGGGGAGCTCGATCAACGTATTCGTTATTTTATAGCACAAGTTGGTTCAGAAAAAAAATTAGAAGATTATTATGGCAAGAGTATAATTCAAATAAAGGCCGACTTTAAAGACGAAATCAGAAAGTTATTGTTAGCAAAAGCAATGCAGGCTAAAATTACGGCTAATGTTAAGGTAACCCCTTCTGAAGTACGAACATTTTTTAATTCAATACCACAGGACAGTTTGCCTTTACTGAATGCGGAAGTGGAAGTAGCACAAATAGTGAGAAACCCACCAATTAGTCCAGATGAAAAAAGGTATATAAAAGAAAAAGTAGAGAAATTACGTGAAAGAATTTTAGCCGGAGAAGATTTTGCAACCTTAGCGATTTTGTATTCCGAGGATCCGGGTTCAGCTAAAAATGGCGGTGAGTTAGGATTTGTAAGCCGTACCGACTTAGTTCCTGAATTTGCAGGTGAAGCCTTTAATTTAAAAGGGAAAGATGTTTCACCTGTTGTAGAGTCTGCATTTGGATACCATATTATTCAGTTGATTGAAAGAAGGGGCGAACAAGTAAATGTTCGACACATTTTATTGGCACCCAAAATTGCTTCGTCCGATATTAGAAAAGCTCAGTTATTTCTTGATTCTGTGAAACAGGTAATGGTTAAGGACTCTATTCCTTTTAGTATAGCGGCAGCAAAATTTTCGGACGATGCTGAAAGTAAATACAACAGCGGTTTAATGGTAAATCCCCAAACTGGTACAACACGTTTTGAAATGAGTGAATTGGGTACTGAAATATTTTATGCCATCGAAAATTTAAAAATTGGAGAAATGTCAAATCCAATTAAAACGCAAACTACAGATGGGAAACAATCCTATAGATTGGTAATGTTAAAAAGTAAAACACAGCCTCATCGTGCAAATTTAAAAGATGATTACCAACGAATACAGGGTATTGCATTGCAACAAAAGCAACAAAAACTTACCAACGAATGGGTAAACAAAAAAGCATCTAGCACTCATATTAAGATTGACGAAGATTACCAAAAATGTAATTTTACTTTTAAGTGGATCAGCGAGGATAAAGCAAGTAAATAATCAATAAAATACTATATTTGTAGTATAACAATTGTTATGATGAATACCTATAAATCTGAAGTTGAAGCGGTAGATGCATTTGTGCAAAAGTACAAGCAACTGAATACTGAAATTGCAAAAGTAATTGTTGGACAAGAGGAAGCTATTAAGAGTGTTTTAATATCTATTTTTAGTAAAGGACATTGTTTGCTAGTTGGGGTTCCCGGATTAGCTAAAACACTTTTGGTGAATACCATTTCTGAAGCACTTGGCTTACAATTTAGTAGAATACAATTTACTCCCGATTTAATGCCGTCCGACATTATTGGTTCGGAGATTTTAGATGAAACACGAAATTTTCGTTTTATAAAAGGTCCTTTATTTGCTAATATTATTTTGGCGGATGAGATAAACAGAACACCGCCTAAAACACAATCGGCATTATTGGAAGCAATGCAGGAAAGAACCATTACAACAGGTGGAAAAAAACACGAATTGGGATGTCCTTTTTTTGTATTGGCAACACAAAATCCAATAGAGCAGGAGGGTACTTATCCTCTCCCTGAAGCCCAGTTAGATCGTTTTATGTTTAGCGTTTGGCTCGATTATCCAAAGTTTAAAGAGGAGATTAACATAGTAAAAAATACTACATCCAATACTAAAATTGAGCTTACTAAAATATTGGATGCTAAAGAAATACTATATTTTCAAGACTTGGTTCGGAAAATTCCGGTAACCGATAATGTAATGGAATACGCAGTGCGACTTGCGAGTAAAACACGTCCTAATACAGAGCTCGCTCCTGCTATTGTAAACAATTACCTTACTTGGGGGGCAGGACCTAGAGCATCACAATATTTAGTAGTAGGTGCAAAATGTCATGCAATGATTAGCGGCAAATATTCACCCGATATTGAAGATGTAAAAGCAGTAGCAATGTCTATTTTAAGGCACCGTATTGTGCGCAATTACAAGGCCGAAGCAGAAGGTTATTCAGTAGAAAAAATTATTGAAGAATTACTAAAATAAAAAAGTTCAATACTATGAATTTTTCTAATCTGTTCAGAAAAAAGTCGATTCCTCAGATTTTAAAACAGGTTCAGAAAGATGGCTCAGAACAAGGTGGGCATAGTCTAACAAAACATTTAGGAGTAAGAGATTTAACCGCCTTTGGTATTGCCGCCATCATTGGTGCAGGTATTTTTAGCACCATTGGAAAGGCAAGTGCCGATGGCGGTCCTGCAGTTATTTTCCTTTTTATTTTTACAGCCATTGCTTGTGGCTTTGCAGCCTTTTCGTATGCCGAGTTTGCATCCTTGATTCCTGTTTCGGGAAGTGCCTACACCTATTCCTATGTTGCCTTTGGAGAATTGTTTGCTTGGATAATAGGCTGGGCACTTATAATGGAATATGCCATTGGTAACATTGTTGTTGCTATTTCTTGGAGCGATTATTTTGTTACACTTTGTAAATTAATTCACATACCCTTTCTCGGGATAAATGGAATCCATATACCCGATTGGGCAACAATGGATTATTTTACTGCCAGCAATGGTTTTAACGAAGCTTCAAAAGCTATCGGTGATGGCCAATTATTAAATTCCTTGTCAGCAAATTTACAATCAGCATACAGGGCTTGGAACGAATCTCCTTTGTTGGGCAGTTTTCATATTGTTTTAGACATTCCTGCATTGGTGATTATTTTCCTCATCACTTGGGTTGTATACAGGGGAATGAAAGAATCAAGAATTGCAACCAACATAATGGTAGTGATAAAACTGGCAGTGGTATTATTAGTAATTATTATAGGTGTGTTTTACGTTGACGTAAGTAATTGGAGTGATTTTGCTCCGAACGGTGCAAGCGGTGTATTAAAAGGAGTATCGGCTGTATTCTTTGCCTACATTGGCTTTGACGCCATCTCTACTACTGCTGAAGAGTGTAAAAATCCGCAACGAGATTTGCCCAAAGGGATGATGTACTCCATCATTATTTGTACCATTTTGTACGTTGCGATAGCTTTGGTGATTACCGGTATGGTAAGTTACAAAGAACTTTCTGTTGGAGACCCCTTGGCTTTTGTATTTGAAAAACTAAATTTAAAATGGCTTTCAGGTATTATTGCCGTTAGTGCCGTTGTGGCTATGGCAAGTGTAATACTTGTTTTTCAAATGGGGCAACCGCGGATTTGGATGAGTATGAGCAGGGATGGTTTGTTGCCAAAAAAGTTTTCAAAAATACACCCACGATTTAAAACTCCAGGATTCGCTACTATAGTAACAGGTTTTGTTGTAGGTATACCAACTTTGTTTATGGATCTTTCGACCGTTGCAGATATTTGCAGTATAGGAACATTGTTTGCTTTTGTCCTTGTGTGTGGTGGTGTGCTTAAGTTGAGTATGGATAAAGATGCTCCGAAAAGTAAATTTAAAACACCTTATATCAATTCGAAATTCATTGCTCCTTTGCTTTTTCTACTTTCCTTTAGTGCTTTATTGCTGTTCAATTATGAAAATACAGTAAACTTTTTTACCTCAAAAAAGGTGAACGATGTTGAAACAGTGATTGCTCAATTGAGTGCTGAAGAAAAATATGAAATTCAAAAATATGCCATTGAGAACGATAAAATTCAACCTGAATTATATTCAACCGTTGATGTTGCACAAGCATATCTGGAAAAATTAGATAATGAAAGTTATTTAAAAACATTGCGTGGTGCTGGCATTGAAGAAAATAAAATAATTCAAAGCGGATGGGAAATATTTAAACACAATATACCTCACTGGATATTTTTACTTGTTTCTATTATTATGTGCTATTTTTGTTTAACCTATAGTTTCTCACTAATACCAGTATTGGGACTTATGAGTTGCCTTTATATGATGAGTGAGTTAGGGATTAAAAATTGGATAGGATTTTTATTATGGTTAGTAGCAGGTTTGGTAATTTATTTTGGTTACAGCACCTGGAATAGTAAATTAAGAAAGCAACACACACCTCACGTATGATAGTACTTGTTACCGGTGCCACATCGGGCATAGGAAAAGCCATTGCCGAAATTTTTGCCGCGAATAAGTACAATGTAATTATTACCGGCCGAAGGAAAGAACGTTTGGATGTGCTTGCAGCAGAATTAACTGAAAAGTATTCAGTGAAAGTCCTTCCACTTTGTTTTGATGTTAGAGATAAGCAAGCAGTAGAGCAGGAGTTAAATGCAATACCTGCTGACTGGAAAAAAATAAATATATTGGTGAACAATGCAGGTTTGGCTGTTGGTTTGGGTTCTATACAAGAAGGTGTTGTAGATGATTGGGAAAGGATGATTGACACCAATATCAAAGGATTATTATACGTTAGTAGAACCATTGCCCCATTAATGATTTCAAACGGAGTAGGGCATATTATTAATATTGGTTCCGTTGCTGGAAAAGAAACATACGCCAATGGAAATGTATACTGTGCAACCAAACACGCAGTAGACTCTTTAAGCAAAGCTATGCGAATTGATATGGTACAGCACGGAATAAAAGTAACAGCTATTAATCCGGGTATGGTAGAAACAGAATTTTCTTTAGTACGTTTTAAAGGAGATGAAGAAAGAGCAAAAAAAGTATATCAAGGCATAACTCCATTATCGCCAAATGATATTGCTGAAACTGTATATTGGACAGCTTCCCGTCCTGCACACGTAACCATAAATGATATAGTTATTATGCCTACAGCACAAGCGAGTGCTACGGTTTCAGTGAGAAAATGATACTAAATAAGATTAGCAATTGAAACACTTAAACCTTAGAATAAATAGTACAATTTTCTTTTTTCTATTTAGTAGTATTTTGTTCGGACAAGATACCAAGAGCTTAATACGAACCTATAATGCTGCAAAATCGGATACTTCTAGAATTTCAATTGTTGTTCAAATTGTAAGTAATACTTCAAGGGTAGAACCTGCAGAAGGATTAATATATGCGAAGAAGGGATATGCCATTTCTAAAAACATTACAGATGTAAAGTACAAAATTAGTGCTGCTCTTTCGCTTGCTCAAGCTTATTATTATTCGGATAGCAATGAACAGTCAATTGTTTTTAACAAAGAAGCCATAGAGTTTTTAAAAAAGGAAAAGAATACTAAACAGCTGGCAAATGTATACCTAAACTTACTGCAAGTACTGGTGTAATTGTTTCGAATGATGGAACAGCAAGTGTATTCCCTTTAGGTGGTGTTTCTCCCTATACTTACTTGTGGAGTAATGCATCTATTATGCAGGCAATTAATGGATTAGCTGCTCTTACTTATACTGTTACTGTAACTGATGGGAACGGATGTATTTCTATCGATACTGCAATAGTTGCACCTGCAGGTAACGGAATAAATAACTTGTCTTCTGCACAAGAAGTTAGTATTTACCCAAACCCCTCAACTGGTGTTTTTAACATTTCGGTTAACCGCACTTCTGAAGTAACTATTTTTAATTGTTTAGGAAGTATTGTTAGTCACACAGTAGTTACTGGAACAAAACAGATTGAAATTAAGACTCCTGGGATTTATATGTTACAGGTGCTAACAGATGGTAAAGTGATGAACAAAAAACTAATAAACGAATAAGGCTATTTACAAGCACAAAGCAATAATAAAGGGCAAAACGAAATTTCGTTTTGCCCTTTTCTTTTAATAGGATTCTGTAACTATCCCTTCTGATTAGGAATATCGTCCTTGCTTATCTCAAACTTGTCTTCCTCTTCTTTGTATTTCATAACTGCATCCAATGCCGCAGGAACTACATCACTACAAATAGTTATAAAAGAACCTTTTTTGCCATTTTTAATAGCATAGGTTATTGCTTCGGCTTCCGATGGTATTACTTTAACGGGTTTATTCTTATCTACTTCGTGAATTCCTTTTAAGATAAAATCAATTATTTCTTGGTCGGAGCGACCGCGTAAATTTTTATCTTGCCTGATAATAATTTCATCAAATATTTTTGCTGCTACCCTTCCTAAGCTTACCGTATCTTCTTCGCGTCTGTCGCCAACACCTGCAATAATTCCAACCTTTGGTGAGCCGTTCATTTTTTCAACAAACTTACCCAATGCCGTAAAACCTGCTGTATTGTGTGCATAATCTACCATTATTTGGAAGTGCTTAAACTGGAACATATTCATACGTCCCGGTGTTTGTGTAGGCGATGGAATAAAGGTTTCCAATGCCAAACGCATATCTTCAATTTTAAAGTTGCGAACAAATCCTGCAAGTACTGCCGGTAAAACGTTTTGTATCATAAATACAGCTTTCCCCGAAAATGTAATAGGTATGTTTACTACTTTATCAACACGTATTTTCCAAGTACCCTTACAAATGGTTACGTAACCATTTTCAACAACAGCTGCTATTCCTCCTGCATTACAGTGTTTTTTGATGCGTGGATTGTTTTCATCCAAACTAAAATAAGCAATGTTGCATTCTAATCCTTCTGCCATTTTGTATACCAAATCATCATCGGCATTCAAAATAGCATAGCCTTTTTTTAGCACACTTTCGGGCACTACAGCTTTTACGCGTGCCATTTCTTCAATGGTATTTATATCTTTTAATCCTAAGTGATCTTCTGAAACGTTTGTTACAATTCCAATGTCGCAATGGTGAAAACCAAGCCCTGCACGTAAAATTCCGCCTCTAGCGCATTCTAACACTGCAAAATTAATAGTAGGGTCTTTTAACACAAACTCAGCACTAACAGGACCAGTACAATCTCCCGTTTCCATCATACGGTTTTGTATGTAAATACCATCTGTTGTTGTAAAACCAACCTTGTAGCCCATGGTTTTTACCATATGTGCAATTAATCGGGTAGTGGTGGTTTTCCCATTAGTACCGCTTACGGCAATAATCGGGATTCTTACTTCTGAGCCTGGAGGATACAGCATATCAATTACAGGTTCAGCCACGTTGCGCGGTAAACCTTGCGTAGGAGCAATGTGCATTCGGAAACCAGGCCCGGCATTCACTTCTAAAATAGCACCTCCATTTTGATTGATGGGAGATGTTAAGTCGGGAGCCATAATATCAATACCGCAAATATCTAAACCAATTATTCGGGCAATACGTTCTGCCATAAATACATTGTAAGGATGCACCAAGTCGGTAATGTCGGAAGCTGTACCACCTGTGCTTAGGTTTGCTGTAGCCTTTAGATACAATACTTCGTCTTTGTTTAATACTGAATCTAATGTGAGACTTTTTTCCTTTATGATATTTAATGTGGTATCGTCTATTTTAATTGCAGTAAGTACCTTTTCGTGTCCGTAACCTCTTCGCGGGTCACTGTTTACTATGTTTACGAGTTCTTCTACAGTATGTTTCCCATCTCCGATAACGCAAGCGGGTGTGCGTTTTGCTGCAGCAACTAGTTTGTAATCGATTACCAATAAACGGAAATCATAGCCTGTTATAAATGTTTCAACAATAACACCACGCGATACTTTTTTTGCGTGTACCAATGCTTCAACGGCTTCTTCCCAAGTTTTTACATTGATGGTAGCACCTCTTCCGTGATTGCCGTTAACAGGTTTTAGAACCACTGGAAATCCAATACGATCCAGTGCTGCTTGTAAATCCTCTTCATCGTATACTATCCGACCTTTCGGAACAGGGATGTTCGCAGCTTCTAATAAATTTTTAGTTTCTTCTTTGTCACAGGCTATATCAACGGCAATATTACTGGTAGTACTGCTTACTGTAGCCAATATCCTTTTTTGATTAATACCATATCCAAGCTGAACCAAGGAATGTCTGTTCAACCGTATCCAAGGAATACCTCTTTTTACAGCTTCTTCCACAATGGATCCAGTACTTGGACCCAATCGATTATCTTCCCTTATTTCACGCATATTTTGGATGTCTTCATCCATATTGTACTCTTCCTTTCGTACAAGTGCTTCAGCCATACGTACGGCAGCTTTTGCAGCATAAATACCTACTTTTTCTTCCATATAGGAGAATACAACATTGTATACTCCTTTTTCGCCCGTTGTACGAGTACGGCCGAAACCGCAGTCCATGCCTGCAAGTGTCTGTATTTCCAAAGCAATATGCTCAATAACGTGCCCCATCCACGTTCCATCTTTTACTCGTGAATAAAATCCTCCAGGTACTCCTTCAGAACAGCGGTGTTCAAATATTGTAGGGAACATTTTCTCAAAATGTTCAGAGAATCCTTCAATTTTGTTTGTTGGCAATTCCTCTAGTTCTTGTAAATCAAGTTTCATTACAATTAATTTGTGCCGCCAAATAGACCAGTAATTCGGTCCTCTCATTGCTTTAATTTCAACAATTTCCATAAAAATCAGTTTCAGTATTTAATAATAGAGTTGCTGAAAGTATCAAATTATTTCAATAAAATCAACTACTTGTTAAAAAATGGTTGATATTTAACTGAATGGTTTTAATTAGTTAGCGTGTATTAAATTAATTTTGTCAACTTAAAATAAAATTATGCAAGTACCAATAGGTAAATTAATTTCGGTGGGAGGAGCAGAAGACAAGGGAACTGATACTGAAAAAAATTTCACTCAAAAAACTAGTCTTAATTTTTTCGAATTTGGAATACTAAAACGTATTCTTTCCGAAATGAAAGGTCCTGAATCGCGTGTAGAGGTTATTACTACAGCATCAAGCATACCCGAGGAAGTGGGTGCAAATTACTTGGATGCATTTGGCAAATTGGGTTGTGCAAATGTGGGTGTTATTCACATTAAAAACCGTGAAGAGGCAATGATACCTGAATACCTTGAACGAATAAAAAGGGCGGACGGTGTTATGTTTAGTGGCGGTAATCAATTACGCCTTAGTATGATTTTTGGAGGCACTGAATTTTTGAAAACCTTGCATCATCGCTATTTGAATGAGCCATTTGTGATTGCAGGAACAAGTGCGGGAGCAATGGCAATGTCGAACACAATGATATATCAAGGAAGTAGTTCTGAATCGCTGTTTAAGGGAGAGGTAAAGATAACTACCGGTTTGGGTTTTATGAAAGATGTAATAATCGATTCACATTTTGAAAAAAGGAGTCGATTTGGTAGGTTAACTCAAGCGGTTGCTAGTAATCCGGGTTGTATTGGTATTGGATTAGGGGAAAATACGGCAGTTGTGGTGAGCGATGGCAATATGTTAGAGGTTATAGGCTCAGGATTGGTGGTTATATTTGACGGTCACGAAATTAGACATTCCAATATTGCTGATATAGAGCACAGAGAACCCATTTCGATAGAGCATATGGTGGTACATATATTGGTAAAGTGTAATCATTATTTAATAAAAGAGAGGAAGTTTTTTCCGACAGCAGAGTTTAAATAAAAAAACAAGTCTAATTTTGCTATTTTAGATTTAATAACTACATTTGCATCCCAATAAATAAAAAAACAGTATGTTAATAGTACCAGTAAAAGATGGAGAGGCAATTGAAAAGGCCCTTAAGAAGTTCAAGAAGAAATTCGAAAAAACAGGTGTTGTAAAACAGTTGCGTGAGCGTTCAAAATTCACAAAACCGTCTGTTGTTAGAAGAACCGAAATGATTAAGGCTCGTTACGTTGAGGGTTTAAGAAGAGAAGAGCAGGGTAATTAATTTCACTTTTATATATTTTATAAAAGGGGTGCCGATTGGTGTCCCTTTTTTTGTTTAGAAAGTCATTCCATGAGCACCTAGGGATGGTAATATATGTTGTAAATATACTTGTTTAGTTCTTCTTTTCTGGTTTCGGACCGCGCTTGTAGGTAATTAAACCATTCAAAAAATTACGAAGCAATTGATCACCACATTCTACGTAATTTGGGTGGTCTTCATTGCGGAAAAGGGCATTTATTTCACTTTTACTCACTTCAAAGTTGGATAGTTTTAAGATATGAATAATGTCTTCATCCTTTAATTCCAGTGCTACACGTATTTTTTTGAGTATGTTATTGTTGTTTAGCATTTATAAACTTGTTAATTGGAAGTGCAAATATAAGAATATGAAAATAAATAGGATATTTTAAAATCGTATTTCCATTAAAGTACATCGTTAGTTTACTCATTCTTTCCTATTCAATTGCTAATGGCACTTGCGTTTTTTTTGTTCGTGCTGTATATCGTCAAAGTAAATAAAAACTAATTAATGTAAATAACTATATTCCTATAAGCTTGCCCTATTGATAAGAATAGTAATCATTCAATCCACAAATCATCACTTTTCTTTTTTTCAAATAGCTTTAATCGTAAGGTAATTTTACCATTTGCTTCAATAAAGCTAAGTACAAAGGCTGCCCAAACTACAAAAGGGACAATAAAATAAATGGCCGTTTCAAACCAAAAAGCACTCGCACTAAAAATATTTGCTTTGCTTGGTTGGGTATCTTCGTAAATTACTTTTACGGTATCGCCAATGGCTAGCATTATTTCATTTGCATAGCCCCAAAATAAATAACGTTGATTGTTTTTGTCGCTGAATAAAATAGCAGGATTTGCTGTTGCGGCTTCATTTTCTGTTTGTTTAGATAGTTTTACCGTTGCGACTGTTCCTGTTGTAATGGTAGAAGAGTACAATATTCGTCCTCTATTAACGAAGTAAAATAGTACTATAGCTATTGTACCTACCCAAAATATTTGTTTTCTACTTAGTTTCATATAATTAATGAGGGAGTAAAAATAAAAATCTAATTTTGAATCGCAAATGAATAATTTAAAAGACAAGCTAACTCATCCTGTTTTTGCCATTGTATTACAGTGTGCTGACGAGCTAAATGTGCCAGCTTATGTAATTGGCGGTTGGGTGCGCGATTTGTTATTGGGACGACCTTCTAAAGATATTGATATAGTCGCGATAGGCAGTGGAATTGAATTGGCAAAATTGGTTTCAAAAAAATTGGGAGGAGGGCATAAGGTTAATATCTATAAAAATTTTGGTACAGCTCAAATCGTATACGGTGATTATGATATTGAGTTTGTAGGTGGCAGAAAAGAATCATATCAATTTGAAAGTCGTAAACCCAGCGTTGAAAACGGTACCTTGGAAGACGATCAAAATAGGAGGGACTTGACCATTAATGCTTTGGCTATAAGCTTATGTAAAGGTGATTATGGAACATTGCTCGACCCTTTCAATGGCATTGATGATATGAAGTTGGGAATTATACGTACTCCTTTGAATCCTGATATTACTTTTTCGGACGACCCCTTGCGAATGATGCGTGCCATACGTTTTGCAGCGCAGTTAAATTATACCATTGCAGCTGAACCCTTAGCCGGAATTGTAACAAATAAAGAAAGAATAGGTATTATATCAAAAGAACGTATCAGCGATGAACTAAATAAAATAATGCTTGCACCTGTTCCTTCAGTGGGCTTTAAATTGCTTTTCGATACCGGCCTGCTTCATCTTATTTTTCCGCAAATGGTATTGCTATATGGTGTTGAAACCATTGATGGGAAATCGCACAAAGATAATTTTTACCATACTTTGCAAGTACTCGATAATATTTGCAAAAACACAGAGAACCTTTGGTTGCGCTGGGCTGCCTTATTACACGATATTGCCAAGCCACAAACCAAACGTTTCGAACCTACCCACGGCTGGACCTTTCACGGTCACGAGGACAAAGGTTCACGGATGGTTCCAAAAATATTTGCCGAATTAAAACTGCCTTTGAATGAAAAAATGAAGTACGTTCAAAAGCTTGTTTTACTTCATTTACGTCCCATTGTTTTGGCAAAAAGCGAAGTTACCGACAGTGCTGTGCGTAGATTGTTGTTTGAAGCTGGCGATGATATTGACGATTTGATGTGTTTGTGTGAAGCCGATATTACTTCGAAAAACGAATATAAAGTGCAGAAATATCTGAAAAATTTTGAACTGGTTAGGCATAAATTGAAAGAGATTGAAGAGAAAGACAATATGCGCAATTGGCAACCTCCCATTAGTGGTGAAGACATTATGAAGGCTTTTAATGTGCCTGCAGGAAAGGAAGTAGGGCTGATTAAAAATGCCATACGTGAAGCTATTTTGGATGGTATTATAAAAAATGATGTTCAGGAGGCTACGCAGTTTATGATAACAAAAGGGAAAGAATTGGGGTTACGCTATGTGGGTTAGAATTAAGACGCAAGAGCCAAGATGTAAGAATCAAGAGTTAAGATGCAAGAATAAAGATTAATGAAATCGATTCCCAACAACCAACAACTAAACTATCAAAAAATACCCGTTTCTGTTTTCGGCAAAAGCAATAATTTGTATTTTTGCAACATCCAAACATTTAAATCAATAATTTTTAATTCGTTTTTATGGCAGTATATAAGTTCAGCGTTACTTTTGAGGACTACGATGATGTTTACCGTGAAATAGAGATAAAGTCGTCTCAAACATTTGAAGATTTGCACAAAGCCATTCAGGATTCTATTGGCTTCGACAATAAGCAACTGGCTTCTTTTTATATGAGTAACGATATGTGGAGAAAGGGTAGGGAGATAACCTTGATGGATATGAACGAGGAAGAAGAGGAAACTCCTAAAGCTGTTATGAAAAGCTGCAAACTCGCAGACTTTATTGAAGACCCACACCAAAAAATAATTTATGTTTTTGATTTTATGGCGATGTGGAATTTTATGGTGGAATTGATGAAAATACAACCCGACAATGCAAAAGTAAAATATCCAATCTGCAGTAAAAGTTTTGGTGTTGCGCCAAAGCAATATAAAAATGGTGTTGCTCCTCAACCATCTGATGACGATGAGGATGAACCAAAATCGAAGAAAAAGCAAGCAATGTTTGATGAAGAGAATGAGTATGTCTTGGATGCAAACGATGACGATTTAGATGGCTTTAGGGAAGAAGATGAAGATGGTGTTGAAGCACGCGAATCGTTCACTGAATTCGAATAAAATAACATTTGAATAAGCACTTAGTAATTGTTGTTGGACCTACTGGAGTTGGCAAAACAGCTTTTTCTGTTTCACTGGCACAACATTTTAATACTTCCATTTTGTCGGCCGATTCAAGGCAACTATACAAAGAATTAAATATTGGTACAGCCAAGCCTACTTTAGAAGAGATGAAAGGTGTAAAACACTTTTTTATTGACTCTGTAAGCATTACTGATAATTATACCACAGCACACTTTGAAAATGATGCACTGGTATGTTTAGACAAACTGTATGAAAAAAGTAACATCGCCATTCTTTGTGGTGGAACAGGTTTATATGTAGGCGCCTTGTGCAATGGTTTGGATGAATTACCGGAAAGGGATGAAAAGATTAGAGAAGAACTAAATTTGCTTTATGAAATAAAAGGCATTGAAGCACTACAAGAAAAATTAAAGCAACTAGATGATGTGCAATTCAGCAAAATGGATAGTAATAATCCGCAACGATTAATTCGCGCCTTGGAAGTTTGTATTACTACTGGAAATTCATATTCGGAAGCAATGAAAGGAATTAAAAAGCAACGAAATTTTACACCTATTATAATTGGGTTGAATATAGGAAGAGAGCTTTTATATCATAAAATAAACAAACGTGTAGATGAAATGATTGAAAAAGGTTTGGTGGAAGAGGCGAGTACATTGTTTCCGCAAAAATCTTTAAATGCACTTCAAACAATTGGCTATGTAGAGCTGTTTGATTATTTTGAAAACAAAATAGATTTACCAACAGCCATAGAAAAAATAAAACAGCATAGCAGAAATTATGCAAAGCGTCAATTGACGTGGTTCAGAAGATATACTGAAATAAAATGGGTTGACCCGACTGATGTGCAAAGTGCTATTGATTATGTGAGTAATAATATGAAACCATAATGTTAGGAATCATAAGAGATTATAGAAAACTCGAAAAGTCGATTCTGAATTTAATTTGTGCCGAATTTTTTATTCAGCTTATAAATGCCTCATTCCTTTCCATTCAGCTTATTTATATGCAAAAGTGTGGTTATTCAGACTACGAAAGTGCAGGTTTTGTTTCTTTCCGTTTTTTGGGAGTTTTGTTGTTTGCCTTGCCTTTGGGCTTGTTTATTAAAAGTAGGAGCATTAAGCCCTTTTTTTACCTTTCTTGTTTAACGGTTCCGTTAACTGCATTGATGATTATTTATGCTACTTGGAATCATTTGGATGGCTTGCTCTATATTGCACAATTTTTATGGGGTATATCTTTTACCTTCATTCAAATACCCATTATGCCTTATATACTTCGTAATGCTAAAAAGGAAACACAAACAGAGGCAATTGCCTTGAGTTATTCTACTTATAGCTTTGCTGGCATTATAAGTGGTTTGCTTATTTATGTACTCAATACTATTAATCCACTACTTTTTGATGAGAAACTCATTTTAGAAATAATTGCCATAAGCGGTTTCGCTAGTGCCTATTTTATACACAGGGCAAAAATGGTGGATCACGTAAAGATGGAATCTAAAACAAAACACAGTTATTCTTTGAAGGAGTATAATTGGAATCTTATTTTTAAATCACTGTTTCCAACCTTAATAATTGCAGTCGGTGCAGGACTCACCATTCCTTTTATTAGTATTTTCTTTTTCAATGTACACCATCTTGATACCAATCATTTCTCCATTATTAGCTCTGCAGCCGCTGTATTGGTGGCAATGGCGGCTATTTTGGTTCCTAAAGTAAAAAGAGAAATTGGTTATAAAATTGCTATTCCTACTACGCAATTCTTTGCGGTATTGGCATTGGTTTTACTTGCTACTACTCAGCTTTACAGTCAAATGCACATTGCTATTTACATAGCTGTAGGTTGTTTTATGTTGCGTCAACCGCTTATGAATATGGCAGGACCAATGACCTCTGACATTGTGATGAATTATGTAGGGCATAAAAACAGAGAGATTGTAAGTGCACTTACTGCTGCTATTTGGAGTGGTAGTTGGTTTGTGAGTTCTATTATTTTTAAAGTACTTAGAGAAAGAGACATTCCCTATGTAGAAGTTTTTTTGATTACAGCTTTACTTTATGGAATTGGGGTAGTGATGTATTACTTTTTAATACTCGATTACAATAAGAGGGAGAGGTTAGGAATGATTATAGATGATAAAGTGGATTAGTTAACCCCTTTCAACACTTTGCCATCAAACTGCATAGGCAACAAGTTTGCTATGCTATCGAACACAATTACCATTCTGTTTTTCGTATACATAATTACTTGAATGGGTTTTCCTTGTAGCGTTTCATATTCTAAGAGTGCTTGTCGACAAGAACCACAGGGGGTTACCGGAATAATATCCCCCGTTTTTTTTGCAACAGAAACAATGGCAATGCACTTAATTTTTGTGTCTAAATTATTTGCCATAGCCGACCACATAGCCACTCTTTCGGCACATATTCCAGATGGGTAGGCTGCATTCTCCTGATTATTTCCTTTAATAATATTGCCATTTGCGAGCTTTACAGCTGCTCCTACATAAAATCCGGAATAAGGAGCATATGCAATTTTAGAGGCCTCCTCGGCTGCTCTTACAACTTCCTGTTGCTCGGGCACAAGGTCTGTAATTGCAGTGTATTCAGAGTACCAAACCCGTATTTCTTTTTTTTTCATAGCTTAAAAACTAAAACGTATTTGTGCTTTTATTTCCGATTTGGTATTGCCCATTATTTCACCCAAAGAACCCTCGCTTATAATATTTTTATTGTTATAAAATGTTTGTGCATAGCGCAACCAAACCTCTATGTTACGAGTAACATTGTAGTTTAGTAACAAATACGTTCTACTGCCTTTTTCAGATAATGCCGGAAGCGAGTAGGAGTAAAGTACATCGTTTTCATAAGCATAAATCCTGCTGTCGTAACCATCGGTATCAAAAAGAGCATAGCGGAAAGTAATGGAAAGTGGCTTACTCAATGCTTTATACATTACATCCTGATAAATCATATATCCGTGTTGTGCAGTTGACTCGTGTTCATAGTAATCGATTAGTTCTACTCTACTTCTTAATTTAATAGATGGAGTAACATTGTAACTTACATTAAAGCGATAATTTGTTTGTTGTGTTTTTATTAAATAATCTAATGGGTTTAAGTTTAGAGAGCTGTTTTTTTCTTTGTTACGCTGACGTATTCTAAGATAAGCATCAGTTTTTTTTGATGGAGTATAGTTGAGTTGTACTATAAAATCATTTCCGTATGAGGAGCTGTTTGTTTGATAACGTAACCAATCAAATGCAAAGCGGTCGTAATACCCGGTAAGTGTAATAAAAGGAAAAGGTTTAGTTGACACACCCATTAATAAGCCTTTCTCATTTGCACTCTTGCTTGACTCAGCAATCGGATTATTTAAAACTGGCTGAAAATTTCGTTGGTAGTTTCGTTGAAAAAGTGAAACAGAAAAGCGAGGATCTAAACTTATTATAGCACCATTTACAAAAGCCATTCCACCATTTTCACTTCTGCTTGCTTCACCATATATATTAATATTATGCCATAAATAGCTGTAGTCAAGTCCAAGATTATTGTTGTGTGTGCCAGTAAATTCAAATTGATTGTAATAATCTAGATTGCGTTTCAAAAAAGTGTTGTATTGCACAACAACTAATGTAGTACCAATTTTCAAATTTTTATTGGAATACGATATGTTTCCGCCACCAATTTTTTCGGTAATTAGATCTTTATCGGCAATACTAGCTGCTGTATTGTGGTCTCCTGTTGTTTGAAATGAACTAACAGTCTCAATCGAATTGCTTGCGCTATCCAATAATGTCACATTTGCATCTTTTGTTTTAATCGAGCCGAATCCTGTTACGTCAAATTTTCCCACCGGAATTGTTGCAGCGCCACCTCTTAAAAATAAATTTTCATCTACCGAAGTATAAGGAGAAATACCTCTTGCATTTCGTTTCAAAAGCGTAGCATCGACCGACTTTCCAAATGCCAAACCGCTCCACATTGTTAAGCCTTGTCCGAATTGTGCTTGGTAATCGCCAACAGCAAATGATTTTAAATTGCCAATATTGTGGGTGTAAAAATGTGCTGAATAAAAATCGAAACCTTGCTTTTGAGTTCCCTTGAAAAATTCTTCTCCCGCATCTTTTTGGGCAGTTAAACCAACACTAATATTGTTACTATACGTAAATCGGTAGCGAGCATACACTGTTTGCTTACTCCCCAAATAACGAGAGTTTGGACTTGCTAATAATGCTGAATCAGTAATTGAAGAATAGCCTTTTTCGTTTTCTATTATTTGTTGGGATCTTATTATAATAGTGTTTTTTGAGTATTTAAATAGTTCATTAAACGATACGTTAGGTTTGCTATAATTTTCTGAAATAGTTACATAAGGTAGTATTTTTTGTATGACATCTTTTTCAAATCCATCGATGGTTTGCAGTTCATACAAGAATAGTAGATTTCCATTCTTGTCTATATGTTCCATTAATTTGTTTATCTGAATATCATCTAAAATATTTAATTCATTCAGTTCTTCTTTGCTTGTATGATTTAAGTTGATAGGGTGTTTTTTGTAGTATTCTAATTTGTCAAGTAAACTTGTATAATCATAGTTTCCATCCGTTTCTACAACGGTCTCAATTTTTTGCTCAATCACATTGTCTTTTAAAATATCAGGCGTGTCCTCTTGAGCAATCGCATTTGTAGCAAACTGCAAACAAATTAATACCGAAATAATTTGCCACCTTCTCATCCTTACTTTATTTTATAATTCATTGATAAGCCTGGTGTGTATCCCAATTGAGGGTGAAAAGAGTTGTAGAAATCAAGTTTGATTTTTTGTAATTCCAGTCCAAATCCAAATGAACTTACCATTGGATTGGTAGAAAATCCTCCACGTATGTAAAACTCTTTTATTATATGGTATTCTACTCCCGACTTAAAAACGGCTTTATGGTCAATGTCTTTTTCGGTTTCAACACTCCAAAACACTTTTTTTGAGAAATCATATTTTAGTCCTAATCGCATAATGCTTGGCACACGCTCGTTATTATAAGTCGCAGTTTTAGCTCTGTTAGGGTTGTATATGTGTACACCAACTGATAATCCTTTTACAATATTTGCTTGTATTCCTGCTTCTATAGAAAAGGTGCTTCTGTTTCCGTAAATATCCCCAAGGTGCATTGTTAAATAATCAATTTGCATTCCTGCCGAAAAATTCTTTCCGAAGGCTTTTGCATATGCTAGTCCGTATTTGCTTTCGTTATAATGGGTATACCCAAAACGAGAAAAATTAAGTGCAAATGTGCCAAGTTTTGTTGGCATAGCAAAAGCTGCTGAATTGTTTGATAATTGCTGAAGTAGATACCTTCTTTCACTAAAAATACCAAATTCCATTGTTTTTAAATTCGCTAATCCTGCTTGATTATTTTGAACACTCCACAAATTACTCACACACACAGAAGCACCGCCTAATGCGCTTGAGCTCGCTGCCCCACCTGTGTTCTCATTTCCTGCATTTCCATTTAAAGAATTGAAAAAAAGTAATATGACTGATAATCTTTTTATCATAAACCAAAATTTTGGATAAACGTTTACTTTACTTTAAATTTAAATTCTGTTGTTTTCATGTCCTCAACGGACTTCATTACTTTGCTTTTTAATTCATTTTTAAAAGACGAAATTCTATTGAGTGTTTTTTCATCGGATGTTCCTATAATTTGAGCAGCAATAATACCTGCATTTTGTGCCGCATTTAGTGCTACAGTTGCAACAGGCACACCATTTGGCATTTGTAGTATAGAGAGGATTGAATCCCATCCATCAATACTGTTGCTCGATTTTATTGGAACACCAATTACAGGCAAGGGGGTAATCGATGCTACCATACCTGGTAAATGGGCTGCACCACCTGCACCTGCAATAATTACTTTAACTCCTCGGGAGACAGCATTTTTAGCATATTCAAACATCCTTTCGGGTGTTCGATGTGCTGATACAATCGTTATTTCAAAAGGTATTTCTAATTTGTCTAATACAATAGCAGCCTCGTTCATCACCGATAAATCGCTTTGGCTGCCCATAATAATTCCTACAAGTGCTTTCATGTATATTATTTGCTCAAATTTATGATTTTTAAATGTGTCTAACTAATTTTTAATTAATTTCACTTGCTAATAAAATTTTATATTATGAATATATTAACGATTGACTACTCTGTAACCGAAAGGTTTTTAAATTATGTAAAAATCGATACTCAATCGGATCCCGAATCGCCTACTTGTCCTTCCACAGAAAAGCAAAAGGATTTAGGAAGAGTATTAGTAAAAGAATTATTGGAGTTAGGAATTGTAGATGCACATATGGATGAAAATGGTTATGTGTATGGTACTATTCCTTCCACAAGTCATAAAAAAGTGCCAGTTATATGCTTTTGTTCGCATATGGATACTTCGCCTGACTGTACTGGTAAAAATGTAAATCCAATAATAAATAAAAGTTATTCGGGACAAGATATTATTTTGCTCAACGATGGCACTCAAGTAATAAAGGTAAGCGAGCATCCGGCTTTATTGGATCAAATTGGTAATGATATCATAACAACAGATGGTACAACTTTGCTTGGTGCCGATAATAAAGCAGGTCTTGCAGAAATAATGGATGCGGCAAATTATTTAATGAAGCATCCAGAAATAAAACACGGAACAATTAAAATTTTATTTACTCCCGATGAAGAAATAGGACGAGGAGTAGACAAGGCCGATATGAAAAAATTATCGGCCGACTTTGGATATACAATGGACGGTGAAAGTCTGGGTCATATTGAGGACGAAACGTTTTCGGCTGATGGAGTTATTATTACAATACAAGGATTTAGTACTCACCCCGGTTTTGCCAAAGACAAAATGGAAAGTGCTATAAAAATCGCTTCACGGATTGTCGACAGTTTGCCAAAAAATAGAATTTCACCCGAAACAACTGAAAATAAGGAAGGGTTTGTTCATCCTATTTCAATAGCTGGTGGTATTGAAAGCACTGTTATAAAATTTATTATGAGAGATTTTACTGAAGAAGGATTAAAGGTGCTGGAAGATGAGTTATTGATTCTTACCCAAAAAATAATGAAAGAGTACCCTAAATCAAATTTTACTTTTGAGGTTAAAGAACAGTATAGAAATATGAAGAAGGTATTGGATAAATATCCAGAAATAGTTGAAAATGCTTTGCAAGCAATTCGTAGGGCAGGAGTAAAGCCTCATTTATCAAGTATTAGAGGCGGAACGGATGGTTCAAGGCTTTCCTATATGGGGTTACCATGCCCAAATATTTTTGCAGGTGAGCACGCATTTCATTCAAAACAGGAATGGATATCGGTTCAGGATATGCAAAAGGCGGTATTAACGATATTACATTTATGCATGGTCTGGGAAGAGGAAGCGAAATAGAATTGCTTTTTTATTTGAATAAAATAACTATTTTTGTTTTTTATTAAAAGAATTATAATAAACAATATGAAAAAATCAAGTATAATCATAGGTTTAACTTTATTTTCGATTGGAGGCTTTATAACAGGATGCTCTTCTGATGGAGAAAGTGAAGAAACAACAAATACTACAGCAGTAGATTCTTTAAACAAAAAGGATATTCAGGAAGCAGTTAAGGATTTTTATCAGATACCAGCTCCCAATGAAATTTTCTTTTTTATAAAGGAAAATAAAGGTAAAGCAAAAGGCATTGAAATATTGAATCCTGCTGACAAGCTAATAAAGTACGTTGATACCAAGAGTAAGTCGCTTAATTTTGGAATATACTCTGCCGATTTACTTTATTGCAGTATTTTCGATTTTGGCCCTCAGGCTGTAAAATATTATGTTACTGTAAAAAAAATGGGGGACGATTTAGGGATATCCTCTGCTATTAATGAAGATGTGATGAAGCGTGTGCAATCAAATTTAGGCAACAACGATACACTCACTAAAATAACTGAAGATGTGTTTTATTCTGCTTACGAAAAATTAGAGCAAAATGATAAAGGAAGCAGTTTGGCTTTAGTCGTTACTGGTGGTTGGGTTGAAGCCTTGTATATCTCCACAAAGATTAATGATAAATATGTAAAGAATAGTCCCATTACAAATCGTATTGCTGAACAAAAGTTGTCCTTGGATAATCTGTTGGAGTATTTAAAAAAATATGAAAGCGAAGAACAGGTTTCTTCAACCATAACAGCTATGCAAGATTTAAAAGTTGTTTTTGAGGGCATAAAACAAGAAGAATCGGCAAGTTCTTTAACTAAAAACAAAGCAGGCAAACGCATACTTGGCGGAGGAACAAAAATTTCAATTACCGAAGAGCAGTATAACCAATTAGTTGAAAAAGTTGCTAAACTAAGAACGATGATTATTGATTAAATTATAATAAAGTAACCAACATGAAAAAAACACTATTAATAGTTGCAGTTTTATTTTCTGCACAATCAATTTTCGCCCAACAATTTTGTACTGATTTTCATAAAAAGAATTGTAAGCTTAACCCTGATCTAGACTACATTTACAATGCTCAATCCAAAAGCGGTTTGTTTGAAAAAGGCCAAACATCTTCATTAAGAATTGTTGGCTATAAGGGAGTTGATTATTATATAAATATTTGTACTCAAGCTTCATTGGGTGGTAAAGTAGCTTTTAAAATAAAGGATGGTAAAACAAGCGAGGTATTGTATGATAATGCTGCAGATAATATGTCACAAGAGTTTGACTTTAGTTGCGATAACTCTAGAACCTTAATCATAGTGGTTACAATTCCGGGAGATAGTTCGGGTGAAAAGGATAAAAAAACCAACAAATTAAAAGATGTGGATATGGCTTGTTTAGGGGTGTTAATTCAAACGCGACCTACTCCTAAAACAGGATTTTAACCTCTCTGTTTCCAATATAAAAAAGCGTCAGAATTCTGGCGCTTTTTTTGTGAAAAAAATCAATGAAAAATGAATATAAGACTGCTTTTTCCGTGTATCATTTCATTTTTATTTCTGTCTTGTACATTTGAGCAAAATACAGGTACTGTGATTAAAAGTGGAACAATAAAATACATTGCCTTAGGGGATTCATATACAATATGTGAAGGCGCTGATATAAGCGAGTCGTGGCCAAAACTATTGACTCAACATCTAAATGAAAAAGGAATTCATATTGAATTGATTGTAAATCCTTCGGTTACGGGTTATACTACCCAACAATTAATTGAACAAGAATTACCCTTGTTGAAAAAATCAAAAGTTGACTTTGTTACCCTACTTATCGGGGTGAATGATTGGGTAATAGGTTTTGATACGGCTATGTTTGCACAAAATTTCACATATATCTTGAATGAAATTGAAAAGGATATATCGAATAAAGAGCAAATACTAATTATTACCATTCCTGATTTTGGTGTTACACCAACAGGTGCAAGGTATTTCGGTGGAAGGGATATTAGTAAGGGCATTGCCAAATTCAATGCAATAATTCTAAAAGAAGCCGCCAAAAAAAACCTTAAAACCGTTGATATTTTTGAACTTTCAAAAGGAATGAAACACGATGCCAATTTGGTTGCAAAAGATGGTTTACATCCTTCAGCAAAAGAGTATGCTTTATGGGAAAAAATCATACTGCCGGTTGCAATAAGCCTATTGAAGTAGCATTCTTTATGGACATAAAAAGTCTTAAAATAAAAGCTTTAAAAGCCGAAGCCGTTACTAAAAAGCTTTTTCTAAAACTCAAGAAGTTAAAACCAAGTAATTTAGATGACGTTTTTCACACATTACACGAAGAGGCATTCGAACACATCGATTGCTTAAACTGTGCGAATTGCTGTAAAACCACAAGTCCGATTTTTACTCAAAGAGATATTGAACGATTATCAAAACTATTTAAGATTTCACCATTACAGTTTATTGAAAATCATTTGAAGATTGATGACGACAAGGATTATGTTTTAAAGTCAGCCCCTTGTACTTTTTTGGGAGAAGATAATTATTGTTCAATATACGATAACAGACCAACAGCTTGTCGCGAGTACCCTCATACTGACCGAAAGAGAATGTATCAATTACTTGATTTGACGGCAAAAAATGCAGCTATTTGCCCTGCCGTATTTGAAATTACAGAGAAAATAAAAAAGGTTTATTAGAGATTACTCTTTTAAATTAGTCAAAACAAAGGCTCGGAAATTTCCGAGCCTTTGTTTAAAAAAATAATTTATTCCACTATTTTGTATACACCATTTTTTTAGTATCTACTACATTCCCATCGGCAAGTAATGTTTAGGTGTAAGTACCGCTGCTAAGGTTACTTAGGTCTATGTTTACACCATTATTACTATCAAAAAAGTTAGCGAACTATACAATAATGGCTGGGCTCACCCAATTATTTAATCTTTTTTTTGTTATTTATTACAAATGTTATGTATATTTGCGACCCGATAAAAAAATAATATTATGTCAAGAGTTTGTGATTTAACAGGAAAAACATCTATAGGCGGTAATAAAGTATCGTTTTCTAATAAAAAAACGAAAAGAAAATTTAACCCGAATTTGAAGGTTAAAAAGTTCTTTATCGCTGATGAAGATCGTTGGATAACATTGAAGGTTTCTACTTCAGCGTTGCGTACAATCAATAAAAAAGGTATATCTGCTTGCTTAAAAGAAGCAAAAGTAAATGGCTTGATGAAATAGTCAATATAATTTAAATTTTAGTTTAAAAAACGCTGTACTTTTGTACAGCGTTTTTTGTTTTATATGAAGATATTATTTTACATATTGCTTGCTTTGAGTTCTTGTGTCTTTGCACAACAAGGTAGTTTAATAATGAACGATAGTGCCTTGTTTAAATATAAGTATGATAAGGATTTGTTGCCGACTTCTTTTCATAAAAATAATCGCGATACCCTTCGAAAAAAAATGCCTGCTAATTCTATAGCTGTTTTTTTTGCTAATCCAGTTCGGAATCGCTCCAACGATGTAGACTTTCAATATCATCAAGATCCTAATTTTTATTATTTAACAGGATATCTTGAGCCAGATGCTGTTTTACTTATTTTTAAAGAAGAACAAAATTTCGATAGTTTTAAAACAAATGAATTGTTGTTTGTTCGGCAACGAAATATTGAGCAAGAAATTTGGAATGGCAGGCGATTAGGTGTAAATGGTGTAAAAAAGCTTCTTGGTTTTGAAAATGTACTTGAAAATAGTACCTATAAAGATGCTCAATTTAACTTGTGTGTTTTTGATAAAATATTGACACAAACCCCTAAAAATGATATTCGTGATAACCCCAATGATCGCGGTGATTTATATAGTTTGGTAAATGAGTTTAAGTCGGACATAGAAAAGTGCATTTTAAATACAGACGCTTTTTCATTGGCACAATTAATGGCTAAAATGCGTGAAGTAAAGCAGGTAGAAGAGTTGGTGCTTATGACAAAAGCTATTGAAATGTCATGTTTGGCTCATATTGAATTAATAAAGGCATTGGAGCCACTTTTTACTGAGTATCATGCTCAGGCAATAGTTGAGTATATGTTTAAAAAATATGGTTCCGAATATGTAGGTTACCCTTCTATTGTAGGTGGTGCTGAAAACTCTTGTGTCTTGCATTATAGCAGCAATCGTAAGCAGTTAAATAATGAAAAATTATTGTTAATTGATATGGGGGCTGAATACCATGGTTATACTGCAGATATAACGCGCACATTGCCTATTAGCGGCATTTTTTCAGCCGAAGAAAAAACACTTTATAACGTTGTATTGGCTGCACAATCAGCAGGAATAAAGGCATGTTTAAATGGAAATAATTTTTGGGAACCACATAATGCTGCTATTAAGATTATACAAGCTAGATTGTTGGAGTTAGGAATAATTAAGGATGCTTCAGAGTACCGTAAGTATTTTATGCACGGGACATCCCATTATTTGGGTTTAGATGTTCACGATGTTGGGCTTTTTGGAAAGTTGAAACCGGGTAATATTATTACAGTAGAGCCGGGAATATACATTCCTGAAGGTTCTGATTGTGATAAAAAATGGTGGAACATAGGAATAAGAATTGAGGATGATTTATTAATAACAGAGGGTGCACCGAAAAATTTATCAGAATCTATTCCAAGAAATGCAGATGAAATTGAAAAGTTGATGAAAGAAAGGAGTTTTTTTAATGAACAGAAGTGATTTTTTGGAAATTTTAAATAAAAATGATACATTTGCAACCCGTTTTAAAAAACGTGTAATATCTTAAAAATAAAACAAAATGGCTAAGAAAGGCAATAGAATACAAGTTATTCTTGAATGCACAGAGCATAAAAATAGTGGTTTACCGGGTACATCTCGTCACATTACCACTAAAAACAAACGCAATACTCCCGATAGATTGGAATTAAAGAAATACAATCCAATTATGAAGAAGAGCACAGTTCACAAAGAAATTAAATAATACCTAAAAAAAAACACAATGGCTAAAAAAGTTGTTGCATCATTAAAATCAGGTAAAGGAAAAGACTTTACTAAAGTTATTAAAATGGTTAAATCGCCTAAAACAGGTGCTTATGCTTTTAAAGAAGAGATTGTTCATAACGATCATATAAAAGATTTTCTTGCTTCGAAATAAGTAAGTAAATGTTTGTTGCGAATTTTTTTGAATTTGTAGGTAAGTATTATATTTATTAGTAAAGCGGAATAATTATATTCCGCTTTCTGTTTTTGATAAAGACGTTAACAATGAGCATTTTTAGTTTTTTTTCAAAGGAAAAAAAAGAAAATTTAGATAAGGGCCTTTTTATAACCAAACAAAGTTTTTTCTCTAAACTAGCAAAGGTCGTAATGGGCAAAGCCACCATTGATGACGAAGTGTTGGCTAATTTAGAAGAAACGCTTTTAACATCCGATGTTGGGGTTGAAACTTCCTTAAGAATTATTGAAAAAATTCAAAAGCGGGTTGAAAAGCAACGAAAGATTGAAGCTACCGAATTAAATACTATTTTACGAGAAGAGATATCGGCTTTGCTAGTTGAAAATGGAACGGAAAATAAAGTAGATTTTGATACTCCCAAAGGGATAAAACCATATGTGATAATGGTTGTTGGCGTAAATGGAGTAGGTAAAACTACTACAATAGGGAAATTGTCAAACCAATTTAAAAAAGCAGGAAAAAGTGTTATGTTGGGTGCGGCCGATACATTTCGCGCAGCCGCTGTTGAACAATTAAAAATTTGGGGCGAAATGGTAGGAGTTCCAGTTGTTTCGCAAGGTATGAATGCCGACCCCGCTTCAGTAGCATTTGATACTTTGAGTTCGGCAATTACAAAAAATGTTGACGTTGTTATTATTGATACAGCGGGAAGATTGCACAACAAGGTGAATTTGATGACTGAGCTTAGTAAAATAAAAAATGTGATGCAAAAGGTAGTCCAAAATGCTCCACACGAAATACTTTTAGTGCTGGATGCTTCTATGGGACAAAATGCCATTGAACAATGTAAACAATTTACTGCTGCTACGGATGTAAATGCCTTGGCACTTACTAAACTTGATGGAACAGCAAAAGGCGGTGTTGTGATAGGTATTTCCGATCAATTTAAAATTCCTGTGAAATACATAGGTGTAGGTGAAAAAATGGAAGACCTTCAGGTGTTTAATAAGTATGAATTTGTTGATTCTCTTTTTAAGCAGTAGTTGTTTCGGTAAAATTTCTGTTTTTTATAAAATGCCCCAAACATGATTTATCATAAATAACTTTTACTAACTGCTTTTAATAACTTGAAAGTTGATTTTGAAAAAGCAGAAGATGTTTGCATAATAAGCATTCATATTTAATATTCGCTAATCTGTTTCTTAGTATATTTGCAATCTAATTTATTAAATATGGTGCTAAATTTAAAGGGGACAGGAGTTGCAATTGTAACTCCATTTAATACAAAAAATGAAGTAGATTATACTTCATTAACAAAACTGATTGAGCATATTATTACAAACAAAATTGAGTATGTAGTTGTTCTTGGAACCACCGGTGAATCTGTAACACTTAGCAAAGAAGAAAAAAGGGAAGTAGTTAAACACGTAGTAAGAACAGTAAATGCGAGAGTGCCAATTGTATTGGGCTTAGGTGGTAGCAACACCGCAGAAATTGTAGAAGCTTTTGAAAATTTAGATTTTTCTGGCATATCGGCAATCTTGTCCGTTTCGCCATATTACAATAAGCCAACTCAGGAGGGTATTTACCAACACTATAAAGCAATAAGCGAGAAGTCTCCTTTACCAATAATATTGTATAATGTTCCCGGGCGAACGGCTTCAAACATAACTGCAGCTACTACTTTACGTTTGGCAAATGATTTTAAAAATATTATTGCCATCAAAGAAGCATCGGGTATTATTGAGCAAACTATGCAGATTATAAAGAACAGACTACCAGGTTTTTTGGTAATATCGGGTGATGATAATTTAACCTTGCCTATTATGTCAGCGGGTGGAGATGGTGTTATATCAGTTGTTGCAAATGCTTTTCCAAAAGAGTTTTCCGAAATGGTTCGCAAGTGTTTAGCAAACGATTTTCATGCTGCGCGAGAATTACATTATAAAACCTTTGAAATTACTGAACAGTTATTTGCCGATGGAAACCCGGCTGGAATAAAAGCTGCGTTAAAATTGTTACATATTTGCGATGATTTAATACGCTTGCCTCTTGTAAAGATTAATTCAACCGTATTTAAAAAGCTTGAAGAATTAATTAAGAAAGGTAATTAGAAATTAATTGTTTAAAAAACGAATCGTTTTCTCAATCTCAGGATGAAGTATTTTATCTTCTTTAATAAATGGGATTTTTTTGCGATAATCGTTTATAAACTTTTCAACCACAGAGGATGATTTAAGCGGTCTTTTGAAATCCAATGCCTGAGCGGCAGTAAAAAGTTCAATTGCCAATATGCGTTGTGTATTTTCAACTACTTTATACGCTTTTGTTGCTGCATTTGCTCCCATACTTACATGATCTTCTTGCCCGTTTGAAGAAACAATCGAATCTACAGAAGCGGGTGTACACAATTGCTTACTTTGACTCACAATAGATGCTGCTGTATACTGAGGTATCATAAAACCGGAATTTAAACCTGCTTTTACTACCAAAAATGGTGGTAACCCACGTTGACCTGAAATAAGTAAATATGTTCTTCTCTCAGATATGCTTCCTAGTTCAGCCAATGCAATACACAATAAATCAAGTGCAATTGCTAAGGGTTGTCCATGAAAATTACCTCCCGAAATTATCTCGTCTTTGTCCGGAAAAATGGTTGGGTTATCTGTAACCGAATTTATTTCTACTAAAAATACTGATGAACTATATTCTATAGCATCGTGCGAAGCTCCGTGAACTTGAGGAATGCAGCGGAAAGAGTAGGGGTCTTGAACTTGGCTTTTTTCGCTTTTTGATATTGAACTGCCCTTTAAATTTTCTCTAATTTTTTTAGCAGTAAGTATTTGTCCTTTATGTGGACGTATACTTTGTATATGCTCTTTAAAAGGGTCAATTCTACAATCAAAAGCATCTAACGAAATGCTGGCAATAAGGTTACTTTGTTCAACAATTTGTTTCGATTTTAAGATGCACCAAGTACCATATGCACTCATAAACTGTGTTCCATTTAATAAAGCCAAGCCTTCTTTCGATTTAAGCTTAATCGGTTTTAATTTTAAAACCTTGTATAAATCGGCAACCGCTTGTTTTTTTCCTTTGTTGTAAACTTCACCCATTCCCAACAGTGGTAAGGATAAATGTGCTAATGGTGCTAAATCGCCCGATGCACCCAATGAACCCTGTGTGTAAATTACAGGTAAAATGTCATTATTGAAAAAATAAATAAGTCGTTCAACGGTTTGTAATTGCACTCCCGAATTTCCGTACGACAAGGATTGAATTTTTAATAACAACATCAACTTTACAATATCTTGAGGAACTTCGTCACCGGTTCCACAAGCGTGCGACATTACTAAGTTTTGTTGTAGTTTTTCTAAATCACTATTCGATATTTTGACATCGCACAATGAGCCAAATCCCGTGTTAATTCCATAAATAGGGGCTTTTGAAGCAGCTAGTTTTTTTTCTAGAAAAGTTCTGCAATTGCTTATTCTTTTCTTTGCTTCAGCCGATAAACTCAGCGTTTTTTTTTCAGCTAGTATTTCCGAAATAATTTCGAATGTTAATTGTGCAGGGGATATATTATGACTTTTCATTTTCGAACTACTAATTCAAATGTAGCGAATTTATTGTGAAACAGCTTTGTGATATAAACTTGTCTTTATTTCTTGTATAGTTGGGTCTGAAATGTACTCATCGTAACTCATTTTACGGTCAATAATTCCATTTGGCGTTATTTCAATAATGCGATTAGCAATAGTTTGTAAAAACTGGTGATCATGTGAGGCAAACAATAAATTACCTTTAAAATTTACCAAGGAATCATTTAATGAAGTGATGGATTCCAAATCTAAGTGGTTCGTAGGCTGGTCTAATATCAAGGTGTTGGCTCCGTCCAGCATCATTTTAGCAATTAAACAACGAACCTTTTCACCTCCCGAAAGAACCTTACATTTCTTTAGCGATTCCTCACCAGTAAATAACATTTTTCCTAAAAAACTACGTATCCAACTTTGATCCTTTTCTTCAGAATATTGAGCTAACCAATCAATTAAATTATAATCAACATTAAAATAATGACCGTTGTTTTTATTAAAATAGGATTGCGTACATGTTCCTCCCCACTTAAATTCTCCAATATCTGGTTTACTTTCTCCCATTAAAATATCAAAAATGGTGGTCACAGAAAAGCCGTCTTTGCTTAAAAAAGCAACTTTGTCGCCACTCTCCAAAGTGAAGTTCATATTTTTAAATAGCTCAACACCGTCTATTTTCTTCTTAATATTATTTACTTCTAGTATTTGGTTTCGTGAAGCCGATTTTGGAGTAAATACGATGTATGGGTATTTTCGTGTTGAAGGTTTAATTTCATCCAACACTAATTTTTCTAACAATTTTTTTCGGGAAGTAGCTTGCCTTGATTTTGATGCATTTGCACTGAAACGGGCAACGAATTCTTGAAGCTCCTTTCGTTTATCATCCGTTTTTTTGTTTGCATCTTGTTTTTGCTTAAGTATCAATTGGCTTGATTCATACCAAAAGGAGTAATTGCCTGTAAAAACACTTATTTGATTAAAGTCAATATCTGCTATATGTGTACAAACGGAGTCTAGAAAGTGGCGATCGTGGGAAATTACAATAACTGTATTCTGAAAATTGGCTAAAAAATCTTCAAGCCACATAATTGTTTCAACATCTAAGTTATTTGTAGGCTCATCCAATAACAATACATCTGGATTTCCGAATAAAGCTTGAGCCAACAAAACACGTACTTTCTCGCTTCCACTTAATTCCTTCATTAATTTAGCGTGCAGGTTTTCTTTTATCCCTAAACTGCTCAACAACTCAGATGCATTTGTTTCCGCATCCCAACCATTCATTTCTACAAACTCATTTTCTAATTCGGCCGCCTTTAAACCATCAGCATCCGAAAAATCGGCTTTCGAATAAATGGCTTCTTTTTCATGAATTACTTTATATAGCTTTTTGTTGCCCATTATTACAGTATTTAATACCATAATAGAGTCAAATTCATTCTGATTTTGGTTCAGTACCGATAAACGTTCCCCAGGTGTTATAGACACTTGCCCAGCTTGTGGTTCTATTTCACCTGAAAGTATTTTCAAAAAGGTGGTTTTTCCAGCCCCATTTGCACCAATAAGTCCATAACAGTTACCGGCAGTAAATTGTATGCTTACTTTTTCAAAAAGTATCCTTTTTCCATACTGTAAGGTAACGTTACTGGTAGCAATCATTTTGTTTTAAATTTTGGGCTGCAAAGGTAGTAAAATATGCTAAATAACCAATAGTTGTGCTTCCTTGCATTGATTTTGTAAAAGTCTATTTTATATTTGTTTGCTATTAATAGTTGAAAATTCACTTACCACTTGTTGTCTTTTCTAATGAGAAATTTTAAAACATCAATTCTATTATTATCTCTGCATATGCTTTTTTTATTTACACAAAAGGATAATGTTACAGCTTTAATTAAAAGCGGAACCGAAAAGTTTAAAGAAGTAGATATGATTGGATTTATTATCGACTTTAATAATGCTATTGCAATTGAACCCAAAAACTTTGAAGTCTATTAAGTATTCGAAGATAAAAGATACGATCAAAACGATGATAAAAGTGCAATGGAAAATTATAACAAGGCTTTATATGTTTAATGTCATTTTTTTCTTTTAAAAATATATTGTACTTTCGAAAAAACAATTTTAACTAATAATGTCATTTATTATGAAAACTAACACACATTTTTTACGGTCGAAAATAGCATTTGTCGGTTTGTTATCGGTGCAGATAGTCTCTGCTCAGTGTCCAGCCATAACTTGTCCTGGTAATCAAACAGTAAATAATACACCCGGTACTTGTGGTGCAGTTGTTACGTATGTAACTCCTGTTGGTGTAAATCCTTGTGGGGTAGGACAAACACGAACCTTTATTTATACCGGTGCAGTTCAAACATTTACAGTTCCTGCTGGTGTTACTTCCATTAATATTGCTGCGAAAGGTGCAAGAGGTGGGACAAGTGGTAATGATAATGCTCAGTGTGGACAAAGAGGAGGTTTAGGTGGTTCTGCTTCAGGTGCTTTGACTGTAGTTCCTGGTCAGGTATTAAATATTTATGTGGGTGGAAGAGGACAAGCGGGAAATGTTGGTGGCTACAATGGTGGAGGCGCTGCTTGTCCTGATGTTAACACTTGCTCAAGGGGTGGTGGTGCATCAGATGTTAGACAAGGTGGAAATGCATTGAGTGACAGAAAAATTGTTGCAGCTGGTGGTGGAGGTGTTGAATATTCTGGTTGTAATGGTAATGGTGGTGATGGTGGTGGTTTATCTGGAATTGGTGGGAATGAAGGTGGTTTTGGCGGAAGGAATGGTGGTGGTGCAATACAAGGAGTAGGAGGAGTTAGTGGTGTTGGAGCCTATAATGGTTCTCCTGGACTTCTAGGGGTTGGAGGAGCTTCAGGAAATCACCCCCAAGGTCACGGAGGCAGTGGTGGTGGTGGTTATTATGGTGGTGGTGGTAGTGCTGAGGATGGACACGGTGGTGGCGGATCATCTTATATTGGTGGTGTATTGAATGGGGTAACTACTTCAGGTGTAAATACATTGGACGGTGAAGTTATTATTACTTATCCTGGTGGAGTACCAACCACCACCCAAACGGTAGGTTTGGCGAGTGGTTCATTATTTCCAGTAGGAACAACAACAAATACCTTTCAAGTAAGTGATGGTTTAGGAAATACAGCAGTTTGTTCTTTTACAGTAACAGTAAGAGATAATCAAGTTCCAGCAATAATTTGTCCGAGTAATATAACCGTAAACAATGCCTTAGGAACTTGTGGTGCAGTAGTAACATTTAACGCTCCTGTAGGAACGGATAATTGTTCTGCAACAACAGCTCTAACAGTAGGTTTGCCAAGCGGTTCAATATTTCCAATTGGTGTAACAACAGAAAGCTATAGAGTAACAGATGCGGCAGGAAATTCAACACTTTGTTCATTTACCGTTACAGTAGTAGACAGTGAGTTGCCAACTATAAGTTGTTTAGGTAACATAACAGTTTGTAATCCTATAGTCACAGGTATAGCACCAACCAATACAAGCGATAATTGTGCAGGTTCAACGGTAGGATATACCTTAACAGGAGCAACAATTGGTAATGGATTTACAGATGCAAGTGGAACAACTTTTAATGTTGGAACTACATCAGTAATGTATACTATCACAGATGCTTCAGGTAATACAAATAACTGTGTATTTAACGTTTTAGTAAATCTAAGTTATAATACAAACAAAACAGCTGTAATGTGTCAAGGTGATAGTATATTGTTAGGTGGTTCTTATCAAACCACGGCAGCAACTTACCTAGATACTTTGTTATCCGCTCTGGGTTGTGATAGTATTTTACATACAGCATTAACTGTAAATTTGAATCCAGTAGTTGTATTGAGTGCTTTTGCAAATGATACCATTTGTGAAGGAGATGCAGCAGTAGCTTTACCAAATGCGACTCCTGCAGGAGGAACCTTTAGTGGAGCAGGCGTAGTAGGTGGAAACTTTAATCCGGCAACCGCAGGCTTAGGAAATCACTATGTAGTTTACTCAAGCACCAATGCAAATGGATGTACAGGTATTGATTCTACATTAATAGCGGTAGTATTATGTGCCGGAATAAATGATGGATTTAATGATTCAAGAATAATAGTTTATCCAAACCCAACATCGGGAATATTAACTATTAATTTAGGGTCAATTAGTAAATCAATAGAAGTAAGCGTAATGGAATTAAACGGAGCCTTGGTAAAATCAGAAAAATATTCGAACTCAAAGAATGTGAGAATGGATATCAGTAATTTATCAAATGGAATGTATTTTGTAACAGTAAAATCAGATAATGAATTGAAACAAGTGAAGATTGTGAAGAACTAGTTTCAATAGAATAACAACAAGAAAAATCCCCGTTAGGAAATTCCTAATGGGGATTTTTATTGTTACAAACCCTGTTTTATTTTTTCTTAAGTATACCCTTTAATTTATTTTCCGCTTCTTTTTTAACTTTAGCTTCGGCTTCTTTCTTCAACCTTTCTGCTTCCGCTTTTGCTTTTGCTTCAGCCTCTGCTTTTGCTTTGTCGCCTTGTGCTTTCAATTTATCAGCTTCTGCCCTTGCTCTTGCCTCAGCCTCAGCTTTTGCCTTATCTCCTTCAGCTCTGGCTTTATCCTCAAGTTCTTTTTTCTTTTTATCTAATTCTTCTTTTGCTTTATCTTTTAAATCATCAATAGCACCTTTTGCTGCATCTTTTAATCCGGTTTTAATAATAGGCTTACTGCTAGTTCCTGTAACCAATACTTCTACTTTTACTTTGTTACCTGCAGTAAAGTTTGCTCCTTTAATATTCGCTTTTGATAACAATCCTGTTAGCACGCTATTTGCGGCATCACCAAAATCAGATCTAAGAATTTCAAATATCATTTTGAAATCAAGTGTTTGGTCGAAACCACTTGACCCGGCAATATTTACATTTGAGTTTCCTGCTTTAATATCAAACGGTTTAACAAATACTCTCCCATCTTTAAATTCATAAGTAATATCAACATTATTTAAATCCATTCGTTTATACTTATCCATTTTTAGCGCATCGGCAATTTTAACCAATGGTTCATAGCCCGAAATAACAATATTGCTTGTTTGAAGTGATCCTGTCCCATTTAAGGTGGTTAAAACAGGCTCCATTTTACTGTCTAATGCAGTACTTAATTTTAATGCAGTTGAAAATTTACCTGTAGTGTATTGGCTAACGTGCGCCAGTTTATCAATCGTTTGAAATGTTTTATGAGTTTTGTGAATATCAAAATTTGTGATGTTTAAGTCCATATCAACTTGAGGTTGTTTCGGATTCGTTGTTGCATAAATACCATTCATCACCATACTTCCATCCAACAAATTCATTTTTAAATTGTCAAGTGTAATTTTACTTTCTTTTATTTTTACTCCTCCCGAAACATTTTTTATTTCAATGTTATCGTAAATGAGCATATTAAAAGCTGAAGTTAAAGTTAGATCAATGTTGGATGGTACCTCAACAATACTCATCGGCATTGTGTCTGCTGCGGCAGGTGTTGCAGCCGTTTCCGGCTCACCCATAAATTCATTTAAATCCATCAAGTTAGAATTCATTGAGAATTCTCCTTTTAATGTTTCGTCTTTAAAGAAATAAGCTAAAAAATTATCGAGTTTTCCTTTTGCATTTACATCACTCTTTCCAATTTTAGCACTAAACTGTGATATCTCAACCAATTGGGGAGTAAAGTTCATATACATTTTATTTAGTAAAATTCCATAAGGAGTATCTTTACTTTTGTAGTTAAGGTCCATTACAATAATTTGTCCCTTTGCTATAAATTTTTCGTATTCCTTTTTATCAATTGAAGACATCCTTCCCTTAAGTGCAATGTCCGAAATGATTGTTCCATTAAGGCTTTGGTCGCTTTCCAGAGGAATAAATTCTTTTACAGAAGCCAAATCAATTTTAGCTTTTATATCACCATCAATATTAGGGTCGGATGCAGGTGTAGAAACGTGCATTTTTACATCAACCGGATTTGCTCCCATTTCGAGATGCAGTTTATTTAAATCGATGATTGTATTATCCGGCTTACCATCTTTATTGCTAATGTTTACATCTACAAATATGTTGTTTACTGATTTTGGTAAGGATGGATACTTAAACATTGCATTGTCTATTTTTACTTTTAAACCAAATGCAGGTATTAATTTATCGTTATAAGTTCCTTTTGCATAACCATTAAATGCTAAGTTTCCGGATGTTTTTACATCTGCAAAGTCTTTGGTGTAAATTCCTGGTATAAGAGATAGAAAACTTTTGAAAGAAGCTTTTTTGGCGTCAAACTTTAAGTCCATATCCATATCTTCTTTTGGCATCGCAAACCATCCATCCAGCCCAAAACTCAGTTCATTTAAATTAAATTTGTTTTCCTTAAATGTGAATTTAAAGTTAGGCATATCGGCTTCTAAATCGGCTTTGATAGTTGTTTTTACTTTGTTTAAATATTTAACACCAGCATAAACCATATCTAATTGTTCAATACTTGTGTTTGTTTTCATTGTAAAATTAACCTCTGTAAAATCACCACTAAGGGTGTAGTTCATCTTTTTTACTGCAGTAAAAAAGTCTAAAGATGCATCATCATAAACAATATTTCCTTCAATAATTTCGAATTTTTTAAGCGTCATTTTAAAAGGCGATGATTCGCTTGTTGCGGGTGCTGAAGCCGCTGATAATTTTGTTATATCCCAGTTGAATTTTCCGTCTTTTAATATTTTTGCCAATATAGTTGGATGGTCGAGCAATATACTGTTGATTTTATATTGGCTGCCATTTATAACGCTCATGAAATTGACGTTGATCTCTAAAGTGTTTAAAGAAATAAGTGTGTCGCCCTCAAACTCTTTAATGCCGGCAAGGTAAAATTTGTTTAGGGTAAATTTGAAATCAGGAAAGGTGCTAATAATAGACACATCAAAGCTCGCAAAATCCATTTTAGCATTTAAGTTCTTGTTTGATTCGTCCTTTATTTTCTGAATTATTTTGCCTTTAAAAATAAATGGAAGTGCAATTACTGTTGCAATTAATAGTGTTACAATTATACAGATAATTTTTAGAGCTTTTTTCATTTTTGATTAAGCTAATTGATTATTAAATTAATTATATTTTAGATGTTTTATTACGCAATAAGTGGTCGGCTATTACTAAGGCTGCCATTGCTTCCACTATAACTACAGCGCGTGGTAATACACAAGGATCATGCCGACCTTTTCCGCTATACACCACTTCATTTCCTTCCTTATTGATGGACTTTTGTTCTTTCATTATCGTTGATACCGGCTTAAAAGCAACTTTACAATAGATGTCTTGCCCATTACTAACCCCACCTTGTACACCACCCGAATAATTTGTTATTGTACTTACTTTATTTTTATTTGAAATAAACAGGTCGTTATGCTCTGACCCTTTCATTTTTGTTCCTTCAAATCCTGAACCATATTCAAATCCTTTTGCTGCGTTAATACTTAACATAGCTTTCCCTAAATCAGCGTGTAGTTTGTCGAATACTGGTTCGCCTAATCCTACAGGTACTGAATATACAATGCAAGTAATTGTTCCGCCAATAGTATCCCCTTCTTTTCGAACCTCTTCAATTTTGTTTTTCATTTGCTGAGCAATGCTTGCATCGGGACAATGCACATCGTTATCGTAAGTAGTATTAAGATTTAATTCTTTGTAATTTTTGTTAAGAATAATATTACCTACTTGAGAAGTGTATGCCTGTACAGTTATTTTATATTTTTTGAGCAATAATTTAGCTATGGCTCCTCCAACAACTCTGCAAACTGTTTCTCTTGCTGATGATCTTCCGCCACCATCTGTATGACGAATTCCATATTTTTCGATATAAGTATAATCAGCGTGTGAAGGTCTTAAAACATCTTTTAAATGGTTGTAATCTTTGCTTTTTACATCTGTATTTTTAATAATAAAACCAATTGGTGCACCGGTTGTTTTTCCTTGATAAAGACCAGATAGGAATTCTATTTCATCTTGTTCTTTTCGTTGACTAACTATTTTTGATTGTCCAGGTCTGCGTTTTGCAAGTTCGTTGGAAATAAAGGAAAGGTCAATTTTCAATCCAGCAGGACAACCATCAATAATACCACCTAATGCAACACCGTGCGATTCACCAAAAGTACTCAACTTAAAAAGTGTTCCAAAAGTATTTCCTGCCATATTATTGCAAAGGTAATACTTAAATAATAAAAATCGAATTAGATTTGAACGAATAAATCAAGTTGGGGCATTTCAGTATATAGTGAAAATATTTTTTAGATGGGGCAAGGGGTATGGCAATTTTAATGGTTTATTCACCCGTTTATTTTACCCCTTTAGGTGAAACAACATTTTCGCTGTTTTTTTTGAGTTTATAAACAAGGGGTCATTGAACTGGTAGCTAAAATAATTAATTTTATAAAAAAAACCTTCCGATATTTTCAGAAGGAGTTTTTGTTGTACTAATATAATATTAACTGCCGGTATATCTACTTTGTAGTTTGTTAAAACGCGCCTCAATATCCTTCATCAACTTAGGCTGATTGCTAGATTTCGCGATGTAAACAAGCTTTTGCATAACGCTCATTGCTTGTTGCATATCGGAATCAACATTCTTTTTAAATTCACCCTTTAAGCCAAAATAGTAATTTAAATCTTCTTCGTAAATAGCTGCTAATTCTTTTATTATTGCAGTACCCTTTTCATTACCTCCTGCTCTAAAATAACTGTTGGCAATAGGAAGCATAAAGAAGTTAAATGGAACAATGCTTCTTGGCATAACTTGCATTGCTTTGTCCAATGCTTTAATAGCTTGCTCATTCTTACCTTCGTTTACCAATTCATCTGCTAAGCGAGCAAAGTTGTTGCGGAAGTTCATTGTCATTCTTAAATTGTTTTCATCCATATAAACATTGCCGTTTTCCATGCCGCCCCATTTAAATGTTTCCATCATATTTTTATACATAATGCCGGTATTTACTTTTCCTATCTGACCATCAAAACTGTTGTTTCTCAATGGTACCAAACGGTAGGTCATTCCTTCTAATTGAAAATAATCTTCTAAGTTTAAATAGCTGTCGTCACCTACCGTAATAGCAAAGTATATAGGACGTTTCCAGTTATTTGTAGCAATGATATCAAATATCATCAAATCATTTTTCATTAAGTAGCTTTTTTTAATTTCCCAAGGAATGCCTTTTAAAATTTTTCCAGCATCTTTTTCAGAAATAGTACCATTGTTTACAGCAGCAACTGAATCAACCGGAATCCAAATTTTATTGGTTGGAAGATAACTCAATTCACTTCCACCCTGTGTTTGAACTTTGTTTTGAGATTCATCACTCGCAACAAATTTTATCAATTCGTGAATATCATAATATTTAGTTGAATCTATACCCAATTGAGGATTGTTGTAAAATGGAACATAATCTCTTGTTCCTTGTCGGTATTGAGGCTCTTGAATTGTTAAAGGAATACCTTCCGATTCATAAGCTGCCCTTCGCATTTGTTCGATGTACCAATCGGTATTGGATAAACTCAAGTTCACTACACGCACATCTGTCCGAATTCCTTCTACCTCTTGTGCATACCACAATGGGAAGGTATCGTTATCACCGTTCGTAAACAAAATTGCATTTGGCGCGCAGGATATTAAATAGTCATATGCGAAGTCACGAGCAGTGTATCTTTTTGAACGGTCGTGATCGTTCCAACCACCTTTAGCCATTAAAACAGGAGCTGCTAATAATCCAACAAGAGTTGCTATTGCTGCACCGCTTGTCGCAGATAATTTTCTGCTTAAATAATCTTGTATGGCATATACTCCAAATCCAATCCAAATTGCAAATGCATAAAAGGATCCTACATAACCGTAATCACGTTCACGTGGTTGGTATGGGGTATTATTCAAATAAACAATAATGGCAACACCGGTCAGTACAAATAGTAATGTAACTACGGTAGCATCTTTTCTGTCTTGCTTAAAGTGAAAATATATACCAATAATTCCAAGTATTAGAGGTAAGAAATAAAACTTGTTCATCCCTTTGTTTTCTTTCATGCTTTTTGGCAAATTGCTTTGAGGTCCCAAGCGTGGAGCATCCAATGCACCAATACCACTCATCCAATTTCCTTTTAATATACTTCCATTTCCTTGAATATCATTTTGTCTTCCAACAAAATTCCACATAAAATAACGTCCGTACATATGTCCAATTTGGTACTTAAAAAAGAATTTCAAGTTGTCTCCAAAGGTTGGTTTCATTATTGTTTCTGTTTCGCCTTTGTTGTTTACAACTTTGGTTGGTTTTCCTTTAATATCAGCCCAGTCTTTATATCCAATAACGTGATTGTTTTGGGCACTGTGCATCCGTGGGAAAATGGTTTTGAAATTAGGGTCATAGTTTGGTATGCTGTTTTTTCTTTCGTCAGTAATAACATATTCGCCCTTTTCTACACTTTTAGTATAAACTGGATTTCCATCGTTATATGGTTTTGACGGGTCAAGTGGTGCATTATAATACTGTCCATACAATATTGGCCAATCACCGTATTGTTCGCGATTCAAATACGATAATAAGTTAATAGCGTTTTCAGGATTATTTTCATCCATTGGTGGGTTTGCTTGCGAACGAATAATAAGGGTTATAAACGATGAGTACCCTATTAAAAGCATTGTAAAACAAAGTATCATTGTGTTTGCAAAGGCCTTGTTGTTATTTGTAGTATATTTAAGTCCCCATATAATAGCTCCTATTACTGTAAGGAAGAAAATAATACTTCCAGAATTGAATGGTAATCCAATTGTATTTACGAAAAATAATTCAAATTTTGCTGCCCAACTTGCTATTCCTGGAATAATTCCGGCTTGAACAAATCCTAATAAAAAGATAGAAGTGATGAAAGTAATGATAAGTCCTTTGCGTGTTGTTTCGTGTTTCTTAAAATAGTAAACAAATACAATAGCAGGTATAGCCAATAAGTTTAATAAGTGGATACCAACAGAAAGTCCCATCAAATAAGCTATTAGTACAAGCCAACGTTCCGAATATTTTTCATCGGTAACACGTTCCCATTTTAATATTGCCCAAAAAACAATGGCTGTAAAAAAGGATGAAGAAGCATATACCTCACCTTCAACAGCCGAAAACCAAAATGAATCGGAGAAAGTATATGCCAAAGCACCCACTAAACCACTTCCAATGATGGTCAATATTTTTGATTGGTTCAGTTCGCCCGATTTTTTTGCAACTTTAAGTGCAAGTGCAGTGATGGTCCAGAAAAGAAAAAGGATGGTGAAAGCACTCATCATTGCCGACATACTGTTTACCATTTGTGCAATGTGTGCCTTGTCTGAAGCAAACAACGAAAAGAATTTACCTATTAAATTAAAGAGTGGTGCTCCCGGAGGGTGGCCAACTTCTAATTTGTATGCAGTAGAAATATACTCTCCACAATCCCAAAAACTGGCTGTGGGTTCAATGGTTGAAAGGTATGTAAATGCTGCAACAGCAAAAACTGCCCAACCTGTAATGTTATTAATACGTTGATAATTCATAGTGTAATTTTATGGTTGTTAGTCAAAGACGCGAAGTTAGCAAAATAAATTTTGGACTATGAAAATATATTTTATAAATTTGCACCCCAATTAAACGATTATAACTTAATTTTATTGTCCGATGGTGTAATTGGCAACACGTCTGTTTTTGGTACAGAAGAGTCTAGGTTCGAGACCTAGTCGGACAACTTTTTAACAAATGAAACCCTCAATAAAATGAGGGTTTTTTCTTTTATAACCATTGATAATAAAGGGTTATGTACGGAATAGTACTGAATATTCAGTATTACAAGTTAGGGACTGATTTAGGGACGTTTTAAGATTTAAGTCCCTAATTAGGGACTAATTTAGGGACGTACTTTTTTAGTAGTTTTTACAGAAAAGCTTTAAGAAATTGAAAAGCATTCAATAAGCAGAAGTTGATGTTTTATGATGCAATAGTGATAAAACTTAAATGAAATGTTTTTTATAGTAATAATTCACAAAGTATTTATCAACGGTGTTGATAGTATTTTATAGGGTTTCAGCCAATTATTATTTAATTTTAAGGTCATAAACCAATATATAAATATTATGAAAACAGTTAATTTTACTAGTAATGATAATTTTAAAGAAATTTATTTCAACCCAAATTTAGTTAAAGATGGTGCTTATAATCTATGTGTTAAACCACATTCAGATAAGTTTAATAACCTTTCTGAATTGAACTTCAATCTAATACTTGAATTTAAAAATGAAAGTAGTGTTCAGCCTTACTACATCACACCAATAACATATTCACCAAATGATTTTGATTGTCCAGTTTATGTAGAGAATAAATACAATGATGGTACAGCACAATTGTATAAAGTCATTATGGTATATTCTCACCCAAAAAATGAAGTGTTTGAATTTGCTGTTAAGTTAGATTTGCATTATATGAATGTGAGTTAGTTATTAATTATATATTTGTATTAAAACTAAAAACAATGAAAAAACTACTTACACTAACTGCAATAACCTTAATCTTATCTTCTGGGTTATTTGCTCAAACAACACAAGAAGAATATAATTACCTTACCAAAGGTTATAAAGTCCAAGTAATTGAACAAGGTGGTGATATTAAAAAGGGTTATGAATTAGTTGATGTTGAAAAAGCATATTCTGGTGAAAGAACAGCTTATCTTAAGAAATTTGTAAAAGTTACTGGTGCGACAAAGAAAACTGTTGCACATTTAATTATTTATGAAAGATTAACATTACCTACACAATATCTTTGTGTACCTTCTTTTGATTCAGAAGATTCAATTATACAAGCTTATTTTAAATCATTAGGTGAAAGCTCAAGTATTGAAAGATTACAAGTAATTGCTTTCCTACTTTCAAAAACAATAAAATAAGTTTGTCCTTAAATGGAATATATAAGAAGGGTATAGATTATGGTTCTACACCCTTTTTTATTTCCTATATTTTAAGTACCTTTAGGGTAATTAAAAAATATAAAATTATGTCGAATTGTACTATATGTAATGCAAATTTAGGATTCTTGAATACACCTAACTTTGGTTTAGGTAAACTATCTGATAATACTATTGTTTGTTTAGATTGTTTTAAAAAGATAAATAAAAAATCACCAAAGATTGCAGCTAAACTTAAAAATGAAACCAAAGAAAGTATAACTCAATTTTTAGCAGAAAGTGATATAGCTGTTGATGCAGCTACAAAAAAACTGAATGATATTAAAGCTAAAATTAAGTCTTTAGGTATGGATGGTTTTTCTGCTTACTTAGGTAGAAAAGAAATTAATAAGCTACCAGAAATAATGATTGAAGGTGAAGAGTTTGAACACATCATTCAAGGTATGTACAAAGATAAGCAAGGTGTATTGGTTGCGACCAATTTAAGACTTATATTTATTGATGTGGGTTTTTTATATGGTTCATCTGTAGAAGATTTTGGTTATGATAAAATAACATCACTTCAATATGAAACTGGTTTACTATTCGGTAAAATAACAATACTTGCTTCTGGTAATAAAGCTGTAATTGATAAGTTGCAGAAGATACCAGCAAAACAATTTTCAGACCTTGTAAGGGCTAATATTGGTAAACCAAAAGAAACAGCTGCAACTACAGTTATTCATCAAGCACCTATTGATGTTGCAGACCAATTACAAAAACTTGCAGCCCTTAAGGAACAAGGTATTCTTACAGAAGATGAATTTGCAGCACAAAAGAAAAAACTACTTGGATTATAAAAATGAAAATGAACAAAACTATTATTATAGCTTTATTTACTGGAATATTATTTTTCAATTAAAAAAAAATCTTCTCGTAATTAATCGCTGAGGTTAATAGGTTTGCTTACCCGAACCCTTACAAGACGAACATTTTTTTAACCTCTGATTAATACCAAACGATTTTATTAAACCCGTACCTCCACAAAATTCGCAATTCGATGCTTTTGAATAAGATTCATTTACTCGTTCTTTACTTGCAGCTCCACATTGAGTACAAATGCCACCTTTGTAGTGTCCAAAGCACTGAGAACATTTTTGTCCATCTGTGGCATAAACTTTTGAGCTTTTACTTTCTTGCTCTATTTGAAGCGAACCATTTTTATAATACTCTGTTGACCAAACCCCTTTTAAATCGGATAAATATTCTAGCCTTTTTCCTTCTAATAATCCATCAGCATAGTTTTCGGCAAATTGTTTATGCCCATTCTCAAAGTAAACAATTCTCTCTCCTTGTAAAGTATCATTGATGTAATTTTCCATCACAGAAATACCACCACTTTCAAAATAAGTGATTCTTTCTCCATTTAGTAATCCTTTATCATAGTTTGCTTTTACAAACATTTTGCCACTGTTATAATAGATAATTGATTCTCCACTTAATAATGTGTCCTTCTGTTCTACTTCAAGTTGCTTCTGTCTTGCTTCAAAGATTGCTTCATCCTGTTCTGATTCCTCTGTGTCAAGATTGTTTATAGAGTCTTGTTTAGCTTTTTGCAAAATTTCATAATTAATGGAATCACTTTTTGCCTTTTCCATCATAGCAAAATCATTCACTTTGGATTTATTATTGGTACAGGAAAAAAGGCAATAGGAAAGTAAAATACAAGTTAATACTTTCAATCTGGTATTTTCCTTATATATGTTCGATTTTAGCATAAATAACGCTTTAAATTAAATTGATAATAGATTCAAATTTAGCGAATTATTTGAAATCGAAAATGTTAATTGTGCAGTTAATGATTTACCTTAAATTAAGGTAATAAATAATTGTCATTTCTTCTTTTTCTTTTCATCATTGAATAATATATTTTCCGCATCTGATACGGAAATTCGAATAGCCTTTCCTTTAGGAATGTTTTGTAACAGAGTCTTTGCTTGTTGCTTTGTAAGTATCAATTTCATACTAATAAATATCTTGATTGAATCGTTTTTTCAAAAAATATTCAATAGAAATAAGGGTCTTACCGCTTACTATATAACCTCTTCTCTCCTAAACATCAATAGAATCAACACTATTGAATTGGAGGCTTCCCAGCACAAACGTGCTAAAGTACCCAGTGTAAACGTGCTAAATGTTTATACTTCCTATTGAAAGGAACAAAAAATTAAGCTCAAATTTTTCCAGAAATCTTTTTTATCATATCACCTCCACCAAATAAGATAGTTGAAATTCTCTAGAATAAGCGAAGTAACACGAATGAAATAATTTAAATGAAGTGTATCAATAACGGAGGAAGCTCCCTATCGTTATAAAGGATAGGGGGTACTCCGTAAGCTCTAATTAAAAAGAGTTTTATCTATTGCCTTCAAAGTTGACTTCAAGAAATATTTCTTTGTGCCGAATGTCAATAGAGTTGCTTCATCAATAACAGTTTCACTTCCTAATTTCACCTTGACTTTTTCAAATTCAATTTTTTCATTGTTCTTAATTTTATCAATTAATATTTTCCCAAAACCAGTAGCACTCTCTGTATCTTTATCATTATCCAATGTTCTTAAACTAATATCTGTGTTGCTTAACACATTTTCTTTAGGTGTCTCGTTTTGGGTTAAAGGCTTTTCTATAGGTTTCAGTGTTGGAGCATTGTCTCCTTGAGTCCATTGGTTAATCTCATTTACTGTGATTGTTCTTAATCGCTTTGGTTTACCTCCACTAAGTGAAGCAAATGAAACCGTTACTTTATCCAATATCCCTTTTTTAGACAAGCGATTGATAAACTTGTTTACTGACCCTTCATCCATTGCCAATTCAATAGCTAGTGTTTTGTCCTTTATCTTGAAAGGCTTTCCATCCAACTGGTAGGAAATGATTTCTGATAGAATGGCTTTTTCTTGCCAATTTAATTCCTTACAACGCTTTATATTTTTGAATAAGCGTGTAAATTTGTTTAATTCACTCATATTTATTTAATATTAATACTCCCAATTGCTTGAGTTATTTTATTTGATTGCTCATAATATCTTGTTTGAAGCCGATACGATGTCCAATCTTTACAAGTATAATGCAGAAAAAAAATAAGTCAAGAGATTTGAAGTACTTTGTTTGAATTATTTTTTAAATAGCATATCAAGGTTGATAATTGTTGAAGTGGTTTCTTCTGATATAGGCTAATCAAAGTGTATGAAATGGAGTATATCAATCATACCAATATATTAGAATACAGTAATAATAATATTTATAATAATAATAAATTATATAAATAATATATACTATTATATATAATTAACCCTGTACAATTGAAGTATATCAAATAATAGCCACTTATATTACTTTATTTTATTGCAGATTATCACATATCAACCAAATTACTATAGTAATCCATTTTACTTCATTTAATAATATATTTCACGTAGAACGAAGCAATACATCAACCAAAGATTTGCCTTCGGCAAATGACCTGTAATGAGGTTAATTAATATACTAAATGTAATAGCGAAGCAAACCATATCAACCAAAATTTTTTACACCTCAACAACCCATCCCCCAGTTGCGTTTCACCCCCTTCCCAAATTACATTTAAAAGAACTGTTCTATTCCCAGGATAATTAAAGTAATCCTTGTTTAGTTGTAAAATGCCTGGTATCATTGCATTGTAATACTAAATATTTTTTAAACTTATGAAAAACAACAAAACCTACCTTGCAAATTTCTTTACTGAGAAAGGAGTTAACTACCAACTTTTTGAAATAATCGATGCAAATGGATTAACCCACCTAATTGATACCAATACAGTAATCTCTGCTATTTTCAATTCGTCTATTGAAGAAAGGTTCATTATTTCAAATACATTGCGAAAGCTTGATTTTTGTAATCAACCGATTATTGACTACTTAAGATTCCTTGCAGAAGCCCTTGTAAAAAAATTTAACTAAGGCATTACAATCCTTAAATGAACATTTGCTGATTGTAATAAACCACTAAAAAACTGACATTATGACCCAATATATAGCCTATTATCGTGTTTCAACAAAAAAGCAAGTTGGAACAAATAATATTAGCCTCGGCATCGAGGCACAAAAAACATCGGTAAAGCATTTTATCGGTACAAATGAACTGGTTAATGAATACGTTGAGGTAGAATCGGGAAAAAACAATAATAGACCAGTTCTAGAACAAGCCATTCAACAAGCTCATAAAACAGGGGCTACTTTGATAATTGCAAAGCTTGACCGACTGAGTAGAGAAGTGAGTTTTCTTTTTCAACTTAGAGATAGGATTCAAAAAAGTGGTGTTAGTATAAAATCTCTAGACATTCCAGACCTAAGCACGTTGAATTTGGGGATTTATAGTACTATTTCACAACACGAAAGAGAAACGACCTCAAATCGAACGAAACTGGCACTTGCAGAATTAAAAAAGCAAGGGGTAAAGCTAGGCTCACCAAAAAACCTAACAACCGATGCAATACAGAAAGGTATTTCATCAGTAATGGAAAATGCTCGTTCAAATGATAACAATAGACAAGCACAAGCAGTAATTAAAAATTGCATTGCCCAAGGTATGTCGTATAATAAAACCGCTGATTATTTGAATGGACTGAATTTCAAAACTCGTTATGGTAATTCCTTTCAAGCAACTAGCGTAATGAGGTTGTATGATAGATTAATAAAGGATTTAAAATTAGCAGCATAGCATTATGTACCTAACTGAAATTTTACTAATTATTTATTTAGTGATTTCGACTAGATTGTAAACTCTCCAAACAACTACGAAATTATCATAAGTTTTTTCTTCAATAAGTAAAAGGGTCTTGTCTATGGTTATCCTATTCGTTAAACTATAATACTTTGATTCTCTCTTATTTTCTTTTGTATCGACATACCTTAACGTGCCGTCATTATTATCTTTAACAAAGTTAAGTTCACGAGTATTATAACCGTTTTCTACCTCTGAAAATATGTGATAACTTTTATAGAATTTGCTATACGTAACATCTGTTGAGATTGAATATGGAATCGTCTTAACAATTTCTTGTTTGTTATTTAAAAAGACAGCTTCAATCTGACCGTGGTATTTAGTTTCATCTTGAGCCTTTAATATTAAAGGCAAGAACAATAAAAACGAGAAGAGAAACTTCATATGACCAAATTTGAACTAAGTAAAAGTATTATTTTAAAACATAGGATGCAAGTAACGTATAAATTGATAGAATAGACATTCACAGATAAAATGAGCTGGTTGTTGATTTTTCATCAATTTTGAAGTTGATTATTGTATATTTGAATAAAAACTCACAAATGACTGAAATAAATCACTGGATTATTAATGTAGCCAAACTTAAAGGGTTAGGGTTTGAGAATGCAAAATCACCAAAGGATTATTTTATTGCATCTAGTATTGTATTTTTTGACTTCACATTAAAAACTAAAAAATCAAAATGAACAAAACTATTCTTATAGCTGTATTTACTGGACTATTATTTTTTACTTCTTGTAATGGATTACAAGATTCAAAAACAGAATCAGTTCTATCAAATGAATTCTTATTAGGTAAATGGAACATCAAAGAACCTATAGATATTGATGGTAAAGCAAGTTACACTAAATATGAAGTAGAATTTACTGAAAAAAAAGCCTATTGGAATCTTGAATATTCATATTTAGGTAATAATGTACTCAATGGTTCAACTGATTATACTATAGATGGTAACAAGGTTGTATTTAAAGAAGGTGATGGTTCTTATTTTACCTTGTTGGTTGATGGTACACTTTATAGTAAATTAGTTCTTTTCGATAAATCTATAGAGTTGAAGCTTTATAAACAATAAGTTTTTTTACTGAATATAGAAAGGGGTGTAGTTAATGGTTCTACACCCTTTTTTATTTGCTATATTTTATATACCTTTAGGATAAATAAAATTAGAAACAATGGAAAATAAAATAATGACTTATAATGATAGGTGGTCTCAGCTTCGTAATCACATTAAGGAAGCAGAGAATAATTATAATCAAATTTTAATTGATATAGAGAATAAACCTTATGATAATGATGGTTTTATGGATGAACACAAAGTTAAATTGTTAATTGCAGCTAAATTAAGATTGAATAAATTACTAGCAGATGAAGATAATTTTCTTACAAATATGCTCAATAATAAAATTAATTTTAATCAACCTATTCAGTAATTATGACATACGAAGAACAATTAAATCAAATAGAACTTAACTGGACTGATTCATTCAATGCTTATAATACATCATATCATATTTGGAAGGATGGAATGAATGATTTGAATAAGGAAGCAAAAGAAAATAACGGTATCCCAAAGTATGAAACTGAAATGAAAGTTGATGAATTAGGTAAAGAGGTCTTAAGGCTATCAATTATATTTAATGTGTTTAGAGATGAAAGAAAAAGCTTTTTTGAATATATCAGAAAGAATAATATTCATCCACTTAGCAATGACTGGTATATTGAATGTCAATGGATATTATAACCAAGAACCTTAACCCAGCTTTAAAGGTTGATTCAATCATTCAGTATCTTAATTCTACAACCAAAAGGAATAAAGACCTTGTATTAGGTTCATTCAACAAAAGAACAAAGGGTAAACCATTCGAAATAATTGATTTGAAGTATACACCCAGTACACCAGCTTCATCACCACAATTAACCATTGATATCAATTATAAAGATGGTTCTGGTAAGGAAGCTTGGATACTATTATTAGAATAAGAAATGGAACTTAAAGAAAGCACCTCAATAAAGTTAAAAAGAGAAACAAATATTAATTTTGTTAATAATACCAATAAAAAACTAGATTGGTTACTTAACCACTATTTTGAACCTAGTGGGAATATTGCTCAATTCAGTATGCTTGAAGCAGTACTTATACTAACTATTGTTGATGGAAATATTTTCACAAAAGAGGAATTACCAGAATTAAGACAAAAACTTATTGATGATGGTTATTTAAAAGAACTAGGTTTTTTTGATGGTGTCACAGTTTATGACCTTACAATTAAAGGAAAATTATTTTGGAATAATAAAATTGGTGGTTATGTAAATAAGGCAAGTAAAGAAGCCTATATTGAAAAAAGAGATTTTCTTGTTTCATTATCAATTGCTATTGGAACTTGTGGAATAGTAATTATCGAGATTATTAAAGCACTTTATAAATTAAATTCAACTAATTAGATTCTACTAAAATAGTTCACTTTTTATTAGGAAATACCGATTTTTTTTTACACCTTTGCCTTAATGACAAACACCTACAGCATACCTACCAGTTGACCTTTTAAGGGGTCTTATAAGAATCTAAAGCCTTTTAGATACATCTTGCCCATTTCCAAATAAAGTAGCTTTAGAAGCCATAAAAAGGGCTTAAAATCACTATTGCCTTGTTTGGAATAAACCCTTAAAACCAAAAAACAATGAAAAAGGTATCCAATCACAACAAAAATTTTGCAGTAATGGTTAATACAGCAACCCTTAAAAAATTAAGAGGTCTGCACAAAACCCTAGTAGAACTCAAAGCCCTTTATGAAGAATTACAAAAGGCTAAACCAGATTATAATGCAGATAGTATTGCATTTTGGAAGGAAGCTTTGATACATAATGAAGAACAAATCTTTTTAACCACCAAAGCAATCTTAATAAAAGAACTATCACCAAAGCAATTTTTAGTACTTGATAGTTACATTAAAAAACAAGTTAGTGTTAAACTAAAGGCTGCTATCAAAATTTTTACTAAAGAAAATTGTGAAGTAAGAGAAATGCCAAAGGGTTAACGGTTATCTGGGTGCTAACAACACCCATTTCAACCAATCCTAATTGAAATGTCAAAAGAAGAATTTTTAAGAGAAATGAAAAATGATAGTCAATTTAGACTAACTGTTAAAAGTGTACTGAAATTGGAAGTAATACACAAGCAGTACTATCATATTACAGAATTAGCAGCCTTAACTGGATTAACACCCCTTGCTTTGAAAGGAAGAAGGAAAAGAGGATTATTAAAGATGTTTAATGATGGAAAGGATATCTTGATATCCAAGAAAGAAGTTGAACGGTTTTTGAATAAGCTGAATAGTAATCTGTAAATAAAAAGACCCTCAAATTAAGAGGGTCTTAATTATTATAACCATTTGTAATACTATCTAGCCATCTTAGCCATTTCTTTGATAAGTGTTTCAGTACTGAAATTGATATACTTATTGAATATCTTATCAGATGAATGACCAGATACTTGTTTAACTATTGCAGCTGGTATACCAGCTGTTAAAGCTAGGGTAATATAAGTTTTTCTTGAAACGTGAAAACTCACCATCTTATCAAGTGGTATCATTTTATTAAACCTAGTAGCTAATACCTTTCTTTTCAATTTCAACTTGGTAAACAACACCTTCAAGTAATCATTTGCTTTTTGGTTGCTTATAGTTGGTAATTGATAATCATATTTTTCAAGGATATCAACTGCTTTTGGTAACAATGGAATTCTTACTGTTGAACCAGTCTTTACTTGATTAATGGTTAATATACCTTTATCAATCATATCTGCTTTAACTAGCTGCATATCTGAAAATCTTAAACCAGTATAACAACTGAATAGGAATAGGTTTCTAATCTTATCCATACAAGAATCTAGTTCTGCTAATTCAAGTGTAGATACTTCATCTTCTTCAAGTGCTATTATTTCTTTATCGGTTGTTTTAAGCTTGGTGAAGTACTTGGTTAAATTGGTACTGGTTTTATCCCTTTCATAACACCAGTTTAAAAATGTGATATAGTTCTTAAAGAATTTATTGATAGTAACATTGCTATAAGCTTTATATTTTTCACCTTCCTTATTGATTTTGGTCTTTGTTTCAAAATGTAGTGTTAATTTATCGGTAAATGTTTTATCAATATCTTGTAATTGAACATTTGGGTACTTTTCAAACAATGCTTCAAAAGCTATTCTTGTTTGTTCTTTGGTTGCTTTGGTTATTTTGTTTTCTCTGGTTGCCAAATAATCAACATATAAGGACTTGAAATCTTCCTTCTTAACTTTACCAAAAAGCAAGTTAACTTGATGTGTTAATTCACTATGTGTTGGTAATCGGTTTTCATCTGCAATAACATCATTTATGTAACCATCCATTTTAAGTTTAATTGTAGTTAAATTTTCTCTTAATTGTTTAGTTGAATTTCCACCTTTAGGAAAGCCTTTAATCCAATCTTTTTTTTGAATGGTATATGGTGTACTAAATTGTATCTCCTCATTCTTAGAAAGTTTAGAATTGTATTGATTATATCTAATACAAATAATTGCTTCTAAATCGTTTTTTGTTCTGGTTTTAAATGTTGTTTCCATTTGATATATTTTTCTTATCTTGTGAGTAACAAAAGTGCAACTTACCTAAAATTAGGGACTGATTTAGGGACTTATTTTTACCAAAATTTCATAAGATGTTAATAATCAATTCAATAAAATCTAATTCTTTGTCCTAGTCGGACAACAAACCCCGCTGCAATATTTGTGACGGGGTAATTTTTTATTAGGCTATTAATCTTGTACAATAAACTTCCTAAAAACATTTCCTTTTTAATAACTATTTTTGTCTCTCAAATAGCTTTTTTGTTATTTTTTCGTTTTCTTTTTTTTTGTGTAAACTGGCAAGAAGTAAATCAGGTTACGGAGAGTAAAGCGAATCTTTTGTTACAAGCTTTCGTTCTTGGTTTTCGTTTCGATTCGCTTGTTTTATCCTATATTTTAATGCCAATTACTGGGGCGTTATTTGTTTCGGAGTTTAAATCAAAACAAATCCGTGAAAGACTATTTAAAATATCTTATTGGATAATAACAGTTACCTTCTCCTTTGTTTTGTTATTAAGTGTTATTGATTTGCCTTACAGTAATTATTTTGGAATCAGGTTAAATAGTCAAGTACTTAATTGGAATGTTTCACTTGGGTTTATATTGAAAATGATAGCTGGTAATTTTACTTATATACTATATACTTTCTTTTATATACTCTGTATTTATGGCTGGTATAGATTGATGAAGAAGATCGTAGTCGGCAATATAAATTCGATTGTCGAAACACCGAAAAAATCAATATTGGTTTTTTTATACTGTTTGCTATTTTGTCTTTTGATAATAGGAAGCAGAGGGCGTTTGTCTTTTAAAACAACCATTAAAACAGGTACTGCTTATATATCGGAATACGCTGTCATCAACCAGTTGGGATTAAATTCTGTTTTTACTTTGATAAAGAGTTATTCGAAATTTTCAACTAAGCAAACATCTTATATGGACGAGCAAAAAGCGCTATCCGTAGCATCACAATCCTTAAATACTTCAGCCAATTTTAGTAAAGTGGTTTTAAGCGATAAAAAACCATTGAAAGCAAATGTGGTGATTGTTATGATGGAAAGTTTGTCGAGTTTTTATATGGGAGAGTATGGCGGACCTCGTCTCACAACGTTTCTAGATAGTTTAAAGAAGCAAGCATACTTTTTTTCGAATTTTTATTCTTCGGGTATACATACTTATAATGGATTGTTTTCAACACTTTACGGACATCCTGCCCCCATCAATAAAAACCCTTTGCTTAATTTGGAACAAAAGTATGCGGGATTGCCAACACTTTTGAAAGATAACGGTTACAGTACCCTTTTTTTTACTACACATGATGATCAGTTTGATAACGTTGGAGGATTTATGAAGTACAATGGCTTTCAACAAATAATTAGCGAAAAGGATTATCCTTCAAATAAGTCACTTAGCACTTGGGGCGTCCCCGATGATTTTATGTTTGAATGTGCGATACCAATTTTGAATCAACAGAAGAAACCATTTTTTAGTTTATTTTTAACTACAACTAATCATCCACCTTATTTGTTGCCGCCTTATTATAAAAGCAAAGCAGCTTCAAAACAATATGCCACAGTGGAGTACAGCGACTGGGCCATAAAACAGTTTCTGACACAAGCAGAAAAACAGGTGTGGTTTAACAATACCATTTTTGTTTTTTTAGGCGACCATGGCATTAATTTGGGACATACTTACAATATGCCTCTGTCCTACCATCATGTTCCGCTTATTGTTTATTCACGATTGTTTAAAGAGACGCAAGTAAATAATTGTTTGGGTGGACAAATAGATGTTTTTCCAACCCTTATGGGAATGCTTAATATTTCATATACTAATCAATCGATAGGAATTGATTTATTAAAGGAAAAGCGCCCTTGCATATTTTTTACTGCCGATGATAAGGTAGGATGTTTAAACAAGGATTATTATTTTATTCACCTTACTGTTTCAGGAAAGGAAACAATGTATCGTTATGAGAAGTTGTTAATTGATGATTATTCAAAAAGTAAGCCTGAGTTTTTTGATAGCTTGAAAACCTATGCATTTTCAATGCTGCAAGCATCTCAATATGTAATGAAAAATAAAAAATAAAAAATTTATTATACTAATCTGTAATTTTGTATATTTACTCAAACAAAAAATAAATTGATATGAAAAAGTTAGTTCTTCTATTTTCAATAGCGTTGATTACTATAAATACATATGCTCAAAATATCCCTGTTAAAGGAATGGTAAACGGGGCTACCGAGGTAGTTGTTGTTTTTGATGCAGATGGCTATTTGGCAATTGGCAATGTGGGGCCTGTAGGTGATAAAATTACGATTGCTGAATTTAAAATAAGCGCAATCGTAAAAGGTAATATAAACATAATTAAAACCTTGCCGGTTCAAACAGGCGAAGCAAAAATTTCGGTATCAATGAGAGAATTAATTAAAAAAGGGGACAATGGTTCATTTTATGTTGAAGAAATAAAAGGGTTTAATAAGAATGGAGAGCTAGTAACGTTAAAGTCCTTAAAATGTAAATTATAGTTTAGAACAAAATAATTGTAATAGCCAGATTCATTGATTGAATCTGGCTTTTTTGTTTTTGTTGCGAATGATGAAAGAGATTTGATTATTTTTACCTCAATTTATTTAAAAACAAGATAATCCATTTATGCACGTTCACTTTATAGCCGTTGGCGGCAGCGCTATGCACAATATGGCAATTGCCCTTCATAAAAAAGGTTTTACCGTTACTGGTTCCGATGACGAAATTTTGGAACCCTCTAAAAGTCGTTTGTCAAAATTAGGATTGCTTCCTGAAAATACAGGCTGGTTTCCTGAAAAAATAACAAACGAAATAGAAGCGGTAGTGCTTGGTATGCACGCACGAAGCGATAATCCGGAACTAATTAAAGCGCAGCAATTGGGCTTAAAAATTTATTCTTATCCTGAGTATATTTACGAACAAACCAAAGATAAAATACGTATTGTAATTGGTGGAAGTCACGGAAAAACAACCATTACCTCTATGGTGCTGCACGTATTGCAAAGCAATAATATTGATTGCGATTATATGGTAGGTGCACAATTGGAAGGCTTTGACACAATGGTGAAGTTTACCAAAGAAGCTAAAATTGCTGTTATAGAAGGCGATGAGTACCTTGCTTCACCAATCGACAGGAGGCCAAAATTTCATTTGTACAAGCCCAATATTGCATTATTAAGTGGCATTGCTTGGGATCATATCAATGTGTTTCCAACCTTCGATAATTATGTGGAGCAGTTTAGCATATTTGTAAATATGATTGAAAAGGGTGGAAGTCTAGTGTATTGCAAACTTGACAAGGAGGTTGAAAAGGTATGCGAAGCAGCAAAGGATAACATTAAGAAATTCCCTTACGGAGTCCCAACTTACAAAATTGAAAATGGGGCAACAACTATTTTGCATTCGGAAATAAAAACAGCAAGTACCAAACTTCAAATATTCGGTGAGCATAATTTGATGAACCTTGAAGGGGCGCGTTTGGTGTGTAACCAATTGGGTGTAAACGATGATACTTTTTTTGTTTCTATTGCTTCTTTTAAGGGGGCGTCCAAGCGTTTAGAGTTGGTAGCAAAAGGAGTTACTACCGTTGTGTATAAAGATTTTGCTCATTCCCCTTCCAAATTAAAAGCCACAACCGCTGCAGTGAAACAACAGTTTCCTGATAGAAAGCTGGTTGCTTGCATGGAACTGCATACTTTTAGTAGTTTGAACGAAGATTTTTTAAAAGAGTATAATGGTTCAATGCAAAATGCAGACGAGGCTTTTGTATATTTTAATCCTCACACCATCGAACACAAAAAATTAAAAGTCATAAGTAAAGATCAGGTCATTAAAGCCTTTGGTGGTAGTAATATAAAAGTCTTTACAGATTCAATAACCTTGCTAAATGAACTGAAGAATAAAGAATGGAACAATGTTAATTTATTGATGATGAGTTCTGGGAATTTTGATGGGATTGACTTTTCGGTATTGGGAAAAGAGATTGTAAAGGGGAAATAATTTTATAATTTTGTTGAACTAATATTTTGTACGTGAAAAGAGTATTGCTTGTGGTGGGTACCAGACCCAATTTTATTAAAATTACCCAATTCCCTAAGGAGTTTTTAAAATACCCATCGCTCGATTTGCATATTGTTCATACGGGACAGCACTTTGACGATAAAATGTCGACCATTTTTTTTGAACAATTTGGATTTAAGCCCGATACTTTTTTAAATATCGACCAAGGGTCACCAAATAGCCAAATTGCAAACATTATGCTGGGTATTGAAAAAATAATTATTAATTATAAACCTGATTTGGTAGTAGTAGTGGGGGATGTTAATTCAACTTTCGCTGCTGCTTTTACAGCTAATAAAATGGGTGTAAAAATTGCGCATGTGGAAAGTGGTTTACGTAGTAACGATCGAACTATGTCCGAAGAGTTTAATCGCATACTTACCGATGAGGTGGTAAACTTGTTTTTTGTAACAGAGAAAAGCGGTTACGATAATTTGGTTAAGGAAGGCAAAAGTATCAGTAACATTTATTTTGTAGGCAATACAATGATTGATACGATGCTCACTTTTAAAAATAATATTGAAGAGTCAGATGTACTTTCACGATATTCACTTGAAAGTAAAAAATATGCATTGATGACGATGCATCGACCCGCAACGGTTGATAATAAAGAAGGATTGCTGAAGTTGATAGAACTGGTAGAAGAAGTGTCTGTAAAATACAAAGTTGTTTTTCCTATCCACCCGCGTACTGTAAAGAATATGAAAGAGTTTGGTTTAGAAAAATCGTTCAACGAAAATGTTAATCTTATACTTACCGAACCCTTGGATTATTTTTCTTTCCAAAAACTGGTAAAGTATGCTAGTTTTATTCTTACCGACAGTGGAGGAATACAGGAAGAGTCTACTTTTTTAAAAGTGCCTTGTTTAACTTTGCGACCGAATACCGAAAGGCCAATTACCATTAGTATGGGAACAAATGAGCTTATCCCATTTGATATGGAAGAAATTAGAAGACATATAAACCATATTGAAAAAAATGCCTTTAAGGAAGGTGAAATTATTCCCTTCTGGGACGGGCGATCAACGGAGCGAATAGTAAAAGTTATATCAGAGAAGATATAAGAATGATTTATTTAACCTACAACGATTCTCCTTCGGGTGTTTATTACAGTCAGGTTACGGATACTTGCAACTACTTCCAGAACTCTTTAAAACACCCCATAAGCTTGGTGGCGATAATTTCTTTGCGTAATTTTTTTGAGAACCGTAAAAAAATAAAATCACAATACCCTAATAGTATCGTATTGCCTATGTTTCCAAAGCAGCGCAATTGGAAGTGGAATATAATAACACTGTTTTTTGTTTCTCTTTTTTGTAATTCAAAAGGAGTTATTGCACGTGGACCATTTGCTTGTTCATTTGCTTTAAAACTAAAAAAGTGGGGGTTGGTAAAAAAAGTGTGTTTTGATGCGCGCGGAGCTTATACAGCCGAACTCAACGAGTATACAGTTGTGGAAGACGAAGGGATTAAAAACAGTATTGAGCAATTGGAAAAGGAAGTATTGTTTGATGCGGATTTTCGCCTGGCAGTTTCATCGGCACTTGTTGATTATTGGAAAAAAAAATTTGGATATGTATCAACCAGTTATGTCATTATTCCTTGCACATTGAACTCCAATATTCAAGTAAGTTTGCGTGACGAGCTATCGATTTCTAAAACCAAAGAAGCATTGGGAATAAAATCAAATGAAATCCTATTGGTATACTCAGGATCTGTTGCAGCTTGGCAATCTTTTGAAGTAATGGATGTGTTTTTATACAATTTATTTGTGGCGAAACCGAATGTGAAAATACTTTTTTTAAGTCCATTTTTACCTTCTGAATTTATGAGCGCAAAGGGTTTTCCAAAAAATGTTATTCAGCAATGGGTATTACCAAACGAGGTGGAAGCATTTCTTTCTGTTTGCGATTATGGACTTATCCTTCGTGAGTTTTCAATTACCAACAAAGTGGCATCGCCTATTAAATTTGCAGAGTATCTGTTGTCGGGTTTGCCTGTTATTATTTCTGAAAATATTGGTGATTTTTCCGATTTTGTAATGCGGGAGAATAGTGGCATAGTTCTAAACGAACAAAGTATGATAAGTGAATCATTGCAAAAAAACACGCTTTCAAGGAGACAAAAAATGAATGCATTGGCAACTACTTATTTATCGAAAGGCTCATATAATAAGGAGTATAATAGATTAATAGAAGCAATTCTTACTTAACTATTTTTTTGAAGGAAACAGTAAATAGCTAGATCAACAACAATCTGCTTATTTAATGTTATTTTTGATGTTTTAAAAACAAAATGCAAATGAACTATATTTTAGCTGACATAGACTCCAGTAGATTTCTTCCATTTACTTTTACACGCCCTGTGTGTGATATACGAATAGGCATATTGACTATTCGCCAAAAGTGGGAAAAGTACTTAGGCTATGAATTATTCTGTATTACGGGCGAGCATTTAAAGCAAAAACACCCACTAAACTATAATTCTTGCTGCAACAGTATTGTAATAAATGGAGCTATTTGTCCGGATGATATAGTGCTACCTAAAATACAAGAATTGCAACCAAATCAAGTTTTGTTTATAAAGGGTGTATTTGTTGCAGCAAACCTTGGTGAAGTTGAACCAAATACATTTGACATATCCAGTTTGGCTAAATATGAGAAAGTCGTGTTCGAGCATACTGCTTTGCTGAACATTGATTCGGTAACTGATATTTTTTCGAAGAATGATATTGCCTTGCGAGCGGATTTTAACTATTTAACTGCAAATAAAGATTCGCAAGTTATCAGTGAAAGTAATCATGTTAATAATTTTTCAAACATTTTTATTGAGGAAGGTGCCGTTGTGGAATGTTGTTTCTTAAATGCGTCTACAGGCCCTATATATATTGGTAAAAATGCCGAAGTGATGGAAGGTTCCATTATTCGCGGTCCTTTCGCATTGTGTGAAGGAAGCGTGTTAAAAATGGGAACTAAAATATATGGTGCTACTACCATTGGTCCGTATAGTAAAGTGGGAGGAGAGGTAAATAATTCGGTTATTTTTGGTTACACTAACAAAGCTCATGATGGTTTTTTAGGAAACTCTGTGTTGGGCGAATGGTGTAACTTAGGAGCCGATACCAACAATTCCAATTTAAAAAACAATTATTCTCAGGTTCAAATTTGGGATTATGATAATAAGGTGTATGCCAACACCGGTATGCAATTTTGCGGTATAGTAATGGGTGATCATTCCAAAACGGGTATAAATACAATGCTTAATACAGGTACTTGGGTAGGAGTGTGTGCCAATATTTTTGGTGGCAGTTTTCCTCCTAAATATGTTCCTTGCTTCTCTTGGGGAGGTGTTATTGATGGCTTTGATACTTTTGAATTAAGCAAAGCCATTGAAGTTGCTCAACGTGTTTACGAACGCAGATCCATGGTTTTTGATGAAAAGGAGCAAACTTTGTTTACTTATTTGTTTAATAATTGTAGGTAGTATATCTCTTAATATCTGCCAAATTTCCCTTTGGCATACGAATTGAAACATCCCATAGCATCTCTTTGTTTTCAGTCGCTTTGAGAGCGTGAAGCTTAAACCAAGATAAAAAATGACATTTTGACTGTTTGTAAACGAAAAATATATGAGCGATAACTTTGAAATAAATCAATTGCATTTATCGAATATGATAGATGATGACTCCGAATTTATACCTCTACTTTCGTCTGAGGATGAGGATTCTATAAATAATGAAAAATTACCAAATGAATTACCTGTATTGCCATTGAGGAATACGGTTCTTTTTCCGGGCGTGGTAATTCCCATTACGGTAAGCAGGGAGAAGTCGATTCGATTGATAAAAGATGCCTACAAAGGCAATAAATTGATTGGGGTTGTTTCGCAGAAAGATGATAAGGTGGAGGATCCTACCATTGATGAATTAAATAAAATTGGAACAGTAGCACTAATTGTTAAAATGCTGCGTATGCCCGATGGCAATACTACAGCCATAATTCAAGGAAAAAGGCGTTTTGAAGTAACTGAAATACTGCAGCAAGAACCGTACATAAAGGCAAAGATTAATTTGCTTTTGGAAATAAAGCCTGCAAAAAATGACAAGGAGTTTAACGCCTTGGTTTCTTCTATAAAGGATTTGGCTTTGCAAGTAATACGATTATCACCTCACATTCCACAAGAGGCAGGCATTGCCATTAAGAATATTGAAAGCGTGAGCTTTTTGGTGAATTTTATTTCATCCAATTTAAATGTTCCGGTAATTGAAAAACAAAAAATACTGGAGGTGGTTGATTTGAATGAGCGTGCCATAATGGTATTGTCGCATCTTACCAAAGAACTTCAAATGCTCGAATTGAAAAACCAAATACAAAGCAAAGTAAAAGGCGATTTGGACAAGCAGCAACGCGAATATTTCTTGCAGCAACAAATGAAAACTATTCAAGAAGAACTGGGTGGTAACAGCAATGAAAAACAGTTATTGGAATTTGAAGAGCAGGCAAAAAAGAAAAAATGGAACAAGGAAGTGAAGGATGTTTTTGAAAAGGAGTTGAAAAAAATTCAACGAATGCATCCAAATGCTGCCGAGTATTCTGTTCAGGCTAATTATCTAGAAACCTTATTGGAGTTACCATGGAACGAATATACTAAGGATAATTTCGATCTTAAAAAAGCACAGAACATACTGGATAAGGACCATTTTGGTTTAGATAGAGTGAAGGATAGAATAGTGGAGCATTTGGCCGTGTTGAAGTTAAAAGGCAATATGAAGTCGCCAATTCTTTGTTTATACGGACCTCCCGGAGTAGGAAAAACATCCTTGGGTAAATCCATTGCAAAGGCATTGGGGCGTAAGTTTGTACGTATGTCATTGGGTGGTTTGCGTGATGAAGCGGAGATACGCGGTCACCGCAAAACATATATAGGCGCAATGCCTGGCCGGATTATACAAAGCATAAAAAAAGCAAAATCATCTAATCCTGTTTTTATTTTAGATGAAATTGATAAAGTAGGACACGAGTACAATGGCGACCCTTCTTCTGCATTATTAGAAGTCCTTGATCCTGAACAAAACAGTGCTTTTTACGACAATTTCTTGGAACTTGATTTTGATCTTTCAAAAGTACTGTTCATTGCAACATCAAATTCCTTGTCGAGTATTCAGCCTGCATTATTAGATAGACTTGAGGTAATTGATGTGAATGGCTATACAGTAGAAGAGAAGATTGAAATTGCTAAAAGGCATCTTATACCAAAACAGGTTCTGGAACACGGATTAAAAAAGAAACACGTTATTTTTAGCGATGAAGTGATTGAGAAAATGGTAGAGGATTATACACGGGAATCGGGTGTAAGAAAGTTGGAAAAAGTAATTGCCAGGATAATTCGTAACATAGCTAAATTTATAGCTATGAAAGAAAGGTACAATGTAAAACTCACCATTGAAGACATCAAAAAAATACTTGGTTCCGAAATATTTCAGAAGGATAAATATCAGGATAACGATGTGGCTGGTGTAGTAACAGGCTTGGCTTGGACGCAAGTGGGAGGGGATATTCTTTTTATTGAAGTAAGTTTAAGTAAAGGTAAAGGTGGAAAATTAACACTTACAGGTAGTTTGGGAGATGTAATGAAGGAAAGTGCCATAATTGCATTGGAATATTTAAAAGCACACTGTAATAAATACGGTATTGATGAGGGTGTGTTTGATAATTGGAATATACACATACATGTGCCAGAAGGTGCAACACCAAAAGACGGACCATCTGCAGGAGTAACTATGTTAACCGCTTTAGTGTCGGCATTTACGCAACGTAAAGTTAAGAAGCATTTAGCCATGACAGGTGAGATAACATTACGCGGGAAAGTATTACCCGTTGGAGGAATAAAAGAAAAGATATTGGCCGCCAAGCGTGCTAACATTAAGGAAATTATATTGTGTGCCGATAATAAAAAAGATATTGAAGAGATTAAATCAGAATACATTTCCGATTTAACATTCCACTATGTAAAGGAAATGCGCGAAGTGATTAACATTGCATTGCTCAAGGAAAAAGTACAAGAGCCGATAGATTTTACTATTTGTATGTCGTCAAAGTAATTTGAACTTTTCACTAAGGAGTGTTTTTTGTTAATTCAAAGCTAATTCATTTTTCTGATATTTCAATTTAACTTTTTTAATATTCTCTCATTCTGTTTTTAAAAGATTCTTGTTTAATTCGTCTTCTTTCCTTTTAAATAGAATCTCCTCGACCATAATAAACATCAGCAGGAGTTAAATTTTGTAATGATTCATGATATCTTTCGTTGTTATACATTCGCACAAATTTTTCTAATGCTCTGATTAATTCTTCCGGACAATAATAATTATCCAATTTAACAACGTTTTTCATTGTTCTGTGATAGCGTTCAATCTTGCCTTGTGTCTGCTGATGCATCGGTCTTCCATGCACTTGATTCATATCGTGATTGTCTTTCAAATATTCTTTTAATTCAGCAGCAATGTAACATGAGCTAATTGCTCCCGTATATGCAATAGAGGCAAGTGGTAAAAATGCGATACCAAATGCATCTTTAAAAGCTGCTAATAGTTATAATGAATCTGTAGTAAAATTTTAGGTTTAAATTAACTATTTGAATTCAAGGGCGGATTATCAACAATCCTCTTTAAATTAAGCTCTTTGGAAGGTGCAATTATCAAAGGTACCATTTCCACTGTAACCGAGCTTGTATCCAATCCAAAAGCTCTTGCTTCCGATAAACTCAAATGTTTTAAAAATGAGTATATATCTAAAATTACTTTTTCATAGAAAGGTAATTCATTTTCGTAGGATAAAAACTTTTCGATTACTATAAATCTAAAATCACCAATGATATTATTTTTGTTAAGTGATTTGTAGCGACTGGTAATATCAACCTCCTTGTTTTTAACCATATCTTCTACCACTTTACGAAACATAAGGTTTACACGAGGGGCTACACGGAATCCTAATTTAAAATCTATACGAATTACATCATCGTGAATGAATTCACATACTTTGTAGTCCATTCGATAAGGTTCATCTACTACATCAACGTGAACAAACCAATAAATGTCGGCACGTTTCGGTTGTTTTTGTGTAATCGAATAAATAATTTTCGTTTCTATTTCTTCACGATTATCAGCACTGGTTAAAAAAACCAAGTGTGTAGCATATTTAGGAACTGTTAAATCTTTGCTTAAATCTTCCAAAACAGGCAGGTGGTCTGTTAGTTTTACAAATTCAACATATCGGTTACGAATTTTTCGAGCGTAGAACCAGACAAGCATTATAGAAGTGAGCAAACAGGCAATCAATAAACTTATCCAACCGCCTTTTGTAAACTTGTCCATTTGGGCAACTAAAAATGCTAATTCCACAAGCAAATAAATAAATACAAAAGACCAGATCACGGGTGCTCCAAAACGCTTTATTTTCATAAAATAAGTGAGTAAGCGCGATGACATTAACATTCCTAAAATAATAGTAAGACCATAGGCAGCCTCCATTTTTGTTGATTCTTTAAAATATAAAACAACCATAATACAACCTGCACATAACAACCAATTTACAGATGGGATATACAATTGTCCCTTTAGTTCACTTGGATATTTAATTTTTGCTTTTGGCCAAAAGTTCAATCGTATTGCCTCGTTGATTAATGTAAAAGAACCGCTTATTAATGCCTGACTAGCTACAATGGTTGCAACGGTAGCTAAGGCAATTCCAAAAGGAAGAAACCATTCCGGCATAATAGTATAGAAGGGACTCGCTCCATTTAAATGTTCACCTTGATGTGCTATGAGCCAGGCACCTTGCCCAAAATAGTTAAGTATGAGTGTTGTTTTTACAAATATCCAACTGATTCGTATGTTCTGTTTTCCACAATGTCCTAAATCGGAATACAATGCTTCTGCTCCTGTTGTACAAAGAAAAACAGCACCAAGTATCCAAAATCCTCCGGGATGTTTTACCAACAAGTCGTAGCCATATAGGGGATTTAAGGCTTTAAGCACCGCCCAATTTCCAAAAAGCTGTGATACTCCAAGTGTTCCCAACATCATAAACCAAATAAACATAATCGGTCCGAATAATTTACCGATTGATTTGGTGCCGAATTGTTGTATACTAAAAAGAAGTATAATGATGAAGATAACAATTGGTACAGTTGGAATGTGTTTGAGTGAATCAACCATTCGTAAGCCTTCAATAGCTGAAGAAACTGAGATGGGTGGTGTAATAATCCCTTCAGCTAAAATAGCACTGCCCCCAATTACGGCAGGAAACATTAACCATTTTACTTTGGTTTTTTTTACCAAGGTATACAAAGCAAAAATACCACCTTCACCTTTATTATCAGCACGAAGCGTTAGTACAACATATTTTAAAGTGGTCTGTAGTGTAAGTGTCCAAAAAATGCAGGAAATGCCGCCCATTATACTTTTACTGTCAATAGGATGTTCTCCAACAATTGCTTTCAAAACGTATAGAGGAGAGGTTCCTATGTCTCCGAAAATAATACCTAGTGTAACTAATAAACCTGCTCCTGTTACTTTATTTAAATAATTATTGTCTTTTGACATTTAGAATATTTAAGATACAAAAATATATAATTATTGACAATGGAAATTAAAATTGTTCGAAATTTTCGATTAAATGAATAGTATAAAGAATATAGGTTAACTTTGCAGCATTGTTATGGTGCACAGCGTATACAAAACATTTAGCGTACTATTTTTTTTTCTGATAGGCTTCTTGCCGCTAAAAGCACAATACAACAATATTCGCTTCGATCATATTTCACTTGCAAATGGCTTATCGCAATCATCTGTGAATTGCATTTTACAGGATACCAAAGGTTTTATCTGGTTCGGCACGCAAGACGGACTGAATCGGTATGACGGTTATTCCTTTACTGTTTATAGAAATGATTTGAACGACTCCTTAAGTATCTCCAATAATTTTATTCATTGTTTGTACGAAGATAAACAAGGTTCTATTTGGGCTGGAACTGAATTGGGAATCAGTGTATTTCATCCTACTTCGGGAGCATTCACTCATTTTTACAGTAATCCAAAAGTGGGACTTGCACTCAGCAGTAATTCTATCCTATCCATTATTCAAGATGTAAAAGGTGCGATGTGGGTAGGAACTACCGATGGGGGATTGAATCATTTAATTTTAGATAATTATGTTCTTAGAAAGGTTGATGTTTTTAAAAAGGAAAATAGCCCTATATTCAGTAATGGAATAAATTGTTTGTTGGATAGTAAAGATGGTATCATTTGGATAGGAACAGTAGATGGTGGTTTAACATCTTTTGATACTAATAATAAACAATTTATTAATTACACACACAGCCCAAAGAATAATAAATCCATAAGCGATAATCAAGTTTGGAATTTATTTCCGGATGGTAACAATCTTTGGGTTGCAACCAACAATGGATTGGATTTATTTAATACTAAGAGTAAAATGTTTTCTCATTTTATTCATAAGGACGATTATTTCTACAGTCTTTCAAACAATGCTGTTAAATGTGTGTACAAGGATAATGCAGACAATGTATGGATTGGAACTTTGGGTGGGGGATTAAACCGATACGATGCTAAAACCCGGAAATTTATGCATTATGATCACTTAACAGGCATAGAGAATGGTATAAGCAGTAACACGATACAGTGTATTGAGCAAGATAAAACGGGAACTTTATGGATTGGTACCGAAAATGGTTTAAATAAATTTGATAAAGTAAAGCAGGGCTTTAAGCACTACCAACAAACCAGTAATTTACGACATTCCATTAGCAGCAATCAGGTATGGTCAATTTGCGAAGACAAAGAAGGGAACTTATGGATTGCCACTAAAGATGGATTGGACAAATTCAGCAAAGAGGAGCAAGTATATACTCATTATGTAATGAAATCGCTTGACGATAAATCTATCAGTAAGGATATTACGTATGTTATGGAAGATGAAGCCGGCACAATATGGTTGGCTGCCGAAAAGGGATTGTGTTACCTGAATAAAGTAAGCGGAGAAATTAATCTGTTTAAACCCAGTAAAAAAGTTCAAGAAATAAATAATAAAAAAGTTTATACGGTATTTGAGGATAAGAATAGAAATCTTTGGATGGGAACAAAAGAAGGCTTGGTAGTAATGGACAGAAATAGAGAAAAAGTGTTTTTGTATAAATCGCAACAGGGATCTAATGATAAATTAAGCAGTAATAATGTACGTAGCGTTAGCCAAGATGCAAAGGGGCGAATTTGGATTGGGACCAACGGTGGTGGCGTGTGTAAAGTGGTGTTTAATGATAAAGAAGAAAACGATATCAGCAAAATTTATTTTATACAACTTAAAAGTATTTTAGGTGACAAAAGAACAATAAATAACGATGGAGTGTTGGCTATTTTTCCGGACGAAAACGATGTATTGTGGTTGGGTACTTTTGGCGGTGGCTTAAACAAGTTGGATATAAAGACCGGAGAGTTTGAGTATTTTACTGAGCGTAACGGACTTTCAAACAATGTGATATATGGCATATTAAAGGATGCAAAAGATAATTTATGGTTAAGCACCAATAAGGGTATTTCAAGATTCAACAAAAAAACAAAAGAGTTTCGCAATTATTATGAGAACGATGGATTGCAGAGCAATGAATTTAATACAGGAGCTTATTTTAAGTCGAATACAGGTGAAATGTTTTTTGGTGGAATCAATGGATTCAATGCTTTCTTTCCCGATTTTATTCAAACAAATACTATTCCTCCCGATGTAGTTATTACCGATTTTAAAGTATTTAATAAATCAATAAAGCCGGGTAAAAAATCAATATTGAAAGCGAGTATTTATGAAACACAAGAAATAACACTTTCCTACAAGGAGAACTTTTTCTCCTTTGAATATGCGGCCCTACATTATTCATCGCCCGAAAAGAATGTATATAAATTTATGATGGAAGGTTTGGATGAAGATTGGAATTTTGTTGGAAACCGCAGACAAGCTTATTACACAAATTTAGAGCCCGGTGAGTATACTTTTAAACTTATGGCTGCAAACAGTGATGGGGTATGGAGTGATAAAATTGTTTCCGTTAAAATTATAATAACGCCACCTATTTGGAAGCGACTTTGGTTTCGGGCATTGTTTATTTTATTGCTTTTTGCAATTGTATATGCTTGGTATAGAACCCGAATTTACCGTATTGAAAGTGTCAGTAAGCAACTGGAAATTGAAGTAAAGGAGCGAACTTCAGAGTTGGAAATTGAAAAATTCAATGTGGAGGAACAAAAGAATTTACTGCAGGAAGAAAAGGACAAAGTTGAAAAGTTGTTGCTGAACATTCTTCCCTCCGAAACGGTTGACGAATTAAAAAATAAAGGAAAAGCTTCAGCGCGTCATTACCGATCGGCATCCGTAATGTTTACGGATTTTAAAGACTTTACAAAAATTTCAGAAACCCTGCGTCCAAAAGAATTGGTGGAGGAGCTGGATCGTTACTTCATAAAGTTTGATGAAATTATTGCGAAATACGATATTGAAAAAATAAAGACTATAGGTGATGCCTATATGTGTGTTGGTGGGGTTCCGTTGCGCAATAAAAGCAATTCTGTTGATATCATTTTGGCTGCACTTGAAATACAACGTTATCTAAAAGAGTTAAAAGTAGAACGAGAAAAAATTGGGGAAACATCTTGGGAGGTAAGGATAGGAATTCATACGGGTGAATTAATTGCAGGGGTTGTAGGTATAAAACGTTTTGCATATGATGTATGGGGAGATACAGTAAATGTTGCCAGCAGAATGGAGGGGACTAGTTTGGAGGGCAAAGTGAATATTTCCGGAGCAACTTATCAAGTAGCAAAAGAATTCTTTGTTTGCACTTATCGTGGTAAAGTGCAAGCTAAAAACAAAGGCGAAATAGATATGTATTTTGTAGAGTCTATTAAACCCAAACTTTCAGTAAATGGTGAAGGCATAGTAAGAAATCAAGATTTTGCTGATCGCTTAGATCACGTTTTGTACAGCAATATAAATTATAAAAAAGCAGAGCAGTACATTGTGAAAATGCTTTCCGAACAACTACCTCAGGGATTATTTTACCACGGTTTGCATCACACGCTTGATGTTTGTAAGTCTGCTGAGAATATAGCAAATAATGAAGGTGTTGAGGGGGAGGACTTGTATGTGTTGAAAACAGCAGCTTTGTTTCACGATGCAGGGTTTACCAAAGAGTATTTAAAAAATGAATCTATAGGTGTTTCAATGGCAAAAGAAACCTTACCTCAATTTGGATACAGTGAAAAACAAATGGAGATGATTGAAAAAATAATTATGTCCACTCAAATTCCTCAGAAAGCTAATACAATACTGGAAAAAATAATGTGTGATGCCGATTTAGACTACCTAGGGCGAGATGACTTTCATCAAATTGCCGATTCGCTAAAAAGTGAGTTGATGGCCTTTGGAAAAATAAATACCGACAAACAATGGGATGAAATTCAAATACCTTTTTTAGAAAAACATACCTACTTCACAGCTTATTCTATAAAGAATAGACAACCATTCAAGGAGAAACGCATTGAGGAAATTAAACAGAGATTAAAGGAAGGTGAGTATAGTGAATGATTATAATTCAGAAAAACCCTTCTTCTTTTTTGCGAAGTATTCCCACACTAAATTATTAACTTTAATTTTTGCATATACATTGTTCCTCTCACTAAAATGGAACTGTTTACGCTTTTTTAGACTACTTGATAATAAAGTGTAAAACGAAAAATGCGCTTTAATTACAGCCATAAAATGACCAATTCCTTCTGTAAATAAAAATTTGAAGGCTGCAACTCCATCCATTATCATTCGGTAAAACAAAACAGGTAATAGCTTATTACTTGGTAAGTTTTTGCTCAATAAGAGTAAATTATTCCTGAAATTTAAAAATGTTTTTTGTGGATTAAGTTTAGAAAGTGTTCCACCGCCAACATGATATACAATAGAGGAGGGGCAGGCTATTATTCGGTATCCCACATTTTGCATTCTCCAGCACAAATCAATTTCTTCCATGTGTGCAAAAAAGTCTTCATCTAATCCACCCAATTGATGGTAAATATCCGATCGCACAAACATACAAGCACCGGTTGCCCAAAAAATATCGATAACATCATTGTATTGTTGTGTGTCCTGTTCAATATTATTAAATATTCTTCCCCTGCAATATGGGTAACCTAAGCTATCAATAAAACCACCAGCTGCACCTGCATACTCGAAATTGGATTTGTTGTTATAATCTAAAATTTTCGGTTGACAAGCAGCTATACTTTTGTCCTTTTCCATAAGGTCAATTATTGGGTTAATCCAATTTGCTGTTACTTCAACATCGGAATTGAGTAAAACATAATATTCGGCACTCACTTTTTTAAGCGCATCGTTATATCCTTGTGAAAATCCACCGTTTTTATTATTTACAATGACAGTAACAGTGGGATAGTTTTTTTTTACAAATGATACTGAGTCATCTGTTGAGGCATTGTCTGCCAAGATAATTTCAGCTATCGATGAATTGTTCTCTAATACGCTAGGAAGAAATTTGTGCAGGTATTTTTTGCCGTTCCAATTGAGGATAACAACAGCTACTTTTTTCAATAGATATATAAGTTATCGAGGGTTATTAAAATTGTCGTCCATCTGACTCCCGTAGCCCGGAGTTGCTTTTTCTTTATCAAGATCAGTTCCTTGATCAACACGTTTTGTTAATACCATTTGCCAGCGATTATCGTATCTTTCACCAATTAGGTCACTATGTAAAAGTTTGAAATTATTGGTAATAAGATCAGGATTATAGAGCACAAACTTTCTATTAGTTTGAGAGTTTATACGTGTATATTCCCATATTTCATAAGGATACGCATTGGGTTCATTTAAATAGGAATTTCTATAACTAGGAGGACCATATTGTAAAAATATTCTTCCCCTATCTGTTAAATAACCTTTTATTCTACCTGAGCCAAATTCTTTATTTGCAATTTTCACTTGTTCGTTGTATTCTAACCATTTTTTCTCAGGCAGCTTTTCATCACGCTTAGTCCAAAATCCGTAAAAAAACTTCTGAAGTGTTAATAGGTCAACATTTTTTGACTCGTTGTCAATAAAGTTTTTTTCCAATGTAGACGCGATAGGCTTTGTCGACCTTATATATTCAACAAGTGAATCTTTGTTTGTGTGTTTTTCAACAAACATTCCTGTTGTAGTTATGGCTTTCATATCGTTCAAGTCGAATCCTACATTTGGGTTATTTCGCTGAAAAAATTGGCGCTGAATAGCAATTGTTTCATTGCTTTTATTGTGTGCTTCAACAACCAGGTTGTAATTGCCCGATGGTAGGTCTTTTATTGAGAAGCGGCTTAATAAAATGTTTACTTTTTCGGCAGTTTGCTTGCTATAATTATAAAATGAACTTAGCATTACTTTACTCTCAAAACTTTCAATAAAGTAACAAAGCATAAATTTTTCACCTTTTCCTAATTGCTTATCTGCATTGTATAATTCAGTATAAAAATCTAAGGAGCTAACATACTGTGGATAATAACTCGAAACAAATGGAATTAAATCATAGCCACTTTTACTGAAAATATTTTCATTTTCTGTTTGTTTTATTGATTCCAGTAGCTCAATAGATGAAAATCCGCAGATGTTTGGATTTAAATTAACCGTTAATTGTTGAATAATTTTAAAGGGTTTTAATTTTGAAGTTTTATCGGCTATAGTCAATTCAACTTCGTAGGTTCCATTCGCCAAAGTATATCTTTGTTGGTCAATAAAATTAGGTATTTCGTGCAGTGTGTCATCCAGTTCTGGACTTAGCAAATTGTATTTCTGAAAATTTTTAACAAGTGTGTCTTGCATAAATGCTACTGAAACTTCAATTGATCCTTGGTATTTGCCTTTTGCATTTTTTACAAAGGTTACACTTCTGCCTTTTACTGATAAATAGGTTTCCACGTAAGCCCCATTTTTTGGTGAGTAATAGTTTCCTGTTGAATAATATGCTGTCAGTTTTTTTGCTTCTATATTGCTCGTAAATGCAATAAAGCAAAAAAGTAAACCAAAATGTTTTCTCATTTACGCTTATTTTATAAGGCTAAGGTACAGATAAGTACTCTTATCAGCAAAAAGTAAATTAGTAAAAATGCTATTTTTTTCATCTTAACATCAAAAAAAAATATAATTTTGCAATCGGAGAAATGGCAGAGCGGTCGATCGCGGCAGTCTTGAAAACTGTTGACTGTAATAGGTCCGGGGGTTCGAATCCCTCTTTCTCCGCCAGTGAAGCAAAGCCCCCCGAGTACTCGGGGGGCTTTTGTTTTTTTTTGCAGCGAATCAAGCTTGCTTGAATTCGCGGACAAAAAAACAAATAAATCCCCAAAGGGATTTTGCTTCACTAAAGCCTCCCCCCCTTTGGGATCAACGACCGCAGGGAGTTAATCCCAAAATATAATTTTCAAAATAGGAGACTTGGGGTAAACGAACGTAGCGAGTTAATCCTTTTGTAACTATTATACTTACCTCACAATCACTGTACTTTCACTAAATCCAGCAAAAATCCCCAAACCTTTATTGATGTTTGAATATACCCTAACAGGCTCAGAAAATGGATTGCCTTGATTGTTTTGCTGATTGGTTAATGTTGTGGCATATAAAAAAAACTCCTTACTAACAGACTGAAGAACTGCGTTAATTTTACTGTTGGGCATTATTTCATACGATGAGAAATTTATTTTAAACGAGTAGTTTTGTCCATTAATTATTTCATCATTCATCATCACTTCAGCGTAACTGGAATAAGAAGTATTTGGGTCCTCGCTGTATGCATATATCTTCCTGGCAATTATAAGTGTATCGCCCGGTCCGGGAGGAAAATTTAAAAACATAGTATCGTAAGTAAAAACCTGGATTGCATAATAATTTTGTTCATTTGCAGGATCTGAAATATTCAAAGTTAGTTGAGCCATATATCCACCACCTCCGCCACTTTCAATAAATGCGCTGTCTTTAAAACTAAAATTGTTTATGGGTATTGGAATAGGAATAGTATTCGCAGCATCTACTTCATCATAATTTCCTGCGTTTATTTTTAAATGGTATGTTTTACCGGCTTTAGGCTTAAAAGTGTTGGCCTTGTAAATTCCATCACCAATTTGTTGCAGTATTTCTTTTATCTGTCCATTTTCAAATACTTGCACAGTCGCTGCGTTTACCGTGTTTGATTTTTGGTTGTTGTCTAAGCTGCCCTTGCTGGTACTTAGTTGCACCACCATAAAACTATCAGTATTAAAAAAGCAATTGGGTACCAACAATTGCTTGTGTTCAGGTGTTTTTAAGTCTACCACCGTTTCGCAGGATTGTATAACTAAAACAAGTAGGAGTGCGATAATTATATTGAAAGTTTTTTTCATCGTTAAAATTTAAAACTATAACTAATGGATGGAATGATAGGGAAGAGGCTCACTTGCTTAGCAACCTTATTTCCAAAATCATCATAACCAAAATAAATAAAATAAGGGTTTTTACGACTGTACATATTGTAAACACTAATGTTCCATACGCGTTCCCAATACCTCTTTTTCTTTTTAAAATTAACACCAATATCTAAGCGATGATAAGAAGCCATCCTGAAACTGTTTTTGTCGCCATAATAATCAACTGTAGATTGATTTTGGTACCCACCTTTGTAATATCCTAATCCATTATAGGAGGCAATGGGTAACGAAAGGGCATTGCCCGTGCCGTAAACCCAGGTACAAGCAAAATCAATGTTCTCACTAAATTTATGTGAAATAACAACTTCAAAATCGTGTCTGCGGTCGTATTTATATGGAAAAGGTTTTCCGAAATTGATATTTTCAAATTGCCTATTGGTCCAGGATAGTGTATAACCAACCCAGCCTGTTATTTTACCTTTCTTTTTTTGAATGAATAATTCCGTCCCATAACTCCAGCCTTTGCCCGATTCAACCTTTTTTTGCCAATCTTTGTTCGATTCTAAAAAGTTTGCCCCATCAATATAATCAATGATGTTATTCATTTTTTTGTAATAACCTTCTACACTAAATTCATAATCGCTTTTAATTGTTTTGGCTAGTCCAATGGCTATTTGCTGTGAAAATTCAGGTTTTACAGTATCTGTTGATGGCACCCACAAATCGGTTGGCAATCCAATGCTTGAATTGGATAATAAGTGAATAAATTGAGCCATCGTTGCGTACGATAATTTTAAGGCAACATCCTTTGGCAATAAATAACGCAAGGATGCACGTGGTTGAACAGATTTGTAAAAAGTGTTTTTTACTAAAAATCCTGATCCATGAACACCTAAGTTTGCCTTAAATTTTTCGCTAAGCTTCATATCATCTTCAATGTATATAGTACTTTCGTGGGCATAAATTGGATGGCTTCCCAAGGTAGTATCAACATTTGTGAGCGATGTTTGGTTTATTTTGTATTGCGTTGCTCCTGTATTAAAAGTATGATATATGTTATTTATCCCAAATTTTATTTTGTGGTTCGAAACAGGGTAGTAGTCAAAGTCTGCTTTCCCTGTCCAGTCATTAATACCTGAAAAGTAATTTAAACTAAATTCATCTTTGGTAGTGACACCGTTATTTGTTTGACTCGTTTTTTCCGAAATTTTGGTGTAGAATTTAAACTTGGAATAGGTAGCAGTTGTATTGGCAAATAATTTAGGTCCGAATAAATGATTCCACCTCAAACAACCTGTCATATTTCCCCATCCCAGTTGGTAATTCGACTCTTGTTCGTAATTTTGAAAACCATCTTTTGCAACCACATAAAACCGATCATCACCATTATAAAAGCTTAAATACAAGTGATCTTTGTCCGAGATTTTATGGTTTATTTTTGCATTTAAATCGTAAAAATAATATCCAGCCGGTGCACCGTTATTTTTTGCTTTAATGATTGGGCGGGCAAGTATATCAATATAGGTTCTTCTGCCCGACACGATAAATGACGTTTTATCTTTTATTATGGGGCCTTCCAAGGTAAGTTTAGAGGAAATTATACCAACACTTCCTTCACCGTGCAACTCTTTATTGTTACCTTCTTTCATATTTATTTCTACCACCGATGATAATCTTCCGCCATAACGTGCAGGAAACCCTCCTTTTATTAACTCCACATTGTTGATGGCATCGGCATTAAAAATCGAAAAGAAACCAAATAGGTGAGAAGCATTGTATACAGGTGCTTCGTCCAACAAAATTAAATTTTGATCGGGTCCGCCACCTCTCACATAAAAGCCACTGCTGCCTTCGCCACCCGACTGGACGCCCGGCAATAATTGCAGGGCTTTTAAAACATCAACTTCTCCGAATAAAGCAGGAATAGATTTTATTTGAGCTATAGGTATTTCAATGGTACTCATTTGCGATCTTTCTTCAATTTTTTCCACTCTGGTTTCTACAATTTCAACTGTTTTTAATTCATTAGAGGGGCTTAGTTTAAAATTAAAAGATTCATTTTTGCTCAACTTTATTTTCATTACTTGTGTAGCGTATCCAATATATCTTATAATTATCTGAAGTGTGTCAGCGGGTAATGTTATGCTGTAAAAACCATATGAATTTGCAGCAGCGCCAATCTTTAATCGTGGTTCATAAATACTTGCTCCGATTAATTTTTCTCCTGTTGCTTTGTCTTCAATGTATCCACTAATGGTAAATTTTTGGGCTTTACTAACAATGCAAAGTGAAAAGATAAAACAGCAGCTTAAATAATATACCTTACTAATAAGTTTATTTTGCATAGTGATTCGTTACAAACGTTAAAATAACATATTTTATGTTAAATTATTTTACAAACGTAACTCAAATCATCTTTATTCGTTGTAATTAAAAATAGAGTATGCAGCAAGTTGAGTTTATTGATTATTTACAATTTGAAAAAAGATTTTCAAAGCATACTGTTATTGCCTATTCCAATGATTTAGTTCAATTCTATGCCTATTTAAAAAAGGAATACGAGTTGGACGACATAAAACAAGTGAGTCATACCTTTATTCGCAGTTGGGTGGTGCAATTGTTGGAGCAAAAAATTTCACCTCGTACAGTAAACAGAAAAATAACAACCTTAAAATCGTATTATAAATATTTGCTACAACAAAGGGTTTTAGACGTTAACCCGATGCTTAAAATTATTTCACCTAAATCGGCAAAACGCTTACCTCTATTTGTTGAAAAGGCGAAAATGAATCAATTACTCGATACTGTTGTTTTTGAAGAGGGCTTTACGGGTGTGAGAGATAAGCTTGTAATTGAACTTTTTTATGTCAGCGGAATGCGTCTTTCGGAGTTAATTAATATTCAATTGAGCGATTTGGATGTATATAATAATACGATTAAAGTGGTTGGAAAAAGAAACAAAGAAAGAAGTATTCCAATTACACTTGAAATGCAAAAAAAAATAACACGATATATTGAATGTAGGTCTAAAATAGTGAGTAATTCGAATACTCTGTTTATAAGTGAAAAAGGGGAGGCTATTTACCCTAAATTTGTTTATCGGAAAATTAATGAGTACCTTGGTATGGTAACTACTTTAGAGAAAAAAAGTCCTCACGTATTACGACATACTTTTGCTACGCATATGTTAGATAATGGAGCCGATTTGCTTGCTATAAAAGAAATATTAGGTCATGCTAGTTTAAGTGCAACACAAATATACACGCACAATACAATCGAAAAATTAAAAAACATACACACAAAAGCACACCCAAAAGCGTAATTTATAAACTAAAAAAAGTTCATTAAAATCTAGATTCACTCCTTGCACTTTGTTGCCGACAAAAAACTACTCCAATTTATAAATGAAAAAATTGCAAAGATTGAGCACTATTACGGTGCAATAATTAGTGTTGAGGTAACACTTAAGCTTGAAAAATCAAGTGATGCAGAAAATAAATTAGCAGAAATAAAAGCCGCAATTCCAGGACATGATTTGTTTGCAAAAAGAAATGCTAAAACATTTAAAGAGGCTGTTGATAGTGCACTAGAAGTGGTAATAGCCCAAGCAAAAAAACAAAAATCATGGCTAAAAGAATAGTCTTCAATACAAAAAGGAGTTCGTTTTTTAAAATAATAAGAGAATATATTTTGTAGATGTGAAAATATATTCTATTTTTGCAGTCCTTTTTGAGAAAAGGCTATTTTTTTATGCAGTTCATTCTGTTAAAAATCAATGCTAATAAGAGTTTGCCGATGTAGCTCAGTTGGCCAGAGCAGCTGATTTGTAATCAGCTGGTCGGGGGTTCGAATCCCTCCATCGGCTCGAAATGAAGTTCTTTGAATTGAAATGTTTTAATAATTTGAGTCAAGCACAGAGAGGCTATTTAGCATACTGCATTGGCTTAAAGGTTATTCATACATTGCCCTGTTCACGATAAAATTTAGTTGATTATGGGGAGATAGCCAAGTGGCCAACGGCAACAGACTGTAAATCTGTCCTCTTCGGAGTTCGAAGGTTCGAATCCTTCTCTCCCCACTTATCGCTTTTAACTATTGTGGTAGAGGAATGAGGAAAATTAAAAGCGGAAGTAGCTCATTTGGTAGAGCATCAGCCTTCCAAGCTGAGGGTAGCCGGTTCGAGCCCGGTCTTCCGCTCTTATTAAAACTGGAAAATCGTTGAGGATTGTGACTCTCAATAGTGGCTAGTAACAATTGACCGGTTAAATCAAGCTGTTGTAGCTCAGTGGTAGAGCACTTCCTTGGTAAGGAAGAGGTCGAGAGTTCGATTCTCCTCAACAGCTCAAAAATGAAGAAACAACTATATAACTAAATAAAAACTAAACAACTAAAAACAACAAAATAAAATGGCAAAAGAAAATTTCGACCGATCCAAACCACACGTAAACGTTGGAACCATTGGTCATGTTGACCACGGTAAAACTACATTAACTGCAGCAATCACTGTTGTATTGGCTGAAAAAGGATTGTCTGAAGTAAGAGATTTCTCTTCTATCGATAATGCTCCTGAAGAAAAAGAAAGAGGTATTACAATCAATACTTCTCACGTTGAGTATTCTACAGCTCTACGTCACTATGCTCACGTTGACTGTCCAGGTCACGCGGATTATGTTAAGAATATGGTTACAGGTGCTGCTCAAATGGACGGCGCTATACTTGTTGTTGCAGCTACTGATGGACCAATGCCACAAACACGTGAGCATATCCTATTGGCTCGCCAAGTTGGAGTTCCTAAAATTGTTGTGTTTATGAATAAAGTTGATATGGTTGACGATCTTGAGTTATTGGATTTGGTTGAAATGGAAATTCGTGAACTATTAACATTCTATAAATTTGATGGTGATAATACGCCTATCATCAGAGGTTCTGCCTTAGGTGGTTTGAATAAAGATGTTAAGTGGATGGAGAAAATTATGGAGCTTATGGATGCTGTTGATACATTCATTCCATTGCCTGTTCGTGAGGTTGACAAACCTTTCTTAATGCCAGTGGAAGACGTTTTCTCAATTACAGGTCGTGGTACTGTTGCTACCGGTAAAATTGAAACAGGTGTTATTAAAGTAGGTGAAGAAGTTGAAATCATTGGAATGCAAGAAACTAAGTTGAAGTCTGTTGTTACCGGTGTTGAAATGTTCCGTAAATTATTAGATCGTGGTGAAGCTGGTGATAATGCAGGATTATTGTTACGAGGTATTGACAAAGAAGCTATCCGTAGAGGAATGGTTATCGTTAAGCCGGGTACAATTACCCCCCATACTGAATTCAAAGCTGAAATTTATGTATTGAAGAAAGAAGAAGGTGGACGTCACACTCCATTTCACAATAAATACCGTCCGCAATTTTACTTACGTACAACTGACGTTACAGGAGAAATTGAATTGCCGGAAGGACGCGAAATGGTTATGCCGGGTGATAACGTTACTATAACTGTAAAATTAATCGTTCCGGTTGCAATGGACAAAGGTTTACGTTTCGCTATCCGTGAGGGTGGCAGAACAGTAGGTGCAGGTCAAGTAACGGACATAATTAAATAAATTTAGATGGGTAAATATGATGTTTTTTGTTAATCAAAAGATATCATATTTACCCAAATAAAGGAACTAAATGAACGGGCGTAGTTCAAGGGTAGAATGTCGGTCTCCAAAACCGCTGATGGGAGTTCGAATCTCTCCGCCCGTGCCAAGTGTAACTTTATAAAAAGTTGAAAATATGAGTAAAATAGTAAATTACTTTGATGAAATGAGAGACGAACTGGTACATAAAGTATCTTGGCCAACTTGGTCTGAGTTACAAGGCAGTTCAATTGTTGTAATGATTGCATCTGTAATAATAGCAGTAATAGTATTGATTATGGACTCTAGCTTTAGAGTAGTAATGGAAAACATATACAAGTTAACAAACTAATTTTGTTACAAATGAGTGAAAAAGTAAAAGTTGAGCAAGTAAAAAAGTGGTATGTTATTAGGGCCATAAGCGGTAAGGAGAAGAAGGTGAAACAATACATTGAAGTTGAAATTGGGCGTTTAGGGATGGGTAATCTTGTTTCTCAAGTGTTGATACCAACCGAAAAGGTATATCAACTCAAAAATGGAAAAAAGATAACCAAGGAGAGAAGTTTTTTTCCGGGTTATATAATGATAGAAGCAGCTTTAGTGGGAGAAATTACACACGCAATTAAAAATATTACCGGAGTAATAGGTTTTTTAGGTGATAAAGGCGGAGTGCCTGTTCCTCTTCGAATTGCTGAAGTAAACAGAATATTAGGAAAGGTAGATGAGCTTGCTGAGAGTGATGCTGAGTTGAGTGTTTCTTTTGTAATAGGTGAGCCGGTTAAAGTAATTGATGGACCATTTAATACATTTAGTGGAGTAATTGAGGAAATTAATGAAGAGAAGAAAAAGCTGAAAGTAATGGTTAAGATATTCGGAAGGAAAACACCTCTTGAATTAGGCTATATGCAAGTAGAAAAGGAATAAATTAATATTAAAATAATATTAAATTGATATTGTTACATTGCTTCCACAATAAAAACAATTATAAAGTCAAAATAAAACAAAATGGCAAAAGAAGTAACAGGGTTCGTTAAATTACAGGTTAAAGGTGGTGCAGCTAATCCTTCTCCTCCAATTGGTCCTGCATTAGGATCGAAGGGTATAAACATTATGGAGTTTTGTAAGCAGTTCAATGCTCGAACTCAGGATTTACAAGGAAAAGTATTACCGGTAATCATCACGGTATATTCTGATAAATCATTTGATTTTATCATTAAAAAGCCACCTGTGGCTATAGCGCTAAAAGAAGTAGCAAAATTAAAATCAGGATCTTCTGAATCGAACCGTAAAAAGGTTGGGTCGGTTACTTGGCAACAGATTGAAACTATTGCACAGGAAAAAATGCCCGATTTAAATTGTTTTACAATTGAATCTGCAATGAGCATGGTTGCAGGAACCGCTAGAAGTTTAGGTTTGACCGTAACAGGCGAGTCTCCTTTAAAAAAATAAGTGTAACATAGGTGGAGTCTGAATTAAAGTAAGACATTTGAACACCATAAATTAATAAAAATGGCAAAAAATTCAAAAAACAGAAAAGTCGCTTTAGCAAAAGTAGATTTAACCAAGTCTTATTCGCTTCTTGATGCTTCTAAATTAGTAAAAGAGATTACAACTACTAAATTTGATGCATCTGTTGATGTGAGTGTTCGTTTAGGAGTAGATCCTAAAAAAGCAAATCAAATGGTTAGAGGTATTGTTACATTGCCTCACGGAACCGGTAAAAAAGTAAGGGTGTTAGTTTTGTGTACTCCTGACAAAGTGGAGGAAGCAAAAGCTGCTGGTGCTGATTTTGTAGGTTTGGATGAGTACATTGATAAAATAAAAGGTGGTTGGACAGATGTGGATGTGATTATAACAATGCCGGCTATTATGGGTAAAGTAGGTGCTTTGGGTAAAGTATTAGGACCAAGAGGTTTAATGCCAAATCCAAAAACTGGTACAGTTACCGTTGACGTGGCAAAGGCTGTAAACGAAGTAAAAGCAGGAAAAATAGACTTTAAAGTAGACAAGCAAGGAATTATCAGTGCCTCTATCGGTAAAGCATCTTTTGACGCTAACAAGATTACTGAGAATGCAAATGAGTTGCTACAAACTATCGTTAAACTAAAGCCATCTGCTTCAAAAGGAATATATTTACTAAGCGTTTATATGTCTAGTTCAATGAGTCCTGGTGTTAAAGTGGATTTCAAATAAGTATTACTAATATATTGAAAATTAAAGTTTTATATATTGAAACTTAAAAATAAAAAATGAAAAAAGAAGAAAAAAATCAGTTGATAAATGAGTTAACTGAGCAACTTATAAATAATCCTGATTTTTATTTGGCAGATACTTCTGGGCTTACTGTTGAGAAAGTAAACAGTTTTAGAAGAAAGTGTTTTGAGAGGAATATTAAAATGATTGTGGTAAAAAACACATTGTTGGTAAAAGCTCTTGAAAAAACAAATAAAGATTATCAAGGAATTGATAGCGCTATAAAAGGACCTATTTCTGTTATGTTTTGCGAGTCAACTAGTGCACCGGCCAAGTTGATTAAAGACTTTCGTAAAGCATCAGATAAGCCCGCTTTAAAAGCGGCTTTTTTAGAAGATTGCTTATATGTTGGCGATAATCAGTTAGATATGCTTGCAAGCATTAAATCTAAAAATGAGCTTATTGGTGAAATTATCGGATTGCTTCAATCTCCTGCTAAAAATATTGTTTCAGCGCTTAAATCAAGTGGGGGTAAATTGGCGGGAATCATTAAAACATTGTCCGATAAAAAAGAATAAACTATTTATTTAGATAAATACATTAAATAATTATAAATCAAACAATTAAATTAGTAAATAACAATTAAATAATAAATAAAAATGGCAGACTTAAAAGCTTTCGCAGAACAATTAGTTAACCTTACAGTAAAAGAAGTTAACGAATTAGCTCACATCTTAAAAGATGAGTATGGAATTGAACCAGCAGCAGCAGCAGTTGCAGTATCAGCAGGTGGTGGTGCATCAGCAAGTGCAGCTGAGGTAAAAACATCTTTTGATGTTATTTTAAAAAGTGGTGGTGCTCAGAAATTAGCAGTTGTAAAATTAGTTAAGGACTTAACTGGCCTTGGGTTAAAAGAAGCTAAGGACTTAGTGGATGGTGCTCCAAAACCTGTAAAAGAAGGTGTATCTAAAGAAGATGCTGAGGGATTAAAGAAACAATTAGAAGAAGCAGGAGCAGAGGTTGAGATTAAATAAGCGTCTTATATATTAAACAATAGGGCCGTAGGCTTCGGGTTCAGTAAATACTGATCGGTGGTCTATAGCCGTTTGTTGTTAGGTGTAATTAACTTGTATTTAATCATTTAAAACCTTATAACCTTGGCTTCAGCTACTAAAAAAAACCAACGCATTAGTTTTGCTTCAACAAAAAGTCAAATTGATTACCCTGACTTTTTAGATGTTCAACTAAAATCATTTCAGGATTTCTTTCAACTAGAAACAACTCCTGAAAATCGTCAAAACGAGGGATTATTTAAAGTTTTCGCAGAAAACTTCCCAATATCAGATGCTCGAAACAATTTTGTGTTAGAGTTTCTTGATTATTTTGTGGATCCTCCACGATATTCCATTGAGGAGTGTATCCAAAGAGGATTAACTTACAGCGTTCCGCTAAAAGCAAAATTGAAATTATATTGTACCGATCCTGAACACGAGGATTTTGAAACAATTATACAAGATGTATATCTAGGAACAATTCCGTATATGACTCCAAAAGGTACTTTTTGTATCAATGGATCAGAGCGTGTAATTGTTTCTCAGTTGCACCGTTCACCGGGCGTCTTTTTTGGACAAAGTCGCCACGCAAATGGAACCAAGCTTTATTCTGCTAGGATTATCCCTTTTAAAGGTTCTTGGATAGAGTTCGCAACCGACATCAATAATGTGATGTATGCATACATCGATCGTAAGAAAAAATTACCTGTAACTACTTTGCTTCGTGCCATAGGTTTCGAAAGTGATAAGCAAATACTTGAAATTTTTGGTTTAGCCGATGAATTTAAAGTTACTAAAACTGGAATTAAGGCATCAATAGGACGTAAATTAGCTGCTCGTGTACTTAAAACATGGATTGAAGATTTTGTGGATGAAGATACTGGAGAGGTTGTTTCTATTGAGCGTAACGAGGTAATCATAGACCGCGAAACGATTTTAGAAAAAGAACACCTCGATTTAATTCTGGAAGCAGACGTAAAGTCAATTATATTACATAAAGAGGATGTAAATTCGGCCGATTACGCCATTATTTACAATACGTTACAAAAAGATACTTCAAACTCTGAAAAAGAAGCTGTTGAACATATCTATCGTCAGTTAAGAAATGCTGAACCACCTGATGAAGAAACAGCAAGAGGTATTATCGATAAGTTATTTTTCTCTGAAAAGAGATATGACTTAGGTGAAGTAGGTCGTTTCAGAATCAATAAAAAATTAAAAATGGATACTCCTCCTGACACAAAAGTGTTAACTAGGGCGGATATAATTGCGATTATTAAATATCTTATTGAGTTAATAAACTCTAAAACGGATGTGGATGATATAGATCACCTTTCAAACAGAAGGGTTAGAACCGTTGGTGAGCAATTATATGCTCAATTCGGTGTTGGTCTTGCACGTATGGCACGTACTATTCGTGAGCGTATGAACGTTCGTGATAATGAGGTGTTCACGCCAACTGATTTGATTAATGCGAAAACATTGTCATCGGTTATCAACTCCTTCTTTGGAACGAATCAGTTATCTCAATTTATGGATCAAACCAATCCTCTTGCAGAAATCACGCACAAGCGTAGACTTTCGGCACTAGGGCCAGGGGGGTTATCTAGAGAAAGAGCAGGGTTTGAGGTACGTGACGTTCACTACACTCACTACGGACGTTTATGTACTATTGAAACACCGGAAGGACCAAATATTGGTTTGATTTCTTCGCTTTGTGTGTATGCTAAAATAAATAAACTTGGATTCATTGAAACTCCATACCGAACTGTTACCAATGGAAAAGTAGATATTAGTAAGGATATTATTTATTTAAGTGCCGAAGAAGAAGGAGCAAAAACAATTGCACAAGCCAATATTGATATCAACGAAAAAGGTGATTTCCTTACTCAACGTGTGAAAGCGCGTTACGAAGGAGATTTTCCGGTTGTTGATCCAAGTAAAATAGATTTAATGGATGTTGCTCCAAATCAAATTGCTTCGATAGCCGCATCGTTAATTCCTTTCTTGGAACACGATGATGCTAATCGTGCCTTGATGGGTTCGAATATGCAACGTCAAGCCGTTCCGCTTATGCGTCCGGAAGCTCCAATAGTTGGAACCGGTTTAGAGCCATTGGTAGCAAGAGATTCTCGTGTATTGATTAACGCTGAAGGCGATGGTGTAGTAGAATACGTTGATGCAAACGAAATTGTTATCCGTTACAACAGAACAGAAATGGAAAAATTGGTGAGTTTTGATGAGGATTCAAAAACATACAAGCTTACCAAATTTCGCAAAACAAACCAAAGTACTTGCGTAAACCTTAAACCGATTGTGGCGAAAGGTGAAAAAGTTACCAAAGGACAAGTATTGTGTGAAGGGTATGCAACTCAAAATGGAGAACTAGCACTTGGAAGAAACCTAAAAGTGGCATTTATGCCTTGGAAAGGATATAACTTTGAGGATGCTATCGTTATTTCAGAAAGAGTTGTTAGGGAAGATATTTTTACTTCCATTCACGTGGATGAGTATACCTTAGAGGTGCGCGACACAAAGAGAGGATTAGAAGAGTTAACATCCGATATTCCAAACGTAAGTGAAGAAGCAACTAAGGACTTAGACCAAAACGGTATTATTCGTGTTGGTGCTGAGGTAAAAGAAGGTGATATCCTTATTGGGAAAATTACTCCAAAAGGTGAAACCGACCCTTCTCCAGAAGAAAAATTATTGAGAGCCATATTCGGTGACAAAGCCGGTGATGTGAAGGACGCTTCATTGAAGGCACCTCCATCATTAAAAGGTATTGTTATTGAAAAGCAATTGTTTTCGCGTGTTGTGAAAGATAAAAAGACAAAATCAGAAGAGAAAGCTTTTGTTGGGAAAATTGATGAAGAACACGCAAAAGAAGAGGCTGCTCTTAAAAATAAATTAGTCGACAAATTATTTGTACTCGTTAACGGAAAAACATCTCAAGGCATAGTAAATAAGTATAAAGAAAATGCGATTGCTAAAGGGGTTAAGTTTACTCATAAAATACTGTTAGGGGTTGATTATCACGATGTAAATTTAACAAAGTGGACAACCGATAAAGTCACTAACGACCAAATCAAAACCTTAATACACAATTATACCATTAAGTCTAAAGATTTATTGGGTACGTATAAGCGTAAAAAGTTTGCGTTAACAGTAGGGGATGAACTTCCAACAGGTATTATTCAACTTGCTAAGGTATACATTGCTAAAAAACGTAAGCTAAAAGTGGGTGATAAAATGGCGGGTCGTCACGGTAACAAGGGTATTGTTGCTCGTATTGTGCGTGATGAGGATATGCCGTTCCTTGAAGATGGAACTCCTGTTGATATAGTGCTTAATCCACTGGGTGTGCCTTCGCGTATGAACCTTGGACAAATTTATGAAACTGTATTGGCTTGGGCCGGACAAAAATTAGGACAAAAATTCTTTACACCTATTTTTGATGGTGCAACTATTGATGATATAAATAAATACACAGACGAAGCAGGATTGCCACGTTTTGGAAGAACATTCCTTTGCGATGGTGGAACAGGTGAGAAATTTGATCAACCAGCCACTGTAGGTATTATTTATATGTTGAAATTAGGCCATATGGTGGATGATAAAATGCATTCACGTTCTATCGGTCCTTATTCACTTATTACACAACAACCATTGGGCGGTAAAGCTCAGTTTGGTGGTCAGCGTTTTGGTGAGATGGAGGTTTGGGCTATTGAAGCATTTGGTGCAGCGAATATATTACAGGAAATATTAACGGTTAAATCAGATGATGTTATTGGAAGATCAAAAGCTTACGAGGCTATTGTGAAAGGCGATAACATACCAACTCCGGGAATACCTGAGTCGTTCAATGTATTGTTGCACGAATTAAGAGGTTTGGGCTTAAACATTGAAATGGAATAATGCCGTACAATTTTAAGTCATAAGTAATTATACACTAATAGTTAAAAAACTCTATATAAATGAACTTTAGACGCGATATTAAAGTAAAAAGTAATTTCTCTAAAATTACCATCAGCTTGGCTTCACCAGAATCCATTCTTGATCGTTCTAGTGGAGAGGTATTAAAGCCTGAAACAATTAATTACCGTACTTATAAGCCCGAAATGGGTGGTTTATTCTGTGAAAGAATATTCGGTCCAGTAAAAGATTGGGAATGTGCTTGTGGTAAATACAAAAGAATACGTTATAAGGGTATTGTTTGCGACCGTTGTGGTGTTGAAGTAACCGAAAAGAAAGTTCGTAGAGAGCGTATGGGTCACATTCAATTGGTTGTTCCTGTAGCGCATATTTGGTACTTTCGTTCATTGCCCAATAAAATTGGTTATTTACTAGGTTTGCCTACTAAAAAACTCGATTCAATTATTTACTACGAAAGATATGTAGTTATTCAACAAGGTGCTTCCGATAAAACTTACTTAGAATTCCTTTCAGAGGAAGAATATTTGAATGTATTGGAAACATTACCAAAGGAAAACCAACATTTAGACGATAATGACCCTAACAAGTTTATCGCTAAAATGGGTGCGGAGGCATTGTATGAGTTGTTACAACGATTGAAATTGGATGAATTGTCATACGACCTAAGACACAAAGCAAGTACTGAAACTTCACAACAACGTAAAACAGAAGCATTAAAGCGTTTGTCGGTTGTTGAATCTTTCCGTCAGGCAAACGAGCGTATCGTTAACCGTCCTGAGTGGATGATCGTGAAAGTAGTACCTGTTATTCCACCTGAATTACGTCCATTGGTGCCATTGGATGGCGGTCGTTTTGCTACTTCCGATTTGAATGATTTATACAGACGTGTCATTATTCGTAATAACCGTTTAAAACGATTGATAGAGATTAAAGCACCTGAAGTGATTTTACGTAACGAAAAGCGAATGTTACAAGAGTCTGTAGATTCATTGTTCGATAACTCACGTAAATCAAATGCCGTTAAAACAGAATCAAATCGACCATTGAAATCACTTTCCGATTCATTGAAAGGTAAACAAGGTCGTTTCCGTCAAAACTTATTGGGTAAACGTGTGGATTATTCAGCACGTTCGGTAATTGTTGTTGGACCCGAATTGAAATTACACGAGTGTGGATTGCCGAAAGATATGGCAGCAGAGTTATTTAAGCCATTCATCATTCGTAAAATGATTGAAAGAGGTATTGTTAAAACTGTTAAATCTGCAAAGAAAATAGTTGACAGAAAAGATGCTATTGTGTGGGATATTTTGGAGAATATTTTAAAAGGACACCCTGTTCTTTTGAATCGAGCCCCAACATTGCACAGACTCGGTATACAAGCATTCCAACCAAAATTAATTGAAGGAAAAGCAATTCAGTTGCATCCCTTAACGTGTACTGCGTTTAACGCGGATTTTGACGGGGATCAAATGGCAGTGCATTTACCTTTAGGTAACGCTGCTATTATTGAAGCTCAAACATTGATGTTGGCATCACATAACATTCTTAATCCTGCAAACGGTTCTCCTATAACTATACCTTCACAGGATATGGTGCTTGGTCTTTATTATATGACCAAAGGAAGAAAAACAGATGATGAACTTGTGGTAAGAGGCGAAGGATTAAGATTCTATTCTCCAGAAGAAGTTATTATTGCTTTGAACGAGAAGCAAATTGACCTACACGCTCACATCAAAGTGAAATTAAATTTAAAAGAGAACGGTGTTTTGGTAAATAAACTTACTGAAACTACTGTAGGTAGAGTGTTGTTTAATCAAGTTGTACCTGCTGAATTTGGTTACATCAACGAGTTGCTTACTAAAAAATCCTTAAGGGAAATTATTGGTAATATCCTTAAACAATGTGGTGTTGCAAAAACTGCGAAGTTCTTGGATGATATGAAGGACCTAGGATTTAAAATGGCATTCCGTGGAGGATTGTCCTTTAACTTAGGAGATGTTATTGTTCCTGCTGAAAAAGGTAAGATGATTGCGGATGCAGATGCGCAAGTGGTGGAAGTAATGAACAATTACAATATGGGTTTTATTACCAATAACGAGCGTTACAATCAAATCATTGATATTTGGACACACACCAACTCACGTTTAACTAAACGTGTAATGGATCAGTTAGTTACCGATAAGCAAGGGTTCAACTCCATCTATATGATGTTGGATTCAGGGGCAAGGGGTTCAAAAGAACAAATTAAACAGTTGGGTGGAATGAGAGGATTGATGGCGAAACCACAAAAATCAGGTTCAACCGGTGGGGAGATTATTGAAAATCCAATTATATCAAACTTTAAGGAAGGTTTATCCATTTTAGAATATTTTATCTCCACACACGGTGCCCGTAAAGGATTAGCCGATACAGCTTTAAAAACGGCTGATGCTGGTTACTTAACACGAAGATTGGTGGATGTGGCGCAAGATGTTATCATCAGTGGTGACGATTGCGGAACACTGAGAGGTATTGTTGCAACATCTTTGAAAAACAACGAAGAAGTTGTTGAAACGCTTTACGACAGAGTATTAGGTAGAACATCTGTGAGTGATGTTATTCATCCGCTTACTGGTGAATTATTAGTTTCTTCGGGTGAGGATATTACGGAGGACATTGCAAAAACAATAGAAGGATCACCGCTTGAGGCTGTTGAAATTCGCTCGGTATTAACCTGCGAAATGAAAGTAGGTGTTTGTGCTAAATGTTACGGACGTAACTTGGCAACAGGTAGAAAAGTTCAACGAGGTGAAGCGGTTGGTGTTATTGCTGCTCAGTCAATTGGTGAGCCGGGCACACAGTTAACCTTACGTACCTTCCACGTGGGTGGAACGGCATCTAACACTGCTGCTGAGTCAGCTATTAAAGCAAAATACGATGGCTTAATAGAAATTGATGAATTGCGCGATGTTGAAAGAATAAATGCAGATAATACAAAAGTACGTGTTGTAATAGGTCGTTCTGCGGAATTAAGAATTGTGGATTTGAATACGAAAATTGTTCTTACTACTTCTAATCTTCCATACGGTTCACAGTTATATGTGAAAGACGGAGCAAAAGTAAAAGCAGGTCAATTGATTTGTGATTGGGATCCTTACAATGCTGTTATCGTTTCGGAATTGGCAGGTAAAATTAACTTCGAAGGAATTGAAGAAGGTATTACTTACCGTGAGGAAAGCGATGAGCAAACAGGATTTAAAGAGAAAGTTATCATTGAAACACGTGATAAAGCAAAGAACCCTGTTATTCGAATTATCGATGGTAAGAAAGAAGTTGTTAAATCATATAGTATTCCGGTGGGTGCTCACATTGTAGTAAATGAAGCCGCAAAAATTGAATCGGGACAAATCTTGGTTAAGATTCCTCGTTCGGTTGGAAAATCGGGAGATATTACGGGTGGTTTACCGCGTGTAACACAATTGTTTGAAGCACGTAATCCTTCAGATCCTGCTGTTGTGGCTGAGATTGACGGTGTCATTACATTCGGAAAAATTAAACGTGGTAACCGTGAAATATCGGTTGAGTCAAGAACAGGAGAATTGAAAAAATACCTTGTTCCTTTGTCGAAACACATTCTTGTTCAAGAAAATGATTATATCAAAGCTGGTATGCCTTTATCGGATGGAGCAATTACACCGGATGATATTTTATCAATCAAAGGTCCAACTGCAGTACAAGAGTATTTAGTGAACGAGGTACAAGAGGTGTATCGTTTACAAGGTGTAAAAATCAATGATAAACACTTTGAGGTTATTGTTCGTCAAATGATGCGAAAGGTTAGAATTGAAGATCCAGGTGATACTAAATTCTTGGAAGGACAATTGACAAACAAACTTGAGTTTACGCAAGAGAACGATAGCTTATACGGTAACGTTGTTGTTTCTGCTATAGGTGACTCAAGCTTAAAAGCCGGACAAATAATATCTGCACGTAAGTTAAGAGATGAAAATTCTCAGCTTAAACGTAAGGATATGAAGTTGATTGAAGCAAGAGAAGCTGTAGCTGCTACATCCAGTCAGGTGTTGCAAGGTATAACACGTGCTTCCTTACAAACTCAAAGCTTTATGAGTGCTGCATCGTTTCAGGAAACAACTAAGGTGCTTAACGAGGCGGCAGTTAATGGTAAAGTAGATCATTTATTGGGCTTGAAAGAGAATGTAATTGTTGGTCACTTAATACCGGCAGGTACAGGCTTACGTGAGTACGAAAAATTAATTGTTGGCTCACAAGAGGAGTATGATAATTTAATGGCTTCTAAAAGAGATGCTGTTAAAGAAGAAGTATAAATTTAATTTATATATTGCAAAAAGGCTCGTGTTTCACGGGCCTTTTTTTAGGGGATATAAGGCTGTATAGCTATTCATTCAATTATTACTCACAAATACAAATGTAAATTTACACTCTATAGATAAAACTATTACACTGTGCAAACTATTCCTTCTGTACTACCCATTCACGCTTTAAAAGGATCAAATATATTAGTCATTATTTATAATATTAATTTATTTGTTTGACCTGAAGGCAGAATAAAGAAACCAAATAGAAAAAGGTAAAATAATAAATCCAATCATTATGTAAATTGAACTTTTTTGATAATCTACTTCTCCTTATAATGCGACTTCGGCATAAGAAGAACCGGAACTAATCATTCCTGATGATTTTAAATCAAAGCCATATCCCAAAATAATTAGACATACTGTTAATAAAAACGTTTAGGACACCATTGATTTTAGATTATTAATTTTTTTAAAATAGCTATGATACTTTTGTAATATATAGAAAGTTGTCCCATTGGAATATTTAAAATAATTCTCTCCATATATTATTTGTTTTTAAACAATTACAAATGACTACAAATGCTAACCGTCCACAAAAACAAAAAAGCCCCAATCATAAATGAATGGGGCTATAAAAATTATATATAAATTCTAGCCTTCTTTTTTCTTAGTTGTTTTTTTAGCGACTGCTTTTTTTGTTGCTGCTGCTGGTTTTTCAACTGCAGGAGCCGCAACTTTTTTAACGGCTACTTTTTTAGGAATAGCTTCTAGTTTTTCAACTTTAGGAGCTACTGTTTTTTTTGTTACTGCTTTTTTAGGTGCAATAGTACCCTTTGATTTTTTTCTTTTACGTATTACGCCGTAGCTGCCCATTGCAATTTTACCTTTTTTTGTTTTTTTATCACCTTTTCCCATAATGGATGTTTTTTCTTTTTATTGTTTGTTCGACAAATATAATGATTTTTACTTAGGGTCTTTGAATTTCCCATTCGATAATGCCATCAAATTGCAAATGCGGTAAAGCAATCGTCCAGCTACATTTGCATCCCAATCGTTATTTGTGGCAGGAGCAACTTCGTTTAAATCAAAACTAATAATTTGTCTTCCACTTTCAACCACTAGTTGTATCAGAAACAGTGCTTGTTCAAACTCTAATCCGCCTGCAACAGGTGTTCCTGTATTGGGACATAGCTTAGGGTCTAGCGCATCAATATCAAAGCTCAAGTAAACCTTTTGTGGTAATTCTCTCACTATGATTTGAAAAATTTCTTCCATGTTGCTTCCTTTGTATAGTAATCCTTTTATCTGTCGGTCGTAGAAGGTTTTTATGCGCCCATTTGATTGTTCAATAAAGCTAACTTCGTCCTCGCAATAATCGCGGATGCCCACTTGTACCAATTTTGAAACTGCAGTAATTTTTAAGGCATTATACATAATGGAAGCGTGCGAAAATTCAAATCCTTCGTAGGCATTTCGTAAATCGCAATGTGCATCGAGTTGAAGTATGGCAAAGGATTCATGCTTTTCAGCAAGTGCTTGTATTAAACCAAGCGGTGTGCTGTGGTCGCCACCAAGTCCCACTACCAACTTGTTATTGTGTAAGTGTTTTAAGGAACGTTCTTTTACCCACCTATTGAAATCAGCACAACTGTTATTTATTTCATTTTGTTTACTTTTCATTACCATATTTGTTTCCGGATTTTCATCCTTGGCAAACATCTCGATGTAGGTTTCGGCTTTGCTTCTTAATTCAGCACTTTTTTCTAACCAAATTTGTGACACTTCTTCCATCGAAATGCCTAATTTCCAAGCATGTTTGATATAGGGATCATACAAGTCAATTTGTTTTGAAGCATCAAAAATGGCTTGCGGTCCATTGGCCGTTCCTGCACTGTAGGATACAGTAACTTCCCAAGGAAAGGGAATGATAACAAGTTCTGCTTCTTCAGTTGTAAAGGGTAAACCGAATATATTGCTATTGCTTGTGCCAATTCCACTAGCATTAAAGTGTTTTATTTTTTCTACTTTACTCATATGAAATGTGTGTGTTTGTTAACTGCAAAACCGCGCAAAAAATCGGCAAGGTGCATTCTTTTTTTTCCTTCTAATTGTATGTCGTTAAGATGAATATAGCCATTGTTTGTGGCAACCTTTAAATAGGTTTTATTGTCGGTATCAATTGTTCCCGCTTTTATAGCATGTGTTGTTACCTCTTTTGTACAGACAAATATTTTTAAATTCAATGTGCTTTTTTCATTTTTAATACTGCTAAATGCAGTAGGGTATGGCGATAGTCCCCGTACCTTGTTGTAAATATTTTCACAGTTGTTATTCCAATCTATTTTACAATCTTCTTTAAATATTTTTGGTGCATTTTTTAAATTGCCCGTCATCAAATGTGCTTGATCGATTTGCGGATATTCATTTTTTTCAATCGCTTGAATTGTTTTTAATACTAAGCTTGCACCTACTTCCATTAATTTGTCGTGTATGCTTCCAGCAGTATCGGTTTTGGAAATAGTAATTGTGTGATTGAAAATAATTTTTCCGGTATCAATTTCGTGTTGCAGAAAAAAGGTACTTACACCGGTTTCCGTTTCACCGTTTATAATGGCCCAATTAATAGGGGCAGCACCTCGGTATTGTGGCAATAAAGAACCGTGTAGGTTAATTGTTCCCAAGTGTGGCATACTCCAAACGGCTTCGGGCAACATCCTAAAGGCTACTACCACTTGTATGTCGGCATTTAATGCTTGCAGTTGATGTAAAAATTGGGTTGCTTTTAATTTATTGGGTTGCAAAATGCTTAATCCCTTTGAAGTGGCATATTTTTTTACAGCACTTTCTTGTATTTGTTGTCCTCTACCTGCAGGTTTATCTGGAACGGTAATAACACCTACTACATCATAACCATTTTCTACGAGTATGTTTAGCGATGGAACAGCAAAGTCGGGTGTTCCCATAAATACAACTCTTAGCTTACTCATTTTATTCTTTGCGTTCTTCAATGGATTTAATCATTATTGTTTTCCCTACCATACAAATGCTATGCGAAGTGGATACATTGTAAGTTATCCATACTTTCAATTCATCACTAAAATACTTTTCTTCAAGGTTCATTGGAATTAACTTCTCGCCATTTTCGAGCTCAAGTACAAAGCCACATCCGTCAAGACCTGTTATATTAATTACGCTAGCTTTTATTTTTGTTTCCTTGGGAATTACTTTTTCAGTACTTGTTTCACTTTTGCTCTTAGTGCTTTTACAGGCAATGAGCGAGCAGTAAAAAAGAAGTAGAAGCAGGGTGTGTTTCATTAGTAAATTTTACTCAAAAGTAAGGGAATTTAGCAAATACTCTTTGCTCTTATTGCCTTCATTAAATAAAAGATCGAAAAAACTAAGGTTTGGAATAAAACCAAACTTGCTATCGAACACTTGGCTGTAGTTTTTAAAGGCTATTTTTGTTGTGATTTTAGGGGATAAGCTAGTGCGATAATCGTATACGTTTTTATCGTATTGAGCTGTGTAATTTTCGCTGTGTCGAATACTACTTTCAATTTTGGCGAAATCCAGTAAGCGTTGTTGAATCGACTGGTTAAAGTCGATAAGAAAGGTAAATTTTTGTTCATAAAAATGGGCAATGTCATCGGAAAAATATTCGTAAAATGGCGAAGTTCTGTAAGCGGATTCAATGGATTTCCAATGTGTTTTTTGCCAGTTAGTTTGGTTGGCAATTCGAATATCTTTTGTAAGTGTTTTATCTTTTCTGTTGGCAAGGGGTATAATTAATGCAAGTATACCGTTGGCTCCATATATGTAACAACGATTGCGGTAACTTTGTTTTATGAAATGTTCGTATTTCTCAATGCTAACAATATTTGCACTTGCTAATAAGGTATAATATTCTATGGGTGCAGCATAGGCTGTAGATAGGATTATTTCCAAAACAAGTTATGCTTTTTGTACTTTTCTTCTTCTGTATAAATAGCTCGATCCCCATATTAAACCTATTAGTAAAATGCCATGCGGCAAATACGATTTAGAAATACCTTTATCATTTATAAAGGAAAACATTCTGTTAAAACGAATTTTATTGAAAATACTGTTTGCCGTATTATTTAAGGACAGCCACACAAAAACTGCTTTTCCTACAATGTGGTCTTCTGGGACAAATCCCCAAAAGCGCGAATCGGCAGAGTTATGACGGTTGTCACCCATCATCCAGTAATAATCCATTTTAAAAGTGTAGGAATCTGCTTTTTGGCTGTTTATATAAATGCCGCTGTCTTTTATTTCTACTGTATTTTGCTCGTACACCTCAATTACTCTTTTGTAAATAGCAATATTGGCTAAATTTAGTTTCATCGCAACATCTTTTTTGGGAATTACAATAGGCCCGTAATTATCAACACTCCATTTATTGGTGGTGTCATCTGGAAATAAATAACCAATATAGCGTTCTGCTTTTGCAACTTCCTTTGTGATGCTGCTAACATTTGCGAACTCTTTTATTTTTTCAGCATTTTCAGGTGTAAGGGTAAGCTCAAAATCCCCTTGGTTCGAAATTTTCGAACCTTCAGTGATGTTCATTTCTTCTAAACGTTTAGTATTAAAATCGGTACCATCTGTTTTAACATGATATTTGTGTTGCATTTTTTCGGGCTTTTCTAAAGGAACATTGTTTATCCACAATACTCCATCTTTAACTTGTAAAATATCTCCTGCAATTCCAACACAACGTTTTATGTAGTTTTCTTGTTTGTCAACCGGTCTGAAATCTTCCATAGGGTAATTGAATACAACCACATCATTATTTTTAATTTTCCCTAAGCCGGGTAGGCGCATATACGGTAATTTTATCCATTCCAGATAGGATTTAACACTGTCGGTTAATGGCAAAGTGTGGTGAGCAAATGGGAAGGACAGGGGAGTGTTGGGAACACGTGGACCATAACTCACTTTACTAACAAAAAGGAAGTCGCCAATGAGCAAAGTTTTTTCCATCGAAGAAGTTGGAATTGTAAACGCTTCCATTAAAAAAGTACGAATAATAGTTGCGGCAATTACGGCAAACAAAATGGCATCAATCCATTCGCGTGATTTCGATTTTTTTGTATTGCTTTTTTTAAGTAAAAAATACAAGCCTAGGGTAATTACTCCTACAAATATATCCATTGCAATGTTTACTGTTTTGTTGTTGGCCATAGTGTATTTATTATTTTAGTACATCATGCATAGTATATATGCCCTTTTTATCCTGTAAATATTCAGCTGCTATAACAGCACCTAGTGCAAATCCTTTTCGGTTGTGGGCTATGTGCTCAATGCTAATGCTGTCAACTGCTGAATTGTACATAACGCTGTGTGTGCCTGGAATGTTGTTTGTACGTAAAGCACGTATTTCAATTTCAGTTAATTTTGCATCCGTATTTACAACCCATTTGTTTTTTCGCGGTAACTCTTCTATTATTGCATTTGCTAAAGTAATGGCTGTGCCACTGGGCGCATCCAACTTGTGTACGTGATGAATTTCTTTCATTGACACTTCGTACTCGTGATAAGGTTTCATTAGTTCAGCTAATTTTTTATTGAGCTGAAAAAATAAGTTAACGCCTATGCTAAAGTTGGAAGAATATAAGAGTGTTCCATTGCTGTCAATGCAACGGTCAATTACTTCGTTTTTTTTGTCGAGCCAAGCTGTTGTGCCTACTATAACAGGAATGTTTGCATCAATGCACCTATTAATATTGTTTATGGCACTTTGTGGTACGCTAAACTCAATAGCTACATCTGCCATTTTTAATTCTTCGTTCGTGAAATTACCAGCATTGGATGAGTTTACTTTTAGAACAATTTCGTGACCTCTGGAAATAGCAATTTGCTCAATTTCCTTGCCCATTTTTCCGTATCCTACTAATGCTATTTTCATAATTTAATTAGGCAAAGTTAAAATTTTAACGATAAGCACAGCAACGCTTGCGGATTGCAGCAGACTGTATTTATAAATAAAGGTGTTACGTGCAATGATAGGTCATCGCTAACATTAAAAAAAAACAAATTAGCGTCAACTGTTGCATCTACAATATTTAGTACATATACCCCAACGCCAATTAGTGCAAACAAGTCTCTTTTTTTATGATAACTATCCATTTGCACCAATAAATCATTATCAGTATACTCGGCTAGTTCAATGTTATCGTTTGTTATATCATCATCGTAGCGCAAGCGTAATGCCGATCGGTAGGATTGAAATTTTATATTGTTATAAGACATTAAATAGCCTGTTGTTCCCACCAATGCGTAAATGATTGGTATTTTCCAGTATTTTTTATTGTAGCATTGTCCAAAGCCTGGAAGAATTGCAGAATATAAGGCAGCTTTTTTAGGATAGTGACTTACCTGATGTTTTGTTTTTAAGCTATCGTTTTTTGCGTTGTCTATTGTATTTGAAATAATAGAATCTTTTGGAATTCCATTTTGTTGAGCAGTGCATAAGCTGCTTAGCAAAAAAATGGTACCAATAATAAAATAAACGAATTTGTTTTTGTTTTTCATATTTAACGAAACAAAGATAATAAAATAGGCTTGAAGAGGTTACCTCAGGCAATTGAGCTTGGTTAAATGTTGTTAAAAACAGTTAAAGAAAAAAACTCATTGGGCTATAATTACGTTTATGAAACAAAACAATCTATATTCGTATTTAATATGAATAGAATAAAACACAGTCACTCGATTTTAGCCGCATTTATTTTTACGTTTAGTTCTTGCGCAAATTCAAGTAACAATAATAATAAAATAGTAAAATTAAATTCATTTATGATGACACAGCATATAGAAACATTAAGCAATGGAATTGATACAGCAACTTTTGCATCTGGATGTTTTTGGTGTACCGAAGCCATTTTTTTAGAGTTAAAAGGTGTATTGAAAGTAGAGTCGGGCTATACAGGTGGAACCATTAAAAATCCAAGCTACAAAGAAATTTGTTCGGGACTTACGGGTCATGCGGAAGTAATACAATTAACTTACGATCCGAAAGTTATTTCCTTTGATGAATTATTAGAAGTTTTTTGGAAAACGCACGACCCAACAACGCTCAACAAACAAGGTGCTGATGCAGGGACGCAATACCGTTCGGCTGTGTTTTATCACAATACTTCACAAAAGAAATTAGCCGAAAGGTATAAAAAGGAATTGGATGCATCCAAAGCATTTAATAATCCGATTGTAACAGAACTTACTGCTGCAACTAAGTTTTATAAAGCGGAAGGGTACCATCAAAATTATTTCAATCAAAATGGCGACCAGCCTTATTGCTCTTATGTAATACAACCTAAGTTGGATAAGTTTAGAAAAGTGTTTCCCGATAAGTTGAAAAGAGGTAAGATGTAACGAAAATAAATTGCCTTAATTGTTTTTCTCATTCATTTCCTTTTTAAGCATTCTATAATCGAGTACAAAAGTGCCGAAGGGTAGGAGAGAAGCAAGAAAAGCAATAAACGTTTTTGTAAGTGGCCAGCGATTATAAATTTTCACAACTATAAGTGAGAATATGAACAAAACAAAAAAGATACCATGCGCCAGCCCAACCACTTTTACTGCCAGAGGCATTCCTGCATAATATTTTAGTGGCATTGCAATTCCAAGCAAAACAAGAAAGGAAATTCCTTCCAAAAAAGCTATTATACGTAGCCTACCTATATGTGATTTTAATAATTTTTGCTTCATAGAATAGTTGTATTTCTGTAGCTAATTGAAAAAAACACTTTTTTTATTTAACCGCAATTACATTAAACTTTAGTGTAAATTCATCATTAATCATTTTGTCGCCAATGTCTGCAAAAAATGTTTTGGAGTTGTATTTTATATCATACTTTGATCGATCAACAACAGCCGAGCCGTTACAAGTAATTTTGTTTTGCTCCATTTTAACTAAAGCGTCAAAATAAATTTCGTTTGTTTTGTCTTTGATAGTAAGCAAGCCTTTTATTGTAAGATTTGGTCCACCTGCTTTTATTTCTTTAACTTGGGTAACGGATGTAATGACAAACTTTGATTTAGGAAATGTTTTCGCATCAAAAAAATCTGCAGACTTAAGGTGCGTCTCTAATTTTATTTTTCCTTTTCCCTGTTTTATATCCTTATCTTCAATAGAATTCATATCAATTTCAAACGTGCCGGTAATGTTTCCGTGATCATTTTTAATATCCCCACCTGAAAATAATATGGTTCCATTGTGCTTTCCGGTAACTTTTTCTGCATACCACTCAAGCGTACTAAGTTTAGTATCAACTTTGTAAGCTTCAATATGTGATTTGTTAATGTTAAATGCCATAAGCGTTAATGCAACAAATGCTCCAATAAGTAGGCTTGCTTTTTTCATTTTGTTATATTTTTATAATTACATTTATTTTTAAATTTAAGCTTTTTATTCTCTTAAACCTTAACCCCAATGATACAAACATCGTCAACTTGCTCAAATGTTCCTTTCCAGTTGGTGAAAGTTTGTTCTATGATTTTTTTCTGTTTATCCATTGTTTCGTTTTGAATACTTAACAATAGTATTTGCATTGAAGATGATTGTAATTTTTCGCCAAATTCACCTCCAAATTGATTGGCATAACCATCCGTGAAAATATAAATAGTATCGTCTTGTTGCAATTCAATACTTTTTGTGTTGAATGATTTTAATTCAACGTGTTTACCAATATGCTGCATGTCGGGTTTAGTTTCTAGCAATTCACCCTTACGAATTACCCAAAGTGGATTGTTTGCGCCTCCCCATAATAAAGTGTTGTTTTTTAAAACACAAAGTGAAATATCCATTCCATCATTTTCATCATCACCACTTTTTTGAAATTGTTCAATGATCAATTCGCGAGTTTTGTTTAAAAGTTGAGCTGGGTCAGTAATGCCATATTCCTTTACGGATCTATTTAGTGCATTTGAACAAACTAGGCTTACCATCGCTCCGGATACTCCGTGTCCTGTGCAATCTGCTGCTGCAAATAATATTACATTCTTAACGCATTCTATCCAATAAAAATCACCTCCTACAATGTCTTTAGGTTTATAAATCACAAAAGCATTCGGTAAGTATTCTTTAACTTTACTTACCGAAGGAAGTATTGCTTCTTGTATTCGTTTTGCATATCTAACACTCGCACCTATATCTTCTAAAGCATTTTTCAACTCAATATTTTGCAATTTCAAATTTTTCTTTTCATTTTGAACCGTTTCTATTTCGTGGTTAATACTTATTTGCTTAATCTTCCTTGTATTTTCCTGTTTATTTACTTCATTTTTGAATTTATGGTAACTTTTAAAATGCCTCAATGCAAGTGCCGAATTTCCCATAATCTCATATATAGAAGATAAAATACGGTGTACTTGATATAATTTAATACCTGCATTCATTTCAGTTGCAAATTTCTCTGCTAATAAAGCATATATCAGAGCCTCGGTATAATTATTTTGTTTTAGTAAAAGTTCAGCTAATTCAATGTAATTACCAATGAGGGGAATGCCCAATTTCTTTTCCTCTCTTATCTTTAAACTTTTCAGTTGAAATTGTAGGGACTGCTCAAAATCCTTTTTGCGAAAATAATAAGTGCTTATGTCGGCATAGTTTTTCGATTCGATTAAAAAATTATTAATTCCTTCACTGTGTTTCAATGACTTTTGAAAAAATTCAAAAGCGATATCTAATTCATTTTTATCTAAATAGATAGTTCCAAGTCCGTTCATTATGCGTGCCTTCATTGGCACATTGCTATCTGATAATTCTATGCCTTTATGAAAGTAATCAATCGCAGCTTCGTAATCTTTCAATAAATGATGTATTTCACCTGCTTGATAATAGTTGATTAAAAGAAAATAATGATAGGCTCCATTTTCACTAATATTGAGGATTGCTTTTTCGACATTTGCTTGAGCTTTGTCTAACAGACCTAGATTTTTAAAATAAATAGCGAGTAAACATTGTGCAGCACCTTCACCCGCATTATCTTTAGTTTGCTGAAACAATTCAATAGCATTCGTCAATTTTTCAAATGCATTCCCTTCGGTAGGAAAGAAGGTGCACATATAGCCTTCTGTAAAGATGTATAAACAATTTAATTGAGCAGTTTTGTCGCTAATTTTTTGTACTCTAGTAAGTAATTCATTAAAGTTTTCTGCTTTAAGTAAAACACCGTTTTTCCAAAGCATAATATAAAACTCAAAAAGCGTAGTGTTTCCTTTTTCAACTTCTGTTAAACTGTTGGATAATTTCTCGAATGGAGTCATAGCGCAAATTTAATCTATTTTATAGAATAGAACTTGCTTTTTTACCATCAATACAATATAAAAAGTAGCAATGGATGCTGTAATGTGTTTAAATTGATGGCCGCTAATTGTGCGTGTAAAATCGAAAATTGTTTGGTCGTAATGTTCTAGGAATTTAGCAATAACATACCAGATTATTGCTATTGATAGAGGTTTCCATAAAAATATATTTTCTTTTGAATGAATAAACAAAATGGCTACAATCAATATCATTGGTAAAAATTGAACAATAGCGTATAAACGTAAATCACCCTTTCCGATTGATTCGGTATATTGCCAGTAGGAAACAGAAAAAATTCCAATTATTAAACTGACTATCCAAATATAGAAAGCGGTCTTCTGGGAAAGGTACCAAGAATACAATTGGGCAAAGAAGGCTGTAAAAACAATAGTCATAGGTAATCTATCCCATACCAGTGTTTGGTTGTTGGGATTGTAATGGTAATAGGCAGAACCAAATCCTGTAAGGAATATTCCTATAAAAAGCGCCCATAGGATTATACTTTTAATATTGTGCTTTACAATTAATTGGAAGCCAAAAATACCACACAAAATAAAACCAATATTGCTGAGTACATTCCAACCGTTTGCGATTCCGAAAATGGAATTATCGTTTGCAAAACTATGATAGTGTATATCTTGAGCAATAGGCTGCATTCCCATAAATACCAATAGGAATGCACCAATACTTATAAGAAGTAATATTTTGGGTGTGTGATTTTGGAGACTTTTCATTTTTTAGTAAATGTCTTAATGATTTAGAAAAAATGAACATCAATTGTTTATCAATAAAAGTTGAAAGATTGCTTCATTCGTCCCTCCTTCGCAATGACGTTCTAAGTGTAATTTTACTCGCATCGTCATTGCGAGGGCATTTGCCCGTGGCAATCTTTTACTCAATCACAATCTTTTTACTAATTAATTCCTGACCAACTTTTATGTTTACAAAATAAATTCCTTTGGGCTGGGCACTAAGGTTAATTTGGATATTGGATGTTTGATTTTGGATATTGGATTGGAAAATTTGTTCTCCCAAAACATTAAATATATCTATGCTTCCCATTTTCAAATTTACAAATTGCTCCATTTCCAAATTAAAGATGCCATTTGATGGATTAGGGAAAATTGTAACTGAGACTTGTTCAGTAATTTCATTAATAGAAACAGTACTTTGCTTTACTTGGCATAAATTTATTACTTGTATTGGTAAATTTGTATCAATGTTATTTCCATTTCCAAGTTGACCATTCATATTATATCCCCAAGACCAAACACTACCATCATTTTTTAAGGCCATAGAACTTGAACCACCAGCTTCAATGGACGTAATGCCAAAAAGTGAAGGTATTTGTATAGGAAGATAATTGTTGTTGTAATTTCCGATTCCTAGCTCACCAAGTGCATTGTATCCCCAAGCCCATACAGTCTCATCATTTTTTAAAGCAAGAGCGTGCTGATATCCTCCTTCAATTGTTAGTACATTTGATAGAGATGTAATTTGTAATGGAATATTGCTATCAAAGGTATTTCCATTTCCAAGTTGCCCACCATTATTTTTGCCCCAAGCCCAAACAGTCCCATCATTTTTTAAAGCAAAGGAAGAGTAACCTCCTCCGGCAATTTTGCTTATACCCGTGAGCGAAAGAACTTGTAAGGGAACATTGCTATCTGTGTTATTTCCATTTCCAAGTTGTCCACCATTACCATTATTACCCCACGCCCATATAGTACCATCGTTTTTTAGTGCAAGAGAATGATGGTCTCCACCCGAAATTGCAATAATTCCAGACAAAGAATTTATTTGAATAGGGACATTGCTTTTGATGTTTGTCCCATTTCCTAACTCACCCCAACCATTAATTCCCCAAGCCCACACTGTGCCATCATTTTTTAATGCAAGAGAAAAATCCCACCCAGTATAAATAGCTTTAATATTTGTAAGAAAGCTAACAGCAATAGGAATATTACTACTTGTATATGTTCCATTCCCTAGTTGCCCCCAGGTATTATCTCCCCATGCCCAAACAGTACCATTGTTTTTTAGTGCAAGAGAATGTCTATCTCCTCCTTCTATACCGATTATGCTTGTTAAAGATGAAACCTGTACCGGAACATTACTATCGGTGTAGGTTCCATTCCCAAGTTCTCCCCAGAAATTCCCCCCCCAAGCCATAACTGTGCTATCAATACATATACTAAGTGAAAATCTATCTTGCCCAACAATGGTTTGACCAAATGAAAAATAGGGTAGTATTAATAAAGCAAAAAGGGAGGTTTTATATATTTTTTTCATTTAAGTTATCAAGTTAGTTTATTCAAATGTACAAAAAAAGGGTTGTTAATTTTACACCACACACAAATCATACATATATCGTCAATCTGTTCATAATCTCATTTTCAATTGCAGTATGTCATAGCTTATTTCTTTTCTTTTTTTAGCCCTATTCTCTTTGTTTGTGAGGGGAATAAGCAAAAGAATACTTCTGTTAATAAATTCAACTTGTTAAATTGCCCTTCTTTTTGCTTCTTTGTATAACGATGTCAATTATTACTGTTTTAAAGAGACAACTTCATTCTACATCCTTAAAAATTGGTGACAAAGCACCATTATTCAGCGGCATTGATGATTCAGGCAATACAATATCCTTAACGCATTATAAAGGAAAAAAAGTTGTGCTTTACTTTTATCCTAAAGATAATACCTTGGGTTGTACTAATCAGTCGTGCAACCTTACCGACAATTATGAATTATTGCAAAAAAGGGGATACGAAGTAATTGGTGTAAGTGCCGACAGTGTAAAATCCCATCAAAAGTTTAAAGCAAAATACCAGCTACCTTTTGCTTTAGTAGCTGATGAGGATAAAAAGATTATTGGCGATTACGATGTGTGGGGTAACAAATTTTTTTTAGGAAAGTACTTTAATGGAATTGTTAGAACAACCTTTATTATATCAGAAATAGGCATTATTGAAGATATTATTCTTGTCGTAAAAACGAAGGAGCATACCAAACAAATTTTAGTAAATTAAATTATAAAACAACAATAAATAACGAAAAAATGAGCAAAGCAGAAAAAGACACAGCGAAAGAAGTAAACAAAGAAAAACTAAAAGCCTTACAGCTCACTATTGATAAATTGGAAAAAACTTACGGGAAGGGTTCCATTATGAAACTAGGCGATAGGGCGGTAGAAGAATTGGAGATTATTTCGACAGGTTCTTTAGGATTAGATGTTGCATTGGGTGTTGGTGGACTTCCACGCGGCAGAGTAATTGAAATATACGGACCGGAATCATCGGGTAAAACTACAATTGCGTTGCACGCTATCGCAGAAGCACAAAAAGTAGGTGGTACTGCTGCTTTTATCGATGCAGAACATGCATTCGATCAGTTTTACGCAAAAAAATTAGGTGTAGATGTTCAAAACTTATTGATATCACAACCTGATAATGGTGAACAAGCGCTTGAAATTGCAGAAAACCTCATACGTTCTGGAGCAATAGACATTATTGTAATCGATTCAGTAGCAGCTTTAACTCCAAAAGCGGAAATAGAAGGTGAAATGGGCGATAGCAAAATGGGATTGCAAGCGCGATTAATGTCGCAAGCATTGCGTAAATTAACGGGAACAATTAGCAAAACAGGATGTTGTTGTATTTTTATCAATCAATTGCGTGAAAAAATTGGTGTTATGTTTGGTAACCCTGAAACTACCACTGGTGGTAACGCCTTGAAGTTCTATGCTTCTGTGCGATTAGACATACGAAGAATAGGTCAGATAAAAGATGGGGATGAAGTTGTAGGTAACAGAACAAGGGTGAAGGTTGTAAAGAACAAAGTAGCACCTCCTTTTAGATTGGCAGAGTTTGATATTATGTACGGATTGGGTGTTTCGAAAGTGGGCGAAATTGTTGACTTGGGTGTTGAGCATAACATTGTAAAGAAAAGTGGTTCTTGGTTTAGCTACGGAGAGACAAAGCTAGGTCAGGGTAGAGATGCAGTTAAGCAATTGTTTTTAGACAATCCTGAAATGTGTGATGAAATTGAGGGCAAGATTAGAGAAGCGCTAAGTACTAAAGCATAAGTATTGAATAAATAATTACATTAGAGATGGGAAAACTCCCATCTCTTTTTATTTTTGTACCCTATGACAAAATACGTTTACACACTTGTTGTTATTTCTTTTTTGATGTTCTCTTGCGGCAATCCGGCCAAGGAAGAAAACAAACAGGTTGTTGAAGGGCTTAATATTCCTAAACCTTTGTTGGAATTGAATTCTAAAATTGAAAGTAATCCAAAGAATGGCGATTTGTATAACGAACGTGCAAAATACTATTTCGAGGCAAAAGACGCTGCGTCTGCATTGAAAGATATACAAATGGCAATAAGCTTAGACAGCACCAAGGCAAATTATTTTTTAACCCTTTCCGATGTGTATTTTGTGATGGGTAGTTCAGGCTATGCAAAAGCGGCATTGGAAAAATGTGTTTTGCTCGACAGTAAAAATGTGGAAGGCTTGTTAAAACTTGCTGAATTGTACTTGTATGTAAAGCAATTAAAAACTTCTATTCAATACCTCGATAAGGTACTGAAAATTGACATAAACAATCCGAAAGCCTATTTCATTAAAGGAATGAACTTTAAAGAGTTGGGTGATACAGCAAAAGCAATCTCGAGTTTTGAAACAACGGTGGAGCAAGATCCCGACTATTATGATGCATTTATGCAATTGGGAATAATTGCGGCTGCAAAACACAATGCACTTGCGGTGGAATATTTTAAAAGTGCCATACTCTTAAATTCTAAAAGTATTGAAGCATATTATAGTTTGGGTATGTTTTACCAAGATCACGGGGAGTTAAACAGGGCCATTGAAGCCTATACTGCAATTTTACAAATTGACCCAAAAAATAAAAATGCCAATTACAATTTAGGCTATATACATTTTGAATACCTGAAGCTGTACGATAAGGCATTGGAATATTTTAGCAAGTCATTTGAGGCCGATAAAAAGTACTATACTGCTGTTTATATGCGCGGTTTGTGTTACGAAACGTTGGGCAATGTAAAAGCAGCTAAAGCCGATTATACCACTGCTATAGAAATTAATTACGGCTATCAAAAAGCCATTGAAGGTATAAAGAGGCTTGAGAAATAAGCTTTCTTTTTTTGGTATCTTTGCACCCTATTTATGAAAACAAAAACGCTAAAAAAGAATAAAGTAAACGTTGTTACCCTTGGCTGCTCTAAAAATATTGTGGACAGCGAAGTATTGATGGGACAACTAAAGGCAAATGATTTTTTAGTAGAACACGAAAGTACAAAAGATGATTCAAGCATTGTTATTATCAATACCTGTGGTTTTATTGATAATGCGAAACAAGAGAGCATTGATACTATTTTACGTTATGCCAGTGCAAAGAAGGCAGGTTTGGTTGATAAAATTTATGTTACAGGTTGCTTGAGTGAAAGATATAGACCGGATTTAGAAAGAGAAATCCCAACGGTTGATGGTTATTTTGGAACGCGTGAGTTGCCCCGTTTGCTAAAAACCTTAAAGGCTGATTATAAGCACGAGTTAGTAGGTGAGCGATTGCTAACAACTCCACACCATTATTCGTATTTAAAAATATCGGAAGGTTGTGATAGACCTTGTTCTTTTTGTGCCATACCATTGATGCGGGGCGGGCATATTTCAAAACCCATTGAAGAATTGGTAAAGGAAGCAAAGCACTTGGCGAAGAACGGAACAAAAGAGTTAATGTTGATTGCACAGGATTTAACCTATTATGGTTTGGATTTATATAAAAAGAGAAATTTAGCAGACTTGTTAAAAAGTCTTTCGGATGTTAATGGAATAGAGTGGATACGTTTGCATTACGCTTTTCCAAGTGGTTTCCCTATGGATGCATTGGATGTGATGAAGGAGCGAAGCAATATTTGCAATTACCTCGATATGCCTTTGCAACACATAAGCGACAATATGCTGAAGAGTATGAGACGAGGAACTACCAAACAAAAAACGATTGATTTGGTAAATCAAATACGCGATAAAGTTCCAGGTATAGCCATTAGAACAACACTCATAGCAGGTTATCCGGGCGAGACTGAAAAAGATCATCAAGAAATGCTTCAGTGGGTTGAAGAAACACGCTTTGACAGATTGGGAATTTTTGGATACTCGCACGAAGAAAATACACACGCTTATTTGCTAAAGGACAATGTTTCGGCAAAAGTGAAAGAGGCGCGTAGTCAGGCAGTAATGGATGTGCAACAAGAGATATCATTTGATTTAAACCAACAGAAAGTTGGTAACACTTACAAGGTATTGTTTGATAAAAAGGAAGGAGATTATTTTATTGGTCGCACTGAATTTGATAGCCCTGAAGTGGACAATGAAGTATTGGTAAAAGCTGATACCGATTATGTGCGTATTGGCGATTTCGCAAACGTGAAAATTACTTCAGCTTTGGATTTTGACCTTTATGGGGATGTAGTGGAGTAGTGGCATTTTAAAATCTTTTAACATATTGCTCTTGGTAGTATTTTTGATAATCTCCACTAGTTACATTGTTCAGCCATTCTTCGTTTGATAAATACCAATCAACTGTTTTTTCTAAGCCTTCTTCAAATTGCAAGGAAGGTTTCCAAGCTAAGTCGTTTTGAAGTTTAGATGAGTCAATCGCATAGCGTAAATCGTGACCGGCACGGTCTTTTACATAAGTGATGAGTTGTGCGGAAGTACCTTCAACTCTGTTCAGTTTCTTGTCCATTATGTTGCACAGCAAACGAATTAAATCAATGTTGGTCCATTCATTGTGCCCACCAATATTGTAAGTGCTTCCACTTTTTGCATTGTGAAAAATTACATCAATGGCACGAGCGTGATCTTCTACAAACAGCCAGTCGCGTATGTTTTCGCCTTTGCCGTAAATAGGAATCGCTTTGTTGTTTTTAATATTATAAATTGAAAGTGGAATTAATTTTTCGGGAAAATGGCAGCTTCCATAATTATTAGAGCAGTTTGATATTACTATGTCTAAACCGTATGTATCATGGTAGGCTCTTACAAAATGATCGGAAGATGCTTTTGAAGCAGAGTAGGGACTGTGTGGATCGTAAGAAGTTGATTCAGTAAACAATCCTGTTTCGCCTAAACTACCATATACTTCATCTGTTGAAACGTGGTAGAATCTATTAGTTGTTAGTTGTTCGTTTTTGGTTGTTGGTTTTACCCAACTTACTTTTGCAGCATTTAATAGATTAACGGTACCAATAACGTTTGTCATAACAAACTCCAAAGGATTGCTGATACTTTTGTCTACGTGAGATTCGGCAGCCAAGTGAATTACACTGTCGAATTTGTATTTGGTAAAAAGTTCGTTTATAAATGTAGCATCAACGATATCGCCTTTTACAAATTCGTAATTGGGCTTGTTCTCAATGTCTTTTAAGTTTGCTAAGTTACCTGCATAGGTAAGCTTATCGAGATTAATAATTTTGTAATCAATGTATTTGTTTACAAGCAAACGAACAAGGTGCGAGCCAATAAATCCTGCGCCGCCTGTTACCAATATTGTTTTGCTCATTTTAAGGTGTTATTTTTCGGCTAATTTAACTTCCCATTCCCAAGCTGAAAGCATCATATCATCCATTGTTTTATCTGCTTTCCAGTTTAATTCAACGGATGCAAGCGTAGAGTCGGCATAAATTTTCTCTATGTCTCCGACTCTTCTCCCAACAATTTTATAATTCAGTTTTTTACCAGACACTTTTTCGAAGGACTTTATGACTTCTAATACTGAATTTCCTCTACCTGTACCAAGGTTGAATATTTCAAAGCTGCTTTTATTTTTATTTTCTAGCAATCTTTGTATGGCAATGATGTGTGCTTTTGCTATATCAACAACGTGTATGTAGTCTCGAATACATGTGCCATCAGGGGTATTGTAATCGTTTCCGTTTACCATTAATTGTTCGCGTTTCCCAATTGCTGTTTGAGTAATAAAGGGAGCTAAATTATTAGGTATACCATTTGGCAATTCACCAATCAGTTGTGAATGGTGTGCTCCTATGGGATTAAAATAACGAAGTGAAATGGCACGTATATTTGATGCTTTTGCAGTATCAGAAAGTATATCCTCGTTTATTTGTTTGGTGTTTCCGTAAGGTGAAGTAGCTTTTTTTAACGGAGCATTTTCGTTCACAGGAAGTCTGTCGGGTTCACCATACACCGCGCAAGAAGAAGAGAAGACAATTTTTTTTACATTGTTTTCTTTCATTTCTTCCAATAAATTAATAAGTGAAGACAGGTTGTTATGGTAGTACTTTAAAGGTTCGTTTACTGATTCTCCAACAGCTTTGTGGGCAGCAAAGTGAATAACTGCATCGATGTTTTTTTCCTTGCTAAAAAAAGTAGAAAGTTCTTTTTTATCGCAGAGATTAAAATTATAAAAGGCAGGTTTTATTCCTGTTATTTTTTCAATGGCGTCAATCACAGAACTGTTTGAGTTCGATAAATCGTCAATGATTATCACCTCGTGACCTTTTTGCTGTAACTCTACAACAGTATGAGAGCCAATGTAACCGGCACCTCCCGTTATAAGTATTTTGTTTTTTTTGTTCAAGTATTTTAAAATTAGAAGCTCCAGTATGTTAAGTCCTTTATTTTGTTTCTGTACATTCCTTTTATATCAACAAGTACACCATTGTCGGTGAGTATCGATTTAAAATAATTTTCATCTAAGGCCATATATTCTTTATGATTAACGGCAACAATGATTGCTTCGTATTTTTTAGATGGTTTTTCAATTAATCCAAACCCGTATTCGTTTTCTAGTTCAACTGTATCAGCAAGTGGGTCAACCACTTCAACTGAAACGCTATAAGATTTTAATTCTTTGATGATGTCAGCCACCTTTGAATTTCTAATATCACTTACATTTTCTTTAAATGTTGCACCCATAACAAGTACGGTTGCATCGTTTAAGTTTTTCTTTGCAGCAATCATTTTCTTTACACAATTTTTTGCTACATAAGGGCCCATAGAATCGTTTACATATCTGCCGGAGTTAATGATACGCGCGTGGTATCCTAATGATTCGGCTTTATAAGTAAGGTAGTATGGGTCAACGCCAATGCAATGGCCGCCAACCAATCCCGGATAAAATTTCAAAAAGTTCCACTTTGTGCCTGCTGCTTCTAAAACTTCATATGTATTTATACCAATACGACTAAAAATAATTGACAACTCGTTCATCAATCCTATGTTCATGTCTCGTTGTGTATTCTCTATTATTTTAGCAGCTTCAGCTACTTTTATGGACGATGCACGGTGAACACCCGGCTCAACAATTATTTCGTATACTTTAGCTATGATATCTAAACTTTCTGCATCACAACCCGATACTACTTTTATTATTTTTGTAATGGTGTGTTCCTTATCGCCTGGATTAATTCTCTCAGGAGAATAGCCAACTTTAAAATCAGTTTTAAATTTTAATCCTGATACTTCTTCCACCACAGGTATACAATCATCTTCTGTACAACCAGGATATACAGTGGACTCATACACAATGTAATCACCTTTTTTAAGAGCATTCCCTACCGAACGAGATGCACCCAAAAGTGGTTTTAAATTGGGGTGATTGTGCTCATTGATTGGAGTGGGTACTGCAACAATAAAAAAGTTAGCTGTTTTTAAAACATCAATTGATGCAGTAAATTCAATGTCACAGCCCTCGAATGCTTTGGTATCCAACTCTTGACTAGGATCAATATTGTTCTGCATCATTTTTACTCGATCTTCGTTGATGTCGAAGCCGACTACTTTTACTTTTTTTGCAAATGCCAAGGCAATTGGTAAACCTACGTACCCCAAACCAATTACGGCTATTTTGGCTTCTTTTTTTAATAGTTTGTTAATCATACTTTATTTTTTTTCCTTATGATTTTCTGTTTTTTTGTCGGAGTGAGTAAATACGCTCAATGATATCCACTACTTTTAAGCCTTCCATCGCATTGGTAGTGATTGTATTTCTGTTTTTCAACACATCTACAACATTGTCAATAATGTAATTATGGTTTGCCGCAGAACCTTTGTATGCTCCATAATCGTTGCCTGGATTGGTTTCCGCCAAAATAGGCATTGTGTAATCTTTAATGTGACAATATTCAACATCGTTCATATATTGTCCGCCAATCTTAACACTGCCTTTGCTTCCAATAATTGTGATGCTGCTTTCAAGATTAGTATCCCAAATAGCAGTAGAGTAGTTAATGCAACCCATTCCACCGTTTGTAAAATCAAAACTTATTAATCCGCTGTCTTCAAAATCGGTAGTAGTAGTGTGTGTGAAATCGTTAAATTTTGCTTTAATGTTTTTTATATCACCAAATAACCAATACATAATATCAATAAAGTGCGAAAATTGTGTAAACAAAGTTCCGCCATCTAAGTCTTGTTTCCCTTTCCACCCTTCCTTTTTGTAGTAACGATCATCTCTGTTCCAATAACAGTTTAATTGCACCATGAAAATATCGCCAATAATTTTTTTTTCTATAATATCATTAATCCAAACAGAAGGTGGTGAGTAACGATTTTGCATTACACAAAATACTTGCTTGTGTACTTGCAAGGCTTTAAATAAAATAGCTTCACAGTCTGCTTTATTTAATGCCATTGGTTTTTCGCAAACAATATGTTTGTTGTATTCCAATGCTTTTAAAGCGTGTTCAGAGTGTAATCCGTTTGGTGTTGCAATATTTACAACATCAATTTCGGGGTGTGCCTTTAGTAAGTCATCCAGTGAGTTGTAAAATTTCTCGCTGATAGCGGTTATGCCTATTTGTTCTTTTGTAAGCACATCGCAAACCGCAACTAGTTCAGCTTCTGGATGTCTGCGTATCATTTCTGCGTGGCGTTTACCAATGTGCCCTTGTCCTATAACGGCAAATTTTATTTTTGAATTACTCATATTTTTGTGACTGCTCCGTTTTCGAGTTTATATTTTTCTTTTGATTCTTCGCACATTGCAATTCCATCTTTGTTGAATGATAAACGATGTCCGTATTCACTCATCCACCCCATTTGTTTAGCAGGATTTCCAACCCAAAGTGAATAAGCCGGGACATTTTTTGTAACTACTGCACCTGCACCAATAAAGGCAAAAGGGCCAATATCGTGCCCGCAAACAATTGTTGCATTTGCACCTATTGATGCACCTTTGCCAACGTGTGTCTTTGCATATTCATTTTTTCTATTTACGGCACTGCGGGGATTAATAACATTTGTGAAGACCATTGAAGGACCTAAAAAAACATCTTCATCGCAGGTTACTCCAGTATAAATAGATACATTGTTTTGCACTTTTACATTTTTACCTAGTATAACACCGGGTGATATAACTACATTTTGACCAATATTACAGTTTTTACCCAATTTACAGTTAGGCATAATATGGGAAAAATGCCAAATTTTGGCACCTTTTCCAATGTTACAACCTTCGTCTATGATGGCTGTAGGATGAGCAAAGTATTCTTTTTCCATAGTTATAACAAGGATACAAAGATAAAAAACTTAACGAAAAGTCAGTTATTTGGTAATGAGTTGTTTATACAAATCGAGTGTTTGTTTTAACATTACAGACCAGGATTTTAATTGGCTTAATATTTTTAGCTGTTGAGACTCAATAGCAATTGTTTTAAAATTGCCTGTGTTCTTTTTTAAACAAGTCATCTTTTGATAAAGACTTGAAATACTCATAAGTGATTTTAAGTCCCTCGTCACGATTTACTTTTGGTTCCCAGCCAAGTATTTTTTTTGCTTTTGTTATATCCGGCTTTCTTTGTTTTGGATCATCTTGAGGCAAGGGGAGTGAAATCAGTTTTTGACTTGTTCCAGTTAATTTAATTATTTCTTCTCCAAATTCTTTTATGCTTATTTCCGAAGGATTTCCGATGTTTACAGGCATTGAATAATTACTCAATAGCAGTCGGTATATTCCTTCTACTAAATCGTCCACATAACAAAAAGAGCGTGTTTGTGAGCCATCGCCAAAGATTGTTAAATCTTCGCCACGCAATGCCTGTCCTATAAATGCAGGTAATACGCGCCCATCGTTTAAGCGCATACGCGGACCATAGGTGTTGAAAATTCGTATGATGCGTGTTTCAACTCCGTGAAAAGTATGGTATGCCATAGTGATTGCCTCCATAAATCTTTTTGCTTCATCGTATACTCCGCGAGGACCAACTGGATTAACGTTTCCCCAGTATTCTTCTGGTTGTGGATGCACTAAAGGGTCGCCATAGACTTCGGAAGTAGAGGCAACGAGGATGCGTGCTTTTTTTGATTTTGCTAAGCCCAATAAATTATGGGTTCCTAATGAACTTACTTTGAGTGTTTGTATGGGTATTTTTAAATAATCAATAGGACTTGCAGGTGATGCAAAATGGAGGATGTATTTTAAATCGCCCGGAACATTAACAAATTTAGATACATCGTGGTGGTGAAATTCAAATTGTCTTAATTTAAAAAGATGTTCTATGTTTTTAAGATCGCCTGTAATTAAGTTATCCATTGCAATAACGTGGTAGCCTTCTTTGATAAATCTATCGCATAAATGCGATCCTAAAAAACCTGCTGCACCTGTTATTAAAATTCTTTCCATATTTTATTTTTTGTAAATATAACTACTTTACTCCTTTTAATTCAAATTTCCAATTTCGGTAGTAGCTAGGACATTCATCTTTGTTAATAATTTCCAAGTATAATGAGTAGCCTTTGCGGTTTTTAAAAGGAAGGAGGTTTATATAAGTACCGCAAGTAGCCTTATTCCATGTTTTGGGTGTTATTTTTACATTGTTTTTTTCAAGGATTTCCATTGGGATTTTTTTTATAATTATCCCTTCTGCATTTTTTACAATTGCCACCACAATTGGTTCGTGATAAAACAAGGTGTCTGTCACATAAAAGTCGAAATTGTTTTCAATTAACACAGCTGTTAAGGCATCATTAATCTTATAAGGGTGAGATAGAACCATTTTTTGTTGAACAACCGGATTTTTTGTTTCCACATTTGGAATCGTAATAACATATTCTGTTTTAATACTGCCGGCAAATTGTTCGTATAACTCTTTCGGTATAATTTTATCGGACAGAGTAGTGTAATAATTGAGTTTGATAAAATTAGCCAAGCGATCTATCATCTCTTTTCTTTTGGCTTTATTTTTTATTATTACTGTAACAAGTCCTGGCTTTACTTCATATAAATCATCAAAGGATAGAAAGTAATTTTGGTACATATATTCAACCAATTTTTTATTGTTGTGCATAAAGGGAATAGAATGATTGTTTTGAAATTGTGCATTTGTATCCAATCCATTCCCTATCCAAGCCACTTCTTTGGGAAAGTTTATATTGTATTTGTTTTTTATCAATGCAAGCAGAGAAGGAGTCAAGTCAAGATGCGATGAAACAGCTTCTATTCTTTTACTCCTTTTTAGCATAGGGGAATAGATGATGAGTGGAATATGATATTTTTCTATCGATGGAAAATTGTAATGTATTTCGGGCATTGCGTGATCGCCAAAAATAAAGAAAATGCTATTTTGGTATTCGGGCCTTTCTTGGTATTGTTTTAAGAAATCTCTTAACGCATTATCCGTATATAATATGCTTTCAAATTTATTAGCGTCTTTCCGATAGTTACCTTTTTTTACATTATCGAATTCCAGTACATTCATTTGCTTTTCAAAAATAGCATTGTAATACTTTTGATTTGGCGGTATAAAAGGGCCGTGCGAACTAATGGTCAAGTATATGTCAAAACGTTCTTCTTTTATGGGGTGTTTTCCCAAATCTTCCATCGACTTGCCATACAAGTCGCCATCGTGATAACCCCAGCTCCAGTTGTCTTTATCTTTGTTAGGGAGCATATATTTTTTATCCCAATTTTGCGCAATGTAATCTATGTTTTGCTCGTTCAAAAAACCATCCATATTATTAAAGTATGGTACACTTCCAACATAAAAGCGAGTATAATACCCTTGCTCTTTCAGTAATTGTATGGAGGTAAAATGGTATGGTAATTTACGTTTTAGCCCTAGTTCCATAAATCCTTTTTGTGAGTAGGGAAGTGAACCCAATGAAGATGGCAACACATTAAAGGTACGTTCGGCAGTACTTAAAAAATTGGGGAAATAAAGACTGTGTTGTGACAAGGAATCGAGAAAAGGTGTGAAACTTCCATACCTCGAATCTTTGCCCATAAAGGAGCGTGATAAACTTTCGACAATGATAAAAACAATGTTTGGTTTTTGCGTATCGTTCAATTTAAAGAATGGACCCAATACATCTTCATTTGTTGCTTTGTGTAAAAAAGGATAGGCTGTATTTGTGAATTTCCATTGCGGGTTATAGTGTTCGTGTAGTTTTGTTTCCTGTGCAATATCAATGATTTTTTCCATTTGTTTTACATCCTTGTAATATAAAATACTGTTGTGTATAAAATAGGATAGTTTATTGTTGATGACAAAGTTTTTGAATTGCCCGGGATGTCTTTCGTAATAGGATATTTTATAAAAAGGTAAAATGAGTATACAGCACAGCACAAAAGCATATACTACCCTTTTATTGATGTTTCTATAGCTTAACTTTTTCAACAGAAAAAAGTACATTAGGAGCAGTAAAAGAATGGGAATAAAGGTCGTCCACGTTTCGCTTGTACTGGATGTTACTGCTAACCATAAATCGCTTATTGTGTAGGTGAAAATAACTTGATCGACAGGTATTAATTGTATGATAAATACTTTTGAAAGTACTATGTATAGAAGGCAAAGAACCAGGTGGCATAGTATGAGAAAGCCATTTGAAAAAGCTGATTTTATATAACTGATTGCGATATAAGGAAAAAGTGAAATAGACGACAGTAAAAGTACTGTAGCTGTATCGAATAAAATTCCGCGTAATTCAAATACGAACAAACTTTGTTCAGAAGAATGTTTAAGTAATAAGGTTATTGCTTCAAATATTCTGATTACAATAAATGTAATCCAAAAAACGAATGAAGCGCCAACATACTTACTAAGAATACCCGCCAGTTTGTTATTCATCTGTTTCTTGTACAGATTGCATTTAGGGTGTTATTGTTTCGCGACCAATGCTGCAATAGTAGTAACCCAATTCCTTCATTTGTTGTAAACCATATAGATTACGACCGTCAAATATTGTTTTGTTTTTAAGCAGAGAAGCTACTTTTTCAAAATCGGGTGTGCGGAATAAACTCCATTCAGTTGCAATTACTAAGGCATCAGCATCTTTTAATACTTCGTAATGGTCGTTTGCGTAGTGTATTTTATCTCCCAACAATGATTTTACGTTGTTCATTGCTTCAGGATCGAATACAATAATTGTAGCACTCTCTTTTAATAATTCATCAATTATATACAAGGCAGGAGCTTCTCGAATATCATCGGTATCTGGCTTAAATGCAAGTCCCCAAAAAGCTATTTTTTTATCTTTTACTTGATTGTTAAAATATGCTTTTAATTTTCGCACAATGATAGTTTTTTGTTTTGCATTTACATTCATCACTGCGTCCAATATCTTAAAATTATAATCCGCATCTTTTGCCGACTTAGCCAAAGCTTTTACATCTTTTGGAAAACAACTTCCGCCATAACCTATACCAGGAAAAAGAAAACGTTTTCCGATTCTGTCGTCCGAGCCAATTCCTATTCTCACCATATCCACATCAGCACCTACTTTTTCACAGAGGTTGGCAATCTCGTTCATAAAAGTGATTTTTGTAGCTAGAAAAGCATTTGCTGCATACTTAGTTAGTTCTGCCGAACGCTCATCCATAATTATGATGGGGTTGCCCTGACGAACAAATGGCTTGTACAATTCTTCCATTATTTTACCCGCTTTTTCGGAGCTTGTACCTATTACAACCCTGTCGGGCTTCATAAAATCATCCACAGCAAAACCTTCGCGCAAAAATTCGGGATTGGAAACTACATCAAAATCTGTTTTTGCATTCAGTGCAATTGCTTTGTGTACCTTTTCTGCAGTACCCACCGGAACAGTACTTTTATCTACTATAACTTTGTATTCTGTAATTAATTTTCCTAACTGCTCTGCCACGCCCAATACATAGCTTAAATCTGCCGAACCATCCTCATCGGGAGGTGTAGGCAATGCCAAGAAAATGATGGAAGCGTTTTTAATTGCATCAGTTATTTCAGTCGTAAATGTTAAGCGCCCTGCCTTTATGTTTCTATGAAAAAGGGCATCCAAATGCGGCTCGTAAATTGGAATAATGCCTTGCTGCATTTTTTTTACTTTTTCCTCGTGAATGTCAACGCAAATAACATTGTTACCTGTTTCGGCCAAACAAGTTCCTGTTACAAGTCCCACGTATCCTGTTCCTATTACTGCTATGTTCATTTATTTAATTTTAATTTACAACAAACATAATTACTTTTTTCATATTTTACATTTTCAGAATAAAGTAACTTGCAAAATCATTTAGTTTCCAACTGTATTACTATGCGATGGCGTGTGTGTACAACACTAACAACTTATAACTACCTCGTCAAGCCTAAATCTTGGTTGAAATAAGTCCTAACCCTTTAAATTTATTTTATCAAAGATTAATATCATTAAAATATTCAAAAATTAATTATCTAAAGGAGAATTTATTTCAAAAACTCCAATACGTTTTCTGTAATGTACTTCAATGTTTCTTCATCCAATTCGGTATGCATAGGCAAGGAAAGTACCGAAGCGCATAGTTTTTCAGTTACTGGAAAGTCTCCTTCTTTGTATCGCGGATCGAGATATGCTTTTTGCAAATGCAATGGAATAGGGTAGTATATCATTGCAGGAATATCTTTTGAAGCAAGAAATTCACGCAATTTTCCCCGATAGCTTTCGGGGCTGTCAACTCCTACAATTTGAAAGGTATATTGATGAAAAACGTGTGTGGAATTTTTAACTTTTGCAGGAGTTTTTATTTTTGGATTATTGGCAAAAGCTTTGTCGTAATAGTCGGCTGCACGGTTTCGTGCTGCTGCGTAATTATCTAATTGTTTTAATTTAATTCCGAGTATCGCTGCTTGTATGCTATCCAATCGGGAGTTAACGCCAATGGAATCGTGCACGTATTGTACTGATTGACCGTGGTTGGCAATCATTCGTATTTTTTTTGCTAACTCATCATCGTTTGTATACATAGCACCACCATCGCCATAGCAGCCTAAGTTTTTAGAAGGGAAAAAGGATGTACAACCCACAGTTCCTATTGTTCCCGCTTTTTGTTTCGTACCGTTACTAAAAGTATAATCGGCTCCAATGGCTTGCGCTACATCTTCAATTACAAATAAATTATGCTTTTTTGCAATTTCCATCACCGCTTCCATATTGGCACATTGTCCGAATAAGTGAACAGGAACAATTGCTTTTGTTTTTGATGTAATGGCTTTTTCAATAGCTTTCACATCAATATCAAAGGTATCGGGAATAACATCCACCAAAACAGGTTTTAATCCCAACAATGCAATTACTTCGGCAGTAGCCACATAAGTAAAATCGGCAGTAATTACTTCATCACCCGGTTTTAAGTCGAGCGCCATCATAGCAATTTGCAAGGCATCGGTTCCGTTGGCACAAGGAATAACGTGTTTTACGTTTAGGTATTTCTCTAAATCGGCTTGAAAAGCTTTTACCTCCGGTCCGTTTATGAATGTAGTGTTGTCTATTACGGTATGAATGGCAGCGTCAACGGCTGTTTTAATTTTTTCGTACTGACTTTTTAAGTCAACCATTTGTATTTTTTTCATAGTATAAATATTGGCTGTCAAATATAATTAAAAATGCCTTAATAGCGTTATGCAGTATGTAATGTTGAATTAGTATCTTAGCGTTTTATTTTACCTATGCGTAACTTATTTTATTGTGTCTTGTTTCTTTTGCTTTCAATGTCGTATGCAAATGCGCAATTAAATGTGAAAGACTCAATGGTTTCGGCACCTTTACTCGGACTTTCCTACGCTCACCAATTCCCGGGTGGTGATATGGTAAACCGCTATGCTTCGAACTCCAACGTAGGAATTAATTTTATGTTTAAAACAAAGCAGAATTGGTTTTGGAGTGCCGATTTGAATTACCTTTTTGGCAGAACCATAAAGGATGCGACTATTTTGGATAATTTAAAAACATCCAACGGACAGATTATAAATATCAATGGATTGTATGCCGATGTGCGCGTATCGGAAAGAGGTTATTTTACAAGTGCTAAAGTTGGGCGTATTTTTCCTTGGTTATCACCCAACAAAAATTGCGGATTTGTTTTTGCTGTGGGCCCCGGATTTTTACAACATAAAATTCGCTACGATGATATTGGTAATACAACGCCACAACTCAGTAAGGAGTACAGAAAGGGTTATGACAGGCTTACCAATGGACTTGCTGTGACTGCATTTTTAGGATATTTATTTTTAGACAACCGTTATTTTATTAATTTTTTTGCAGGTGTTGAGTTCATACAAGCTTGGACTCAAAACCGCAGGGGGTATAATTTTGATACAATGCAATACGATACTGCAAAAAGAATTGATCAACTTACAGGATGCAAGGTGGGGATTATTATTCCCTTGTATAAAAAAGTTCCGAATGAATTTTACACCTACTAGCTTTATTTTGCCCAATGAATTTATTTTATAATCTAGCAATCTACCTTTACGGTTTTTTTATTCGTTGCGCATCCCTTTTTAATGTAAAAGCATCCTTATGGGTAAAAGGGAGAGAAGATTGGGAAGTTAAGTTAAGGACTGTTGTAAAAGGAATCAACTCTATTATTTGGTTTCATTGTGCATCTTTGGGTGAGTTTGAGCAGGGTAGACCTTTGATTGAAAAAATCAAGATAAAATACCCCAATTGTAAAATAGTATTGACTTTCTTTTCTCCTTCCGGCTATGAGGTTCGTAAAAATTATAGCGGTGCTGATGTTGTTTTTTATTTGCCTTTGGATACTCCATATAATGTGCGAACATTTATTGACATTCTAAAGCCTGAATATGTATTTTTTGTAAAGTATGAGTTTTGGTTTAACTATTTGCGTGAATTAAAAAACAGGAGCATTCCTACTTATTTAATTTCAGCTATTTTCAGAAGAGAACAACACTTTTTTTCTGCTTTAGGAAAATGGTCACGGCAAGGTTTGGATACGTACAAGCATATTTTTGTGCAGGATGAAAATTCCTTATTGCTATTGAATGAATTTGGATACAACAATGTAATTGTTGCAGGGGATACTCGTTTTGACAGAGTAAATAAGCTTACTATTGCTGCAAAAAAATACGATTTGATTGAAGCATTTAAAGGGGAAGTTCCGCTTTTAGTTGCAGGTAGTACTTGGCAGGTTGACGAAGATATTCTTGTATCGGTGTCCTTAACAAATTTTAAACTACTAATTGCTCCACACGAAATCAGTGAAAGTAATATTGAATCAATAATGAGGAAATTCTCTTCTTATAATCCAATTCGGTATTCTTTAGCAAATGATATTTCTTGTAAAGATGCGCGTGTGTTAATTATTGATAATATTGGTATGTTATCTTCAGTGTATGGTTATGCTTCTATTGGGTATATTGGTGGTGGTTTTGGGAACGGCATACACAATGTGTTAGAGGCTGCAGGGTATGGAATGCCTGTGCTTTTCGGACCAAATTATAAAAAGTTTCAGGAGGCGACTGAACTCATTCAGCTGAAAGCTGCATATAGTATAAGTTCTGCAGATGAGTTACGTGAAAAATTAAATTTATTTTTAAACAACTCCATTTTGCTAAATGAAACAAGTCTTGTTTCTAAAAAATATGTACAGCTAAAAACAGGAGCAACTGATGTAATATTGAACTTGGTTTAAAGGAACATCAATTATTACGGTTGTCCCACGTCCAATAAATAGCGCTTATTAAAAATATATAAGCAGATGTTAGCAGTAGTAGTTTATTTTTCAACGTAATTTAAGTCTTTACCAAATGTTTCTTCCATTCCCCATAATGATAAAAAGGCAATTATTACTGAAATAATTCCTACAAAAAGTGCACTATATATAATCACATTGTTAGAATTGCTGAAAAGTGCGATTCCGGTATCGGGTAAATTATTTTTAAAAAAATTAAATAGCAGCAATAAGAAAACCAGTCCTCCTCTCACAAAATTTGGAACTGTGGTAGTAACTGTTGAACGTAAGTTTGTTCCAAACTGTTCAGAGGCTATGGTTACAAATATAGCCCAATATCCGCCTGCCAATCCTAAAAATACACAAATAGCGTAAAAAGCAAATTGACTAATTCCATTTGTAAAAAGATAAAGTGGAATACCAATGCTCGTAAGTATTAAAAAGAAGAAAACAATTTTTTTTCGTGTTTTAAAAACTTGACTTAAGTATCCACTCATAAAATCGCCAAAAGAGGTTCCTGCGTAAAATACCATTACTGCTGTTGCAGCACTGATATTAGAAACGCCTTTTGCTTTTGAAAATTCGGGTGAAAAGGTTATTAAAATACCTATTAAGAACCAAATAGGCAAACCAATAGTGATACATTGTAAATATTTTATAAAGCGCTTTTTATTATTAAAAAGCTGAAAAAAATTCCCTCTTGAAATCCCATTATTTTTGGTGGCTGTATACATTCCTGATTCAAATACACCAATACGCAATAAAAGTAAAACAAGTCCCATTACCCCTCCTAAATAATAGCAGGTCCGCCAATCAAACGATTGGCCGATTAATCCTGCAAATACACCGCCTAATACTCCAAAGGATACGACAGCCATTGTTCCCCAGCCACGTTTTTCTTTACTCATAGTTTCACTTACCAAGGTAATACCTGCACCTAGTTCACCTGCTAAACCTATGCCTGCAATAAGGCGCCACCATGAGTATGATTCAACATTATCTACCATTCCGTTGGCAATATTGGCAATTGAATAGAGTAGGATAGAGCCGAATAATACGGATAACCTTCCTTTTTTATCACCCAATATTCCCCATAAAACCCCACCAATAAGCATTCCCATCATTTGCATACTGATAAGGTGTTCACCTATGGAAAGACAGTCTGCTTCGGCAATACCGATTCCCATTAAACTTTTTTTACGAATAATACTAAAAAGAATTAGGTCGTATATGTCTACAAAATAGCCTAATGCAGCCACTATCACAATAATATTCTGTGGTGTTTTTAATTTTTTTAGTAAACTCATAAATAGTGCTATTATAAAAGCGAATATAACAATAGTCGATTTAAATAGAAGCATTATTCTCAATTATATTTACGAAAGGATATCTTTGCAGCAAATGAAGTATAGGTATTACCTGGCTGCACTTGCAGCTTTTGTTATATGGGGTTTTTTTAGCTTGGCTTTAAAGCCCTTGTCATCTTATCCTTCGCTCGATATATTATTTTACCGTGTTTTTCTTTCGGCAATCCTTATGTGTGTTATCATTTTGTCTATAGGAAGTATTCGTAAAAAAAATTTGCTCATCTTCCAGCAACTTTCGCTTTCTGAAAAGTGGCGAACCGTTTACCTTACTTTTATTGGAGGAGCTTTGCTAACAGGTAATTGGTACTTTTTTATTTATGCAATGAATCATATTAGTATAAAATCGGCATCTTATGCCTATTTGGTATGCCCAATTCTTACTACTGTGTTGGCTTATTTTATACTCAAAGAAAGATTAACTCGATTGCAATGGATATCAGTGTTGCTTAGTGTAATAAGTTGTGCAATATTATCCTTTCATAATTTATCGGATTTGTTTTACAGCCTGATAGTAGCTTTTTCATATGCATTTTACCTTATTTCACAGCGTGGAAATAACAAGGTTGACAAATTAGTTATTTTGTGTTTTCAAATGATTTTTTCCGCATTCATATTGTTGCCTTTTTATCCAGTTTATTCAATTTATTCAGTAAGCCTTCCTGCAGAGTTTAATTTTTACTTTTATATTTCCTTAATAGCTATTTTATTTACAATACTGCCTTTGTTCTTTAATTTATACGCGATGACAGGGGTTAATTCTTCAACGATGGGTATATTACTATACATCAACCCCTTGATTAATTTTATAGTAGCGCGATTGTTTTTTAATGAGCCGACAACAGTAACACAAGTAGTTTCATATGTTTTTATAGCATTGTCAATTGTGCTGTTTAATTATGATTTATTGGTTTCCAGAAAAAATACGGTATACTGATAAACTTAGCAAATCTTAGTCCTATCGCTTTTTTTATACATCTTATCCCCTTGTTGTATCCCAAAGGAATTTGTAAAACTTCGACATATTTGTTGGCGGACCGTTATAAAGGTGGGGGCGGGTGAATGTGGACATGTAAGTACTTTTTGCTTTAATGATTCATCTCGATATAGAAATAGTTGTTCTAATTTTGAAACAATATTAATTTATTTTTTCCAATTTTTGCTCTTCTGTATAGAGTATGTATTTTTCAACTTGACTATATCCCATTTGCTCCAAAATAGTTCCATATTTATTTAGTTGTGCAGCATACTTTTTATTTTCTTTTCCTGTTTTATAATCAAGTATAATGGCATGTTTTTCTTTTAGTATTACTCTGTCAGGACGGTATGTTTCACCGTTTGGGAGCAGTATATCTCTTTCGTTTTTACTATTTAATTCTTCAGTAAAAAATGGATGAATGTCTTTATTACTTATCAGGGTTACAATTATTGTATTTAGTTTTTTGCTCTCTTCTAAGTTAATCAGTCCTTTTTGCAACATATTTGACAAGGATGCTTCAACATCATCTAAATTTTTAATTTTAGAGAGAGCAGTGTGAAGGAGATTTCCGTATTTTTTTTGATTTTTATTATCAAAATTTTGGTCTACGCTTTGGTAGTCTGTACTAATTCTTAGTTTATCCTGCCAAGGCTCTGAAATGATTTTAGTGAGTGTAATTGGCTTTTTAATTTTTTTATTATTATTGTGTACATACTTTTTGAACAGTCCAAAATGGTAGCTAGTTTTATCATTGTCCCATTCACCTATTTCCGTTAAATAATTTTGATAGTAGTTGGCTATTTTTTTTTGTCCGTAGGCTTTATCTGTTATAATGTATAATCTTTCCATTGGTCGTGTTAAAGAAACATACAATAGATTTAGGTTGTCCATATTTTCTTTACTTTTTTCTATTTCCAGTAGTGTGGCATAGTCAGTATCATCAAAATTCTTGTTTTTTTGAATGAGTGCCGACTTTAATTTGGGTATTTTGTCGTTTTCTACCGATACCCATATAGCATCGTTATTTACTGCTTGCCAGTTGGCAAAGGCAAATATAACAGCGGGAAATTCAAGCCCCTTTGATTTGTGTATGGTTAATATGTTGACTGCATTCATACCTTCTGGAATGTTTACCGAAAGTTTATTTTTTTTATTTTCCCACCATTCTAAAAAGCCCCCTATACCTGTGTTGTTTTTTATCGAGAATTTGTAGACAGCATCTAAAAAAAACTGAATATATGGGTTTGCCCTTTCATTCAACCCCGTATTTCTGATAATTTCTTCACACAATTCGTAAATTGGCAAGGAGCTGAAATAACTTAAATTAAAGGCGATTTTATGTTTCTCCATAAACTCGGAGATGTTGGCTGACATTAATTCTTCACAGCTGTTTTCTTGTTTATCTTTTAGTTTACAGATGAATTGAATAATGTTTGCTTTTGCAACATTGTTTGATCTGTTGTGAATGTATTCGAGTGTCGACAGTATAAAGTTTACATAAGGTGAGCTAGACAGCAAAAGCGATTCTTTTGAAAGAATAGGAATACCATTTTCAATAAGGTAATTAGCTACTATATTTGCTTTTGAATTAATACGGCAAATGATTGCTATGTCGCGCAGTTCAAAATTATCTTCTTGCAGTTGATGAATTGTTTGAAGTATTTTAAAACAGCTTTGTTCATCGTATGTAAATTCATTTTCTTCATCTTTTTTGATGAACTCAATGCTTACACCTCCACCTATGTTGGTCGGATCACACAATTGCTCCCCCTTTTCGTATACGGTTGTAATTAAGCCGTTGTTAGATTGTTTTGCGCAGCTTTTAAAAAAGTTGTTATTAAACTCTACAACCTCCGCTTTGCTGCGATAATTTTGCTGTAATATTTTACCACAATAATAACGTTTCAATGCTGCTTCTCTTTCTTGTACAATTGAATTGCTCGACATTTTCATTTCGGGTAATGCGGTAAATTGCTCTACATCACCACCACGCCAACGGTAAATAGATTGTTTTCCATCGCCTACTAACATATTGAAATTTCCGTTGGCGAGTGAATTGTCGATAAGTGGCAACAAATTATGCCATTGTAATACTGAGGTATCTTGAAATTCATCAATCAGGAAATGCTTGTATTTTTCGCCGAGTCTTTCGTAAATAAAAGGAGCCGACTCATACATTACGATGTTCGCAATTCGCTTGTTGAATTCTGAAATGTGTAAAATATTATCCTCGTTTTTGATTTGAACAATTGCTTTTTCTATTTCATTGAGTGTTATTAAACTATAAATGTTTTTGTTTATACTTCTAAACAAGCTTATTTCTTTTATGTTTGAATCTATTGTCTGTATTGCCTTATTGTATATTTCCAATAAGCGTACTTTGATACTTTCAATGTTTTGTTTATCGCTAACAGATGCTTTTGCTGCAAACCATTTATCATCAGCAATTGCCTTTTGAATCGTATTTGAAGGTTTTAGTTTATCGAATTTGAGTGTTCCTAAATATTCAAAATACTTTGGTAATCCATTTGCGCCACCTGCAAAAGAAGCTTTGTCAACACCTAAAGATTCAATTAATGCCAATCCTTTTTTTCCAAATGTGGATATCGTTTTTTCGAATTCGCGAATAGTATTTTGCAGCGTTTTTTTTATTTCATTAAATTCATCAATGCTTATTTCTTTTATTTTGTCGATGTGTGAAATTCCTTCGTCCTTCAATAAGCTTTTTGAAAAATTAAACAAGTCAGCTTCTATCGACCAGTTTTTTTCATCTTCAGCTTTACTCACTGTAAATTCTTTAAGAACCTCTGTGAGTTTAACATCTTCACCAATTTTACTCAACACCATATCAATTGCCTTTTCCAACATCTCTTTTTCATCGGTCTCTACCGAAAAATTCATTTTAATGTGCAGGTCGTAAGCAAATGTTCGAATAATTCTATGGGTGAATTTATCAATGGTGCTAATGCCTATGTCGGAATAATTGTGAAGCATTGAGCTGATTACTTTTTTAGCTTTCGCACGAATTTCGTGTTGAGGAAGCTTTAGTTCTTTTTCCAATTCAAGAAGTAAAAATAGTGGTGTTCCTTCCAGTTTTTCTTTGCTCGAAAAACTTTTAAGTGCCAAGAGCACTCTTTCTTTCATTTCGGCCGCAGCCTTGTTGGTAAACGTAATCGCTAAAATAGATTTGTATTCTTTAACGTTATCACCTTTTAAAGCAAGTTTGAGATACTCCTTTACAAGGGTGAATGTTTTCCCCGATCCTGCCGATGATTTATATACGGTGAAGTTCAATCGTTAATTGGGTTCAAATTGTAATCTGCTTAAACTTTTATACAAACCGCTGTCAAGTTTAATAAGTTCATCGTGTGTACCACTTTCTTTTACTTTACCATTCTCAATAACAATTATTTTATCGGCATTGCGGATAGTAGATAAACGGTGTGCAATAACAAAGGAAGTCCTTCCTTGCATCAATTTGTCTAAAGCTTCTTGCACCAAATGTTCTGATTCAGAATCGAGCGAGCTAGTAGCTTCATCCAAAATTAATATGGCAGGGTTTTTCAATACCGCTCTTGCAATGGCTATTCTCTGGCGTTGTCCACCAGATAATTGAATACCTCTATCACCAACCATTGTATTGAATTTATCTGGGAAGCTTTCAATGAAACTCAATGCGTTCGCTTTTCTGGCAGCTTCTATAATTTCTTCTATCGTAGCATCGGGCTTACCGTATGCAATGTTTTCTTTTATATTTCCACCAAACAATAATACATCCTGCGGTACTATTGCCATTTGGTTACGCAATTCAGTTAAGGAATAATCGGTTGAGTTTTTTCCATCAATTAAAATACGACCTTCTTGAGGATCGTAAAAACGAAGTATTAGTCCGGCCAACGTTGATTTACCAGAACCGCTTGGGCCAACCAGGGCAATTGTTTCACCCTTTTTTGCACTAAATGAAATATCTTTTAGTACTTCAAAATCTTTTCTGCTAGGGTAGGAGAAGGCAACATTTTCGAGTTGAACATGCCCTTCTATTTTTAGTTTTACAGGATTTAAATTATAATTCAAATCAATTTTTTCAGGATCTTCATCCAAAATATCCATTACTCGGTCGGTTGCACCGATGGCTTTTTGTATTTGTGAATATTGTTCCGCAATTCCACCAATGGAAGCTGCTACGAAAACAGTATAGAACATAAAAGTCATCATTTTTTCCATACTCATATTCATTGTTACGGCATACCACACAATGAGTATGATGGCACCAAACAGACAAAATATAATAAAGGAGAAAAATGCGCCACGTGCCAAGCCTCCTTTCATTGCCAATTGAGCAATGGTTTCTGTGCTTTTTTTATATCGTGCTATTTCAAAAAATTCATTAGCAAATGATTTTACATTTGAAATACCTTGAAAGGTTTCACCTACAATGATGTTGGACTCAGCTATTTTATCCTGTACATTTTTTGAAATATTGCGAATTTTTCTTCCAAAATAGACTGTGAGCAAAGCTAACAATGGAATAATGGAAAGCATAATAATAGCCAGTTCATACGAGGTAAAACAAATCATTGTAATGCCACCTACAATAATAATGAGCTGACGTATAAATTCGGCAATGTTGGTAGTAAAGGTGTCCTGTATTTGTGTTATGTCCGATCCAATACGGCTGCTAAGTTCTGTTGCTTGGTGCTGCGAAAAGAAGGTCATTGGCATTTTTATTAATTGACCATAGGTTGCTTGTCGTAAGGAAGCGAGCATATTCTCGGTAACATTTACAAAAAGTACTACCCTAAAAAAAGAGAATATGGCTTGTAAAGCAAAAAGTATAATCATTTTAATACCCACATCGTTGGCTTTGTTGATTAGGTCGATCGATACACTTTTACTGTTACCCGCCACGCCCATTAATTGTCCCATAAGTTTTGGAAAAATAAGGGCAGTAGCACCGGTAAGTGCCAAGAATATCATTCCTATAAAGAACTTCAACTTATGCGGACCAATAAACTTAAAAATACGGGTAGCTTTTTTGAGGTTTTCTTTGTTCAGTTTAACTTTTGGTAAATCATCCGTATCTTTATTTTTACGAGTCATAATTGAAAATTAAAAGCATAAAAGTAACGAACTTAGCTTGAATAATTGTTTTAATAGTTCATTTTTAGAAAACAATTTAATATCACTAGTTTAGAATGAAATGGAAATTGCAATTAGTCTCATTATTTCGGTTTACATATTATAATATTTCAAGCATTTAGCTTTCGACATATTAATAAATATAAATATAACCACTAGTATCTTTCAAATTGTTTCATTATTTGTACAATTGAGAGTAGTATTTACAATAAGTCTTAAGTTCACACTCACTGCAATTTGGTTTGCGTGCCAAACAAACATAGCGACCGTGTAAAATGAGCCAATGGTGTGCCGTTGCAATGAGCTTTTCTGGTATGTGTTTTACCAATTGTATTTCTGTTGCCAGTGGTGTTTTAGCATTGGTGGTGAGTCCAAGTCGTGCCGAAACCCTAAATACGTGTGTATCAACGGCCATTGCCGGTTTATTGTAAATTACTGACGCAATTACATTGGCTGTTTTTCGCCCTACGCCCGGTAGTGTTTGCAATGCTGCAATATCGGAAGGAATTGTATTCTTAAATTCACGTCCAAGCTTTTGTGCCATGCCAACCAAGTGTTTTGCTTTGTTATTGGGATAACTGATACTTCTTATCAATTTAAAGATATCATCCGAGTGTGCAAGTGCCATACTGGGTGCATCGGGATATTTATTAAAGAGGGAAGGGGTAATCGTATTTACTCTTTTGTCGGTGCACTGAGCCGACAGTATCACAGCAACCAATAATTGAAAGGGATTCTTATACTGCAGTTCTGTTTCAGCAACCGGACTGTTTTTTATAAAATAAGCCAGTATCTTTGCGAATCGCTCTTTTTTTAACATTTATATGGATAATAAAAAAACCCCAGATACAATCTGAGGTTTTTCAGTATAGCTATTTTTAACTTATTTATCTAAATCTTCAAAACTCACATTGGAATAGCTATCAGAAGTTCCATTGCTGGAAGTTTCTCTGATAGGAGGAGTGTAAGGCTGTTCCTTTTTAATATAATCTAAGGTTTCATTCAATCCATCCAGGAACTTATCAAAATCTTCTTTATATAGAAATATTTTGTGTTTTTCATAAGTAAACTTACCGTCATCGGTAAAACGTTTCTTACTCTCCGTAATCGTAAGGTAATAATCATTACTTTTAGTAGCTTTTACATCAAAGAAATACGTTCTTTTACCTGCTCTTACCGACTTTGCAAAGATTTCTTCCTTGTCTTTATTGTCAAATTCTCCCATAATTTTGTTTGTTTCTTATCACAAATTTATAAAATAAATGGTATAAACAATATTTATTTCAAAATTGTTTGCCGTGATAATTTTGATAAAAATTTAGATTAGTCTAAAAAATTATTTACATTTGTATAAATTTATACCGATGAATTCATTTACTGAGGAAAATTATTTAAAGGCAATTTACAAACTAACGGAGCAAACCGATAGTGAAGTGAGTACCAATTCAATTGCCAAAAAAATGTCTACAAAAGCAGCTACAGTTACGGATATGCTGAAGAAGTTGTCGCTAAAAAAATCAATTCATTATCAAAAATACCAAGGTGTTTCGCTCACCACTTCAGGTAAAAAAATAGCAGTAAATATTATTCGAAAACACCGCTTATGGGAATTTTTTTTAGTAAAAAAATTGAATTTTAAATGGGATCAGGTACACGGAATTGCCGAAGAGCTTGAACACATCCATTCAAATGAACTAACCGAAAAGCTGGACAGGTTTTTAGGTTTTCCGAAATTCGACCCACACGGTGATCCAATTCCTGATGGAGATGGGAAATTCCATAATACCAAGTCACAATTATTAGAAGAGGCAGTACTCAATAAATCCTATATTATTACAGGTGTTGTCGACCATTCCTCGTCCTTTTTGCAGTACCTCGACAGTGCAGGAATTGTATTGGGAAAGGAAATAAAAGTAAAAGAAAGAGCATTGTATGATAAGTCTTTACAAGCTCAATTGAGTGGAAAGAAAGTATTTATCAGCAACGAAGTAGCAAAGAACATTTTAGTCAGTAAAAAATAATGAAAGACAATAAATCAGAATCACGCTCCTTGTCCGAAGTTCACGAAAGTGTAGACACAAAAGTGAAAACAGGTTTTTGGAAAAAGTTACTTGCATTTATGGGACCCGCCTATATGGTAAGCGTTGGGTATATGGATCCAGGAAATTGGGCAACCGACATAGCCGGTGGTAGCAAGTTTGGTTATAGTTTGTTGTGGGTATTGCTGATGTCGAATTTAATGGCATTGTTGTTACAAAGTTTAAGTGCCCGATTGGGTTTGGTGCAAGGAAGGGATTTGGCACAAGCTTCGCGTGAAAATTACGGACCCGTAATTAATTTTTTCTTGTACATATTAGCCGAAATAGCAATTGCTGCCTGCGACCTTGCCGAGGTACTGGGTATGGCAATCGGACTTTTATTGTTGTTTGATATTCCATTATTGGCAGGAGTGTGTATCTCCGTATTGGATACTTTCTTGTTGTTATTTCTTATCAATTACGGCATACGAAAAATGGAGGCATTTATATTAACACTAGTGTTAATTATAGGTTCCTGCTTTTTTCTTGAAATGCTTTTTGCCTCTCCTGATGTATCTCAAATAGCGAAAGGATTTATTCCCTCACTGCCAAGCAACGATGCATTGTACATTGCAATAGGAATAATTGGAGCAACTGTAATGCCGCACAACTTGTATTTGCATTCATCCTTGGTTCAAACACGTAAATTTGAACGCAGCTCAACAGGTATTAAAAAAGCAATCCATTTTAATTTCATCGATTCCTTTATTGCACTCAATGCAGCTTTTTTTGTGAATGCAGCCATACTTATATTGGCAGCAACTGCATTTTACAATCAAGGATTTTTTGAAGTTGCCGAAATACAACAAGCCTATAAATTTTTAGAACCAACCTTAGGAACTCGCTGGGCCGCCATATTGTTTGCCATAGCGCTTATTGCAGCCGGACAAAGCAGTACCATAACGGGAACACTTGCGGGGCAAATAGTTATGGAAGGCTATTTGAATTTGCGTATACAACCTTGGGTAAGGCGTATTTTAACGCGATTAATAGCCATTGTTCCTGCCTTTGTAACCATTTACTATTTTGGTGAATCGGTTACCGGAAAATTATTGGTGCTAAGTCAGGTAATATTAAGTTTACAATTGGGTTTTGCCATTATTCCCCTCATTCATTTTGTAAGCGATAAAAGAAAAATGGGTGAATTTACCATCGGTTTTAAAACCAAATTGGCTTCCTGGCTTTGTGCACTTATTATTGTAGGACTCAATGTAAAGTTAGTTATTGGAGTATTGGGCGGTTGGTTAAGCACATCAGAGCATTCAACACTCTTATCTTTTACAGTTATCCCATTGGTTGTTTTATCGATGGTATTGCTGTTGTACATAACTTTTAAACCTTTTATAAGCAGAACATTGTTTACCAAAAAAGAGAGTTTACACGGTGAAGTAAAATCCTTAAAAGATTTTAAACCTACAAACTACAGCAACATTGCCATTACAGTAGATTTTTCGGGTTCGGATGAAAAAGCAATCAATCATGCATTGGCGCAGGGAGGTAAGTCTGCAAAATATACGCTCATACACATTGTTGAAACAGTAGGAGCAATGGTGGTAGGAAATGAAATAAACGATATGGAAAGTGAATCGGATAAGGTGTTTTTGAAAAATTATTCGGAACGACTCAATGAACAAGGTTTTAATGTATCCATTCAATTGGGTTTTGGTAATCCTAAAAAAGCCATTCCCACAATAGTAAACCAATTGAATAGCGATTTGTTGGTAATGGGAGCGCACGGACATACTGGCTTTAAAGATTTGTTATTCGGTACAACCTTGGATGCTGTGCGACACAGAATAAAAGTTCCGGTACTCATTGTATAGACATAAATATTATGTGTAATTTTATGCCTTATGAAAACCTTTAATATTCCCGAATTTTATCGCAGTTCCGTTATTGGTAAAATTAAGGAAGTACGTAAAAAACAAGACCCCAAGAAAAAAGATTTTTCACCCACAGTGCTCGACTTTGGAGCAGTACGATTTTACATTGCAAGGCATTTTGGTTTTTGTTACGGTGTTGAGAATGCTATTGAAATATCGTATCGAGCAATTGAAGAAAATCCGGATAAACGTATTTATTTGCTGAGCCAAATGATTCACAATCCTGAAGTGAACAACGATTTATTAAGTCGTGGTGTAAGCTTTTTGATGGATACCGAAGGGGGGCAATTAATTGCCTGGGATACATTAACTGCAAACGATATTGTAATTATTCCAGCATTCGGTGCCACCATTGCCATTGAGGAAGAATTAAAAAAGCGAGGTATTGAGCCGCAGCGTTACAATACCACTTGTCCTTTTGTGGAACGGGTGTGGAAAAAGTCGGAAAAATTAGGAGAAGAAAAGTATTCCATTGTGATTCACGGAAAGCACAACCACGAAGAAACGCGTGCAACTTTTTCGCGTTCTGAATTAAATGCACCCTCCATTGTAATAAAGGATATAAAGGAAGCTTATTTGTTGGGTGATGTAATATTGGGGAAAATAAGTCGAGATACTTTTTTTGAATTGTTTGCCAACAGATTTTCGGAAGGTTTCGACCCGAATGTAGATTTGGACAGGCTGGGAGTGATAAATCAAACAACAATGTTGGCGACTGAAACGGCACAAATTGCGGATTATTTCAAGCAAACAATGATTCAAAAATACGGTGAACAATATATTAAGGAGCATTTTGCCGATACACGCGATACGCTGTGTTATGCCACCAACGAAAACCAGGATTCAACCTACGAGCTGTTAAAACAAAATGCCGACTTTGCCATTGTAGTTGGAGGATACAACAGTTCGAACACTTCGCACATTGTGGAATTGTGTGAGGAAAAATTACAAACTTATTTTATAACATCGGCAAAACAACTCATCTCTTCTTCTCAAATCAACCATTTTAATTATCATACCCAAAAGTACATCACAACTGAAAACTATTTACAGCTTAATTCACACACACCCGTTAGCATTATTTTAACCAGCGGAGCCTCTTGTCCCGATAGCGTTATTGAAGAAGTACTCTTGAAACTCCTTTCCTTTTTTGAAGCTAAAAAGACGGTGGAAGGGGTTTTGTTGGAATTGGAGGGGTAGTTTTTTAGAATTTCTGCGGTTGGTTATAACACAAACCATAGGCAAGAATTAATTTTGAATTAATAAAAAGCACTCATTAATGAAAAATTCAGTTTACACTGGTGATTTTTATAAAATAGGTATAGGGGTATTCTACACAATGATTGTAGTTGGAGTCATCGTAGCAATTATTCTTTATTCTGGTATGACAGCCCCTACGACTCATTTTGAAGATAATAAAATGGAAATAAGTAGTACAGGTTATAACATCGAATTTAAATACAGTGATATAATAAAAGTTGATACAATTCACTCGTTACCTGAAATACTTAGTAGAACAAATGGATTTGGTGCTAAACCTATTTTAAAGGGCATTTTAAAATGAAGGGAATAGAAGATGCTCTCCTATTTGTAGATATTGAAACACCTCCTTTTATTTATATTAAGTTGAAAGAAAAAAGTGTATTTATAAATTATAGGGACTCAAATAAAACACTGGTCTTATTTGATAAAATAAAGCTCAAAGTATCCGGTATTATTTTTCATTGAAAAGCTTATCGAAATGACGTTTGAGGGTATGTGAAGCTACTTAATAGCAAGCTCCAACATTTTATTTCCTTCAATAAAACCTTCTAGTTTATCACCTATATTTACTTTTCCAACACCTGCGGGAGTTCCGGTATAAATTAGGTCACCTGTTTTTAATGTGATATAGCGTGAAATATATGCAATTATTTTATCGAAGGAAAACAGCAAGTCTTTTGTATTCCCTTGCTGTACTGTTTTACCGTTAATTTCTAAGTGGAAATTAATATTATTTACATCTTTTATAGTGCTTACATCCACACTTTCACCCAAAGGAGCGGAGCCGTCAAAGGCTTTTGCTTTTTCCCATGGCAAGCCTTTTTCTTTTGCAGTATTTTGAAGGTCGCGTGCGGTAAAGTCAACGCCTATAGCTATTTTATTATAGTATTTAGATGCAAATTTATCGTCAATATTTTTGCCTGTTTTGCAAATAACCAATACCAATTCAATTTCGTGGTGTATGTCGTTCGAAAAATCGGGGTGATAAAAAGGCTGTCCGTTACGAATAAGTGCTGTATCGGGTTTCATAAAAAATACAGGCTCAGTTGGTACAGCGTTGTTGAGTTCTTTGGCGTGCTCAGCGTAATTACGGCCGATACAAATTATTTTCATACTTTTTTCTCGATGTGGTAATTGTTTCGTACGGGAGAATTGCGTGCAATGAGTTCGCCCAGAAAACCTGCCAAAAATAGTTGAGTGCCAACAATCATAGCCGTTAAAGCAAAATAAAATAAGGGTTGATCTGTAATGTTACGCACTGTTAAATGATTGTAAAGATTGTATATTTTTTCGCCAATGAGCCACATCGAAACAATACCACCGAAAAAGAAGATAAGTGTACCAATGGAGCCAAAAAAGTGCATGGGTCTTTTTCCGAATTTCGAAATAAAAGTGATGGAAAATAAGTCGAGAAAGCCATTTAAAAAGCGCTCCAAGCCAAATTTGGTTGTTCCGTATTTGCGTTCGCGGTGCTGTACTTCCTTTTCGGCAATTTTTGTAAATCCTGCCCATTTAGCAATAACAGGTATGTAGCGGTGCATTTCACCGTATACTTCAATGCTTTTTATAACGTTTTTATTGTATGATTTTAGTCCGCAGTTAAAGTCGTGTAAATTCTCAATACCACTTATTTTACGGGTTGCCCAGTTAAATAATTTAGTAGGTATTGTTTTTGTTAGTGGGTCGTAACGCTTCTTTTTCCAACCAGATACTAAATCATAACCATCTTTCACAATCATATTATACAGTTCGGGTATTTCATCCGGGCTGTCTTGCAAATCGGCATCCATCGTAATCACCACATTACCAAAAGCAGCATCAAATGCTACATACAGCGCGGCCGATTTACCGTAATTGCGTTTAAATTTTATTCCCTTAATAGAAGAGTTTTGTTTACTGATACTTTCAATTATACCCCACGATGCATCCTTACTGCCATCGTCTACTAATATAACTTCGTAGGAGTATTTATTTTCATCCATTACACGCGCTATCCAATCGCAAAGCTCTTGCAATGATTCCTCCTCGTTTAATAAAGGAATAACTACGGATATATCTACCATCTTAATTGCTATCAGTTTTTTCGAACGGTGTAGCTTCTTTTTTCAAGAAGGCTGAAGTAATCAATGAAAAAATAAATCCCATAAAAGTGTACATTATTAAACCAAATATGGCTATCCAAATAGGTGTCGTAAACTTACGTGCGTACTTCATACCCATTTCAATTTGTTCATCGGGCGTTCCATTATCAATCATACCTTGTTCCTGTTGCTGTAATATTTGATCGATGGCACTTGGGTCGATAAATCGAAAATGAAGAAGCATATAAAAACAGGTGATAATGGCACAGAAAAAAGTAATCAATGTTCCACTCCAAAGTGCTCTGCCGTAGCTTATAAAACCACCTTCCAGGTTATCTCGTAAGTTTTTGGTACCTATTACAATGGCAGTTATGAGTATTGCATAACTAAGCAAATTAGGTATTGTTTGACTTTTAATTTTAAGCGTACTTACAATTATAACAATAATACAAAGTGCCAACCCAACAATAGTACCGTAATTCATTGAGTTTTTATAAATGGGATTTGGTTTTGTTTCCATAGGATTTTTGTATGTTATAAAGACAAATATAGTAATTTATAAAAACAACAATTTTGAATAAATTATTGTTTACATATAAAATTTTCTACTTTTGTGGTGGGTAAGTCTTATACGACCAGCTCCTACTGAACTCCCCCAGATCTGGAAGGGTGCAAGGGTAGGTGGTTGAGCGGTGCGATATAAGGGGCTTACCCTTTTTTATTTTTATAAATTTACAACAATGGCTCGAATAATGGCAATTGATTATGGTACTAAACGTTGTGGCATTGCCGTAACAGATTCTCTTCAAATTATTTCAAGTGGACTTAGCACCATACACAGCAAAGATTTAATTGTATTTTTAAAACAGTATTTTAAAAACGAGTCAGTAGAATGTGTAGTAGTGGGCGAACCCAAGAAAATGAACAACGAGCCTTCTCAATCGGCTGAACAGGTTAACCTTTTTTTAATTAAGTTTAAAAAGGAGTTTCCGAATATGAAATTGGAAAGAATGGACGAGCGTTTCACCTCCAAAATGGCTTTTCAGACAATGATTGACGGTGGTTTGAAAAAACAACAACGCAGAAACAAAGCTTTAGTTGATGAGATAAGTGCTACGCTTATTTTACAATCCTATATGGAAGCAATGAAAAACAAAGAACATTATTCGTAAATTTGCCTTTTTAAAATTTACAAAATGTCAAATAGTATATGATTCTCCCAATAGTTGCTTACGGTGATCCGGTATTAAAAAAAAAAGCAGTTGATATTAAAGAACAGTATCCCAATTTAAAAGAATTGATTGATAACATGTTCGACACGATGGAGAATGCCAATGGAGTAGGTTTAGCCGCGCCACAGATTGGCAAAGCCATTCGATTATTTGTAATTGACGCATCTCCCTTTGAAGATAAAGACCCGGAGTTGGCAGATTTTGTGCAAGTATTTATCAATGCACAAATAGTAGAAGAAAGCGGTAAAGAGTGGGTGTTTAATGAGGGCTGTTTGAGTATACCCACCGTGCGTGAGGATATAATGCGAAAACCGACCATTTTAATTCGCTATTACGATGAGCATTTTGATTATTATGAAGAAGAATTTAGCGGATTAGCTGCACGCATCATTCAACACGAGTACGATCATATAGAAGGGAAGTTATTCACCGACCGTATTTCTGCATTAAAAAGAACCTTGTTAAAGGGCAAGTTAAACGATATATCTAAAGGAAAAGTAGATGTAGATTATAAAATGAAGTTTCCTAAAAAATAAGTATGGCGAAGAAAAAGAACTCAATTTTAGATAAAAACGCTTCGGCATTTTTAGAAAAATACATTAACAATGCTGCTCCGACAGGATTTGAGACAGAAGGTCAGAAATTATGGCTCAATTATATCAAACCTTATGTGGATTATTATTTTGTAGACAATTATGGAACAGCAGTAGCCGTAATAAATCCAAAGGCTGCATACAAAGTAGTAATAGAGGCACACGCAGATGAAATATCGTGGTTTGTACATTACATTACCAACGATGGATTTATATACTTGCGTAGAAATGGCGGTAGCGACCATCAAATAGCCCCTTCAAAACGTGTAAACATTCACACCGATAAAGGAATTGTAAAAGCGGTATTCGGATGGCCTGCTATTCACGTTCGTGATGCAGCAAAGGAAGAATCACCTACTTTAAAAAATATATTTTTAGATTGTGGATGCAGTACAAAAAAAGAGGTGGAAGCCTTAGGTGTTCACGTGGGTTGTGTAATTACCTATGATGATGAGTTTATGGTGCTAAACGATCGATACTATGTGGGAAGAGCATTGGACAATCGTATTGGTGGATTTATAATAGCTCAAGTAGCTAAAGTACTGAAAGAAAATAAAGTAAAACTTCCTTTTGGATTATATATAACCAACTCAGTTCAAGAAGAAGTGGGTTTGCGCGGTGCCGAAATGATTACGCATACCATAAAGCCTAATTTAGCAATCGTTACAGATGTTTGTCACGATACACAGTCGCCCATGATGAGCAAAATAACTAGCGGTGATTTAGCCTGTGGTAAAGGTCCGGTACTTACATACGGCCCTGCTGTACAAAACAATGTCTTGAAATTAATAATAGCTGCAGCGAATAAAAATAAAATTCCGTTTCAGCGTGCTGCGGCATCACGTGCAACTGGAACCGATACCGATGCTTTTGCTTATTCGTTAGGAGGTGTGCCTTCTGCACTAATTTCGTTGCCATTACGTTATATGCATACAACGGTTGAAAGTGTTCATAAAGAAGATGTGAATAATGTTATTAAACTTATTTATGAAACCTTGCTTTCTGTAAAGAATAACCACGATTTTAAATACATTAAATTATCATAATCTACTTTTTAAATACAATAACTTGCTTCCTAAAATACACTCTTGTATTGTGCATTTTTTTTGTCTTTTTATGGGTTATTCCTTGTTCTGCACAAAAGAAAAAAGTAGATAAAGCACCAACCAAAGGAAAACAAATTGAAATTGTAAATGGTGATAACCTTACCTACGATGAGAATAGGGGAGGGAAGGTTCGTAAAATTATAGGCAACGTAGTTTTTAAGCAAGAAGATGTGATGATGTATTGCGACAGCGCTTACCAATACACTGATAAAAATGCCATAGATGCTTTTGGGAAAGTACACATTCAACAGGGCGATTCGCTTAATTTATACGGAGACACATTGCGTTACAATGGAGATACGAAAAAGGCAGTTTTGATTAAAAATGTTCGGTTGAGCGATAAAGAAATGCTACTTATTACTGAGCATCTTTTATACGATATGAATACCAAAATTGGCAATTTTAATGGTGGCGGTAAAATAACCAACAAAGACAATACATTAACCAGTAGGTATGGTTATTACTATTCCGAATCAAAAGATTTTTATTTTAAAAAAGATGTGGTGCTCGTAAATCCTGATTATACGATATACACTGATACACTGCGGCACAATACCTTTACTAAAATTTCATACTTTTATGGACCCACAAGGATAATTGCAAAAAACAATTTCATTTATTGCGAAAATGGTTGGTACAATAGCGTAAAAGATATGTGTCAGTTTAATAGAAATGCATACTTAAAAACAGATGGACAAAAGTTTAGTGGAGATAGTTTATTTTACGACCGTAAAAAGGGCTATGGAAAAGCGATAAAAAATGTAGCGTTACTTGATTCGGTAGAAAAAATAATACTTAACGGTGAATTAGCTGAATACTTTGAATTACTTGACAAGTATGTTATTACAGGCAAAGCATTACTCACACAATATTTTGGCGGTGACACTTTGTTTCTTCACGCAGATACCTTAAAGTCTACTTACGATACAGCATATTATAGCATGAAAAAACAACTTGAGAAGTTAAAAAAACCAACAATGCCTGATTCAATTAAAGACAGTCACCGTCAGTTATTTGCCTATAATAAAGTGAAGTTCTTTAAAAAAGATATGCAAGGCATGTGCGATTCATTGGTCGTGAATGCAGGCGATTCACTGATGAAAATGTTTTTCGCACCGGTGTTGTGGTCCGACTCGTCACAAATAACTGGCGATAGAATTGATATAAAAAATTATTCAGGCAAAATAGACTGGCTGTATATTCCCAATAATTCCTTTATCGCCTCAAAGGAAGATTCGGCTCGTTACAACCAAATAAAAGGGAAAACGATGAAAGGCTTTTTTGTGAACAACGAAATGAAGCGATTGAAAGTTTATGGTAACGGACAAGTTGTATATTACGTGAAAGAAAATAATGGTGCCTATATAGGGGTAAACAAAGCCGATTGTAACAATATGATGATTTATATGAAGAATAATTCAGTGAGCAAAATTGCAATGCTCGGTAAACCTTCAGGAGCAATGCACCCCTATAAAGAATTAAGTATCGATGACTTAATATTAAAAGACTTTAAATGGTTAGAGAATAGACAACCGAAAAAGAAAAGCGATATTTTTAATTGGTAGATATTGGCTTTGGGTTGTTAGTGAGGATGTTAGTAACAAGCAAGTCTACTAATTTCATTGCCCCACATCTATTACCCAACTCAATAACCAATATAAAACAAAATAGTCATTAACTTTACAATTGTATAAAATGAAAACACGAATATCCTTCTTTGTTTTATTTTTCCTTTTTGCAACTTCTTTCGAAGTGCAAAAAAAAGCTATGGTGTTGGAAATGTTAAATGCTACTTCAAAATTTTCTTGTGCCGGGATAATTGGCGCAGGTTGCACAACTGAGTATCAAATTAAACTACTAACAAAATTACCTTCCGGTAAAATTACCATAGATCGTTTTTGGCTGGGAAAAGAATACCTCCCTTCAAGCATTAAGAATATTACCAAAGTAGGGTTGACTGAGTTTTCTACAAACGATTCGATTATGCTTGTTGCAAAAAAAAATACAAATGTGTATAAAACACACAGCCCAAATTACGAAGAAGAAAAGATAAAAATATATCCTGTACCTTATGACCACAAAGGCCTTGCATTAATAAGTTATGTGTACAATAAAAAACGAAGGTATTTAGAAGTGAAAAAAATTAAAGTGCTTCCTCCTGTATATTATCCCTAATTATTGTTTACTCAAACACATAACAGTTAACAACTAAATCTAGAAACTACCATCATCAATCTTTATCATCGCAAAAACAGCATAATTAATCATATCGTAGTAGTTGGCATCAATACCTTCGCTGATTAATGTTTTACCTTTGTTGTCCTCAATTTGTTTGATACGCAATAGTTTCATTAAAATTAAATCGGTAAGCGAACTTACACGCATATCTCGCCAAGCTTCATCGTAATCGTGATTTTTATTCTCCATTAAGCCTTTAGCCTCTCCTACGTATTTCTCAAATAATTTTATTGCTTTTTCCATTGGCAAGTCCATTTCATCGCCTGTACCCAAGGTTAATTGAATTAAGCCAATTACCGAATAGTTAACAATACCAATGTATTCCGATAAAACATCCTCTTCAATTTTTTGCATACCTTTATCCTCAATGCTGCGTATTCGTTGTGCTTTAATAAAAAGTTGGTCGGTTATGGAACTGGTGCGTAAAATTCGCCAGGCGCTTCCATAATCGTGCATTTTTTTAATAAATATATCTTTACAGCTTTTTATGGCAGCATCAAATTGTGCGGAAGTATTGCTCATATTTGCAATGTGAAAAATGATTAATATTAGAATGCCAAAGATAATTATTTTGAACAAATTGAATGAACTGTAACGGAAAAATACTTTCTCTTGAAAAACCGGTAGTGATGGGCATTTTAAACATCACTGCCGATTCCTTTTATGATGGTGGTAAATTCTCTTCCGACAAATCAGTCATAGAGCAGGTTTCGAAAATGTTGGAAGAAGGGGCAAGTATTATTGATATTGGACCCTCTTCATCAAAGCCAGGTTCTATTGCCATAGATGAAAAAGAAGAGATTCAAAAAATTGAAAATATCTTAAAATTATTGGTGAAGGAATTCCCGACAGCTATTTTTTCGGCAGATACTTTTCATGCTTCGGTTGCTGAAATAGCAATACACAATGGCGCAGGTATCATAAACGATATTTCGGGAGGAGAAATGGATGCAGGAATGTTTCCATTCATTGCAAAAGCAAAAACACCCTATATAATGATGCATATGCAAAGCACTCCCTTAACTATGCAAAACAATCCTCATTATGAGGATGTGGTGAAAGAAGTAGCAACGTATTTTCAACAAAAAGTGAATGAATTGAAATCATTGGGTGCTAGCGATATTATTATTGACCCAGGATTTGGCTTTGGCAAAACTCCGGAACACAATTATTGCATATTAAAAAACCTTTTTTTGTTTAAAAAATTTGAATTGCCTATTTTAGCGGGACTTTCTCGAAAATCGATGATAAACAAAGTAATCAATGCATCTCCAAACCAAGCACTTAATGGTACATCAGTTGTAAATACTGTTGCATTATTAAATGGTGCAAACATATTACGTGTGCACGATGTGAAAGAGGCAATGGAGGCAATTAAAATTGTAAATTTTTATAATCAACAGTCATAATGGTTTTATCAATCTTCCCCTATTTTTTAAGTTTTCGATGGATTGACGCCATAGATGTGTTATTGGTAGCTGTATTGCTTTTCCAATTATATAAGATAGTAAGGGGGACAATGGCAGTTAATATATTTATTGGAATTGTTTCTATATACTTTTTTTGGTTGGTTGTAAAAGCTCTGAATATGCAATTATTAAGCACCATTCTTGGTCAATTTATTGGAGTGGGTGTAATCGCATTAATTATTGTTTTTCAACAAGAGTTGCGTAAATTTTTATTGCTCATTGGAACAAACGGAATTATCAACAAAAATTACTTTTCAAAAAACTGGTTTAAAATGAGCTTCGAAACAAAAGTATCTGAATCGATTGATATAAATGCCATTGCTAAAGCTTGTAAAAATATGTCGGATTCAAAAACAGGAGCCATTATAGTTATCAGTAATAAAACCGATTTAAATTTTTATTCCAATACAGGCGATAATATAAATGCAAAAGTTTCCTTGCGCTTATTGGAGAGCATTTTTTATAAAAACAGTCCGTTGCATGATGGTGCGGTAATTATTGTTGGTAACACCATTCAATCTGCTCGTTGCGTATTGCCTGTTTCCGAAAACAATGACTTTCCTTCCAATTTAGGAATGCGTCACCGTGCGGCAGTTGGAATTACAGAAGTAACAGATGCTTTTGCCATTGCCGTATCGGAACAAACAGGTGAAATAGCTTTTTCTAAAGATGGTCAGTTAATGCAGCACTTAACAGCAGATGGGCTAAGAAAGATACTTGAAGCAGAACTTACTGAACCGAAAGGATAAACATTCGTGTTTTGTCAATAAAATTTAATCGATAAAAAATTGTTTATTTGTCTAAAATGTTGTTAGTTTATCTTTATTAATTAACCACAAACTTTAAACCTTAAATGCTGGTGAGAAAATAAGGACAATTACAGTATAAAATAATCGAATAAAGATCTATGAAAAAGATTATCGCCACAACTAATGCACCTTCACCTATTGGCCCATACAGCCAAGCTGTGCTGGTAAATGGAACACTATATGTGTCAGGACAAATTGCAATTAATTCAGCTACGGGACTTTTAATATTGGACAATATCATTGAAGAAACAAAAAGGGTAATGGACAATATAAAAGCTATACTTACCGAAGCAGGAATGGATTTTACAAACGTTGTTAAAACGAGTATTTTTTTAAGCGATATGAATAATTTTGCAAAAGTGAATGAGGTATACGGTTCTTATTTTACGAAAGATTTTCCTGCCAGAGAAACCGTTCAAGTGTCGCGTTTACCGAAAGATGTAAATGTTGAAATATCTGTTATTGCAGTTGTGAGCTAGATATATCTGTACTTTTTTTTAAGTGAAACAAATGTTTAAAAGTTACGCAACATAAGGAATAATTTTGGCACAACGCACACAAAAATTTATCAAATAAACTCCCTCAACTTTTCTGTAATCATTGCAATTGCATAGGTATCCATTTTGCAATACTCCAGCAAATTTTTTCGTAACTCATCTATCTCAAATAAATCGGCTTGTGGATTGCGCAGCTTATCAAATGCAGCCAAAGCTGTAACACCATTGCTTATAGCCAACTTACTGTAATCAATACCAGGTAGTAAGGCTGGTAATATATTTTTAAGTGATAAGGAACCCTTCATTAAAGGATTGTAATAATGTCTTTTCATAAATACCTGCGAGATGTCCACAAAGCGGTTTAATACTTTGTCCATTTCAGCTTTTCTTTCTGGCATTTCCTTTACCAATTGGTTTAAAACTCTCCGTTCGGCCGAATCATCAAAAATGAGAATACTGCCTTTGTTTCCAATATGTGCTAAAAAATGATCTAAAAACTGTCGCGATGGATTACCCATACTTTCGGCTAAAAAATCAATATGTGACAATTCTGCATCAGCATTTTGTTTGTAATGAAGTGAGTATTGGTAAGGAGTGTGTTGATATGGATAGTTGCCTTCAAATTCGGGCAAGGCAGGCATACAAATTTCAATATCCAAAAAGTAGATGGGGTAAGTGAGGGTGTCAAAAAAATCGTTTAATCCTTTTTTTGAAGCAAAGGCCTTTTTATTCTTATAACTCCATATTTGTATACGTTGCTCACGATTATATACTTCTTCGTTCTCAATATCTTTTATGCTTTTAATACCTGCATTATACATTGAAAAAAGTTCGCTTCTATTAGCGCCCATAATATTAAAGACAGAATCATTCGGTACATTTTTCCAGCAATAACTCATAAAATCGCAAGGGTAGGGACTATTACAATGTTCTCCTATACTTATTTCGGGAATAGCTTCCAGTTTAATAACCTCTTTTAAGTCAACTAATTTTGCTTGTATATCCTCAGTTTGTCCCTTGCAATAATCGCTTACTTCTTTTGTTAGAAAAAATTGCTCCAGTTGTAATTCCTTTTTTCTTTGGTATTCTTTGTTTATATACAGAATATTCATTGCTTCCAATAGCAATCCGTTTTGAGTGATTACAAAATACTGCAAAGCGGCATCGTTCATATAGGTTTTGCTAACTTTAACCGAACTTTTTACTTCATAAGCAAACCACTTTCCATCTTTTTTAATCAATATATCCAAGTACACTAATACCTGATCGTGTTGAAAAGCTGCTTCATAAATTATTTCTTCTCCTGAATTTATTAGCTCTTGTGTTTTTTTAATAGCCTCGTTACTGCTTTTACAGAAACTTCTGGCATCTGTACCACCCGGAAACAATCCTTGAGCGATTAAACCGATATTTGTACCACGACTAAAAATAGCAGCTTGTTCACTGCTTAGCGGATCGCGAAGTTGAATGAATTTTTTATAGAGGAATAGCGATTTTTTGCATTGCAGACCACGAATGTAGGTCGATTTGCTAAGGACGTATTTTTGGTCGGATGGATTGGTTGGGGTACTACTCACTTCGTGCAAATTAAACCATTGTGTAATAACTAAAAAAAGTCCCACATTTCTGTGGGACTACTATAAATAATGGATCAATTAAAAAGAAAAAATCACATTAACTCTATTTTTTCTGATAGCGCGTATTGAATTTATCAACACGACCGGCAGTATCTACTAATTTAACTTTTCCTGTATAAAATGGATGCGATTTAGAGGATATTTCAAGTTTTACCAAAGGATATTCCTTGCCGTCTTCCCAAACAACCGTTTCCTTCGTATCGGATGTTGATTTCGTAATAAAAGAGTAATCAATTGACATATCTTTAAAAACAACTAATCTGTAGTTTTCTGGATGTAGGTCTTTTTTCATTGTGGGTTTTCTTCTTGATAATTGTACGGCAAAGGTATATATTTCGATTAGAAAGTACAAGTAGAATTAAAAATAAAAATAATAAAAAATTGATTACCAGGTAATTATAATTTTTAATTAAGGTATTACTTAATAATTATTCCAACATTAATAATTCCGTACATTTGTCGCTTATAAAACCATAAATACGTGAAAAATAGTTCATTAGTTGTAAATTTAGTCTTAGCAGCTGCGGTAGCCGTATTGTATTACTTGCATTTCAAAAGCCACTCTATTGTGGAGCCACTTGTCAAAAAAAAGGAAGCAAAACAGTTAACTCAACCAAAAATTGAACTCAAATCCAGTACGGTTGTATTTGTAAATTCCGATAGTTTATGGGATAATTACGAATTTGTGAAGGATACAAGGAAAGTATTGGAGCAAGCACGTAAGAATGCCGAGGCAAATTTTAACACTAAATACAAGGCATTGGAAACTGAATACAATCAATTGAGAGACAAAGCTGCTAACATTAGTCAGGATGAAGGAATGGCAAAGCAGCAGGAGTTGATGGTAAAGGAGCAAAAACTAACGGAGTACCGCGACCAAATGAATGAATCATTAGGGAAAAATGAATTAAAAAAAAATGAAGCAGTACAAAATAACATTACAGAGTATTTAAACAAGAACTATAACAACTCCAGTTACACTTATATACTTGGATACTCAAACGGTGGTGGCATACTGTATGCAAAAGCCACTATGGACATTACCAAAGAAGTATTAGAGGGCATAAATAATGAATATAAGGCACAGAAGGTGAATAAAAAATAGTTTATCCTATTTTGTAGTATATGAAGGCCTGATAAATTGGCATCTATGATTGGTGTTATCATTGAACCTATTATTATTTCGCTTAAAAGATTTAATTTATCTATAAAAACAAAAGCTGAGAAATTCCTGAGCGAGCTACTTAAAAAATTAAAATAATTTTAATTCATCATTTCATCCCTACATAAAATCTAATATAATGTACCATTAAGCTAAATTTATATGCCTATATATATTCAATAGATTACTTTTTAGGTTATTTTTTTCTAAAAAGGTACTGATAACAGCCATTTTGAGCCATAGTTATTAACAAAATGCGGAGTTATCAACAAAGTAAGCATTTTTTTGGTCTGTAGTGATTGGTGTGAGTGTATTTCTGTTTATTTTTGTCGCGTTCTATAATTAATTAATGTTTAACTAAAAAACTAAAAACAAAATGAACAAATCAGAATTAGTTGATGCAATCGCAGGAAGTGCGAAAATCACAAAAGCAGATGCTCAAAGAGCATTAGAAGGATTTATTGAAGCAACATCAAAAGCTCTTAAAAAGGGAGACAGAGTTGCTTTAGTAGGTTTTGGATCTTTTTCAGTAGCTAAAAGAAATGCTAGAACTGGAAGAAACCCACAAACTGGTAAAACAATCCAAATCAAAGCTAAAAAAGTTGCAAAGTTCAAAGCTGGTACTGAGTTAGCTAAAACTGTTAACAAGTAGTATTTACTTTTAACTAACAAAAAAAACCCGCCACAAGCGGGTTTTTTTTGTTTTCATCTTCTTTACATTTTTCTGAATATTTTACAAAAACATTATTTATAGTTTCAAGTTCTATTATGTTTTAATATTCATTTCACATTTTGTTTATGCTAAAAAGCAAAATAGCGATAATGCAAATTAAAATGAAGCCTACAATAATGGAATTTCTAAAGTAATTGTGTATTTGTTGATCTTTTTGCAATAGTTTTATAGACTGCTCCTTGCTATTTGTGTCAAACTTGGTTAGCATTTCATTCAGCTGGTCTGAGTTTTCTGAATTGTAAATGGAATCTTTTATGGAATGAAAAAGGGTTAAATAGGTATAAGCATTTTTAAAGTCTTTCAATCCTAAATAACAACTGTTTAAACCTTCATAACTTGTTTTTAAATCATCTAAATAACCATTTTGTTTTGACAATGCTAATCCCTTGTTGAATAAATAAATTGCATTCGTGTAATCAAGTTTTTCAAGGTAAACAGATGCAATATTATTCAAGGTCATTGCCATATTTTGTTTGTCGTTTAATTGGCGTTGAATTTGTAAGGACTTTGTATAATACAACAAAGCATTTTCGTATTTTTTTTGTTGACCATAAATACTTCCTATATTATTCAACATCAACGCAACACGTTCTTTGTTCCCTGTGTTTTCAGATATTTTGATCGACTTGTTATAATATTCCATCGCCTTACTCAAATTGTTTAAGTAGAAATATGCCTGACCTATATTACCATACGACATAGCAATATCGTTTCCATCCCCTAAACCTTTTTTAAAATTTTCTTGCCTTAAATTCAGCGCTTTTAAATGGTATTCCAACGCTTTTCCATAATCTTCCTGCCCAATATAAATACTGCCAATATTATTTAAACAGCTCGCAATTCCCACTTCATCTGTTAATGATTCGTTTGCTTCCAGGGTTTCTAAAAAATTCTTTAGTGCTCTTTTATAATCACCTAAGTAATAATAATGCCTCCCTAATTGATTGCTTAGCCTAGATATGTACTTTTTGTTATCCGATTTTTTAGCAATTGTATAAGCTTGATTTAAATATTCAACACATTTGTTTTTACTATTGTCTTGACAATATTCAGTAAGCAGAAGTAAATTTTTAATTTTAATTGTATCTGCCACATTGGATGAAACTATGGACTGCAAACTATCAATATTTATTTGAGCAAATATCGAATTAGTAACAATAAGGAAGATCGTAAATAATCGAATACGCATAAATTAAAATTATAGGCAATGTATTAATAAATAGATTCACTTCAAAATTCTTAACCCCTTTAGAAAAATGTAAAAGCAAAAAATACTATATCATTCGTTTTTTTATTTACCATTATTACTTTTACCTTAGCTTAAATTTACAAGAGTGATAAAAACAACGAATATTTATAAATCATACGGCAGCTTAAAAGTACTGAAGTGTGTTAGTGTTGAAATTGTAGAAGGGGAGATTGTATCCATCGTAGGTTCTTCTGGAGCAGGGAAATCAACCTTGCTGCACATATTGGGAACATTGGATAAGCCCGATGAAGGAACTGTTGAAATAAAGGGAGAGGTATTGAATAATTTAAATGATAAAAAACTATCTGCTTTCAGAAACCAAAACATTGGCTTTGTATTTCAATTTCATCATTTACTACCCGAATTTACCGCCCTGGAAAACATTTGTTTACCTGCTTTTATAGCTAAAAAAGCAAAAAAGACCGCCGAAACACGGGCTTATGAATTGTTAGATTTTTTAGGATTAAAAAATAGGGCATCACACAAACCGGCAGAACTTTCAGGCGGTGAACAACAGCGGGTTGCTGTTGCAAGAGCATTAATAAACAACCCTTGTGTGGTATTGGCCGATGAACCATCTGGCAACTTGGATTCATCCAATGCAAAAGACTTACACAAACTCTTTTTTTTCTTACGTGAACAATACAAACAAACCTTTGTAATTGTTACCCACAACGAAGAGTTAGCTGCTATGGCCGATAGAAGATTGGTGATGAAGGATGGGTTGATGTTAGGGTAATGAATTTTTTTTTAAAATAAATTTTGTATTATTGACAAATATAAGTGGAGTCCAGAACCAACTTAATTTTTTTTAAAAAACGGGGTGTAACTGAAAAGTCATACGAGTAGGACAACTTAAATTATTTTAATAAAATAAATTGACTTGCTTTACTACCCCACACTAGCGTAAACATTATTAGAATCGGTAACTGGATATAAACACCTCATTGTTAACTCATTTTTATTCCACAATTATTTTCACACTTCGTATGCTTTAACTTTGTAAGATGTTTAAAAAAGTATTTCGCTTTATTAAAAAAAAGTATTTCATTACCATATTGGGTTTGGCTGTGTGGGTTACTTTTTTCGATCGTTACGATATGATTGAACAGTACCAGTCGCGGCAAAAATTAAAGCAGTTGGAAACAGACAGGGGTTATTTTAAAGATGAAATAAAGAAGAATCAAAAGGATATTCAGGAGCTTCAAACCAATGCAGAGAGTTTAGAAAAATTTGCCCGTGAAAAATACCTGATGAAAAAAGATGACGAAGATATTTTTGTTATTATCGATAAATCGCAGCACAAAGATTCTGTACTAGCAGAATAATTCCCCTTTTTAATGTACATTTGCCTTCCTAAAAAAATGCGCACCCAATTGTAGGGGTGAGCGAAAAAAATGTATGATAAATATAACACTCCCCGATGGTTCGGTAAGGCAATACGCCAAAGGAACCACAGCGCTTCAAGTAGCGCAAAGCATTAGCGAAGGATTAGCACGAAATGTACTCGCAGCAAAAGTAAATGGCCAAGTCTGGGATGCCGGCAGAGGCATCGACAATGATGTCCGACTTACCTTATTAACCTGGAACGATACGGATGGTAAATCCACTTTCTGGCATTCTTCGGCTCACTTGTTAGCGGAGGCGATCGAGTCAATATACCCGGGAACAAAGTTTGGTATTGGTCCACCCATTGAAACCGGTTTTTATTATGACATAGACCTTGGTGGGAAAACTATTTCCCAAGAGGATTTCAAAAAAATTGAAGATAAGGTACTAGAGTTAGCAAGACTTAGCAGTGTTTACACCCGCAAGGATGTGTTAAAAGCAGATGCCATAAAATACTTTACAGTAAAGGACGATGAGTACAAACTCGATTTGCTGAAGGACTTAGAAGATGGAAGCATTACCTTTTACGAGCAAGGAAACTTTACGGATTTATGTCGCGGTCCACACATACCCAATACCGGCTTTATCAAAGCTGTAAAATTGATGAACGTGGCAGGTGCATACTGGCGTGGTGATGAGAAAAATAAAATGCTGACCAGATTATATGCTGTTACTTTCCCGAAACAAAAAGATTTAACGGATTACCTTGTATTGTTGGAAGAAGCCAAAAAGCGTGATCACCGTAAGCTGGGTAAGGAATTAGAGTTATTTGCCTTTTCAGAAAAAGTAGGGATGGGCTTGCCTTTATGGCTTCCCAAAGGAGCAATGTTGCGCGAACGATTGGAAAACTTCCTTAAAAAGGCACAAGTAAAAGCAGGTTATTTGCCTGTAATTACACCGCATATCGGACATAAAAACTTGTATGTAACTTCAGGTCATTACGAAAAATACGGTGCCGATTCCTTTCAACCTATCCGTACACCACAGGAAGGGGAGGAATTCTTTTTAAAACCGATGAATTGTCCGCATCATTGCGAAATTTATAAAACACAACCTCGCTCTTACAAGGATTTACCTATACGTTTGGCTGAATTTGGTACTGTTTACCGTTACGAGCAAAGTGGTGAGTTGCACGGATTAACGCGTGTGCGTGGATTTACACAGGATGATGCCCATCTTTTTTGTCGTCCCGACCAAGTAAAGGAAGAGTTCTGTAAAGTAATCGACCTTGTATTGTATGTTTTTAGGGCATTGGATTTTAAAGACTATACAGCGCAAATTTCTTTGCGTGACCCCGATAATAAAACAAAATACATTGGCAGTGACCAGAATTGGGCATTAGCAGAACAGGCCATTATTGAATCGTCTGCCGAAAAAGGCTTAAGCACTGTGGTTGAATTGGGGGAAGCTGCATTTTACGGACCAAAACTCGATTTTATGGTGCGTGATGCCATTGGTCGTAAGTGGCAGTTAGGAACCATTCAGGTAGATTATAATTTGCCCGAACGATTTGAATTGGAGTACACCGGCAGCGACAATCAAAAACATCGTCCTGTAATGATACACAGAGCACCATTCGGTTCTTTGGAGCGTTTTGTGGCAGTATTAATTGAACACTGTGCCGGAAAATTTCCCTTATGGCTTACTCCTGACCAAGTTGCGATACTTCCAATAAGCGAAAAGTATAATGATTATGCGAAAAATGTTTTGAATTTGCTTAAAAATTACGATATTCGCGGCTTTGTTGATGAAAGAAACGAAAAAATAGGCAAAAAAATAAGAGATACGGAGTTAAATAAAGTGCCTTTTATGCTTGTTGTAGGTGAAAAGGAAATGGAGGAAGGAAAAGTATCCGTGAGGAAGCAAGGAGAAGGGGATTTGGGTTCTTTAGGCATTGAGGAGTTTGCGAATAAAATAAATACAGAAATTGAACAACGATTGAGTAATATATAAATTAAAAAAACGGAGGTAACTATAGCAACACCATTTAAAAAAACTAGTAGTACAGCAAGGCCTACATTTAAGAAGCCATTCGATAGAAGGTTTCCATCAAAGAAGGAAGACTTACATAACATCAACGAACGCATACGAGCACAAGTTGTTCGTGTAGTTGGTGAAGGAATTGAGCAAGGCGTTTTTCCAATTGAGAAAGCTTTGCAAATTGCAAAAGAAGCAGAACTTGACTTAGTTGAAATTTCTCCTTCCGCAGAACCACCGGTTTGCAAAGTTGTCGATTATAAAAAGTTTTTGTACGAATTAAAAAAGAAACAAAAAGAAATAAAGTCGAAAGCTGCTAAGGTTGTTATAAAGGAAATACGCTTCGGACCACAAACAGACGACCACGATTTTAATTTTAAAAAGAATCATGCGTTGAAGTTTTTGGCTGAAGGGGCAAAAGTAAAAGCTTTTGTATTTTTTAGAGGTCGTTCGATAGTGTACAAAGAACAAGGTGAAATATTATTATTGCGTTTTGCTCAGGAGTTGGAAGAGTTTGGTAAAGTAGAGCAGTTGCCGTTGTTAGAAGGGAAGAATATGAGAATGATTATTGCGCCTAAAAAGAAATAAAAAAACAATAAATAACAAATAAATAATTACGCGAAATGCCTAAAATGAAAACCAACTCCAGTGCTAAGAAGAGATTCAAGCTTACTGGAACAGGAAAAATTAAGAGAAAACACGCTTATAAAAGTCACATTTTGACCAAAAAAAGCACGAAAAGAAAAAGAGCGCTTACAGGTGCAGCATTAGTTAACCCTGCCGATTTGGGCAATGTTAAGTTTATGCTTTCATTGGGTAAGTAATTTTTAATTAAACAATCAATTTAACCAGGTGATCAGTATCAAGAACTCGTAAAGAGTCACTGCTCACCAAAAAACTAAAAAAAATGCCAAGATCGGTTAATCATGTGGCCTCAAAAGCCCGCAGAAAAAAAGTCCTTAAACAAACCAAAGGTTATTGGGGAGCAAGAAAAAATGTTTTTACCATTGCTAAAAACATTTTAGAAAAAGGTTTAACATACGCTTACCGCGATAGAAAAACCAAAAAACGTAATTTTCGTGGATTGTGGATACAACGTATCAATGCAGGGGTTCGTCCTTTTGGAATGAGCTACTCTGAATTTATGGGTAAAATACACGCCAAAAACGTTATCATAAACAGAAAAGTATTGGCTGACTTAGCGATGAATCATCCGGAAGCTTTTAAAGCCGTTGTTGATTCGGTAAAATAGAATCAGTTTAAACATCATAAAAAAAGACCCGCAAATTGCGGGTCTTTTTTTATGAACAGGTTTGTAATTTAAAAAACTATTGAAGATCAAATTGAGCGCAACCATCTCGCGTAACAGTAATATAACCATTCCATGAAAATACACCATCTGTTGCTGAAATAGTATGCGATCCAACTTTTAGGGTTGCTGTAACACATCCCGTTGCCGCACAACCAGGACTCCCTCCAACATAATATTGGGTAATGGTTCCTGCGGCAGAATTGTCAATTGAAACTGATATTTGGTTTACACCTCCATTTGAAGTCCAAACAGTTATTTGTCTGGTTGCAGCTTTAACCGAAAATTTTTTTTGAGCCTCATCTGTCTTTTTACCATTTTTTGAACGAGCTTATAGTTTGAAAGTTAACGATTCATCTGCCATATTCTTAGGCAAAGAGTAGTCTATATTAGTTAGTAGAGGTATTAGTTTGCCCATCCGGCATTATCCATTTATAACTTGAGCCATCAGTAGAGGAATTAGTTAATTTTACAACATCACCTGCTATATACTCTGATTTATCAGTACTAAAATCTGTACTCGGTTGTTTTTGACAAGCAGTTAATAAAATTACAGCAGTTACTATTATAGACTTTTAATTGTTTTCATATTTTTATTTAAATAATTTCTACAAATATAACCTAGATTATTTAAACTTAATTTTATATTAGTTGGCAACAAATAATTTATTGAATTGTGAGTCCTACTTCAAACCAACAACCTTAAACTCTGTTCTTCTGTTTCTAGCTTTGTTTTCGGGAGTATCGTTCGCTACTACAGGTTTAGTATCACCATAGCCTTTAAAGCTCAAACGTGTTTTTTCAATGCCGTTGGTAATCAAATACTCATAAACTGATTTAGCCCTGTTTTGCGACAAAACTTGATTCAGTTTTTTATCGCCCACATTGTCGGTGTGTCCACTAATTTGAATACGTATATTTTTATTTAAATTTAAGAAGTTCGTTAATTTTTGCAATTCAATTTTTGATTCATCCTTTAAATCAAATTTGTTTGTTTCAAAAAATATGTTCTTTAATTCAACAATAGTTCCGGTATCAATAGGATGCAAGGGGATATCCATCAAATAAGGTTTGCTACCATTTTTTTCTTTCAACGAAAAATTTTCAGAATAAAACAAATAACCATTTTTTGAAACATTTAAGGCATAGTTTTTATTTACCGGCAAACAAACCAAAAATTCACCCGATTTCCCATCCGAATAGGAACTCATTATAGTTTGCGAAGTAGCCAAATCGATTAACTCAAATTTAGCTTGCATATAACCTTTTGTTTTTTCATCGAACACTTTTCCTTTCATATAGGTAACTGTTGTTGCTCGTGCCTTTTCAGGCAACTCAAAAGAGTATAAATCAAGTTCGCCAAAACCTTCTTTTCGTTCCGATGCATAATATGCCGTTTTTCCACTTGCTCCAACTATCAAACTTATTTCATCACCGCTTGTATTAATAGGGTAACCGATATTTACGGGTTTAGAAAATTCCTTTTTTTCGTTTAAGTACGCAATGAAAATGTCGTGTGCTCCCATTCCAGGATGACCTTCAGATGCAAAATAAAAAGTGTGATTATCGGGATGAATAAAAGGTGACATTTCAGAATAGGTTGTATTAATAGAATCACCAAGGTTGATGGCCTTTCCCCATCCTTTTTCATCAAGGTCACACTTCCAAATATCAATTTTCCCTTTTCCACCGGGGCGGTTACTTGCAAAATACAAAGTAGTTCCATCGGGCGATAGGCAAGGTTGTGAGTCCCAATATTGAGTATTAATTGGGGCACCTGCATTTTTAGGAACACTCCACTTGCCGCTTATATTACGCGAAAAAAAGATATCACAACTGCCGTAACCTTCTCTTCCACCAACATAACCGGCTATTTCCTGACAAGCAGTGAAAAATAAAATTTTACCGTCAGTACTGATACATTGTGCACCCTCATTCCCTTCCGTATTTATAGTCGAACCCATATTCATAGCCTTCCCCCATTTACCATTTATTAAATCCGTTTGGTAAAAATCTTCTTGTTGATTATTTAAATCGGTTGAGTTTATATTTCCATCGCGTGGAGCCCTAACCGTGTAAATTAATGTTTGCTCATCGGCGGTGATAGCTGGCAAATATTCATTAAGTCTAGTATTAACACCGCCCCCTAAATTTTGCGGATTGAAAGGAACAGGATTTTTAATTGCCTTTTCAGCAAAACGAGCAGAGGCAAGCAAATGCTCTGTTTTGGAACGTTGATCGGGTGAAATTCTTACCTTTAAAAACATTGCAAAATTTTCAGCGGCTTCGCTGTAATAACCCTTTTTCATTTGCAATGCACCTAGATTAAACATTACATTTGGAAAATAAGTAGGATTAATATTTATCACTGCATGGCATTCCTTTATTGCCTTTTCAACGTGGTTGTGTTCAGCATATATTTCAGACAATAAAACGTGTGCTTCAATAAACATTGAATCAATTTGAATTGCCTTTATTAAATCAACTGTAGCCTCATTGTCTTTTCTTAATTCATAGTTTTCTTTTGCTTTTAAATATAATTTTTTCGCTTTTGCCGAGCTGGTACTTACTATTTGTGTTTGAGCCAAACAATTAGCAAAAAGGATAATAAACATTAAAAGGCTATAAGCTGTTTTTTTCATATGTATTGTTTTAAACAACAAACATACCATTAAGGAATGTTCATATATTTATGTGTTTGCAAGGAGATATTCCATTTGGGATTATTCATCACATAATCCAATATTAATGGCATTATTTGTTCCTGTTTGCTCCATTCGGGTTGCAAGTATAATTTACATTTCATATCAACCAACTCAGCGTTTTTTTCGGCCCATTCAAAATCATTTTTATTGTGCACTATCACTTTTAGTTCATTCGCTCTATTAAAGATAGAAGGTAAGGGAGGCATTGTTTTCTTTGGCGATAAACAAATCCAATCCCATTCACCGGTTAATTCATACGCTCCTGATGTTTCAACATAGGTAATTATATTTTTGTTTTTTAATTCCTGCGTTAAGTAATCCAATTGATACATCGATGGTTCTCCTCCTGTAACTACTACGGCTTTTGCAGGATATTCGTTACAATTATGCACAATGCTATCTGTTAATGTTAAAGGGTGAATGGAGGCATCCCAACTTTCCTTTACATCGCACCAATGGCACCCTACATCACATCCGCCAATTCTAATAAAATAAGCAGCTTTACCTGAATTATAGCCCTCGCCTTGAATGGTATAAAACTCCTCCATTAAAGGAAGCATTTTACCTTTTTCTAAATCTTGTTTTGATAATTTACTTGTACTCATATTTTGCTGTAAAGTTAATAAACAGTTTAATATTCATCTTTTCTCTCCCATATTGGAATTATTAGCCACTTTATTGTATTTTTGAAATTAAATATATGAACTTCAATAAGGTTATTGTTTCTTTTTTAGCTTTGCTTTCAACTTGCTCACTCCTGCTAGCACAATCCTTTAATTTTAAAAACTATACAACAAGGGAGGGGTTACCCAGTTCTGAGGTATATGATATAGAAAAAGATCAAAATGGTTTTATTTGGTTTTGCTCTGACGAAGGTATTGGAAGATTTTCAAACGGAAAAATAGAAACATTCTCCCGCTTAAATGGTTTGCTAGACAATACTATTTTTCACATTGTCCCTTTTGGCAAAAGTGAATTGGTTCTTACTGGCTACAATATGAGTGTTGCCAAAATTGGTATTGAAAAGCCTAATAAAACAAGCACAATTAAGTATTCAAACGATTATTCCGACAGAATAAATAAATGTAAAGTGGATGATAATAATACCATTTGGTTAAATTATAATCATGGTTTGTTTTCGAAAAAATCAAACGAAGCCTATTTTAGTATATATCCGGATAAATATCTAAAAACGTCTATTCATTTTATAAATTCATCTGGCAGCCTTCTTTGCAGTTACGATAATATTTTATTAACACAATTTACTACTTCTGTAAAAAAAATGGAAATTATTGTGTCAACTAATAAAATTGAAAAAAAATACATGCTGGACCTGACCGGAGTAAACAGCTATAACTTAAATGTTAAATCAGTAAAATTTAATACCGGTAATATTGGATTTAGCATTGCAAATTGTTTTTTTGTATTAAACAAGGATGGCAGCTACACAAAAAAAGTTTTTGAAAAAGATATTGCCAGTGTATTTCTTGATACAGAAAATTGCTTATGGATAGGATTGGTTAATGATGGAGTGAAATACTTTAAGAAGGGAGATATTAATTCTGAGCCATTGAATATGCTCAAGGGTAACACAATTACTTCTATTTGTTCAGATAATGAAAATGGTATTTGGTTAGGAACGCTAGAAAATGGTATATTTTTTTCTCAAAACAAGATTTTTAAAGTAGTGGGGGACAATGGGATTGCAACACAAAATATAACCTGTATGGATACGACCTCCAAACAATTATATGTTGGAACTAGAAAAGGAAGTATAATAAATTTAGAATTTGCTTCAAACAACGAAATAAAGTTGGTTACAAGTATTGAAAACAAAATTTCAAGACTACTATTTTTAAAAAGTATCAAAGGAACGGTCTATGCTTGTTTTCCAGAAGCAACTCTCGCATTCAATTCAAGACTTTCTGCCAGTTCAATTGATAAAATGGGCGGAGGCATTAAATCAATGGCTGTTGGCAAAACAAAAGTATATGGAAATATAAATTCAGGTATCATCGATTGCTTCTCAAAAGATATTATAAACGGTATTCCCGGACTAAAAATAAAATCGTTTGGGATTGATGTTGACAGAAACGGAGATTTACTGATTGCAGGGATTAGAGGATTGTTTATTTATAAAAATAAAACTCTCTTTGATTTTTCCAAAGTAAATTCACTGCTTACAAATAGAGTTGACCTAATTCACGCTGACTACAAAAACAGGTATTGGGTTTCTATAAAAGGGTATGGAATTGGAATCATAGACGGAAATAATTTTTTACTGATTGATAAAAATGATAAATTTCCATCATTTACCGCAACAAGTATAACAACTTCTAATGATACTGCTTGGATAGGCACTAATAATGGACTGTGCAGAATTATCCTTAATTCTGTTATGAAACGTGATTATTTATTAGAGTCATACCTTGAAAGTGATGGATTATTATCAAATGAAATAAACAAAGTGCTTCTTTTCAAAAACAATTTAATAATTGGAACCAGTAAAGGTGTATGTTATGCAAAAACAAATGAAATAAAAAAGGAAATATCTGTGCAACATATACGGGCACAATTTATAACAGATGTTATACAAACAGATTATTCCAATGCTAATACAACCTTATTCAAGTACACTATAAATAAAATATCCTTGGTTGTTGAATCGCCATCCTACAAAAATTTCGATAATATTCAATACCACTACACGCTCATCCATGACAAAAAAAAGAGTGAATATACAAGCGGCAATGAATTTGTTTTCGAAGAGTTGAAATCAGGCACATACTCTATTCGAATTAATCATTTATCTGCCTATAATAAACAAGCTGCGACAGATAAGTCTGGAGCTTTTGTAAGTTTTACGATTGATAAACCTTACTGGCAAAAATTGTGGTTTGTTTTAACAATCCTATTTATAGTTATAGTTATGGTTGCACTTACTATTTATATAAGAACAAGAAGCATACAAAAAAATGCTAAAAAGCAAATCAAGGTTCAGAAGTTAATTGCCGATTATAAAATGAATACGCTACAGGCTCAAATGAATCCACATTTTATATTTAATTCCTTAAACTCTATTCAAAAGTATATACTAACTAACAATCCCGAAAAGGCATACTCGTACTTGGCGAAATTTGGAAAACTTATACGTTTTGTTTTGGAAACGTCACAAAACAATTATATTCGTTTAAGCAAAGAAATTGAGTTTTTAGATTTGTATATGCAAATTGAACAAATACGTTTACAAAATAAATTTGAATTTAAAATTATTCCTAACGAAAAAGTAAATCTGGAGCTATCGAGTATTCCTACGATGATGATACAGCCATATATTGAAAATGCTATTTGGCATGGAGTAACCCATCTTCCCGAGACGGTTAAAGGTAAAGTTTGGCTTCGTATCGAAAATAAAGATGATAATTATTTAACTATTGTAATTGAAGATAATGGGGTAGGGCGAGCCGAAGCTAAAAAAATAAACATGAGTGAAAATAAACCTAAATCACTGGCACTTACCATTACAAAAGAGCGATTAAACTTAGTTGATTCTACCATAGAAATTATTGATTTATATAACAACGATAAGCAAGCAGCAGGTACAAAAATAGTAATAACCTTAAAATTATTAGATGACAACTAATGCAGAAAAAATCTATAATGCAATTATTGTAGATGATGAATCGGATAATCGAATTGTACTTGGTGCACTATTGAAATTATTTTGTCCGGAAATTAATGTTGTAGCCGAATCCGACAATATTAAACAAGCCTATACACTAATTCAAAAACACAATCCCGAACTTTTATTTTTGGATATTAAGATGCCAGGTGGTGGTGGATTTGAGCTTTTAGAAAAATTCACAAAGCACACTTTTGAGATAATTTTTGTTACTAGCTACGACCAGTACGCCCTCAATGCTATTAAAGCAAGTGCGCTCGACTATTTGTTAAAACCGGTTGAAGAATCTGATTTAAAAAAGGCGATAGAAAAGTTTAAAAAGGTAAATGGTTCTGCTGCCAGAAGCAGCGAGCAATATTCGCAACAAATCCAAACTTTAAAAACAAACTTGGAAGATCAAAAAATTGCAATTCATAATAGAGGAAATGTTGTTTTACTACCTGTAAAAAACATAATTGAAGTGGAGGCCGATTCCAATTATTCCAACGTATATTCTGAAAATGAGGATACTATAAATGTACCTAAAACACTTGGAGAATGGGAGGAGCTATTGGGAGAAAACCTGAATTTTATTCGCATCAATAAAAGCTCAATCATTAACCTTACTTTTTGTGATCATTATGAAAAAGGTTCTCCCATTATTATTGTTATGAAAAATGGACGAAAACACGCTGTTTCCAGAAGAAGAAGAAGCGAAGTATTGGACAAATTGAAACAGTAATTAAATTAAAAAAACGCAGCGAGGTTTCCCTCGCTGCGAACCAAACCCAAACTCCACAAAATTTATATCATTGCAATGTATCTTTCCAATTGTACAATACTGCTATCGAAATCAAAAGCATTGTTTACAATAAAGTAATTGTTCTTATCTACAGTGTGCAAGTAAGCAAACTTTGCAAGGTTTAACCTATCGGTTTCAAAATCTAATTGCTTCATTAGTTCTTCTACTTGAGCAGATAATATGCCATTTGCTGTAATTGCTTGTTTTGCCAAATTTAATTTTGTACTTAAAAAAGCTGTGTTACCAATCATCATTCTCAACTTGTTAAAAGATGCCATACTCATTCCTCTACGTTCATATTTAGGATTTATACAATCATTATTTTCTTTGCCTCTGCCATAATCACCATTGTCATATTTATTGTGCTTTCTTTCGTAACCTTTGTATAAATTATTATCACAATAGTTGTTATTCATCGACACTTGATTGTAAACAGTAAAAGTGTTACAATGGTCTATTTGTGCATATAGTTGCTGATTTATCGGAAGGTTAACATACCCTTTAAAAACAGTTATTGAACTATTGCCATAATATCCATAAGGATTTATTATATGTTTTGTTACTGTTATATAATGATTTCCAGGTGTGATATTCGATGTGCTGAATGCACAGCTTGGATTTGTATATTTAACATTATCAATGCTTAAAGTAAAGGGTGCATTGTCATACAATTTCAAATTCAATTGAACATTGTAGTGATTTGCTTTAGCGTTTATTGCGAGGAATAAACCTAAAACGATTGTGGTAGTTAATTTTTTCATAAAATGGTTCCTCCTAAATTTTAATTAATTATTTTGTAAGGTATAAGCCAATTTATGTGCCAAAGTTTCAATATCTTCTAAACGACTTGTTTTTATTACCGTTTTTGAAAAAATGATACATTTGTATTTTAAAACAAATAACAATGGACAAAATTAAATTTGGAACAGATGGTTGGCGTGCAATAATTGCTCAAGATTTTACTGTAGAAAATGTTGCTCGAGTAGCAGAAGCAAGTGCTAAATGGTTATTAAAACAAACAGCATCTCCTTCGGTGGTATTGGGACACGACTGTCGCTTTGCCGGTGAACTATTTGCCGAAACAGTAGCAAAGGTACTTACCGAAAGCAATATAAAAGTGTATTTGGCAAAAGATTTTGTATCCACTCCGATGATTTCATTGGGTGCATTGCAAAAAAATGCGAATTTAGGAATCATCATTACTGCAAGTCATAATCCCCCAAGCTATAATGGCTTTAAATTAAAAGGGAGCTATGGAGGACCTTTATTACCTGACAAAATAGAAGAAATTGAAAATCTGATTCCGGAAATTCCTTCCCAAAATTTTAAGACAGTTGATTTAAAAAGCAAAGAAAAAAGTGGATTGTTAGAGTATATTGATTTAGAAACAATTTACTGCAATCATGTTGGGGAAAACTTTGATTTGGAATTAATTCGTAACTCAGGTTTAGAGCTTGGTTATGATGCAATGTATGGTTCAGGTCAGAATGTGATAAGACGTTTGTTACCAGATGCCACTTTTATGCATTGCGATTACAATCCAAGTTTTGATGGACAATCTCCTGAACCAATTTATAAAAACCTTATTCCATTTTCGGAAATGATTAAAACAGCCGAAAATATTGATTGTGGACTGGCTACAGATGGTGATGCAGACAGAATAGGCTTATTTGACAATGAAGGGGATTTTATTGATTCGCACCATATCATTTTATTGCTGATACATTACTTGGTAAAATACAAAGGTATGAAAGGCAAGATATGTACAGCATTTTCAACTACCGTAAAAATTAAAAAAATGTGTGAGCATTATGGACTAGAGCTCGAAACGGTTAAAATTGGCTTTAAATATATTTGTGGAATAATGATTAAAGAAGATGTTTTGCTTGGTGGTGAAGAAAGTGGGGGTATAGCCATTAAAGGTCACATTCCTGAACGTGACGGCATTTGGATGGGACTCACTATATGGGAGTATATGGCAAAATCGGGCAAGTCCTTGAAAGAATTGATAAAGGAAGTTTATGAAATAACTGGAGAGTTTGCCTTTGAAAGAATTGATCTGCAATTGGACGAAACAGTGAAAAACAAAATAGTTGAAAATTGTAAAAACAAATATTACAACAGCTTTGGAACTTATAAAGTTCAACGTATGGAAGATCTTGATGGTTGGAAATACTTCTTCAATGACGATGAGTGGTTAATGATTCGTGCATCTGGCACGGAACCGGTTTTAAGAACCTATGCTGAGTCATCAACGCAAGAAAAGGCTTTTGCAATATTGGAAGCAGCACAGAAAACCTTATTTGGGTAATTCTTAAAATGGTCTAAACTATTTTCAGATAAAATTGTTAATCAATTGTCTATCTAAATTATTATGAAAAAAATTGTACTTTCTGTTTTATTTTCAATGTTAGTTTCTTTGGGAATAGCGCAGAATGCTATCATAAAAGGTAAGGTATATGACGCCATTAACAATGAGCCCGTTCCTTTTGCAACAATTGCTATACAAGCTACTACAACTGCAACTAAGTCGGACATTGATGGGAACTTTATACTAACCAATTTAGTGCCGGGCCTATACAATCTTGAAGTAATGTTTGTTGGATACAAGAAAAAAGTATTGTATGAACTTCAAATTACAAATGTAAAACCTTTTATAGTAAACGTTGCTTTGGAAGCTGATGTAAAAAATTTAAAAGAAATAGAAATAAAAGCTTCGCCATATAACAAGACTGAGGAAAGTCCTGTATCTTTAAGAACAATTGGCACCTCTGAAATTGAAAGGAATCCGGGTGGAAATCGTGATATTTCAAAGGTAATACAATCATTGCCGGGTGTATCTTCCAGTGCGGCTTTCCGCAACGATATTATTATTCGAGGTGGTGCGCCAAATGAAAATCGTTTTTATTTAGACGGTATTGAAGTGCCAAATATTAATCACTTTTCTACCCAAGGCTCTTCGGGAGGACCTGTGGGAATGATAAACGTAAATTTTATTCGCGAAGTAGATTTTTATTCAGGCGCGTTTCCAGCCAATAGGGGAAATACATTAAGTTCCTTATTTGAATTTAAACAAAGGGATGGAAACCCCGACAGAGTAATTACTAATCTCACAGTAGGTTCAAGCGATTATGGTTTAACATTTGATGGACCTGCTGGAAAGAATGCCTCCTTTATTTTTTCTGTTCGCAGATCCTATTTACAATTATTGTTTACAGTATTAAAACTCCCTTTTTTACCAATATACAATGATGCTCAGTTAAAATATAAAATTCGGATGGGAGCCAAGGATGAAATCACCTTAATCGGCTTAGGAGCCATTGATAACTTTAAGTTAAACCTAAAAGCCAATGAAACAGAACAACAGAAATATCTATTGGAGAACCTGCCTGTAAATGAGCAGTGGAGTTATACATCGGGAATAAATTACAAACATTATAGAGAGAAAGGGTTCAGCACTTTTGTTGTTAGCAGAAATCACTTAAATAATACAGCCACAAAGTACTTTAATAACGATGATACCAATTTAGCAAACCTTATTTTAAAGTACAGTTCGCAGGAAATTGAAAACAAAGTTCGTTTCGAAAATACCATTAGAAACAAGGGCTTTAAAATCAATTACGGTGTGAATTATGAATATGTTATTTACACCAACATTACGTTTAACAAGATTGCTTTGCCTTCAGGGAATCTAACTGTCGACTACAATTCCAAACTTAATTTCAATAAGTATGGCTTATTTACACAAATAAGCAAAGGCTTTGCAAATGAACGACTTCTTCTATCATTGGGTTTGCGAAGTGATGCGAACAATTATTCAAATGCTATGGATGACATAGCAAAACAAATTTCGCCTCGTTTTTCACTGAGCTATTCATTTGCTCCCAACTTTAGCTTTAATGCAAGCACCGGAAGGTATTATCAATTGCCGGCATATACGGTAATGGGTTTCAGAAACAGCAATGGTGATTTGGTAAACAGGTATAACAATATTGAGTATATTTCTGTCGACCACCTTGTTTCGGGATTTGAATACAATGGTAGAAACAACTCAAAAATAACGGTGGAGGGTTTTTATAAAAACTATTCCAAGTATCCTTTTTTATTAAATGACTCTATTTCATTGGCTAATTTAGGAAGCGATTTTGGTGTTATTGGAAATGCACCAGCCAACTCCACTTCAAAGGGAAGAAGTTATGGTGCAGAGTTCTTGCTGCAGCAAAAACTATACAAAGGGTTTTATGGAATAATAGCTTATACACTTGTTAGAAGTGAATTTACTGACAAAACCGTATCGTATAAACCCTCTGCTTGGGATAACAAACACATTATTACTTTAACAGGCGGAAAAAAATTCAAAAAGAATTGGGAATTGGGTGCCAAGTGGCGCTTTTTAGGAGGAACACCTTACACGCCCAATAATATTGCATTGTCTTCACAAATTGCAGTTTGGGATATTACAGGTGCAGCTATACCTGATTATACATTGCTCAACACGCAAAGGTTAAAATCGTTTCATAATCTTGATATTCGAGTAGATAAAAAAATATTCTTAAAAAAAACGAATCTTAATTTTTACTTCGATATTCAAAATGCGTATGGATTTAAAGCACAACAAAAACCAATTATACTTGTTGAACGAGATGGCAATGGAAATAAAATGATTGACCCCAATAACCCCACTTCATATCTTGTAAAAGAAATCCCCAACCCAACAGGAACAACTGTCCCATCCATAGGCATCATTATTGAATTTTAAAATTCATACCTTAGTAGCTCAATAACAATCGGTTTTAACGTGTTTAAAAACAAAATTTTTCTACTATGCTTTTTGATGTTGCCGACATTCGTAAAAGCAAATAAAGATTCCTGCAGTTTTTTAAAATCATTACAAACATATAATAAACATAGGTTTTATGGTTTATTATTGGGCCAAGGAGCTGTTTACGTTGGTGGATTATTCGCGCTAAATTCACTTTGGTATAAGGATTATCCTCGTACATCTTTTCATTCTTTTAATGATAATGACGAATGGTTACAAATGGATAAAGCGGGACACGCATTTAGTGCTTATCAGTTAACAAGAACTGGAATTTCCTTGTATAAATGGACAGGTGTAAAGAAAAGCCTTGTTTATGGAACCGTTTCTTCTTTTTTGTTTTTATCCACCATTGAAGTATTGGATGGCTTTTCATCCGCTTGGGGTGCTTCTCCTGGTGATGTTGTTGCAAATGTTGCTGGATGTGGACTTGCATCATTTCAGGAATTAGCCTGGCAAGAACAACGTATACAAGTAAAATTTTCATACAGCCCATCTGAATTTGCCCGTTATCGTCCCAATGTGTTAGGTTCAAATTTTACCCAGCAATTATTTAAAGATTACAATGCTCAAACATATTGGCTATCGATTAATCCAAGTAGTTTTATAAAAAGATCAAGACCTGTTTTTTTAAGCTTTTTAAATATAGCAATTGGATACGGTGCCAACGGAATGATAGGAGGAAAGGTTAATCCAATTTTAGATGATAACGGGATGGTGAACCCTGTTTTCAATCGATATCAACAATTTTATATTTCGGGTGATATAGATTTATCACGAATCAAAAACAAAAACATATTTTTTAAAAAACTGCTTGCGGCCTTTGGCTGCATAAAAATTCCATTTCCTGCCATTGAGTTCAATAATCAAAAGGGCTTTTTAGTACATCCTTTTATATTTTAATTTTTTTAAAAAATTCACTTCAACTATATTTGTTAAGGAGTAAGAACAAATTCTAAGATTAGATATTAAATACACATATGAAAAGTTGTTGAGCCATAATAACTACCTTGCTGCTATTGTTACCTATATTTTGCTCGTAATTGAATTGAGGGTCAATTTTTTTAGTCAATCATTAATTCAGTAAGTTTATTAAACCATATTACTTAATTCAAATCAGGACAACATAATCCTCTATGTGCTACTGTTGCTTCTATTACCAGCTTTCTATATACCTACGAAATAGGGATAGCTGAGAATAGTTTAATTATATCGTATAGCCTTTAGAGGACTAATTCGAGTAATAATATAGGAAGGTATTATCAGTATAAAAAAGCAAATTATTAATGTTGTTGCGTTTAATACAATAATATTACCTATACTTAAATCTATTGGCACCGTTGAAACATAGTAAATAGTTTTATCGAGTGATAGTATAGAAAATTGTTTTTGTAAGAAGCACAATCCTAAACCTAGTATGTTTCCAAAAAAAAGACCTTTTGCAATTATAAAGCCAGCATTGTACAAAAACACTTTACGTACACTCCAATTGGGTGAGCCCAATGCTTTTAAAATACCAATCATATTGGTTCTTTCAAGAATTAAAATGAGTAATGCCGTTGTCATATTTATTACAGCAACCACAATCATCATTACTAAAAGTATCAACACACTAATATTCTGAAGCTCCAACCAGTCAAACAATTGTGGATTTACTTCTTTAATCGTCCTAACATTCATATCCGAATCAACCATATCATATAAAGTTTCAGCTGTTTTATCTACTAAATTAAAATCATTCACCAACACTTCAAAGCCTGCTACGTTAGAACTATCCCAATCATTTAATTTTTGTATATGTGAAATATCACCTAAAATAAATTTATCATCAAACTCTTCTAATCCACTTTGGTAAATCCCCGACACTTTAAATTTTCGAACTCTTGGAGGTTTTTGAATAAAATACATCACCACATCGCTTCCAACCTTTAAGTTAAGTTTATTTGCAATGTTTTTCGAAATAATTATTTCATAGCAATTTTTGTTTGGCAACACCTTAAAAGATCTTCCTTCAACGATGTTTTTATTAAAAAAAGTCCAATCAAAATCTTCACCAATACCTTTTAGAACAACACCTTCAATGTCTGTTTTTGTTTTTATAATACCAGCTTTATTTGCAAATACCTGAACGTGTTTAATTTCTTTTTGTTTTTTTATGTCGTTAACAAACAACTTGAACCTGCTAATGGGTTTAGCCTCCATCAAATCATCTTCGCCAAAAGGATTAATTACAATATGAGAGCCAAAACCTATAACCTTACTTGTAATTTCCTGCTTATATCCGTTTAATACAGCCACCGAAATTATCATCACAGTAATGCTTAATACAATTGCAATTATAGCAATGTTTACAATGGGACTGGATAAACGCTGTCCACCGCCTAATAATATTCGCTTTGCAATAAATAGTTCGGTATTCAAAAAATATAATTTTTAGTAGTGCAATTTGGTGTAAATTTTGCAATAATTGTGTATACTAGCAAAAAAAAGACATTATGTTCACTAAACATTTTTTAATACTTTGTAGTTTATTGTATTCTAATTTTTGTACAGCTCAAAATTATACCCACTTAATCCCTGACACAAAAAATCAACAAGAAATTACGGTAGGAGCTAATAATACAAAAAGCTATGTCCCTTTGTTAACAGGCAAAAGAGTTGCACTCCTGGTAAATCAAACATCGGTAATTAACAAAACTAGTTTAGTGGATAGCTTATTAAAACTGGGTGTAAATATAAAAAAGGTGTTTTGTCCGGAACACGGATTTAGGGGAAGCAACGATGCAGGAGAAGACATTCCAAATTCAAAGGATAAAAAAACTGGAATACGAATTGTTTCATTGTATGGCGATAAAAAAAAGCCCTCTAGAAGTGATATGGCCGATATTGACATTGTTGTATACGATATTCAAGACGTAGGAGTACGCTTTTATACCTATGTTTCAACTTTGCATTATATGATGGAGGCTTGTGCTGAAAACAAAAAACAGCTTATTGTACTCGATAGACCAAATCCTAACGGTTATTTTGTGGATGGTCCGGTTTTGGATAAAGCATTTACTTCTTTTGTTGGAGTTGATCCGGTTCCGGTTGTTTATGGACTAACCATTGGAGAATATGCAAAAATGTTGAACGGTGAAGGTTGGTTGCCCAATAAAGCAATTTGCAACTTAACAGTTATTGTTTGTGATGGATATAATCATAACCATTATTATACTTTACCTATTAAACCATCACCTAATTTACCGGATATGAAATCAGTTTACTTGTATCCAAGTTTGTGTTTTTTTGAAGGCACGGTTATAAGTATAGGTCGTGGAACCGACAAGCCTTTTCAGGTTGTAGGACATCCTTCTGTAAGCGATGGTAGGTATTCGTTTACACCAAAAAGCACATCAGGAGCCAAATCGCCATTGTATATGGATAAAGTATGCAAAGGATATGATCTTAGTAATTATGGCGATATGATAATGCGGTATGAAAAAAGAATAAACTTATTTTGGTTAATAGATTTGTATAAAAAGTATCCCAATAAAAAAGAATATTTCAACAACTATTTTAATACACTTGCCGGAAATGATGAATTAAAGTTGCAAATTGAAGCAGGAATGAGTGAAGACAATATTCGCGATTCTTGGAAAACAAAATTAAATGAATATAAAATTATTCGAAAAAAGTATTTGCTGTATAAGGATTTTGATTAATCCTATTGATTCAACTCAAAAAGGAAACATCCAAACTGAAACATGAAAAATATTTGGAAGGTTATTGGTGCATCATCGGTAGGTACAATGATAGAGTGGTATGACTTTTATATTTTTGGCAGCTTAGCAACCATTATCTCAACCCAGTTTTTTCCAAAAGAGAACCCAACAGCAGGATTTTTAGCCACCTTAGCTGCCTTTGGAGTTGGCTTTGTTGTCCGTCCTTTCGGGGCAATTGTCTTTGGCAGGCTGGGCGATATGATTGGAAGAAAATACACCTTTCTTGTAACTTTACTTATTATGGGTGGGTCCACGTTTGCAATTGGACTGATACCTTCGTACGATACTATAGGGGTATTTGCACCCATCATTGTATTTCTGCTTCGCGCTCTACAAGGACTTGCATTAGGAGGCGAGTATGGGGGCGCTGCAATATACGTTGCAGAACACGCGCCAGAAAATAGAAAAGGATTTTATACCAGTTTTATTCAAACAACAGCTACCATTGGATTGTTAATATCGCTTCTGGTTATTTTATCTTGTAAAGCATTAATGAGCAACGATAATTTCAATGCTTGGGGTTGGCGAATACCTTTTTTGGGTTCTATTTTGTTGGTTGCTGTTTCGTATTACATACGACTTAAAATGGATGAATCGCCCGTTTTTAAAAAATTAAAAGAACAAGGTAAGTCATCCAAAAATCCTATTCGTGAAAGTTTTGGCAATTGGAACAATTTAAAATGGGTATTAATTGCTTTGTTTGGTGTAACAGCTGGACAAGGAGTGGTGTGGTATACAGGGCAATTTTATGCAATGAATTTTTGTATTAAAACATTGGGTATCGAAGCAACTCAAATACAGTGGTTGCTTATTCCGGTTTTAATTATTGGCACCCCTCTATTTATCCTGTTTGCAAGTATTTCGGATAGGGTAGGGCGAAAATGGATTATGTTAAGTGGAATATTTTTAGCTGCTATAAGCTATATGAGCCTGTATAAAAATATGGCGAAGCAAGCCGACTGGAAAAGCTGGCAACAAATTGAAAATACTATGCCGAGCAGTATTGAAACAAAAATAACAGGAGGAGGAGATTCTCTCATTGTGAATAAATACGAATACTCAAACGGTGTTATTAGAATTGAAAAGATAGAAAAACAAAAAAGTGCAAGTACATTAATACTTCCAAACCACAATCTTTGGATAATTGGTATGCTAATTTTTATTCAATTGCTATTTGTGGCGATGGCTTACGGGCCAATAGCCGCTTTTTTAGTGGAATTATTTCCTGCAAAAATAAGGTACACGTCCTTGTCGCTTCCTTACCATATTGGAAATGGAGTATTTGGAGGCTTAACACCATTAATTGCCGAAACAGTAGTTATTAAATCTGGAAATATGTTTGCAGGACTTTATTATCCCATTACTGTAGCACTTATAACAGTTGCATTAGGTGTATTTTTGATACAAAATAAAAAACGGGAACTTGGTGAATGATTTTATAGCTTTAAAGGGTAAACTTCATAAATGTTGTATTGATTATGTAAACAATCGTTTACATAACATTCAAACAGCAATGGCTTCGTTAAGTGAATCGGCAAACGATGAAACAAAAAGCAGCGTAGGTGATAAACACGAAACAGGCCGAACTATGGCTCAATTGGAGCAAGAGAAATTATCATACCAATTAATGGATGTTCAAAAGCAACAAATGATATTAAATTCAAGAAGTTTCGAGCTAATTACACATAAAATAAAAACCGGAAGTTTAGTGCTTACCAATAATGGGAATTATTATCTATCTATTAGTGCAGGTAAAGTATGTATCGATAAACAAGATTATTTTGCCGTTTCCGTTGAGTCGCCAATTGGAATGGCTTTGGTTGAAGCTAAAAATAGTTTCTCTTTCAATGGGAAAGAATATCGTATTTTGAAAGTGGGATAATAGGAGTTTTTAAAAACATACTTAACATAAAAACCTATTATAGGACGAGCTAGAAGCCTTGTAAAATTAAGTACTCTAGCTAGTCGTATAATACAATATTATGTTACTTTGCTTCGGTTGTGTGAGGGCAGATAACGACTTCTGTTTTTTTATTTTCTAGCTAGTTCTTTAAGCTAAAAAAAGAAGCGACACAAAGGTCGCTTCTCAATTGATACTTTGGTAGCGTACTATCTTAACTCAGAAACAAACTTAGCAAGACGGTTAGGTCAACCAAGTTTACTTCAACACTAAAATCTCTAATGATTATTTTCATTTTGAGTTGTTTTTAGTTGCTCCAAGTGACGGCTAGAGCGAACTGCCAAAATACTTGCATCTATGAACAGACATAGATGCTTGGCAAATTTAACCCAATATTCAACATATTGGGTTTTTTTGTGAGCGATTTAAAACCTACTAATAGGCTGATATGAGTGATGTCTGTGTGGCTATTTAACATAATATTAATTATAGGACATTTAGCAACACGATTTTTTGGCCGATATACGAAAATGAAACAAAATATATATCTTAGTTCTATATCCCTACTCTTTTTTTGGTGAGGTAAATTTTACTAGATTTGTGTTTCTTAAAATTTAATAAAAGAATATGTCTCATTCAAAAATTGTTGAGTTGTTGGGCAAAGATGCCGACAGCTTATTGAACCACCAAAGCAAAACTATTTCTAAGGATCTTTTACATTTACCAGGTGGCGATTTCGTTGACCGAATTTTTGCACAAACCAACCGCAATCCTCAGGTATTAAGAAGTTTATCTACTTTATATAATCACGGTCGTTTAAGCGGTACTGGATATATGTCAATTTTACCTGTCGATCAAGGTATTGAGCATTCAGCAGGTGCTTCTTTTGCACCAAATCCTATTTATTTTGATGGCGAAAATATCGTTAAATTAGCAATGGAAAGCGGTTGTAATGCTGTTGCTACAACATTTGGAGTATTGGGGTCAGTTTCACGCAAATATGCCCATAAAATACCTTTTATTGTTAAACTCAACCACAATGAGTTTCTTACTTACCCTAACAAATATGATCAAATTATGTTCGGGTCGGTTGAAGAAGCTTGGAACTTAGGTGCTACAGCTGTTGGAGCCACAATCTATTTTGGTTCCGAGGAATCAGGGCGACAACTTGTTGAGGTTGCTCAAGCTTTTGAACGTGCACACGAATTAGGAATGGCAACCATTCTATGGTGTTATTTACGCAATAATGGTTTTAAAAAAGACGATATTGATTACCATACCGCTACCGATATTACAGGTCAAGCAAATCACTTAGGCGTTTCCATTCAAGCCGATATTATTAAGCAAAAATTACCAACCATTAACGGTGGCTATACAGCTATAAACTTTGGAAAAACAAGCCCTAAGGTATACTCCGAGCTTACCAGCAATCACCCTATAGACCTGTGTCGCTACCAAATAGCAAACTGCTATATGGGGCGTATGGGCCTAATTAACTCTGGTGGCGAATCAAAAGGTGCTTCCGATTTGTCGGAAGCGGTAACTACAGCAGTAATTAACAAACGTGCCGGTGGCACAGGCTTAATTTCCGGTCGAAAAGCATTTCAAAAATCAATGAAAGATGGTATTGCATTACTTAATACCATACAGGATGTTTACTTGTCAAAAGAGATAACAATTGCATAGCAATGTGCCCATTTAAAAATTTAATTAATTTTCTAATTTTCAAATTAAACAAATGAGCTGGTTTAAAAGAATTAAAGAAGGTATTACAACATCAACCAACGAAAAAAAGGAAACTCCAGAAGGTTTGTGGTATAAATGCCCATCTTGCAAGCAAATAGCTACAACACAAGACCATGTTGCAAATTTGTTTGTTTGTACAAATTGTGGTTATCACGAAAAGATTGCTTCATTAGATTATTTCGAAATAATTTTTGATGATAACAAGTACGTTGAAATAAACAAAAACATTACTTCCGCTGACCCACTTGAGTTTACTGATACAAAAAAATATTCAGATCGTTTGGCGGATACACAAAAAAAATCGGGATTAAAAGATGCCATACGAACTGCACACGGTACAATTTACGGACATAACATAATTATTGCATGTATGGATTTTGGATTTATTGGAGGCTCAATGGGTTCTGTAGTGGGCGAAAAAATATCACGAGCAATCGATTATGCCATCGAAACACGCACTCCCCTATTAATTATCTCTAAATCGGGAGGAGCCCGTATGATGGAAGCTGCATATTCATTGATGCAAATGGCAAAAACATCTGTGAAATTAGCCTTACTTTCAAAGGCGAAAATTCCATATATTTCATTGCTTACCGACCCAACAACGGGTGGCGTTACCGCTTCCTATGCAATGCTGGGCGATTTCAATATTGCTGAACCAGCTTCATTAATTGCATTTGCAGGTCCGCGAGTTGTGAAAGAAACCATTGGGAAAGATCTACCAAAAGGATTTCAAACAGCTGAGTTTGTTTTAGAACACGGATTTTTAGATTTTATTGTTTCACGAACTGAACTTAAAAGTAAGTTATCGTCATTGCTAAAAATGCTTGCCAACTAATTTTATGAAAAAATACACCTTTACTGAAAAAAAGGATACACGTTCAGGCTTTGGTGCTGGCTTGTTAGAGCTTGGTAAAACAAACCCAAATGTGGTAGCCTTATGTGCCGACCTTACAGGGTCCTTAAAAATGGATGCTTTTGAAAAGGAATTCCCGGATCGTTTTTTTCAGATAGGAATTGCTGAAGCAAATATGATAGGAATTGCAGCAGGAATGACCATTGGTGGTAAAATTCCATTTACGGGTACTTTTGCAAATTTCTCAACCGGACGCGTATACGATCAAATAAGACAATCAATTGCCTACTCTGGCAAAAATGTAAAAATATGCGCCTCTCATGCAGGTTTAACTTTGGGTGAAGATGGTGCAACACACCAAATACTAGAAGATTTAGGGTTAATGAAAATGCTTCCCGGAATGACAGTAATAAATCCATGCGATTACAATCAAACAAAGGCGGCAACTATTGCAATTGCTGCACATCATGGCCCTGTTTATTTGCGTTTTGGACGACCAGCCGTACCCGTTTTTACTCCTGCCGACCAGAAATTTGAAATAGGAAAAGCTGTTATGCTGAACGAAGGCACCGATGTATCCATTTTTGCAACTGGTCATTTAGTTTGGAAAGCCATTGAAGCCGGAGAAATGCTGGCTGCAAAAGGAGTCAATGCCGAAATAATAAATATTCATACCATTAAGCCTTTGGATAGTATTGCAGTCTTACAGTCGGCTATGAAAACAAAGTGTGTAGTTACAGCAGAAGAGCATCAAATGAATGGAGGTTTAGGCGACAGTATAGCACAATTACTAGCACTGCACTTGCCAACGCCATTAGAAATGGTTGCAGTAAAAGACAGTTTTGGAGAAAGCGGAACACCGGATGAGTTGATGACAAAATATGGCTTAGATGCTATAAATATTGTGGATGTTGCACTGCGTTCCATAGCCAGAAAAGTAAAATAATATATTTTTCAATAACTTGATTAGCAATATTTTATCATCTTTATTTAAGCCTTTACTTTAACAAATGATTGGTATTCAGCAAGAGGATAATTATTGTTACCAATAACTTCCTCCCAAAACCTACAAAGCATTAACGCAAATCAAATAAATAAAGGAAGCCAAAGTTGCTCCGCCCAATTCTAGTTCACGTTTGTTTATCTTATCAAAAGTATCGTTGGCTGTATGGTGCAAATCAAAATAGCGTTGAGAGTCGGGCAACAACTCAAACAAAGCAACACCTTGTTCTTTTAAAGGTCCAATATCTGCCCCTCCTCCATTTTTGTCAAAATCATATACTCCATAAGGTAAAAATAGCTTTTGCCATTGCTTAACTTTTTGTTTCTGCTTGAGTGTACAATCCATACTCATACCACGCGGTGAAAACCCTCCGGCATCACTTTCAATTGCCGCAATATGTGTTTCATTATTTTGCTTTGCTAATTCAGCGTATTTTTTACCACCGCGCAAACCATTCTCTTCATTCATAAAAGCAACAGCACGAATAGTATATTTGGGTTTATAATTAAGTGCTTTTAGTATCCGCAAAACTTCAATTGACTGCACCACTCCTGCTCCATCATCGTGCGCCCCTTCACCATTGTCCCAAGAATCTAGGTGTCCACCTACTACAATAATTTTTTCTGGTTTTTCGCTTCCCTTTATTTCTCCTACGACATTAAAAGAAGGCTCATCCGCTAAGGTTGTAGAATTAATTTTCATGAAAAATTTAGTACCACTACTCATTTGCATTGCCAAGCTTAAATAATCTGCACCGTTGGTACTTATAGCACAAGCTGGTATTTTTATTAAGCTGTCAACATAACCCATTGAACCCGTATGTGGATAATCGTCTTTAGTCAATGTCATTGAACGAACAATAACTCCCACAGCACCGTATTTAGCAGCCTGCATTGCACCAGAATATCGTTGATCAACAGCTCCACCATAGGCTTTAAATGTTTCTATATGTTTGGGGTCCATAGGGCGATTGTAAAAAACAATTCTACCTTCAATAAACTTCCTACCCAATTTTGCTAACTCATCAAAGGAATGTACTTCCACCACTTTTGCTGTAATGCCTTCAGGAACAGTTGAAATAGACCCCCCTAATGCACAAATTGAAACACTTGTATGTTTTGAAGTATTTACATCCACAATTTCGCCTACTTCCTTTGCTCCTCTTACCCAATGCGGAACCATGCAAGGCTGCAAGTAAACTGAGTCCAATCCCATTTTATCCATCGTAGCTTTTACAAAATCGACCGACTTTGCTGCCTCTGGTGAACCGGCAAGTCGCCCCCCAATACTCTTACACAAATATTCCAGATTTTTATAAGATTGCCCATTTGTAAGTGCTTCATCATATATTTTTCGTAACATTAGAGAATCGTTGTTCTGAGCATTGGCTCCAACAACAAGTGTGCTGCAAAGAAATAATAGTATAATTTTAGTTTTCATTTTATTAACAAATTATTGTTTCACCAACAAAAGTAAATTTTTTATAATTGATGCTCAAATAAGTTTAGATTAAAATAAACATATTGAAAAAAATATCCCTTTTAATACATATTTGCTTTCTGCTGCTGCTAATAGCAGCAATGTATAAATATAAGCTGGTAATGTATGGTTTATCTCAAGCAAAGGGTCAGCTTACAATAATTTACAAAAGCCGCCCCATCAATGAAGTATTAAATGATACTAGCTTTGCCGATTCCTTAAAAGTAAAGCTGAAATTAATAGCAGAAATAAAACAATTTGCAACCGATAGCCTGGGCTTAAGCCCTACTAATAATTACAATACTTATTACGATCAAAAAGGCAAAGCGTTACTGTTGGTTGTCACAGGCTCTAAACCCTTTGAATTTACGGCAAAAGAATGGCACTTTCCGGTGCTTGGAAATGTTCCTTACAAAGGATTTTTTAATGAAAACTCAGCAGTATTGGAAGCCGTTAACCTTCGTAAGGAAGGTTATGATGTTGATTTGGGAAGAGTAAGCGGATGGTCGACCTTAGGTTTTTTTAAAGACCCTGTACTTTCCAATATGTTGCAAAATACCGTTGGAAATATTGCTAACATTATCATTCACGAGTTAAGCCACTCAAGTATTTTTGTGAAAAATAAAGCTGATTTTAACGAAAACCTTGCCAACTTTATTGGAAAAAAAGGAGCATTGCTCTTTTTAGAACATAAATACGGCTATAGTTCGGAAGAAGTAACTGAATATGTAAGGGGATTAGAAGATGAAAAAAAATTCATTGACTATGTTTTGAAAACAAAAGATAAATTAGCAAATCTTTATAAACACTCTAAACTAGATACATTAAACTTGGAAAAAGAAAAGCTCAAGCTTATTATGATTTCCATTGAAAAGGTCGATAACACAAACATTCGAGATACAAAACGCTACCGCAAAGTATTAAAAAAAGCCATTTATTCAGGAAATGCCTTTTTTATGTCTTTTGAACGATACGAATCGCATCAAGATATTTTCAAAAAGGAATTAAAACAAAAATTCAACACCAATCTATCCTTATTTCTGCAATTTTACAAGGCCAAATACCCTTATTTATAAATCTTGTTTAAATGCTGCTTTAACCTTAAATTTGCGTGATGAAAATGATTTTCAATAAATGACAGAAACGAAACCCTATAAAGCGAAAAACAAGATTAGAATTGTTACTGCCGCTTCCCTATTTGACGGGCACGATGCAGCTATTAATATTATGCGCAGAATTATACAAAGCAGTGGTGTAGAAGTTATTCATTTAGGTCATGATAGAAGTGTTGAGGAAATTGTGAATTGTGCCATACAAGAAGACGCAAATGCAATAGCACTTACCTCCTATCAAGGCGGACACAACGAGTTTTTTAAGTATATGTTTGATTTGCTGAAAGAGAAGGGTTGTGGACATATTAAAATTTTTGGTGGTGGTGGTGGAACTATCCTTCCAAGTGAAATTGCAGAATTACAGAAATACGGCATTACACGAATTTATGCTCCAGACGATGGTCGTGCAATGGGTTTACAAGGAATGATAAACGATATGTTGGAGAAATGCGATTTCCCAACAGGGGCGAATTTAAACGGTGAAGTAAGTAATTTGAAAGAAAAAGATGTGAAATCAATTGCCCGATTGATTTCGGCAGCAGAAAACTTTCCTGCTGATTTTGCAAAATTTGGTAAAGAAATTGCCGGGATCGTAAAAATAAAAAACGTTCCTGTACTTGGCATTACTGGCACAGGGGGATCTGGAAAATCAAGTTTAGTAGACGAACTCGTTCGAAGGTTTTTAATAGATTTTAAAGATAAAACCATTGCCATTATTTCGGTCGACCCGTCAAAAAGGAAAACAGGTGGCGCATTGCTTGGCGATAGAATTAGAATGAATGCTATTAAAAATGAGCGAGTATATATGCGATCCTTAGCAACCAGACAAAGTAATTTAGCATTATCGAAATACGTAAAAGAAGCTGTTGAAATTGTAAAAGCAGCAGCCTACGATTTAATTATTTTGGAAACATCTGGTATTGGACAAAGTGATACCGAGATTACCGAGCACAGCGATATGAGTTTGTATGTGATGACACCTGAGTACGGTGCTGCTACCCAATTGGAGAAGATTGATATGCTCGACTTTGCAGATATTATTGCACTGAATAAGTTTGATAAACGTGGGGCATTAGATGCTATTCGTGATGTAAAAAAACAATACAAGCGTAACCACCAATTATGGGATGTAGACGATGATGCTGTTCCTGTTTATGGAACCATTGCATCTCAATTCAACGACCCCGGAATGAACAAGCTGTATAAAGCTGTGGTAAACAAATTAGCAGAAAAAACGGGTGCGGATTTAAAATCGTATTTTGCGGTAACGGATGAGATGAGTGAAAAGATATACATCATTCCACCACACCGCACACGTTATTTAGCTGAAATTTCCGAAAATAATAGAGGCTACGACAAGTGGGTGAATGAACAGAAAGAAATTGCACAAACACTCTACTCAATTAAAAACTCAATTGCAGCCTTAAAGCAATCGAAGTTAGATGATAAAGACAGAATTATTAAGGGCCTTGAAGAAACATATGTGCAAATAGAACTGGGCTTTGACGGTCACAACAAAAAAATTCTGGAAGGCTGGGCGAATAAGGTTCAGCAATACAAAAATGAGTTCTTTCTCTTCAAAGTACGCGATAAGGAATTAAAAATAAAAACGCATTACGAATCACTTTCTCACAGTCAGATACCTAAAATATCAACTCCCCGTTACGAAGCTTGGGGCGATATTTTAAAATGGAACTTACAGGAAAATGTACCTGGTGAATTCCCTTATGCTGCCGGAGTATTTCCATTTAAGCGCGAAGGCGAAGACCCAACCCGCATGTTTGCAGGTGAAGGTGGACCTGAACGTACCAACAGACGTTTTCATTATGTGAGTCTAGGAATGCCTGCTCACCGTTTAAGTACAGCCTTTGATAGTGTTACTCTTTACGGACAAGATCCAGCGATTCGTCCAGACATATATGGTAAAATTGGTAATTCAGGAGTTTCCATATGTTGCCTTGACGATGCAAAAAAATTATACAGCGGTTTTAATTTAGCCGAAGCAAAAACATCGGTATCAATGACGATAAATGGTCCAGCTGCTATACTTACTGGATTTTTTATGAATGCAGCTATTGACCAACAATGTGAAATTTATATCAAGTCAAAAGGGCTTGACAAAGAAATAATTAAAAAAATTGAAGAAATATATAAAAAGAAAGGCGTTGCTCAACCAATGTATCAAGGTCCATTACCGGAAGGAAATGATGGTTTAGGCTTAATGTTATTAGGAACTACAGGCGACCAAATATTACCAAAAGATGTTTACGAAAAAATAAAAACCGAAACGATTGCTGCTGTTCGAGGAACTGTTCAGGCAGACATTTTAAAGGAAGATCAAGCGCAAAATACTTGTATTTTTTCCACCGAATTTGCCTTGCGCTTAATGGGCGACATGCAAGATTATTTCATTCAAAAAAACATTCGCAACTTCTACTCTGTTTCTATTTCTGGTTATCACATTGCCGAAGCAGGCGCAAATCCTATCACACAACTTGCATTAACACTATCAAACGGTTTTACATATGTGGAGTATTATGTAAGCCGTGGAATGGATATCAATAAATTTGCTCCTAACTTATCCTTCTTTTTTAGCAATGGTATAGATCCGGAATACTCAGTAATTGGTCGTGTAGCACGAAAAATATGGGCAAAGGCAATGAAACTGAAGTACAACGCGAATGAACGTTCACAAATGTTGAAATACCATATTCAAACATCCGGACGATCATTGCATGCTCAAGAGATTGATTTTAACGATATACGCACTACCCTACAAGCGCTTTACGCCATTTATGATAATTGTAATTCCTTGCACACAAATGCTTACGATGAAGCCATTACAACACCTACAGAAGAATCTGTTCGTAGAGCAATGGCCATTCAGTTAATTATTAACAGAGAGTTGGGCTTAGCAAAAAATGAAAATCCATTGCAAGGATCTTTTATTATCGAAGAGTTGACTGACTTAGTAGAAGAAGCTGTTTTAGTAGAATTTGAACGTATTACCGAAAGAGGTGGTGTTTTGGGTGCAATGGAGACAATGTACCAACGAGGAAAAATTCAAGAGGAAAGTTTATACTATGAGACGTTAAAACATACAGGAGAATACCCAATAATTGGTGTAAATACATTCTTATCGTCCAAAGGTTCTCCAACCATTATTCCCAAAGAAGTTATTCGTGCTACTGAGGTAGAAAAGCAATATCAAATTTCAATGGTAGCAGAATTACAAAAAGGCAATGAAGATAAATCAGCTCAAATATTGCGTGACCTGCAAACCTTAGCAATTCAAAATAAAAATATATTTGAAGGGTTAATGGAAGTGTCAAAATATTGCTCACTTGGACAAATAACCAATGCCTTGTTTGAAGTTGGTGGGCAATACAGGAGAAACATGTAAATTAAAAACAAGCTCAAGAATATTCTGAGTTTGCAAAGTTTGATTTAAAAACTGCCTACTAATTTATAAGAAAGCCTTTTTGTATGGTATTCTAATAATACCAAACGACTTTAACTTATAAATGCTGTTTCGTTAATTTGAAATAAAAAACAATTGCATAATTATTTTTTATCAAGCGACACAATAAAGTTCATTACATCTACACCATCTGCGTAATCGTATAAAGTAGGACACTGAGAATCCCCAAAAGCTACTGCATCTTTTATTACAGATTTAGAAGCAATAACACATTGTATTTCACCGCGCTGTTCATTGATACGTTTTTTTACTGCTTCAATAGAGTTATAATATTCATAATACAGAACAGCAATGGGCGAGCCTAAACCAATATCTTCTTTTAATAGCAAAAAACCATTTTCTAATATAGACTGTTGGTTCATTAAGTAAATTACCCGGTTATAATCAAAGTTGTTTGCATATTTGTTATTTTCAATGATGTTATGAAAGGGATACAAGGCACCAAATAATTTGTCGATTGGAAAACCACAAGGAAGAAATACTTTTGAAACACTTCGGCAACCAAGTCCAAAATAATCAAATATATCGTTTCCTAATAAACCTAATTCATCATCCGTCTCATTACCATCCAACACAGCAATTGAATTTCTATTTTTGCGAATGATGTGTGGATATTTACTAAAGTAATATTCGAAATAACGAGCCGAATTATTACTGCCAGTTGCAATAAAGCCATGCATATTCTCCAATTTACCTTCTGTAAAAATAATTCTTGAGGAAAAAGAAGGTTCTATGGATATGAGAACCTTGCTTATGAAGGCTAGAATCATACTATCTTGTTTCGATAATTTAGCGACCAAAACATTACCTGAAATGAGCACACATAAATAATCTTGAAATCCGACCAAAGGTATATTTCCTGCCATTATAACACCTACTCTTTTCAAAGACTCCTTCTTACAGTTATAATTGCTTAGCCAATTTGTAAGTTTAGCATTAGTTAAATTATCGGCAAGTGCATTTATTGCCTTTCTAACGTTGCTCTCAACAAACCAGCCATTATGTGCTTTTTGAATTAGAATTAACTCACTAAAAGATGCGGCATATTTTTCATTCAAATCACTTAAGCCACTACCCTCTTCAAATACTGAATCAAATTGTTTTAAAAAACTCCCCAACTTAACAAAAGCCTTAATACGCTGCTGTATATCCATGTATAATAAATAGCTAAAAAATATTTTATAACTTTGCAAAGCTAAAATTAAACGATTAAACAAAGTGTAAAATGGCAATTAAAATAACCGAAGAGTGCATAAATTGTGGAGCTTGTGAGCCTGAATGCCCTAATAATGCAATTTATGAAGGCGGAAACGAATGGCGCTTTTCCGATGGAACTTCCTTAAAAGGATTATTCACGTCAAAAAGTGGCTTGTCAGGAGATGCGGACTCACCGCAAACGCCAAATCAAATGGACTTATACTACATTGTAACTGATAAATGTACTGAATGCGTTGGTTTTCACGATGAGCCACAATGTGCGGCTGTTTGTCCTGTTGATTGTTGTGTCGATGATCTTGACAATCGTGAAAGTAAAGAAGAGTTGTTGGCTAAAAAGGATTCGCTGCATATAAAATAGTATAGCCTGACTGAAATAAGATAAGCCATTCCGCGTTTAACAATGGAATGGCTTTTTTGCACAAAAATAAATGTTAAAAAAATTAATCATATTTCTTTTACTTGTCGCAACACACCATCTTTCCTTTTCTAAGGAAAAGAAGAGTGATTTCGATAATTTAATAGATACCATAAACGTTTTGAGCAAAAAAATATTGTATGGTAAAAGTGATACTGAAAAATTACTTGCCAATTCTAAACTTTTAATTTTATTGAAGGAAGAGCTTAATAAAACAAACTCTTTTCATGCTTATTTTGATTCCTTACACAGCATATTTCAGTTTGCCGCAAAAGATAAATCCTTTCGCATATTCAATTGGAATATCCCTTTAGCGAACGGAACTAGGATGTACGAAGCCTTGATACAAACAAAAGTAAAAACAAGATCAAAAGATAAAAAAGAAGCATATCAACTATTTCATCTCGTAAATAAATCGGCTGATATTATTAAACCCGAAAATACGGTTTGCGAATACGATAATTGGATTGGTGCTCAGTATTATAAAGTAATTGTAACAAACTACAAAAAGAAAACTTACTATACTTTATTAGGAATAGACTGGAACGATAAGTTATCGCATAAAAAAATAATCGATGTTTTCTTTCTTGACGGTAAAGGGAAGCCAAAGTTTGGAAGTAATCTTTTTAAAGCACCGCGAACCTTTCGTCAGCGTTATATATTTGAATATACTGCCCGAGCTTCTATGACTTTAAATTACGATGAAAATGAAAAGACCATTGTTTTTGATCACCTCTCTCCTCCTTCCGAAAATCTAATTGGTAATTATCAATTTTACGGACCGGATGGAAGCTTCGACTTCTTGAAATTTGAAAAGGGGAAGTGGGTCTACACCGATGACTTAGATGCACGAAACAGAAAATCTAAAAAGGACAAACAATACAACGCTCCTACAGAGGAACCAAAGTTAGATAAGTAAGCCTCTATTACCAAGCATAAAGAGGCAAGTCGCTCATTAAGCTATTCACCTTTTTCTTTACGCTCTCAATCACTTCGGTATTTTCCTTATTGGTGATTACTTCATCAATCAATTCTACAATTATAGCCATTTGATTTTCTTTGAGACCTCTAGTTGTTATTGCAGAAGTTCCAACACGAATTCCGGAAGTTACAAACGGTGATTTATCATCGAACGGAACCATGTTTTTATTTACTGTAATATGGGCCTTTACCAATATGTTTTCTGCTTCTTTACCGGTGATGTTTTTTGAACGCAAATCAATTAACATACAATGGTTGTCTGTCCCCCCTGAAATAACAGCATAACCCTTATCGACAAATGCTTGTGCCATTACTTTCGCATTCTTCATTACTTGTAATCCGTATTCTTGAAAATCGTCCGACAATGCCTCGCCAAAAGCAATGGCTTTTGCAGCAATAATGTGTTCCAAGGGGCCACCTTGTGTTCCCGGAAATACTGCGCCATCCAAAATGCTCGACATTGGTCTTAATTCTCCTTTGGGATTTGTTAAACCAAAAGGATTAGGAAAATCTTTACCCATCATTATTAATCCACCTCTTGGTCCGCGAAGTGTTTTGTGAGTTGTTGTTGTTACAATATGGCAGTGTGGCAATGGATCATTTAGTAAGCCTTTTGCAATCAATCCTGCGGGATGTGAAATGTCGGCCATTAGCAAAGCTCCTACACTATCTGCAACGGCTCTTAAACGAACATAATCCCAATCACGTGAATAGGAGGAAGCTCCACAAATAATCAATTTTGGTTTTTCCTTTTTAGCAGTAGCTTCCAAGCTATCGTAATTAATTTTCCCGGTCTCTTTGTCAACACCATAAAATGTAGGGCGGTATAATTTTCCTGAAAAATTAACAGGCGAACCGTGTGTTAGGTGTCCACCATGAGATAGGTCGAAACCCAATATGGTGTCGCCAGGTTTTAATACACCAAGCATCACTGCTGCATTTGCTTGCGCCCCTGAGTGGGGCTGAACGTTAGCCCAAGCCGCTCCAAACAGTTTTTTTACTCTATCGATTGCCAACTGCTCTACTTTATCTACTACTTCACAACCTCCATAGTATCTCTTAGAAGGCAAGCCTTCAGCATATTTATTTGTTAAGCAAGAGCCCATTGCTTCCATTACTTGATCGCTTACAAAATTTTCTGAAGCGATTAATTCTATTCCCGTTGTTTGGCGGTATAACTCTTCCTTTATTAAATCAAAAATAACGGTATCTCGTTTCATATATGTTAATATTTTTACAAATGTAAAAAATTATTATGGGTTATTCTTTTCTGCAATTTTAAAGGCCGGCACAAGCACCATTAATACAAAAGGAGATTGCAAAAAACCCATAAAAACTCTCGACAGTTTATAGCCATTATTGAAATCATTAAAGAGCATTCCGTAAGTATAAAAAACACCTGACAGTACGATCAATGAAATGTAGGTATAAACAGTCCATTTTACGTATGTTAAACTGCTAAAGAGTTTTTTAATAACAATGATTGACACCACTAAAAATGAGGCCGAAAAAAGCATTGTGACAAGAAATTTACCGTAATACAATTGTTCGTAAGTGAAGGCATTTAAAAAAAATAGTTGTTGGGGTAATTTATAATCTGTTATTATGTTAGGATAATACTTAACTCCAGAAAGAAAATTAATATTTATAAAGATATAGTCGCGAAAGTATCCTAAAAATAATAATATGAAAGCAGCAGGTATCAGCACCCGAATCATTTTTTTATTACTTACCACTTTCTCTTGGTATTGAAAGTTTATTCGCCCAAATCATCCACAATATAAACACGTATGAATACACTATAAATGTAAAAGTATAGGTATGGTTAAAAGCCAAGTATTCGGGTGCTTTTTTAACAATAATTGTGAGTAGAACAATACGAATAACATTCAATAAATGTATCGTTAAAATACCCAATGGAATAAACCACACTTTTTTTTGTGCTGAACCGGGATACGCTAAGACAAAACCAATAAAAAGTGCAAAAAGACTTATACCATTACAGGGGTCACCAATCCATAAACCGTGCGTACCATCAATACCAACTGTGCGTATATTTTCAGCTAACAATGGTTCGGGCATCAATCTGTAGCCGAATACTTTTAAAATAAAAGACGATAAGTCAACTAAATTGTTTATTACCCAAGCATCCAGATACCCTTCTGGACCAATCCACAACTCGTACAACATATACCAAAGCACATATAACATCAGTGCTTTCAATAAAAAAAACAATACCTTATTTTGCTTTATTTTGGAATACATATAAACTTGAATACAAAAGTACTCAACTTTTATGAGGGAAGGGAACAAAAAATCACAATCCAATAACATTTGTAAAGCGATAAATTATTCTCTTGCAGATGGATAATCAATATGAATTATAAATATTATTAGCAAGTATGAATTGCTTATATTCAGTATTTATAAAATAAAAAAGAGACGAGTGTTACACCTTGCCCCTTTTCTATTTGTCGAATATTTAAACTATTTTTTCCTAAAGCCGTACATTTTTTTACCCCCCAATGCAACTCCTGCAGCAATTAACAAACTTATTCCCCCATCAATAGGAATACATGGAGGAGGCCAACAAGTTTGAGGTGGTGGTGGTGCTCCTGCTGCCAATGATTTTTTAATCGGCACAACACAAACAGTAAATATTGCAAGTGCAAAAACAAAAAGTGTTTTTTTCATGTTCTAAAATTTTAATTTACAAACTTTTTGGTAATACTTCCTTTTTGAGTAATCACCGTTACACAGTAAATACCTGTATACATTGGCAATAACAACTTAATTGTTCCAACTTGTAGGTAACTCTCTATATCTTCAATGATTGTTTGACCCAAACTATTTGTAACTTTGATTATTACCTGTTCGCTTTGATCTAAATAGAAAGTAACATTATTACCTAATTCACTTTTAACAATACTGATTTCATCCGATAAGGTCGTAAAATTGGTTTGGGGAGATGGAGCGCAGTTTGAATTATTAAAATGTAGCACAAACCTTTCTTTAGTATCGCCAACTGTACTAGTAAAAGTATAATTGCTTTTTTGTTTAAGATTAACCAGTGAACCTGTTTTTTTGTCTTCAAGAATTGCACACGAGTATTCACCTAAATAAGCCAATCCATTAGCTTCTATTGTATATGTTCCGGAAATACCTACGCCAACATTAACAGGAATATCTATTGAACTATAATCCTTACCAATAATATTATGATACAACTCTTTTCCATCGCTACTGGTTGTTGTAATTGATGGGGCTTCTTTTACGGGACTCTTCATAAATGGTAAATCACCTTTATCGTAAGTATCCAATGAAACTTCATTCGCATATATTTTTGTTTCGTGAGAAAAAGGAATAGATTGATCTGTTTTAAACAACTTTATACTTAGGCATGGCTCTATAACAGGTTGCTTGTGAAAAACACTTGTAACAGTTGTAGTTTTAGCAGCTTCCGTAATTGAAACAGTTGGTGCAGATGTTGCGTGAATATAAAACCCTTGTGACGCAGGAATTTCACTACCTGCACCATAGCTAACATAATTACCAATTGCAGCATCAAATATTAAATAAGTATTGTCAATGTTAGTTGAACTTGCTAAAACAGTATTCCAAGAAATATAGGATGCAAAAGGGTTTCCAATTAAGTTATAACCATCACCGGTAAAAGTTAAACCTGGTACGTTTTGTGTTTGTTGCGTCAATGTTCCTCTTGAATCAAATGTTAAGGCATTTAAATTTAATAAGTTATCCCCTAAGAACAATTCAAAACCCAATCCCGGAGTTAATGCAGTTGCTTGAGTGGTAACGGCAACAAACGCAGCAGTAGGCTCATTCCAATTAAAAACAGAGGCTCCAGGACCAAAGGCAAAACCATCAGCTCCACCTACTCCGCTCATATAAATTTCATTGCTTCCATCCGGACGAGTATCCCATCCAGCAATTGTTTCAGCAGTTACTGGCGATGCTAAATCAGCATAATTTGCACTCCTAGCAGAAACATATCTTTGAACAATAAAATTGGTTCCAACTATTGACCCACCGCCAATAAGTACCCCAACACGTGCTGTAGCCGAAGCGTTTGACATTAGTGTAAATGAATTTGAACCAACTGTAAAAAGTGAGGCGCCTACATTTAATGCTCCAGTTAGCGTGTGAGTTCCAGAAGCAATAGTAACACCTCCAATAGTAGCATTATTAATGGTGAGATTATTCCAGGTACAAGACCCTGTTATTGTTTGTGAAACAATTCCACTAAATACCACTGTACTACCGGTTGCAGTGTAAGTATTTGTACCGGCAGTAAAATCTCGGTTTATAATCACGTTGGCTGAATTGTCCCAAACCCTAGCACCGGTTCCCGATGAAATTAAATGATTATATGTAAATGCGGCTATTGTTTCAGATACACTACCGGCATATCTAATCGTACTGTTTGTTATCGTGTAGCTATTTGTTCTCGGTATAAAGGCAGTATATACATCAATAATAAAAGTGGGATCAAGTGTTCTTGCCCCGGTTGACGATGAGGATAAAGTTCCATAGTAAAAATTACCTCTAATTGTTTGCGCCCCGGTACCATTGTAATTAATTGTATTGCCCATGGTGCTATACAAAAAATTATTTGGCGGTGTAAAATAACCTGCCACGTTTATTACCCCTGAAAATGTTTTTAAAAAACCAACATTACTTGCAAAAACTATTAAATTATTATAACTAAAGGGTTGAATTGTTTGGTTTCGATTTGAATGATAGTCAATAGTGCTGCCGGTAACTGTATATGCATTTGCTCCAGGTGTAAATACATTATAAATGCGAATAATTCCACTTGATGCTAAAGTTCGGGCACCTATACCTGAAGAAGTTAAGTTATTATAGTATAAAACAGGTATGGTTTGAGCACCCGAACCACTAAAATCAATAGTAGAAGCGTTGCATCCAGTACAATACTGTAAATTTGATGGTGGAGTAAACACACCATCTATTTGCATGCTACCGAAAAAATTTTTATAGCCTGGAGCTGAACTGTTTAAAACAGTAATATTATTATAATGAAAAGGCTGAATAGTTTGCACAATGTTACTAACATTAGTATAACGTATGGTACTTCCCACAATTGTATGAGCAATTGCAGCACCAGGAGTAAAAAGATTGTTTATATTAATATTGCCTGCCGCTGCCAACACCTTATTAAAATTACTAAAGGTTAAATTACCATAACTACCAGCCAATACATTTTGACCATTAGATGCTTGATTGTAGGTTACCGTTCCTGTTGATGATGACGTAATTGTTCCCCCTAAACCAGTAACGGTACTGTTTAAGGTTAGCGTTTGTGTCCCCACAGAAACACTTCCAGCAGCACCTAATATAAAAATACTAATGTTCACAGGTGTGGCAATAGTCATTGCGTGATTCACCGTTACATTATCGCCAGTAGTTGGTCTTCCTACAGGCGACCAGTTCGCTGGAGTATCCCAAGAACCAGCCACTGCCGAAACGTATACAATTGCATTTGCATTTGCAAATAAAAACAAGTTTCCCGCAAGTAGTAGTATATATCTTTTCATAGCGATAAAATTTATTGTAAATGTAAGAATTAATTACCTATTAACAACAAATTTATTACAATTTAAATATTATAAAAAGCGGTGTATAAACACAAGCAACAAATTAATCGATGGATTGATATAAAAGACCAATTAGGTTAAAAATAATAATTATTATCTTTGCTTACTAATTATTTGTGAATGCCAGCAAAAAACAATTCCATTGTTGATCTTAATGACTTAAAAGTTGTTTGGAGAATTTTTTCAAAAAACTGGATTATACTTGTTGTTGCAATTATTATTTCGGCAGTAATTGCCAATATATATATACACAAGCAAACGAGTATATACGCTGCGCAAACACAGCTTTTGCTAAAGTCAGCCGAACCATACAGAACTACGAGTGTAATATATGAAAGCAGTTTCAATTATGGTAGTTTTGAAAAAACGGCCAACGAAATGAGGGTTATAAAGTCGTATAACCTAATTGACAGGGCTATTTCTAAGCTTAACCTAAATGTATCCTACTACATAGCAGGACATTTAAAAACAACTGAAGTATACGATGCTGTGCCTTTTCTTGTAATTCCAGGAACAATCAATCCTAATTTATATGAACTACCAATAAAGGTTAATATACTTGATGAATTGAGGTATTCATTATCGTATGAAAAAGGGAGTGAAACGGTAAGCCAAGAATATTACTTCAACAAACAAAATATTACAAGTGATTTTATATTTGAAATTAAGAAAAATCAAAATTTAAATCCAACAACCATAGGGAGTTTAAAAGAAATTAAGTATCAATTTGTAGTTCATAACAAAGCAAACTTAATTTCAAAATACCAGAACAGCTTAACAGTTGACAATGAGGAATTTACAGCAATTTTAACAGTTAAAGTGCAAGATGAAATCGCTGAAAGAGCTGTTCTCTTTTTAGATACCCTTTCAGTTGTTTACCTAGAGAACACATTAAAGTCGCAAATAGACATAAATGAAAACACATTATTGTATATTGATAGGCAGCTTCGGGAAGTAGTTGGAACCTTGTCTTCCATTGAAGATACTATGGAGAATTACAAAAAGGAAAAATCCATTTTAGACCTTAGTAAAGAAGAGCAAGAGTATTTTACACAATTGACAAATTATGAAAATCAACGAACTTCATTAAAACTACAATTTGGTTCTATTGAAGCATTGGAAAAATATATTATTGAAGATAAAAACCCCGAATTTTTACCCCCTTCATTTTATGTAAATAATAATGACGATGTATTGAGGAAGTTAGTAGGAGAACTTTACAATATGCAAATGGCACGAACAAACTCATTGTTTATGGCTACTAATGAAAATATGTCATTGAAGGAAATTGAACAAAAAATTGGTCGCCTAAAGAAAAACATTCTAAATTATCTTACAAATACAAAAATTGCAATAACTGCCAATATTGAAAGGGTTGGGAAACAAATTAATGTATACATAGGAAACATTAAGACAATTCCTGAAAAACAACGTGTATTATTAAACATACAACGAAAGATGAAAGTACACGAGAATATGTACTTGTTTTTGCTAGAGAAAAAAGCAAATACCGTTATTGCAAGAGCCAGCATTGTTCCTGAAACGAAAATTATTGAGTCGGCACGCTACTTAGGTCAAGTATCTCCTGACAAATCAAAACTGTTGTATTCATTTATGGGTGTTGGTATAGTAATCGCTCTTATAATTGTATTTATTAGAACAGCATTTTTCGACAGAATTGAAAGTGTTGAGGAGTTAAAGGCATTAACAACGATTCCTGTTTTGGGCGAAGTTTTGTATTCTCAAATAGGGAAAAATTCATATATAGTTGTGGATGCTGACCCTAAGTCACCAATAACAGAATCCTTTAGGTCGATACGAACAAATTTAGAGTATATGGGCTCAAGCAAGGACTCTAAAATTGTATTAATAACATCCAATAATCCTGGCGAGGGAAAAACATTCTGCTCCATTAATATTGCTTCTATATTAGCCAAAGCGGGTAAAAAAGTGCTTGTTATTGAACTTGATTTGCATAAGCCCAAAGTGCATTTAGGACTTGGTATATCAAGCGACAAAGGCATGAGCTCAATTCTTATTGGAAAAGATGAGATAAGCGATTGTATTTTACAAACCGGATTAGAAAATTTAGATGCATTACTAGCGGGGCCATCTCCACCAAATGCTTCCGAGCTTATTTTGAGTAAACACATGGAAGAAGTACTAATTTATGGCAGAAAACATTATGATTATGTCATCATTGATACTCCACCTGTAGGTTTAATTTCCGATGCACTTGTTTTAATTAAATTCACCGATGTTAATTTGTTCGTATTAAACACCAAATATGCTACAAAAGAATCTGTTAACAATGCTATAGAAATTGTTGACAAAAATACCATTTCTAATTTTGGATTAATACTGAATGGAGTGCAGCGTAAGCGATCTCGTTACTACTATAACCGATATGGATATGGTTATGGTGGTTATGGTTATGGCGGTTATGGCGGTTATGGCGGTTATGGCGGTTATGGCTATGGAAATGAAAAAGGCACCAAGTCTTAAGCTTCATAGTGAATTTTAAAATGCACTTTTTTGTACAATTCTTTGCAGACTTTCATTTGATTTATCCATTTATTTTAGCTAAATTTATGCTTTAATGTTTTTTATTGAATAGTATATTATACACACTTTATTAATTATTTTTAAATGAAAAAAATTTACATTACAATCTTATCCATTACTATTTTTTCAACTGGTACTTTTGCGCAAATTTTTACAGGGCTAGGTAACCCAATTATTGATGGGCAAACAACTACCAGTCAAATAACCACTGTTGGTATCCCGCAAAATATTGACACAGTGTATGGACTGGAATATGTTAAAATAAACATCGCACATTCATCCGTTGGCGATTTACGTGTACAAGTGCAAGCCCCTAATGGAGCAATATTTAACCTTACAAATAACATTGGCGGAAGTGGTGATAATTTTGTAAACACTATTTTTATTGATTCGGCAGTACAAAATGTATATGGTGGAACAGCCCCCTTTACAGGTAACTTTAAACCACAAGGATCTATTTATATTGTTAATACGAATCAAAATGGAAATGGAAACTGGAACCTGCTGGTAACCGATAACGACAATAATGGCCAAATTGGTACGGTAGTAAACTGGACATTAAAATTCAGTAATAAACCATCCAAACCAAAAAAATTTACGTCCTCAAACCTTCCTATTGTATTGATAAATACGTTTGGGGCAACTATTCCTGACGAACCCAGAATCCCGGGAAGAATTAACTTCATTGAAAATGCCCCTGGCGTGCGCAATTATGTGAGCGACTCGGTTACCGACCCTGCCATTAAAATGGTGATTGAACAAAGAGGTCAACTATCTCAACAATTCGATCAGAAATCGTGGTTAATTGAAACACATGATATGCTTGACTCAGTATTAGATACAACCGTTTTTGGGATGCCTGCTGAAAATAAATGGATTTTATACGGACCTTATAATGATAAAACATTGTTGCGAAATTTCTTAACCTACCATATAGCAAACGAAATGGGACACTATGCTTCCCGCACACGTTTTTGCGAAGTTGTGTTAAATGGTCAGTACAGAGGTGTTTACATAATGCTAGAAGAGGTGAAAAGAGGAGATAATAGAGTGAATATTGCAAAATTAGATACGAATGATAATGCAGGAGATAGTTTAACAGGCGGGTACATTATTAAAAGGGATTGGGATGGAATTGTACAATTTAATTCAGTTATGGGAAACAGGTTTTTCAACCATTACCCTAAATACAAAATTACAGTACCTCAAAAAACATATATAAAGTCATATGTAGATAGTCTCGAAACTGCCTTGTATAGTCCAACATTTAATGACCCAATAACAGGTTATACAAAATACATGAAAGTTTCTACTTTCATTGATTGTCAAATAATAAATGAAATGATGCGTAATTCTGATGGATACAGAGCAAGTTTGTATTTTTACAAAGACAAATATTCAAAAGGTGGACAGTTAAAATCAGGACCTGCTTGGGATTATAATTTCGGTTACGGTTTAAGTCCCTGGTATGGTGCTAATCCAAATGGCAATACCGCTGGGCGTGCTGAATGGTGTTACTTAGATAATTTTGGACAAATAGATTGGTGGGAGCGCTTAAATCAAGACAGCATTTACCAAAACAAAGTAAAATGCCGTTGGCTTTGGTTACGCTCAAAAACGCTAAGTAATACTTATATCAATAACTTTTTAGATTCGATGGCGAATATTTTAAATGAAGCGCAAAAAAGACACTTCGAAAAATATCCAATAATGGGTATTGGCTGTTGCTATAATAATGTGAGCCCTTTTGCTGTTCCTACTTCCTATCAAGGTGAAATTGACTATTTGAAAAGTTGGATAAATGCCCGATTTGCTTGGATTGATGGAAACTTGGAAGGGAATTGTACCGAGGTTGGTATTGGTGAGAACAATATGGTAGACGATGCATTTGTAACGGTTTTCCCTAATCCATTTCAAGATTTTTTAAATATCAATTACTTTTTAAACGAAGAAAGTAAAGTTACCATAGAGTTTGTTAATCCATTGGGGCAAATCATTAAGGATATTGATTGTGGAGTGAGGCCCGTAGGTGACTACAATGAGACAATTGATCAGTTTAACAGTTTACCAACAGGTATTTACTTAGTAAGGGTTAACACAATGCACAAAACATATTCCAATATCGTTGTAAAGAATTAAGAGTTATAAAAATTATAGCTAAAACTGTTAAGTGTGTTAATTGTGGTTCAAAATCAAGCTAGCGACTATACGCAAAAGTTGGAGGGATTTAAAACATTACTGAGCGGGCTTTATCTTATAAAAGTAAAAACTTAAAATACTGTTTATTGCAATAATTTATGAAAAAAACACAATTACTCATTATCTCCATTACCTTTTCAAACATAGTGTTTGCACAGGTTTTTACATCATCTAATCTACCTATTATTGTAATTACAACAAATAATCAACAAATACCCGATGAGCCCAAGATAACCGTTAATATGGGAATCATTTACAATGGACCTGGAGTTAGAAATAACACAACAGACCCATTCAATAATTATAACGGTAAAATTGGAATTGAACTAAGAGGAAATTACTCTCAAACTTTTCCTCAAAAATGTTTCAGTATTGAAACAAGAGACATACTTGATTCTGCCGTTGATGTAAGTTTGTTAAATATGCCTGCCGAAAACGACTGGATATTGTATGCACCTTATAGCGACAAATCACTTTTAAGAAACGTTACGACTTTTAAAATAGCAAGTGAAATTGGAAACTATGCAGTACGTTCAGTATTTTGTGAACTAATTTTAAATGGTAGCTACCAAGGTATTTATGTGTTAATGGAAAAAATTAAACGCAGTGAAAACAGAGTAAAAATTTCAAAGTTAGACTTAGACGACAATGACGGTGATAGTTTAACCGGCGGTTATATATTTAAACAAGACTGGGGTGCCGGTGTTCAATATGGCGGATGGAATTCGCAATACAACGGTATTAGTTTCCAGTATCACTATCCATATACTCCAAGTGTTCAACAAAAAAATTACATAAAATTATTCGTAGATAGTTTTGAAAATGCACTTAACAGCATTAATTATGCCGACCCCTTAATTGGATACAAAAAATACATTGATGTTACTACATTCATTGACTTTATTATTATGAATGAGTTTACCAAAAATTGGGATGGATATGTTGCCAGTAATTTCTTTCACAAAGAAAAAATTACCGATGGAGGTAAAATAAAAGCAGGACCTATTTGGGATTACAATATTTCTTTCGGGAATCTCAATTGGTGCGCAATGCACGACACCACCGGTTGGATATATTCAGTAAATTTTTGTAGAGCTAAAATGGATTGGTTTGAAAAATTAATGCAGGATACGACCTTCTTAAATAAACTAAAATGTCGTTGGGATTGGGTACGTTATAAAAATATTCCGAACGGCTATTTAAATAATTACTTGGACTCAATGACAACGTATTTAAATGAAAGTCAACAACGCCATTTTGTAAAATGGCCATTGCTAGGAACCAATGTAATAAGCGAACCGCTACCGCTTGAAACCACTTTCCAAGGTGAAATTGATTATATGAAAACATGGCTTGATGGGCGACTAAAATGGATGGATAACAATATGTTGGGGACTTGTTACAATGTAAGTGTTGAAGATGCTAATTCTATCGCAAAAAATGCATATATAAGCATCTACCCCAACCCTTTCGATAAAAAACTTACTGTAAATTATTTCCTAAACGAAACAACAGAAGTTCAAATACAATTGATGAATTATTTAGGACAAATTATTAAAATAATAAATTGTGGTACAAAAACAGCGGGTGACTACAATCAATCACTATCAGATTACGATAACCTTCCCAGCGGTGTGTATATGCTTAGAGTATTAACAGCAACAAAAGCTTACAACAAAACTGTTATAAAATATTAGCATTTTATTATTAAAAGCACTGAGTTTACATCGGTGGTTTTATTTATTAACCAAGCAAAATTCCTATCTTTGCAAAATAATCCAAAATTGTGCTAGATAAATTACAAGCCATAAAAAGACGTTGGGAGGATGTGGAGCAGCAAATTTCCGATCCTAAAATTATTTCCGACATGAAAATGTTTAAGAAATTGAACAAAGAATACAAAGACCTTACTGAAATAGTAAATGCTTATCACATATACAAAAATGTAGTTGAGAACGTATCATACAACAAGGAAGTACTTGCTAACGAAAAGGACGAAGAGCTAAAGGATATGGCTAAAATGGACCTAGTTGGACTGGAACAAAAAAAAGAACAAATAGAATCCGAAATTAGAAACATGTTGGTTCCAAAAGATCCTGAAGATTCTAAAAATGCTGTAATTGAAATTCGTGCAGGAACAGGTGGCGATGAAGCAAGTATTTTTGCTGGCGACTTATACCGAATGTATACCAAATACTGCGAAACAATAGGGTTTAAAACAGAATTAATTGACTTTTCGAACGGAACTGCAGGAGGATACAAAGAGGTAATTTTTAATGTTAGCGGTGAAAACACATTTGGTAGATTAAAATTTGAATCTGGCGTACACCGTGTTCAACGTGTACCACAAACAGAAACAATGGGACGTGTGCACACATCGGCAGCATCGGTTATTGTAATGCCCGAAGCCGATGAGTGGGATATTGAGTTGAAAGATAATGATATTCGAAAAGATACCTTTTGCTCATCAGGCCCGGGTGGACAATCTGTAAATACAACCAAATCAGCTATACGATTAACACATATACCTACCGGATTGGTGGTACAATGCCAAGATGAGAAATCGCAATTAAAAAACTTGTCGAAAGCAATGGGTGTTTTGCGTTCACGTTTGTACGAAATTGAATTTAACAAACGTATGGAGGAAGCTTCAAAAAAGCGTAAAACAATGGTGCAAACAGGCGACAGAAGCGAAAAAATACGGACTTATAACTATCCGCAAAGTCGTGTAACCGACCATCGCATAGGATTAAGTATGCATAATCTAACTGCCTTTATGAACGGTGATATTAGCGAATTTATTGACGCATTGCAATTGGCTGAAAATGCTGAACGATTAAAAGAAGGCGGAGTATTGGTTTAAAAAAAGGCGAATGACCAAAGAAGAACTGTTCGAACAAATTACAAAAAAGAAATCCTTTTTGTGTATTGGCTTGGATACCGATTTAAGTAAAATACCCACTCACCTACTCCAATTAGAAGACCCTTTTTTTGAATTCAATAAAAAAATAATTGATGCCACACACAACTATTGTGTGGCCTATAAACTCAATACCGCTTTTTACGAAGCAATGGGATTAAAAGGTTGGAAAAGCCTTGAAAAAACTATCAATTACCTCAATCAAAAGTACCCTAACCTTTTTACGATTGCTGATGCAAAAAGAGGTGATATTGGCAATACCTCAAAAATGTATGCAACAGCATTTCTTGAAAATCTAAACTTCGATTCAATAACCGTTGCACCTTATATGGGCAAGGACAGTGTTAGCCCATTTTTAGAATACAAAAACAAATGGGTGATACTACTTGCACTTACCTCAAATTCAGGTTCTGATGATTTTCAAACCCAGGAAACCAAATCAGGATTACTGTACGAACAAGTGCTCACCACCTCAAAACAATGGGGTAATGAAGGCAATATGATGTATGTTGTAGGTGCGACCAAAGCTGAAATGCTTGGGAAAATACGCAGTATCATCCCAAACCACTTTTTATTGGTACCCGGTGTAGGTGCTCAAGGTGGAAGCTTGCAAGAAGTTGCTAAATACGGTATGAATTCACAATGCGGACTATTGGTAAATGCATCGCGAAGCATTATTTATGCAGGCAATGGTAGTGATTTTGCTGAGAAAGCTGCAAAAGAAGCCCAAACTATGCAGCAAGAGATGGCTTCCTTACTCTAACATCTATTTGCAGTGGGCAAAGTACCCTTGCTTTTTATCAAAATAATGCTACCTTTGTCGTCCCTAAAATTTTAGGCGAAAATAAATTATATTATAAACCCCTCCCAAAGCTATTTTGGGATACAAAAACAAAGTTCAGAATGTCTGAGAACGAAAACCTAGAAGCTGAAACAGTAATCGAAGCAGCTCCAGAAAACACACTAGAAAATTTTGATTGGGATGCTATCGGCAAACGTCAAGAGAATTATTCAAAAGAAGAAAGAGCTCGATTAGAAGCTATTTACGACAAAACATTAAAATCGGTTACCGAACACGAAGTAATTGATGGAATTGTAGTTGCTAAAACAAGCCGTGATATTGTAGTAAACATTGGCTACAAATCCGATGGTATTGTTGCATCATCAGAGGTTAGATACAATCCTGATTTAAAAGTTGGCGACACATTGGAAGTATACATTGAGAGCCAAGAAGATAAAGGTGGACAATTAATATTATCGCACAAAAAAGCACGTGGTTTACGTTCTTGGGAGCGAGTTAACCAAGCAATGGCAAACGATGAAATTATTCAAGGTCAAGTTAAATGCCGTACAAAAGGTGGACTTATTGCCGATGTATTTGGTATTGAAGCTTTCTTACCGGGTTCACAAATTGATGTAAAACCTATTCGTGATTACGATGTGTACGTTGGTAAAACAATGGAATTTAAAGTTGTTAAAATTAACAATGAATTTAAAAACGTTGTAGTATCGCACAAAGCACTTATTGAAGCAGAGCTTGAACAACAGAAAAAAGAAATCATCTCTAAATTAGAGAAAGGTCAAATATTAGAAGGTATCGTAAAAAACATCACTTCTTATGGTGTATTCATCGATTTAGGTGGCGTTGATGGTTTAGTTCATATTACAGATTTATCTTGGGGGCGTATCAATCATCCGGAAGAACTTGTAAAATTGGATGAGAAAATAAATGTTGTTATTCTTGATTTCGATAATGACAAAAAACGTATTGCATTAGGTCTTAAACAACTTAGCGCACACCCTTGGGATGCTTTAGATGCTAAACTTGCAATTGGAGATAAAATAACCGGAAAAGTTGTTGTTATTGCTGATTATGGTGCATTTGTAGAAGTAGCTACAGGAGTAGAAGGATTGGTTCACGTTTCGGAAATGAGCTGGAGTCAACACTTGCGAACTGCGCACGATTTCTTAAAAGTAAGTGATAGTGTTGAAGCAGTTATTTTAACTTTGGACAGGGAAGAAAGAAAAATGTCATTGGGAATTAAACAATTAATTCCTGATCCTTGGGCGAATGTAATCACAAAATACACTGTAGGTTCACAACACATTGCTACTGTTCGCAACTTTACCAACTTTGGTATATTTGTAGAAATGGAAGAAGGTGTGGATGGATTAATTCATATTTCAGATTTGTCTTGGTCTAAAAAGATTAAGCACCCATCTGAATTCTGTAAAATTGGGGACAAAATTGACGTTAAAGTACTAGAAATTGATGGTGAAAACAGAAGATTAAGTCTTGGACACAAACAACTTGAGGAAAACCCTTGGGAAGTATTTGAAACCATATTTACACTTGACTCAGTGCACGAAGGAACAGTACTTAGCATAATGGAAAAAGGCGGTATCATAGCATTGCCTTATGGTGTTGAAGGATTTGCTCCGACACGTCATTTAGTTAAGCCTGACGGAAGTGCATTAAAAGTAGATGAAAAAGAAAATTTTAAAGTATTGGAATTTTCTAAAGATTCAAAAAAAATTATTGTATCGCATGCAAAATTACACGATGATAAAGTAGCGCTTGATAAGGTGGAAGAAAACACTGCTAAAAAGGAAACTGAAAAAGCAGAGAAAAAAGCCGTTAAAAAAGTGAAAGAGAATATTGAGAAATCAACACTGGGTGATATCAGTGCCTTGTCTAACCTAAAATCGGAAATGGAAAAATCGGAAAAAAAGAAAAAGGGAGAGTAATATTCCTGCCGATTAGATTTTAAAAGCCCTGAGGTCACTCAGGGCTTTTTTTAGAGGCTCAATAAATCATATAAACTACACTTTGGTAAGCTGTATAGTATACTATAGTATAAAAAAATAAACAAACCTAACCCATATACTAATTTATTTTTCAGCTATACAGTTTATCGGAAATGTAAATAGACATTATTAAAGAAGGCGAAAATGAGTAGAAGAGTTCAACCTCAACAGGACAATGATCGTTAACTTTCATTATTTAAAAGGACAGTGACTCCAAACTGAAGGAAAGTTATAGTATCGTTGCCAAAATAAAACAAAAAAAGTCAACCTTTTCTTTTTATAAAAAACACAATACTATAAATGAACCGGAGTAATTTTATCCGCCATATATTGACCCGATTTTAATTTATGCTCAATTTTCGAAAATGCTTCTATCGTGTTTTTTACATCTTCCAAAGTATGCACCGCAGTGGGTATTAAACGAAGTATAATCATTCCTTTAGGAACTACAGGGTAAACTACCATTGAGCAAAAAATATCAAAATTCTCACGCAAGTCGATAATCAAATTGGTTGCTTCTGGTATGGATCCATTCATATAAACAGGTGTTACCGGTGAATTGGTTTCGCCAATTTCAAATCCTGCATTTTTTAATCCTGTTTGCAGTGCCTCGGTAATTTTCCACAAGTTTGCTTTTAGCTCAGGCTTAGAGCGCATCAACTCCAATCGTTTTATAGCACCTATAACCAAAGGAGTTGGTAGCGACTTCGCAAATATTTGTGAGCGCATATTATAACGTAAATATTCTACTATTTGCGCATCGCTTGATATAAAACCTCCGATTAAACCAAAAGATTTAGCAAAAGTGCCAAAGTAAATATCTATACCTGCCTGACAACCTTGCTCCTCGCCTGTTCCGCCACCTGTTTTTCCCATTGTACCAATTCCGTGTGCATCGTCTACAAATAAGCGGAAACTGAATTTATTTTTAAGCGCAACAATCTGTTTCAATTTACCTTGATCGCCACGCATACCAAACACGCCTTCGGTAATGAGCATAATTGAACCACCTGTTTCAGTAGCCAATTTCGTAGCTCGTTCCAACTGCTTTTCACAATCGCCAATGTCGTTATGCTTAAACACATAACGTTTACCCATATGCAAACGTACACCGTCCAAAATACATGCGTGGCTTTCAGCATCGTATACAATTACATCTCTTCTGTCAACCAAACAGTCAATAGCCGAAACCATTGCCTGATAACCAAAATTACAAAGTATGGTATCTTCCTTTTGAACATAATCAGACAATCCTTTTTCTAACTCTTCGTGGGCATTGGAGTTACCACTCATCATACGCGCACCCATTGGCGATGCAAACCCATATTCGGAAGCAGCATCGGCATCAGCCTTTCGTACTTCCGGATGATTTGCCAATCCTAAGTAATTATTTAAACTCCAGTTTAATCGCTTTCTACCTCTAAAAACCATATATGGGCCAATCTCTCCTTCTAATTTAGGAAAAGTAAAGTATCCGTGCGATTCCTTGGCGTGCTCGCCTATAGGACCTCTATTTTTTTTGATTTTTTCAAATAAATCCACCTTTTATCGTTTTTAGTTAGCTTAATTAATTCCGATGCGAAACTACAAGGTTTAATACATAATAGCAAACTTAGGATAAATATACCGGTGTAATAATAAAATTCTTATCTTTGCAGTATGCTCAAAAAAGCGACATTAGTGTTTATTGGTTTTTTGCTCATCTTTGCTTCATCGTGTAGCAAATACAATCGTTTTCTCAAAAGCACAGATTACGAGTTGAAATACAAAAAAGCCTTGGAGTATTATGAAAAGCAAAAATACCAAAATGCATTGGGCTTGTTAGAAGAACTTGTTACCATATTCAGAGGAAACGAAAAAGGCGAAAAGGTAATGCTATACTATGCTTATAGTCAGTATGGCTTGGACGATTATATTTTGGCGAGTTACCATTTTAAAAACTTTGTACGCACCTACCCTAACAGTACCTTTGCTGAGGAAGCAATGTATATGAATGCTTACTGTTATATGTTAAACTCACCGGGAAGCACACTCGATCAATCAAACACTATTAGTGCCATTGAGGAGTTTCAGCTGTTTATAACAATGTACCCAAACAGTAACCGTATTATGGAATGCAACACCAACATAGATGCACTTCGACTTAAACTGGAAACAAAAGCTTTCGACAACGCAAAATTGTATTACAATATGGGTGACTACAAATCCTCTATTGTTTCCTTAAACAATATTTTAAAAGACTTTCCTGATACACGTTACAGAGATGAGGTAAGTTTTTTAGCATTAAAATCGAACTACCTTTTGGCAATTAACAGCATTGAGGATAAAAGAATTGAGCGATTAAAAAATACGGTTAAAGTGTATTATAAATTTATTGATAAATATCCAAAAAGCTTGTATTTAAATCAAGCAGAACAAATATTTGAAGCTTGCCAAAAGAACATAAACAAAAAATCATAAACTGTAAAACAAAAAAAATGAACTTTAAAAAAACAAATTCAGAAGTTACCACTGTAACCCGCGACTTAAGAGATTTAGATAAAAACACAGGGAATGTTTACGAAACAATCGCTATCATTTCAAAAAGAGCAAATCAAATAAGCACTGAAATTAAAGAAGAACTTACTCAAAAACTAAGCGAGTTTGCTTCAACCAGCGATAATTTGGAAGAGATTTTTGAAAACAGAGAGCAAATTGAAGTGTCTAAATATTATGAAAAACTTCCTAAGGCATCTTTGATTGCTATACAAGAATACCTTGAAGACAAAATATACTCTCGTAAACCGGAAGTGACTGAAGAAAATAAGTAATCATTTATTCTCATTGCATTCGCAATGTTAAAAGACAAAAACATATTGCTTGCTGTATGTGGCAGTATTGCCGCATACAAAGCTGCAATACTTACCCGCTTTCTTGTTAAATCCGGTGCTAAGGTTAAGGTCATTATGACCAAAGCCGCTACCGAGTTTATTAGTCCGCTTACACTTTCTACGCTCTCAAAAAACAAGGTCTTTATTGAATTTACAGAAGGGAATTCAGGTGAATGGAATAATCACGTTGAATTAGCTCTTTGGGCCGACATACTGCTAGTTGCGCCTGCCAGTGCCAATTCCATAGCAAAAATGGCAAACGGACTGTGTGATAATTTATTATTAGCAACGTATCTTTCAGCAAAATGCCCTGTTTACATTGCCCCTGCAATGGATTTGGATATGTACAAACATCCTGCAATAAAAAAAAACATACACACATTATCCTCTTTTGGCATTCACATCATAGATGCTGAAAACGGTGAGTTAGCCAGCGGATTAGTAGGAGAAGGTAGAATGGCGGAGCCCGAACACATAGTAGAATATTTGAACAAAAAGCTAAGTGAACCATTGCCTTTATATGGCAAAACAGCTTTGGTAACAGCAGGTCCAACCTACGAAGCAATCGACCCTGTTCGTTTTATTGGAAACCATTCTTCGGGAAAAATGGGTTTTTCAATTGCCGAATCGTTAGCAAACAAAGGGGCAAAAGTAATACTTGTAAGTGGACCAACTTCTCAAACTATAAACAATGAAAATGTTTTAATTCAGAATGTTATTACGGCCAATGAAATGTTGGAAGCTTGTTTAAACATATTTCCAAAAGTGAACATTGCAGTATTTTCTGCTGCTGTTGCCGACTATAAACCCACACTGATTGCCACAAAAAAAATAAAGAAAAGCAGCAGTTCACACCTACTCGAGTTAGCCGAAACGGTAGATATATTAGCAACATTAGGAAAACAAAAAAAAACCAATCAAGTATTGATTGGTTTTGCGCTAGAGACAGAAAATGAAATTGAAAATGCACAGAAGAAAGTAGTAAGTAAAAATTTAGATTTTATTGTACTTAACTCTTTAAATGACACTGGTGCTGGCTTTAAGGTAGACACAAACAAGATTAGCATTATCGACAAACACAATAATATTAGAAAATTTGAGTTAAAATCGAAGCAAGAGGTTGCCAACGACATTGTAAATGAAATAATCGGAATAGGATTGCCCACACATTAATTATGATTAAAAAATTCACGTACCTGTTTTCTTTTTTATACTTTTTGATTGCATCTGCTCATGCGCAAGAACTTAATTGTGCTGTTACTATTAAGTCTGATGCCGTTTCGAATGTTGATAAACGTGTTTTTGAAACTCTAAGAACCTCAATGTTGGAATTTATGAATAATACAAAATGGACCGGAGATATTTATAAAACAGACGAAAGAATTGAGTGCAGTATTTTTATAAACATTGTATCTGCCCTATCCGTTGATGAGTTTAAAGGCACTATTCAGGTTCAATCAAGAAGAATTGCGTTTAAAACCTCCTATCCGAGTACAATGCTCAATTACAACGATGAGAAGTTTACTTTTAAGTACATTGAGAATCAAAATTTTGAGTTTAATCCCAGTACATTTCTAAGTAACCTAACATCTATTATGGCCTTCTATGCCTATATGATAATTGGAATAGATTACGATTCTTATGCCTTAGAAGGTGGCACACCTTACTATCAAAAAGCACAACAAATTGTAACAAATGCACAAAGTGATTACCGCTACGAAGGGTGGAAAGCTTTTGAAGGAACAAAAAACAGGTATTGGTTTGTAGAAAATATGCTAAATCCCAATTTTAAACCATTAAGGGCAACAATTTATAAATACCACCGCTTAGGTTTGGATATAATGGCAACAGACCTAGAATCAGGAAGGAAAATTATTTTCGAAAGCATTGAAAATTTACAAAAATTATTTAATACAAACCCCCTTTCCTTTTTGATGAATATTTTTTTTACGGCAAAATCGGATGAGATTATCAATATTTTTTCACAATCATTTGGTGATATGAAAGCTAAAATTGTTCCCATATTATCCAATATCGACCCCGGAAATTCAAATAAATACTTGAAGATTCAAAATAGTAACTAACTTATGTTACAGCATTTGTCTATTCAGAATTACGCGCTTATTGATTCCTTAAGTATTGACCTAGATGAGCACTTAACCATTATTACAGGTGAAACAGGTGCCGGAAAATCAATACTTTTAGGTGCTTTAGGATTAATTGCCGGGAATCGTTCCGACATAACATCCTTAAACGACAAATCAAAAAAATGCACTGTTGAAGCAGTTTTTAATATTAAAAATTACGCATTACAGGATTTTTTTACTGCTCACGAATTGGATTACGACAATCACACGACAATTCGGAGGGAAATAAACCCTGCCGGAAATTCAAGGGCTTTTATAAACGACACACCAGTTACACTAAGTCAGCTTAAACAAATGAGTGCACTGCTTATTGATATTCATTCACAGCACGAAACACTCGCTTTACAAAACAATAATTTCCAATTGAGTATTCTAGATGCTATTGCAGATAATACCACAGCACTAAAAGCATATAAAGCAAATTTTAATGCTTGTAAGTTACTCGAAGCCGAATTGATTAAATTAACGGAGAAGGAAACCAGTGCTCAGAAAGAAAGCGACTACTTATTGTTTCAATTCAATGAATTGCAAGAAGCAAATTTCCATACAAATGAACAGGAGAGCTTGGAATCACAATTGTCAATACTTAATAATGCGGAAGAAATAAAATCGAAAATAGCGAATGTATTGTTGGCATTCAATGAAAGTGATTCGAGTTTAATAAGTGCCTTAAACAGTATTAAGGTTTCTGCAGCTGACTTGGCTAAATTTGGAGATGATTTACAAGAATTAAGTTCTCGAATTAATACCTCTTTTATTGAGTTAAAGGATATATCCGATGAACTTGAAAATGTACAGGACAATATTGTGTTTGATTCCATAAAACTTGAATTACTTAATGACAGATTAAACTTATTGTATACCCTTCAGCAAAAACACCGTGTTAGAAGCGTTGAAGAATTAATCGTCATTAAAGTAGATCTTGACAAAAAACTGCTTGACTTTAATTCAATTGAAAATACTATAAAAAAAGTAACACAACAACTTGTTGCCGATAAAAAAGTATTGGAAAAGCAGGCTGTTGAACTTTCAAAAAAAAGGAGATCACATATCTCCCCTATTGAAAAACAATTGCAACAAACTCTCTCTGAATTGGGAATGCCGAATGCGCTGCTAAAAATTGAACAGAGCGAATTAAATGAACTAAATATACTTGGCAAGGATAACATTGTGTTTTTATTTTCGGCCAACAAAGGAGTCTCTGTAAAAGAATTGAACAAAGTTGCATCTGGCGGTGAATTGTCGCGCTTGATGTTGAGTATAAAATCCTTAGTAGCCAGTTCCAAACAATTGCCCACCATTATTTTTGATGAGATTGACACAGGAGTGTCGGGTGACATAGCCAACAAAATGGGCATTATAATGGATAAAATGGCAAACACAATGCAAGTAATAGCTATTACACACTTGCCGCAAATTGCAGCCAAAGGCTCCTCACATTTATTTGTTTACAAGCAAGAAAAGGTAAACAAAACTCATTCTCAAATTAAAAAACTGAACAAAGATGAACGCATACAAGAAATTGCAAAAATGCTAAGCACCGAAAACCCTACTGCTGCTGCAATAAAGAATGCGAAGGAATTGTTAATGAATTAAAAACAGTTAATCGTTTCTTAATTATTCAAGAGTTATCCTATTTTAATATGAATGTGGTAAACGCAAAATAATTTCAAATAAAGAAATATACTTACTTATTTTCCTTATGAAATAGAAATTTTTTCCGAAATGAAAATAAATCTCAATGATACAAGTACTTCCCCACTATCATCATAGCAATTACAATCAGCACTACACCTGCAAGGTCGAGCACAAAACCTGCTTTTAGCATATCGTTCGCACGCAAACGCTTGCTTCCGAAAATGATAGTATTTGGGGCAGTAGCAACTGGCAACATAAATCCCAAAGATGCTGCTAAGGTTGCTGGAACCATCAACATCAAAGGGTGTACATCTATCGTTTTCTGTAGGGCAATAAGTATTGGAATCATTAGTTGTATGCAGGCAACATTGGAAGCAAACTCACTTATAATTGTAACAAGTACACACATCGCACACAATAGAATATAAAGGCTGGTTTCGGAGTTAAATTGCAGTTGCGATCCCAGCCAGGTACTTAAACCGGAAAGTTCGAAACCTTTAGCTAGCGCAAAACCTCCTCCGAACAATAGAACAATATCAAAAGGAAGTTTTGTTACATCGTCCCAAATAATAATTGCCCTTCCTTTAATATTTTTGGAAGGGATGATAAAAAGTAATAATGCCATAACTATTCCTACAGTGCTATCTTGGATATAATCCATCTTAGGAAACAAATTACTCCAACCCGTCAAAGTAAACAATCCAAAATCAATATCTGCACGGGTAAACCATAGCAACGCTGTTGATACAAATACAAGTGCTACTATTTTCTCTTCATAGCTCATTTTACCAAGCTTTTTGTAAGCTGCCGAAAAATAATCTTTGTCTAAGGTTAATGAAACATCTTTCTTTATGAATAGAATTTTTATAACAAAAAAAGCAACAAGAAGAAGGGCAAGCGACAATGGAAAGCCAATTTTAAACCAAGAAAAAAAGTTCATATCATTGTTCATAGGAAAATTTTCTTGGTACTCGCGCAAAAAAATCATATTGGTTGGTGTACCTACAAGGGTTGCCATTCCGCCAATACTAGCTGAATATGCTAAACCTATAAGTAAAGCCGTTGCCATTTTATGCGAATGATGTTCTTCCTTAAAATGGTTTTCTATTTGAACTATTACTGCCAATACCATCGCAATAAGCATCATAACAGTTGCTGTATTCGATATCCACATTGAAATAAGATATGAAGTAAGCATTATCCCAAACAATATTCGGGACGGACTTGCGCCTACTTTCATTAGTATGCCTAAAGCGATGCGTTGATGTAAATTCCAGCGTTCAATTGCAAAGGCAATAATAAAACCACCAATAAATAGAAAAATAATGGGATCCATATATTGCTGTGCAATGGTTCTTGAATCTGCAATTCCTAATATGGGAACTAATGCAATTGGTAAAAGAGCTGTAACAGCAAGGTGTACAGATTCTGTTAGCCACCATACAGCCATCCAAACAGCTATGGCAGCCATTTTAGTAACCATTGGGTTGCCTGGCGATAAGTCGGCACTTGCATAAATAATAAATGCAAGCAAAGGGCCTAATAGGAGTGCTATTTTTTTTCGGGAATTCATTTTATCGAAACAAGATAAGAATATTATCTTTTATGCTTCCATCTCCTGTGTGTCCAAAGCCAATACTGGGGAGCTGCATTAATAATTTGCTCATTGAAACGTGTATGCAATTCTGTAATTTCTCCTTTTTTTGTCTTAGTAGGCTCATCGCAAATTGGAACATATTCAATTTGGTAATAACCCCTTCTTAATTTTGTTATCTTGCCGTACAGAACAGGATAATTGTATTCAATTGCGTACTTTTCGGCACCAAACATTACTGGAGTATCCTGATTTAAAAAAGTCATCCAATGGCACTTATCAGGATTGGACGGAGTTTGATCGGCAATAAAACCATACAAGCTTAATTTGTTTTTAAATCGCTCAAAAAATTGAGCAACCTCACGCGTACTCATTAAATTGGTACCATACCTACTGCGCGTTTGTTGCATTTTAGAATCCCAAAACTTATTTTTAATTACTTGGTAAATACCCAAAGCATAATGTTTTCTATTTGTTCCAACAGTAATTGCTGCCCATTCCCAATTGGCATAATGTCCGGTTACTAATATTACACTTTTTCCATTATTATAATAAGCGTCTAGCAATTCGGGGTTAACACATTTCATTCGTTTTAATAATACTTCTTGTGAAGCAGTGAACACTTTTATACTTTCAACAATAACATCGGCTAAATGCTTATAGAACAATTTGCAAATCGTTTGAATTTCTTGTTCTGTTTTCTCTGGGTATGAACTGCGTAAATTCTGCAAAACAATTTTCTTACGATAAGGAGTTATGTAATATAAAAACAAATAGATAGCAGTCGAAAATCCATAAAGAATGGGAAAAGGCAAATAAGAAACAGGGATAATAATGAAGTAATATAAAAGATAATGAAATAATATCACTGGCAATTATCCTTTAAATACTGGAATGAGTCAACGTAATTCATTTCTGTTGCTTTTCTAAAATCTTCGCAAGCACCTTGTTTGTCGTTATTTTTAAGTCGCGAAATGGCTCTAAAGTGATATGCTTGTGCATTATCGGGTTTCATTACGATGTATTTAGAATAATCCTCAATGGCTTCCACGTATTTATTATTTTGGTCGCGAAACAATGCCCTATATAAGTAGGCATCGCTATTTAAAGGATTCAGCTCAATCGATTTATCAAAATTATAAAAAGCATCACTAAACTCTTCCAACTTCACTTCTACCATAGCCTTAATAAGATATGCTTGGTCGTTTTTGGGGTCCAGTAAAATAAGACTGTTCAATGAATTAACACAACCAAAATAATCGTGCTTTTCTAACAATAATTGACTTTTAAAAAGCAACATATCTTTTGAGTTTGGCTTTAGTTCCAAGGCTTTAGCACAATCTTCATAGGCACCTATATAATCTTTATTATCAGCTTTCACTTTTGCATTTTCAAAAAATTGGCTCGGTAAATTTGGATTGCATAAAATTGCCATATTGTAATCTTGAATTTCACCAATAATATCATCTTTTTTAAACTTAACCCTTCCTCTATAAAAATAAGCTTCGGCATAAGTAGAGTCCATAATAAGTGCAATTTCAAACGATTTTAATGCATTTAAATAATCTTTTTTAGAATACAATAAGATACCCTCTGAAACATAATTTTCTTTTGATTTTTGAGCGAAAGAAATTCCAGTAGAAAATAAAAAAATCAAAAGAATAATTCGTATAGCTATCATTGTGATTATATATTTAACAAATATACTGTAGAAAACAAATACGAATTCAACGAACCGAATCTTATTTTGAACAATTATCTTTTATATATAGGTAAGCGTTGTTGTATCCAAGCTCACCTGATCGGCTCCAGTCGAGGCAAGCACCATCAATATCGTTTTTATTGAACTTTGCATTTCCTCTATAAAAGTAAGCCAAAGCATTGTCCGGATTCAATTCAATTGACTTAGAAATATCTTCAATTGCGCCTTTATAATCTTCTTTATTGTCTTTAGCATTACCTCTACCCATAAAAGCATCCGAGCTTAAAGGTTCAATTGCCAAAGCTCTTTCAAAGTCTTTTATTGCACCATCATACTCTTCTGCATTAATTTTTGCAGATCCTCTCATAATTAAGGCATTCACATAGTTAGGTAAATAATTAAGTGCTGTTGTACCATCCTTTACCGCACCCCTACCATCATTCAATTGTATCTTTGTTTTGCCTCTGTATATATATGCATCTACAAAATCAGGCTGAAGTGATACTACAATATCAAGGTCAACCAAAGCATCATTATAATTAGCCTTATTATATTTTGAAAGTGCTCGGTAATAATATACAGTATAATAATTGGGTTTCAAACGAATTGCTTGATCGTAATCCTGCGCTTCTCCATCAAAATCACCTAATTTATTTTTTATTTGTGCTCTCTTAAAATAAGCTGCAATATTTGTTGGTTGTAATTCTATTACCTTATCACAATCATCAAATGCATTTGAATACTTTTCCAATACACAATAAACATTGCATCTTAATTGGTAGGCATCAGAAAAGTCTTTGTTAATAGCTATAGCAGAATTAAGGTCAGGCAGTGCCTCCCGATGAAGCTCGCTACTATATCTTGACACAGCTCTTTGATAATAGTATTTTTCGACACTAGGAGGATTTAAGGCAATTGCCTTTGTGATGTCTTCAATCGAACCTTTAAAATTCTTTTGCTTAAGTTTCAATAATGAACGATAATAAAGTGCCTCATCATAATCTGGCTTTTCTTGCAATACAACATTGTAATCTTTCATAGAAGCTTCTAATAGGCCTATTTCCGACTCTGCATTACCTCTTACAAGATAAACAAAGGTGTAATTCAAGTTCGTTTCAATTCCTTTATTATAATCGGCTATGGCACCTTCATTATCACCTAAAACGGATTTGGCTATTCCATTGTTGATGTATGCAAGCGAATAATTTGGTTTTAAAGAAAGTGCTTTTGTATAATCTCTTACTGCACCCCTAAAATCTCTTGATTTTAAACGTGCATTTCCCCTCATATGATAATGTTCTGCACTTGGCTCTTTCATCATATTAATCATTTTTGTGTACACATCCACCGTTGAAAGTGAATAATTGCCTTCCTTTGCCTTCTCTTCTGAATTGAAGATGTAGTCTTCTGCCACTTTTAAAGTCAATAAATTTGAAATTTTCGATGAATCTTCATTTTGATAAACATATTGTGGGAAAATTTCAGTTAATAAAGCACTGGCTTCTTTTGCTTCTACTTCGGAGCCAATTTCAACATATGCAATAGCTAAGTAATGATACAATTCAGGTGTTTTATAATTGAATGATAATGCTTTTTTAAAATCAATAACCGCTGCCTTTGAATCAAGTATATAAAATTCTGATAATCCTTTATAATAAAAGGCTTCGCCATATTTTGAATTTAAGTCTATAGCCTTCGAGAAATCGGAAATGCCCTTCGAATAAAGTAAAAACTTAAATTCTGCTTTTCCTCTTTCAAAGTAATAGGTCGCATTTTTAGGGTCCATTTCTATTGCCTTATTAAAATCAATAAAGGCTTCCGACACCTTGTTTAAATTCACTTTAGCATTGGCACGTGTAACATAGGCAAATATGAAATCCGGTCTTTTTTCAAGTATATTATCGCAATCGTTAATAGCGCCTTCATTATCATCGAACTTAATTTTTAATTTACATCTTAATATGTAAGGGTCGGGACTTTCAACATTCAACTCAATAGCTTTATTGAGGTCATCTAATGCTCCTGTAAAATCATTTAATTGTTGGCGGGCTTTTCCACGAACCAAATAGCATTGGTAATTAAGGCTCATTAATTCCATTGATCTGTTTACATCATTCACAGCTTTTTGATATTCACCGTTATTGTAGTAACAGTTAGCGCGATTGTTTAAGGCTTCAACGTAATCGTTTTGCAAAACAAGCGCTTGATTATAATCCTGTATGGCTTCTATATAATTATCCAGACTTTCCTTCGCAAAACCTTTCAAAAAATAATAGGCAGCGGTATCATCCTTTAAAGCAATAGCCTTATTGCAATCAATAATTACATCTGTAAAATTCCTTATTTTAAATTTAGCTTGTGCCCGAGCAAAATAAATTTTATCTACCCTATTCGGATTAAATTCAATTGCTCTGCTAAAATCTGCAATTGCACCTCTTTGATCGCCCATAGAAGCTTTTGCCCTAGCCCTATAAACATAACACAAATAGGATTCCGATTGGGAACGAGATACATTGGATGCATCTACAACAGAAGACTTATAATCGCCATACATCAACTTACAATATCCTCTTTTTAAGAGTGCATCTTCATACTCAGGATTCAACTGAAGAACTTTACTTAAATCTTGACTAGCACCTCTGTAATCTAACAATAGCATTTTTACAGATGCTCTTCTGTAGTAGGCATCATCACTGTTTTTCTCCTTTGAAATGGCTAAATTAAGATCCTTTAATGCTCCAATATAATTTGCATTCTCAATTTTACTTTGACTTAACACAAACAATGAATCAACATAGTTATTTTGAGTAAAGCCCGATAAATAGAGCAGTTGTGCAATTAGAAATACTATACTTTTCTTCATACAAAAAAATTGCGTAAATATAGTAATTTGTCTGTATTTTAATACTAATTACTGAAAACTTAAAGCCCTTAATATTTCTTGGTCAATTTCATTCTGACCATAGCTATTTATTGTTAGGGAAGTATCGCTAAAACCAATACTATAATAAGCTTCTATTAACTTTTCAGACTCCAATAAGGGAATAAAATCAAAAATAAAATTTACATTTTTCATATTTAAAGAATAAACTTCTTCGAAAAAACTCTTCAATGGCGACAAGCAAGTTGCTCCAGCAAGGCTTACTTTTTGATGTTTTTCAACAGCTTTCTCAAGACTTTTTAAAATATATTCCTCGGCAATATTGTTTTCTTTTATTTTACAAAACAAAATAGGGAAAAATTTTTGTGACGAAGCTCTTATAATTCCTTCAATCGGCTCATTGGGTTTTGGCCCTGAAATTGTAATTGAAAAGAGCTTCCCATTAAATGCTAAAAATAAATGAGGCGGAATTCTAAAAAGATGAATAATTACAATATACAAACCTTTATATAATGCATCTTCTTTAGCTGGTACAATATGATCAATTCTAAGCATTGCCTAAATTTCAAAAGCACCTTCAAAAATAAGTAAAGCAGACCCCTCTAGCCATATATCTTTATACTCACCTTTTCCTTTATTATTAAAGGTAACTAGTAAATCACCTCCAAGGGTTTTCACCTTGCATTGCTTTATATCACTTTTTATTTGAGCATAGCTCAATACTGCAGCCGTCACGCCTGTTCCACAAGAATAGGTTTCCCCTTCTACTCCTCTTTCATAGGTTCTTACAAAAATACCGTCCCCTTCTACTTGTACAAAATTCACATTGGTGCCTAGCTCTTTAAAACGCTCATTGTATCTGATTTTTTTCCCTTCATTGTACACATCTAAATCTTTAACCGCATCTACATACTTTATATAGTGTGGAGAACCGGTGTTTAAAAAATCGAAGCCGTCCCCTACCTCTATGCCTTTTACATCATTCATTTTCAAACGAACAACATTATTGTTAATAAAGGCAAAATGTTCCCCATCTGTTGCAATAAAATGAGCTTTTTCGGTTATGATTCCCAAAAAATGCGCAAAGGCAACCAAACACCTGCCTCCATTGCCACACATGCTACTTTCATTACCGTCTGAATTGTAATAAACCATCTCAAAATCAAAAGCTTCTTTGTTTTGTAATAACATTAAACCGTCAGCACCTATGCCAAACCTCCGGTCACACATTTTTTTTACTAAATCACAATTATTGCGCTTAAATGAAAGGCTTCGATTATCAATTAGTACAAAATCATTACCCGTTCCTTGGTATTTAAAAAATGAAATTTTCATAATTTATTTTGCTGTAGCTGTGAGGTAATAGTATTGTTTATAACCTTTTCAAAGGCTTTAAAATCATTTGTGTATTCTAGTCTGTAATAGATATCTTTTTGTTTTAAATAAACTTCGTCTTTATAAAAATACATTTTTGTTGCACTACCTGCGTCAAAACCGAATAATACAAGTTTGTTTTTACCCAGCTTATACCCTTTGTAATTAATAGGTGACTGCCAATACTCAACATTGAAGGAGTACCTTGAGTTAACAATTTTATTTTCATCTTTTAATCCTGAGGATAATTTAAGAATCGAATCGGAACGCAAGTCTCCTTTATCGGAAACATCTAAATTATACATAAAGATATTGGATGAAGTCAATAATACATCTTTTTTAACGACAATGTTTTCTTGATTAAAGTTTACATCCATTGAATCAACTAGTGTTGTGTCACTTGTTCCAAGTATCTCATTTCTTTCTCTCAATGAATCATAAGTATTATTTTCATTATCTTCCTTTTGCTCTATATCATTCGCAACTTTTTTCGCTTTTTGTTTGTTCGACCTGTTTGACTTTGTTTCATTCTCCTTCTTACTATCATCATCTTTTGAGCGTATCAAACCGCCTACCCGATTTACAATATCATCAATGAAACTATCCGAAACAGTGTTTTTGTCGTTTTCTTTATTTGAAAAATAAACAAATGCCCCTCCCGCAAGCATACCTAGACTTATGCCTAAAGCAAAAAGTAGAATTCTATGTTTTTTATCATTCATTATCTGCCAAAATTACAACATTTCCCGCATTTTATGCTTAACAATAATTAACAATACAAATGAACAGCAGATGCAACAAGCAATGCGTGTTATTCGTTATACTTGCATTAAATGAACAGGCATAATTTTTGATTTGTCAAAAGTATATAAAAACTAAAATTTTTATTGTATGAAAAAAATAATCAATTCAGCTTTAATAGCTATCATCGGAGGAGTATCCGGTGTTGTTTGTTACCAATTTGTAGAAAAAAAAGCAGAACCATCATTCACCAACACTTCACCGAAAACAGAATTTCGGTTTGTAAGTGGTGCCACTCCCGAGGGGGCTGTTAATTTTCAAACAGCGGCAGAAATATCGGTTCATTCAGTGGTTCACATTAAAACAATGTCGCAAGGCGATAATTTCAGTAATAGTATGAATGATCCTTTTCGCGACTTCTTTGGTCCTTACAGAGGAAATCCTCAGCCAATTATGGGTTCCGGTTCGGGAGTTATTATTTCTGAAAATGGTTACATAGCAACCAATAACCACGTTGTGAATGGAGCCGATAAAATTGAAGTCACGCTGAATAACAATAAAACATATACTGCGGAAGTAATAGGAAAAGACCCCACTACTGACCTTGCTTTGCTTAAAATTGATGAGAAGAGCTTATCCTTTTTAAATTATGGAAATTCTGATGAGGTTAGAGTTGGAGAATGGGTATTGGCCGTTGGAAACCCTTTTAACTTAACTTCAACTGTTACGGCAGGTATTATCAGCGCAAAGGGTAGAAATATAAATATACTGGAAAACAATCCTGAAAAAGGAATATTCCCTATAGAATCATTTATACAAACAGATGCAGCAGTAAATCCAGGCAATAGTGGCGGAGCACTCGTAAATACAAAAGGAGAATTGGTGGGGATTAACTCGGCCATAGCATCCAATACTGGATCCTATTCCGGATATTCCTTTGCTGTGCCAGTAAACATTGTAAAAAAAGTAATGAATGATTTATTGGAGTTCGGTACCGTACAAAGAGGATTTTTGGGTGTTTATATGCGGGAAATTGATTCTAAACTAGCTGAAGAGCGCAGTATAAAAGAATACAAGGGCGTTTATGTTTCGGGATTGGTAGATGGCGGCAGTGCTGAATTAGCAGGAATTAAAGAGGGTGATGTTATTATGAAAATTGGTGATGTAGCGGTGAATAATTCACCTGAATTGCAAGAACAGGTTGGGAAATACCGTCCAGGTGATAAAATAAATATCAGCCTTGCCAGATTGGGAAAATTAATGGAAATACCTGTTGTTTTGAAGAACAAAAATGGTAATACCGATGTGGTAAAAAAGGAAAAAGTAGAAAGTATCAATGTATTGGGCGCTACCTTTAATGTTCCTTCAGCGGAAGAGTTGAAAAAATTAAGAATCAACAATGGCTTAAAGGTAATGACGCTTAGCAATGGAAAACTAAAAAATGCTGGCATTAGAGAGGGTTTTATAATCACACACGTTGATAAGAAACCAATTAGCTCTGTACAAGACATTAGCAGCATTTTGGACAATAAAACAGGAGGAGTTTTAATGGAGGGGATTTACCCAAATGGTTTAAGGGCTTATTATGGATTTGGATTGTAAGTTTTTGGTCGTAACGGATTTCGAATTCTTTACGACCATTGTCAAAAAATATTCGACAAACAAGGTTGAACCAACGTATTTTTAAAGTACCTTTGCGAAATATTATATTTTGGGTTTAAATAAATGTAAGGTTAAGTAGTAAATAAATAAAAAAATGAGACAGCTAAAAATAACAAAATCCATCACCAACAGAGAAAGTGCTTCATTAGATAAATACCTTCAAGAAATTGGAAGAGAGGAACTTATAAGTGCAGAAGAAGAAGTTGTTTTAGCAAAAAAAATTCGTGATGGCGACCAAGTTGCTCTCGAAAAACTGACCAAATCTAATCTTCGTTTTGTGGTTTCTGTTGCAAAACAATATCAAAACCAGGGCTTAAGTTTACCCGATTTAATTAACGAGGGAAATTTAGGATTAATTAAGGCGGCAAAGCGATTTGATGAAACAAGGGGATTTAAATTCATTTCATATGCCGTTTGGTGGATTCGTCAATCCATCCTTCAAGCTTTAGCTGAACAGGCACGTATTGTTCGTTTACCATTAAATCAAGTTGGTTCTTTAAACAAAATAAACAAAGCCTTTTCAAAATTAGAACAAGAGTTTGAAAGAACCCCTTCTGCCGAAGAGTTAGCGTCCTTGCTGGAGCTTCCTGAGGATAAGGTAGCTGATACCTTAAGGGTGTCTGGAAGACACGTTTCTATGGATGCACCATTTGTTCAAGGTGAAGAAAACACCCTATTGGATGTTTTAATTAACAGCGATTCGCCAAAAGCAGACAGTATGCTTATCAGCGAATCACTACAACGTGAAATAGAGCGTTCTTTATCCACTTTAACAGACCGAGAAAGAGATGTGGTAAAATTGTTTTATGGAATAGGATACAACCACGAATTTACATTAGAAGAGATTGGGGATAAATTTGACCTTACACGCGAAAGGGTTCGGCAAATAAAAGAAAAGGCCATAAAACGCTTAAAACACTCATCTAGAAGCAAACACTTAAAAGGTTATTTGGGTTAATCGTCAATTAATGAACATTTTATGAGATCGGATTTTGAGTGCTAGCAGAATAACAACAAAAGCACTCAAAATCCGATTTTTTTATTCAGCATTTAAAAAAAACAAATTTTATGGCAAGCCAAGAAGTTAAACACGACTATGAAAGTAAACTCAACGAATGGATTGAAAAAGAGAAGGCTGCTGTTGAACTTATTCACGTAATTGGTCATTTATGGTTTGAAAAATCAGTTGAACTTATAATTTTCCGTAACCAATTAATTGATAGAAGTCCGAGTGAAATTTTAAACTTGCATTTATATGCTCACAATATTATAAAGGAGCCTATTAATGTGCAGGATACTCTTGCACTCGCCAAAGAAATTAATTCTATTGAAGAGATAGCGCCTGCTAGGATAGATATTGGACGATTGGGTGGCGAATGGTTGCCTGCGAAAAAACAAGGCGCTAAAATTGCTGAATTCGTAAGGGGGAATTTAAAAGACTTTATTGGCAATGAAAAAGGTAGCATAACACCTAAAGACGTTATTTTGTTTGGATTTGGCCGAATTGGCCGTTTGGCTGCAAGAGAATTGATATCTCAGGCAGGAAAAGGTGAGCAATTACGCTTAAGAGCCATAGTAACTAGAAGTAATACAGATATCGACATTTCAAAACGTGCCGATTTATTAAGAAAAGATTCTGTTCATGGTCCTTTTCCGGGAACTGTTGTGGAAGATTTGGAGAATAAATCTTTGATTGTTAACGGACATCACGTGTTGATGCTCGCAGCAAAAAGTGCTGAAGACATTAACTATGAGGAATACGGAATTACAGATGCCTTATTAATTGACAATACAGGTATTGTGAGAGACCGTGAAGGGCTAAGCAAACATTTATTGGCAAAAGGTGTAAGTCACGTTTTATTAACTGCACCAGGCAAAGGAGATATCCCCAACATTGTTTACGGGATTAACGAAAAAGAATTTAGCAGTGATACGGAAAAGATTTTTTCCGCTGCGTCTTGTACCACCAATGCCATTGTTCCGGTTTTAAAGGTGATAGAAGGAACCTTGGGAATAGAGCGCGGTCACATTGAAACAATACACTCATATACAAACGACCAGAATTTACTGGACAATTACCATGATAAATACAGAAGAGGTCGTGCTGCTGCGCTCAACCTTGTAATTACAGAAACAGGTGCTGATAAAGCTGTCGCAAAAGTACTTCCACAACTTACAGGAAAACTTACCGGTAACGCTGTTCGTGTACCAACCCCTAATGTTTCATTGGCTATATTAAGTTTGGCAATTAAAAACACTACCACAAAGGATGCTGTGAACGCAATCCTTAAAGATGCTGCTTTAAAAGGCGACTTGGTAGAACAAATACAGTACTCCTACTCCAACGAGCTCGTTTCAACCGATTTGGTTGGTAATCCTTGTGCTTGTATCGTGGATAGTCCTGCAACCATTGTTTCGCAAGACAGTAAAAATGTGGTGCTATATGTTTGGTATGATAATGAATATGGTTATACCCGTCAGGTAATGCGCTTGGCTAAATATTTGGCAAAGGTAATTCGCTTACGTTACTACTAACACTTAGATGAAATTTATACTAAAGCTATTTGTTTCTGCACTTGCTGTTATAGTTAGTTCGTACTTCCTAAAAGGTGTTAGGGTTGACACACCTCTAATTGCAGTAATTGTAGCGGCAGTACTTTCATTTTTAAATGCCATCGTAAAACCAATTATCGTTTTATTCACAATACCTATCACCATTGTTAGCTTGGGATTGTTCCTTATTGTTATAAATGCAATCATTATTTTGCTTGCCGATTATTTAGTGGATGGATTTCACGTAAATGGTTTTTGGTGGGCACTGTTATTTAGCTTCATTTTATCACTTGTAACCTCATTGTTTGAGAGCATAGCAGACAAATATAACGGCAAGAACTTGGAATGAAACTCGAAATAGGAAAAGTACACCAGTTACCAGTAATTAAGTTTACCGACTTTGGAGCATACCTGCTCTTTAACGAAAAAGAAATTTTAATTCCAATGAAATATATTCCTACCGATGCACGTGTAGGTTCTAACTTGGAGGTTTTTGTATACCGTGATTCTGAGGACAGATTAATAGCAAGTACCCAAAAACCGATTGTAATGGTGGGCGAATTTGCCAATTTAAAGGTAAAGCAAGCTACACCCATCGGTGCTTTTTTGGATTGGGGATTGGAAAAAGATTTATTTGTACCCTTTCGGGAGCAACAATCGAAGATGGAAGAAGGCAAACATTATATTGTAGGCGTTACTATTGACGAACTTACCGAACGTATTATAGGATCTGCTAAAGTAAATAAATTTCTAAAGCACGAAGATGTTGATTTGCAGGAAGGTCAACAAGTTGATATTTTGGTAAGCAAATTTACCGAAATGGGTGCCAATGTAATTATCAATAATTTGTATTGGGGACTCATTTACAAAAACGAAATATTCTCCAAACTTGCTGTAGGAGACAGAACAATTGGATATGTTAAGAAATTAAGAGAAGAGGGTAAAATTGATATATCCTTACAGAAGCAAGGTGTTGAATCTATTGATGACAACACCCTATTTTTACTTGAAAAATTAAAACAAAACAAAGGTGTATTGAAACTATCCGACAATTCGGCACCCGAAGAAATATATGCCCAACTGGGTATAAGCAAAAAGTTATTCAAGAAAGCCCTTGGAAATCTTTACAAAAAAAGGCTCGTTGATATTAGCAACGAAGAAATTAAACTGTTAACCGCTTAAAAATTTACCCGTTGTTTTTTGCGTGATCTGCTAAGAAAGTAGCCAAGCCGTTATCCGTTAGCGGGTGTTTCATTAAAGATGTAATTACGTTTAACGGACAGGTAACTACATCAGCACCTATTTTTGCACAATCAATAATGTGCATTGGGTGTCGCACAGAGGCAGCCAATATTTGTGTTTCGTAACCGTAATTATCATAAATGATGCGAATATCTTCAATAAGCGATAATCCATCGGTACTCACATCGTCTAAGCGACCAATAAAAGGCGAAACATAGTTTGCACCCGCCTTAGCAGCTAATAATGCTTGTCCAGCTGAAAACACCAAAGTGCAATTGGTTCTGATCCCTTTTGAAGAAAAATATTTAATGGCTTTGATACCGTCTTTAATCATTGGAACTTTTACTACTATTTGAGGATGCAAAGCAGCAAGGTTCTCCCCTTCTTTTATCATTCCTGCATAATCGGTAGCAATTACTTCAGCACTTACATCACCGTCAACGATGTTGCATATATCAACATAGTGCTTAAGAATATTGTCGGCTCCTTTTATGCCTTCCTTCGCCATTAAAGACGGGTTGGTGGTTACACCATCCAATACCCCTAAATCTTGTGCTTCCTTAATTTGTGAAAGATTGGCCGTATCGATGAAAAATTTCATATTGTGCTGTTTTAATTTTATACAAATCTACATCAAAAGGGCTAGTATCAAACACAAAGTATTTAACAAGTTATTAAAATTTACCCTTTGTTTTAAAATCCTTAATTTTGGGAAATTAATTATCATCATAAACCATTTTTATGCAACAAATAATAGAAGCCGCTTGGGAAAATCGTGAATTATTAAAAGACGAGAAAACTTTAACAACCATTCGCAATGTAATTGAGCAACTCGACAAGGGAATAATACGTGTAGCAGAGCCTGTTGAAAAAGGTTGGAAAGTAAACGAGTGGATAAAAAAGGCGGTGATACTTTATTTTCCAATTCAAAAAATGGAAACATTGCATGCCGGTCCGATGGAGTTTTATGATAAAATGAAATTAAAAACCAATTACGAAGCCTTGGGAGTACGTGTAGTTCCTCACGCTGTGGCACGTTACGGAGCATTTTTGGCAAGAGGTGTTATTATGATGCCTTCATATGTAAACATAGGAGCTTATGTAGACAGTGGAACAATGGTAGATACCTGGGCAACAGTTGGCTCGTGTGCACAAATTGGAAAGCATGTTCATCTAAGTGGTGGTGTTGGTATTGGCGGTGTGTTAGAGCCTATACAGGCAGCACCGGTTATTATTGAAGATGCTTGTTTTATTGGCTCTCGCTGTATTGTAGTAGAAGGTGTACGTGTTGAAAAAGAAGCCGTATTGGGAGCAAATGTGGTGCTTACTAAATCCACTAAAATTATTGATGTTACAGGTGATACACCTATTGAATATAAGGAAAGAGTACCTACACGCTCGGTTGTAATCCCGGGTTCGTATACCAAAAAATTTCCTGCAGGCAATTTTCAAGTACCTTGTGCGTTAATTATAGGTAAACGTAAGGAAAGCACCGACCTTAAAACTTCCTTGAATAACGCCTTGAGGGAATACGATGTGGCAGTGTGAGTAAATATTTTTTACTTCTTTTTATTTTTTGCTTCAAACTCTTTTATGAGTTGCTCGGGAGTTTTTCCCAAATTGTCGATACTTGCTTTTGAATCAATTGCAAATTGTGTGTTGGGGTATTTTTGAATAACCTGTTGGTAAATTACCCTTGCTTTGGCTGTATCATTTAATTGTGTTTCGTAAATAAATGCTTGTAAAAACAAGCAAGACGAAGTTCTTTTGTAGGAAGGATATTTATCGTGTATAATTTTAAAAAAATTGATTGCCGGTTCGGAGTAATTCAATGCGCTGGATATCTCCCCTGCTTTGTATAAATAATCTGGTGTTTTCTCATCATCTGGAAAATTCAAATAATACTTGTTGTAAAAATCAATTGCAATGTTCGCAACAGCGGAATTTATTGGCTCATTGGGATTTTCATTCATCTTTTTTTCTACATCACCAATTTGTTTCAACCATTGCTCCTTGGTTAATTTTGTAGGCGCTTTAACAGCATTTTCTTCACTTTCTTTTTTATCAGTGCCACAAGAAGCAAATATTATTATTAAGAATAATCCAAGTATTTTTTTCATAAACGTTTTAAGTGTTTTTTATTGAGCATCAAAATTAATAAAAAGAATTAAGATGAAACTACTTAATAATAACCTCTGTAGCTCCAAAACCGTATTTACTGTATGATGCATCGTGAAAACGAATTTTCGTATAGGTTTTGAGGATTGTATGAATTTCGTTTTTAAGTTTGCCGGTCCCTACTCCGTGAATGAATACAATTTTATGCAAATGCTGTGCAATAGCACTATCCAGCTCACGTTGAAAATGATTTAACTGAACTTCTACTATTTCACCGTTGCTCATTCTTCGGCTGTTATTTACCAATTCTTCAATGTGTAAATCAATTTCCTTTTCCGATAATTCAGAATTACGAAAGTGTTTTTTAGATAGTATAGTAAGTTTCTTTTTCTCTTTGCTCAAAATAGCATTTTCAATATTTCGCGCTATATCGGGAGTAATTTTAACAGTATTGTTGCTTACATCGGTAATCAGTACAGGAGCAAAAAATGCTATATTATCTGTATAATTATTTTTTATGAAACCCGATGGGTTGTAAAGCTTAGCAGGCTTAATTTTTATAGTATCTGAAAATGGTTGACGCGGTTGAAAAGAAACATTTTTATTAAATAAAAGCTGAACTGTTACCGAACAATAGGCTTCAATAGCTGTTTTTGAAATTTTCTCAAGCAGTACTAAATTGTTAGCCGATAAATTATCAAATGCAATGGAACGCATTGAGCCACCAGCATTAATAAGCACATTATACTGAACATCGTATGCTGTATTGTTTACTAAACAAAAGCCCAGTGCAGAGTTTGAAAAATATTTTGGCTGAATCAACTCATAGGCAAGGTATACTCCTTCCAACAGAGGTGAAGGAGAATCCGCGTCTGTTTCCCATTGTGCATTTTCTTCTTCAAAATTGACTTCCTCTTTATCTATTTCAGCTGACTCTATTTCTATAATTTCCTCTCCATCCTTTTCATCGTAAACTTTTACCAATTCTTTTTTGGCATAAGGCATCTCAAAACCATCTCCCCCCCTAACCTGCACCAAATCATTCTTATCTATTGACACTACAAGTCCTTCGCCCACTTCATTAAGAGGACGAACTTTATCGCCTATTTTCAAATTCATAGCGCAAAATTACGTTATTTTTTTGCTATCATATATATCGTTAATATTGCAGATAAATTAACAGCTATTTATTTATGAAATTACTAGAGAACAAAGTGGCTATCATAACAGGTGCATCCAGAGGTATTGGTCGTGGTATTGCCTTAAAATTTGCTCAAGAAGGAGCAAATATTGCTTTTACCTATCTTTCATCTGTTGAAAAAGGTTTGGCATTAGAAAAAGAATTAGAAACGTATGGCATTAAAGCCAAAGGGTACCAATCGGATGCTGCCGACTTTAAAGCTGCCGATGATTTAGTTACAGCTGTTGTTGCCGAATTCGGAACGGTTGATATTTTAGTAAATAATGCCGGTATTACACGCGACACCTTGTTGATGCGCATGAGTGAACAGCAATGGGATGAGGTAATGAATGCGAACCTTAAATCGGTTTTCAACCTTACCAAAGCGGTGCAAAAACCAATGTTAAAACAACGCAAAGGCTCCATCATCAATATGAGTTCGGTTGTGGGTGTGAAAGGAAATCCAGGTCAGTCGAACTATGCAGCTTCAAAAGCAGGTATTATTGGATTTACTAAATCGGTTGCATTGGAATTGGGCTCACGCAATATACGCAGCAATGCCATTGCTCCTGGTTTTATTGAAACCGAAATGACAGGTGCTTTGGACGAAAAAACAGTTCAGGGTTGGAGAGATGCTATACCTCTTAAAAGAGTCGGTACGGCTGAAGATGTTGCAAATGTAACGGCTTTCTTGGCTTCTGATAATAGCGCTTATGTTACAGGACAAGTAATTAATGTGTGTGGCGGAATGTTAACCTAATAAACGATTGGTGTTGGATGTAAAAGATGGGGTTTAAAATTATAACAGAGTATCCTTGGTGGTTCAGCTTTTTCTGTCTATTGGCAGGAGCGGCTTATTCATTTGTACTTTATAGCAAGGAAAAAAAATTCAGTGAACTATCTGTTTGGACTGTACGCCTAATGGCAATTTTCCGGTTTAAGGTAGTGGCTATATTGGCTTTCTTACTGCTTTCTCCACTCATCAAAACACAAACTCGTGAGCTCGAAAAACCTATTTTACTTATTGCTCAGGATAATTCGGAATCGTTAATTATTGGAAAAGACTCGAGCTATTATAAAAACGAGTACAAAAAACAAGTAGACGACTTTATAGAAAAAGCTTCAAATAAATTTGATGTGCAATTTTATTCTTTTGGTGATAAAATAAGCAGCGAACAGAAATTCGATTTTAGTGAAAAGCAAACGGATATATCCACACTCATAAATGAATTAAATAATAAATATGCTAATCGTAATGTGGGTGCGTTAATATTGGCTACAGATGGTTTATATAACAAAGGAGAAAGTCCGATATATGCTACCGATGAATTTAAAATACCCATTTACACCATTGCCTTGGGAGATACTTCTGTGAAGAAAGATTTAATTCTATCAAAGGCTGCACACAACCGCATAACCTATTTGGGTAACTCCTTCCCCATTGAAATACTAATTGATGCTAAACAATTTAAAGGAAAATCAACACAAGTAACGGTTAGCAAAGGAAACGAAAAACTGTTTTCACAAAAGATAGATATTAACTCAACTAATTTTACGCAAAAAATTGGAGTACAAATTGAAGCCAAGCAAAAAGGCTTACAGCATTACAAAGTAAGCCTCCCTCAATTGCCCGATGAGGTTACTTTTAGCAACAATGTGCTGGATATTTTTATTGATGTGATAGATGGAAGGGAAAAAGTACTCATACTTGCTGCCAGTCCACACCCGGATATTAACGTATTAAAACAAGCCATTGAAAGCAACCAAAACTACGAAGTAGAATTTGCATTGGCAGATAATTTTACCAAAAGTGTCAACGGTTATAATTTTGTTATTCTACATCAAATCCCTTCTTTTGATAATAACTATAACAAGTTAATAGCTGATGTAAACAGTTCCAACTGTTCGTCACTTTATATTTTAGGCAATCAAAGCAATGTTTCCATTTTTAATTCCTATAACCTTGGTGTTAATATTGGCGGTGCGCGTTCAAAACCAAATGAGGTTCAGGCAGTATTAAACAACAGTTTCCCTTTATTTACAATAACTGAAGAGGCGCGTAACTATCTAAAATATTTTCCGCCTTTACTGGCACCTTATGGCACCTATAAAACAAGTAATTCCTGCAATGTATTGGCAACACAACAAATTGGAGCGGTAGACAGTAAACATGCTTTGATTGTTTTTAATAAAGTGAACGATAAAAAAGTGGGTATTATTTTAGGTGAAGGTATTTGGCGATGGAAACTAAACGACTATTTAGCACACAACAATCAAAATATTTTTAATGAGTTGATCAATAAAGTGGTTCAGTACCTTTCTGTAAAAGCAGACAAAAGCCTGTTCCGCATTATTACAAAAAACAACTATTTCGAAAATGAAGCCGTACAATTTGAGGCAGAGTTGTACAACGAAAGCTACGAACTCATTAACGCAGCTGAAGTAAACATAATAATTACAAACAACGAGAATAAAAAATATCCTTTTACCTTTTCAAAAACAGCCAATGCATATATCCTCAATGCAGGCAATTTTCCTTCAGGCGAATATAAATACGAAGCAAGAGCGAAAGTGGGTGAAAAAATATTGACTCAAAAAGGTGAATTTACCATTAGCCGTTTGTTGGCAGAAAGTATCAATACTACTGCCGACCACCAATTATTATATAACCTTGCACATAAGCACGGTGGCGAAATGTTATACAGCAATGAATGGGATAAGCTGCAACAATTGCTTGATAAACGCGAAGACATTCAGACGGTATCCTACTCCGAAAAAAAACTACTGGATGTTATTAACCTTAAATGGGTTTTCTTTTTGCTAATAGCTTTGCTTGCTGCTGAATGGATTATGAGGAAAAGGAATGGAGCGTATTAATAATTAAGAGAAGTGGCATTCTTATTACAGAACACAACTTCTCCTGTTTTATGGTTATTAAACTAAAGCAGCATCCATAGTAATGGTTGTGTTCAGCAATTTTGAGATAGGGCAATTCACTTTTGCATCGGCAGCAGCTTCTGCAAATATAGCAGCATCCATACCTTGTACACTTGCTTTTACTTCTAAGTGAATTAACTTTACTGTTCCGTCCTCAAAAGTAAGATTAGCTTTGGTATCAATATATCCTGGTGTAAAACCAGCATTTGTAATAAGGAAACTCAACTTCATTGTAAAACAACCAGCGTGCGCTGCGGCAATTAACTCCTCAGGATTGGTTCCAATACCCTCCGCAAAACGAGTGTTATAAGAATATTGCGTTTTATTCAAAACAGTACTTTGTGTAGTAAGATTTCCATTACCTTCATTTCCTGTACCTTCCCAGTGTGCACTAGCTGTTCGTATCATTTTACCGTTTTAGTATTTATATTAGTTTATGAGAGTAAAGATATAAAATTAACTAAATATCATATAAAACTTATGTGTGATTGGCAATATTTTGTTTTCTACACCAAACTGTGGGTTAATTATTATTTATACTTTTATACACATAATGGATAAAAGAACGGTAGTACTAGGAGCATCGGATAATCCCGAAAGGTATTCCTACAAAGCTGTAATTACTTTAACTAAAGAAGGATATACAGCTATACCAATTGGTAATAAAAAAGGAACTATTAATGGAATTGTTATATTAAATGATAGACCCATTTTAACAGATATTAATACTGTTACTTTATACCTAGCCCCCGAAAGGCAAGCAGATTATTATGATTACATACTTAACTTAAAACCTAAACGTGTAATTTTTAATCCAGGTACAGAGAATAGAGCCTTTGAGCAATTGCTCATAAAAAATGGAATAGAGGCTATTGAGGCCTGTACCTTAGTAATGCTTGCAGTAAAGAATTACTAAAAACATTTTACAGTTTCACAAACTTTTTAACCTCTACACTTTGTTCGCTATACGCTACTTTCACAAATATACTCCATTAGCAATATCACATTTAGGCATTGTATAATTCGTTGCCGACACATTTGCATCACCTACTTTTTTGACATTGATATAAAACACCCCTACACAGCGAATCGGTAACTAAACAAATTTGAGCAAAACTTGCACTTGTTACAAAGCTTAGTAGGATGACACCTTTTTTCATTGCATTACTTTTTAATAAATGTTTTTGTAGAAGTTTGTGAACCGGAATTCAACTTTAAAAGATATAATCCGGAAGATATTTCCGTAAATTCATCAACAGAGAATGTATAATCGTTGGCATTTAAAAGTCCTAATTCTTTATGAAGAATTAACTCACCTGTTGCACTAAAAATATCGACAGAAATATTTGCTGTAGTATTTAAAAATACATTCAAATACAATTTATTTTCAACTGGATTAGGGTACAAAAGCATATAGGTATTACTTGTAGGAGTAATTTTATCAATACCTACCTCGTGGCAAGTACCAATTAAATTAAAATCCAAGAAAGCTACCCTTCTTGATATCCAATCTTTCATATATTTTAAATCACCTTCATAAGTTGATGGCTCCTGCAATGGACTGTAATTGTTGTAGCAATCGCCACAGCTACCTGCAGGCAAAATAGGATATTTGGTAAAATGTCGAACTCTAGATTCGGATAATAAATTTGCAATGGAATCCATTTTATGAAATACATAAACCGTATCCATCGTTTTTGTTTGTAACCAATCCCATCGGCAACGCGCCTTGTTTGCATAATTGGTATCCTGCATCATTCTATTAATCCAACCATTCATCCCACCGTTTCCGGTAGTGTACATCCACAAGCTATGTGTGGAGCCATACCAAGGACTAATTCCAAATGCAAAATTATAATCCCAAACCGGACCCGCTTTTATTTGTCCACTATCGTTTGCGATGTTTTCCTTATGAAAATAAGTACTTGCGTGATAGGAGTCTTGGTTTCCGCAAAACTCTATCATTAACATATAGTCGATAAATGTTGATACTTTTAAGTACTTATTATAACCTGTTACCGGATTATTATAATTGGCCGAGTTCATTATACCATCCACTGTTGAATTTACATAGCTTGTTATATAATTTGATTGCTGAGGCGTTCCTCCATTTTTAGGATAATGAACAAAACCACCATCCCAATCTGTTCTAAAAATATAGCCTCCTGTTAAACTGTCAGCTGCATTATCGTCTAAATCCATTTTTGCTACAGATACCCTGTTCTTATCCCTTTTAATACTTTCAACCATTATATATACACCTCTATAATCACCATTTAATATTACTTCGCAATATTCAGTGCGTGGAGCCCAATGTCCGATTTCTCTCATTAAATTATACACTATATAATTTCGCATAAGTGTTTTATCATTGTAAGGAGCGTACAAAATCCACTCGTGCTCGGCAGGCATACCCATAATTGAAACATCGCGACTACTGTCTTGCATTGTTACTGTTTCAATAGAATATTGCTTTTGCGAAAACATTTGGGAAGAAGCGCCACGCATTTCAACCAATATTTTACCGCTGTAATCGTTGTAAGGATCGGTGGTACTATTACGCACACCATTGGCATTTTTTATGATACCCATGAATGCCGGAACCTTTGGTTCATTGGGAATTGGGACAGCGCCAAATGTTTGAATAACAACGATGGGCAAGTTTGACGAGGTTAAATTCTGCGCCTTTAGCACCGAAGTAAACAACACAAAAGAAACAAGTAGTAAATTTTTCATAATATTCATTTTCACTAAATATATATCAATCTAAAAATTTGCAATAACAAATTCAAAAAAAAGTCAACTTGCCGGGACAAGCTGCACACTAAAACTTAAAAAAGAAATACACAACAGCTGCCCACTCTGGCTTTACACCGTTACCATAACCAATGGTAACGTGACTGCTGTTCTAAACGGTTCCGTTTTTAATATAACCAGGAGTAAAATGACTGCCCGATTCAATTGATTGCGCACTTACAGCAATTTTAAAAACAAATCAACTAAGTGTTGGTATGTATTTTTGCATTTTTTATTAGTTAAATTATTTAATCAAAATTAACATAAAACACTACACCATCAAACCTATTTTATCAAACCCTTATTTTAACTATCTTTGAGGTATATAAACATTTAACTAAAAAATATTTTGACATTTAAAGACTTTAACTTTGAGCAACAATTAACAGATGGACTTTTTTCGATGGGATTTGATAATCCAACACCCATACAAGAGCAGGCAATACCACTTATACAAAACAATCGCGACATTATTGCCTGTGCACAGACAGGAACAGGAAAAACTGCGGCTTATTTGCTTCCTGTAATCAATAAGATAATAAAATCGCCCTGCGATTATATCAATACACTGATTATTGCCCCTACTCGCGAGTTGGCAATACAAATTGATGAAGCCCTTGAAGGCTTTGCCTATTTTACCAGTGTAAACTCTATTGCTGTATATGGCGGAAACAATGGTATTTCATTTGAACAGGAAAAAAAAGCACTCAGCCAAGGTGCCAATATTATTATTGCTACGCCCGGCCGCTTAATTGCGCATTTAAATATGGGTTATGTAAAAATTAACAAACTGGAACACCTTATTTTGGATGAAGCCGACAGGATGTTGGATATGGGATTTAGCGATGATATAAATAAAATAATTAATTATTTGCCTAAAAAGCGACAAACTTTATTGTTTTCAGCTACTATGCCAAGTAAAATTAGAGGGCTTGCTAAAACAATTTTAAATAACCCCGAACAGATTAGCATTGCTGTTTCAAAACCGGCTGAGGGAGTTGACCAAAGTGCCTATGTACTTTACGATGCTCAAAAACTACGTCTCATTACCGAAATACTAAAAGGCAAAAGCTTGGAAAGTATTATCATTTTTGCTTCCACTAAGGAGAATGTTAAAAAACTTGAGAAGGAATTGTTACGAGCAGGCATAAACATTTCCGCCATACATTCCGACTTAGAACAAGCCACCCGAAATGAAGTATTAAGGGATTTTAGAAATAAAAAACTGCAAGCTTTGGTAGCAACAGATATACTCTCCCGCGGAATTGACATTGACTCCATTAGTTTGGTTGTGAACTACGATGTGCCAAACGATGCTGAGGATTATATACACCGTGTGGGAAGAACGGCCCGAGCAGCCACCACAGGGTTTGCTATTACCTTTATTAACCCAAGCGATCAACGTAAATTTAAAAAAATTGAAGATTTAATTGGCAGTGAAATAAAAAAAGCAGAACTTCCTACAAGTTTTGGTGCAGTACCTGAATACAATCCCGAAAAGCAAGAAGTAAAACCTGGCTTTAAAAGCTTTAGAAATGGTAAAAAGAGTTTTGATACAAAGTAAATTAGATAAAATATTACAAAAATAAAGGGAAACAAATAAACAAATAAACTTCCCCAATACGTCCAAATTGGAGATATTGAGGAAGTTTTTAGAAGAAAAACTTCCCCTATAAATGAGTTAG